>NZ_BOPF01000112.1 GCF_016863615.1 Virgisporangium aliadipatigenens | reverse complement strand
CGGCGGTACGGGCTGTGGCAGGGATCTCGGCTGGCCGCGGGACGGATCTCCCGCTGCACCGGTGATGTGCAGCGCGGCACGATCGACCCGGTCCCGTGAGCCGCCGTTCCCGCGGGCAGCAGGCCGAGCACTACTGCCCGCACCACGGTTCGCACAACTGCCCGGACTCGTGCGCGTGGCGCTGCCCGCCGGACTGCCCGCACCGCCGCGACGATGACGACGACGACGGCCCCGAACTGGAGTGGGAGGACTCCGGCGGAGGTGGCGGCGACGGCGGAGGGGGTCTCAGTTGGGGCGGTGGCGGCGGCCGCGGCGGCCGGGGGTCGGATGGCCCGTCGGGCGGGGGCCGGGGTGGCCAGGACGGCCCGGGCGACGCTCCCTCCGGTGGCGGCTGGGGCGGTGGCTCTGGCGGCTCTGGTGGCGGCGGACGCGGCGGCGGTGACGGCCCCGGCTTCGGCGGCGGTGGCGGCAGCCACGGAGGCGGCGGAGGAGGCGGCCACGGCGGTGGCGGTGGCCACGGTGGGGGCGGCGGGAAGAGCGACAGCTGCGACGGCTGCGACACCCCGTCGTGCGGCTGTGACATGTTCCACCTGTCGCTGCTCTGGCGGCTCATGGCGTTGACCGCGCCGACGAAGCGGCCGAAGGCGAAGCCGAGTGTGCCGGCGAAGGCCGGGC
>NZ_BOPF01000111.1 GCF_016863615.1 Virgisporangium aliadipatigenens | reverse complement strand
TGGACATCACCCGGCGGGATCCGTTGGTCGGACTGGTCGGTTCGCCGTTGGCGGATGCGGTGCCGGACACGGTGGCCGCTCTGTTCCCGGTCTCGCCCGCGGTGACGTCGCTGGGTCTGGACCTGGATGACATCGACGACCCGGGACCGGAGGCGCCGCGTGTCCGCCGCTGACCGGAGGTCCAACAAGGTGTGCCGGCTGTCGCTGGGACGGTCGGAACTGTGGAAAGAAGTGGAGTGCCTGTAATGGCTGGAGAAACGACGATCACGATCGTGGGGAACCTGACCGACGACCCGGACATGCGGTTCCTGCCCTCGGGCGCGGCGATCTGCAAGATCACCGTGGCGTCGACGCCGCGTGTGTTCGACAAGGAGTCGGGTGAGTACCGCGACGGGGAGCCGCTGTTCCTGCGGTGCACGGCGTGGCGGCAGATCGCCGAGAACATCGCGGAGTCGCTCAAGCGTGGCGACCGCGTGGTGGTGACCGGGCGGTTGAAGCTGGACCGGTGGGAGGACAAGACCACGGGCGAGAAGCGCTCGATGATGAGCCTCGACCTGGACGAGATCGGCCCGTCGCTGCGCTTCGCGACGGCGAAGGTTCAGAAGATGTCCCGCACGCGCGGCGGTGACGGCTTCACGCCGGCCGACGCGCCGGATGACGGCTGGTCTTCGGCTTCGTCCGAGTGTCCGGCGGCGTAGGCGGGAGACC
>NZ_BOPF01000110.1 GCF_016863615.1 Virgisporangium aliadipatigenens | reverse complement strand
CGGACATCACCCGGCGGGATCCGTTGGTCGGACTGGTCGGTTCGCCGTTGGCGAATGCGGTGCCGGACACGGTGGCCGCTCTGTTCCCGGTCTCGCCCGCGGTGACGTCGCTGGGTTTGGACCTGGATGACATCGAGGACCCGGGACCGGAGGCGCCGCGTGCCCGCCGCTGACCCGATGCCTCACAAGGCGTGCCGGCTGTCGCTGGGACGGTCGGAACTGTGGAAAGAAGTGGAGTGCCTGTAATGGCTGGAGAAACAACGATCACCCTGGTCGGGAACCTGACCGACGACCCGGACATGCGCTTCCTGCCCTCGGGGGCTGCGATGTGCAAGTTCACCGTGGCTTCGACCCCGCGTGTGTTCGACCGGGACAAGGGCGAGTACCGCGATGGGGACCCGCTGTTCCTGAACTGCACGGCGTGGCGGGACCTGGCCGAGCACATCGCGGAGTCGCTCAAGCGCGGCACCCGCGTGGTGATGACCGGTCGGCTGAAGCTGTCGCGCTGGGAGGACAAGGAAACAGGTGAGAAGCGCTCGATGATGCAGCTCGACGTGGACGAGATCGGCCCGTCGCTGCGCTTCGCCACGGCGAAAGTTCAGAAGATGTCCCGCACGCGCGGCGGTGACGGCTTCGTCCCGGCCGACGCGCCGGATGACGGCTGGTCTTCGGCATCGTCCGAGCGTCCGGCGGCGTAGGCGGGAGACCC
>NZ_BOPF01000109.1 GCF_016863615.1 Virgisporangium aliadipatigenens | reverse complement strand
GATTGACCACATTCCCATTACCGAGGTAGTCGATCGAAAACGACTCACCCTCAGCCTGACCATGGTGCGGCCGACTCTGCCCGTCAAAGTCGGTGTAGACGGCCCCATCGGCCGTCGTCTGCCGGACTACCCGCTCACCGGCAAACTCCGCCGACGACCCGTCCGCATACCGGTTGACGACGTTGCCATTGCCCAGATAGTCGATCGAGAAGGACTCGCCCTCGGCCTGACCATGGTGCGGCCGATTCTGCCCGTCGAAGTCCGTGTAGACAGCACCGTCAGCGGTCGTCTGCCGCACCACATGCTCACCCTGAAACTCCGCCGAAGACCCATCGGAGTACCGGTTGACCACGTTTCCGTTGCCGAGGTAATCGATGGAGAAGGACTCCCCACCGACACTCCCGCGATGCGGCCGATTCTGCCCGTCGAAGTCCGTATAGACGGCCCCGTCACCCGTCGACTGCCGCACCACCCGCTCACCGGCAAACTCCGCGGATGACCCGTCCGCATAGTGGTTCACCACGTTGCCGTTGTTGAGGTAGTCGACCGTGAACGAGTCGCCGCCGGTGGTGCCCCGATGCGGCCTGTTCTGGTCGTCGAAGGCGGTGTACACCGCACCGTCAGCGGTCGTCTGACGGACTACATGCTCACCGGCAAACTCCGCCGACGACCCGTCCGCGTACCGGTTGACGACGTGACCGTTGCTGAGGTAG
>NZ_BOPF01000108.1 GCF_016863615.1 Virgisporangium aliadipatigenens | reverse complement strand
ACGACCACGATCTGGCCGGGGCGCAGCTCGTTGAAGAGGATCTTCTCGGACAGGTTGTCCTCGATCTCGCGCTGGATCGTCCGCCGCAACGGCCGCGCACCCAGCACCGGGTCGTAACCCTTCTTCGCGAGGAACCGCTTGGAGTTGTCCGTCAACTCCAGCCCCATGTCCTTGTTCTTCAGCTGCCCCTCGATCCGGTTGATCATCAGATCGACGATCGACAGGATCTCCGACTCCTTCAACTGGTGGAACACGATCGTGTCGTCGATCCGGTTGAGGAACTCCGGCCGGAAGTGCTGCTTCAGCTCGTCGTTGACCTTCTGCTTCATCCGCTCGTAGTTGGACTCGGTGTCCTCCGAGGACTGGAAGCCCAGGGAGACCGCCTTCGCCACGTCGCGGGTGCCGAGGTTGGTGGTCAGGATGATCACCGTGTTCTTGAAGTCCACGATCCGACCCTGACCATCGGTCAGCCGCCCGTCCTCCAGGATCTGCAGGAGCGTGTTGAACACGTCCGGGTGCGCCTTCTCGATCTCGTCGAAGAGCACCACCGAGAACGGCCGACGCCGCACCTTCTCCGTCAGCTGACCACCCTCGTCGTAACCGACGTACCCGGGAGGCGCACCGACCAGACGCGACACCGTGTACCGGTCGTGGAACTCCGACATGTCCAGCTGGATCAGCGCGTCCTCGGAGCCGAACAGGAACTCCGCGAGGGCCTT
>NZ_BOPF01000107.1 GCF_016863615.1 Virgisporangium aliadipatigenens | reverse complement strand
GAACACCCGACACTGCGTCAACAGCATCTCCGTCCGACTCGAACCCAACTCATAGCTGTAGCGCCTTGTAGCGCCTTGTAGCGTCTTGTAGCGTCGGGGCATGACGGACCCGGCATCTCGCCATATCACGCAGAGAGAGCTACGCAACGATTCAAGTGAGATCATGCGGAATGTCGAACGCGGGGAGTCCTACACGATCACCCGTAACGGCACGCCGATCGGTCGCCTGATACCGCTCCGCCGCCGGACATTTGTGCCGCGTGCCGAGGTGCTCGCAGCGTTCGCGACGGCCCCGACAATTGATCCGGACGCATTCCGCGCAAGCCTCGATGCCGTCCTTGACCAGGACCTGCCCTCGCGTGAGTGGTAACCCGCCTACGCGAGGGCTGATCGATACCAATGTCGTGATCCTTCTCAACCAACTTGACCCGGCCGAATTGCCCGACGAGATGGTCATCAGTGCGGTGACGCTGGCAGAGCTGTCCACCGGTCCGCACCATGCTCCGGAACCCACCGAACGAGCCCGTCGGACTTCCCTGCTCCAGCATGTCGAGGCCACATTCGACCCGCTGCCCTTCGACACTGCCGCCGCCCGCTTGTTCGGGCTCATCACCGCAAGCGTGCTTGCCGCAGGGCGCAACCCACGTGGTCGCTTTGCCGACCTGATGATCGCGTCGACGGCCGCCGCGAGCAGGCTGCCGCTGTTCACCACCAACCCGAAGGATTTCGCGGGCCTGGACGCACATGTGCGGGTCGTCCCGGTGACCTGGCCGCGTTAGATCAGACGAAA
>NZ_BOPF01000106.1 GCF_016863615.1 Virgisporangium aliadipatigenens | reverse complement strand
GCGCCCCACGGTCGCCGCCGCGGTTCTCGTATCCGCCGCGCTCACGGGCGCCGAAGCCACCACGCTCGCGATCGCCGCCACGGCTGTCGGGCCCGCCGCGCTCGCGCGATCCGGATCCGAAGCCACCACGCTCACCGTCGCCGCGGCCCCGGCCCTCGAAGCCGCCCCGGCCGTCGCGGTCGTTGCGGAAGCCGCCGGCCCGCTCGCCGTCACTACGGAAGCCACGGCGCTCGCCGTCCCCCCGCGGACCCGAGCCGAACCCGCCCCGGTCGCCGTCGCGACGGAAGCCGCCGCCCTGGCGGTCGCCGCCACCCGGTCCGCGATCGCCGCGGAATCCGCCTCGGTCGTCGCCACGGCTCTGGCCGCCGAAGCCACCCCGGTCGCCGTCGCGACGGAAACCACCGCGGTCGCCGCCGGCCCCACCGGGTCCGCGATCACCACGGAAGCCGCCCCGATCGCCGGACCCGCCCGATACTGCGCCGCCTCGTTCGCCGTCGCGGCGTGGGCCCGAGCGGAACCCGCCCCGGTCGTCACCACGGCCCTGGCCGCCGAAGCCGCCCCGGTCGCCGTCGCGACGGAAGCCGCCACGTTCCCGATCCCCGCCCGCCCCGCCGCGGAAACCGCCCCGGTCGCCGGACCCGCCGGCCCGCGAGCCGCCCCGGTCGTCGCGTGCGCCGCGGAAGCCTCCCGGGCGGGACGATCCGCGGTCCCCGTTGCGGAAACCGCCGCGGTCCTGATCGCCGCGCGGAGCTCCGCCGGAGCGGTCGCCGTCGGCGCGGTCGTTCGACGAGGATGAACTGGTCACGAGAAAAGTCCTTTCGGGGCCCGAGTACCCGGGATCGGGGCCCGGTAACGAACCGTACCCGTAAATGCGTCGAGGGCCGCCCACACGGGCGGCCCTCGATCGG
>NZ_BOPF01000105.1 GCF_016863615.1 Virgisporangium aliadipatigenens | reverse complement strand
CTAGGGAGTGTCTTCAAAGCCATTGCAGTAGGGCGGCGATGGTGACGGTTGCCTGGTAGGAGGTGGCGGTCTTGTCGTAGCGGGTGGCGACTGCGCGGCATTGCTTGAGTCGGTTGAAGCAGCGTTCGACGACGTTGCGGTGTTTGTAGATGGCCGGGTTGAACGTCGGTGGCCGTCCGCCGCGGCGGCCTCGACGGGCTCGGCCGGCTTGCTGGTCGGAACGTTCGGGGATGGTGTGGCCGATACCGCGCCGGCGTAGGTAGCTGCGGATGGCGCGGGAGCTGTAGCCCTTGTCGGCGATGACGTGGTCGGGGCGGGTGCGTGGCCGGCCGGCTCCGTTGCGGTGGATGCGGATGGCGGTCATGACCGCGTCGAAGCGGGTGCAGTCGTTGACGTTGCCGCCGGTGAGCACGAACGCGAGCGTGCGTCCGGCGCCGTCTGCGGCGAGGTGAATCTTGGTGGTCAGTCCACCTCGAGATCGTCCGATGGCGTGATCCGCCGGTTCGTCCGTTTCCCGCTGCCCCCTTTACCGGCCGCGGCGTGTTGGTGTGCCCGCACGATCGTCGAGTCGACCGAGACCAGCCAGTTGATGTCCCCGACCGCGTCCGCACTAGCCTGCACACCGGCGAGCATCCGCGCGAAAGTCCCGTCCAAAGCCCACCGCCGGAACCGGGTGTAGACCGACTTCCACGACCCGTAGCGGGCCGGAACATCACGCCACGGCGCCCCGGAACGGACCTTCCACACAACCCCGTTCAGTACCCGCCGATCATCAGACCTGGGCCGACCACCCGTCAGCGTCGAAGGCAGGAACTGCGACAACGACTCCCACTCGGAATCAGACAGTTCGTAGCGGCGGATCACAGCCGACATCATCCACCGCTACACCCTTTGAAGACACTCCCTAGG
>NZ_BOPF01000104.1 GCF_016863615.1 Virgisporangium aliadipatigenens | reverse complement strand
GCGGTCGAGGAGGCCGCGGGTCTTGAGTTCCTTGCGGAGGGGGATTTCTTCGTCGATGTAGCCGGTCCAGTCGATGCCCCAGTAGTTGGCGGTGCTGGTGCCTTCGCCGAGGAGTTGGCGTTGGACGGGGGTGCGGTTGGCCCACCATTGGCTGTTTTTGTCGATGGGCATGTCGTCGAGGTTGCGGATCCATCGGTAGGTGTAGCCGATGAACAGCATCTTGCGGGTGATGTTGGAGTAGTTCGGTGAGCGGGAGTGCCAGAGGCGGCGGTCGAAGATGAAGCAGTCGCCGGGGTTGGCGGTGATCTCGACGGTGCCTTCGGGGTCGGGGTTGTGCACGGTGGTGTCGGCCGGGCGGGGCAGGCTGTTGCGCAGGTGGCTGCCGGGGATGACTTTGGTGGCGCCGCGGCCGGTTTCGGACAGGTCGGAGATGACGTAGGCGATCTTGAGGGAGAACATGGGCCGGGGCAGGTTGGGGTCCATGGTCTCGGGGTCGGAGTTCTGCCGGTAGCCGTCCTGGTGCCAGCCCCACGACGGGGGTTCTTCCTCCGGGGTGGGAGGGGTCACGTCGAGGTGGTTGTGGTGGGTGTAGATGTTCCAGCCGGCGAGGCCCCACATGTGGGGGAACAGGGTGGGCTGGGTGAGCAGGTCACCGAACAGTTCGTCGCGGTTGAGGAAGCCGAGCAGGTGCAGCACGTCGTTCTTGGACGTGTTGCCGGCGGCTTTCTCTTCGGCGTAGACGCGGTCCATGGCCGATTCCAGCGCTGCGCGGTGTTCCTCGGTCAGGACGTTACGCACGAGCAGGAAGCCCTGTTCGTGGAACTCCTTCCGATCGGTCTCGCTGATCGGTTCGTAGCCGGTCAGGCCTCCGTAGTCGAACTGTGCCGACACGTTCCTCCCCTAACTTCCCCTGT
>NZ_BOPF01000103.1 GCF_016863615.1 Virgisporangium aliadipatigenens | reverse complement strand
AGGGGCGGCACCATCTACTGGACCCAGATCTTCGCCACCCCGGCGTGACGGGCGCACCATGTGCGACGGATTTTCGTGTTCAACCGCCTAAGTCGGAGAAATATCCCAGAATGGCCGCATGGACCTTGGGGGCGTGCGCGTACGACGCCGGACGCTGGGCGCGGCCTTCGCCGCCTCGGTGGCGTCGGCGGCGGCCGGCTGCGCGAGCACCGCCGACGACGTCGTCAACGCCGTCAAGCCGCCGGACCGGGGCACCGTCGGGATCTCGATGCCGACCAAGACCTCGCCGCGCTGGATCGCCGACGGCGAGAACATGGTCAAGCAGTTCACGCTGCTCGGCTACAAGAGCACGCTGGAGTTCTCCGACAACAACGTGCAGGACCAGGTCACCAAACTCGAGGGCATGATCGATGCGGGCGTCAAGGCGCTGCTCATCGCGGCGATCGACGGCGGGGCGCTGACCCAGGTGCTGGCCAAGGCCGCTTCGGCGAAGATCCCCACGATCGCCTACGACCGGCTCATCCGAAACACCGGCGACCTCAACTACTACGCGACGTTCGACAACTTCAAGGTCGGCGTGCTGCAGGCGAACGCCATCGTCGACTTCCTCGGCCTGGCCAGCCCGACCGGGCGCCCGGTCAACGTCGAGATCTTCGCCGGCTCGTCCGACGACAACAACGCGACCGTCTTCTACAACGGCACGATGAGCGTCTTCCGCCCCTACATGGCGGCCGGGCGGCTGGTGGTGCGCAGCGGCGAGACGACGTTCGACCAGGTGGCGACGATGCGCTGGGACGGCGCCAACGCCAAGACGCGGATGGCGCGGATCCTCGCCACGTTCTACCCGGCGGTGCCGGTCGACGGGATCCTGTCGCCGTACGACGGCATCAGCCGGGGCATCCTGGAGGCGCTCACCGAGGCCGGCTACGGCACGCCCGCGAAGAAGCTGCCGGTGTTGACCGGTCAGGATGCCGAGCTGGAGTCGGTGAAGCTGATCGCCAAGGGGCAGCAGACGGAGACGGTCTACAAGGACACCCGGGAACTGGCGAAGGTGGCCGTGCAGATGACCAACGCGTT
>NZ_BOPF01000102.1 GCF_016863615.1 Virgisporangium aliadipatigenens | reverse complement strand
CCCACGGACGGGCCGTTCGCCGAGATCAAGGAATCCCTCGCCGGCTACTGGATCCTGGAGTGCACCCACGAACGCGCCGTCGAGATCGCCGCGCGCGTCGTCGCCGTCACCGAGTACCCGATGGAGATCCGCCGGATCATGGACGAGGCACCGCCCCAGCAGTGACCGGGACGCCGTTCGAGAACCTGCTGCGCGAACTGGCGCCGCAGGTCCTCGGCACGCTCGTCCGCCGGCACGGGCAGTTCGACGCCTGCGAGGACGCCGTGCAGGAGGCGCTGCTGGCCGCCGCCGCTCAATGGCCGGACGGCCTCCCGAAACGGCCGCGGTCCTGGCTGCTCACCGTCGCGTCCCGGGCACTGGTCGACCGCTGGCGGACCGACTCGGCACGCCGCCGCCGCGAGATCGCCTCCGCGCTCGACCCGACCAACGAGCCGCCCGACGACCCGGACGACACGCTCGTGCTGCTGTTCCTGTGCTGCCATCCCGCGCTGTCGCCGCCGTCGCAGCTCGCCCTGACCCTGCGCGCCGTCGGCGGCCTGTCGACCGCGCGGGTCGCCGCGGCGTTCCTGGTCCCGGAGACGACCATGGCGCAGCGGATCTCCCGGGCGAAACAGCGGATCCGGGAGGCCGGAGCCCGCTTCGAACTGCCCGCCGCGGGCGAGCGGGCCGACCGCCTCCGCGTGGTGCGACACGTGCTGTATCTGATGTTCAACGAGGGCTATACCGATCTTGCACGACCCGACCTGGCGGCGGAGGCGATCAGGCTGGCGCGGCTCCTGCACCGTCTCCTGCCCGCGGACGGCGAGGCCGCCGGGCTCCTCGCCCTGATGCTCCTGACCGACGCGCGGCGGGCCGCCCGCACGGACGCGGACGGGTGGATCGTGCCGCTCGCCGAGCAGGACCGGGGCCGGTGGGACGCCGCCGCGATCGCCGAGGGCCGGGCACTGCTCGCGCGGACCCTCGGCGCCGCACCGATCGGGCAGTACCAGATCCAGGCCGCCATAGCGGCCCTGCACGACGAGGCACAGACGTCCGCCGACACCGACTGGCCGCAGATACTCGCTCTCTACGACGTGTTGGAACGGGTGACGCCCGGCCCCCTCGTCACCCTCAGCCGCGCGGTGGCGGTCGCGATGGTCCACGGCCCGACGGCCGGCCTGGCCCTGCTCGGCACACTCGACGGCGACGACCGGCTGGCCCACACCCATCGCCTCGACGCCGTCCGCGCGCACCTGCTCGAAC
>NZ_BOPF01000101.1 GCF_016863615.1 Virgisporangium aliadipatigenens | reverse complement strand
TAGTGCTCTGACCGGAAAGGTTGGCCGGGTTGGGGTCAGGCCGCGCGTGTAGCGGGTTGGCCCCATCGGCGTTGGCGTTCGCTGCGTACTCGTGCGCGTTCGCGGCGTTGGGCGGCGAGGATGTCGGGGTGGCGGGCGTTGGCGTTGCGCCACCGCAGATATGCCTGGATCGCGCGGGTGGCGACGGTGTGGTTCGGGTGGTTCGAGCCGGCCACGACGAACGTGCGTAGCGGCCCGAAATGGGCCTCGATCGGGTTCGCCCAGGACGAGTAGGTCGGGGTGAAACACAGCTCGACCCGGTTCCGGGCCGCCCAGGCCCGGATCCGGTGGCCTTTGTGCGCGGACAGGTTGTCCAAGATGATGTAGATCGGTGCCCCGTCCGGGCGCGCGGCGCGGATCGACTTGAGCGCGGCCAACGTGTTCGCGGCGGACTTGCGCACTCGCACGACGCCCCAGAGGGTGTCGTCACCGATGCTGTAGCAGGCGTGCAACTGCCGGACGCCGTGCAGCTTGTGGTAGTTCGCCGGCAGCCGATCGGGGTGGCCTTTCGCCGTCCACGAGGCGCCCAGGTGCGGCCGGATGGTCAGCGGCCCGAACTCGTCGAAGGCGAACACCCGGTCCGGAAACGCGCTGGTGACCTGTTCGATCCGGGCGAGTTTCGCCTCCGCGTCCGGGTCGTTGGTTTCCTTCCACGTCTTGGTGCGCTGGAAGCTGATGTCGTGTCGGTGGAGGAACTGCCGTAGCCGTTCCCGGCCGACCTCCACCCTGCGCAGACCACGGTTACGGGCCAGGTAATCGGACAGTTTGCGCAGGCTCCAGCGGGTGAACGGCTGGCCGAGAGTCTGGGGTCTGGTGTTGGCCGTCGCGACGATGAACGCTTCGTCGTCTTCACTGATCCGGCGGGGACGGCCACCCGCCCACTGAGGGTCCAGACAGGCCAGACCCATCTCGTTGAACCGGTGGATGACCTGCCGGATCGCGTCCTCGTCGCCCTGGACCAGCCGGGCGATCGCCGCGACGGTGTTCCCGCTGGCCGAGGCCATGATGACCATCGCTCGACGCAACCGGACCGGCGACCCGGTCCCGCGCCGGACGATCTGCTGTAGTCGCCGGCCCTCATCGGCACTGAGCCGACGCGCCCGAACAGGTTCTGCCATCACGACAGCCTGAACCCCGACCACCACCGACCCGAGAACGCTGACCGGCGTGTCACCCAACCCGGCCAACGTTCACGGTCACAGCACTAGCG
>NZ_BOPF01000100.1 GCF_016863615.1 Virgisporangium aliadipatigenens | reverse complement strand
CGGGCTACCAGACGGGCAAGGAGCCGGCCGGTGCCGGCACCGGCGCCGCGGGCGAGGCCGCGCCGTCGACCAGCCTGGTGCTCGACCAGTTCGGCCGAAACCTGACCCAGGCCGCCCGCGAGGGCAAGCTCGACCCGGTCATCGGGCGCGAGAAGGAAATCGAGCGGGTCATGCAGGTGCTGTCCCGCCGCACCAAGAACAACCCGGTCCTCATCGGCGAGCCCGGCGTCGGCAAGACCGCCGTCGTCGAGGGCCTGGCGCAGCGGATCGTCAAGGGCGAGGTCCCCGAGACGCTCAAGGACAAGCAGCTCTACACGCTTGACCTGGGCGCCCTGGTGGCCGGCTCGCGCTACCGCGGTGACTTCGAGGAGCGCCTGAAGAAGGTGCTCAAGGAGATCCGCACCCGCGGCGACATCATCCTGTTCATCGACGAGATCCACACGCTCGTCGGTGCGGGTGCGGCCGAGGGCGCGATCGACGCGGCGAGCATCCTCAAGCCGATGCTGGCCCGTGGCGAGCTGCAGACGATCGGTGCGACCACGCTCGACGAGTACCGCAAGCACCTGGAGAAGGACGCCGCGCTCGAGCGCCGGTTCCAGCCGATCCAGGTGGGCGAGCCGTCGCTGGCCCACACGATCGAGATCCTCAAGGGGCTGCGCGACCGGTACGAGGCGCACCACCGGGTGTCGATCACCGACGCCGCGCTGGTGGCCGCCGCGACGCTGGCCGACCGGTACATCTCCGACCGCTACCTGCCGGACAAGGCGATCGACCTGATCGACGAGGCCGGTGCGCGGATGCGGATCCGCCGGATGACCGCGCCGCCGGACCTGCGGGACTTCGACGAGCGCATCGCGCAGGTGCGCCGCGACAAGGAAGGCGCGATCGACGCGCAGGACTTCGAGCGGGCCGCCCAGCTGCGGGACAAGGAGAAGCAGCTCCTCGGCCAGAAGTCGCAGCGGGAGAAGGAGTGGAAGGCCGGCGACCTCGACGTCGTGTCCGAGGTCGACGACGAGCAGATCGCGGAGGTGCTGGCCAACTGGACCGGTATCCCGGTCTACAAGCTGACCGAGGAAGAGACCGCTCGGCTCCTGCGCATGGAGGAGGAGCTGCACAAGCGGATCGTCGGCCAGGACGACGCGGTCAAGGCGGTCTCCAAGGCGATCCGCCGTACCCGCGCCGGGCTCAAGGACCCGAAGCGGCCCTCCGGCTCGTTCATCTTCGCCGGCCCGTCCGGTGTCGGTAAGACCGAGCTGTCC
>NZ_BOPF01000099.1 GCF_016863615.1 Virgisporangium aliadipatigenens | reverse complement strand
TCGATGCCCGACGGCATCATCTACAAGCCGTGCGGCAACCGCCGCGAACGCATCTGCCCGGCCTGCTCCACCCGCTACAAGCGCGACGCCTACCAACTCCTGCGCGCCGGCCTCGTCGGCGGCAAAGGCGTCCCCGACACCGTGGCGGCGCACCCGGCGGTGTTCCCGACGTTCACCGCCCCCTCGTTCGGACCGGTCCACACCCGCCACGTCGCCCGACACACCTGCGTGAAACGCTCCCGCTGCGACTGCCGCCCGGAACCGTGCCACGCCCGCCGCGACGCGGCCTGGTGCGAACACGGCCGCCGGCTCGTCTGCTTCGCCCGCCACGACGACAGCGACAAGGCCCTCGGCACGCCGCTGTGCCTGGACTGCTACGACCACCCCGCACAGGTCGTGTGGAACATCTCCTCCAGCGAACTGTGGCGCCGCACCACCATCGCGATCCGCCGCTACATGACCCGCCTCGCCAAAGAACGCGGCGTGCCGTTCCACCACGTCGTCACCGACACCGGCCGCACCAAGCAAGTGCCGCCGTTTCGGCTGTCCTTCGGCAAGGTCGGCGAGATGCAACGCCGCGCCGTCATCCACTTCCACGCCATCATCCGCCTCGACGGACTCACCGCCGCCGACGCCGCCCGCACCTTCGGCCCCGGCGAACGACCGCAGATCGTGCCCCCGCCCCCACAGCTCGACGCCGCCGACCTGGTCGCCGCGGTCGACCACGCCGCCGCCACGGTCGGGTTCACCACCCACCCGCACCCGACCAACCCGCACGGGTGGGCCATCGGCTGGGGCGAACAGGTGCTGACCCGCATCGTCACCGTCGCGGCCGACGGCGAGGTCACCGACGGAATGGTCGCCGCCTACCTCGCCAAGTACTCCACCAAGTCCACCGAGGTCACCGGCCACGTCTCCCGCCGGCTCACCGACGAATCCGTCGACCTGTACGCCGACCCCGACGGCACCCACACCGAACGCCTCATCGAAGCCTGCTGGATCCTCGGCCAACCCAAGGACTGGCGCCGGCTACGACGGTGGGCACACATGCTCGGCTTCGGCGGCCACTTCCTCACCAAAAGCCGCACCTACTCGGTCACCTTCACCCTGCTCCGACAGCAACGGGTCGCCTTCCGCCGCACCGAAACCGCCGGCCCACAACCGGCCGACGGCCAGGTCCCGCAGCAGCCCACCACGCTCGTCGTGAACTTCCTCCAATTCGTCGGCGCCGGCTGGCACACCACCGGCGACGCCCTCCTGG
>NZ_BOPF01000098.1 GCF_016863615.1 Virgisporangium aliadipatigenens | reverse complement strand
GGTTAGTTGATGTTGAGGAGTTTGGTGAGGCGTTGGGCTGGGGTGTCCCAGTCGAGTGTTTTGCGGGGTCGGCCGTTGAGTTCGGTGGCGACGGTGGTGAGGTGTTGCGCGGTGTGGATCGATAGGTCGGTGCCTTTGGGGAAGTACTGGCGGAGTAGTCCGTTGGTGTTTTCGTTGGTGCCGCGTTGCCAGGGGCTTGCTGGGTCGCAGAAGTAGACGGCCATGTTGGTGGCGAGGGTGATCTGGTGGTGGCCGGCCAGTTCGGGGCCTTGGTCCCAGGTAAGGGATCGGGCGAGGTGGGCGGGCAGGGTTTTGATGGTGGCGATGATGGCGTCGCGGACGGTGTCGGCGTCTCGTGCGTGGGGCAGGTGGAGCAGCATCACGTAGCGGGTGGCGCGTTCGACGAGGGTGCCGATGGCGGAGTTGTTGCCTCGTCCCATGATCAGGTCGCCTTCCCAGTGTCCGGGCACGGCGCGGTCTTCGATCTCGGCGGGCCGGTCGCTGATCATGACCATGTCGTGGGTGAAGCGCGGTCGTCGCGCGTCGGGGCTGCGGTGGGGTTTGCGGCGGGCACGGCCGGTGCGTAGAGCTGTGTGGAGTTCACGGCGGAGCTCGCCGCGGCCTTGGACGTAGATCGCCAGGTAGATCGTTTCGTGGCAGAGGTGCATGTCGGGCCGGTCGGGGAAGTCCACCCGCACAGCCTGGCAGATTTGTTGCGGACTCCACTTGAGGTCGAGTTTGGCTTGGACGTAGTCGCGCAGCGCGGGGTTGCCGGCGATTTTGCCGGTCTTGGGTCGGGGTCTGCGGTTGTCGGCCAGGCGTTGGGCCAGGTGGGGTCCGTACCGGCCGGTGACGGGTGAACGGTTGCGGGCGATCTCTCGGCTGAGCGTCGATGGTGACCGGCCCAGTTCGGCCGCGATCGTGCGGATCGAGGCTTTGTCCCGCAACCGGTCCGCGATCGTGATCCGTTCCTGCTCGGACAGAAACCGTCCCGAGGCGGCCGCCGCGACGACTCGTCGGTAGCCGGCGCGGGTGAGCAGTGCGGGCCGCTCGTGACGGCCGAAACGCCATCGCTGTGTCGTGCGCAGCGTGACACCGACCTCGCGGGCGGCCTCACTGACCGACCAGCCTTGTGTCAACAACTCGAAGAACGCCACCCGTTCGCGGGGCAGTCCCTTATGCCCCGGCCAGCGCTCATCATCAGAACGGATCATGAAAGCCATGCAACACTCCCTGACCTGGAGCGTTGCAACGATCACCAGAAACCG
>NZ_BOPF01000097.1 GCF_016863615.1 Virgisporangium aliadipatigenens | reverse complement strand
AACCTCGCCGTGACGGCCTGTCCGTGGGCGGGGAGGTCTTCCGCTTCGGCGAGGGCGACGACGTGTCCGGCGACGGCGCGTAGTGCGGCCTCGTCGTACTCGATCAGTTGGACCCCGCGCAGGAACGTCTGTACCGACAGTCCGGAGGAGTGTCGGGCGCAGCCGCCGGTGGGTAGCACGTGGTTGGATCCGGCGCAGTAGTCACCCAACGACACCGGCGAGTACGCCCCGACGAAGACCGCGCCGGCGTTGCGGACCCGTTCGGCCACGGCGCGGGCGTCGCGGGTCTGGATCTCCAGGTGCTCGGCCGCGTAGGCGTCGACCACCCGCACACCGGCGTCCAGGTCATCGACGAGCACCGTCGCCGACTGCGGCCCGCGTAGCGCCTCGCTGATGCGGCCGGTGTGTTTCGTCGCCGCGACCAGCCGGCCCAGCGCGGTGTCGACCGCGTCGGCCAGGGCCACCGACGGGGTCACCAGCACACTGGCCGCCATCGGGTCGTGTTCGGCCTGACTGATCAGATCGGCCGCCACGTGCACCGCATCGGCGGTGTCGTCGGCCAGGATCGCGATCTCCGTCGGGCCGGCCTCGGCGTCGATACCCACGATCCCGCGCAGCAGCCGCTTCGCCGCCGTCACCCACACATTGCCCGGACCGGTGATCGTGTCGACCGGCTCGACCTCGCCAGCAATGCCGTAGCCGAGCATCGCCACCGCCTGGGCCCCGCCGACGGCGTACACCTCCTCGACACCCAGCAACGCGCACGCCGCCAACACATCCGGATGCGGCAGGCCGGTGTCTTTCTGCGGCGGGCTCGTCACCGCGATCGACTCCACACCGGCGACCTGGGCCGGGACGACGTTCATCACCACACTCGACGGGTACACCGCCAACCCGCCCGGCACGTACAGACCCACCCGCCGCACCGGCAGCCACCGCTGCGTCACCGTCCCGCCCGGCACCACCCGGGTCGTCGTCTCCGTGCGGCGCTGATCGGCGTGCGTACGCCGGGCGCGGTCCATGCACTCGCTCAGCGCCGCCCGCACCGCCGGATCCTGCCGCCGCGCCGCCTCCGCGATCGCCTCCACCGGCACCCGCAACGCCGTCAGCGTCACCCCGTCCAAACGATGCGTGGCCTCCCGGACCGCCGCCGCGCCATGCACACGCACCGCCTCCACGATCGGACCCACCGCCTCGGTAGCGGCAGCGACATCGATAGCGGCACGGGGCAGCAGCGCACGCGGATCCGTCACGGAGCCGCGCAGGTCGATCCTGGTAAGCACGGGTGCGAG
>NZ_BOPF01000096.1 GCF_016863615.1 Virgisporangium aliadipatigenens | reverse complement strand
AGCGGTGCGCGCGGGAGTGCCCTGTGTCAACCGGTGGGTTGTGGATCTTGGTTGAGGAGGGTTTGTAGGGCGCGGTGTCGGTCGGGTTGGTAGGGGGTGTGGGTGGTCCAGCATTTCCAGATGACGTCGAGCCAGGCGCGGGCGAGGATTCTGACGGCGTGTGGGTGTCGGTGGCCGCGGGCGCGGGCCTTGTTGTAGAGGTCGGCGGCCCACGGGTTGGCGTGGCGGGAGTCGGCGGCGAAGTCGCAGACGGCGTCGCGGAGTTGTTTGTCGACCGCCCAGCGGAACGCGACGACCCGCACGTTTCCGGACTGGCGGGTCGAGGGTGTCACTCCGGCGAGGCCGGCCAGCGATGCCGGGGTGGGGTATCGGCCGCGGGCGTCACCGATCTCGGCCAGGAGCCGGGCGGCGCGCACGGTGCCGGCCCGGGGCAGTGAGGTGAACACGTCCCGGTCCGGGTGGCTGTCGAGAGCGTCGCTGATCTGTTGTTCCAGGACGGTGATCTGCTCGCAGGCCGCGTTCAACATGCTGAGGTAGGCGCGGGTGATCCCGGCCAGCGCCCGGCCGTGGGCGCCGACAGCGCCGGGTGGCGCGTCGCTCAGGTGTCGGTGCAGCTTGACCGGGTCGCAGCGTTGGGAGTGGTGGGCTTTCAACCAGACGGCCAGATCGGCGATGCTGAGCCGGTCGACGGCCTCCTGGGTCGGGTACTCGGCGATGAACGCCCGACTCGCCGGGGCGTCCAGATCGCGGAACAACCCGACCAGGCCCGGTAACGCCGTGTCCAGATGGGCCCGCAGCTGATTGGCCATCGCGACCCGATACCGCAGCAGGTCTTTGCGGGCCCGGCCCAACGTCCGCAACGCCACCGTCGCCGTCGTGTCCGGGGCCAACGCGGTCAACCGCCGCCGGTCGGTGCGCACCGTGTCAGCCAACACGTAGGCGTCGAAGCGGTCGTCCTTGTTCCCCGCCGAGCCGTAACGCCGGCGCAACGACTTCACCTGCGACGGTGCGATCACAAACACCGTGACGCCGGCCGCCAGCAGCACATCGACCAGCGGCCCGTCCGGACGTTCGATCCCGACCCCGGCCACCTCGAACCCGCCGCACAACTCGACCAGCCGGCCCAGACCCGCTTTCGAATGGGCGACCACCAGCCGCGCCACCACCACGCCGTCACCATCGCAGACACACACGGCGTGGTTGTCCTTCGCCCAATCGACCCCGACCGTCACCACTGGCCGCACGGCCAGTCCTTCCGTCACACTCATAAAGCCTTCTTCGCTGCTCAACCAGTAGAGGAAGGCATCTGAAGGTTCGGGACATCACTGCCGGACGCTCATTGACGGGCGCTCCACGGCGCAGTAGCCCTGTCGCCAGTCGGGATGTCCCGGACCGCCAGACCCCGCAGCCACTCCCGCAGGCCCTCAACAAAGGGGGATCCAAGCGGTAGGCGATGACCCGACGGACCAGACGCCACCCGGCCACCACACCACCGGGCCACCCCATGGTCAACCAATGAGCGGGCGGT
>NZ_BOPF01000095.1 GCF_016863615.1 Virgisporangium aliadipatigenens | reverse complement strand
GAGCGTGTAGGTGCCCTCGGACGTGGTCACGCTCGCGGCCGGCGTGGCGCCGTCGAGGAGAGTGGCCGAGCCGGACTCCGGGACGGTGACCGTGACGGCCTGGGCTGCGCTGCCGAGACCCACCGAGGTGAGCGCGGGCGGGGTCGGTGCGGCGGGTTTGGTGACGGTCGGGGTGTAGGTGTTGGTGCCGTTCTGGGCGTAGGCGTCGGTGATCCGGTAGGTGACTGGTGTGGTGGCCGGTCCGGAGAAGCCGAGCACCGGCGTGAAGGTGATGGTGGTGCCGGAGAGGACGTAGGTGCCTTCGGCGGTGGTGACCGTGTTCGCCGGTGTGGTGCCGTCGAGCAGGGTCGCCGTGCCGGAGGTGGGGATGGTGATCGTGGTGGTCTGGTCGGCGGTTCCCACGCCGGTGGAGGTCAGCGCGGGCGGCGTCGGGGCGGCCGGCAGTTGGGTCGACGCGGTGGGCGTGTAGGTGTTCGTGGCGGTCTGGCCGTAGGCGTCGGTCACCCGGTAGCCGACCGGGGCCGTGGCGGTGCCGGTGAAGCCGCCGGCCGGCGTGAACGTGATCGTGGTGCCGGTGAGCGTGTAGGTGCCCTCGGACGTGGTCACGGTCGTGGCCGGTGTGGTGCCGTCGAGCAGGGTGGCCGAGCCGGACGCCGGAACGGTGACCGTCGCCGTCTGTGCGGCGGAGCCGACGCCCGTGGAGGTCAGCGGTGCGGCGATCGGGCCCGCGGGTTTGGTGACGGTCGGGGTGTAGGTGTTGGTGCCGTTCTGGGCGTAGGCGTCGGTGACCCGGTAGATGACCGGGCTCGTGGCCGCACCGGAGAAGCCCAGCACCGGCGTGAACGTGATCGTGGTACCGGACAGGACGTAGGTGCCCTCGGCGGTCGTCACCGTCGTCGTCGCCGCGGAGCCGTCGAGCAGCGTCGCGGAGCCCGACGTCGGGACGGTGATCGTCGTGGTCTGGTCGGCCGTTCCGACGCCGGTGGAGGTCAGCGCGGGCGGCGTCGGCCCGGCGGGCGCGGTGACGGTCGGGGTGTAAGTGGAGTCGGCGTCCTGGGCGTAGGCGTCGGTGATCCGGTAGGTGACCGGGCTGGCGGCCTGACCGGAGAAGCCGAGTACCGGAGTGAACGTGATCGTGGTGCCGGTCAGAACGTAGGTGCCTTCGGCGGTGGTGATCGTGTTCGCCGGTGTGGTGCCGTCGAGCAGCGTCGCGGAGCCGGAGATGGGGATGGTGATCGTGGCGGTTTGGTCGGCGGTACCGACGCCGGTGGAGGTGAGTGCGGGCGGTGTCGGTGCGGCGGGCTTGGTGACGGTGGGGGTGTAGGTGTTGCTGCCGTTCTGGGCGTAGGCGTCGGTGATCCGGTAGGTGACCGGGCTGGCGGCCGGTCCGGAGAAGCCGAGTACCGGCGTGAACGTGATCGTGGTGCCGGTCAGGACGTAGGCGCCCTCGGCGGTCGTGACCGTGTTCGCCGGTGTGGTGCCGTCGAGCAGGGTGGCCGAGCCCGACGCCGGGATGGTGATCGTGGCGGTCT
>NZ_BOPF01000094.1 GCF_016863615.1 Virgisporangium aliadipatigenens | reverse complement strand
CTAGCGGAGGGTGCTCTTGGTGTAGGCGTTGAGTCCGTCGGTTTTCCAGGTGCGGAGTCCGGCTTGGGTGCCGGTGGGTACGTGGGTGAGGCAGGTGTTGTTGTTGGTGGCGGTCAGGTTTTGAACGTTGAGGACCGTCACGTTGTCCACCGTCGCGGTGAGGGTGTCACCGTTGGCGACGACGCTGATGTCGTGCGTGCCGGCCTTGGTCGTGGCGGTCGGGGCCTTGGCGACGGCGAGCGGTTTCGCGCAGGGGATGCCGAGCTTCTGCATGCGCAGGAGGTAGGTGGGGCCTTGGCCGTTGTAGTTGGGGTCGTATTCGACGAGGAGGCCGGTCATCAGTTTGAGGGGGCTGATGGAGGCGCGGACCCAGACGCCGTAGCCGCGGTTGGCCTTCAGGTTGACGGTGGTGAGCAGGGCGTGGTTGGGGGTGTTCGTGCCGGTCTTGGTGATGACGTTGCCGTCACCGGAGGCCGATTTGATGGCGAGGACGCTTTGCCAGGCGGTGTTGGTGAGGGTGTTGGTGTTGGGTCCGACGATCATGACCTGTCGGGCCCATTCTTCTTCGCGGTCGCCGGTGGGGGTGGTGCCGGAGACGGTGGCGATGTAGATGCCGAGGGGGATGTTGGTGAAGGTGATGGTGGAGGCGCCGGTTTGTCCCCATTGTTCGTCGTAGTAGGCGTTGTCGTCGGCGATCAACGACCTGATGCGGACGACGACGCGGGGGTATTCGGTGATGCCGCCGACTTTGGTGCCGAGTTTGACGTTGACCTGTTCGCCGGAGAGGGCGAGGTTGACCAGCGGTTTGAGTCCTGCGGTGGCATCCGGGGTGAGGCGGGTGACGCCGATACGGCCGGGGCCGAAGGCGTTGAACGGCACGATTTGGATGTTCCATTTCTTGCCCGGGTCCAGGTCCAACAGGGCGCTGGTCGTGGTCGGCTCGAGGCGGGTCCACGTTGTCGGGTCCGCGCTGCCTTCGGCCGCGCCGATCATGTAGTGGGTGATGGCGCCGTAGCCGAGGTAGGCGGGGGTGTTCCAGGTGACGGTGACTTTGCGGGGGTTGGTGTCGTCGCGGTCGTGGCGCAGTGCGGTGGGGGCGGAGGTTTTGGAGGAGCCGATGGGCATTTTGTTGACGACGCAGGTGCCGTAGGTGTTGGTGGCGGAGACGTGGAGTCGGTAGTCGGCGGTGGGGTCGAGTTTGGTGATGGTGGTGCTCAGGGTGTTGACGGTGGTGTCGGAGACGGTTTTTTCGTCGGTGGTGCGGATCAGTACGACGCGGTAGCCGGTGAGGGTGCCTTGGCCGGTCCAGGTGGGTTGTTTCCAGGTGACGGTGAGGTTGGTGTAGGTGGGGTCGCGTTGGGCTTTGACGCCGGAGACGCCGCCGGGGGCGAGGGAGTTGAGCCAGACGTTGCCGGAGGTGGCGCCGGCGCCGGATTTGTCGCGGGCGCCGATCGTCACCCTGAGTCGTGCGCAGGGGTCGGTGTTTTGCAGGGTGTGGGTGTTCTTCGAGCCGGGGATCAGGGTGACTTTGTCGGTGGCGCCGTCGAAGACGGAGACGTTGTAGCGGGTGGCGCCTTCGACGGTGGACCATTTGATGGCGATGTTGGTGGGGTCTTTGGTGTCCCGGTCGACGGTTACCGCTTTCGGTGCGCCGGG
>NZ_BOPF01000093.1 GCF_016863615.1 Virgisporangium aliadipatigenens | reverse complement strand
GGTCCGGGCGCTGTACCTCGCGGTGGCCGGGATGTCGTTCGGTCCGATCGCGGACCTCGGCAAGGGCGTCCTCGGCGTCGCCGCGATCGTCGGCCTGGCGTCGCTGATCGGCGGCTGCGTGACGGTCGTCCAGGTCACCCACCGGCACTGAGCCGTGGCGACCGACCCGACACCTACACGTGGTGTGTGGCTGGCCGCCAGTCGCGTTCTCGGGCGTCCCGTGACCGCGAGCGAACCGTACCCACACATCTGCAACCGGTACGTCACCGGGGCAGTGACCGGCGAGCGTTTCCGCACTGAGCGGCGGGACTGCGCGGCCTGTCAGGAACACCTCTACAGACGCACCAACCCAACCGAACCGACGGCAACGGCCAACGCCGTGGAAAGCGACCGCTGCCGCCGGCCACAAGCCACCTGAAACCCCTTCAACGAAAGGAGGCGGCATCATGCAGCCTACCCAACACACCTCGATCGACCTGCCGGTCGGTGAGGACTGCCCGACCTGTAGGTCGTGGCACCTGCCGGACGAGCCGTGCTGGTTCACCAACTGCCAGAGCTGCGGCGGAGCGTTCGTCTTCGGCGGTTCGGCCGATCCCGAGTGCGGCACCTGCGCTTCGGCGCCGGAACTGCACGACGACGCGGAGGAGTCCGTGTCGGAGGTCGGGTTCACCCCGGCGAACACGCTGCGGGACATGGTCCTGTACACGGACCGGTACGGCTGGAACCAGGGCGACTACTACGACCGCACCGCTGCGGTGCTGTTCCCGCCGGCGTGCATCGTGGCCGGGCTCGGGATGGTCTGCTACGGCGAGCGGTTCGACGCCCCGGCGTTGCAGTTCGAGCACCCCGGGTTCGGGGAGTTCGAGGCCGCGATGGCGTGGCTGGAGCGCTACCTGGTCGATCGGTTCCCGGACGGGGACGACAACGGCAACCCGATGACGGCGTACGGGTTCAACGACGCCCGGGGCCGCACCTACGACCAGGTGCGTGCGGTCGTGTTGGCGGCGGCGGACCTGTGGGAGCGGATCTACCTGGGTCCGGTTCCCGGCCCGGAATGCTGCGGCACGTCGATGGCGGAGTGCCCGTCGTCGCCGAGCGTGGCGCTGGTCCCTGGTCCTGATGCGGATGTCTACGTCAGCCGGGTATTCCAGTGTGTCCACTGTGGACGCTGGGCCAACGTAGAGGTTGTTGACAGCCTCGAACGGGAGTACTTCATCGCGGACGCGTTCGGGCTCACCGATGGTGCCGACGACCCGCAGCTCGACTCCTACGAGTTGGACGTCCAGGAGCAGGGTGGCGCGTGCCAGCTCTGCGGCGCACCGGGCGGCTACCCGTTCTGTGCGAACGGCTTCGGCGGGTCTATCTCGTGTGCCGAGGTGGCGGCCGTGGATTTCCCCGGCGGTGCCGAATGAGCAAGAACACCGGCAAGCCCGGCTTGACGCCGAAACCGCGTAAGCGGGCCAAGCGTCAGGTGGAGAACGACGCCTACGGCGCGATGGTGCGTCGGATGGTGCGGGCCTACGGCCGCCGTGTCGGTAACGGTGACGTGGAAGCCCTGACGGGCCTCACGGATCTGGTGTCCGAAGTGGACACGGCGGTGCGGGTCGCGGTCGTTGGGCTTTACGACTTCGGCTACTCGTGGGCGGACATCGCTGCCCGGCT
>NZ_BOPF01000092.1 GCF_016863615.1 Virgisporangium aliadipatigenens | reverse complement strand
TCCCGGTTTCGGGTACGGCCCCGGCCGCCGAGCCGACCGATCTCCTGTGTCGACACAACAGCCTAGGAAGCTTGGCCGCCGAGCCGACCAAGAAGACGCCCTCCCACTGTGCACCGTCCCGGAAGGACAGACCGATGTTGACCGTTGCTGACTACTTCTGCGGGGCCGGCGGCTCGTCGACCGGCATGGAACAGGTCCCCGGGGTGCGGGTGGTGATGGCCTCCAACCATTGGCAACTCGCCGTCGACACCCACCACGCGAACTTCCCGCACGCCGACCACGACCGGGAGGACATCACCCGCATCGACCCGCGCCGGCACCCCGGAACGGACATCGGCTGGTTCTCCCCGGAGTGCACCTGGTGGACCGTCGCCAAGGGCATCAAGTGTGACTACGACGGCCGCCCGGTCCAGCTCGACCTGTTCGCCGAGGACGTCGATGACCGGCCGTTGCCGTCGGAGGCCGCCATTCGGTCGCGGATGCTGATGCAGGACGTGCCCCGCTTCACCGAGGTCCACCGCTACCGCGCCGTCATCGTGGAGAACGTCACCGACGTCCTCAAGTGGGAACACCTCGATGAGTGGCTGCGCCGCATGGCCTTGCTGGGCTACCGCCACCGTACTGTCGTGCTCAACTCGGCGTTCGCGACCGCCTACGGCCCAGGCGCCCCGCAACTGCGCGACCGGGTCTACTTCGTCTTCTGGCGCGACGCCTATCCGGCGCCGGACTTCGCCAAGTGGACCCGTCCCCGGGCCTGGTGTCCCTCGTGCGGCGACGTGCGCGGCGTCTACGTCGACAAGCGGCCGGGGGCGCGGCGCATCATGCGCTACGGCGCCCAGTACTTCTACCGCTGCCCCCGGACGTCGTGCCGGGGCCGGGCGGTGCATCCCTACGCCCTGCCGGCGCTGACCGCGATCGACCTGACCCGCCCGGCCCGGCGTATCGGCGAGCGGTCGACGCCGTTGAGTCCGAAGACCCTCGCCCGCATCGCCGCCGGGCTGCGCCGCCACACCCGCCCCGGGTCGGTCGGTGCGCCGGAGTGTGCGCCGTTGCTCGTGCCGTGCGGCGGCGGCCGGAACACCACCTCCAGCCCGGCTACGGCGCCGATGCGTGCCCGGACCACCCGCGAGACTGAAGCGCTCGTGGTGCCGCTGCGCAACAACGGCGTCGCTCGCCCCGCCGGCACGCACCCGATGGTCACGTTCGCCGCCGGCGGCACCCACCAAGCCCTCGTCATCCGCAACAACACCGCCCGGGGCGACCAGGGCCAGATGGCCACCCGCCTCGACGAACCGCTGCGGGCCATCACCACCGCCGGGCACCAGTCACTGCTGTCCTGGGACCACCTGCTCTACGGCTACGACACCGGGCACCTGAGGTCCCTGGAAACGCCGCTGCCGGCACAGACCACCGTCGACGGGGACGCCGTCCTCGGCACCGCCGTCGACGTCGACGAGTGCACTTTCCGGATGCTCGCCACCGAAGAGATCCGCGCCGGGATGGCCTTCACCCCCGGCTACCGCCTCCTCGGCACCTCCAAGAAGACCAACGTGCGGATGCTCGGCAACGCCGTCACCCCACCCGCAGCCCGCGACCTCACCGCCGCGCTCGTGGAAGCCGTCACCGGCGTCGAACTCGAACCGGCGGCCTGAACCGTCATGCCCACCGCCGCCGTCCTTGCGCCCGGGTCGCCCTCGTGGCTGACCCGCTCGCCGCACGCCCGCGAACAAGCAGCCGTGCGGGCGGCAGACGCTGGTTTCACGGACTGGCTGGAACACATCCGCCCGGCCGCCGCGTGCACCAACCCGGTGCGCCTGGCCGGCACGATCGCCACGGTCGAGGCGGCCACCGGTCGTTTGCTGTCCACGGTGGACACCGAC
>NZ_BOPF01000091.1 GCF_016863615.1 Virgisporangium aliadipatigenens | reverse complement strand
CGCCGATGTCACGGTGACGATCCTCGTGCGGGTCTTCGCCGACCACTTCCCGGGGAGCAGTCCGCGTCCTTCGGCGTGCCCGAAGTGCGGTCACCGCTACCCGGACGACAAGTCCGAGTGCCCGACCATGTCAGTCGTGCGTCCGCAGCTGTATCGGCGGCGTACCGAGAACCCGGCCGCGCTGCAAGCGCTGACCGGAGAACAGTTCGAATCCCTGCACAAGCCGAAAACCGTTCGTACCAACCGTTTCACGGTTCGGACGGGCCGATCGGCGCCGTGTCCGGAACCCGTGATCGAACCGAGCCTGCTCGACCTGCTCAACGGAAAGGACACGACGTCATGACCATCCAGAAGATTTTCCGCTATCGGCTCAGCTACGTCTCGAACAACGGTCGGACCTTCGGGGCCGTCGACTACAACCGGCGGGAGCCGATCAGTGACCGCAGCGATGTCATCGCGCTCGAAGCTGAGCTGCGTAAGCACTGCGGCGCGCGGGATCTGACGATTCTGTCGTTCTCGCTGTACGCCGAGCCGGACGGGCGGTCCTGACATGGCCAACCGTGCGCGTAACGCCCGGGTGGCGCGACTGCTTCTCGATGCTGCGGAGGAGCTGGGCCGGCACGACTGGTGCCCGACTCGGGAGGATCTCGACTATCCGTTCACGGGCCGTGTGTCGGTGTTCGGCGCTCTGGAGATGGCCGCGTTCGGCGAGGTTGCCGTCCGCTTCGACCGCCAGACTCCCTCGGCGGAGTGGGACCTTCTGGTCCTTGCCCTCGCGGCGCTCGCCGACGTGGTGGAGCCGACCCTGCCCTACGACCCTGCTATTTCTATCCGTGACAACCTCATCTATTGGAACGACTGGATCGCCACCGATGTGGGCCAGGTCCAAGCCGCGCTGCGTATGGCGGCCTACAACTGCGACCCGCAGGCGATCTCCAGTCTCGACCTGCTCATGCGAGAGGTCGACATCTTCTCGGACCCGCATCTCAACGGCCTGAACGACTGGGCCGCCTCCGATTCGGAGGGATCCTGGGATGTCTGACCTGTCGAAGGTTTCCGATGTGGTGGCAGGGTTCGCCGGGCGGCGCGAGGTTGTCCTCGCCGGCCTGGTCCTATCCGTGCTCGTCCTGGCGTGGGTTGCTACCCGCGTGCGTCGGATCGCTCGCAGCGAGCGGCCGGATGAGCCGTTGTCGAACCTGGTCATGCTGATCGCTCTCGGATGGTCGTCCGAGGCGGTCTGGGAGATCGCGCGGCACCGGCTGCACTTCTCCCTCGGGCTGACCCTGCTGTTGTTCTTCGTCATGGAAGCGCTGCTTCTGGTGGCGATGATCCGCGCGAAGCGTCACATGCGCGAGTACGGCTGGCCCGGACGGTTCGGCACCACCGCATGGACCGTGGCCTCAGCCATGGCCCTGGTAGCGACAGTGGCATCGAAATCGGTGCCCGAAGCAGTTCTGCGGATGCTGATCCCGCTGCTGGTCACCAAGCAGTGGTGGGACGGCCTGGTCGGCGGCGCCACTAGGCGTCCGACCGATGCATCAACCTGGCGTTGGACGCCCCGCCGGCTGCTGCTCGCGGTCGGGGCCATCGAGCCCGGAGAACGGGACGTCCACACCGTGCACCGCGAACGGCTGACCCAGCAGATGACCACGCTGTACTACCGGCTGAACCACGGTTCGGACCGGTTGCGTAGTCGACGGGTTGCCCGTCTGGCGAAACTGAGCCTCACGGCCGATGACGCCATCATCGCTGAAGTCCAGCGACGCGGTGAGCGTGCAATGTGGTTCACCCACACCGACAAGGTGATGGGCCTGACCGACGTCGGCACCGCCGACCACGTCACGCAACCGAATCACGTCACGCCCCATGTTCCTACTACCCCTGCCCCTTCTACTTCTCCTGTCCCTACGACTATGAACCCTGTCGTGCCGTCCACAGTGGACACGCAGGCCGCACCGCCCTCCATGGACGATGCGCCCGCGCGCTCCGCAATGGACGACCGGCCGGAACGTCCGGCAGATGAGCCGGCTCCGGCTGCGGCACCGAGCCCGGCCGACCTGGCCGCGCGCATCGTCAAGGCACCTGCCCCGACCGGCCCGGTGGCCGCGTCGCCGGCACCCGTCGAAACCTCCCGTCCTGCTCGACGCCCGTCGCCCCGGCCCCGCCGCGACGACGACGCACCGCCGCGTAAGTCGGCACCGTCCACCGCAGACTCTTCCGTCAACGCGCTGGACCGTGCACGACCCGCCGCGACCGCTGCGCCGTCGCCTGACGTGTTGGCCATGGCATCCCGGGTCGCAAGGCAGTACCGGGCAGACAACGACGGCACGCCGATCAACGCGAACCAACTCGCCGCACGGCTCAAGGTGTCGACCAACGAAGCCGCACAGGC
>NZ_BOPF01000090.1 GCF_016863615.1 Virgisporangium aliadipatigenens | reverse complement strand
CGTTCCGCGATGGTTCCCATATATCGGGACCCGCCGCCCGGCGCGGCGATCAGGCCGTGGCGGCTACCTCTTCCGCACTGGTGGGGACCGTCAGCATCGGGAGGAAGATCTGGGACAGGGGGCCGATGGCCAGGGCGTAGGCGATGGTGCCTACGCCTACGGAGCCGCCGAGGAGGAAGCCGATCGCGAGGACGGTCACCTCGATGGCGGTGCGGACCAGGCGGATCGACAGCCGGGGGTAGCGCTCCTTCAGGCCGGTCATCAGGCCGTCGCGGGGCCCGGGGCCGAGCCGGGCGCCGATGTACGCGCCGGTGGCGACGCCGTTCAGGACGATGGCGGTCGCGAGCATCAGGGCGCGGATCCACAGCGCGGACGGCGTCGGGATCAGGGCCAGCCCGACCTCGGCCACCGTGCCGACGACGAGCACGTTGCTGACCGTGCCGATGCCCGGCCGCTGGCGCAGCGGGATCCACAGCAGCAGCACGACCGCGCCGGTGATGTTCACGATCCAGCCGAGGCCGAGACCGGTGTGCTCCGCGACGCCCTGGTGGAACACGTCCCACGGGTCGAGCCCGAGATCGGCGCGCACGAACACGGCGAGGCTCAGCCCGTACAGGGCCAGACCGAGCTGGAGCTGCACCAGCCGTCGAGGGAACCGGGTGCCGCGAACGTGGTTGCCAATCCTGCCCATGCGTGCCACTCTCAAGGCCAATCGGCTGCCCTGGAAGGGCCAATTCGCGGGAGGTGGCTGTGGCCGGGATCATGCGCGGCGCCCAGCTCGCCCGGCTGCTCGGTTCCTGGCAGCAGGCGCGGACGCACCGGCGCGGCCCGGAGTACGCCGCTCTCGCCGGTGCCGTGCGCGGGCTGCTGACCGACGGCCGGCTGGCGTTGGGCGTTCGGCTGCCGGCCGAGCGGGAGCTGGCGGAGGAGCTGGGCATCAGCCGCACCACGGTGACCGCCGCCTACCGGACGCTGCGCGAGTCGGGGTACCTGACCAGCCGGCGCGGCGCGGGCAGCTGGACCGCCCTGCCGACCGGGCACCGCGTCGGCACCACCGGCCTCTTCTCCGGCGACGCCGACGAGGACGTTCTCGACCTGGGCTGTGCGGCCATGGGCGCGCCGCCGCAGATGATGTCTGCCGTGCACGCGGCCGTCGCGGACCTGCCCAAGTACCTGTGCCAGGCCGGCTACCAGCCGACCGGGATCGAGCCGCTGCGCGAGATGATCGCCGCCCGGTACACCGCCCGCGGGCTGCGTACCCAGCCCGAGCAGATCATCGTCACCAGCGGGGCGCAGCAGGCGCTGGACCTGCTCGTGCGGCTGCTCGCCGCCCCGGGCCAGCGGGTGCTCGTCGAGGCGCCGACGTATCCGAACGCGCTCACGGCGTTCACCGAAAGACGCCATCGGGTGCTTACCTACAACATCGGGGACGGGGGCTGGGAGAGCGACCTGCTGCTGTCCACCCTGCGCACGGCGCAGGCCCGGATCGCCTACCTGATCCCCGACTTCCACAACCCGACCGGCCACCTCATGCCCGAGGAACTGCGCGCCAAGCTGCCCGCGGCCGCGCACGCCACCGGCACCGACCTGATCATCGACGAGTCGTTCGCGGAGCTGTCGCTCGACGGCGCCACCCCGCCACCGGTGGGTGTGTACTGCCGGGGTGCCCGGGTGATCTCCGTCGGCGGGATGAGCAAACCGTTCTGGGGCGGGCTGCGGATCGGCTGGATCCGGGCGAGCGCGGCGACCGTGGCCCGGCTGGCGGCGCTGCGCGTGCACGTCGACATGGCCTCGCCGGTGCTGGAACAGCTCGTCGCCACGCACCTGCTCGCCGACGCGGACGCCATCGTCGCCGCCCGCCGGACCGAACTGCGCGCCCAGCGCGACGCGCTCGTGTCGGCGCTGCGCGAGCTGCTGCCGCAGTGGCGGTTCCACGTGCCCTCGGGCGGGCTGTGCCTCTGGGTCGAGCTGGACGCACCGGTCTCGACGGCGCTCGCACAGGTCGCCTCCGAACTGGGCGTGCGGATCGCCGCGGGGCCGCGCTTCGGGGTCGACGGGACGTTCGAGCGGTTCCTGCGGATGCCGTTCGCGCTGCCGGCGGCGCAGGCGCGGGACGCCGTGGAACGCCTTGCCGAGGCGCGCGACCGGGTGGAGCGGCCCGGGCCGGCGCGTCGCTGGGCCGAGCCGGCCGTGGTGGCCTGACCCTTTCGGTCGCCCTTTCGCGTTCGCCCGCGGACTCCGGTCGCCGACCCGCCCGCCGTTTCGCTGAGCTGCCCGGACGCGGTGCGCTCCGGCCCGGCGGGTGCGCTCCGGCCCGGGCCACGGGCTGCCACGATGCGCGTCGATGCGACAGACTTGGCTGATGGCCACGGTTTCCGGCCCGATCCACCCCGGAGAAGGCACCCCGCGTGCCGGTGACGGCTCGCCGGGTTCCGGTGCGGAGCCGCCGCGCTCCACGGAGGGCGCTGCCCCACCCGAAGAGTTCGTCGGACCCGACCCCACCCGCGCGCAGGACCCCGCCGGGTTCGTGGACCAGCTCAACCGGCTGCGCGTCTGGGCCGGTCAGCCGTCGTTCCGGGCGCTGTGCCGGTTCGCCGAGCGGCGCGGCCGTGGGCCGAACGCCGGTCCCCGGCCCGAGCCGCTGGCGCCGAGCACCGTGCAGGAGGTGCTGGCCGGCAAGCGGCTGCCGCGGCTGCCGAAGCTGGCGTTCGTGGAGTCGTTCGTGGCGGCCTGCCTGGTGGCGCACGGGGTGCCGGACGACGAGGTCGAGGCCGGCGTCGAGCCGTGGCGCACGGCGTGGCGCGCGATCGCCGAGCAGTCGAACGAGCCGCCGACGGCGGCCGGGCCCGTGGTGGAAAGCCCGGCCGCCACCCCCGTCGTGGCGCCCCCGTGGCGCAGGTGGTCGCTCGTCGTGGCGGCCTTCACCGCCGGCGTGGTCGTCGGCGCGGCGGTGACCTACCGGATGTCCGGCGACGATGCGCCCGCGGCGCCGCGCGTGGTCGTTCGTCCGTGCGCCTCGGCCGGCGCGCCCGATCCGACCGGTGTCGAGGTCATCGGGCCGCGCGACTCCGCGGGCAAGTGGTGGGTGAACAGCCCCCGCGTGGCGCTCACCGCCGGCGAGGCCGAATGGCGGGCGGAGGTGCAGGGAAACACGGTCAACCCATGGGACCTGCTCGTCGGGCGGGGCGTTACGCTGGTCAATCGCCGGCATTACGCGCTGACGTTCACGGCGACGGCGACCGTGGACGTGACGGTCCGGGTGCGGGTGCAGGACAGCGAGCCGCCGGACTTCCGGCACTCGCTGTACGAGGCGTTCCACGCGGGACCGGTGCCGTGCCGGCGCACGTTCGAGTTCACGGCGGCGAAGTCGAGCGAGGTCAGCGAGGTGACGTTCCAGATCGGCGGGCGGGACATCTACGCGCTGTCCGTCCGGGACCTGACGCTGGTGTCCCGGCCCGGGACCTGATCCCGGCTCGGGCCGGCGCTCGGGCGTCCTATGTCAGCCATCATCGCTTGCTCCCCTCGTGGCGGTGTGGTTCCACGCCATCAGGGGCGGCCGATGTCCGGCAAGCGTCCGGACAAGGGCGGACACCTTCGGACGGGCACCCGCCGCCGGTCCGGGTCGGCGGTCCGGGTCGGGACCGTCCCGGCACCGGCGGCGGGTTGCGGGTTCAGGTGGTGAAGCGGGTGATGATGCCGCCGAGCGGGTTCCAGCCGCCGACCGACGGCTGCCAGCGGGTCCCGTCCCAGCACTTGTGGTACAGCGCGGAGTCGGTGCCGGTCAGGAAGACGTCGAGGCGGTTGCGGGCCCACGAGACGGCCGCCGGCGGGCTGGTGCTGATGCCGCCGAGGTTTTCGAAG
>NZ_BOPF01000089.1 GCF_016863615.1 Virgisporangium aliadipatigenens | reverse complement strand
GATCCGGGCGCTGTACCTGGCGGTGGCCGGGACGTCGTTCGGTCCGATCGCGGACCTCGGCAAGGGCGTCCTCGGCGTCGCCGCGCTCGTCGGCCTCGCATCGCTGATCGGCGGCTGCGTGACGGTCGTCCAGGTCACCCACCGGCACTGACCCCAATGGGCAGGCTGAGCAACTCATCCAACGAACCGACGACAGCGGCACACGCCGTGGAAAGCGACCGCTGTCGCCGGCCCTAGCCACCTGAAACCCCTTCAACGAAAGGAGGCGGCGTCATGCAGCCTACCGAAAACCTCTCGATCGACCTGCCGGTCGGTGAGGACTGCCCGACCTGCAAGTCGTGGCACCGGTCGGACGAGCCGCACTGGTACCTCGACTGCCGCACCTGCGGCGGAGCGTTCATCTTCGGCGGTTCGGCCGAGCCGGAGTGCGGTGCCTGCGCTTCGGCGCCGGAACTGCACGACGACGACCCGGAGGAGTCCGAGTCGGACGAGGAGGTTGCTGAGGCCGAGTCCTACGGCGAGCGGCTGCTGGAGAACTACCAGGCGGCGATGGAGGCGCGCGACGTTGCCGGTCTTCTCGACGGCGACCCCGGCGACTCCGACTCCGAGGTGGGGTTCTCTCCGGCGAACACGCTGCGGGACATGGTCCTGTACACGGACCGGTACGGCTGGGTCCAGGGCGACTACTACGACCGCACCGCGGTGGTGCTGTTCCCTCCGGCGTGCATTGTGGCCGGGCTCGGGATGGTCTGCTATGGCGAGCGTGTCGACGCCCCGGCGTTGCACTTCGAGCACCCCGGTTTCGGGGAGTTCGAGGCCGCGATGGCGTGGCTGGAGCGCTACCTGGTCGACCGGTTCCCGGACGGGGACGACAACGGCAACCCGATGACGGCGTACGGGTTCAACGACGCCCGGGGCCGCACCTACGAAGAGGTTCGTGCGGTCGTGTTGGCGGCGGCGGACTTGTGGGAGCGGATCTATCAGGGTCCGGTTCCCGGCCCGGAGTGCTGCGGCATGCCGATGCCGGAAGCCAAGACATCGCCCGAGTGGTCGGAGGCGACCATCTTCGACCGGTCGGTCGTGGAGCGCGTCTTCCAGTGTCCGACCTGTCGGCGGTGGGAGTACGTCGAGGTGACCGACAAGCTCGAACGGGACTGCCTGATCGCGCTCGCGCTGAGTGTGCCCGGCGGTGCCGAATGAGCAAGAACACCGGCAAGTCCGCCTTGACGCCGAAGCCGCGTAAGCGGGTCAAGCGTCAGGTGGAGAACGATGCCTTCGGCGCGATGGTGCGTCGGATGGTGCGGGCCTACGGCCGCCGTGTCGGTAACGGTGACGTGGAAGCCCTCGTGGGGCTGACCGCTCTGGTGTCCGATGTGGACACTGCGGTGCGGGTCGCGGTCGTTGGGCTTTACGACTTCGGCTACTCATGGGCGGACATCGCTGTCCGGTTGGGTGTGTCGAAGCAGGCCGTGCAGATGCGCTACGGCAGTAGCTCTGCCGAGCGTGGTGGCATCGATGAGCGGATCCGTTCCGCCGGTCTTGATGTCACGGTCGGGACCCTCGTGCGGGTGTTCGCCGACCATTTCCCGGGGAGTAGTCCGCGTCCTTCGGCGTGCCCGAAGTGCGGCTACCGCTACCCGGACGACAAGTCCGAGTGCCCGACCATGTCGGTCGTGCGTCCGCAGCTGTATCGGCGGCGTACCGAGAACCCGGCCGCGTTGGAAGACCTGCTGACCGGAGAACAGTTCGAATCCCTGATCAAGCCGAAATCCGTTCGTACCAACCGTTTCACGGTTCGGACGGGCCGATCGGCGCCGTGTCCGGAACCCGTGATCGAACCGAGCCTGCTCGACCTCCTCAACGGAAAGGACACGACGCCATGACCAACCGTACGTACCACTACATGATCGGCTTCGTCGGCAACGGCGCCACGAGCTTCGGGCAGATCGAAGTGACCCTGCCCTACCCGCTGACCACGATGGATCGAGTCCGCGAGGTTCAGCAGCTCGTGCGTAACCACAGCGGCATGTACGACGCGTCGATCCTGGCGTTCTCGCTGTTCGGTGACCCGAGCGGGGAGAGCTGACATGGCCGACAACATGTTCCGCCGGTCACGGCAGATGCCGTCCGATCGTCCGCAGAAGGGAACAGGTCGCGTCAGTGAGTCTCGCCCGGTTCCGGCCCAGTACACCTACCTGGTCAGTTACACGAACCCGTCCGTCGAGGGCTTCGGCCGCACCTATGTGACTCGGCCGGCGCCGATCCGCACGGAGAACGACATCGCTTCGATCGAAGCGGCGATCGGTCGTAGCAACGGCCACCGCCAGATCGTGCTGTTGGCGTTCTCGCTGATGTCCGGCCCGCAAAGGCGGTCCTGACATGGGCAAGGTTGCGCGTAACGCCCAGGTCGCCAGGTTGCTCCTCGATGCTGCGGAGTACCTGGACTGGAAAGGGTGGACCTCCACCGATCGTGAACTGATCGATGACAAGCGTGAGCAGGTCTCGGCGCTCGGCGCGCTGGAATGGGCTGCCCTGGGCCGCCTGGCCGTGCGCGCGGAGTTCGTGCTGTCGACGGACCTTTACCGGCCGTTGAACGATCTGCTCACCCTGGCGGTGCAGGAGTTGGCCGACGTGGTCGAGCCGCAACTGCACCTCGAGTTCTCCGGTTCGTTCCGCGACCTGGTCGCGTACTGGAACGACTGGATCGCCAAAGACGTACGCAACGTTCAGGCATCCCTGCGGGAAGCAGCCAACAACTGCGACCCGCATCAGGTGTCCAGCCTGGAAGACCCCCGCGACGTAGCCCCGACCGGGGAGGCGCCGTGAGTGTCTACATGAGTGGCCGTGCCTGGGCCTACGTCGGGGCTGTCCTCGGCGGTGCGGTGTCCATCGCGGCCAACGTCGCTCATTCCTTCGTCACACCCCAGGGTGCACCTGCCGATTGGTCACCGGATTCCGGTGCCGTGGTCGGCGCGGTCGTCTGGCCGGTGTTCCTGTTCGTCGCGGTCGAGATCCTCGCCCGCGTTTCCTGGCCGAACGGCGTGTCCTGGCGGATCGTTCGTTGGGGCGGGCTGTTGCCTGTCGCTCTCGTGGCGGCGCTGGTGTCCTACCGGCACCTGTCCGGCCTGCTGGCCCACTACGGGGAAGAACCCCTCGTCGTGGTCCTCGGCCCACTGGCCGTAGACGGTCTGATGATCATGGCCACTGCGGCCCTGATGGCCACAAGCCGAAGCGCAACACCCGCACTGATGCCCATCCCGCAGCAGAACCATGCTGCTTCGACCACAATCCCCGTCCCTACAACTCCTATCCCTACGACTGTGAACCCTGTCGCGCCGTCCACAGTGGACACGCAGGCCGCACCGTCCTTCATGGACGATGCGCCCGCGCGCTCCGCAATGGACGACCGGCCGGAACGTCCGGCAAATGAGCCGGCTCCGGCTGCGGCACCGACCCCGGCCGACCTGGCCGCGCGGCGCCGGAAGACACCTGCCCCGACCGGCCCGGTGGCCGCGTCCCTGGCACCCGTCGAAACCTCCCGTCCCGCTCGACGCCCGTCGCCCCGGCCCCGCCGCGACGACGACGCACCGCCGCGCCCGTCGGCACCGTCCACCGCAGACTCTTCCGTCAACGCGCTGGACCGTGCACGACCCGCCGCGCCGGCTGTGTTGTCGCCGGAGGTGTTGGCCATGGCATCGCGGGTCGCCAAGCAGTACCGGGCAGATAACGACGGCACGCCGATCAACGCGAACCAACTCGCCGTCCGGCTCAAGGTGACCTCCGAGGAAGCCGCGCAAGCCTTGGCCGTCCTGGACCTCGGACCGGACAGCCCCAATACACCGATCCCGTCTGTCAACGGCCGCTCCGCACGGGTGACCCGTTGACCGTCTCGACGCTGACCGTCGTACCCGAAACCACCCCGGTTTCGGGTACGGCCCCGTGCGCCGAGCCGCCCCTGTTCTACCTCGGCACCCACCAGCCGCACTGGCTCGCGCGTGCCGGGGTGCCGCTGTTCGTGTCCGACCGGCGGCTACGCCGCTACCGAACCTTGCCCCGGGCGCGGACGATATGGGCACTGGACTCGGGCGGGTTCACCGAACTGAGCCAGTACGGCACCTGGACACACGGCCCGTCCCCGGCGGTCTACGCCCGGCGAGTGCGCCGCTACCGCGACGACATCGGCCGGCTGGTGTGGGCGGCGCCGCAGGACTGGATGTGCGAGCCGTTCATCACCGCCAAGACCGGTCTGAGCGTGGCCGAGCACCAAGCGCGCACCGTCGACAACTACCGGCAGTTGGTCGACCTGGCACCGGACCTGCCGTGGGTGCCGGTCGTACAGGGCTGGACGGCCGCCGACTACCTACGCTGCGTCGACCGCTACGCCGCCGCCGGCGTCGACCTCGCCCACGCCCGTTTGGTCGGTGTCGGGTCGGTGTGCCGCCGTCAGGGCACGACCGAGGTCGGCGACATTCTGACCGCCCTGCACCGGGCCGGCGTGACGCGGCTGCACGGCTTCGGATTTAAGACCCTCGGTCTGGCCCGTCACGGGCATCTGCTCACCTCGGCTGACTCGATGGCCTGGAGCGCACAAGCCCGCCGCGAACCGCCGCTGCCGGGTTGTAGCGGACACCGTAACTGCGCCAACTGCCTCACCTACGCCCTGCGCTGGCGTTCCCGCATCCTCGCGGCCACCAACCGCACACCCGTACAGCTGCCGCTGTTTGACATCGCCGCTTGCGGACGGCCGGCATGACAACCGCGACCGTCCTCACGCCCGGGTCACCCTCGTGGCTGACCCGCTCGCCGCACGCCCGTGAACAAGCGGCCGTGCGGGCGGCGAGCGGCGGTTTCACGGACTGGCTGGAGCACATCCGCCCGGCCGCCGCCTGTACCCGCCCGGTGCGCCTGGCCGGCACGATCGCGACGGTGGAAGCGGCCACCGGTCGTCTGCTGTCCACGGTGGACACCGAT
>NZ_BOPF01000088.1 GCF_016863615.1 Virgisporangium aliadipatigenens | reverse complement strand
CGGCCCGCGGATCGCGATGGCAGCAAGTGGGAGGCGACGGCTGGGACGTGCGCGGGCGGATCGCCGGCACTTTCGTTGCCTCGACGGGAGCGCCACCGGTCGGGTCAAGCGGTGCTGTCAGCCACCGGAACGCGGCGGTCTTCTCGATCCGGTCGACGAAGCCAGTGCCGCGGCATGTCTGCACGCAGTTGTGGACAGGGCCACATTGGCGCACCAATGACAAAGAACCTGATCCCAGACCCGGGTTTTTGGGGGGTTTCCGGGGGGAAGCCGTAATCTCCATCGAGAGATATCGAAGCCCTGACCAGCGTTTCCGCTGGTCAGGGCTTCTTTAATGTCGGGACGGCCGGATTTGAACCGACGACCCCTTGACCCCCAGGACCGTCAAGATCGGCGAATGACGTGAGCCGCCGTCAATACGCCCAGCTTGCGGCTCTGGTAATCGTCGGCTCGCGGTGGTTCACATGGGTAGTCACTACAAGATCGTCTCCCAGAGTTCTCCCAGGATGCCTTCCGGAACCGAAGGCGCATGGTCCGCAGGTGAGGCTACGGACGCCAGATGGCCTGACGCGAGCCGGCGCTGCTGGCTATCACCTTGCCGCCTGGATCACCCGAACTGAAGAAGAGTTCGCCGCTGACCTTCTGGCCAGCGGTGACCGTCGTGGGGTAATTGCTAATCGGGTCTGTGTCCTCGAATGTCATCAGCGGGATCGTCTCGCCGGCAAGCGTGCCGTCGCTGGCCTCGTAGATGAGTTCGATGTCGGATCCCGTCGGCACCTGGCCGGTCACTCCCTTGATGTCGAGTCGAATTCGCACCATGGGTTTGAACGCCGCACCTGGCTTCGTGGCTGTCGGCGACTTCGGGTCGTACTCCGCTTCGTGGAAGGTAACGACCTCTGGCTTGGAGATTACGTACTCCACCTCGCCGCTCTCGGCGGCAATCACACCCGCACTCCCGTAGGCGATCTCCCTAGGTGCCGCCTGCGACTGCGTCTGGGATTCGTCGGGACCGGGTTCACTGCTGCCGCCTGGCTTACCACCTCCGCACCCCGCCAACAGCAGGACGGAACAGGTGGTCGTTGTGGCAACGAGCAAACGCCATGAGGAGAGCACAAGGGAACGCTATGGGCTGCTCGCTGCTGATGTCTCGCGCCTCCGGTGAAGTTCCGCCGGAGGTGCGGGCGAGTTCGACTCGTCGGAGAGCAGATCCGCCCGAACGGTATGACAGAGGCCGCTCGCTGGCACGAGCGAGCCGAGAACGACTGACAACGCCTTCGTCCCGAAGTAGGTCGAGATCGATGCCTGGCATGGACATCTGGCTATATAGACTGCTCAGCCTGCTGGTCGTTGTCGTTCTGCGTTGGTCCGGCAAGCCGCTCTTTACGGGGTTCGCTCCCCAGATGCTCCCCGCCCTCGAAGGTGTGTCATCCCGGCTCGCATGTCGGGTGTTGCTGGGCCGCGCCGACCTGGTCCAGGTGGAGCGCCCCGCTGGACGAACGACCTGGACCAGGTCGGCGCGGTCTGGCTGCCTGGTGTGGGGGCCGGGTGACACGCCGACGGCCTTGCTGCGTCGTCATCCCGGACGCCCGGGTCCAGGGCTGGAAGTCCTGGCCGCCGGAGGCCCGAACCGGGTTGGAGGGCCGGAGGCCCTGCCCGCCGGAGGCGTGCGTGGTTGCTTAGTTGGCTATACGGCGATCTCTCGATGTGCCGCCTCGATAAATGCCATCCTCTTACGCTGTAGCTCCTCAAGTGCTTCAGATAGCAAGTCGTGGAAATTTTCGAGGCCTACATCGATCACAAAGACTCCCCACCTGATCGACATCAGTTCCTCAGCCGCCTCCCTCACTTCTGCGGACATTGCGATCAGCTGCACTTCACGAAGTAGCTGTTGGGTTATTTGGGCGGAATGCTCAGCAAGGCCATATTCATCAACGCTTAGACTGTCTCGCGGGTGGGTGCCCCCAGCAGCCTGGCGCTCCTGCGTTATCTTCCGCAAAGCGATTCTGCCATCCTTGGAGACAGCTTCGAGAAACTCGGCATACACACGTAGTCGCGCTTCGTGGAATCGAGTTCGTGCGCGTTCTTCGGCATCAATTTCGCGACGTCGCAATTCAGCTTTCTGGTTCGACCTCTGCACCAAAAGTGCGACGGTCCCCGTGATAAGCGTTCCGAGAATTCCCGCCGTGCCTGCGATGAGGGCAGCGTCCACCGGGGTTGGCATGGGTCTGACCATATTGGTTCTGCCGCTCGTCAGTCGTCCCGGCTCAGGGACAGAGCCATCAGCAACGAGACGTGCCCGCACTCCCGACGACCGTGAGTCCTAATCACACCTGGCCAGATCGAGCCCAGCACCCCCTTCGCCTCGGTGTGTGCTGGGCTTCGTGCTATCCGCGTGGGCTGCGCCGATCGGCCGCCGCCCGCCGTCGCCGCAGGCGTAAGGCGGAGCGGCGCCGCCCGAATCGGCAGCGCGCAGCCCGCTTGCGGGCTGCCTTGAAGACGTATGGAAAGTTCTCACCACATGGCCCGTGTCGTACGAGTGTTCGATATGGTCGCAGGGTGGAACTGCTGGAGAAGTGGTGGAACGGCTCGTGGGGTCGGCTTGCCCGACGGGACGTACTGCTGCGTGTTGGCGCGATCTGGGAGGTGGAGGTCCGCGAGGGAGGTGCTGACGGGCATTCCCGGGTCTGGCGATTCCCTACAGAGGAGGAGGCTCGCGCCTTCGCCCAGCAGTGCATGACCCCATCTGGCAAGTGGCGGGATCTTCATGATGTTTGAGGCTGCACTGGGGTCGATCGGATGGGCGAGGGGGATCGCGGAGCGGTTGATGGCTGCGGAGCTGCCCCGGCGCTGGAAGCACGTTCAGGCGGTGGCGGCCAAAGCTGAGGGTTTGCGCCCAGCACTGGGTGACGACGCTGACCTACTCGTCACGGCGGCCTGGCTGCACGACGTCGGGTACTCGTCCGAGCTTCAGGTGACCGGCTTTCACCCGCTTGACGGCGCCCGCTACTTGTCGCAGCTCGGAGCGGACATGCGCCTGTCCGGTCTGGTGGGGAACCACTCCGGCGCGGCGGTTGAGGCGCAGCTTCGTGGGCTTGCTGCTGAGATGGCGGAGTTCCCCGATGAGGGGTCACTGGCGCGGGACGGTGTCTGGTACTGCGACATGACGACGAGCCCGGTCGGTGAGCCGGTGTCATTCGACGAGCGGCTGGCGGAGATTAAGAAGCGGTACGGCTTGGAGCACACTGTGCCCCGCGCGATTGAGGCATCCGCACCGGAGATCCGGCGGGCGATCCGGCGGGTCCTAGACACCGCTGCCACGTCTGACTGTCATCGGACTTCGCCGAGCTGACCGGCCAGGTGATGCCTACCGGGAAAGATCGGCGGCGTACAGCACAGTGGCGTCATCGTGCGTCTTGCCTCTGGGCCAGCGGTCACCCTTAGAATCGGACAGCTCCGCCTCGCGGACGCGGGAAATGACGTCAGCAGGGCCGGCGGTTCGCAAACTTGCGAGCAGATCTTGCCAACTGGCCAGCGCGAAGCGGTCGACAAGCCTAGTTGCGCCGTCGCTCAGGAGGGCCAACTCGGCAATGCTGGACACTGGCCGGGTTCCTGTTATCGCCTGTTCCGCCGCGTCAGAGTCTGCCGCAGCTACCCAGAAGCCATCCGGACGGTTGCGGTGGGCTCGCAGGGCTTCGACGTATCGGCGTCGGGCGTCGTCGTGTCCAGGGGTGCCGTTTGGGAGGGCATCCATTTCAGGCCGGTAGCGCTGCCCAATGAGGGACTCACGGTTGTCGGTAATTACCTCCGGTGTCCCTGACCGAAACTGAAGCAGTAGAACGGAGTCAGCTAGCACCAGGTAGTCGACTTTTTCTGCTTCGAAACGGACGATAACGACAGTCGCGGATGGCGTGCCAGGGTCGTTCAAATCGCAGGTGTGGCGATGGAGGTCGGCCGTCTCGGCGATTGCCATTCCGAGCACCTGTTGAAGCGTTTGTCCGCCCCCGGCGATTCCTGCCAGGATCGCTGTTCCCAGGCGCTGGGTGTACCACGCAACACCGTGCTTGCATCCGGAGGTGGTGCCGGAAAGACCTGCGCCGTCCAGTAGCACGAGACCCTTTGGAGTAGCGACGGCGAAATCTTCGTTTGGGTGATCGGAACTTGCCGGGCTGGTCGCCATCCTAAGGTCCATCAGCCCTCCATCTGGTACACAGGCGTTAGTGGTTCGACGTTCAACGGTTCATGTGTCGTTGGATCGAACTCAGTGCCGATGAGCACTGAAAACGGCCGGGTTGACAGCTCGCCGAAGAGGTCAGTAATTCGAGTGCACAGGTACTGGACCACACCGAGGGACCCCGGTGGGTGAATGCCTGTGAAGACGATGAGGGAACCTTTGCCGTCCGGACGAGGAAGACGCCCGAGATAGGCCACATCCCAGCTGCGCGACGGCTCCTCATCCTGCCCCGATCGAAAGACGATCCCACTACGGCGGTCAACCAGCGTCCAGGGGCCGTCTTTCGCCCGGGCAAACTGATGTACTGAGTCGTGCGCAAGTACGTCCGCGACGGCTGGTGAGATGCGTGGGCCGCTGATGACGACAAGGTTGGGGCGGTTGAGGTCGATCGCGCCACCGATCGGGATGTGTTCGTAGAAAGGCGTTAGGCCGAACTGCTGTGCAAGTTCACCGAGACGTTGTGCTCCTGTGACGTCCTCGATTGCCACAACCGGGCGTGCGCGGATCGCCTCCTGCTTGAGCGGCGTGGCAATTGTGACGCTGCCGTTGCCGAGGAATGCCCCCTCCGGCGCGGGGCCAGCGTGCTTGATCTGGTGAATGCGACCCCGAGTCAATCCGACCTGCTCAGCGATGTCGGCAAACGACATGCCGCCGTCGTGCAGTTCCTGGATAACTCGGCGCCGGAGTCGTGCCAACTCGGTGACTTCGCCCTGCGCCTCAGCCATGCGCGTTGTCGCTTGACGCAACAGCTCGAAGGGATCACGAAGCCCGGCAATGCGGTTGACCTCGTCCGTCATGTCCAACCTTGCAAATAGTGGCAGTGTCAGTGTCTAGACCCCCTCGACACTGCCCAGCTCGGCGAGCTATCGTGGCGTCTATCCCTCTAGACATCTTACCGCAAGGTTCCCTTCCGGTGGTGTCTAGGGGGGTATACAACGCGATCCGAAGGGAGGTCGAAGATGGGAAAGCTGTTCGGCGCTCGTCCAGCGACGGCTACGGCGTTGGTGGATCCGCCGGTGTGGCGGGTGTGCGTGCAGCGGGCGCGGTTGACGTTCGTGGTC
>NZ_BOPF01000087.1 GCF_016863615.1 Virgisporangium aliadipatigenens | reverse complement strand
AAGTATGTCCGGCGGTGTCCTACTCTCCCACACAGTCTCCCATGCAGTACCATCGGCGCTGGAGGGCTTAGCTTCCGGGTTCGGAATGTAACCGGGCGTTTCCCCTCCGCCATAACCGCCGTAACTCTATGAACATATCAACCAACCCGAGCAAACCAAACGTTCCTCTGCTCGAGGGTCACGGTTGTTTGTTCAGAGTTGCACAGTGGATGCGAAGCGTGTTTGTGGTCAAGTCCTCGGCCTATTAGTACCGGTCAGCTCAAACCTATTACTAGGCTTCCACCTCCGGCCTATCAACCCAGTGGTCTAACTGGGGGCCTTAACCCTCAAAGGGGTGGGACACCTCATCTTGAAGCGAGTTTCCCGCTTAGATGCTTTCAGCGGTTATCTCTTCCGAACGTAGCCAACCAGCCGTGCCCCTGGCGGGACAACTGGCACACCAGAGGTTCGTCCGTCCCGGTCCTCTCGTACTAGGGACAGCCCTTCTCAAGTATCCTACGCGCGCGGCGGATAGGGACCGAACTGTCTCACGACGTTCTAAACCCAGCTCGCGTGCCGCTTTAATGGGCGAACAGCCCAACCCTTGGGACCTACTCCAGCCCCAGGATGCGACGAGCCGACATCGAGGTGCCAAACCATCCCGTCGATATGGACTCTTGGGGAAGATCAGCCTGTTATCCCCGGGGTACCTTTTATCCGTTGAGCGACACCGCTTCCACATGCCAGTGCCGGATCACTAGTCCCGACTTTCGTCCCTGCTCGACCCGTCAGTCTCACAGTCAAGCTCCCTTGTGCACTTGCACTCAACACCTGATTGCCAACCAGGCTGAGGGAACCTTTGGGCGCCTCCGTTACATTTTAGGAGGCAACCGCCCCAGTTAAACTACCCACCAGACACTGTCCCTGAACCGGCTCACGGCCCAAAGTTAGATACCCAGATCAACCAGAGTGGTATTTCAAGATTGCCTCCACAACCACTGGCGTGGCTGCTTCACCGGCTCCCACCTATCCTACACAAGCTAATCCAAATACCAATGTCAAGCTATAGTAAAGGTCCCGGGGTCTTTCCGTCCTGCCGCGCGTAACGAGCATCTTTACTCGTAATGCAATTTCGCCGGGCCTGTGGTTGAGACAGTGGGGAAGTCGTTACGCCATTCGTGCAGGTCGGAACTTACCCGACAAGGAATTTCGCTACCTTAGGATGGTTATAGTTACCACCGCCGTTTACTGGCGCTTAAGTTCTCCGCTTCGCCGTGAGGCTAACAGGTCCCCTTAACGTTCCAGCACCGGGCAGGCGTCAGTCCATATACGTCGTCTTACGACTTGGCATGGACCTGTGTTTTTAGTAAACAGTCGCTTCCCCCCGCTCTCTGCGGCCAACCCCAGCTCCGGCAGCGTGTGCCATCACCAGGCCTGGCCCCCCTTCTCCCTAAGTTACGGGGGCAATTTGCCGAGTTCCTTAACCACAGTTAGCCCGATCGCCTCGGTATTCTCTACCTGACCACCTGTGTCGGTTTGGGGTACGGGCCGCTCGAATCTCGCTAGAGGCTTTTCTCGGCAGCATGGGATCACTGACTTCACCTGATACGGCTCGACTTAACGTCTCACCCCTATGCGGTACGGATTTGCCTATACCGCGGGCTACACGCTTGTCCCGGCACAACCACCGGCCGGGTTCAGCTACCCTCCTGCGTCACCCCATCGCTTGCCTACTACCCGCCGGGGTCCCACGCTCCACCAGATCACCCCGAAGGGATCACCGGCTTTGGGTGGTTAGCACAAACGAGGTTCAGCATGGACGATCCTTCGCGGGTACGGGAATATCAACCCGTTGTCCATCGACTACGCCTCTCGGCCTCGCCTTAGGTCCCGACTCACCCAGGGCGGATTAGCCTGGCCCTGGAACCCTTGGTCATCCGGCGGCAGGGTTTCTCACCCTGCTTTCGCTACTCATGCCTGCATTCTCACTCGCGTCACCTCCACGACTGGCTCACGCCGCCGCTTCACCGGTGACACGACGCTCCCCTACCCACCCACACACCTGGACCCGCCCCCGAAGGAACGAGCCGAGTACACATGTGAGTGCCACAGCTTCGGCGGTGTGCTTGAGCCCCGTTACATTGTCGGCGCGGAACCACTTGACCAGTGAGCTATTACGCACTCTTTCAAGGGTGGCTGCTTCTAAGCCAACCTCCTGGTTGTCTATGCGACCCCACATCCTTTTCCACTTAGCACACGCTTAGGGGCCTTAGCTGGTGATCTGGGCTGTTTCCCTCTCGACTACGAAGCTTATCCCCCGCAGTCTCACTGCCGCGCTCTCACTTACCGGCATTCGGAGTTTGGTTGACTTCAGTAAGCTTGTGGGCCCCCTAGGCCATCCAGTGCTCTACCTCCGGCAAGAAACACACGACGCTGCACCTATATGCATTTCGGGGAGAACCAGCTATCACGGAGTTTGATTGGCCTTTCACCCCTAACCACAGGTCATCCCCCAACTTTTCAACGTTGGTGGGTTCGGCCCTCCACGCGGTCTTACCCGCGCTTCAGCCTGCCCATGGCTAGATCACTCCGCTTCGGGTCTAGGACACGCGACTCAACGCCCTATTCAGACTCGCTTTCGCTACGGCTACCCCACACAGGTTAACCTCGCCACGTATCGCTAACTCGCAGGCTCATTCTTCAAAAGGCACGCCGTCACATCCACCACAAGGGCGTTTGCTCCGACGGATTGTAGGCACATGGTTTCAGGTACTATTTCACTCCCCTCCCGGGGTACTTTTCACCTTTCCCTCACGGTACTAGTCCGCTATCGGTCACCAGGGAGTATTTAGGCTTACCAGGTGGTCCTGGTAGATTCACGGCAGATTACAGGGGTCCGCCGCTACTCGGGAATGCGCATCAGGCAGATCACAGATTTTCGTCTACGGGACTTTCACCCACTACGGTCACGCATTCCAGCGCAATTCGACTAACCAGCGATTTTCTCACTACCCGACCAGTTGGCAGACCAGTCCACACACACCCCACAACCCCGCACACGCAACCCCTGCCAGGTATCACACGTGCACGGTTTAGCCTCATCCGCTTTCGCTCGCCACTACTCACGGAATAAACAATTGTTCTCTCTTCCTACCGGTACTGAGATGTTTCACTTCCCGGCGTTCCCTCCACACACCCTATGAATTCAGGTGCGGGTGACACCACACAACTGGTGCCGGGTTTCCCCATTCGGACACCCTGGGATCACAGCTCGGTTGACAGCTCCCCCAGGCCTAACGCGGCCTCCCACGTCCTTCATCGGCTCCTGGTGCCAAGGCATCCACCATGTGCCCTCAGCAACTTGACCACAAAGATGCTCGCATCCACTGTACAATTCTCAACAAACAACCACCCGCAACTCCACCCACGCACCACCTGAAACTCTCCGCAACCGGAGAAGACTCGGTTTGGTGCGCGAAGCGCGCGTGACCATCCAGAACAAACACCCTCCCGCAGGAGTGACTCCCACAGGAGCCGGCTTGTTCTTTCAGGACCCAACAGGGTGTTTAACACTTCCGATCAGCCGCACCGCACCGTGGTCACTTTCGGCGCTCCCGAAAGAGCTGCTTACACGTGAAGGCCGGCCGTTGCCGATCAAAAGCTCGCCAGTGTCTCCGCCATTGAGCACCCCACCATCACATTCGGACAGTGCGGGCTCCTTACCTGCTTTCGCAGGAAGGTGCTCCTTAGAAAGGAGGTGATCCAGCCGCACCTTCCGGTACGGCTACCTTGTTACGACTTCGTCCCAATCGCCAGCCCCACCTTCGACGGCTCCCTCCCACAAGGGGTTGGGCCACCGGCTTCGGGTGTTGCCGACTTTCGTGACGTGACGGGCGGTGTGTACAAGGCCCGGGAACGTATTCACCGCAGCGTTGCTGATCTGCGATTACTAGCGACTCCGACTTCACGGGGTCGAGTTGCAGACCCCGATCCGAACTGAGACCGGCTTTTTGGGATTCGCTCCACCTCGCGGTATCGCAGCCCTTTGTACCGGCCATTGTAGCATGCGTGAAGCCCTGGACATAAGGGGCATGATGACTTGACGTCATCCCCACCTTCCTCCGAGTTGACCCCGGCAGTCTCCGATGAGTCCCCGCCATAACGCGCTGGCAACATCGGATAAGGGTTGCGCTCGTTGCGGGACTTAACCCAACATCTCACGACACGAGCTGACGACAGCCATGCACCACCTGTGAACGCCCCCGAAGGACCTGACATCTCTGCCAGTTTTGCGCCCATGTCAAACCCAGGTAAGGTTCTTCGCGTTGCATCGAATTAATCCGCATGCTCCGCCGCTTGTGCGGGCCCCCGTCAATTCCTTTGAGTTTTAGCCTTGCGGCCGTACTCCCCAGGCGGGGCGCTTAATGCGTTAGCTGCGGCACAGAGAACCGGAGAGGCCCCCCACACCTAGCGCCCAACGTTTACAGCGTGGACTACCAGGGTATCTAATCCTGTTCGCTCCCCACGCTTTCGCTCCTCAGCGTCAGTATCGGCCCAGAGACCCGCCTTCGCCACCGGTGTTCCTCCTGATATCTGCGCATTTCACCGCTACACCAGGAATTCCAGTCTCCCCTACCGAACTCTAGCCCGCCCGTATCAACCGCAGGCCCGCAGTTAAGCTGCGGGTTTTCACGGTCGACGCGACGAGCCGCCTACGAGCTCTTTACGCCCAATAAATCCGGACAACGCTCGCACCCTACGTCTTACCGCGGCTGCTGGCACGTAGTTGGCCGGTGCTTCTTCTCCAGGTACCGTCACTTGCGCTTCGTCCCTGTCGAAAGAGGTTTACAACCCGAAGGCCGTCATCCCTCACGCGGCGTCGCTGCATCAGGCTTCCGCCCATTGTGCAATATTCCCCACTGCTGCCTCCCGTAGGAGTCTGGGCCGTGTCTCAGTCCCAGTGTGGCCGGTCGCCCTCTCAGGCCGGCTACCCGTCGACGCCTTGGTAGGCCATTACCCCACCAACAAGCTGATAGGCCGCGAGCCCATCCCCAGCCGAAAAACTTTCCACAACCCACGATGCCGCCGGTCATGAATATTCGGTATTAGCCCCCGTTTCCGAGGGTTATCCCAAAGCTGAGGGCAGGTTACTCACGTGTTACTCACCCGTTCGCCGCTCGAGTACCCCGAAGGGCCTTTCCGCTCGACTTGCATGTGTTAAGCACGCCGCCAGCGTTCGTCCTGAGCCAGGATCAAACTCTCCAAAGAAACCTAGAGATGAAACCTGGCAACAAACAAATTGTTGCCTCAAAGGAACCCATCCAACCGGACGGGGTCTTTCATAATTGGCACTGGCTTACAAAACACCCTGTTGAGTTCTCAAAGAACAAGCACCGTCAGAAACAACCTTACCGGTGTTTGCCGTATTTCATTGTGCTGTCTTGCCG
>NZ_BOPF01000086.1 GCF_016863615.1 Virgisporangium aliadipatigenens | reverse complement strand
ATGCGTCGGAGCGGGCGGACCCTGTTTTCGCCATCTGAAAGCGGAGTCTGCCCTCCGGTTAAGTCGGGAGGGTCGCCGTGCGGAGGCGTTGCGCGGAGAGGGCGGCGGCGCCGGTGGCGGCCAGCACCACGGCACATGCCACAAGCGCGGCGGGCGCACCGAGGCGGTCGGCCGTGGCACCCAGGACGTTGCCGGTGAGCACCAGGGGCAGGCTCTGCGCCAGGATCACCACGGACTGCACCCGGGCCAGGTGGGTGTCGGGTGCGCTGCCCAGGACGAGCGGCCCCAGATGCGTGGCGAACAGCCCCGTGCCGACCCCGATGAGCAACGCCGCCGCGACCGGAGGACCGGCCGCCGCCGTCATCGGAAGGTCGACTGCGGCCGACAAAGGCAGGTCGGCCGCCAGGGCCAGGACGCCGGCCGCGACGACGAGCAGGCCGAGCGCGGCGATCGTGCCGGGGCGGCGGCCCGCGCCACGCATGAGCACGATGACGGCCACACCGGCGGTGGCGAGCGCGACGGCACCCACGACCACGCCGGCGGTCCCGGCCGACCAGCGGCGTTCGTGCGCCAGCAGCGGGATGAGCAGCGACGGGATCGGCAGGAGCACGCCGGCCGCGACGACCACGAGCAGCAGCATCGGCCGCAGCAGCCGGTCCGCCACCATCAGCCGCACCCCGTCGACCGCGCCGTCGAGGAGCCCACCGCCCGCACGCGCGACGGCGGGCGCAGCCGCGGAGACGCGCGGGCGCAACAGCAGCAGGACGCCCAGCATCGCGGCGAACGAGAACGCGTCTACCAGCGCCGCGCCGGCCAGCCCGACCGCGCTCACCACCACTCCCCCGACGGGTGCGCCGAGAAAGGCCGTTCCCTGGTGGGCGAGCTGACGGGCCGACATCGCGCGGGCCAGGTGGGACCCCGGGACCAGCCGCTTGGGCATCGATCCGGACGACGGCAGGTAGAACGCGTCCACCACCCCGATCGCCAGCGCCGCCAGGAGCAGCAGCCACGCGGGCGTGCCGGCGAACCGGGCGACGACGGCGACCAGGACCGTCACGACCAGCATCACGGCATCGCCGGCGACCATCGTCCGCCACACCCCGAACCGGTCCCCGACCGCCCCGCCGACGAGCAGCAGCAGCGTGCGCGCCAGCGTGATCGTGGTCAGGACCAGCCCGCCGAGGATCCCGCTGCGGCCCGCAGCCACCCATCCCATGCCGAACGCCAACACCTGCGTACCGAGCAACGACACCGTGTGCCCGCCGAGCCACACCCAGAAGATCCGCACGCGGTGCAGGTTCGGGGGTCGAGCGGGTCGAGGGTCAAGCTACGGGCGCCAACCCCGGGCGCGGCCGCGCCGGACAACGGGGACGGCCACGAGCACCAGCACCGCCACGAGCACCCCGAACCCGGCGATCCACGCCGACAGCGACCTCAACGGTGCCATCGGGTCGGTGGGTGGGCGTTCGACGCGTATCTTGCCCTGGGGCACACCGGCCGCCTGTCCGGGCAGCCGCACCGCGCCGACCGCACGGGCCGGGTTGACGACGCCGTGGCCGACGGCCGGGTTCCAGCCGCCGGGCGGGTGGTCGGCGGTATCGGTGATGCGACGACCCACCTCGGCGGGTGGGAGGGTCGGGTCGTACGCGCGGATCAGGGCCGCCACCCCGGAGACGTACGCCGCGGCGAAGCTGGTGCCGCCCTCGGCCGTGAAGACGAAGCCCTTGCCGGCCGGTGCGGGGCCGGCGATGCGCTCGCCGGGGGCGGCTATGTCCACTGTGGAGCCCGCGATGGACGTTCCCACGGAAAGGTCCTGGGCATTGGTGCCGGCCACCGCGAGGACGCCGTCGTAGGCCGCGGGGAATCCCACCTCGTCGCGGTTGCCGCCGCTCTCGGTGCGGTTGCCGGCGGCGGCGACCACCACGGCGCCGACCGCGAGGGCGTGCGTGACGGCCGCCGCTAGCCTGGGCGTCGGCGGCGTGGTGAGCGAGAGGTTGACGACGTCGGCGCCGGCGCTGTCGACGGACCAGGTGATGGCGTCGGCGATCCGGTCCGACAGCGTGTTCTCGTCGGAACGGCGCTGATCCCGCAGCACCCGCACCGGCACGACCTTCGCGCCGGGCGCCACGCCGTAGTAGCGGAAGCCGGCACTGGTGGCCTCGCCGCCGGCGATGATGCCGGCGATGAGCGTGCCGTGGCCGTTCTCGTCGCAGTTTCCGGGGCCGCCGGCGAGCAGCTGGTCCCAGCCGGGCAGTACCCGGCCGGCGAGGGTGGGGTGGTCGTCGGAGACGCCGGAGTCGATGACGGCGACGGTCACGCCGGTGCCGGTGCTGAGCGGCCAGGCGAGATCGGGACGCAGGCGGGTGAGCGCCCACGGCGGCTCGGCCAGCGGCTGCGGCACCTGCGGCCCGCACGGCGCCGCCAAAGGCACCCCCGGCACCGCCGGCACCCCGGGCACCGCCAAAGGCACCCCGCGCACCACCGAAGGCGCCCCGGGCACCGCGACGGCCGGCGCGGCCGGGACCAGCAGCGCCCCGAGCAACGCGATGACCGACGCAATGACCCGAATGGCCCGCACGGACATCGACGCTACCGCATGCGCGCCCGGCCGCACCCCGGGCGGCCGACGGCCCAGGGGAAAGGCCTACACGATGACGACGTGCAGGTTCCGGGGCCCGTGCACCCCCTCGACGCGGTTCAGCTCGATGTCGCTCGTCGCCGACGGCCCGCTGATCCACGTCAATGGCCGGCCGGGCGTGAGCCGGCGCAGCGCCTCCGGCACCGAGGCCACCACCTGATCCGTGCGCAGGACGCACACGTGCAGGTCCGGCAGGAGCGAGATGACCCGCCGACCCTGGTCCGGCGAACCGTCGAGCACGATCGTCCCGGTCTCGGCGATGGCGACGGTCGCGGCGGTCACGACCCCGGCGACGGTGTCGAGCCACTCGTGGGAACGCCCGTCGTCGGGCACCCCGACGATCCCGTCCGGCAGCCATCCCGGCGGGAGCCCCGGCGGGATCACGACGGTGCAGCCGCTCGGCAGGATCTCCCCGACCCGGGCCGCGATATCTCCACTGTGGACGGTCGCGCCGTCGCCGGCGAGACGGTGGACGGTCGCGCGGTAGTCGACGAGCCGGTCGACGAGCAGCTCCACGAGCGCCGGATCGCCGGGCGGGAGTTCGCCGCCGGGGCGGTAGTCGCGCGGCACGTCCAGCGGGAGCGGCGCGGCTCCGCCCAGCGCCGCGCGGATCCGGCCGAGCACCACGTCGCGGCTCACCGTTCGGCCCACCACTCGCGGAACGTCTGCGGCGGCGGCGCGGGGATGTCCCGGCTCGACGTCCAGCCGGACAGCGGCGGCGGCAGTCCTCTCCCGCGCCGGCCGGCGAACCGACTCAGCCGCGCCGCGCGCTGCGCCGCCCGGTACAGGCGCGGCCGGCTCATCGTCCGCGCGGCGGCGGCCATCACCACCTTCTCCGCCATCGGGTGCGGAACCGCGTCCCGCAGGTGCACCAGCAGCGTGGGGATGTCGATCTTCACGGGGCAGGCGTCGAAGCACGCGCCGCACAGCGACGAGGCGTACGGCAGCGACGCGTTGTCGGCGACGCCGGTCAGCTGCGGGGAGAGCACCGCACCGATCGGACCCGGATACACGGAGCCGTACGCGTGGCCGCCGGCGCGCTCGTAGACGGGGCAGACGTTCAGGCAGGCGGAGCAGCGGATGCAGTGCAGCGCCTGCCGTCCCACCTCGTCGGCGAGCACCGCGCTGCGCCCGTTGTCCAGCAGCACCAGATGGAACTCCTGCGGCCCGTCGCCTGGTGTGACACCGGTCCACATGGACGTGTACGGGTTCATCCGTTCGCCGGTCGAGGCGCGCGGCAACAGTTGCAGGAAAACCTCCAGGTCCCGCCACGTCGGCACGACCTTCTCGATGCCCATGACCGTGATGAGCGTCTCCGGCAACGTCAGGCACATGCGACCGTTGCCCTCGGACTCGACGACGGCGAGCGTGCCCGTCTCGGCGATGCCGAAGTTGGCGCCGCTGACGGCGACCTTCGTGCGCAGGAACGTCTCGCGCAGGTGCCGCCGCGCCGCCGCCGCCAACGCGGCCGGGTCGTCGGTGAGCGACGGGTCGACGCCCGGCATCTCGCGCAGGAAGAGTTCGCGGATCTCGGAACGGTTGCGGTGGATGGCCGGCACCAGAATGTGACTGGGCTTGTCGTGTCCTAATTGGACGATCAACTCGGCGAGGTCGGTCTCGACCGGTGTGATGCCGGCCGACTCCAGCGCCTCGTTGAGCCCGATCTCCATCGTGGCCATCGACTTCACCTTGATGACCCGCCGCTCGCCGGTGGCGCGCACCAGATCGGTGACGATGCGGTTGGCCTCGTGGGCGTCCGCGGCCCAGTGCACCGTCCCGCCGGCCTTCGTCACGGCCGTTTCGAGCTGCTCCAGCAGTTCGACCAGATTGGACATGGTCGCGGCCTTGAGGGCCCGACCGGCCTCGCGCAGCTCCTGCCAGTCGGGCAGCTCGGCGATGACGGCGCCGGACTTCTCCCGGATGGTGGTGGTCGCGTGGCCGAGGTTGCGGCGCAGCTGCGGGTCCGCGAGCGCCTTTCTGGCCGCTCGGGGGAACGTCTCATCGCCCCGCAGGAACCCCACACCCCGCGGCGCCACGGCCGGCGTGCCCAGGAAAGTCTTCATCGCCCACCCTCCGTGGAGGCCAGTATCTCCGCCAGATGGACGGTCCGCACGCCGGTGCGCAGCCGGGACAGCCCGCCGCCGATGTGCATCAGGCACGACGCGTCCCCGGCGGTGCACACGTCGGCGCCGGTGGAGAGCACGTGCCGCATCTTGTCGGCGAGCATCGCGGTCGAGGTGTCCGCGTTCTTCACCGCGAACGTCCCCCCGAAGCCGCAGCACTGGTCGGCGGCGGGCAGCTCGACCAGGTCGAGCCCGCGCACGTGGCGCAGCAGCCGCAGCGGCTTGTCCCCGACCCGCAGCATGCGCAGCGAGTGGCAGGTCGGGTGATACGTGACGCGGTGCGGGAAGTAGGCGCCGACGTCCTCGACGCCGAGCACGTCGACGAGGAGTTCGGACAGCTCGTAGGTGTGCGCGGCGACGTCCTCGGCGCGGCTGGCGAGGCGTTCGTCACCGGCCTTGCGGGCCACCATGGCGTGCTGGTGCCGCACGGACCCCACGCACGAGCCGGACGGCGCGACCACCACGTCGTACGGCGCGAACGTCCGCACGTGCCGCCGGACGAGCGGCAGCGCCGCGTCCTGGTAGCCGGTGTTGACGTGCATCTGCCCGCAGCAGGTCTGTTCCTCGGGGAAGACCACCTCGTGGCCGAGCCGTTCGAGCAGGAGCACGGTCGCCTTCGCCGCCTCCGGGAACATCGTGTCCGCGAGGCACGTCACGAACAATGCGATCCGCACCGACTCCCCCTTCAGCCGCTCAGTGTTTCCCGCTCA
>NZ_BOPF01000085.1 GCF_016863615.1 Virgisporangium aliadipatigenens | reverse complement strand
GGGTACAAGATCACCTCTACGCTCGACATCCAGGCCCAGGTCGGCGCCAAGAAGAACATCGACGATGCGATGAAGAACCGTCAGAACGAGGCGCTGATGCTCGCCGGCACCGAGCCGGGCACCGGCAACGTGCGCCTGCTCGCGGTCAACCGCAACTACAGCAACGACCAGAGGAACAACGGCCCCCACACCGATCCGGCCAAGGCCGGCAAGGTCAAGGGCAACTACCCCAACACCACGGTGCCGCTGCTGACCGGCGGCGCCGACATCCAGGGCTACCAGTCCGGTTCGGTGTTCAAGATGTTCACCATGGTGGCCGCGCTGGAGAAGGGCATCCCGCTCGACTACAGCTTCGACACGCCGTCACCGGTGAAGACGAAGTACCCGCTCGCACCCGGCCCCGCGGCCTGTAACGACGACCGCGGCCGCTCGGTGTACTGCCCGGAGAACTCTGGCGGCAAGGGCCAGGGCGTCAAGAGCATGTGGACCGCCTTCGGCTCCTCGACCAACACGTACTTCGTGCCGCTCCAGGAACGGGTCGGGGCGGACAACGTGGTGGCAGCGGCCAAGAAGATGGGCATCGTCTTCCACGGCGACGACAAGGACCTCGGCGACAACCCGCAGGCCGCGGCGCTCTGGGGTGCGTTCACGCTCGGTGTGTCGATCCACACCCCGCTCGAGGTGGCGAACGCCTACGCCACCCTCGCCGCCGACGGCAAGTACTGCAAGCCGAAGCCGATCCAGGAGATCGTAGAGATCAGCAGCGGCAACAAGGTGGACGGCGCCGAGTCGAAGTGCGAGCAGGTCATGTCCGAGGACGTGGCCCGCGCCGCCACCGACGCGGCCCGCTGCCCCGTCGGCGACAAGTCCCAGTACGACAAGTGCAGCGGCGGCACCGCCACCGGCACCAAGAGCGAGTACCTGAAGAGCTGGCCCATCGCCGGTAAGACGGGCACCACCGACTCGGAGAAGTCCGTGACGATGGAGGCGTTCACCAAGCAGCTGTCGGTGTTCGGTGTGCACACCGACCCGGACACCCCGCAGACGACCAAGCGGTTCAAGCACGACCAGGTGAACCCGACGGTCGCCAAGACGCTGCGGGACGCCATGCAGGGCAAGGAGGCGATCCAGTTCGGCAAGCCGAGCCAGGGCCTCGCCCTCGGTGAGCGCCGCAACATCCCGAACGTCAAGTGCAAGAGCATCGCCGACGCCCGCAACGCCGTTCAGGCGGCCGGGTTCGAGGCGCAGATCGCCAGCGGCAAGGTCGCGTCGGAGTGTCCGGACGGCACCGCCGCCGGTACCGACCCGACCGGTTCGTCGAGCAAGGGCAGCATCGTGGTGATCCAGGTGTCCAACGGCCAGCCGCCGGGGCCGAGCCCGGGCCCGAGCGGGGGCACCGGTGGCGGCGGCGCGGCCCCACCGCCACCGCCGCCGAACAACCCGACGACGCCGACCGATCCGCGCTGCCGCATCAACCCGCGGCTGTGTGACTGACGGATAGACGACGAAGGGGCGGTCCGCACGCAGCGGGCCGCCCCTTCTGGCGTTCCCTCAAAGAAGCTGACGCTTGACCTCGGCCGCGACCCGGCCACCCTCGGCCTTGCCGGCCACCGCGGCCTGGGCCGCCTTCATCGCCGGGCCGATCTTGGTCTTGTCCGTGATGCCGGCCGCGGAGAGCGCACCCGCGACGATGTCCCGCAGCTCCTCGTCGGAGAGCTGGGCCGGCAGGTACGCCGCCAGGACCTGCTCCTCGGCACGCTCCTTGGCCGCCGACTCCGCGCGCCCCGCGTCGGCGAACGCCGTCGCCGCCTCGCGACGCTTCTTCGCCTCCTTCGTCAGCACGGCGAGGACCTCGTCGTCGGAGAGCTCACGCGCGGCGGTGCCGGACACCTCGGCGGCGCGGACCGCGGTCAGCGCCATCCGCAGCGTCGAGGTGACCAGTTCGTCACGCGCCTTCATGGAGGTGCGCAGATCGGACTCGAGTCGGGTCTTCAGCGTGGACATGGCCCGCAACGTACGCCAGGCATGCGACAGACGCGACCGGAAATGACGCTAATCTTGGGCGCATGCGTGCCCGTACCGTCCGCCGGCTCGCCGTCGGCGCCCTGACCGTGGGGGCCGCCACCGCGGCCTACGCGTCGCTGATCGAGCGCAACCTGTTCACTCTGCGGCGGGTGGACGTGCCGGTGCTGGCACCCGAGGCGGAGCCGTTGCGGGTGCTGCACATCAGCGACCTGCACCTCACCCCCGGGCAGCACCGCAAGCAGCGGTGGGTCTCCGAGCTGGCCGGCACCGACCCCGACCTGGTCATCGTGACCGGGGACAACATGGCGCACGTCGACGCCGTTCCGGCCGTCCTCCGTGCGCTCGGTCCCCTGATGGAACGCCCGGGCGCCTTCGTGTTCGGCTCCAACGACTACTTCGGGCCGGTGCTGAAGAATCCGCTCGGCTACTTCGACCGCGACCGGGAGCACATCGAGGGGCCGGCGCTACCGGCCGGTGAGCTGCGGGACGCGTTCGCCGGGGCGGGCTGGGTCGATCTCAACAACGCGCGCACCACGATCAAGGCCGGCGGCCGGCTGATCGAACTGGCCGGCGTCGACGACCCGCATATCGGGCGAGACCGCTACGCCTCCGTCGCCGGGCCGGTCGACCCGGGAGCCGACCTGCATCTCGGCGTGACGCACTCCCCCGAGCCCCGGGTGCTCGATCCGATGGCGGCCGACGGGTTCGACCTCATCCTTGCCGGGCACACGCACGGCGGGCAGGTGTGCGTGCCGTTCTACGGTGCGCTGGTGACCAACTGCGAGCTGCCCCGCCACATGGCCAAGGGGCTGCACCGGTGGCCGGACTCGGCGGCGTGGCTGCACGTCAGCGCCGGGCTGGGCACGCACCCGACCGCGCCTGTGCGCTTCGCCTGCCGCCCCGAGGCGTCGATCCTGACCCTGGTGCCCCGATGAGCGTGCGCATGGCACGGCGCCTGGACCCGAGCGTGCGCATGGCACGGCGCCTGGACCGGAGCGCAGCGGAGGGAAGCCGCCGTGGGGCGGAGCCGTGCGCTGAGCGGGAAACCGGGCGCGCAGCGGAGGGAAGCCGCCGTGGGGCGGAGCCGTGCGCTGAGCGGGCAACATGAGTGCCGCGCCTACCACCGCTGCGGAGGTTCCGGGGCGGCGGTGGCCGCGTCGGGTGGCGTACGGGGTCGCGGGCCTGGCCGGCATCGCCGTGTCGCTCTCGTCCGGCACGGCCGGCGCCGGTTGGTTCTTCGCGGCGCTGGTCATCACGCCCGGCCGCGAATACCCCGTGCAGATCCGCAGCGTGAACGGCGACGAGGTCACGCTGACCCGCAACGAGGACACCGAACGCGCCATCCCGCTCTCCCTGGTGTGGGCCGGCGGGCACGGGCGACTCGGCGACATCGTGAAGATCGAGCGTTCGACCGTCGTCAGGAAGCTGCACTCCGTCGGGGCGGGGGAGCCGAAGGTCGGGCTCCGGGCGTTCCCCAGCTGCGTGGTTTTTGAAGGGGATCCGCGGACGGCGCGCGGCCTCGACTACACCGAGGTCGACGTGCCCGGCGAACTGGGCGACATGCCCGCCTGGCTCGTGCCCGGCGCCGACCCGGACACCTGGGTGATCGCGGTCCACGGCCGCGGCGGACACCGTGGCGAGGCGATGCGCATCCTGCCGGACCTGCAGGCCGCCGGCCCGACCACGCTGGTCATGACCTACCGCAACGACGAGGGCGCCCCCTCCGCACCCGACGGTTTCTACCACCTCGGTGCGACAGAATGGCGCGACCTCATGGCCGGCGTGGAGTTCGCGCGGGCCAACGGCGCCAAGCGGATCATCCTGTACGGCTGGTCGATGGGGGGCGCGATCGTGTTGCACGCGCTCCGCAACGGTGCGCTGCCGGACGTCGTCGGCGTCATCATGGACTGCCCCGTGATCGACTGGGTCTCCACGCTGCGCATGCAGGCCGCCCAACGCCGCCTCCCCGGCGCGCTCACCTGGTCCGCGCTGCGCCTGGTCGAGCAGCGCATCGGCGAACGCTTCGCGCAGCTGGACTTCCGCGGCTTCGAGATGCCGGTGCCGACCCTGATCCTCCTCGACGGCGACGACCGGCTCGTGGCGCCGGTGCCGACCCGGGAGTTCGCCGCCGCCAACCCGTCCACGGTCACGCTCTACGAGACCCGGGGTGGTGGGCACGTCCGCTCGTGGAACGTCGACCCGGAGGGGTACTCCGCGCAGGTCACCGCGTTCCTCAAGGGGCTCGCGCGAGGGTAGGGGGATACCGAGTTTGTCGTCCGGAGACGGTCGGCTAGTATTGCTCAGCACGCTCGGGGTATGGCGCAGCTTGGTAGCGCGCTTCGTTCGGGACGAAGAGGCCGTCGGTTCAAATCCGGCTACCCCGACCAAGCAGAAGTGCAGTTCAGGGTCAGTTTCCCCACCGGGGAGACCGGCCCTGATTTCGTTTCCAGGGCCGTGCGGGGAGCATCTGGGGAGCGAACGCTCCCGGCTCATCGGTCTACCTCCCCCGCCCGGTCAGCCAGCAACCGATCCAGCACCGCCACCGGCGAGCGGGGCGCCATAGCCCGGCGGGCATCGAGCGCGGCAGCCCACAGGTCGGTCAGGCCGGCCATGAGCCGATCCCGCATCGGCCCGGTCACGTGGGTGTAGCGCGACTGGACCGAACCGTCCTCGTGGCCCATCCGCTCATCCATCAGCTTCGGCGGCGTGCCCAGTTCCTCCATCAGGGTCTTGTGGGTGTGGCGCAGCCCGTGCGGGGTCAGTCCATGGGCGAGCGGCAGCCAGCACAGCTCCGCCCGGCCGGCGGCGTTGCGGCCACGCACCGGTACTCCCGGCCACGGGTCGGCCAGCAGCGGCACCGGCCGGCTCGGTTGCGGCGCCTTAGCCGGGTACGAGCCCGTGACCGCCGGCTGGAACAGCCACGTCGCGAAGCCGTTGCGCCGCCAGTGCGCCGCCCGCTCCCCCGCCGGCTCGCCCTGCACATACCCGAGGTCGGTCACGGCCTGGAGCACGCGCACCCGGGTCGCATCGGGCACGGTCTCCGGGCGGTTCAGCACGTTCGACACGGTGCCGGTCGACACGCCGGCTTGGCGGGCGACGTCGACCAACTTCGGGCCGGGCCGGCGGGCCGCACCGTTGGGCGCTCCGTGGCCACCGAACGCGTAGACCAGGCCATGACACCGGCATGCCGTCGGCGCGGTCCGGGCGAGGTGCCCCGACAGCAGGCCCGACAGCCAGGCCGGCACGTCCACCGTGCGGCGCGAACCGTCCTTCGGCGGGCACCGGTGCAGCTCGCCGTTGTCCAGTTCGTAGAGCTGCCACTCGACCCGCACCGCTGCCGATCGCACGTACTGCTTCTCCAGCCCGACCAGCTCGCCCCATCGCATGCCGGTGTATCCCAGCAGGATCAGTGCCACGAATTCGTCATCGCGGCCGGACAGCAAGGCGGCCCGTTCGGCGATGAGCAGGATGCCCAGCGCGTCCGTCACCGTCTTCTCCACGCCTCGGGTCAGGTGGCGGCCGTCTCGCCGACCCCGGCCCCGCCGGCGGGTCGCCGGGTTGCTGTCGCGTAGGCCCTCTTCCTTGGCGTCCTCAAGGATCAGATGCAGGGTGGCCCGCCACGTCTTGATGCTCGCCGGCTTGTAGTTGTGGGACCGTTCGGTGCGCTCCCAGTCGGCGATGTCCTTCGGCTTGATGGCGCCGACGGCCATCTCGCCGAAGAACGGCAGCAGGTGTTCTTCGATGTGGCGCCGGTAGTTCTGCATCGTTGATGCCGCGAGGTCCTGACAGGCATACCAGTCGTTGGCGTAGTCGGCGAACAGCGTCTGCCCCAGCGCCGGGTCCCGCCACACACGCCCCCGAGCCTCGGACTCCTTGTCCTGGGCCGCCCGTTCGGCCTCACGCTTGCCGGTGAAGCGGATTGCCTCACCGGACTCCCCGCACACGGTGACCAATCGGCCGTCGGGCAGCCGGTACCGGCCACGCCAGTAACCGGCCCGCTTCTCCGCATATGCCACCTGAACGCTCCTTTCCTTACGCTGCAATCGATGCCGAGCCAGCGGCCCGCACACGACGGGGCACCCTCGGCTGAAGACGGGCCGGCCCACCGGCGGCGACCGATCGCGGTTGCGGCCATCGCGACGAAACCACCGGCTCCACCGGCCGTACCTCGGACAGTCGAACGATCTCGGCGACGTGCTCCGGGGTGAAGCGGTAGCCGCCGCCGATCCAGCAGTACGGAATGCGCCGCTTCCGGGCCTGGTCCTTGACCCACCACACGGAGCAGCGCAGCATCTCGGCGAGCTCCGCCGGGACGTAGAAGGTCGTTGGCTGCGGTGCCGGGCCGCTCATCGGTTGTGCTGTCCTCTCCGTTCAGGCGTCAAGTTGGGCTTGACGGTGTTCTTGCTATGCCGCGAGGGCGGTCGCGATGTCCTGGGTGGAGATGGGGTGTTCTCTGGCGGCTGCTGCGGCGGCCTCAG
>NZ_BOPF01000084.1 GCF_016863615.1 Virgisporangium aliadipatigenens | reverse complement strand
GGACGCCCTCCAGCGAGATGCCCAGACTCTCCAGGGCCTTCGCGGCGACGCCCTCGCCCTCGTGGATGAGGCCGAGCAGGATGTGCTCGGTGCCGATGTAGTTGTGGTTGAGCATCCGGGCCTCTTCCTGTGCCAGGACGACAACCCTTCGTGCTCGGTCGGTGAACCGCTCGAACATCCCTGCTCCCTCACATGCCGTGCCCGCGGGTGCCGACGCCGGACAGATCTGGCGGGCGCCAACGTGACCGTGCCCTCACTCTATCTCCGCCGCCCGACGGGTATCGCCGGTGCGGGGAGGTTGTTCAGCCCTTACATCCGGCCAGGTGGCTCCTCACCGGATGAAATGCCCAACCAACGGCATGAGTGGGGTGTTCCGCAAGTCCCGGTAATACGCCAAGAGCGAAACGGCCCGCCCGGGCAGCTGCCGGGCGGGCCGATGTTCGACACGGGGACGGGAGGGTCAGCGACCGGCTTCCGCGTGGTAGCGGTCGACCAGCTCCTGCTTGATCCGGCCGCGGCCGGACACCTCATACCCCTTCGCCTGAGCCCATTCGCGAATGGCCCTGTTCTGGTCGCGGTCGGCAGCGGCTCCACCCCGCCCGCGCGCCGCGGCGGCCCGACCGCCCGGCACGACGCCCCCGCGCCCGATCTTCCGGCTCGCCGCCACGAACGGCGCAAGCGTCTCGCGAATCTTCGTGGCATTCTTCGAAGACAGGTCGATCTCGTACTGAACGCCGTCGAGGCCGAACTTCACTGTCTCTTCAGCTTCCCCGCCGTCAAGGTCGTCGGTGAGCACCTGAATCGTCCGCCTGGCCACCTGTCATTCCTTCCCGAAAGGGGACTCCCCCGCATTCGCGCCAAACTTTAGCGCATGACGGCGGGTTTAGCGAAGTGGGTGCCCGTACCGTTATTCCGGCCGGACCAACGGGAACAGGATTGTGTCCCGAATTCCGAGGCCCGTGAGTGCGATGAGTAGTCGGTCGATGCCCATACCCATACCGCCGGACGGCGGCATCCCATATTCCATCGCCCGCAGGAAGTCTTCGTCGAGGCGCATCGCCTCCGGATCTCCCTTCGACGCGAGTGCCGCCTGGGCGACCAGTCGCTCACGCTGCACCACCGGATCCACCAGTTCGGAATAGGCGGTGGCGGTCTCCATGCCGCGTACGTACAGGTCCCACTTCTCCGTGAGCCCCGGTTGCGTACGGTGCTGGCGTACGAGCGGTGACGTGTCGACCGGGTAGTCATAGACGAATGTCGGTTGCACGAGACCCGGCACGACCAACTCCTCGAACAGCTCCTCGACGAGCTTGCCGGGAACCCAGAGCGGATCCACCGAGATCCCGTGCTTGTCCGCCAATTCGAGCAATCGGCCCATCGGGGTATCGACGGTCACAGCTTCGCCCAGAGCCTCCGAGAGGGACCCGTAAAGGGTGACCTCGCGCCAGGTTCCGCTCAGATCGAGGGTGGTGCCGTCATGATGTACCACCGTCTCGGAGCCGAACACGGCCCGCGCGGCGTTCTGCACCAGGCGTGTGGTCAGGGCGGCCATGTCGCGGTAGTCCGCGTAGGCGCGGTACGCCTCGAGCATCGCAAACTCCGCCTGATGCGTCGAGTCGAGGCCCTCGTTGCGGAAGTTCTTATTGATCTCGAAGACCCGCTCGATACCGCCGACGACGCAGCGCTTGAGATAAAGCTCCGGCGCGATCCGCAGGTACAAATCGGTGTCGAGCGCATTGCAATGCGTGACAAACGGCCGGGCGGCCGCACCCCCGTGCATCAGTTGCAGCATCGGAGTTTCCACCTCCACCCAACCGTCGGCGTGGAATGTGTCGCGCAGACTCCGAACGGCCGTCGACCGGTACCGCACCATGTCGCGCGCCTCCGGACGGACCACGAGGTCGACGTAGCGCTGCCGTACCCGCGCCTCTTCCGACAGCGGCTTGTGCGCCACCGGAAGCGGACGCAATGCCTTCGCCGTCATGACCCACGAGTCGGCCAGAATCGAGAGTTCGCCGCGCCGGCTGGTGATGATCTCGCCGTGGATTCCGACGTGATCACCGAGATCGACCAGACGCTTCCACTCGTCGAGCGACTCCTGGCCGACCCGGTCCAACGAGAGCATCGCCTGCAACTCCGTGCCGTCACCCGCGCGGAGCGTGGCGAAACAGAGCTTCCCGGTGTTGCGGATGAAAATCACGCGGGCGGCGAGCGCCGCCTTGTCACCGGTCGCGGTATCGGTCGGCAGGTCCGCGTAGCGCGCACGGATCTCCGCGAGCGAGGCGGTGCGCGGGAAATTGACGGGGTACGGTTCCCGACCGGATTCCAGCAGCCGGTTCCGCTTCTCCCGGCGGATCCGCATCTGCTCCGGAAGGTCGTCGTCCACTGTGGTCTCCACCGGAAGTTCAGTCACGTACCAAGACTACGGGCGGTGGAGAAAGCGTTTATGCCGGGCGGTTGCGCTCGTACACGAGGCGGAGGCCGATGAGCGTCAGCCACGGTTCGTGATGGGTCACGGTGGCGCACTCGTCGATCACCACCGGAGCGAGGCCGCCCGTGGCGATCACCGCGGTCAGCGGTCCCACTTCGGAGATGATGCCGCGGACCACTCCGTCGACCTGGCCGGCGAAGCCGTACACCACTCCGGACTGCAGGCATTCCACGGTGTTCTTGCCGATGACGCGGGGCGGCTTCACGAGTTCGACCTTGCGCAGCTGCGCGGCCCGCTGGGCGAGCGCGTCCACCGAGATCTCGATTCCCGGTGCGAGCACTCCGCCGAGGAATTCCCCCTTGGCGGAAACGACGTCGAAGTTGGTGGAGGTGCCGAAGTCCACGACCACGGCCGGGCCGCCGTACAGGGTGTACGCGGCGAGCGTGTTCACCACCCGGTCGGAGCCGACCTCTTTCGGGTTGTCGATGGCGAGTTGCACGCCGGTGCGCACGCCCGGTTCGACGATGACGGCGGGCACCTGCGCGTAGTAGCGCTTCAGCATCGCGCGCAACGAACGCAGCGCCGCGGGAACCGTCGAGCAGGCCGCCACCCCGGTTATCTCCACCGCGTCGGCGGCGAGCAGGCCGCGGAACATCAGGCCCAGTTCGTCGGCGGTGGAACGCGCGTCGGTCTTGGTGCGCCAGCTGTGCACGAGTTTGTCGCCCTCGAACGTGGCGAGAACCGTGTTCGTGTTACCGATGTCGATACAGAGCAGCACCGATCGTCCGCCTAAGTACGCAGGTCCAGCGCGATGTCGAGGATGGGCGATGAATGCGTCAACGCCCCCACGGAAAGGTAGTCCACACCGGTCTCGGCGTACTCACGAACCCGGTCGAGCGTGAGCCCCCCGGTCGCCTCCAGCTCCGCACGGTCACCGACGACGGCCACGACCGCACGGAGCAGTTCCGGCGACATGTTGTCCAGCAACAGGAAGTCGGCACCCGCCTCGACGGCCTCGACGGCCTCGGCCACGGTCGTCACCTCGACCTGGATCGGGACGGCCGGGAACGTCTCGCGGACCCGGCGGAAGGCGGCGGTCAGGCCGCCCGCGGCCAGCTTGTGGTTGTCCTTGATCATCGCGACGTCGTAGAGGCCCATGCGCTTGTTGGTGCCGCCGCCGACCCGCACCGCGTACTTCTCCAGGACGCGCAGGCCCGGCGTGGTCTTGCGGGTGTCCAGCACCTGCGCCTTCGTGCCGGCGAGCGCCTCGGCCCAGGCCCGCGTGTGGGTCGCGACCCCGGACAGCCGGCAGAGCAGGTTGAGCGCGGTGCGTTCGGCGGTGAGCAGGACCCGGGTCGGGCCGGTCACCGTCGCGATCAGGTCGCCGCGCGCCACCCGCGCGCCGTCGTCCACATGCGACACCCATTCGAGGGAACGACCTGCGCCCACCGTTTCGAAGACGGCCCGCGCCACGAAGAGCCCCGCCACGATGCCGGGCGCACGCGCCACGAGGTCGGCCGTGTCGGACTGCTGCGCGGGAATGGTGGCGAGCGTCGTCACGTCACCCGTGCCGACGTCCTCCGTCAGCGCGGTCTCGACGATGCGCTGCACCTCTTCGGGGTTCACCGATTGGCCTGCCACGTCACTCCGTCCAACGTCACCAGCAGATGGCCCAGCCACTCGTCCGACGCCTCGGGGAAGTCCTCGCGCCAGTGGCAGCCGCGGGTCTCCTCCCGTGCGGTCGCCGCACCGATGAGCGCCGAGGCGACGGTGTACAGGTTCGTCGCCTCCCACGCGGCGGTGCCGGGTGTCCCGGGCTCGTTCATTGTCACGGCGTGCGCGGCCTCGCGCAGGGATTGGGCGCTACGCAGCACACCCGCGCCGCGGCTCATCGCCCGCTGCAGCGCGGCCCGGCCCGCCGGGTCGAAGACCCCGCCGGTGATCTCGGGGTACACCGGTTCGGCCTGCCGCGGCGGGTCGGCCACGATGTCGGCCGCGATGCGCCGGGCGAAGACGAGCCCCTCGAGCAGGGAGTTCGAGGCGAGGCGGTTGGCGCCGTGCACACCGGTGCAGGCCACCTCGCCGCAGGCGTACAGGCCCTCGATCGAGGTGCGGCCGTTCAGGTCGGTGCGCACGCCGCCCGACGCGTAGTGCGCCGCGGGCGCCACCGGCACCAGGTCGTGCGCCGGGTCGACACCGGCGTCGCGGCAGTACGCCGTGATCGTCGGGAACCGGCCGGCGACGTCGGGCACGTGCCGCGCATCCAGCCAGACGTGGTCGCCGCCCTCGGCGGTCATCACCCGGTGGATCGCCTTCGCGACGATGTCGCGCGGGGCCAGTTCGTCCAGCTCGTGCTGGCCGACCATGAACCGCTTGCCGTCGCTGTCGCGCAGGTACGCGCCCTCGCCGCGCAGCGCCTCGCTGACCAGCGGCTGCTGGGCCCCGCCCCGCCCGGTGTACAACGCCGTCGGGTGGAACTGCACGAACTCCAGGTCGGTCACCTCGGCACCGGCGCGCAGCGCCAGGGCGACCCCGTCGCCGGTGCTGACCGACGGGTTGGTGGTGACCGCGTAGATCTGGCCCATGCCGCCCGTGGCGAGCACGACCGCGCGGGCCAGTACGGCGCCCACCCCGTCCTCGGTGCCCTCGCCGAGAACGTGCAACGTGACCCCGCAGGCCCGGCCGTCGTTCGCGCGGAGCAGGTCGAGCACGAGGGCGTTCTCGATGAGGCGGATCCACGGGTCGCGCCGAACGGCCGTGTGCAATGCCCGCTGGACCTCCGCACCGGTCGCGTCGCCGCCGGCGTGCACGATGCGGTTGGCGTGGTGCCCGCCCTCGCGGGTCAACATCAGCGAACCGTCCGCGTGGCGGTCGAAGTCGGCGCCGAGGCGCATCAGTTCGCGGACCCGGGTCGGTCCCTCGCGCACCAGCACGTCGATCGCGGCCGGGTCGCCCAGCCCCACACCGGCGACCATGGTGTCCGCGGCGTGCGCCTCCGGCGTGTCGAACGGGTCCAGCACGGCCGCGATCCCGCCCTGCGCCCAACGCGTGGAACCGTCGTCGATGCTCTCCTTGGTGACGACCGTGACGTGCAGGCCGGCCTCGCGCAGGTGCAGCGCGCAGGTGAGCCCGGCGATCCCGGAGCCGACCACGACGACGTCGGTGCGCTCGGCCCAGCCCGGTGCGGGTCCCGCGAGGCGGGTCGGCAACACCGGACGGTCAGTGGCAACCATCCGATCAGTGAATCATCACGGAAGTGTTTCCGAAGCGATGCGCGTCACGCGGCCGTAACACAAGCGGCTAGCCGAATTGCGGTACGCCGTTGCCGATGCCCTTGACGCTGTCCAGCATCCGCTTGCCCTCCGGCGCCGTGGCGTAGCAGCGCAGCCGCCGATCCCCGCGGCCCCAGTCCCGGGCGGAGAAGCCCCAGTAGAGGACGCCGACCATCATCGATTCCTTCTCGCCGGTGAGGTAGGTGGCGACGACGTCGGTGCAGCCCGGGAAGCCGACCTCCTCCTGCGCGGTGCCCTCGGCCGGCATCGCGTCACCCACCGGCAGGAACGTTCCCGCGAACTCCGCGTCGTGCGGCTTGAGGCAGTCCACCGCCGCCAGGTCCTTCGCGGCGCCGTCGGTCACGTCGACGTACTCGTAGCAGGTCGCGGCGAGCGGCTTCTTGTCGGTCAGCGCGCCCTTGAGGCTGCCCTTGCGCGGCACCAACGTGTTGAGCAGGCTCTTCGTCTCGGCCAGGTCGCAGCGGTAGTACCGGGCTCCGCCGTCCCAGTGCCGGGTCGAGGGGAGGCTCGCGTACAGGTACAGGCGCCCGGTGAACCACTCGTCGCCGAGGAACTGCTTCGCGGAATGTTCGCAGTCGGCGAAGAGCAGCCGGGCGTCGGCGCTGTCCGGGGCGGGCGCGCTCGGCAGGCCGGCCATGTTCTCCGGCAGTTCCGCCACCTTGAACGTCTCGACGGTGTGCTCCTCGGCGCACGCCACGGCGGGCAGGCCGTTGACGCTGATGCCGCCCGCCCGGCCGCCCGGCGACGTGTAGCAGGCGGAGGCCGGCGGCGGCGCGACGGTCGCCTCCAGCACGGCCTGCCAGTCGTCGACCAGGTTGCCGTCGCCCGCGATCGGCTTCGCCGCGCAGCCCGGCAGCGCCAGCAGCAGCCCGAGGGCGAGAAGAACGCGGCGCATCAGTCCGGCGGCAACTTCTCCGGGCCGGCCCCCTTGACGGAACCGACGAGCGGATCGCCGCTGTACGCGTAGCAGCGCACGCCGCGGTTGCCGAGCTGCCAGTCGATCTCGCTGAACGGCGACGCCACCCAGCCGATCCGGTCGGCGAGCTCGGCGTCGTTCGGGATCCCGGCGAACGTGGCCACCGGTGCGGCGCAGCTGCGCAGCCGCTGGTCCCCGGCCGCGGCCGGGTCGGTCGGGTACGCGCCCTCGGGCAGGTCGACGACGGCCGCGAACTCGCCGTTGTGCGGCGTCCCGCAGTCGACCGGCGCCAGTTTGTCGATCCGCTTCTGCGGCGTCTCGGTGACGGCCACGCAGCCGAGGCCGACCGGCCGCGCACCGGCGAGGCCGTCGCGCAGGGTGCCCGAACGCCGCACCACCTCGTACTCGTCGACGTCCCGGTACTCCAGCAGGTCGCAGCGGTACCAGCGGGCACCGGCCTGCCAGTGCGGCTGGATCGGCAGCACGAGCACCAGGTCGAGCCGGCCGGTGCGCCAGTCGTCGCCGAGGAACTCCTTCGCCCTGCCGGTGCAGTCGGTGTAGGCGCCGCGGCGTTCGGGGCTGCCCTGCATGGGCACGCTCGACGGGTCGCCGCCCTCGAAGGTGCCGACGTGGATGGTCTCCACGGTGTGCGCGGCCGCGCAGTCGACCGGCGCCGGCCACTGCACGGTGCCCTTGGGCGCCCCGTCCGGCACGTCGTAGCAGGCCCCCGAACGGGGTGCCGGCACGCGCGCCTCGGGAAGGGCGCCCCAGTCGTCGGTCAGGTCGCCGTCGAGCCCCGCCGGGGCGGCGCACCCCCCGGCCAGAAGCGCCGCGAGGGCGAGAACGGCGAGACCGCCGAACCGTGCGCGCACATCACCCTCCGTTTCATCCGGCCCGAGCCGGAGTTTACGTCAGGTCAGCGCGCAACCGCGAAAGGTGAGGAAATGGCGTCTCCGGCGATGCCCGGCGCGGCCTCGGACGGGTCGCCGCCGAGCGCCACGATCCGGTTGTCCGCGTCGACGTGCACGACGCGCGGCACGTAGGCGCGCGCGGTCGCGTCGTCCATCTGCGCGTACGAGATGAGAATGACCAGGTCACCGGGGTTCACCAGGTGGGCCGCCGCGCCGTTGATGCCGATCACGCCGGAGCCTGGCGCACCCGGGATCACGTACGTCTCCAGGCGGGCGCCGTTGGTGATGTCGACGATGGCCACCTGTTCCCCCGGAAGAAGATCGGCGGCCGCCATCAGTTCCTCGTCGATCGTCACTGACCCTACGTAGTGGAGATCGGCCTGCGTCACCGTGGCGCGGTGGATCTTCGACTTGAACATGGTGCGGGCGAACATTCACAGCTCCAGGGAGGCGTTGTCGATGAGTCTCGTGGTGCCCACGCGTGCGGCGACCAGGATGCGACCGGCGCCGTGTGCGGCCGGCGGGCCGAGGTCGGGGGCGGTGACGACGCAGTAGTCGAGCCGGGCTTCGGGCGTTCCCTCGAAAATCTTGTGGGCGGCGGCAAGGGCGAGATCCGGTCCGTGGCCGCGCTCGGCGGCGGCCGCGGACAGCGCCCGGGACAGCACCAGCGCGGTCTCCCGCTCCTCGGCCGAGAGGTAGCGGTTGCGGCTGGACAGGGCGAGCCCGTCCGGCTCGCGGACCGTCGGGACGCCGCGCACGTCGATTCCCAGATCAAGATCCAGAGCCATGGCGCGGATCAGTGCGAGCTGTTGGTAGTCCTTCTCGCCGTACCAGGCCACATCCGGCTTTGTCAGGTGGAACAGCTTGAGCACCACCGTCAGGACCCCGTGGAAGAAGCCGGGACGGCTGGCGCCCTCGAGCACCTCGCCCAGTGGCCCCGGGTTGACCCGCACGGCCGGCTCGCCCCCGGGGTACATCACGGCCACGTCCGGCGCGAACACCAGGTCGACGCCCTCGGCCCGGGCCGCCGCGAGGTCGGCCTCCAGGGTGCGCGGATAGCGGTCGAGATCCTCGCTCGGGCCGAACTGCAGGGGGTTCACGAAGAGGGTCATGATCACGGAGTCGGCGCCCCGGCGGGCCTCGCGCAGCAGGGCGGCGTGCCCCTCGTGCAGTGCCCCCATGGTCATCACGACCCCGACGCGGCCCGGCAGGTCGGCGCGGGCCGCGGCCAACTCCTCGCGGGTACGGGCGACGATCATCGGCGGGTCTCCTGCCGGCGGGACGCCGCCTCCCCCGCGGCGGCCGGCGCCCGGCGCCCCCGCGGCTCACCCGCCGGCGGGACGGCTCCCCGACCTCCCGGCCCGGCGGTGGCGTACGGCCCGGCGGTGGCGT
>NZ_BOPF01000083.1 GCF_016863615.1 Virgisporangium aliadipatigenens | reverse complement strand
GATGAGCACCTACACGACTGTCGACATCCCGGTGGACGGCGGAGAGCTGCGCGCCGGGGTGTGGGGCCGCAGCGGGCCGCTGGTGGTGGCCGTTCACGGGACGACCGCGCACCATCTGGCGTGGGAGCCGTTGGCCCGGGACCTGGCCGTCGATCACCGGATCGTCGCCGTGGACCTGCGCGGGCGCGGCGGCAGCCGGGAGCTTCCACCGCCGTACGGGGTGGCGGCGCACGTCGAGGACCTGGCCGCCGTCGTCGATTCGCTGGGCGAGGGGCCGGTGATCGTCGTGGGTCACTCGATCGGTGGAACGGTCGCCGTCGAGGCCGCTCGGCAGGGGCTCGCCTCCCGCCTCGTGCTGACCGACGGCGGGCCGCTGCAGCCGGTGCCCGAGGGCGTTCCGGTGGGGGCGGGTGCGGCCGAGGTCGCCGCGGCCGTCGCGCGGGTCATGGGTCCGGCGTTCGGGCGGCTCACGCGGACGTTCGACGGCCCGGAGGAGTACCTGGCGTTCTGGCGGGCGCATCCGGCGCTGGCGCAGTGGCCGTCGAGCATGGACGACTTCGTGCGGGCCGATCTAGTGCCGGCGGAGGCGGGCGGATGGCGTTCGGCGTGTGTGCTCGCCGCCGCCGAACGCGACTCGGTCGACCTCTACAACTACGCGGGTGCGCCGGAGGAGCCGGTGCCCGTCCCGACGGTGCTGCTGCGGGCCGAACGCGGCATGCTCGACGAGCCGGAGCGGCCGTTCTACCCGCCGGGCTACGGGCCGAAGTGGCTGCCCGGTCTGGAGGAGCGCACGGTCCCCGGCGTCAACCACTACACGCTGGTACTGGGTGACGCCGGGGCGACCGCGATCGCTGCCGTCGTGCGCGGTCGGTGATTCCCGCCGTCAGCGGTCAAGCGTTCCGTACGCGCCGTCGTGGTAGACCAGGGGCGCGGCGCCGGGGCTGTGGTCGCCGACGACCGGTTCGCTGAGCACGATGGCGTGGTCGCCGGCCGGGACGATCTCGACGACGCGGCAGACCAGCCAGGCGACCGTGCCGCCGAGCAGCGGCACGCCGTGCGGCCCGCGGCGCCAGTCGGTGTAGGCCGCGAAGCGGTCGATCCCGCTCGTGGCGAACGTGGCGGCCACGTGCTCCTGACCGGCGCCGAGCAGGTGCACGGCGATGTGGCGGGCGCGTTCCATGGCGGCCCAGCTCGAGGAGTCGCGGTCGAGGCACACCGACACCAGCGGTGGGTCCAGCGACACCGAGGTGAACGACGTCGCGGTGAACCCCACCGGGCGGCTGCCGCCGACGGTGACCACCGTGACGGTCGTCGCCTGTTGGCGCAGCAGTTGGCGCAGGGCGTCGGTTTCGAGCGGCACACCCGGGCCCGACGTCGGCGCCGAGCGGCGCAGCGGAACGTGCGGAATGCGCGGGATGTGCGGGACGTGCGATGCGGCGATGCTCATGAAGCCACCTCCGTGAGGTGCGGGGGAGGAACTCGGGGAGTCACCGCGCCGGCCGCGAGGGCATCGGGGGCGGTCGGGCGGCGTGAGTCCGAACGCGAGACGGCGATGTCTGTTCGGACCGGAGGGTCGTGCCTGCTCAGCCCACCCGACAGAGATCGCTGGCGTAGTGCACGAGGTCGATGTGCACCCGGGCCACGAGGTGGAGGTCCGGTCGCCGCTGCATGTGACCGATCCTTTCCACGCATGAACGGTGAGTCAATGCGTTGTCGCCGACTGTGAGCCAGATTACCTAGCGGTCTAGTGGGAAAACAAGCCACCGGACGGTGCAACCGCCCGGCCTGCCGATGATCCGTACGCTGGACGGGTGAGCCCTCGCCGCAACCCCCGCCGGGACGAGCCGGTACCGCCGCTCGACCTCGAACGGGCGCAGCGCTACGAGGCCGTTCAGGCGTGGGCCGACGGCGAGTGGTTCGTCCGCAGCGTTCCCGGCACCGCGGCGCAGAAGATCTACCGCTGCCCCGGCTGCGACCAGGAGATCCGGCCCGGCGTCGCACACCTGGTCGCCTGGCCGGCCGACGGTCGCGGCGACACCGGCGACCGCCGCCATTGGCACACCCCCTGCTGGCGGGCCCGCGACCGCCGCCGCCCCACCTGAGAGGCTGTACGCATGGCTCCGATCCGGGCGAACTCCATCCTGCCGGCCCACCGCGAGGACATCGAGCTGCAGACCGCCGACGGGCTCACCCTGGTCGGCGAGCTCGCGCTCCCGGCCGACCGGCCGCCGGTCGCCACCCTCGTGTGCCTGCACCCGCTGCCCACCCACGGCGGCATGATGGACAGCCACGTCTACCGCAAGGCCGCGTGGCGGCTGCCGGCTCTCGCCGGACTCGCCGTTCTCCGATTCAATTCCCGGGGAACGTCAAGTGTGCGCGGCACGAGCGAGGGGGCGTTCGACAACGGCGACGGTGAGCGCTTCGACGTGGCCGCCGCCATCGAGTACGCGGAGTTCGCGGACCTGCCCTCGATCTGGCTCGTCGGGTGGTCGTTCGGGACCGACCTGGCCCTGCGGTACGGCTGCGATCCGGGGATCGTCGGCGCGCTGCTGCTGTCCCCGCCGCTGCGTTCCGCCACGGAGGAGGACCTGCGGGTGTGGGGCCGGTCGGGGAAGCCGGTCGTGGCGTTGGTGCCGGAGTTCGACGACTACCTGCGCCCGGCCGAGGCGCGCGAACGCTTCGCCGCGATCCCGCAGGCCGAGGTGATCGGCGTCGACGGCGCCAAGCACCTCTGGGTGGGCGACGCCGAGACCGTGCTCGACGAGATCGTCCGCCGCGTGGCCCCCGACTCGTACCCCCTCCCGCGGGAGTGGGCCGGCGAGATGGGTTCCGGCGACGCCAGCGCGTACGCCGACCGCACGGTCGCCGCCTTCCAGAACCGCGACGAACCCTAGCCGATCTTGCAGTTGTGGCGCCCGGCATGACCCGATTCGGGGTCTTGTGCGAGCGCCACAACTGCAAGATCGACGGGCTGCTACTCGTCCTTGTCGCCGGCCTCGGTCCGGTCGGCCGGCTGCGTCGTCCCGTCGGCACCGGCGGAGCCGTTACCCGCGCCGCGCTGGCCCCCACGGCGGCTCGAACCGCCCTGCCGGCCCGGCGTGTTACGGGCCGGCGCACCCTTGGTGGCGGTGCCCTTCGTGGAGCCGCCCTTGGCCGACCCCGACCGCCCCGAACCGGCACCGGGGATGCGGGCCGTCGTTGTGGTGCGGACGGTGGCCGCGGCGGCCGCCGTGCGGGCCTTCGCGGTCGGCTGCGTGGGCGTCGCGCTCGGGGCGGTTGCCGGCTCGGTCGTCTCGACGGTCGCGCCGTCGGTCTCCTTCGCGGTCTCCGTGGCCGTCGCGACCGGCGTGGAGTCCGGCCGGGCCGTCCCGGTCACCTTCGCGGCGGCGGGGTCGGCGTCGGCGGCCGGGACCGGGGTGCCGCCCCCGGACGGGCCGGGGTCGTCGCCGTCCGGGTCGCCCGGGGCGTCGGACTTTGCCGAGACGGGCGTGGAGTCGCCCGTACCGGTGCCCGCGCCGCCGTTGCCATTGGTGCCGCTGCCCGCGGTGGCTGTGCCGACGGCGGTCTTGTCGCTGGTGGTCTTGTCGCTGGTGGCAGTGGTGTCCGCCGCCGTGGTGCCGCCGGTCGAGGTGCCGCTGTCGGCACCGGCTTTCTCGGCGGTGGCCGTGGCGTCCGTCGGGCCGGTGCCGCCGGCCTTGGCTGCGCCGCTCGCCGCGCCGCTGCTCCCGGCGGCCGTGGCCACGGGCTCGGGCTTGGCGTTCTCGGTGTCGGCCGTCGCGTCGTCCGACTTCGTGGCGGGCACCTCGGTGCTCTCTGCGCCCGGCGCACCCGCGCTCGCGGCCCGGTCGGCGTCCCCTGTGGAGGCATCGGCCGTGGCGGCCGTCCCGCCGGCGCTCCGCGGCGCGGAGCCGTTGACGGCAGGCTTGGCGGTCCCGGTCGGCGGGGTCGCATCGTCGGTGTCCTTGGCGATCGAGGACCCGTCGGCGTCAGCGGCCGCACCGCTGTCCGTTGTGGACGGTGCCGACCCGGCGGTCGCGCCGCTCGTGGCGGTGCCGGTCCCGGCCGTAGCGGTGTTCGGCCGAGCCGACCCGGTCGCGTCAGGGGCGCCGGCCCCGGACGCGGTGCCGGCGAGTGCGGCGGAGGCCGTTGCCGGGGCCGCGGCGGCGGTTGCGGTCGTGGCGGCGGTGCCGGAGGACTCGGCGGTGGTGGCGGGCTCGGCGGCGCGGGCGGACTCGGCCGCTTCGGCGCGGGCGCGGGCGGCGGCCAGTTCGGCGCGGGCCTCCTCCAGCTCGGCGCGGGTGCGGGCGAGGTCGGCCTCCAGGCGTTCCTGGCCGGTGCGCAGGTCGTGCAGCTCGGCCACCAACTGCGTGGAGTCGCCGCGGAGGCGTTCGGCCTCGGCGTGCATGGCCGCGGCCTCGTTGCGCATCCGCACCGCGTCGGCCTCCGCGGCGGAACGCATCTTCGCCGCGTACGCCTCCGTCGCCTGCCGGATGGCGGTCAGTTCCGCCTGAGCGGCCTCGCGCGCCTGGGTCAGCTCGACGGCGAGGGCCTCGCGGCCCTGCGTGCGTTCGGCCTCCAGGGTGGCGCGCACGGTGGCGGCGTGGTGCTCGGCCTCCTGCCGAACGGCCGTCGCGTGCTGCTCCGCCTCCCGGTGCAGCGTGGCGGACTGGTCCTTGGCGTTGGCCTGCACCTCTGCCAGCTCCGCGGCGGCCCGCTGCCGAAGCTCCTCGGCCTCCTGGCGCAGCGCAGCCGCTTCCTCGCCGGCCCGGCCGCGCACGTCGGCCAGCTCGGTGGCGACCTGCTGGCGCTGGCGTTCGGCCTCCTCGCGGATGGGCGCGAGCTCGACCTCCAGCGCGATCCGGGCCCGCTGTCCGGCCTCGTCGGCCTCGGTGCGCACCCGCTCGGCGTGCTCCTCCGCCTCCCGCTTGACCTTGGTGGCGTGTTCCTCGGTGGCGCGCTTGAGCTCGTCCACCTCGGCGAGCTTCTGCTCCAGCTGCCCGCGCAGCGGCGCGACCTCGTCCTCGGCGCGCTTGCGGATCGCTTCGGCCTGCTGTTCGGCCTGCTCGCGCAGCTGCGCGGCGTGGTGCTCGGCCTCGCTGCGCAGCTGCTCCTGCTCCTGCTTGATGGCGTCGCGGCGCTGCTCGCACTCCACCTCGAACGCCGCCCGCAGATCGCGCAGCTGCGACTCGGTCTCGTTGCGCACCTGCTCGGCGTAGGCGAGCGTGGCCTCGCGCAGCCGCTGCGCCTCCACCTGAGCGGCCTCGACGGTCGAGGTGCCCTCGGCCCGGGCGCGGGAGGCGTCCTCGCGGGTCTTCTGCAGCTCGGCCTCGACCTCGGCCCTGCGGGCGGCCGCCGCGGCGTCCTCCTCGTTGCGCCGGGCGGCGAGGGCCAGCTCGAAGTCGCGCACGGCCTGGTTGGCGCGTTCCCGGGCGTCGTTGAGGATGCGGTCGGCCTCGGCGCGCCGGGACTCGACCTCCTGCGAGGCGCCGCCGACGATCGCCTCGGCCTGCTCCTCGGCGAGCGCGAGGATCTGCTCGACCCGCGCCCCCAGGTGCCGGAACGACACCGGCCCGCCGGTCGCGACCCGGCGGCGCAGCTCGGTCAGCTCCGTCTGCAGCGAGTGGATCTGATTGGCGAGCCCGTGCGCCTGGTTGAACGCCTCGTCCCGCTCGGCGCTGAGCGCGGAGACCTCGGCCTCCATCTGGGCCACGAAGCGGTCCACCTGCCGTTTGTCGTAGCCGCGCAGGGCTACGTCGAACGACGGCTCCACCGCCGCGGGCTCGGGCCCGATGGGAAGGAACTCTGCGCCGTGAGACATGGCACCATCCTCACACGCAACGTCCCGTCACGTCCGGCTAGCGGGCCGGGTGACGGGACGCGCGTCGTTCGCCTCGATCAGTCGGATGCTGTCGCGGGGGTTACCCCGTCGCGGCATCCCTCAAGCGGTGACCTTAGTGGCTCCGTTGTCTCCCGCGTTGCCCGGCTTGGCATCTTTCGTGTCGGCCGGTGCCGCCGCCTGCGGAACCTGCGGCACGATGCCGGCGAGACCGGAGAGCATCTGGCCGAGCTGCGCGGTGACCGCGTCCTTCTGGCGGGTCAGGTCCTCGACCTCGCGGCGGGCGGCGGTGGTCCGCATGTCGGCCTCGGTGCGGGCGTCGGTGAGCTGGCGGTGCGCCTCGGCACGGGCCTCGTTGACGGTCTTCTCGGCGAGGGCCTTGGCCTTCTCGATCGTGTCGTTGGCGATGCGCTCGCTCTCGACCCGACGGGCCTCGGCGCGCTGCTCGATCTCCTTGGCGCGGTCCTCGGCGGCCCGGGCCCGCTGCTCGGCCTCGCGCACAAGCTTCTGGGTGGCGGCGACGGCGGAGGTGTGGCGCTGGTTTTCCTCGCGCTCGGCGCGCTCGCGGCGCTCGGACAGCTCCTCGTCGAGGGCCTGCAGGTCCTTGTCGCGCTTGTCGCGGGCGTCGGAGAGCAGCTTGGTGGCCTCGGCGCGCTTCTCCTCCGCCTCGCGGGCGGCCTTGGCGCGCAGCTGGGTGATCTCCCGCTCGGCGGTCGCGCGCAGCGTCGCGACCTCGCGCTCGACGGTGGCCTTCAGCTCGGCGACCTCGTGCGCCGTGGCGGCCCGCAGCTGCTTGGTCTCGCGCTCGGCGTCGTTCTTCAGGGTGTCGGCCTCGCGCCGCACCTGGACCCGCAGCTCGGCCGCCTCCCGCTCGGCCGCGGTGCGCAGGTTGCTGGCCTCGCGCTCGGCGGTGGCCTTCATCGCGGCGCTCTCGGCCCGGGCCTTGTCGGTGATCTCGCGGGCCTCCAACCGCGCGGCCGACACAATGCCCTCTGACTCCCGCTTGGCCTCTCCGCGGTGGTCGTTGGCCTGCTCCTCGGCGAGCCGGAGGATCTGCTCGACGCGCGTGCCCAGCCCGGACAGCGTCGGTCGGCTGTTCTCCTCCAGCTGCTTGTTGGTGTCGGTGAGCTTCTGCTCCAGCTGGGACAGCCGCTGCTCGGCCTGGCGCAGCCGGCGCTGGGCGTCGCCCATCCGCTGCTCGGCCTCGGCGCGCTGCTGCTCCGCCTGCACGAGGGCGCCTTCGCGCTGCTGGACGAAGTTGTCGACCTGCGCGCGGTCGTAGCCGCGAAGGACGACGCTGAATTCGGTCGCGCCGCTGGCACCGTCGAAGAAGGCGAGGGAGGACTGCTGCTGCTGCTGGGCCATTGGCACATACTTGCAGAACATCCCCCCTGTGCCGCAAGGCCGTACGGACGATGTCCAGTCCCCGAAGGCATGGTCATTTTCCGGCGGCCAAGCCGTTACCCGGGGTGGGTGTAAATCGTACGGATATGCCCCTTCGTGCAAAAGGTGAAGCGGTATTAACGTCGATCTTCGACCCGGAATCAGCGCGCCGGTTCGACCAGTTCGACCAGGACGCCGCCGGCATCCTTGGGGTGGACGAAGTTGATCCGGGAGTCCGCGGTGCCGCGCTTCGGCTGGTCGTAGAGCAGGCGCAGCCCGTGGGAACGCAGCGTCGCCGACGTCTCGTCGATGTTCGCGACGGTGTAGGCGAGCTGCTGCACACCCGGGCCCGAACGGTCCAGGAACTTCGCGATCGCGGAGTCGGGGCGCAGCGGGGCCAGCAGTTGCAGCCGGTCGCCACCCTCGCCGACGGCCAACATCGCCTCACGCACACCCTGCTCGTCATTAGTCTCCCGATGAACGCAGCGCATGCCGAAGACGTTCTCGTAGAAAATGATCGCGGCGTCGAGGTCGGGGACGGCGATGCCCACGTGATCGATGCGGAGGGCCTTGATCGGCGGCGGCGGGGAACTGTCGGTCATGCCGCTAGTCTGAAACCTAACCACCGTTAAGGACACCCAGGGGGTAGCCGAATGACCTCTGTGATCGTGCACGGGGCCCGCACGCCGATGGGCCGCCTGCTCGGTGCGCTGAAGGATCTGCCCGCCACGAAGCTCGGCGGCGTCGCCATCAAGGCGGCGCTGGAGCGTTCGGGCGTGGCGCCGGAGCAGGTCGAGTACGTGATCATGGGGCAGGTGCTGCAGGCCGGATGCGGTCAGATCCCCGCCCGCCAGGCCGCTGTCGAGGCCGGCATCCCGATGGCCGTCCCGGCCCTCACGATCAACAAGGTGTGCCTGTCCGGACTGGACGCGATCGCGCTCGCCGACCAGCTCATCCGCGCCGGTGAGGTGGAGATCGTGGTGGCCGGCGGCATGGAGTCCATGACCAACGCGCCGCACCTGCTGCTCGGCCAGCGTTCCGGATACAAGTACGGCGACGTGACGGTGAAGGACCACATGGCGCTCGACGGGCTGACCGACGCGTGGGACGCCTGCTCGATGGGCGAGTCCACCGACGTCGTCAACGAGCGCTACGGGATCACCCGGGCGGCGCAGGACGAGTTCGGGGCGCGCAGCCATCAGCGGGCCGCGGCCGCGCAGAAGAACGGTCACTTCGCCGAGGAGATCGTTCCGGTGGAGATCCCGCAGCGGCGCGGCGACCCGATCGTGGTCAGCGAGGACGAGCAGATCCGGCCGGAGACCACCGTCGACACGCTCGCGAAGTTGAAGCCGGCGTTCCGCAAGGACGGCACGATCACGGCGGCGACCTCCTCGCCCATCTCGGACGGCGCGGCCGCGGTCGTCGTGATGAGCCGGGCCAAGGCCGAGGAGCTGGGCCTCACCTGGATCGCGGAGATCGGCGCGCACGGCAACGTCGCCGGGCCGGACAACTCGCTGCACGCTCAGCCGGCCAACGCCATCCGGCACGCGCTCAAGAAGGGCGGGCTGAGCGTCGCCGACCTGGACCTCATCGAGATCAACGAGGCGTTCGCGGCGGTGGGGCTGCAGTCCATGGCAGAGCTGGGCGTCGACGCGGAGAAGGTCAACGTCAACGGCGGGGCGATCGCGCTGGGTCACCCGATCGGGATGTCCGGTGCCCGGCTCGCCCTGACCCTCGCGCTGGAGCTGCGGCGACGCGGCGGGGGCACCGGTGCGGCGGCGCTGTGCGGCGGCGGTGGCCAGGGCGACGCGTTGATCCTTACCGTCCCCGCCAGGTCATGAGCGG
>NZ_BOPF01000082.1 GCF_016863615.1 Virgisporangium aliadipatigenens | reverse complement strand
CCTCGGGGGCACGACCGTTGCCTCCCGGGCCGCACCGCTCCGGGCCGGTCCGCTTCGCGTGACCGGCCGCTCCGCTGCCGGCTCCGCGTCCCGCCGCCGGTCACCGCCCGCCGTGAGCTGCGGGAGTTGGACGACGCGACCGTCGAGGAGGCGGGGGCGGTGGTCGCCGCCGAGCAGGAGGCGGCGCGGCGTTCGTGTCCGCAGTTGCCGGCGCTGAGCGTCGCGGACTGTGTCGCCGCGCTTGTCCACAGTGGACGGAGCGGGCACGGGGTCGTCGTCGTGCGGGACGGGCGGGTGCGCGCCGTTCCGGGGGCGAGCGTGCGGGAGGCGTCCGTCGTCGGGCGGTACGCGAGGTTCGCGGCCGGCTCGGTGGCCGTCGACCCGGAGGCCGCCGATCCCGCGGCACTGCTGGCGGAGGCGTACGCCGAGGTCGGCCGGCGCCTGGTCGAGGACGGCGTGCGGCTGCACTACCTGCTGCACGCCGCCCGCCCGCAGCTGTCCGAGGCGTGGGCCGGCCGCGGGGACCGCGACAGCGTCGCGGCGCTGGCCGGCGTGGAGCTGCGGCACCGGGAGAACCCGCCGATGTTCGGGCCGCCGGCGCGGAGTGGGTGCACGCCGACGCCACGTACCTGATCGCCACCGTCGACGGGGTGGACGTCGGCCTGCTCACGCTCGAGGAACGTTCGCCGGCCCCCCCCGGCTATGTCCGGCCGGGACGCCGTTCATCGGGGTCACGGCGACCCTGCCGGAGGCGCGGCGCACCGGTGTCGGGCGGGCGCTGGTCGCCGAGGCGGCCGCCCGGGGTGCGCTGTCGGTCGACTTCGCCTCGGCGAACCCGCTGTCGCGGCCGTTCTGGCTGGGCTGCGGCTTCCGGCCGACCGGCTACGGGCTGGTCCGCCACCTGCCGGCCGATTGACCGGGCCGCGGCGCCGCTGAAGCCGTTCCCCCGAAAAGATCGGGTGGGGCGGGACGGCGCGGGACCGGCCGCGCACAGCGACCGGTCCGCACGTGCGCGGTGCAGCTCATTCCGCGGTGAAGGCGGTGTTGCGGCGGCGCCGGACCCCCTGCGCGATCAGCAGGATCGCGCCGGCGAGCAGCCCCGAACCGCCGGTCACCAGGATGCCCACCAGGGAGATCCCGGTGACCGGCAGCCGGCCGCCGCCACCCGACGCGCCGCCCACCGGCGTGGGTGACGCCGACGTCGCCGGCGACGCCTCCGGGGACGCCCCGGGGGAGGACGAGGCGCCCGGCGTCGGGCTCGCCGGCGTGGAGGCGGACGGGGACGGCGACGGCTTCCCGGGCGGGGTCGGGCTCGCCGGCGGGCGGGGGGAGGCCTCCGGCGAGCCCGGGCAGGTGTGGGTCAGGTTGAAGAACGGCGCCTTCGTCGGGCCGCTGACCTCGGCCGAACCGTCGAGCAGCAGCCAGCCCGCGGGGACCTGGACCCACGCCTTGCTGGTCCCGTTCGTGGTGATGCCGTCGGGGTACGGGTCCGACGCGTCGGGCACCCGAACGGTGGCCGTGGTGCCGGCGCCGGTGCGGAACGCCAGCGTCAACGAGACGAAGTCGGCGTCGTTGCGCGGCAGGACGAAGACCCAGCCGTCCGTGCCGGGGCTCGCACCACCGGGGATCTGCGCACAGGAGCGGTCCCCGAACGTCCCCGCGACGGCGCCGCGATGCGCGTCGTGCAACGGAACGGTCGTCGGGGCCGCGGCCCCCAACAGGAGAAATGCGGCCGGCGCGAGCCAGTGAATCCGAGCCACCAGAAGCCTCCGAGGATGCGATGTTCCTCGAAGGGGCGGAAGTGGCCGCTGTGGCGTTACGGGTTCGCGAAAGAAATTCGCTCAGTCGTCGTCCGGTTTCCCGGCGTGACTGGGCTTGCGGGTGTTCGTGGCGCCGTTGCCCGGTTTGGCGGTCTCCGGCGGCGGGGTCGGTGCGGCCGACGGGCCGGCGGTGAGGCGTTCGCAGTAGGCGCCGATGGCCGCCTCGCCGCCGGCCGCCGCCGCCAGGATCCGCAGGTCCTCGGCGCTGATCGCCTTGGCGTTCGGGTTGGTGGCGGTGGCGGCCCAGGAGCGGCACAGTCCGATGAGGACGGTCGCGTCCGGCGTCGGTGTCGGTGTCGGGACGGCGCTCGCCCGGGGAGCCGGCGACGGGGTGAGCGCCGGGGCGCCCTGGGTCGCGGTGCCCGACGCCTCGGTGGTGGGCGGTGCCGGCACGCCCACGCCGGAGAGCAGGTCGTGCGCGGTGCGTTGCAACCCGTCCGGGAGCCGGCCGGTCCCGGCCGCGTAGGCGGTGCCGCCGAGCAGGAGCGCCGCGGCCGCGCCGGTCAGGGCGAGGGCCAGCCGCCGCCGGTGGCGCGGTTCGCCGGCCGCGAGCGGTGCCGGTTCGTGTGCGGCGTGTGCGTGTCGGAACGCCGCCAGCGCGGCCGCCTCGCCGGTGAGTTCGTCGGGGCGGGCCGGCCCTCGCGCGTCGGCCAGCAGTGCGGCCAGCCCGTCGGGATCGTCCGTGGCGGTGCCGTCGAGCAGGCGTTCGGCGCGTTCGTCGTCGAGCCGCCCGGTGTCGTCCGCCCCGCCGCGGCGCAGCAGGCGGCGGGCCCTCTCACGCGCGTCCATCGGTGCGGTTCCCTTCCAGGCGCAGTTCGCCACGGGGGCGCGGCGGGCCGGCAGCGGCGCGCCGGTCGCGGACCTGGGGGTGTGCCGCGAGCCGTCGCAGGCCGCGCATCGCCGCGATCCGCACCGCGCCGGCCCGCTTGCCGAGCACCTGCGCGGCGCCCGCCGCGTCCAGCCCGGCGACGACCCGCAGCAGCACGGCCTCGGCCTGGTCCGGCGGAAGCGTACCGATCAGCGACAGGGCCCACTCGGTGCCGGAGTTCTCGATCACGTCGAACAGGACGTCCCGTTCGGCCCGCCCGTCGACCGGCTCGACGCTCTCCCGCGCCTGTTCGCGCTTGCGCCAGGCGCGCCGGCCGTCGTCGATGCCCCGGTGCCGGGCCACCCGGAACAGCCACACCCGGAACGTGGTCGCGTCCCCGGTGAAGCCCGGCAGGGCGCGTGCCACCTGCAACCACGTCTCCGACGCGACGTCCTCGGCCGCCTCTCCGCAGACGACCCGCAGGTAGCGCAGCACCGCCGGGTTCAACGCCCGCCACAGGGTCGTGAAGCCGGCGTCGCTGCCGCGCACGGCGGCCGTCAACGCGGTGGACAGGTCTTCGTCACGCACAGACAGGGCTCCTCGGGGAACGGGCGCGAGCACTGTAGCCGTCATTTGGCACCCGCGGACCCGACAGTTGTGCGACGTGGGGCCACCGTTTCGGACAGGCCCGTGCGCGCCACTGCCTGCCACCGCTGCCGCCCGCCGAGCAGCGCGGCCACCACCGACTGCACCACCACGAGGTACATCACCTGCCGGTACCCGAACTGCTGCAACGGCACCGTCCACAGCGCCCCGTAGCGTTCCCGGTCCAGGCGCAGCGCGTACGCGGTGGTGACCAGTTGCAGCGCCACGAACCCGCTCCACGCCGCCGCCGTCTGCCACCACGGCAGGAACGCGAGCCCGTACAGCGCGTACACGTCGACCGCGGGCGCGGCGAGCGGCAGCGCCACCTGGAACACCAGCAGGTACGCCAGCCCGCGCCGGCCGAGCCGCCCGGCGGCGCCCCGTTCGCGCAGCGCCCGTCGGTGTTTCCACATCGCCTGGAGCGTGCCGTAGCACCAGCGGTGACGCTGCCGCCACAGTTGGCGCACGTTCGCCGGTGCCTCGGTCCACGCGACGGCCCGGTCGACGTACACCACCCGCCAGCCGTCCCGCAGCACCGCCATCGTCAGGTCGGTGTCCTCGGCGAGCGTGTCGCCGGGAACGCCGTCGACGGCCCACAGCGTCCTGCGCCGGAACGCCCCGATCGCGCCCGGCACGGTCGGCATGCACCCCGCGAGGTCGAACATCCGCCGGTCCAGGTTGAACCCGACGACGTACTCCAGATGCTGCCAGCGCCCGATGAGCCCGCGGCGGTTGGCGACCTTCGTGTTGCCGCTGACCGCCCCGACGGCCGGGTCGGCGAAGGGCTGCACCAGCCGCCCGACCGCGTCCGGCTCGAACACGGTGTCGCCGTCGACCAGCACCAGCAGTTCCCCGCGGGCGGCGGCGATGCCGGTGTTGAGCGCGGCGGGCTTGCCGCCGTTCGGCTGCTGGATGAGCCGCACACGGGGCAGTCCGAGCCGGCTGACGATGGCGGCGGTGTCGTCGGTGGAACCGTCGTCGACCACGATCACCTCGAGGTCCGGGTAGTCGTTGGCGATCAGTGAGCGCACGGTCGCGGCGATGTTGGCCGCCTCGTTCCACGCCGGGACGACGATCGAGACCGGCCCGAGGTAGCGCGGGCGGCGTTCGCGGCGGTCCCGGCGACTGTGCCGGCGGGCGGCGGCGACCTGCACGGCGAGGCGCAGCAGCGCCAGCACGACGGCGAGCGCCACCAACCAGCCGAGGAGGCGGGCGGTCCAGCGCGCACCGGCCTGCGTCCACCTGCTCGCGAGGCCCCGGGCGCGGGCACCCGCCGACGCCGGCGCCGCCGTGGGCAGGCCGAGCGCGGCGGAGACGGTGACGAACGAGCCGCCGGCGCTCAGGATCCGTTCGAGGGCCTCGACGGTCTGCGCGCGGTCGCCGCCGCCGTCGTGCAGGAGCACCACGCCGGCGCCGTCGGCGGGGCCGGCCGCCCGGACGATCTCCGCGACGCCGGGGCGCCGCCAGTCGCGGGTGTCGTGATCGGCGAGCACCGTCACGTAGCCGTCGGCCGAGGCGGTGCGCAGGACGTTCCGGTCGGTGACGGTGAGCCCCTCCGGGGTGGACGAGTAGGGCGGGCGCATCAGCCGCGGCGTGCGGCCGGTAGCGGCGGCGACGGCGGTCGCGGTGAGGTTCAGCTCCAGCCGGCGCCGCCACGGGGCGACCGCGCCCAGGTCGGCATGGGTGAACGTGTGCACCCCCAACTCGTGCCCCTCGGCGAGGATGCGCCGGACCAGGTCGGGGTGCTCGTTGACGCGGGCACCGACGACGAAGAACGTGGCGTGCGCGCCGTGCCGGCGCAGCGTGTCGAGCACGGCCGGCGTCCAGCGCGGGTCCGGCCCGTCGTCGAACGTGAGCGCGGTGAGGCCGGCCGGCAGGTTCGTGTGGTGCGGCGTGCCGTCGGCGTCGACGGTGAGCACCGGGCCGGCGCCGCGCAGTTCGGGGGCGAGCGGCGCGGTGCCCGAACGCGCACCCGTGCCGCCGCCGGCCGGGTCGGCGGTGAGGCCGTGCACCGCCAGTTCGATCAGCAGGAACAGGCCGGTGAGCACCAGCAGGAACCAGTGCGCGCGGGGCGTGCGGGCGGCCACCGGGTCACCTGTTCCGGCCGGCGGCGTTGGAGTTGGCCGGCTTGGGCGAGGGGCGGTTCCCGCGCGGGGTCTCCGTGGTGGACGGCGGCGGCGCCGACGCGGGGGAGGGCGCGACGAGCCTGGTCGGGGTGGGGGTCGGCGTGCCGGTGGGGGCGCGGCGCGTGGTCCCGACCGGCGCCGGCGGGGGCGGGTCGAGCCGCACGTCGCGTTCGCCGACCCGGTCCTGGACGGCCTGCCCGCCGGCCGGCAGCCCGGGCAGCGGCACCGGCGAGACGCCGAACACCCCGGCGACGGCGAGGCTCAGCGCGCCGACGAGCGCGAACCCGGCGGCGAAGCCGAACGCCGTCACGAGCCTGCGCCGCCGTCCGGTGCCGTCCGTGAACACCGCCTCGCGGGGGACCCCGTCGTCGACCTCGCTCACCTGCACCCGCCCTTCCTCGTACGTCCGACGGGGAAGGAGCGGATCGCGCGGGCGGGGTGTTACGGCGTGGCGTCGGGTGTCACCCGTCGGGGTGAGCGCCGGACGGAGATCTCGTCGGAGGGCACCTCGTGCCCGCGCGCGCAGGTCACCTTCGCCGTGACCGGGGCGCCGCAGTCCATGTGCGTGACCCGCAGCGGCGGCCCGTCCTCGCCGGTCAGGTACCGGTCGCCCCACTGCATCAGGGCCAGCAGGGCGGGCAGCACGTCGCGGCCCATGTCGGTCAGGTGGTACTCGAACCGGGTGCGCTGCCCCGGCTCCCGGTAGGGCTCGCGGCGCAGCAGCCCGTCGTCGGTGAGCTGGCGCAGCCGGGCGGCCATGACGGCGTCGGTCACCCCCACCCGCCGCGCGAACTCGTCGAACCGGTGCGCCCCGTACGCCGCCTCGCGCAGCACGAGCATCGCCGTGCGGGTGCCGATCACGGACAGCGCCCGGTCCACCGAGCAGCGGTCGGCCGTCCAGGAGTCGCGGTCGGCGAGCCTTCCCTCCAGGTGCATCGCCCCACTCTAGCTTGCCCTGGGCATAGTCAGCCGGTTAGCGTGCCTGGCTATGCGAAACAAGAGTCAGCTGGCGGTGCTCTCGCTGGCGGCGTTCATGGCGAGCCTGGACGTGTTCATCGTCAACGTGGCGTTCGACGACATCGGCGCCGACCTGGGCGCGCGCTCCGTGTCCGAGCTGTCCTGGGTGCTGAACGCGTACGCGATCGTCTACGCGGCGCTGCTGGTGCCGGCCGGGCGGGCCGCCGACCGCTACGGGCGCAAGGGCGGGTTCCTGCTCGGGCTCGCCCTCTTCACGGCGGCCAGCGCGGCGTGCGCGCTGGCGGACGAGGTGTGGGTGCTGGTGGCGTTCCGGATGATCCAGGCGCTCGGGGCGGCGCTGCTCACGCCCGCGAGCCTCGGCCTGGTCGTGGCCTCGGCGCCACCCGAGGAGCGGGTCCGGGCCGTGCGGATCTGGGCCGCGACGGGCGCCGTGGCCGCCGCGCTCGGACCGGTCGTGGGCGGGCTCCTGGTCGAGGCCTCCTGGCGTTGGATCTTCCTGGTGAACGTCCCCGTCGGCGCGCTCGCCCTCGTCGCCGCCGCGCGGATCGTGCGGCCGTCGCGGGACCCGTCGGTGACGCGGCTGCCCGACCTCGGCGGGGCCGCTCTTCTTGCGACGGGGGTCGGCGCGCTCACGCTCGGGCTGGTGCAGGGTCCCGCGTGGGGCTGGCTCAGCCTTCGTTCCGGTGCCGCCTGGGCGGTGGCCGTCCTCGCTCTGCTGGGCTTCGTGCTGCGCTCGCGCCGGCATCCCGTGCCGCTGGTCGAGCCGGCGCTGCTGCGGGTGCGCACGTTCGCGTGGGCCAACGTGACCGTGCTGCTGTTCTCGGTGACGTTCGCCGCGTCGCTGCTGTCCGTGGTGCTCTGGATGCAACAGGTGTGGGGCTGGTCGGCCATCCGGACCGGACTCGGCGTGGCCCCGGGTCCGCTGATGGTCCCGCTCTTCGCGGCCCTCACACAGCGCGTCCGGATTCCGATCTGGAACGCGGTCAGCCTCGGCTGCCTCCTCCTCGCGGCCGGCGGCCTGGTCAACGCGGCGCGGCTCGGCGCGCAGCCGGACTACCTCACCGACTTCCTGCCCGGCTGGCTCATCGGCGGCGCCGGCGTCGGGCTGGCCCTGCCCTCCATGCTCGCGGCCTCCACCGCCGAACTCCCACCGGCGCGCGCCGCCACCGGAAGCGCGGTCGTCAACATGAGCCGCCAGATCGGCACCGCTGTCGGCGTGGCGATGCTAGCGGCAGTACTAGGAACGCCCGTCGGCTACCCGGCGACGCACGCGGCGTTTACGCACGTCTGGTGGGCGATGGCGGCGTTCGGCGCCCTCGCGGCGGTCACCGCGTTCGGCATGAACCCCCGTCGGCGAGGCGGTACGGTGGGCGCACCACTCATCGAGGAGGCACGATGCGCCGCGCCCTCGCACTCATCGCCTGTTGCGCCGTCGTCCTGACCGCCGCGCCGGCCCGGGCGTCTTCACCCGCCTTCGTCTCTTCACCCGCTCTCGGCTCCTCACCCCCCTTCGTGAAGGAGGCCACCGCGTCCGGCTCCGGGGGTGCGGTGTCCACTGTGGACGCCGACGCCACCCGGGCCGCGCTCGACATCCTTCGCCAGGGCGGCAACGCCGTCGACGCGGCAGTCGCCGCGGCCGCCACGCTCGGCGTGACCGAACCGTTCTCCTGCGGCATCGGCGGCGGCGGGTTCATGGTGATCTACCGCGCGAAGGACCGGAAGGTCACCACCATCGACTCGCGCGAGACGGCACCCGCCGCCATGCGCCCCGACTCGTTCCTCAGCAACGGGGCCCCGCTGGCGTTCGCCGACGCGCGCTACAGCGGGCTGTCGGCCGGCGTTCCCGGGACCGTCCGCGGCTGGGCGAAGGCGCTGCGCGAGTACGGCACGATGCCGCTCGGGCGGGTGCTGGTGCCGGGCATCGCCACCGCCGCCGGCGGCTTCACCGTCGACCAGACGTTCGCCGACCAGACCGCGCCCAACGTGCCGTGGTTCGACGACATCACCTCCACCCGCGCGCTGTACCTCGACGCCGACGGCACGCCGCGCGACGTCGGTTCGCGGCTGCGCAATCCCGACCTGGCGCGCACGTACGCCACGTTGGCGGTGTTCGGGGCGGAGTCGTTCTACCGCGGGCCGATCGCCGACGCGATGGTCGCCGCCGCCACCGCGCCGCCGCTGGCGCCCGACGCGGACCACGTGTGGCGCCCCGGCCTCATCGCGACCTCCGACCTGCGCGGCTACCAGGCGGTCGAACGCGCGCCGACCCGCATCGGCTTCCGCGGGCTGGACATCTACAGCATGGGGCCGCCCTCCAGCGGTGGCTCGACCGTCGGCGGGATCCTCAACACCGTCGAGGCCCTGGGGCAGCCGGCGAGCCGCGAGGAACTGCTGCACCGGTTCATCGAGGCGTCCCGGTACGCGTACGCCGACCGCAACGCCTACCTGGGGGATCCGTCCTATGTGGACGTTCCGCTGACGGGGCTGCTGTCGCAGGGCTACGCCGACACCCGCGCCGCGCTGATCGGGCCCACCGCCGCCGCCTCGCCGGTGCCGCCCGGGGACCCTTACCCGTTCGAGGGGCGCACCGCACCCGGCCCCGCCGCGACAGCGGAGACCGCCGCGCCGCCGCTGTCCAGCACGACCCACCTGACCGTCTCGGACAAGTGGGGGAACGTCGTCGCGTACACGTTCACCATCGAGTCCACCGGCGGCAACGGCATCGTGGTGCCCGGCTACGGGTTCCTGCTCAACAACGAGCTGACCGACTTCAACTTCGACTCGCTGACCCACCCCAACCGCGTCGAACCCGGCAAGCGGCCGCGCAGCTCGATCAGCCCCACGATCGTGCTCCGCGACGGCAAGCCGGCGCTCGCACTGGGCTCGCCCGGCGGCGCCACCATCATCACGACCGTGGCGCAGATCCTGCTCGACCGCTACGTGCTGGGCACCCCGCTGCCGGACGCCGTGGCCGCGCCCCGGCTGAGCCAGCGCAACACGGCGTCGACCCAGGTCGAGGCGGCCGTGCTGACCTCGCCGGAGGCGGCCGCGCTGCAGGCCCGCGGGCAACGGCTGACCGCCGGGGCCGAGATCGGGGCGGCCACGGCGATCGAGTTCGGCCGCAACGGTCGCGTCACCGCGGTCGCCGAACCGGTCCGCCGCGGCGGCGGCAGCGCGGCCGTCGTCAGACGCTGATCGCCCGCGCGGTTTCGTGCAGCGCGGCACTTCGCGCGTACAGGGCCGGTCCGGTGACGGGCCGGCCCTCGCCGTAGGAGCCGCCGGCCACGAACATCGCCGTGCCGTCGATCGCCAGCGCGCCGCCGTCATCATATGGCGGCGATCAGCACCTTCCGATCTCCCAACGCATGTACGAAAATGGGTTCATGCGGGACGGCCTGGAAACGGCGAAAAACGAGGTGGACCAATGCCTCGACGCCAACCCCTGGGCACTGTCCAATGTGGACCTCATCGAGAT
>NZ_BOPF01000081.1 GCF_016863615.1 Virgisporangium aliadipatigenens | reverse complement strand
GGTGATCAACAAGCTCGGCCGGATCCAGCGCGAGCTGCTCCAGGACCTCGGGCGCGAGCCCACCCCGGAGGAGCTGGCCAAGGAGATGGACATCACCCCGGAGAAGGTGCTGGAGATCCAGCAGTACGCCCGGGAGCCCATCTCGCTCGACCAGACCATCGGCGACGAGGGCGACAGCCAGCTCGGCGACTTCATCGAGGACTCCGAGGCGGTCGTGGCCGTCGACGCGGTGTCGTTCTCGCTGCTGCAGGACCAGCTCCAGCAGGTGCTCCAGACGCTGTCGGAGCGCGAGGCGGGCGTGGTGCGGCTGCGGTTCGGGCTCACCGACGGGCAGCCCCGCACGCTCGACGAGATCGGTCAGGTCTACGGCGTCACCCGTGAGCGGATCCGTCAGATCGAGTCGAAGACGATGTCGAAGCTGCGTCACCCGTCCCGTTCCCAGGTCCTCCGGGACTACCTCGATTAGGGACGCCTGTACCCCCTGTGGCCCCAGTCACGAGTGCAACCGACTTGTGATCGGGGCCGCAGCGCGCTAAGAACACGTATCGGCTCAACGCAGGAATGTGACTCTGCTCCCGTGGGTAGATCGGGAACGAACAGGGCATGACAGCTGTTGGACGGTGAGTGGTAAGCAGGAAAGTCAGAACACGTTCGTCGGTAACGAGTGCAGGAGGTAGGCGATGACCCCGACCCTCACGCCGCCACCCGAAACGGTGGTGGAGTTTGCCGCCGATGAACGGTGCGACCGGTGCAGTGCCGCGGCGAAGCTGCGGGTCCGGCTGGCCGAAGGCGGCGACCTGGTGTTCTGCGGGCACCACGCCAACAAGTACGCGCAAGAGTTGGTCAAGATCGCGGTCGAGGTGGCCGTGGCACCCGAGTTCGAGTGGCGCGGTACCGATCTGAAGACGACGAACTAGTAGCAACCTGATAAGAAGGCCCTCCCGGTCGCCCGGGAGGGCCTTCTGCCTGTTCAGGGGGCTCAGAGCGTCTGGCAGGTGGCGATGCGCTCCTCGAGCTGCTCGATGGTCGCCTGGGCGCTCGGCGGGCCGCCGCAGAGCCGGCGCAGTTCGGCGTGAATCTTGCCGTGCGGAAGGCCGGTGCGGTGATGGTGGGCCGCCACGAGTGCGTTCAGCTGTCGGCGTAACACGATCCGGCGCTCCCCGGCCGACATGACGACCGGGGCGGCGGGCTGTCCCGGGACGACCTGAGCCGTCGCCGAACGCTTCTTCTGCGCCGCCATCTGGTCCGCCTGGCGCTTCGACAGCAGCGCCGACACCTGATCCGCGGTGAGGAGGCCGGGCAGCCCCAGATACTCCTCCTCCTCGGGCGTTCCGGCGGCCACCGGCGTCCCGAACGTGCCCCCGTCGAAGATCACCTGGTCGAGCTCGGCCGTGGCCGACAGCGCCTCCCAGGACTTGGTCAGCTCGCCGCTGGCCTTCTCGCTCTGCTGCGCGCGTTCGAGGAGTTCGTCGTCGAAGCCCTCCTTCTTGCGCGGGTCGCCGAGCACGTGGTCCCGCTGGGCCTCCATCTCGCTCGCCAGGCCCAGCAGGTGCGGCACCGACGGCACGAACACCGTCGCCGTCTCGCCCTGCTTACGGGCCCGCACGAAGCGCCCGATCGCCTGCGCGAAGAAGAGCGGCGTCGAGGCGCTGGTGGCGTAGACGCCGACGGACAGGCGCGGGATGTCGACGCCCTCGGACACCATGCGCACGGCGACCATCCACCGCTGGTCCGACGCGGCGAACTCGGCGATCCGCTTCGAGGCACCCACGTCGTCGGAGAGGACCACGGCGGCCTTCTCGCCGGTGATGCGTTCGAGGAGGCGGGCGTAGGCGCGGGCGGTGTTCTGGTCGGTGGCGATGACCAGGCCGCCGGCGTCGGGCACCCCGCCGGCCCGCTTCACCTGCAGGCGGGCGTCGGCGGCGCGCAGCACCTGCGGCATCCAGTCGCCGGCCGGGTCGAGGGCGGTGCGCCAGGCCTGGGCGATCAGGTCCTGGGTGAGCGGTTCGCCGAGGCGGGCGGCCAACTCGTCGCCGGCGGAGGTGCGCCAGCGGGTCTCGCCGCTGTACGCCAGGAAGATCACCGGCCGGACGACGCCGTCGCGCAGCGCCTCGGAGTAGCCGTACACGCTGTCCGCGCGGGAACGCATCAGCCCGTCGCCGCCCCGCTCGTACAGCACGAACGGGATCGGGTTCTCGTCGGAGCGGAACGGCGTACCGGTGAGCGCCAACCGCCGCACGGCCGGCTCGAACGCGTTCTTCACCCCGTCGCCCCACGAACGGGAGTCACCCGCGTGGTGGATCTCGTCGAGGATGACCAGCGTCCGGCGGGTCATCGTGCGGCGCCGGTGCACCTCGGGCGCCATGCCGACCTGGGCGTAGGTGAGCACCGCGCCGTGGAAGTCGCGCGACGAGTGCACATCGGCGTTCCGGAAGGAATGGTCGAGTTGGATCCCGACGCGGGCGGCCGCCGCGGCCCACTGCACCTTGAGGTGTTCGGTCGGCGCCACGACGGTCACGGCCTCGACGGTGTCGTCGGCGAGGAGTTCGGCCGCGATCCGCAGCGCGAACGTCGTCTTGCCGGCGCCCGGCGTGGCGACCGCGAGGAAGTCCTCGTCCCGACGGCGCAGGTACTCGAACAGTGCCTTGCGCTGCCAGGCGCGTAGGGCGGGGCCGTCGGCGGGATTCGGACGCGCGGGCATATGCCCCTCTCGTGGACAGACGGGTCTGGTGAAGCGGGTGGAGCGCCGGAACTAGTCGGGCTGCACGACGTTTTCGTAGAGGTCCTTGCAGACCGGGCAGACGGGGAAGCGCTTCGGGTCGCGCGAGGGGACCCACAGCTTGCCGCAGAGCGCGCGCACCGGCGTGCCCTCGACCATCGCCTGCATGATCTTGTCCTTGGGCGCGTAGTGCGCGAACTTCTCGTGATCACCCTCGTCGTAGCGGTAATCGGTGTCCGTGCGCTCTTCGGTGCGCTCCTCGGTCAGGGTGTCGTGCCCGGGCTCAGTCGTCACCGCACCAGTCTGCCAGGTCCACGACCCTCAGCCGGAACAGGTGCGGCCGAGCTTCGCCAACGGCCGTCCCGTGTCGGGCTTGAGCTTGATGTCCCATTCGCCGTACGAGGTCCACACATGCAGCACGTCGTTGCCGCGGAACGTGATCGTCGACATGCCGCACGGCTTGCCCAGGTCGCCGAAGTCCCGCGCGAACAGTCCGGGGCCCACCCAGAGGTGCAGCCGCTGCAGGTCGGTGCCCGGGTCGTAGAGCACGGCACGGCGTTCGCCGTCGGGTGAGGTGGCCACGACGCGGTGGTCCTGGACGAAGAAGCCGTCGAACAGCCCGACCGCGATCAGGCTCGCGACCAGCCCGACGGCGAGGCCGATCCGCCACTGCACCCGGCTGCGCTGAACGGCCTCGTTCTGCACCGGGGCGAGCAGCCACGAGGCGGCCACGCCCAGCCCGAAGACGACCACGGCGTCCCGGAACGGGTTGCCGAAGAAGCGCCACAGCAGCACCAGGTCGGGTGGGTTCCACACGCCCAGCACGCTCAGCACGAGCATGATGCCGGCCAGCCACGCCGCGATCAGTCCCGCGATGTGCCGCCACTTGGTCCACTTGCCGTTTTGCGCCACGGTCTCAGCCCCCGCCATGGTGGGAAATTCTCGCATTGGAGGTGCACACTGTTCAGTCGGCTTTCCCGCACCTTTCGGTCCTACCCTTGTCCGGTGATCGTTTACGGGCCGCGGGTGGCCGCAGCACTGCATTCCGGGCAGCCAGTCGTGGCGCTGGAGAGCACCATCGTCTCCCACGGGCTGCCGCGCCCGGACAACCTGCGCGTCGCGCGGGAGGTCGAAGCGGTCGTCGAGGCGGCCGGCGCCGTTCCGGCCACGATCGGCATGATCCACGGCCGGCTCACCGTCGGGCTGGACGACGAACAGTTGACGCACCTGGCGACCAGCGACGATGTCGTGAAGTTGTCCGTGCGGGACCTGGCGCCGGCGGCCGCTGCGCAGCGGGACGGGGCCACCACGGTCGCCGCCACGGCGGCGGTCGCGCACAAGGCCGGCATCGCCGTCTTCGCCACCGGCGGGCTGGGCGGGGTGCACCGGGACGCGCCGTTCGACGAGTCGGCCGACCTGACCGGGCTGAGCCGCACGCCGATCACGGTCGTGTGCGCCGGCGTGAAGTCGATCCTCGACGTGGGCGCCACATTGGAACGGCTCGAGACGCTGGGCGTGGCGGTGCTCGGCTTCGGGACGCGCCGGTTCCCCGGGTTCTACCTGCGCGACTCCGGGTTCGACCTGGACTGGTCGGTGGAGTCGGCGCGGGAGGTCGCCGCGATCCACCGGGCCCGGGACGAGGTCAGCGCGGCCGCGCTCATCGTGGCCAACCCGCTGCCCGAGGAGGAGCAGGTCGACCCGGCGCTGCACGACCGGGTGCTGGCCGCGGCGATGGCGGGCCTGACCCGCGAAGGGATCACCGGTAAGGCCGTCACGCCGTACCTGCTCGCGCATTTCCACGAGGCGACCGGTGGGGCGAGCCTCGCGGCCAACATCCGGATCATCACCCGCAACGCGGAGCTGGCGGCACAGGTCGCGGTCGCCCTGCGCGCATGATCGTCGTGGTCGGTGACGTCGTCACCGATGTGGTGGCGGCGTACGAGGGCGTGTTGGCGGCCGGGTCCGACACGGCGGCGCGGATCCGCACCCTGGGCGGCGGCTCCGCGGCCAACACCGCCGCATGGTTGGCGACGCTCGGCGCACCCGTGCGCATGATCGGCGTGGTCGGTGCCGACGACGCGGGCCGGACCCGGGCCGCTGAGCTTCGGGCGCTGGGCGTGGAGACCTTCCTCCGTTCGACCGAAGAGGCGGCGACCGGCTCGATCGTCGTGCTCTCCGACGGCCGGGAGCGGACGATGCTGTCCGACCGTGGTGCCAACGGCCTGCTGCGCCCCGCGGACCTCGCCCTCGACGGCGTGCGCCACCTGCATCTGTCCGGCTACACCCTCTTCGACCCGGCGACCCGGGAGGCCGGGCTGCGGGCGTTGGCCGAGGCCCGCGCGCGGGGCGCGACCACGAGCGTCGACGCGTCGTCCGCCGCGCCGTTGCGCCGCGTCCCCTTCCTTTCCTTCCTGGGGAACGTCGATGTGCTGCTCGCGAACGTCGACGAGGCGCGGGTGCTCCTGGGGACCCTCGGGACGGCCCCGGACCTGGCGCCCGCGCTGCTCACCCGGGTGCGGCACGCGATCGTCAAGTCCGGGGCGGACGGGGCGGTGTGGGCGCACGCGGACGGCGTCGTGTCCGCACCCGCCGCGCCGGTGCCGGCGGTCGTGGACCCGACCGGCGCCGGGGACGCGTTCGCGGCCGGGTTGCTCCACGCGTGGCTCGGCGGCGCTCCCCCGTCCGACGCCCTGGCGCGCGGCGCCCAGTGCGGCGCCCGCGCGGTGACGAAACTCGGCGGGCGTCCCTAGATCGTCAGGGTTCGACGTCGATGATCGTGGGGTTCTCACGCTGGGTGATGGCGGGCCGGGAGGTCGGCTTCTCCGGCTCCCGCGCGGCGTGGAACCTGTTCCGCAGCCGGTGCTCGGGTTTGGGAGCGCGATCGTTGGCGAGCATCACCGCCAGCCACGGCAGCAGCACCGCCCCCACCAGGCAGATCGACACCCACAGCCCCAGCAGCGGGACCCGCGCCATCGCGAGAACGGCGGCCAGCACCAGACAGCCGGCCCGCACCGTCATCATGACGATGTAGCGGGTCTGCCGGCGGCGTAGCTCGTCGGCCGGACTTTCCTCGGCGTCGGTGATGACGACGGGTCGTCGGGAGCGTCGCACGACTTCGAGTCTTGCACCCGGGCCCGGTGGAGCCCACCCGACCCGGGTGTCTGCGTCGATTAGTAGCGGCGGTCCTGCGGACCCGGGTTGTGCGACTGGGCGAGCAGGATGTCGCGGATCTCCTGCAGCAGCCGGACGTCGTCCGCCGGCGCCTTCGGCTCCGGCTCCTCGCCCCGCGCCCGCCGCTCCGCGATCTTGTTCATCGGGAGGACGATCAGGAAGTAGAGCGCCGCCGCCGTCAGGATGAAGGCGAAGACGGCGTTGATGAACGCCCCCCAGTCGAAGATCACCTCACGGACCTTGAAGGTGCCCGAAACCGTCTTGCCGCCCGAGAGCAGCTTGATCAGCGGTTCCAGGAACGACTTGGTGAGCTGCGTGACCAGGCCGTTGAAGGCCGCACCGATCACGACACCTACGGCAAGCTCGACCACGTTGCCACGCATGATGAAGTCTTTGAACCCCTTGAGCACGCAGGGAGCGTAGTGCGTGCCCGGAGGCGACGCATCCGCAGGCGTCACCGTCGGGTGGATCTTCCGGATCGTTTGTTCACCCGACCACCCGACGATGCGCGCCGCCCCGCACCGCGGCGCCACAATTCCGATCACCCCGTGCGGGTAGATTTGACGTCGAGTCGACATTGATGCGAATACTTCTCGCAAATCTGGGGACGTGATGACCGGCTCGCCATGGACAGCAAGCCTGATCGGCGTCGGGGGCATTCTGCTCGGTATCGCCGCGAAATGGGCTGTCGATCTCCATACCGAACGCAACCGCCGCGCGCTCGAAGACGGTCGGCGGTTCATGGCCGAAAAACAGGTGGCCTATGCCGAAATTCTGTGACTGCTGGAGAGAACGGCCAAGACCCGAGTCGGAGAAACAGCTCAGAGCGCTCAGCCTACTGGCGCCGCAGCACGTGGTCGCCGCCGCCGAGAACTGCCTCGACCTTCTGTTCAACGGATCGCGCGGCGCCTTCGAAGCTGCCGAGAGGGTGTTCATCGCCGCCTCGCGGAAGGATCTCGGAATACCGACGCAAGCGGCGTCCGACACCGACCTGACTCCGCACAGCGGCTGGCCCATCAGGATGAGCCAGGAAATGGCCGACAGCAGTACTCCCGAAATTCGGAGCGTCGGAGTGATAGTGCCGGCGTCGTTTCAAGCCGCGTACCGCCACGACAGCAACGTTTTCCGACCGACGGACGGTATAGGGCCGATCAGCATCATTCGCCGCGTGTTCCGCAGCCGGGGCTGACACCAATTGGCGGTACCGTCACTTGGCCTTGGCCGCCGCCTTCATCTCCTTCTTGAAGGCGCGCACCTTGACCAGCGACTCCGCGTCCACGATGTCCGCGACCGAGCGGTACGACCCCTCGGCGCCGTAGTCCCCGGCCGCCTCCCGCCACCCCTCGGGCTGCACCCCGAACCGCTTCCCGAGCAGCGCCGCGAAGATCTGCGACTTCTGCTTGCCGAACCCGGGCAGGGCGGAGATCCGCTTCACCAGTTCCTTGCCGGTGGCGGCCTCGGCCCAGAGGCGTTCGGGGTCGCCGTCGTACTCCTCGACGATGACCGCGCACACCTCCTGCACCCGCGCCGCCATCGCCTTCGGGAAGCGGTGCAGCGCCGGCGGGGTGGCGAAGACCTGCACCAGCGTCTCCGGGTCGAACGCCGCCAGCGCGGCCGCGTCGAGGCGTTCGACCCCGATGCGCTGCGCCAGCTCGTAGGGCGAGCCGAACGCCTTCTCCAACGGGATCTGCTGATCCAGGGTCATCCCCACCAGCAGGGCGAGCGGGTCGCGCCGCAGCAGGTCGTTCGCCTCGTCGGAGATCGGCAGGTTGAGCGTCATGCGCCTATCGTGCCCGGTCGGTCAGGCCGGCACCGCGGAACCCCGGGCGAAACGCTCGTCGAGCGCGGCCAGCAGGCAGGGGTCGACCTCGACGTGCGGGGCGACCTGGCGCAGCGTGTCCAGGAACGCGGGCAGCATCGGATCGGCGTGCACGAACAGGCGGGGGTGCCCGTCGGCGTTCACGACGGCGTTCTGCGACTCCATGCAGAACCCGCGCACGTCCGCCAGCGGGATGGCGCCGTCGCGCTTCGGCGTCCACCAGTGCAGCTCCGTGTCGGTCAGCTCGAGCCGGCAGACGGTTCGCAGGTACAGCAGGTGATACCAGTAGACCGTGATGGCGACGGCCGTCCCGACGACCCCGATCTTGCCCACGACCGACAGATCGGTGAACGCGAAGCCGATCGCCACCACGGTCGGCAGCACCATGAACACGCGGAGCAGTACCCGGTGCAGACCCGGGCTCGCGTAGCGGTACGTCGTCCCCATGCGCACCCTCTTACCCGCATTCGGTCCGGCGGACACGGCAGGATGTTCCGGTGACCGAAGCACTTCTCTCCCCCGCCGGGATCGACCGGCTGCGCGACGCTCTTCTCTCGGCCGGCTACACCGATGACGGGATCGCCGCCCGACTCGGGCCGGAGGCCGTGGACGCCGTGCGGCGCAACGACTTCCGGCCGGCGCTGCGGGCCACCGAAGGCGGCGAGCCGGTGGACACCCTGATCCGGCTGTTCGTGTGCGGGCAGACGGAGCCGGAAGCGGCGATCCGCGCGGCCCTGCCGGAGGAGGCGCGCCGGGTTCTCGTCGAGGACAACCGGGCGGCCGTCGAACTGGAGCCGTACGGCGACTGGTGGGTCGTCTCCGACGTGTCGGCGAGCCTGCGGCCGGGCGTTCCGCTGCCGGCGGAGCATGTGCTCGGGATCGGCGGCGCCTCCACGACGCTCGCGCAAGCCACCTGGCGCCGGCCGGTCGGCCGGGCGCTGGACCTGGGCACCGGCTGCGGCGTGCAGGCCCTGCACCTGTCGCAGCATGCGGAGGCGGTCACCGCCACCGACCTCTCCGGGCGGGCGCTGACGTTCGCGGCAACGACCGCGGCGCTCAGCGGGGTGTCCTGGGACCTCCGCCAGGGCGACCTGGTGCGACCCGTCGCGGGTGAACGCTTCGACCTGGTGGTGAGCAACCCGCCGTTCGTGGCCGGGCCGGGGACCACCACGCACACCTATCGCGACTCGGGCCGGGCCGGCGACGCCGTGTGCGCCGAACTCGTCGCCGCGGCGCCGGCGCTGCTCAACCCGCGCGGCACGATGCAGTTCCTGGCGAACTGGCTGCTGACCGCCGACGAGGAGTGGGAGGACCGGGTCGCGGGCTGGCTCGCCGGCACCGGGCTCGACGCGTGGGTGATCCAGCGGGAGGTCAGCGACCCCGTGGCCTACGTGGACCTGTGGCTCGCCGACTCGGGGACCACCGATCCGCGCACCCGCGCGCGGTGGCTCGACTGGTTCGAGGAGAACGGCGTCACCGGCGTCGGGCTGGGCCTCATCACCCTGCGGGCCGGCGGGCACGAGGACCCGACGGTGCGCCTGGAGGAGCTGCGCCAGCCGGTCGAGCAGCCGCTCGGCAGGCACGTGGGCAGATGGTTCGAACGGCAGGACTGGCTCCGTTCCCACGACAAGGAAGGGCTGCTCAAGGCGCGCCTGACGACGGCGCCCGACCTGGCACTGCGCCAGGACGCCCACCGCGGCCCGGACGGCTGGGAGGTGGACCGCCAGCAGCTCGCGCTCACCGGCGGCCTGCACTGGGCGGAGGAGGTCGACCCGGTGGCGCTGGCCCTGGTCGGCGGCTGCGACGGTACGGTGGCGCTCCGCGACCAGCTCGACCTGCTGGCGCTGGCGCACGGGGTGGACGTGGCGGTGCTGGCGGAGGTGGCCGTCCCGCTGGTCTCCCACCTGGTCGAGCGCGGCTTCCTGCTGCCCGCCGAGGAAACCCAGTGAGCGCGCGACGGGCCGGTGCGGCGCCGCCTGGACTGAGGAGTGCAGGGAGCGCAGCGACCGCAACGACGAGGGAAGGCGGCACCCCGAGCGCCGGACCGACGCTTGCGCGGGCATCATGAGAGCCGTCGTCCAGACCGTGAGTCACGCGAAGGTCACCGTCGATGACGAGGTGGTCGGCGCGATCACCGACGGCCTGCTGGTACTTGTGGGCGTCACGCATGATGATTCGGAACGGGAGGCGCAGACCCTGGCCCGCAAGGTCCACGAGCTGCGCATCCTCGACGGAGAGCGATCGGCCGCTGACACCGGCGCGCCGGTGTTGGTGATCAGTCAGTTCACGCTCTACGGCGACGCCCGCAAGGGTCGGCGTCCCAGTTGGACCGCGGCGGCTCCGGCCGCTCACGCGGAGCCACTGATCGGGGCGTTCGCGGATGCTCTGCGTGAGCGTGGCGCAACTGTCGAAACAGGACGGTTCCAGGCGCACATGCTGGTCGAATCCGTCAATGTCGGGCCCCGAACAATCCTGTTGGAGATCTGACTACCAGATTCGTGCCACCAACCATTCGGCTCACTCCGGCTTCACCTCTCCGGCGGCAAGCTATGCCCACAGACAACGAGCGTCCTACGACATAGCGACGAACGTCCCGCAGCAACGGGGGAGGCGAGCAGGGTGGCACAGGCAAATATCGAACTGGACTTCGACGGCGACGTCACCGAGGCCGAGCAGGAAGCCGCCGAGCGGGGCATCTCCGCCGACCTCGTGCGGGCGTACCTCAACGGCATCGGCCGGACCAAGCTGCTGACCGCCGCGCAGGAGGTCGAGCTGGCCAGCCGCATCGAGGCCGGCCTCTTCGCCGAGGAGGTGCTCACCCGGGGCACGTACCTCGACGAGCCGATCAGCGAGGCGCTCGCCGCCGACCTGACCACGATCGTCCGCGAGGGCCGCGGCGCCAAGGCGCACCTGCTGGAGGCCAACCTCCGCCTCGTGGTGAGCATCGCCAAGCGCTACACCGGGCGGGGCATGGCGTTCCTGGACCTGATCCAGGAGGGCAACCTCGGC
>NZ_BOPF01000080.1 GCF_016863615.1 Virgisporangium aliadipatigenens | reverse complement strand
TCGCGGAAGAAGAACCCGTCACAGGTCGCACACGGCGAGATGCCGTGGCCCATCAGTTCGCTCTCTCCCGGTACACCGATCGGCCGCCAGGCAGAACCGGTCGCGAGGATGACGGCACGCGCCTTGTACTCCTCGTCGCCGACCGACACGCGCTTGATGTCGCCGGTGAGGTCGACCCGGGTGGCGTCGTCGTGAACGATTTCGGCGCCGAACCTTTCGGCCTGCGCCCGCATCTTCTCCATCAGTTCGGGGCCGAGAACGCCGTCCGGGAAGCCGGAGTAGTTCTCGACCTCGGTGGTGCTCATGAGTGCGCCACCGGACTCGACGCCGGCGATCACCAGCGGCGTGAGGTTGGCCCGGGCGGCGTACAGCGCTGCGGTGTAGCCGGCGGGGCCGGACCCCAGGATGATCAGATCGCGGACGGCGTCGGTGGTCATCGGGCCGGGAGCAGGTCGGCGAGGAGCTTTTCGATGCGGTTCTTGATCTCGTCGCGGATCGGGCGGACCGCTTCGACGCCTTTGCCGGCCGGGTCGTCGAGTTTCCAGTCCTCGTAACGCTTGCCCGGGTAGTAGGGGCACGCGTCGCCGCAGCCCATGGTGACGATGACGTCGGAGTTCTGCACGGTGCTCGGTTCGAGGATCTTCGGCCGCTGGTCGGTGATGTCGATCCCCACCTCGGCCATGGCTTCGACCGCGGCGGGGTTGATCTGATCGGCCGGCGCGGAGCCGGCGGAGCGCACCTCGACGGCGTCACCGGCGAGGTGGCGCAGCCAGCCGGCGGCCATCTGGGACCGGCCGGCGTTGTGGACGCAGACGAACAGGACGCTGGGTTTGCTCATGGTGTGGTGCTCCCTGGTCGGGTCGAAGATTCGGATGCGGTCGAGGTTGTCGCGGTCGACGTGTCGGTAGCGTGCCGCTTCGTCGCGGCCGCGGATCGGATGGTTGATGACTCCGGCGAACCGGTCGAGGACGGCCGGGTCACGCCCGAGCGAGGGATCATCGGCGGCTTGCCGCCCGCTGTCGGCGAGCGGCCCGTTCGGCGGGGATGACGACCTTCTCGGCGGCCGCGGCCACGTCGGGATACAGGGCCAGGAGAAGGCCGACGCCGAGGGCAAGGCCGATGAGTTGGGCGGCGATGAAGCCGGGCAGCGAGCCGGGTGAGATGCCGGCGAACGTGTCGGTGAACGCGCGGCCGATGCTGACGGCGGGGTTGGCGAAGCTGGTGGAGGAGGTGAACCAGTACGCGGCGCCGATGTAGGCGCCGACCGCCGCCGGTGCCACGGCGGCGCGGCCGGAGCGGGCCAGGGCGAAAATCAGCAGCAGTAACCCGGTCGTGGCGACGACCTCGCCGAGCCACAGGTGTGTGCCGGTGCGGGTCTTGGCGGAGATGTCGACGGCGGCGAGATCGAACATCAGGTTGGCCAGGACCGACCCGGCGATCGCCCCGATCGTCTGCGCGACGGTGTAGCCGGCGAGGTCGCGCAGGCTGAGTCCGGTGCCGGTGCGGCGGCCGAGGAACCAGTCGGCGGCGGAGACGACGGGGTTGAAGTGTGCGCCGGAGACGGGGCCGAAGGTGAGGATGAGTGCGCCGAGCGCGAACGCGGTCGCGATCGAGTTCTGCAGCAGCTGCAGCCCGACGTCGTCCGGCGAGAGGGTGGCGGCCATGATGCCGGAGCCGACGACGGCGGTGACCAGCAGCGCGGTGCCGAGGAGTTCGGCGAGCAGGCGCCGCCAGGTCGCGACGGGATTCATGGGTACGGGGCTCCAGGGTGTCGGCGGGTGCGGGCGTGGGGTGGGCCTTAGCGGACGGGGACGTGGAGTTCGTCGAGGAGGTGGTGGACGCGGGGTTCGAGGTCGTCGCGGATCGGGCGCACGTGCTCGGTGTCGAGACCGTCGGGGTCGTCGAGGTCCCAGTTCTCGTAGCGGGTGCCGGGGAAGATCGGGCAGGCGTCGCCGCAGCCCATGGTGATGACCACGTCTGCGGCGCGGACGATCTCGTCGGTCCACGGCTTCGGGTATTCGCCGGAGATGTCGATGCCGCGCTCGGCCATCGCCGCCACGGCGGAGGGGTTGACCTCGACGCCGGGTTCGGACCCGCCGGACCACGCGACCGCGGCGTCGCCGGCGAGGTGGGTGAAGAACCCGAGGGCGGTCTTCAGCGCGAGCTGCTGATCGATGGACAGGTCCCGGTGCCAGGTCGTCGGGGCGTTGAGGTCGCTCATGTCGGGTCTCCCGTAACGGTGGGGGCGATACGGTCGATGCGTGCGGCGAGGTCGGTGTAGGCGGCGTCGAACGCCGCGTCGGTACCGACCCGGACCGGGTCAGGGACCGACCAGTGCAGCCGCGGCCGCGGAACGCCGGTGGTGAGGTCTTCGTGGGCGTTGTCGCACACGGCGATGAGCAGGTCGCCGTCGTGGACGACGTCGGCGACGTGGGCGGTGCCGGCCGGGTCCAGGGACAGGCCGTGCCGGCGGGCGGCGGCGACGGCTTTCGGGTGCACCCGTGGTGCCGGCGCCGTGCCGGCGGAGGCGGCCGGCCGGCGGGTGCGTTGCTGCCACAGCGCCGCCGCCAGCTGCGAGCGGGCGGAGTTGTGCGTGCAGACGAACACGACCCGCTCGGCGGAGGGCAGCCGCGGCGGCCGCAGCAGTTCCAGGGTCTCGGGCCGCAGTCGCAGGTAGGTGCGACGCCGGTCGCCTTCGGAACGGGTCCGCTCCAGGAGACCGGCCTCGGCCAGAACCTTGACGTGGTGCGCGACGAGGTTGGTCGGCAGGGCCAGATCTTGGGCGATCTCGCCCGGTGACGCGTCGCCGAGGCACAGCGCGTCGACGATCGCCAGCCGCGCCGGCTCGCCCAGCGCGGCATGCACCCGCGCCCGCACCGTCAACGAATCCCGCTCAGTTCCCATTGACTCAATACTCGCTGAGTGATTCCGGGCGGGCAAGGGTTCGGCGAACTGTTCACCTGCCGGCCACCTGGCGGGCCGGCGTTACACGGAGGACGGCGCCTCGACGGACAGCAGGCCGGCGAGCTGACGCAGAACGCCGGGCCGGGGCCGGTAGTAGACCCAGGTGCCGCGCCGGTCGGAGTCGACCAGGCCGGCCTCGCGCAAGGTCTTCAGGTGGTGCGAGATCGTCGGCCCAGACAGGTCGAACGCCGGCGTGAGGTCGCAGACGCAGATCTCACCGTCCGGCGCCGAGGCGATCATCGACATGAGCTGCAGGCGGATCGGGTCACCGAGCGCCTTGAACGCGGGCGCGAGCACGGCGGCGGTCTCGGCGGGGATGCGCTGCGCGGCGATCGGCGGGCAGCACGGGGCGTCGGCGGCGCCGATGTCGGTGAGGGTGAGCAACCCCGACGGCTGATTCGACATGCGTCTAGGTTGACACTTCTCGAATCAGCGTGCAACCCTTTGATTCGACGGACGTCAAGACAAGGCGTCGCCGGTATCCGGAGGTTGTGATGCGCAAGTTGTTCCGCCGTGCGGCGGTCGAGACGGGTGTGCAGTTCTGCGACGGCTGCGCCGAGGTGACCACGGCCGAGGAGCGGGCCCGTCGCCGGTACGACCGAACCCGCGCCGAGGCTCAGGCCCTGTTCGGGCTGCGCTGACCGCGCCTTAACGAGAACGGAGAACTTTGATGAGCGACACCACGACGACCGGCGGTTTCGCCGGTGACCCCGCCGCCGCGTTGAACGTCGCCGGCACGAGCGGCTGTTGCGGCAACCCGCCCCGCGCGACGATCACCCTTCCGGAAACGGTGTCGGCGGGGCCGTGTTGCGGCACGGCGGCCGAGGCGGAGCAGGCCGGGGCGTGCTGCGGCACCGCGGCGAAGGCGGAGGCGGTCGCGTCCGGGACGGGCTGCTGCGGATGAACACCGCCGACCTGCCGGCGGTCGCGGTCGGCGGTCTCGACCGGCTCCTCGACGAGGTGTCAGGTGAGCGGATGGCCTCGATGGTGGCGACGCTCGCGGGGGACGCGTTCGCCGGTCGCCGGGTCGGCAGCACAGGGGGTGCGGCGGCTCGTGCGTGGCTGGGCGAGTATCTGGCCGGTCTCGGCGCCGAGGTTGTGGTGGATCCGTTCCCGGTGCGGTCGGTGCCGGAGGTCTACGCAGCCCCGGTGGTGACCGTGCACGACGGCGCCGCGCAGCGGCACCCGGCATTCGGCCGGCAGGTCGGCCTGCATCCGGCGTCGGCCGACGTACCGCTTTCCCGCCGGGGCCGTCTCGGCGTGGCCGGTGCCGGTGATCCGGCCGGTGTGTGGCTGGTGATGCCGGACGGGATAAGTCTGTTCGACGCCTACGGCCACGCCGAGCACGCGGCCGGGTTGCTGCTCGCCCGTCCGGTCGACGCGCACGGCTGGCAGTACACGATGCTCGCCGGCCCGGACCCCGGCCCGCTGCCGATCCTGTGCCTGGACCCCGACACCCACACTGAACTGCTGGCACTCGCGTCGACCGGTGTCGGCGAGTTGAGCGCGAACGCGCCGATCCGCCGCCCGGACGTGCCCGCCGCGAACCTGTACGCCCGGTTCCGTACCGGTGGCCGTGGCGAGATTCTGCTGACTGCACACGTCGACGGTGTCGGTGACCTGCCCGGTCTGCGCCAACCCGCCGCGGCGGACAACGCCTCCGGTGTCGCCGTCGTCTGCGAGGCCGCCCGCCTGCTCGCCCCGACCCTGCCCGACGGCGTCGGCCTGTGCGTGGCGCTGCTCGACGCCGAGGAGGTCGGCGCGCTCGGCTCCGCCCACCACACCACCCGCCTCGCTCGTTCCGGCACCCGGCCGATGGTGATCAACGTCGACGGGGCGGGACACCTGCACCAGGCCGCCGCCGTAGAAGCCGGCGGGCCGGCACACGCCCTGCTCGCCGTCCTCGACCAGGCCGGCCGGCATACCGGCGTCCCCCTCGCGGCGGGGCCGGTCGCCTCGGACAACCGCCGTTACGCCGCCGCCGGACTGCCCACCGTCGGCATCGGTGCCGGGATGGCCGGCTACCACAGCCCCGCCGACACCCCCGATCGCGTCGAACCCGGCACGTTGACCGCGATCGCCCGCCTCGTCATCGCCACCGTGTGGCTCGCCGCACACGACAACACCTTGGGAGACAACCGATGAGCACCCCGATCGAGGAACTGCCCGTAGCCGTGATCGGCGCCGGACCGGTCGGCCTCGCCGCCGCCGCGCACCTGTCCGCCCGCCACATTCCGTTCGTCGTCCTGGAAGCCGGCGACCGCCCGGCGGCCGCGGTGCGGCAGTGGGGGCACGTGCGGCTGTTCTCGCCGTGGCGGTTCAACATCGACGCCACCGCACGAGGGCTCCTCGCCGAAAACGGCTGGGTCGAACCGGACCCGCAGACCCTGCCGACCGGCGCCGAACTGGCCGCCGAATACCTTCAGCCCTTGGCCGACCTGCCGGCGGTGAAGCCGCACGTGCGCTACCGTGCCCGGGTCGTCGCGGTCACCCGCCTCGGCATCGACCGGCTGCGCACCGCCGGCCGCGAGCAGGCCCCGTTCCAGATCAGGCTGGACAGTGGCGAGGACGTCCTGGCCCGCGCGGTCATCGACGCCTCCGGCACCTGGGAAACCCCGAACGTCCTCGGTGCCTCCGGGATCCCGGCCCACGGCGAGACCGAGGCCGCATCCTTTGTGGAGTCGGCGCTGCCGGACGTGCTCGGCGCCGACCGGGACCGCTTCGCCGGCAAGCGGACCCTGGTCGTCGGCTCCGGCCACTCCGCGGCGAACACGTTGCTCGCCCTGGCAGACCTCGCGGAGAAGGAGCCGGGCACGACGGTGGTGTGGGCGATCCGGGCGCGGACCCCCGGCCGCAGTTACGGCGGCGGCGGAGGCGACGCCCTGCCCGCCCGCGGGGCGCTGGGGGCGAACCTGCGCCGGCACGTCGCCGCCGGCCGGGTCGAACTGCTCACCAGCTTCTCCGCCCAGCGACTGTCCATCGTGGACGGCCGGGTCCAGGTGTCCGACGGTGCACGCACGATCACCGCGGACCGGATCGTGTCCGCGACCGGCTTCCGGCCCGACCACAACATCGTCTCCGAGCTGCGGCTGGACCTGGACCCGATCCTCGGCGCCACCCGCGCCCTCGCACCGCTGATCGACCCGAACGAACATTCCTGCGGCACCGTGCCGCCGCACGGCGTCGACGAACTCACCCAACCCGAGCCGGGCTACTACGCCGTCGGCGTCAAGTCCTACGGCCGCGCACCGACGTTCCTCCTCGCGACCGGATACGAACAGGTCCGCTCCGTCGTCGCCGCCCTCGCCGGCGACTGGGACGCTGCCCGCAATGTGCAACTGGACCTGCCGGAGACCGGGGTCTGCAACAGCAACCCGGTCGCCGATGCCACCACCGTCGACGAAGCCGCGGGCGGCTGCTGCGGCAGCACGGCACCGGCCGAAACGGTCGCCGCGCCGGCCGCGCGAGGACTGGCGACCGGTATCGCCGGCGGGTTGCTGGCCGCGCCGATCACCCTGGTCACCACGCCGAGCAGCGGCGGGCAGGGCGGCGGCGGGGCCTGCTGCGGGTGACCTCACCTGTGGCGGTGGCCGCCGACCCCACCGGCGGCCACCGCAGCAACCACGGCTGGCGGATCGTCGCCGCGCTCGCCGTCACCTCGACCATCGGCTACGGGGTGCTGTACTACGCCTTCGCGGTGCTGCTGCGCCCGATGGCCGACGCCCTGCACGCCTCGACGGCAGCGGTGACGGGTGCGTTGACCGCCTCGGTCCTCGCCGGCGCTGTGATGTCGGTGCCGGTCGGGCGGTGGCTGGACCGCCACGGCGGCCGCGCCCTCATGACCACCGGCTCCGTCGCGGCAACACTGCTGGTGCTGGCCTGGTCCCAGGTCCACACCATCGGCCAGTTGTATGCCGTCCTGATCGGGATCGGCATCACCTCGGCGATGGTGCTCTACGAACCGGCCTTCGCCGTCGTGGTCTCCTGGTTCGACCCACAGCGCAGACCGAAGGCACTCCTGGCGGTCGTCCTGGTGGCCGGCTTCGCCAGCACCATCTTTATGCCGCTGACCGCAGTCCTCGTCGACCGCCACGGGTGGCGCACCACGCTGATCGTGCTCGGCGTCCTCTACGGCGCGCTCGCGATCCCGCTGCACGCGCTCGTCGTCCGCAGGCCACCGGCCGGCGTTGCGCCGGGCGGGTCGCGTCGACGGGCGGAGGTGGTGCGGGCCGCGTTGCGCGACGGCCGCTTCTGGCTGCTCACCGTCGCGTTCGTCGCGCACGCCACCGCGACCGGTGCGATGACCGTGCACCTCGTCGGATTCCTTGTCGCGCAGGGGCATCCGGCGACCTTCGCCGCGACGGTTGCCGGGCTGCTCGGCGTGCTGTCGGTCACCGGACGGCTCGTGCTCACCGCCGTCCAACGCCGCGTGCGGCTGACCACCGTCGTCGCGGTCATCTTCACCGTCCAAGCCGCCGCCGCGTTGAGCCTGCCGGCGATTGCGAGCAGCCGGATCGGCGCCGCTGTGGGGGTGACCGCGTTCGGGATCGGCTTCGGAACGGCCAGCCTCGCCACCCCGGCGATCCTCGCCGACCGCTACGGCACCACCGCCTACGCCACCGTCGCCGGCACCATCGCCGCACCGGTCATCATCGCCCGCGCCCTTGCCCCGACCGCCGCCGCGGCGCTGCTCGGCATCGCCGGCGACTACCGGCCCGTCCTCATCGGCATCGGCGTGGCGAGCCTTGTCGCCGCGATCGGCGTCACCGCCCGCGCCGGGTCGCCGAGCCCGATCCACGAGCAGACGGGCGAGTCTGCGGAGCCGTGACGCAGCGGCGGCGCCGCGAGCGGTCGTAGGGTTCGGCCGTGACCGTTTCACCGGCTGCCCGGCCGCGACCGGTGCGCACGTCGCCGCTGCTCGCCTTTGCCGGCGGGGCCGCCGTCGGTGTCCTCGGTGGGATGATCGGTCTCGGCGGCGCCGAGTTCCGGTTGCCGCTTCTGATCACCCTGTTCGGCTTCGCTGCCCTGCAGGCCGTCATCGTCAACAAGGCCCTCAGCCTCGTCGTCGTCGTGACCGCGCTGCCCGTCCGGTTGGTCGCCGTGCCGTGGTCGGCGCTGACACCGCACTGGAGCGTCGTGGTCAACCTGCTCGCGGGCAGCCTCATCGGCGCCTGGGCCGGGGCCACCTGGGCGATCCGGATGCGTTCCGGCACCCTCTACCGCGTCCTCGCCGCGTTGCTGGTCCTCGTCGCCGTCGCGCTGATCGCCAACCACACCGCCACACCGCGGCAGCTGAGCGCGGCCCCCGCGGCCGTCGTCGCCATCGGCGTCGTCGCGGGCTTCGGTATCGGGGTTGTCGCCGCGATCATGGGCGTGGCCGGGGGCGAGTTGTTGATCCCGACGATCGTGCTGCTGTTCGGCACCGACATCAAAACCGCCGGCAGCCTGTCCCTGGCCGTGTCGTTGCCGACCATGCTCGTCGCGTTCGCCCGCTACAGCCGCGACGGCAGCTTCACCGTCCTGCGCCACCATGCCCACGTCGTCGCCGTCCTTGCCGCGGGCTCCGTCACCGGAACGATCGCCGGAGGGCTACTGCTCGGCGCGATCCCCGACACGGTCCTGCTACCGCTCCTCGCCGGCCTGCTGCTGCTGTCCTCGATCAAAGTGTGGCGGCACGCCATACCCCGGCACCGCTGACGGAAGTCACCGTGACACCGTCCGCCGGCCGGCCCGAGCGCCGTTGAGTGCTCTTAGCACAAAGGCGGCGTCGCGGCCCACCCCGCGCAAGGTCGCGGAGGCGAAGCTGCGCTGGCGTTCCAACCCCACGAAACCCAGCCCGTCAACCGTGCGGGACACCCCACCGGAATGGACCGGCACACCGTCACCGTCCACGGCCGCGGTGCCGTGCAGGTAGGCCACATCGGGCCGGAACCCGGTCGCCAGGATCACCCCGTCCAGGCGTTCCGGCGAGCCGTCGGACCAGACGACCCGGTCGCCGTCCAGGCGGCGGAACATCGGCCGGTGATCCGGCCGGCCGGCGGCTATCGCCGTGCGGTACCGGCCGGCGTCGATCACCGGCACCCCGCCGTTCGCCAGGAGGGGACCGAGCCGGGAGGTGTCCAGACCGGTGCGGCTCAGCCACCAGTGGAAGTCGCGGCCGAGGATGCGCTGCGGCTGCCACCGCAACCGGTCCCGCGTCACGATGCTCACCCTCGCTGTCTCGGCCAGCTCGACCGCGATCTGCACCGCCGAGTTCCCGCCGCCGACCACGACCACTCGCCGGCCCACGAACAGCGCCGGAGAACGGTACTGCGACGAGTGCAGCACCGTCCCGGCGAACGAGTCCAGCCCTGGCAGGGCCGGGCGGTGCGGGCGGCCGAAACCGCCGCTGGCCGCGACCACCAGCCGCGCCCGTGCCTCCTCCCCGGACGCCGTCGACACCACGAACCCGTCCCGCTCCCGGCGCACCCGGTCCACCCGCACACCCCAGCGCAGGTCCGCGTCCAGGCCGGCGGCGTATGCGGCCAGGTAGGCGACCACCTCGTCCCGCCGCGGATACCGGTCCGGATCCCCGGGAAACGGCATCCCCGGCAGCCCGGAGAACCGGGCCGGGGAGAACAACGTCAAGCTGTCGTAGTAGGACGGCCACGATCCACCCGGCCCGGAACCGGCGTCCACCAGCACAGGCGACAGGCCCGCGTCCAGCGCCACGCGCACGGTCGCAAGCCCGGCCTGTCCTCCCCCGATGACCACAACATCGCTGATACTCACCCCGGCAATGTATCGTTACATCGGGAAAAGACGAAATGAAGTCGTGGAGCAGACTGGACACCGATGAGCACCCCACCGCACCTCGACAGCCCGACCCAGGACTTCCTCAAGGCGCTCGCCAGCGAGACCCGCCAGCAGATCATGCTGCTGTTCGCCGGAGGCGTCGAACTGACCGTCGGCGAGGTCGCGGACCGATGCGGGATCGGCCAGTCCACCGCCTCCGAACAACTGGCGCTGCTGCGCCGAGGTGGACTCGTGCAGTCCACCCGGGCCGGCAAGCTGGTTCGCTACCGGGTGGACTCCACCGCTATCGCCGGCCACCTGTCCACACTTCAGGCGTACCTGGCCTGCTGCTGTCCACCGCCGGATACCGCAACCGACTGACGCCGAGACCACCCCCGCGACGGACCGTGCCGTGCTGCACGCTTCAGGGTCAATTCCGCGGACGGTTCAACCGAGTGCAATTGCGCCCGCACTGTCCACTTCGGGCCGACAGTGCGCCATGCGGTCAGGGTGCGGTTCGCGCCCCACTCGTCGTGTTCGGCGACGGCGGCCCGGTCGAGCCGGTAGTCGACCCACACCCTGCGCCAGGCCGGGGAAACGGCATCGGACAGCACTTCGCGGGCGTTTTCGGCACCGCGAAGGCCCGCGGCGTGGGTCGCCCACAAGCCGGTGATCTCGTTCGGGCGGGCGTGGCCGGACTCGTCGACGTAGCTGAGCGCCTTCATGCCGGTTGTTGCCGAGCCGTCGTCGCGGCCGGGTCAGGCGATCGCCGTGCTGCCGGCCGGCGACCGGAGCAGCCCGCGCCGTCCTGGTCTGGCTACCGTTCCCCTCCCCCTCCGGGGCGCGCCGGCGACCCGAACCCGCTGATCGGCGACCTGCGGGCGGTGCTCACAGGCTCTGACCGCCGGACAGGTCGATGATGCCGCCGGTCGCCCACTGGAAGCCGTCGGAGAGGATCGCCGGTACGGCCGCGGTGATGTCGTCGACGTTCGCGATGCGGCCCTGCGCGATGGTGTGCGCGGCCAGGTCCTTGACGTAGTCGGAACGCATGATGCCGCCGGCGAAATCGGTCTGTACGGCGCCGCCCATGATCGCGTTGACCCGGATGGACCGGGAGGCGAGTTCCACGGCCTGGTAGCGGGTCAGCACCTCGATGGCGCCCTTCACCGCCGCGTACGCCGACATGCCGGGCACGACCCCGCGGGTGACCGCGGTGGTCACGTTGAGCACCCGCCCACCGTCGTTCAGCACCGGCAGCAGACTCTGGGTCAGGAAGAACGGCGCCCTGAGATTCGTCGCGACCAGGTCGTCGAACTGCTCGGGCGTGGTCTCGTCGAACGGCGCATAGACGCCGATACCGGCGTTGTGGATCAGGTAGTCGAGTTTCGCGCCGTCGAGCCTGGCGCGCAGGGCGGCCAGAAACTGCGGGTACGTATCGGTCTGCCGTACGTCGAGCGGGAGAAAGTCGGTCCGCTCACGGTCACGGCTGGTCCCGATCACCGTGACGCCCGCCTCGCTCAGGTGGCGGGCCATACCAGCGCCCAGTCCACGTCCGGCGCCGGTGATCAATGCGATCTTCGATTCGGTCACGCCGACCATGGTGAGGGCGATCCGGGGACGGTCCGGAAACTGTCCGCTCAGCGGACAGGTCCTATTTGTTCGGATCGGCCGGGAGCATGCTGCTCAGCCGGCGTTGGAGCTCGATCGCCGCGCGGTGGACCAGGGCGGCCGACCGCTCCGCCGGGCGGGCCGACGAGGTGGCGATCTGCAGCGCCGCCCGCTGCAAGCCGGGCAGCTCGACCCGAACCGCGTAGCAGGTCATGCCCTCGAACGAGTCCTGGTCGTCGACCGCCGCGCCGAACGGGCGGCAGCGTGGCCCGGGGGCACCGGTCAGGGCGATCCCGGCCGCCGTGCTCGCCGGCATCGGAACGCCCGCGTGGGCGGCGATCGGCAGCTCGGCACGGCCCGGGAGCATCTCAAGGGCCACGAACGCATCGCCGCCGGGCACGACCAGCGACACGGCGGCGCCGGTCTGCTCGCGTACCTCCTGGATCAGCGTCGAGGCGGTGCGGCGCAGTCCGGCGAGCGGCTCGACCCGCTGGGCCAGCTCGATCAGGCCGGCCGCCAGCACCCAGCGACCGTCGCGCCACTCGACCGAACCCGCCTCCGCGAGCTGGCCGAGCAGCCGGTGCACGGTCGGTCGGGGCAAGCCGGTCAGCATGGTCAGGCGGGCCACCTGCCGCTCCGCGCCGGCGTCGGGCAACGCGCGCAGCAGCCGGAACGCTCCGTCGATGACACTCCGCCCATCCGCCACCCTTCAATGAACGGCCGGGGCGGCGACCGGGTTCAACGCTGGAACCGGCGTCGGGGTGGTAGACGACGAGCATCAGGCTGTCGGCACCGGCATTGCTCAGCCGTTCCCGATCCAGGGTCAGGTCGCCGACCTGCGGCGTCGCCACCGCCGCGGTGACCTGTCCCGGGCGACCGGCTCGGCGACGCCAAGATCGGCGACGGCCTGCTCGTTATCGGCACCACATCGTTCATCGGCGAAGGCTTCGACGCTCCGGCCCTCGACACCCTGTTCCTCGCCGGCCCGATCTCCTTTGACGGCCTACTCGTCCGGTGCGCAGGGCGAGTAGGCCGCGCGGCACCCGGCAAGGAGATCGCCGAGGTGCACGACTACCACGACCTGGCTACGCCGATCCTCGCCGGCTCACTCGAACGCCGCATGCCCGGATACCACGGTTTTAACGGTCGTCTCAGGTTCGCTCGATAGGAAGTCCGCAACAGATAAGCGACGGAATCCGTAGGTAGGAGGCTAGTGATGGCAGGCAACGCAGCGCCGTCCGGGGAAGCGCCGGCAGGCCGGTTGGCAAGCCGGTGGGTGCCGTGGTTGGTGATCGGCCTGTGGATCGCGCTGGCGGCGGTCATGGTGCCGCTGAGCGCGAAGTTGAGCTCGGTCACCACCGACAAAACCGTCGACCTCCTGCCAGCGGGTGCCGAGTCCACCAAGGTGGCGGCGCTGGAGGAAAAGCTTCCCGGCGGAGAGGACAACACGTTCGTCTTCGTGTACCACCGCGCCGGCGGAGTGACCGACGCCGACCGCGCGGCGGTAGAGCGCCACTACAACACCCTTTCCAAGCGGTATCCGCCGAAGGTGGCGGCCCCGGCCGAAGAGGATGACGAGGGACCACCGACGACCCGTTCCACGAACGGCAAGGCGTTGATGTTCACCCTCAACGTGAGCACGAGCTACGGCGCACCGGAGGACCTCGTCGGCCCGGTGCGTGACGCCGCGAAGGACCGCCCCGCCGGCCTGGAACTCGAGGTGACCGGCCCGGCCGCGATCGACGGCGACATCGACGCCGTGTTCGAGGGCATCGACCTGCAGGTCTTCCTCACCACCGTCATCGTCGTCACACTGCTGCTGATCCTCACCTACCGCAGCCCGGTGTTGTGGTTCATCCCGCTGGTGGCCGTGAGCGTGGCCGCGCTGACCTCTATGGCGACCGTCTACCTGCTCGTCAAGGGCTTCGGCATCGTGGTCAACAGTCAGAACTCGGCGCTGCTGACGATCCTGGTGTTCGGCGTCGGCACGGACTACGCGCTGTTGCTCATCGCTCGATATCGGGAGGCACTGCACCACCACGAGAACGTCCGGGTCGCGATGCTCCACGCGCTGCGCGGCGCGGCACCGGCGATCATCGCATCCGCGGCCACCGTGGTCGCCGGCCTGCTCTGCCTGCTCGCCGCGGATCTGAACAGCACCA
>NZ_BOPF01000079.1 GCF_016863615.1 Virgisporangium aliadipatigenens | reverse complement strand
AAACGGCCACGGTCACCGTTCCGGCGTCCGGCACCGTCACGCTCGTCGACGGCAGCACGCCCGCCACGTCGATCACCACGGCCGAGGGCACCTACGTCCTGTCCGGCAGCGCCATCACCTTCACGCCGGTACTCGGCTTCTCCGGCCAAGCCACCGCACCGGTCACCTACCGCGTCACCGACGCCTACGCCCAGGACGGCAGCAACACCTACACGCCCACCGTCACCAAGCCCGCCGGCCCGACCGCCGCACCGCTGACCTCCACCGGCGTCGGCACCGCCGACCAGACGGCCACGATCACCATCCCCACCTCCGGCTCCGCGACGCTGCTCGACGGCACCACACCGGCCACGACCGTGACCACGGCCGAGGGCACCTACGTCCTGTCCGGCGGCACCATCACGTTCACGCCGGTGCTGGGCTTCTCCGGACCGGCCGCCAACCCGGTCACCTACCGGATCACCGACGCCTACGCCCAGGACGCCGACTCCACCTACACGCCGACCGTCACCGCGCCCACCGCGCCGACGGCGACGGCGCTCACCTCCACCGGCCAGGCGCCCGACCCGCAGTCGGTGACCGTGGCCGTTCCGGGTGGTGCCGCGCTCACGCTCCTCGACGGAACGTCGCCGGCCAGCACGGTCACCACCGCCGACGGCGACTACGCACTGAGCGGGGCGACGATCACGTTCACGCCGGCCGTCGGCTACATCGGCACGGCCACGCCGGTGGCGTTCCGGATCACCGACGTCTACGGGCAGCACGCCGACGCCACGTACACGCCGACGGTGACGCCTCCGCCGCCGCCGGTCGCCGACGACCGCAACACCACCGGCGTGGGCGTCGACCCGCAGAGCACGACGATCAACGTTCCGGCCGGTGCGACCATCACGCTGCTCGACGCGAACGGCAACTCCGTCACCACGCTGGAGTTCCCCAGCAAGGGCGTCTACCGGCTGATCCTGATCGAGAACGGCATCGGGCTGCTGGCCGTCGAGGCGGCGACGGCCGAACTGACGTTCACGCCGGTGCTCGGCTACACGGGCACCGCGCCGCCGGTGGACTACGCGATCACCGACGCCTACGGGCAGCAGGCGGTGGCGACGTACACCCCGACGGTGACGCTGCCGGCCCTGCCGGTGCCGCCGCCGCAGACCACGATCGGTGAGCTCGACGACCCGCAGAACGTCACTCTGACCGTTCCCCCGAACGGATCCATCTCCCTGCTGGACGCGAACGGCAACCCGACGACCACGGTGACCGTCCCCGGACAGGGGACCTATGTCCTCGACCCGACGACCGGGCAGCTGACCTTCACGCCGGCCCCCGGCTACACCGGCACGCCGCCGGCGGTGACCTACCAGGTGACGGACGCCTACGGGCAGACCGCCACGGCGACCTACACGCCGACGGTGACACCGGTGAGCGCACCGGCGTCGCCGCCCGCGGCCGCACCCACGACACCGGGGCTGGCCGTCACCGGCTGGCCGGTGGTGTGGATCGCCTCGGCGGGGCTGCTCTTCCTCCTCGTCGGCGTCGCCGCCCGGCGCCACGCGCGGCGCTGACGTTTCGACGTTCGCGAGGAGGGCAGACGGAGCTCCATGGGACTTCTCGTGGGCGAACGGGTCGAGCGCGTCGAGAGCCTCGACCCGGTGGGTGACCGGCTCAGCGGTGCGGTCCGGAAGGTGCTCCGGCCACAGTGGCTGCGGGACGTGCTGCACGGCGTCCCGCTCGGCCACGCCCTGCATCCGGTGCTCGTGCAGCTGCCGGTCGGGGCGTGGATCAGCGCGGCGATCCTGGACGCCCTGCCCGGCGGGACCAAGGCGGCCACGACGTTGATCGCCGTGGGGACGGCGAGCGCCGTTCCGGCAGCCGTCGCCGGCGCCAATGACTGGGCCTCCCTCGGGCCGGAGCAGCGGCGGGTCGGCCTGGTGCACGCCGCGGCGAACACGGTGGCGCTCGCGCTGTTCGGCGGTTCGCTGGTGGCGCGGGCCCGGGGGCGGTCCACGGCCGGCAAGGCGTTGAGCTACACCGCGCTCGCGGTCGCCGGCGGCAGCGCCTACCTGGGCGGCCACCTCTCCTACGCGCAGGGCGCCGGCATGAACCAGGCGGTGCCAGCGCTGCGGCTGATCCCGGACGGCTGGCACGACCTGGGCGCGACGGCGGAGTTCACGGACGGCTTCACCTCGGTGCGGCACATCGGCGAGGTGCCGGTGCTGGTGTACCGGGAGGACGACCGCTTCTCCGTGCTGCTGGAACGCTGTGCGCACCAGTCCGGCCCACTCGGCGAGGGGAAGGTCGAGGACGGCTGCGTGGTGTGCCCGTGGCACGGCAGCACGTTCCGGCTCCGCGACGGTTCCGTCAAACACGGGCCGGCGTCGAGCAACCAGCCCACGCTCCGGACGCACGTCACGCCCGGCGGACGCCTGGAAGCCGCGCTGCCCTAGACCGCGCCGCAAGGCCGAAGATCAATGTGATGTCCGTTGCGGCCGCTTCGGCGTGTCGCGCAACGGAATTCACATTGATCTAGCCGGCCGCGCCGGCGGCCACCCGCCAGCACGCGTCCCGCAGGACGGCGAGCTGGGAGACGCTCACGCCTTCGGTCACCGACGCCATCCACTCCGCCCGCTGGCGCCAACCGCGATCGAGATTCTCCGCGGCCTGCTCGGAGAGGCGCACGACGTCGCCCTCGACGTGGAGGATCCCGCCCTGCACGCCCTCCTCGACGAACCCGTCGAGCCCGTCCCCCCGGAAGTCGGTCAACGGCAGGCCTTCGGGCCGCTGGTGCAACCGGAACATCGCCCGCACGGTCGGGCGCCCCAGCTTCGGCAGCCCGTCGTGCGCCCCGAACATCGCCGCCCGCAGCGCCGCGAACGCCTCGCACGCCGCCAGCGCCGGGGCGTCGAGCGCCGGCGCGAAGAGCACCCGCGTCACCGGATCGAACTCGTACCCGCCGTCGTCGGCCTCCCGGTCCGGCCCCGGGTCGCCGGGCTGCAGGTAGGGCGCCTTGCGGTTGGCGTGCAGCCGCAGGCAGGTGTGCCGCACGATCGGCAGCCGGTCCCGTTCGACGCCGGCGAGCAGCGGGGTGACCCGGCCGGCCAGTTGCCGCACCACCTCGTCGAGTTCGCGGTCGCCGGCGGGGGTGAGGCGCACGGTGTGCCCGTCGCGGGCGACGGCGTCGGCGCGTTCGTTGGCGGCGAGCCAGTCGAGGTCGTCGCGGTCGTCCTCCTCCAGCCGGGCGACGAGCTGGTCGAGGCTGAGGCTGCCGCGGTGCCGGCGCAGATAGAAGAGCATGTTGCGGCGGTCGTCGCGATCGAGCGGCGGCGGGACCCCGTCGAGCGTGTGTTTGAGGAACGACAGCGCCACAAGGGTTTCGTAGCGGACGAGGTTGTCCGCGTCGAGCGAGGGGCCGACGAGGTCGCGCACGCCGAGCTCGTACAGAAGGCCGTCGGTGTCGTAGGCAAGGCCGGTGGCACCCCGTGACTCGGACATGACGCCTCCCGCGATCGACATTGATGGCTCGCGCGCAGGTTATCCGACCCACACCAACCGCCGCAGGTTCCCACAATCCGAGCACTCACGGGCGCTTCGACGAAACGCAACAGGAAGTTTGCTTCGTCAGCGCGAAGAACGGCGCCGGTACCGATAACGTCGGGGACGATGGTGGGCCGATTCCCGATCGAAGATGTGACCCCGTCGGTGGCGTGCGGGCGCTACCCGGCCAAGGCGGTGGTCGGCGAGCTGGTGCCGGTGTCGGCAACCTCCTACCGGGAGGGTCACGCCGCCCTGGGATGCAGTGTCAGATGGCAGGGCCCCGACGGGGTGGAGCGTCCGGTGGTGCGGATGACCGCCGGCGAGTTCGGCTCGGACCGGTGGCACGCCACGATCCGGCCGGACACCGAGGGCCGGTGGATCTTCGCCGTGGAGGCGTTCGGGGATCCGTATCTCACCTGGTGGGACGCGGTGACCAAAAAGATAGACGCCGGTCAGGGCCCGGAGGATCTCGCCAACGACCTCGCCGAGGGCGCCCTGGTGCTGGAGCAGGCCGCGGCGCTCGTCCCGGCCGGCGACCGCGAGCGCGTTCTGGCCGCCGCCGGCAGCCTCAAGGACAAGGACCTTCCTTTGTTCGAACGGGTCTCGCCGGCCCTTCGTCTGCGCGACCTCCTGTGGGAGTACCCGGTCCGGGAGCAGGTCACCCGCACGACGAGCTACCAGCTGTGGGTCGACCGCAAGAAGGCCCTCTTCTCGGCCTGGTACGAGTTCTTCCCCCGTTCGGAAGGCGCGGAGGTCAAGCCGGACGGCTCCCCGTTGCGCCACGGCACGTTCGTGACGGCGGCGGAGCGCATCCCCGCCGTGGCGGCGATGGGCTTCGACGTCCTGTACCTGCCGCCGATCCACCCCATCGGCAAGGTCAATCGCAAGGGGCCCAACAACTCCGTCGTCGCCGGCCCCGCGGACGTCGGCTCGCCGTGGGCCATCGGTTCGACCGAGGGCGGCCACGACGCGCTGCACCCGGAGCTCGGCAGCGACGAGGACTTCCGCGCGTTCGTGCGCAAGGCGGAGGAGCACGGGCTTGAGGTGGCCCTGGACCTGGCGTTGCAGTGCGCGCCGGACCATCCCTGGGTGCAGGAGCACCCGGAGTGGTTCACCATCCGGCCGGACGGGCAGATCGCCTACGCGGAGAACCCGCCGAAGAAGTACCAGGACATCTACCCGATCAACTTCGACCGCGACCCGGAGGGCATCCGCGCCGAGGTGCTGCGGGTGGTGCGCCACTGGATCGCCCGCGGCATCAAGATCTTCCGCGTCGACAACCCGCACACCAAGCCGCTGAACTTCTGGCGCTGGCTCATCTGGCAGGTCAAGAAGACCGACCCGGACGTGCTGTTCCTGGCCGAGGCGTTCACCCGGCCGGCGATGATGGCCGGGCTGGGCAAGATCGGCTTCACCCAGTCGTACACCTACTTCACGTGGCGCACATCGGCCCGGGAGATGCGGGAGTACTGCGAGGAACTGGTCGCCTCGGTCGACTACATGCGGCCCAACTTCTGGCCCAACACGCCGGACATCCTGCACGAGTCGCTGCAGCGCGGCGGGCCGCCGATGTTCAAGATCCGGGCCGTGCTGGCGTCGATGCTCACGCCGTCGTGGGGCCTGTACGCCGGCTACGAACTCTTCGAGCACGAGCCCCGCCCCGGCGTGGAGGAGTACCTCGACAACGAGAAGTACCAGCTGCGGCCGCGCGACTGGGCCGGGGCCGAGGCGGCCGGGCGTTCGCTGGCGCCGTTCCTGGCCCGGCTCAACCGGATCCGCCGCGAAAATCCCGCACTTCATTGGCTACGAAACCTGAGATTCCACGACGTCGACAACCCGAGTCTGATCTGCTTCTCGAAGAAGGACCCGGACTCACCGAACACGGTGCTGGTGGTGTGTTCATTCGATTCACTCACGGCTCAGTGGGGAAACCTCACGCTTGACCTGCCGGCTCTCGGGTACGAGTGGCACGAGCGGTTCACGGTCCGTGACGAACTGACCGGCGCCGTCTACGACTGGGGGCAACACAACGCCGTACGGCTGGATCCCTTTACGGAGCCGGCCCACATCCTGACGGTGCACCGGCGGGTTTGATCCCGACGGCTGAGGGGCAGCGGAGAAAACGTGGACGAGCCGGGATTGCTTGCGGAACGGGCTGAGGGAAGCCATGTGGCGGCCGACGGGGTCGTCGAGCATCCCCAGGCCGAGGACTACGGGCACGCCCGCACACTCCCGGCTGATCCCACCTGGTTCCAGCGCGCCGTCTTCTACGAGGTGATGGTCCGCTCGTTCGCCGACTCCAACGCCGACGGCGCCGGTGACCTGAAGGGGCTCATCGACAAGCTCGACTACCTGCAATGGCTGGGCGTCGACTGCCTGTGGCTGCCGCCGTTCTACGACTCGCCGCTGCGCGACGGCGGATACGACATCCGCGACTACTACAAGGTGCTGCCGGAGTTCGGCACCACCGAGGACTTCGTCGAGCTGCTGGACGCGGCGCACAAGCGCGGCATCCGGGTCATCACCGACCTGGTCGTCAACCACACCTCGGACAGCCACCCGTGGTTCCAGGAGTCGCGGACCGACCCGGACGGGCCGTACGGCGAGTACTACATGTGGAGCGACAGCGACAAGCAGTACAGCGACGCCCGCATCATCTTCGTCGACACCGAGGAGTCCAACTGGACGTTCGACCCGGTGCGCAAGCAGTTCTACTGGCACCGGTTCTTCTCGCACCAGCCCGACCTCAACTACGACAACCCGGCCGTCCAGAAGGAAATGCTGGACGTGATGCGGTTCTGGCTGGATCTCGGCATCGACGGGTTCCGGCTGGACGCCGTGCCGTACCTGTACGCGCGTGAGGGCACCAACTGCGAGAACCTCCCGGAGACGCACGCGTTCCTCAAGCACGCGCGCAAGGTGATCGACGACGAGTACCCGGGCCGGGTGCTGCTGGCGGAGGCCAACCAGTGGCCGGCCGACGTGGTGGAGTACTTCGGCGATCCGGCCACCGGCGGCGACGAGTGCCACATGGCGTTCCACTTCCCGCTGATGCCGCGCATCTTCATGGCGGTGCGCCGCGAGTCGCGGTTCCCCATCTCGGAGATCCTGGCGCAGACGCCGGAGATCCCGCGCAACTGCCAGTGGGGCATCTTCCTGCGCAACCACGACGAGCTGACCCTGGAGATGGTCACCGACGAGGAGCGCGACTACATGTACGCGGAGTACGCGAAGGACCCGCGCATGCGGGCCAACGTGGGCATCCGCCGCCGGCTCGCGCCCCTGCTGGAGAACGACCGCAACCAGATCGAACTGTTCACCGCGCTGCTGCTGTCGCTGCCCGGTTCGCCGGTGCTGTACTACGGCGACGAGATCGGCATGGGCGACAACATCTGGCTCGGTGACCGCGACGGCGTGCGCACCCCGATGCAGTGGACGCCGGACCGCAACGCCGGCTTCTCCCGCGCCAACCCGGGCCGGCTGTACCTGCCGCCGATCCAGGATCCGGTGTACGGGTTCGAGGCGGTCAACGTCGAGGCGCAGCGCGAGAGCGCGATGTCGTTGCTCAACTGGACCCGCACGATGCTGGCGATCCGCCGCCGGCACACGGCGTTCGCGGTGGGCACGTTCCGCGAGTTGGGCGGCTCCAACCCGTCCGTGCTCGCCTTCGCGCGCGAGAACGGCGACGACGTCGTGATGTGCGTGAACAACCTGTCCCGGTTCCCACAGCCGATCGAGCTGAATCTTCAGCAGTGGGCGGGGTATACCCCTATCGAACTGACCGGCCATGTGCCGTTCCCGGCAGTTGGCCAACTTCCGTACCTGTTGACGCTGCCCGGGCACGGCTTCTACTGGTTCCAGTTGTGCGGCCCGGAGGACCGTTCGTGACGCCGCCCCCCGAGAAGAGTCGATGATGCTTCCTTTTGCCGACTGGTTGCCCCGTCAACGGTGGTACGCCGGCCGTAATCGCGAACTGCAGGACGTACGCCCGCAGGCGGTGACGCACCTGCACGACGACGTCGACCACATGCTGCTCGACGTCAGCTTCGCCGACGGCGGGACCGATCGCTACCAGGTACTGGTGCGTTGGGACCACCCGCCGTCGGACGAGTTCGTGGCGGCGGCGCACATCGGTTCGGACAACGGCCGCATGGCGTACGACGCGCTCTACGACGACGACGCGGCTCGCAGCCTGCTCTCGCTGATCCAGAACGACACCGAGATCAAGGGCCTGCGGTTCACGGCGGAGCCGGGCGTGCGGCTGCCGGTCGAGGCCCCCGCCCGGGTCGGTGACGCCGAGCAGAGCAACACCAGCGTGATCTTCGACAGCGCGGCCGTCATGAAGGTGTTCCGGCGGGTCCCCTCGGGAGTCAACCCGGACGTGGAGCTCGGCCGCGTGCTGGCCCGGGCAGGGTGCCGCAACGTGGCCGCCCTCATGGGCGCGGTCGAGGGCACCGACGACGACGGCGCGCCGCTGACGTTCGCGATGGTCAACGAGTATGCCCGCAACTCGGCCGAGGGCTGGGCGATGGCGACGACGAGCGCGCGTGACCTGTTCAACCAGAACGAGCTGCACGCCGACGAGGTCGGCGGGGACTTCTCGGGTGAGTCGAGCCGGCTCGGCGAGGCGGTCGCCAGCGTGCACCGGATCCTGGCCCAGGAACTGGGTGAGTCGTCCGCGCAGCTGCCGGTCGACGCGATGCTGGCCCGCCTCGACTCGGCCGCCGCGACCGTGCCCGAGGTCGCCGAGCGCCTGCCGGAGCTGCGCGACACGCTGAAGGCGACCGGTCCGACGGAGATCACCGTGCAGCGGGTCCACGGCGACCTGCACCTCGGTCAGGTCCTGCGCACGCCGGAGACCTGGCTGCTGATCGACTTCGAGGGCGAGCCGGGCCAGCCGGTCGAGGAGCGGCGCCGTCCCGACTCGCCGCTGCGCGACGTCGCGGGGATGCTCCGGTCGTTCGAGTACGCCGCCTATCAGCTTCTCGTGGGAACTCCCGACGACGACGGCCTCGCCGAGCGCGCCAAGGAGTGGATCGCCCGCAATCAGAACGCGTTCTGCGAGGGTTACGCGGAGGTGGCCGGGTATGACCCGAGGGAGCACCGGGCCGTGCTGAACGCGTACGAGTTGGACAAGATGACCTACGAGGCCGCGTACGAGGCCCGGCACCGGCCAAACTGGCTGCGTATCCCGCTGCTGTCGATGGCCCGCCTGCTCGGATAGCGTCCACAGCGGTTGCGCATCAGGCCGTATCAGGGAGGATCGACCAGTGTTGGACGACGTGATTTCCGGCGCGGTGCACGACCCGCACTCCGTGCTCGGGGTGCACCCCAGCGGTGAGGCGACGGTCGTGCGGACCCTGCGCCGGGGCGCCGACGAGGTGACCCTGATCGCCGGTGGGGTGCGGTACCCGATGAAGCGGGTCCACGACGAGGGCATCTTCCAGGCCGAACTGAGCAACTGGATCACCGACTACCGGCTCGACGTCGACGGGGTGGTCTGCGACGACCCGTACCGCCACGCGCCCACGCTCGGCGAGCTGGACCAGCACCTGATCCGCGAGGGTCGCCACGAGAAGCTGTGGACGGTGCTCGGTGCGCAGCTGCGCGACGACGGGGTGGCGTTCGCGGTCTGGGCCCCCAACGCCAAGGGCGTGCGCCTGGTCGGCGAGTTCACCGGGTGGGGGCCGCACGAGGGGCTGCCGATGCGCTCCCTCGGGGCCAGCGGCGTGTGGGAGCTGTTCGTGCCGGGCATGCGCGAGTGGCAGCGGTACAAGTACCGGATCCTCGGCCAGGACGGGCAGTGGCGCGAGAAGGCCGACCCGATGGCGAAGCACACGGAGAAGCCGCCGCAGACCGCCTCGGTGGTGTTCCGCTCGGGCTACCGGTGGAACGACGACGAGTGGCTGGCCAAGCGCGCCGAGTCGCGCCCGCACGTCGAGCCGATGAGCGTGTACGAGGTGCACCTCGGCTCGTGGCGGCCGGGACTGTCCTATGTGGAGCTCGCCGAGCAGTTGACGGCCTACGTCAAGGAGACCGGCTTCACGCACGTCGAGCTGATGCCCGTCATGGAGCACCCGTTCGGCGGCTCGTGGGGCTATCAGGTGACCGGGTACTACGCGCCGACCTCCCGGTTCGGCAACCCGGACGACTTCCGCTACCTCGTCGACAAGCTGCATCAGGCCGGCATCGGCGTGATCCTGGACTGGGTGCCGGCGCACTTCCCCAAGGACGAGTTCGCCCTCGCGCGCTTCGACGGCACGCCGCTGTACGAGCACGGCGACTGGCGCCGCGGCGAACATCCGGACTGGGGCACCTACGTCTTCGACTACGGCCGCAACGAGGTGCGCAACTTCCTCGTCGCCAACGCGCTCTACTGGTGCGAGGAGTTCCACGTCGACGGGCTGCGCGTGGACGCCGTCGCCTCGATGCTCTACCTCGACTACTCCCGCAAGGACGGCGAGTGGACGCCCAACGAGCACGGCGGCCGGGAGAACCTCGACGCGATCCGCTTCCTCCAGGAGATGAACGCCACGGTGTACAAGCACCACCCCGGCGTGATCACCGTCGCGGAGGAGTCGACGGCGTGGCCGGGCGTCACGCGTGCGACCTACCTGGACGGCCTCGGCTTCGGGTTCAAATGGAACATGGGCTGGATGCACGACACGCTCCAGTACATCTCCAAGGATCCGGTGCACCGCCAGTGGCACCACCACCAGATGACGTTCTCGACGGTGTACGCCTGGAGCGAGAACTTCGTGCTGCCGATCAGCCACGACGAGGTCGTGCACGGCAAGGGTTCGCTGATCGGCAAGATGCCCGGTGACAATTGGCGGCGCTTCGCCGGCATCCGCGCGTTCCTGGCGTACATGTGGGCGCACCCGGGCAAGCAGCTGCTGTTCATGGGCAGCGAGCTGGCCGACTTCCAGGAGTGGAGCGAGGAACGCGGCCTCGACTGGGGCCTGCTCGAGAACCCGCTGCATGCCGGCGTGAAGCAGCTCGTCGCCGACCTCAACGCGCACTACCGCACCGCCCCGGAACTGTGGACGCAGGACACCACTCCGGCCGGGTTCCGCTGGTTGTCGGCGGAGGACTCGGCCAACAACACGTTCTCGTTCCTGCGCATCGCGCCGGACGGGCGGGCGCTCGCGTGCGTGGTCAACTTCTCGGCTCTCCCGCACGAGGGCTACCGGGTGGGCCTGCCCCGCGCCGGCCGCTGGCAGGAGCTGGTCAACACCGACTCGCACGTCTACGGCGGCTCCGGGGTCGGCAACCTCGGCGAGGTGCGCACCGACGACCAGCCGTGGCACGGTCAGCCGGTCTCGGTATCGCTGCGGGTTCCGCCGTTGGGCGCTCTCTGGCTCCGGCACATAGAGTAGCGTCCAGATCATGGTCCACCGGGTCGTAGCGGGAACGTTCGTCCTGGGTACCGTGGTCAACGCGGTCGGCATGTGGACGGGGACCCCGGTGCTCTCCGCAGTCGGCGGCCTGACCGCCGCCGGTGCGCTCGCCGGTCACGTGTTCATGCGCCGGGGCGACTCGCCGGGCGGCTGGGTGCCGCTGCTCGGTGTACCGGTGGCGCTGGCGGTCTTCTTCGGCGTGTTCGCGGTGCCGTTCACCGACGCGAAGCCGGCCCGGTTCACCCAGGAGATGGCGGAGCGAGCGTTCGCCATGGAGCACGAGGAGAACCTGCCCCGCATCTGGGTACTCTTCGGGGCGCTCACCGTGTTGGCCGGCTGCGCGCTGCTGGCGTTGCGTGCGCTGCGCCGGCTTCCGTCGGCACACACCGCGCTGGGGATCGCCGTGACGGCCGGCCTGGGTGCGTTGCCCACGCTGTTCACCGCGTTGGCGCTGTCCCTGTCGGACGAGTACTCACCGCCGTTCAGCGCCCGGTTCGCGGACGTCGCGCGGGCGTCGTGGGCGCCGCTGCTGGCCGGGGTGGCGTTCGCGGTGGTGCTGGTGGTGGCGAGCCACCGGGAGGGCGCGGCCCGCGCGGCGGTCGGGGCGGCGGCGCTGGGGCTGTTCTCGTTCGCGATGGCGTACGGGTCGGCGTGGTCGGCGGCGTCGTTGTGGCACAGCCCCGGCCTGGTCGTGTCGACGGCGGTCGTGGGGACCGGCTACACCAACCCGACGGCGGCGGTGGTCGGCGCGGTCATCCTGATCAGCACCGCGGGCATCGTGCTCGGCGCGCTGCACCCCCGCGGCTACCGAAACCCCTGGTAAAAGATCAAGAGCATCATTTCGCGCGTCCGTCGGGCGCGCGACCGTAGTTCCCAGCCGCACCGCTGCGCTGCCGCGTCCGTGTGCCCAAGGGCTAGACTCTGCGGCCATGGAGCGTGATTCGAAGCTCGCGTGAGCGCCCGCAGCCGGGCCATCCGGACGCGAAAGCCCGACGAGATCCGGCAGAGTCGCCGACGGCGGCCCACCCGTTGTCTCGACCATCTCATCGCCGCGCCGCTGTGGCCGTTCCACGGCGTCAATCTCGGTACCCTCTTACGCACGTGCGACGCCGTGGGCGCGTGCCTCGCCGTGCCCCGGCTGCCGTGGGTGCCCGAGGCGCTTGCCAAGGGGAACACCCTGCGCCAGCCGGCCTGCGTGCACTGGACCGGCAACCCGCTGATCTGGCTGGAGAAGCAGCGTCTGTCCGGTTCGCGGGTGCTCGGTGTGGAACTCGCCGAGGATGCCGTCCGGCTGGCCGACCTGCCCGCGGCACGCAGGCGGACTGTGATGGTGCTGGGGCACGAGGCGACCGGTGTGCCGCCGGAGGCGTTGGACCTGCTCGACGACGTCGTGGAGATCCCGATGATCGGCACCGGCGCCAGCCTGAACGTGGCCGTCGCCGGTTCCCTGGTCCTCTACAAACTCGCCGGCCTGGCGTAGCGACGGCTCAGAAGAGGGTCAGCGGCTCGGGCTCGGGCAGCGGGTCGAGCCCGGGCACCCGGGCGCGCACCGCGTCGTGGAACCCGCGCGCCAGCGCCGGCGCGTCGGCGTTGTCCGGCGTGTGCACGAACACCGTCGGCGAACGCCCCTCGCCGAGCCAGGCCGCCACGACGTCGACCCAGCGGGCCCAGCCCTCGACGGTTCGGGCGGGGTCGTCGCGGCCGAGGTAGCGCACGATCGGGTGATCGGTCAGCGCCCGCGTGCGCAACGGCATGCGCGGCTTCTTCGACCAGGCGTCGCGTTCGGCGTCGCTGGTGGGTGCCCCACCGCCGAAGAACGCCGTCGTGTCGAACGGCACCCACTCGGCGTCGACGGTGGCGAGGGCGCTCTCAAGTTCACTCATGGCGTGCGGCTGCGTGAAGAACGCGGCGTGCCGGACCTCCACGGCGTACCGGTGCGCGGCGGGCAGCCGGCGCAGGAACCGGGTGAGCACCGGCACGTCCCCCGGCCCGAACGAGCCGGGCAGTTGGATCCACAGGGCGTGTGCGCGCGGGCCGAGGGGTTCCATCGCGTCCAGATAGGCGCGCATCTCCGTCTCGACGCCGGCCAGGCGTTTCTCGTGGGTGACCACCTTCGGCACCTTCACGACGAACCGGAAGTCCGGACCGGTCTGCCGCGCCCACCCCTCGACGGTCTCCGGCGTGGGCGTCGCGTAGAACGTCGTATTGCCCTCGACGGCCGTGCACGAACCGGCATACGCCCGCAGCCGCTCGTGAGACGTGAGTGAATGCCACGGCCACGCCCGGTGCGTCCACATCGCACATCCCACGTGAAGCCGCATCGCTGTACGGTAGACGAGCCGTCCACTGTGGAGGACCGCGGAGGAGACACATGTCGGAGCCCGGCCGCCGTGCGGTCATCGTCGGCAGCAGCGACGGCATCGGCCGCGGCCTCACCGAGCGGCTGCTCGCCGAGGGCTGGTCGGTCACCGGTGTCTCGCGCAGCCCGGGCACGGTCGAGCACGAGCGCTACCGGCACCATCTCGTCGACGTGACCGGACCGGGTTACCCGTCGGCGCTGCGCCTCGCGCTCGACGGCCCCGCGGTAGACCTGTGCGTGTACTCGGCCGGCATCGGCGAGTTGCTGGACCTCTCCGACCTCAGCGGCCAGACCCGCACCCTCGACGTCAACGTCATGGGCGCCGCGCACACCCTGGAGGCGGTGCTCCCGCGGATGGTCGCCGCGCGCAAGGGGCAGTTCATCGGGCTGTCGAGCCTGGCCGACGTGATGATCAATCCGCAGTCGCCGGCGTACTCGGCGAGCAAGGCCGCGCTGACGTCGTACCTGTCCGGGATGGCGCTCGCCGTGCGCAAACACGGGGTGGTTGTCACCACGGTGCGGTTGGGTTTCGTGGCCACCAAGATGATGAAGGCCCGCAGCGCGCCGGGGAAGATCTCGGTCGCCGAGGCGGTCGACGTGCTCATGCGGGCCGTACGCACTCGCGCGGCGGTGGTGGCCTACCCGCGGCGGGTCGCGGCGGGGGCCGGAATGCTGCGCCTGTTGGGCAACGCGCAGCTGCGCAGGCGTCGGTAGCGAGGCGGTTTCGCCGTGGTGCCGTA
>NZ_BOPF01000078.1 GCF_016863615.1 Virgisporangium aliadipatigenens | reverse complement strand
AGGCCGGCGAGCGGGAAGCCGCCCGCGAGTGCTACCTGCGCGCCGCCCGCATGACGGACAACCTGCCCGAACAGCGCTACCTCACCCGGCGGGCCGCCCGGCTGACCCGCGTTGACCTCCGGTCAGGGTCACCGACGCGCCGTATATGACGACCCGTCCGGTGACCGCATCTCCGGCCTGCGTCGCCGTCGGCAAACTTCGTCAACCAACGATTCAAACCGGACAGACGAACACGAACAAGCCGAGGCTTCGCTAATTGGTTGGAGCGATGCTCGGGGACGTTCGTCGTCTTCAGCGCTAGTACGCCGACCTGCACCGATGTCGGCGTGGTGTCATTTGAATTGTCCATGACACCATTATGGTGCTAGCATGGTGTCATGGACATCGACCGCTACGTCTCCGACCTCCAGGAACGGCTCGCCGCAGCAACGGAGACCGCCGAGCCGGCTGCACGTGCGGTCGCTGAGCGACTCAGCACGTCACTCGATGCGGCTTTGCGGCTGACGGTGCTGGAGGTGCTCAGCGATGTCGCGACAGAGATCACGCGTGAGATTGCACCTGGTTCCGTCGATGTCGTGCTGCGTGGCCGAGAGCCGCAGCTGTTGGTGTCACGGCCGGCAACACCCACGGCGGACCCGCAGTCCCCGTCCGCCATGTCGGCTCCCGAGCCGGTCGCCGACGCGCTGGACGACACGGTCACCTCCCGCACCACATTGCGCCTGCCGGACCGGCTCAAGGCCCGGGTCGAGCAGGCCGCCGCTGCCGAGGGAATCTCGGTGAACACCTGGTTCGTCCGCGCGATCGCCGGCGCCCTGGAGCCGGACCTTCGCCCCTCACCCCGACGCGAGACCAAGCAGGGCGACCGCTTCACCGGCTGGGCCCGCTAACCCATCTATCTAATTCACGTCCCATCGCGAGGTGGGACCGATCGCGCACGCCCATCCGGAGGTCAGCCATGCCCGAATATGCCGTTTCCGGTCCGATCGACCTGGACGTCGCGGTCGGCGTCGCGTTCGTCGAGATCGTCGCCTCGGACCGTACCGACGTCGTCATCGAGATCGTGCCCAGCAAACCGGGCCGCAACGGCGACGAATCGCTTGCCCGCGACTCGACCGTGTCGTTCGACAACGGGCGGGTGCGGGTCAAAGTCCCGCGGCGTCTCAACCTGTTCAGCAAGGGTGACTCGGTCGACGTGCGCTGCGAGGTGCCGACCGGCTCGCGGGTGAGTGTCGAGAACGCCTACGGCTCGGTGCGCACCCGTGGTGCGCTCGGGAACAGCCGCATCGTGGCCAAGTACGGCGGCGTCACCGCTGACACGTTCGCCGACCTCGTTCTCGAAGCGCCCTACGGTAACAGCGACGTCGCCGAGGTGACCGGCCGGCTCGACGTCAACGCCGGCCACGGCACGGTCCGCGTCGCGCACGTCCACGGCGATGCCCGGCTGCGCGCCTCGCACGCGAGCATGGAACTCGGCACCACCGCCGGCGAGGTGGAGGCCGCCACGTCCGGGGCATTGACCATCGAGCGGGCGCTGGGCGACGTGACCGCACGCAGCGCGCACGGACCGATCCGGATCCGGGAGGTCTCCGGCGGAACGATCCGACTCGACAACGGCCACGCCGACGTCGAGGTCGGCGTCCCGGCAGGCATCGCCGCCTGGATCGACGCCAGCTCGGCCAACGGCCGGGTCCTCAGCGACCTCACTCCCGACCCGGCCGCCGCCGACAGCGACCGCACGGTCGCCCTGCACCTACACGCGAACTACGGCAACGTCCTCATCCGCCGCATCGCCATGCCCCGAAAGGTAACGTCGACATGACCTCCGACCCGGTCCCGGAACCCGTGATCCACGTCCACGGCCTGCACAAGTCCTACGGCGACGTGAACGTTCTGCGCGGCGTCGACTTCGACGTGGCCCGCGGCAGCATCTTCGCCCTGCTCGGCTCCAACGGAGCGGGCAAGACCACCGTCGTGAGAATCCTGTCCACACTCCTCAAAGCCGACGCGGGTACGACCTCAGTCAACGGCTTCGACGTGGTTTCGCAGCCGGCGAAGGTCCGCGAGTCGATCAGCCTCACCGGGCAATTCGCGGCCGTCGACGAACTGCTCAGCGGACGCGAGAACCTCGTCCTGGTGGCCCGGCTGCGGCACGTCAAGAAACCGCGCCGGGTTGCCGACGACCTGCTCGCACGTTTCTCGCTCACCGACGCGGCCGCACGGCGAGTGTCGACGTACTCGGGCGGCATGCGGCGCCGCCTCGACATCGCGATGAGCCTCATCGGCGACCCGGCGGTGATCTTCCTCGACGAACCGACCACCGGGCTCGATCCCCACGCCCGCATCGAGGTATGGCACGCCGTCAGGGAACTCGCCGCACGCGGGACCACCGTCCTGCTCACCACGCAGACCCTCGACGAGGCCGAACAGCTCGCCGACCGGATCGCGATCCTCCACGACGGACGGATCATCGTGAACGGCACCCTCGACGAACTCCGGCAGATGCTCCCGCCCGCCAAGGTCGAATACGTCGAAAAGCAGCCCACCTTGGAGGACGTCTTCCTCACCCTCGTCGGTGCCGGCGACGTCCGGCCGGACCCGAAGGACCAACGATGACCAAGCATTTCCTCGGCGACACGGCGGTCCTGACCCGACGTTCGCTGAGCCACATCGTCCGCAGCCTCGACACCATCATCACCACCGCGCTGATGCCGATTGCGTTCATGCTGCTGTTCGTCTACGTGCTCGGCGGTGCCATCGACACCGGCCCCGACTCGGGCTCGTACGTCAATTACCTGCTGCCCGGCATCCTGATCATCACGATCGCCTCCGGCATCTCCTACACCGGGTTCCGGCTCTTCCTCGATATGAAGAGCGGCATCTTCGAACGCTTCCAGTCCATGCCGATCGCCCGCTCGTGCGTGCTGTGGGCACACGTGCTGACCTCGATGGTCGCCAACCTCATCTCGGTCGTGCTCACCGTGCTGGTTGCCCTGATCATGGGCTTCCGCTCGGGAGCCGGGGTAATCGCGTGGCTGGCGGTCGCCGGCAGCCTGGCCCTGTTCACCCTGGCCCTGACCTGGATCGCCATCATCCCCGGCCTGACCGCCAAGTCCCCGGACGGCGCGGTCGCGTTCGCCTACCCGCTCATGTTCCTGCCGTTCATCAGCTCGGCCTTCGCCCCCACCGACACCATGCCCGGCCCGGTGCGCGCTTTCGCCGAGCACCAGCCTGTCACCTCCATCGTCAACGCGATCCGCGCCCTCTTCGCGCAGCAGCCGGTCGGCAACGGCATCTGGATCGCCCTCGGCTGGTGCGCCGGCATCCTCGTCGTCGCCTATGCCGTCGCGATCAGAATCCACCGACGCAAGATCTCCTAACCGTCGGGAGATAGCCGCCTTCGCGACGCGCTCACGGCATCCTCCACGCCGTCATGAGCCGTCGCGAACGCGCATCCGTGCCGCTCGGGGTTCCGCCGGTATGTCGTCGGCGGCAGGTGGTCGCTGCGCGGCCGAGGCGTCAATAAAGTGTCAAAACGCGCCTCCGCGGCGTAGGGATTTCGTCAACGCCCCTGCCCACCGCCACTCCACCGGGGCTTCACTTCCCATGAACGGTGCGCATCGCCCCATGGTCGCACCGGGTTCGTGGAGAAGGAGGCACCCCTCGTGGCTGACCTGTGGTTCGTGCTGCTGACGATCGCGATGTTCGCGGTCCTCGGCCTGACGGTGCGGGCGGTGGAGCGGCTGTGAACGCCGAGAATCTCGTCGGTCTGGTCCTGGCGGTCGGCCTGACCGCGTTCCTGGTCGTCGCACTGCTCTTCCCGGAGCGTTTCTGATGAGCCCCGCCGTGGCCGGCGGGCTGTTCATCGCCTCGCTCGTACTCGTCCTGGTGTTGGCGTACCGGCTCTTCGGCGACTACATGTTCCGGGCGGTCTCCTCATCCCGGCACTTCCGGGCCGAACGGCTGGTGTATCGGGCCGTGGGAGTGAATCCCGACGGGGAGCAGTCCTGGGGTATCTATGCCCGCAGCGTGCTGGCCTTCTCCGCCGTCTCGGTGCTGGCGTTGTACCTGTTCCAGCGGGTACAGGACCGGCTGCTACTGAACCTGGGGTTCCCGGCGGTCAAGTCCGACCAGGCGTGGAACACGGCGGTCAGCTTCGTCACCAACACCAACTGGCAGTCGTACTCGGGTGAGGCGACGATGGGTCACCTGGTGCAGATGAGCGGCCTCGCGGTGCAAAACTTCGCCTCCGCCGCGGTCGGTATCGCTGTCGCGGTGGCGCTGGTGCGCGGGTTCGCTCGGTCGAAGACCGACCAGCTCGGCAACTTCTGGGTCGACCTGGTGCGCATCTGCGTGCGGATCCTGCTGCCGGTCGCGATCGTCGGCGCGACCGTGTTGATCGCCGGCGGCGTGGTGCAGAACCTTTCCGGCGGCACCGACGTCCCCACCGTCGCCGGGGGCTCGCAGACCATTACCGGCGGGCCGGTGGCGAGCCAGGAGGTGATCAAGGAGTTCGGCACGAACGGCGGTGGCTTCTACAACGCCAACAGCTCACATCCGTTCGAGAACCCGACCGGTTGGACGAACTGGGTGCAGTTGTTCCTGATCCTGCTGATCCCGTTCAGCCTGCCGCGGGTGTTCGGGCGGATGGTCGGCGACCGCAAGCAGGGCCTGGCGATCGCCGCGATCATGGCGGTCCTCGCCATCGGCAGCGTCGTGGCGCTGAACGCCCTGCAGTTGTCCCACCCCGGGACGGTGCCGACAGCGGTCGGCGGAGCGACGGAGGGAACCGAGACCCGGTTCGGGGTGGCGCAGTCGGCGACCTTCGCCGCGATCACCACGCTGACCTCGACCGGTGCGGTGAACTCGTTCCACGACTCGTACACGTCGCTGGGCGGCATGGTGGCGATGTTGAACATGATGCTCGGCGAGGTGGCGCCGGGTGGGACGGGCTCCGGGCTGTACGGGATGCTGATCCTGGCGGTGCTGACGGTGTTCGTGGCCGGGTTGATGGTCGGGCGCACGCCGGAGTACCTGGGTAAGAAGATCGGCGCGCGGGAGATCAAGTTTGCGTCGCTGTACCTGCTGACGACGCCGGCGCTGGTGCTGATCGGCACGGCGGTCGCGATGTCCTCGGCGCAGGCCCGCGCCTCGATGGCGAACCCGGGGGCGCACGGCCTGTCCGAGGTGCTGTACGCGTTCACGTCGGCGTCGAACAACAACGGCTCGGCATTCGCCGGCATCTCGGTGAACACGACCTTCTACAACACCGCGCTCGGCCTGTGCATGATGCTCGGCCGGTTCCTGCCGATCATCTTCGTTCTCGGTCTGGCCGGCTCCCTCGCGCGGCAGACGCCGGTGCCGGCCTCGGCCGGGACGTTGCGGACCCACCAGCTGCTGTTCATCGGCATGGTCGTCGGCGTGACCCTCATCGTCGTCGCGCTGACCTACCTGCCGGCCCTCGCGCTCGGCCCCCTGGCAGAAGGAATCCGATGACCACCCTGACCACTCCCGCGCCGCGCCGGGTCGGCGGCGGACTGCTCGACCCGCGTCAACTGTGGAAGTCCGTCCCGGACGCACTGCGCAAGCTGAACCCGGCCACGTTGTGGCGCAACCCGGTGATGTTCATCGTGGAGATCGGGTCGGTCTTCACCACCGTCCTGGCCGTGGCGGACCCGAGTGTGTTCGCGTGGGCGATCACGGTCTGGTTGTGGCTCACCGTCCTGTTCGCCAACCTCGCCGAGGCGGTCGCCGAGGGCCGGGGCAAGGCGCAGGCCGACACCCTGCGGCGGGCGAAGTCCGACACGACGGCGCGGCGCCTCACCGACTGGGCTCCGGGACGCACCGACGCGACGGAGGAGCAGGTGCCGGCCGCGATGCTGCGCCTCGGTGACGTCGTGGTGGTCGAGGCCGGCCAGGTGATCCCCGGCGACGGCGACGTCATCGAGGGCATCGCCAGCGTCGACGAGTCGGCCATCACCGGCGAGTCGGCACCGGTGATCCGCGAGTCCGGCGGCGACCGCAGCGCCGTCACCGGCGGCACGAAGGTGCTCTCGGACCGGATCGTCGTGCGGATCACGCAGAAGCCCGGCGAGAGCTTCGTCGACCGGATGATCGCCCTCGTCGAGGGGGCCAACCGGCAGAAGACGCCGAACGAGATCGCGCTGAACATCCTGCTCGCCTCGCTGACGATCATCTTCCTGCTGGCCGTCGCGACGTTGCAGCCGCTGGCGATCTTCTCGAAGGCGGTGCAGGGCTTCGCCCCTGACACGGCCGCGCTCGACGGCGACGGCGTCACCGGCATCGTGCTCGTGTCGCTGCTGGTGTGCCTCATCCCGACCACGATCGGAGCGTTGCTGTCGGCGATCGGCATCGCCGGCATGGACCGCCTCGTCCAGCGCAACGTGCTTGCCATGTCCGGCCGCGCGGTCGAGGCGGCCGGCGACGTCAACACCCTGCTCCTCGACAAAACCGGTACGATCACTCTCGGTAACCGTCAGGCGAGCGAGTTCGTACCTGTTGCGGGTGTGGACATCGCCGATCTGGCCAGTGCGGCACAGTTGTCGAGCCTGGCCGATGAGACGCCGGAGGGGCGCAGCGTGGTCGTGCACGCCAAGACCGCCCACGGATTGCGGGAACGCGGGCCGGGCGAACTCGCCGCCGCGACCTGGGTGCCGTTCACCGCGCAGACCCGGATGTCCGGCGTCGACGTCGAGGAGGACGGCCGGGTCCGGCAGGTCCGCAAGGGGGCGGCGACCGCGGTGATGAAGTGGGTCCGCGACAACGGCGGGCACCCCAGCGACGACGTCGGCGGCATCGTCGACGCGGTTTCCGGCTCGGGCGGCACGCCGCTCGTGGTCGCCGAACGGGTCGCCGGGCGGCCGGCTCGCGCCCTCGGGGTGATCCACCTTAAGGACGTGGTCAAGGACGGCATGCGGGAACGCTTCGACGAGATGCGCCGGATGGGCATCCGCACCGTCATGATCACCGGCGACAACCCGGTGACGGCGAAGGCCATCGCGCAGGAGGCCGGTGTCGACGACTTCCTCGCCGAGGCCACTCCCGAGGACAAGATGGCCCTCATCAAGAAGGAGCAGGAGGGCGGCAAGCTCGTCGCGATGACCGGCGACGGCACCAACGACGCGCCCGCGCTCGCCCAGGCCGACGTCGGCGTCGCGATGAACTCCGGCACGTCGGCCGCGAAGGAGGCCGGCAACATGGTCGACCTCGACTCCGACCCGACGAAGCTGATCGAGATCGTGGAGATCGGCAAGCAGCTGCTCATCACGCGCGGGGCGCTGACGACGTTCTCCATCGCCAACGACATCGCCAAGTACTTCGCGATCATCCCGGCGATGTTCGTCGCGGTCTACCCGGGCCTGGACACGCTGAACATCATGCGGCTGGCCAGCCCCACCTCGGCGATCCTGTCCGCCGTCATCTTCAACGCGATCGTCATCGTCACGCTCATCCCGCTGGCGCTGCGCGGCGTGCGGTACCGGCCCGGCGACGCCTCCTCGATGCTGCGCCGCAATCTGCTCGTCTACGGCGCCGGCGGGATCGTGGTGCCGTTCGTCGGCATCAAAGCCATCGACCTTCTCATCCAGTTCGTCCCAGGGATCTCGTGATGCGCCTTCCTTCGTGGCTCGCCCAGCACCTCGCCGCCCTGCGGGCACTGCTCGTGCTGACCGTCGTCCTCGGCGTCGCCTACCCGCTCGTCATGGTCGCCGTCGCCCGGATCCCCGGCCTGTCGGAGCGGGCCGACGGTTCGCTCGTGTCGGCCGGCGGTACCGTCGTCGGCAGCCGCCTCATCGGACAGTCCTTTGTGGACGGTGACGGCAAGCCGCTGCGGCAGTATTTTCAGTCCCGCCCGTCGGCCGCCGGCGACGGCTACGACCCGACCGCGACATCGGCGTCCAATCTCGGTCCGGAGAACGTCGTCGACACGCTGCCCGACCCGGCCGACCCCACGGACGAGGGCAAGCCGAGCCTGCTGAGCCGGGTCTGCGCGGCCAGCAAAGCGGTCGGCGACCTCGAAGGCGTCGACGGCTCCCGGGCCTACTGCACCCCGAGCGGGGTCGGCGCGGTGCTGGCCGTGTTCCACCACGACGGCGCCACCGGAGCGGTGACCCGGGCGGTCAGCCTCAACGAGGCGTGCCCGACGGCCCCGTTCCTCGGCACCTACGAAGGGGTCACCGTCGAATGCGCCACCTTCGACGGTGACTACACCAAGGGCATGGTGACCCCGGTACGCGGCGGCGCGCCGGAGCGGCCGGCGGTGCCCGCCGACGCGGTGACCGCCAGCGGCAGCGGACTCGACCCGCACATCAGCGTCGCCTACGCGCGACTCCAGGCATCGCGCGTCGCCGCCGCCCGCGGTATGACCGCCGATGAGGTGAAAAAGGCCATCGACCGGCACACGACCGGCCGAGTGCTGGGCTTCATCGGCGAACCGGGCGTCAACGTCCTGGAACTCAACCTGGATCTCGACGCCTCCCGTCCGGTCCGCTGACCCCCGTTCACCGGCCCGTCGGACCACGGCGGGCCGGATGGACGTTCCACGATTTGAAGGGAAGACATGGCGCGCGGACAGCTTCGGGTCTACCTCGGCGCGGCGCCCGGCGTCGGCAAGACCTACAAGATGCTGGAGGAGTCCCGCCGGCGCCGCCAACGCGGCACCGACATCGTGGTCGGCTTCGTCGAGACACACGGCCGGCCCTTCACCGAGTCGATACTCGCCGGGTTGGAGGTGGTGCCGCGCGCGACGGTGGCCTACCGCGGCGCGCAGTTCACCGAGATGGACCTCGACGCGATCCTGGCCCGGCGGCCCGACGTCGCCATCGTCGACGAACTCGCCCACACCAACGTCCCCGGCTCCCGGCACACGAAGCGGTGGCAGGACATCGAGGAACTCCTCGACGCCGGCATCACGGTCCTCACCACCGTCAACATCCAGCACCTGGAGTCGCTCAACGACGTCGTCGAGCAGATCACCGGCGTGCCGCAGCGCGAGACCGTCCCGGACGCAGTGGTAAGACGCGCCGAGCAGATCGAACTGGTCGACATGACCCCCGAGGCGCTGCGCCGGCGGATGGCCCACGGCAACATCTACAAACCGGAGAAGATCGACGCTGCGCTCGGCAACTACTTCCGCATCGGCAACCTCACCGCGTTGCGGGAACTGGCGCTGCTGTGGCTCGCCGACAAGGTCGACGACCAGCTCGACCGCTACCGCGCCACGCACCGCATCGACGCCACCTGGGAAGCGCGGGAACGGGTCGTCGTCGCGCTCACCGGCGGCCCCGAGGGCGACACCCTGATCCGCCGCGCCGCCCGGATCGCCGCCCGCAGCAAGGGCGCCGACCTGATGGCCGTGCACGTCATCCGCGGCGACGGCCTCGCCGGCGCCGACCCGGCCGCACTGGCCCGCCAACGCCTGCTCGTGGAGAGCCTCGACGGCACCTACCACCAGGTCGTCGGCAACGACATCCCGGACGCGCTGCTGGCCTTCGCCCGCGGGGTCAACGCTACCCAACTCGTCCTCGGCGCCAGCCGGCGACGGCGGTTCGCGCAGATCCTCTCGCCCGGCGTCGGCGCGACCACCACCGCCGAGTCGGGTGCGATCGACGTCCACCTGGTCACGCACGAAAAGGTCCGCACCGGCCGGCTGCGCGTGGACCTGACCCGCGGCCTCACCTGGAGCCGCCGGTTGGCGGGCGTCGCGGCGACCGTGCTCGGACTGCCAGCGCTGACCGCCGCACTCGTGGCCCGCGCCGGGCTGTCACTGCCCAGCGACATCCTGGCGTTCCTCGTGCTCACCGTGGCGGTGGCGCTCGTCGGCGGGCTGTATCCGGCGCTGCTCGCCGCCGTGGGCAGTTTCATTCTGTTGAACTACTACTTCACACCGCCGGTGCACCGATTCACCATCGCCGAGCAGGAGAACCTCTTCGCCCTGCTGGCGTTCGTGCTGGTGGCCGTGGCGGTCTCCACCGTGGTCGACCTGGCCGCCCGGCGCACCCGGGAGGCGGCCCGGGCCAGGGCGGAAGCGCAGACGCTGTCGACCCTCGCGGGCAGTGTCCTGCACGGCGACCGGCCGCTGCCGGCGTTGCTGGAACGGGTCCGCGAGTCGTTCGCCCAGACAAGTGTGACCCTGCTGCAACGGCGGCCCGAGTCCGACACCGAAGCCGCGACGCCACCGTGGCGGATCGCTGCGAGCGCCGGAGGGCAGCCCTGCACCGCCCCGGCGCAGGGGCAGACGGAGGTGCCGATCGACGAGGAACTGACCCTGGTGCTGCGCGGGCAGCCGCTGGATGCCATCGACCGGCGCCTCATCGAAGCGTTCGCCGCACACGCGGCCATCGCCCTGCGCCAGCAGCGGCTGGCCGAACAGGCCGCCACCGCCGGTTCGCTGGCCGAGGTCGACCGGCTGCGTACCGCGTTGCTGTCGGCGGTCAGCCACGACCTGCGCACCCCGCTCGCCTCGGCGAAGGCTGCCGTCGGCGGGCTGCGCAGCCCCGGGGTGACGTTCTCCGACGCCGACCGCGACGAACTGCTCGCCACCGCGGAGGAGTCCATCGACAAGCTGCACCGGCTGGTGGAGAACCTGCTCGACATGAGCCGCCTGCAGGCCGGCGCCCTCGCACTGGTGTCACAGCCGGTCAGCGTCGCCGAGGTCATCGCCCGCGCGGTCGACGACCTCGGACCCGACGGCGACGACGTGCGGGTCGCGGTACCCGACGAACTGCCCGAGATCCACGCCGACCCGGCCCTGGTCGAACGCATCCTGGTCAACGTGCTCGCCAACGCCGTGCGCCACAGCGCACCCGAGCGGCCGCCGCTGATCAACGCCAGCGAACACGCCGGACGGGTCGAGATCCGCGTCGTGGACCACGGCCCGGGTGTGCCGGCCGCGGACCGGGACCGGATCTTCCAGCCGTTCCAACGACTCGGCGACCGCGACAACGGCACCGGCGTCGGGCTCGGACTCGCCCTGTCCCGCGGCCTGGCCGAGGCGATGGACGGCTCCCTCGACCCGGAGCACACCCCCGGCGGCGGCCTCACCATGACCCTGTCGCTGCGTAGTGTCGAAGACGACCGGGGCCGGCGGCCCGATCCGGCCGAGCACGCCGACCCGGCCCTGCTGGAGCGGCTCGACCGGTTCCCACCCACCACCGACCCGAGCCCGGAGGGGACGCCGTGACCCGCATCCTCATCGTTGACGACGAGCCGCAGATCCTGCGCGCCCTGCGGATCAACCTCCAGGCCCGCCAGTACACCGTCGTCTCCGCCGCCGACGGCACCCAGGCACTGGCCGCGGCGTCCGCCGATCGGCCGGACCTGATCGTGCTCGATCTGGGGCTACCCGACCTGGACGGCGTCGACGTGATCCGCCGCCTGCGCACCTGGACCCCGGTGCCGGTGATCGTGCTGTCGGGGCGCCTCGACAGCAGGGACAAGATCGACGCGTTGGACGCCGGCGCCGACGACTACGTCACCAAGCCGTTCAACATCGAGGAACTCCTGGCACGCATCCGGGCAGTCACCCGGCGGCACGCCGACCCCGACGAGCCGGTCCGGGTCCGAGTCGGCCGGTACACGATCGATCTGGCCGCTCGGGACGCACGCGACGGCGACAAGAGCCAGCATCTGACCCGCACCGAGTGGAAACTTCTTGGCCTGCTGGCCCACAATCCCGGCAAGCTCATCAGCCAGCGCCAACTGTTACAGGACGTGTGGGGTCCGACGTATCTCAACGAGACCCAGTACCTGCGGCAGTACATGGCACAGCTGCGCCGCAAGCTGGAGGACGACCCGTCCCGGCCGCGTCACCTGCTCACCGAGCCCGGCATGGGCTACCGATTCCAGCCCTGAGTTCGACACCCGGGTCCACGGTCCGACTGGCGGGGACGTAGCGTTGCCCGTCGCTGTTGCTACCGCGGAGACGGGTGACGATCAGATGGACACCAGCGACGCTTCGACCGAGACCGAGGCAGCCGTGCCCGAGGACGGCTACGTCCTGCCCGCGACGGTGGACGCCCCGGGCCGGGCGCCGCTGCCGTCGACCGGGCTGGCGGGCTGGCTGCTGCGGCACCGGGTCCAGCCGATCGGCCCCGCCGCCGCCGAGGCTCACACCGAGTCCCACTCGTGGTGGAAGGTCATGTGCCTGACCGGCGTCGACTACTTCTCCAGCCTCGCCTACGTGCCGGCCATCGCGATCACGGCCGCCGGCGCGGTGTCACCGTTGGCCACGCTGCTGATCGTGGCGTTGACCCTGTTCGGGGTCCTGCCGATGTACCGGCGGGTGGCCCGGGAAAGCCCGCACGGGGCCGGTTCGGTGGCGATGCTGGAACGGCTGCTGCCGTTCTGGTGGGGCAAGCTGTTCGTCCTGGTCCTCCTGGGCTTCGTCGCCACCTCGTGGATCATCACGATCACCCTGTCGGCGGCCGATGCCAGCGTGCACGTGGTCGAGAACCCGTTCTTCCCCGAATTCCTGCACGGCCACGAGGTGTCGTTGACCGTGACGCTGCTGCTCCTGCTCGGTGGGGTATTTCTGCTCGGCTTCAGTGAGGCGGTAACCGTCGCCATCCCGCTCGTCGCGATCTTCCTCGGCCTCAACGCGCTCATCGTCGGTGTCGGCTTCTTCGAGGTCGTCACCACACCCGGCGTTTGGGCGGCGTGGACCGATGAACTCACCCATGTCGGCGGAGGCGGGTTGGGTGGGCTGCTCGGCCCGGCCGTGGTCGCGTTTCCGCTGCTGGTGCTCGGCCTGTCCGGGTTCGAGACCGGGGTGAGCATGATGCCGCTGGTGGCCGCCACCGGCGACGACGACGCGCAGCGCCTGGAGAACCGGATCCGCAACAGCCGCCGTCTGCTGACCGCCGCCGCGGCGGTCATGAGCGTGTATCTGCTGTCGGCCAGCTTCGTCACTACCGTCCTCATCCCGCGCGACGAGTTCGGACCCGGTGGTGAGGCCAGCGGTCGTGCGCTCGCCTGGCTCGCGCACGAATACCTCGGCGATGCCGTCGGCACCGCCTACGACATCTCTACCATCCTGATCCTGTGGTTCGCCGGGGCGTCGGCGATGGCCGGACTCGTCAACATCGTGCCCCGCTACCTGCCCGGTTACGGCATGGCCCCGGAGTGGGGGCGCGCCGTGCGGCCGGTCGTCATCGTCTACACCATCATCAGCATCGTCATCACCGTTGCCTTCGGCGCCGACGTCAACGCCCAGGCCGGCGCCTACGCCACCGGCATCCTCGCCATGATGGTCTCCGGCGCCTTCGCCGTCACTGTCTGGACCATCCGCCATCGGCGCCGAGGCGCCGCCGTCGGGTTCGGGCTGCTGACCGCCGCCCTCCTCTACGCCCTCATCGAGAACATCATCGAAAAGCCCGACGGCATCGCCATCTCCGCGATGTTCATCGCCGGGATCATCACCGTGTCGCTCATCTCCCGCGTCGCCCGCACCACCGAACTGCGTGCCGACTGCATCGAGTTCGACGACACCGCCCGCCGGTTCATCACCGGCACCCTCGCCTTCGACGGCCGGATCAACCTCGTCGCCAACCGCCGCCAGAGCGGCGACGCGGGAGAATACCGGCACAAGGAACTCGAACAGCGCGGCGATAACCCGGTACCTGGCGGCGCCGACGTGATCTTCCTGGAGATCGACGTCGTGGACCCTTCCGACTTCAGCGACACCCTCACCGTTCACGGCGTGCAGGTGGACGGCTTCCGAGTCCTACGGGCGCAGGCACCCGCCGCGCCGAACGCCATCGCCGCGATCCTGCTCGCCCTGCGCGACACCACCGGCGTGCGGCCACACTGCCACTTCGCCTGGGCCGAGGGCAGCCCGCTGGTGCACATGGTTCGCTACTTCCTGCTCGGACGCGGCGACACCGCACCCGTCACCCGGGAGATCATCCGCAAGCACGAACCCGATCCCGCCCGTCGTCCCGGCATCCACGTCGGCTCCTGACCGCTGGCGCGGTATTCCGCTGTCCCGAACCCATCCTCGGACCATGAACCGGACAGACGGACACGAACAAGCCCATGCTT
>NZ_BOPF01000077.1 GCF_016863615.1 Virgisporangium aliadipatigenens | reverse complement strand
CCCGGCGGACCTGCGACATGAAGCTCTTGATCTTATGCGCTCTTGCGGGCGCGGCTCGTCGTCTTCTTCGCGGGGGTGGCCTTCTTCTCCGCGGTGGTGGTCTTCTTCGCCGGCGTGGCCTTCTTGGCGGGGGCCTTGCGCGGGGTGGTCTTCTTCGCGGCGGGCTTCTCGTCGGGATCGGCCTTGCGCGCCGATTTGGCCGCGCTGATCGGGGTGGTGCCGTCGTCGGCGTCCTCGCCCCGGGCGGCCCGGGCCCGCTCCACCGACGCGCGCAGCGCGGCCATCAGGTCCACGGCCGCCGACGGCGGGGCCTCGACCTCCTCCGGCTGAACGACCTCGCGCCCGGCCACCTTCGCGTCGATGACCTCCTGCAACGCCGTCCGGTAGTTGTCGGTGTACTGGTCGGGCTCGAAGTCGCCGGCCATCGACTCGATCAGCGAGCCGGCCATCGCCAGCTCAGCCGGCCGCGCCTCGACGTCGTCGTCGAGGAACCCGAAGTCGGGCGTGCGCACCTCGTCCGGCCACAACATCGTGTTGAGCACCAGCACCCCGTCGCGAACCCGCAGCGTGGCGAGCTGTTCGCGCTGGCGCAGCGCCACCTTGACGACCGCGACCCGGTCGGTGCGTTCGAGCGCGTCGCGCAGGAGCACGTACGGCTTCGTCGCCGCGCCCTCCGGCTCCAGGTAGTACGACTTGTTGTAAAAGATCGGGTCGACCTGCTCGGCCGGCACGAACTCCAGCACGTCGATCGCGCGGCTCGTGGTCAGCGGCAGGTCGGCGAAGTCGTCGTCGTTGAGAATGATGATCTCGCCGCCGCCGAGGTCGTAGCCCTTCGCGATGTCGTCGTAGGAGACCTCCTCGCCGCAGATCGAGCAGGTGCGCTTGTAGCGGATCCGGCCGCCGTCCTCGCGATGCACCTGGTGGAACCGGATGTCCTTCTCCTCCGTGGCGGAGAAGAGCTTCACCGATATCGACACGAGCCCGAAGGACACCGCACCCTTCCAGATCGCCCGCATCGACCCTCTCCTCACACGTGTCCCACCTGCGACAACGCCTTCAGAATCGCACTGCTGAGCCGCCGATGCGAGTGCTATGGGCGATCTATCGTGGACTGCGTGCCCGAGGCGCCGTTCCCGCCGATGCTCGCCACGGCCGGTCCGCTGCCGCGCGGACCGGAGTGGCGCTACGAGCTGAAGTGGGACGGCGTGCGGGCCGTCGCCGACCTGTCGGGCGGCCGGACCCGGCTGTACGCGCGGACCGGTCCGGAGATCACCGTGGCCTACCCGGAGCTGGCCGGGCTCGCCCGTGCGCTGGGCTCCCGGGACGCGGTGCTCGACGGCGAGGTCGCCGTCCTCGACGCGCGGGGCCGTCCCTCCTTCCGAGATCTGGCCGAACGGATGCACGTGCGCGACCCCGCCCGGGCGGCGAAGCTGGTGCTGACGTTCCCGGTGACGTTCCTGATCTTCGACGTGCTGCGGCTGGACGGCGTGGACGTGTGCGACCGCCCCTACGACGAACGGCGTGCGCTGCTGGAGGGCCTCGCGCTCGGCGGCGACAGCTGGGTCGTGCCGCCCGCGTTCGACGACGGCCCCGGCACCGTGGCGGCGGCCCGCGAGTACGAACTCGAAGGCGTCGTCGCCAAGCGCCGCACCGGCCTCTACCGCCCCGGCACCCGCTCCCCGGACTGGATCAAGGTCAAGCTGGAACGCACCGGCGACTTCGTGGTCGGCGGCTACCGGCCCGGCGCGCGGGCGCTCGGCGCGCTGCTGGTCGGCGTGCCGCACTCCGACGGCCTGCACTTCCGCGGCCGGGTCGGCGGCGGCATCTCCAACGCCAGCGAACGCAACCTGCTCGCCGTGCTGAAACCGCTGGTCGTGCCCGGGTCGCCGTTCGCCGGCAGCATCCCGCGCGAGGATTCGCGGGGCGCCTACTGGGTACGACCGGAAATCGTGGTCGAGGTCAAGTTCAGCGAACGGACACCGGATCTGCGGCTCCGGTTCCCTCGTTTCCTCCGGCGCAGGAGCGACAAGGAGCCGCACGAGGTGATCGATGAATAGCCGCATCCGCGTGCAGGTCGGCGAGCGCGAACTCGAACTGTCCAACCTGGACAAGGTGCTCTATCCGGCCTGCGGCTTCACCAAGGGCGAGATAATCGACTACTACACCCGCATCTCCCCGGTGTTGTTGCCGCATCTCCAGGACCGCGCGCTGACCAGGATCCGTTATCCGAACGGCGTCGACGGCGCACACTTCTTCGAGAAGAACATTCCCGCGGGCACCCCGTCGTGGGTGCGGGTGGTTTCGCTTCCGGTACCCGGGTCCTCCAAAGGCAGGGAAACCATCGACTACGTCGTCTGCGACGACCTGCCGACCCTCGTGTGGACCGCCAACCTCGCCTCGCTCGAACTGCACACTCCACAGTGGAAGGTCGGTGCCGACGGGCCCGATCTGCTCGTGGTCGACCTGGACCCGGGGCCGCCGGCCGGGCTCGCCGAGTGTTGCGAGGTCGCCGTTCTCATGCGGGACAGACTGGCGGCGGACGGCATAGCGGCGTACCCCAAAACCTCGGGAAAGAAGGGCATGCAGCTCTGCTGCCCGGTGTCGGGCAAGCAGTCGGCCGACATCGTCAGCGACTACGCCCACCGCGTCGCCGCCGAACTGGAAAAGGCGCACCCCGCCCTGATCACCTCCCGGATGGCCAAGAACCTGCGCCCCGGCAAGGTGTTCATCGACTGGAGCCAGAACAACGCCGCGAAAACCACGGTCACGCCGTACTCGCTGCGGGCACAGCCGACGCCGACCGTGAGCACGCCACTCACCTGGGACGAGGTGCTGTCGGGTGTCAGCGCGGCCTCGATGACAGCCCCCGAGGTCCTCGAACGCGTCGCCCGACACGGCGATCTGCTGGCCGGGTTATGCGATCTTGGACCCAAAGTTCCCACCAAATGAAAGCGGAGTGATCGCTCCTCTTAGCGCGGATGCGGAGAGTGTGGCTACTCTCGGCGCATCGTGTAGAGGGGGACGTCGATGGCTGAACCGGTGGCGGAGGGGCTCAACGCGCTTCGGGTGGACCTTGAAGGGGTGCGGGCGTTCGCCCAGTCCCTGCGGGGCGATCTCGACGGGTCCATGCGACCAACCGGGTTCGACATCGCGCACCAGCACAGCGGGACCGTGCCGTTCGGCTGGTTCGCCGCCTCCGGCGGCATCGCCGACGCACACCGCGAATACGCTTTCTGCCTCGCCGGCTCCCGTGAGGCGATGGGATCGTTCCTGGACGCCATCGACACGATGATCGCCGGCGTCACGGCCGTCATCGAGACGTACGGCACCGCCGACGCACTCGCCTCCGCCGACCTCGACTCGGTCAAGGAACTGTACGGAAACGCGGCCCGGCCCACGGCGCCACCGCCGACGTCGGGCGGCAAGGCGGTGGCCTCATGAGCGACTGGAGCCGGTACGACGTGCCCGCCCTGTGGGGGGAACTGCGGTCGCGGTCGGTGGACGCCGGGTGGGCGCAGTGGGCCGCCTGGCAGAAGATGTCGGATCTGTTGGCCGATCAGGCCAATCGGATGATGGGGTACCAGGCGGATATGGAGGACGCGTGGCCGCCCAGCGGCACAGCGGCCGGCTACTTCCACGAACGCCTCGCCGAACTGATCTCCGCGTTGCGCGTGAACTCCGTGTCGGCGGGCCGGATCGGAGCGGCCCTGGCACAGGTCAACGGCGCCAGCTTCGCCGCCCATGAGGCGATGCGTCAGTTGAACGACCAATGGCAGGCCCGGAACGGGGAGGTCGGTGCCGACCTGACCTTGCGTCGGCGAGAGCTGAACAAGCAGGCCTATGCCGTGATGAACGAATACGAGTCAACCGTGGTGGAGGCATCGAAGTCATTCATTCCGCCGGAATTTGTACCCAGCGACTCCGAACCCGGTGGAGAGGCGGTAAACCGTTTTTCAAACGAGGGCGATGGTTCGGACGACGTAGGCGGTTCGGGTTCGTCGGAGCCGTACGACGGGGCTGACACCACCGTGCCTGGGACCGGGTCGGATGGCGGGTCGGAGGGCGCAGGATTTCCGGGCGGGGCACCGGAGCTGGCCGGAGTTCCGGGCGGACCGCCCGGGCCTGTGGGACTTCCCTCGACCGGCGGCTCACCAAATGGGAGCGGAGCGGCTCCAAATCCGCTCGTCCCGGTGACAATGCCCTCCGCGCCGGGGCTGCCTGGGCCGGGACGGGTGACGACCAATCCTGTGGGCGCAGCTCGACCCGTAGCCGGGCCGGCAGGATCAGGCCGCCGAGCCATGCCGGTAGGAGGAGTAATCGGCAGCCAGCCTCCGGCCGGGCCGCCCCGCCCCGGTGTCCCCGGGGGCAGAGGACCGCTCCCGCCCGGCGGGGTCGTGGGTGGACGGCAGTCGGTGCAACCACACGGTGGCACACCTTTGACAGGAGGCGCCGGACGTTCAGGACTCGGAGGCCCGCTCAGCGGTCGCCGGTCTGGCCAACAGGAGGAATACCGTGACCCAGGCATCGGCGCACAGTGGTCGGCAGCGGAGGGCGGCCCCGCTGTGATCGAGGCGAAGCCGGAACCGGAACACAGTCCGGGGCCCGGGGTTATCGGTATAGACCGTTGAGGACCTGGATTCGTGTCACTGGCGGCGCGATGGTGGCTGTCATCGTGTCGCTCAGCGGATCGACCGCGGCATCTGCTGACAGTGTCCGCGACCAACAATGGCACTTGAAATTCCTCGACGTGTCGAGGGCTCAAGAAATCGCTAAAGGCGGCGGGGTCACCATCGCTGTGATCGATACCGGAGTCGATTCGGAACACCCTGATCTCCGTGGGAACGTGTTGGACGGCTTTGACGTCAACGGTGATCCGGGTGCTGGCCGCGTCGATAAGAACGGTCACGGCACGGCGATGGCCGGCCTGATCGCTGCACACGGGAAAGGCCCCGACGGGGCGCTCGGAATCGCCCCTGAAGCGCGCATCCTTCCTGTTCAGGTATTAGGCCCGACGGGGTCGGGCGCCGGTGTCGGCGAGGGAATAAGGTGGGCGGTCGATCACGGTGCACGCGTGGTCAACCTGTCGCTCGGTGGGGGTGGCGGAACCTCCGCCGGAATTGGTTCGGGTATCGACTATGCCCGCAGTCGTGACGTTGTGGTTGTCGCAGCGGCAGGTAATACGGACAGGGCACGTGATGTCGAGTTTCCCGCCAACAAGCCCGGTGTGGTGGCTGTTGGGGGTGTCGACAAGCAGGGCAACGATTCGGCCACCACAGTCAAGGGGGAGGCCCTGGTCGTGTGTGCTCCGTCGGAGGACATCATGACGACCGGGCTCGAGGGTAAGTATCGCCGGGGAGATGGTGGGACGAGTTCGGCGGCGGCGATCGTGTCCGGCGTGGTCGCGCTCATCCGCTCGAAGTTCCCGCAACTCACTGCGGAGCAGGTCGTCAATCGGCTGACCGCCACCGCTACCGACAAGGGCGATCCCGGGCATGACCGGCTCTACGGATGGGGCATCGTCGACCCCGTCAAGGCGCTGACCGCCACGCTTCCCGGCGAAGGGCAGCCGGGATCCGGGGACCAGAAGAACGAGACGCATCCGTTCCGGACGCCGGTGCTGCTCCTGGGCGGTGCGGCGGTCGCGGTCGTTCTCGTGGCGGGGCTGGCGCTCGTAGCGATCAGGTCGCTCCGTGACAGAGTTTCGCCTCGGTAGGCTGGCGCCATGACGCAGCCGCCCGCGCCGCACGAGCCTGAGTCCGGCTTTCCGCCGCCATCACCGGGTCCGGAGCAGCGTGCGCCGAGCCGGTCGGAGGCGGGTGCGCCTCAGCAGGTTTCCGGTCCGGGCGCCGGCTTCGGGGGTGTCGAGCCGACGAGCGGGCCGAGCTATCCGGCGAGTGGGCCACCGGCCCAGCCGGGCAACGGCCCGGGGTTTCCGGCGAGCGGGCCGGCGGCGGCGTCCATGGGCGGGTCGGGCTATCCGGCGGGTGCGCCGGGACAGCCGACGAGTGGCCCGGGTTTTCCGACCAGTGGGCCGGCGGCGTCGTCGGTGGGCGGATCGGGCTATCCCGCGGGTGCGCCGGCGCAGCCGACGAGTGGCCCGGGATTCCCCGCGAGTGGGCCGGGTTATTCGACCGGCGGGCCGGCGCAGTCGGTGAGCGGGCCGGGCTATCCGGCGAGTCCCGCCGGTGCGACGGCGGGGCAGGTGCCCGTTCAGGGTGGGCCGGTGAGTGGGCCCGGGTATCCGGGGCCGGAGTTTGTCATGGGGCCGCCGATGGCACCGGGGCAGACCGGCATCCTCCCGGGGCGGACCGGGCTGCTCGCCGGTCCGTCGAGCCAGCCGGAGTACGCCAGCCCGGGGGCCGCGTGGGCCGCCGCGCCGCCGCCGCCGAAGTCGGTGCAGTGGAAGCGCGTGCTGCTGTTGGTGGCGCTGGTGCTGTTCATCGGGCTGTGCACGGTGGCGCTGTTGGTGATCGTGGGCATCAACATCGGCATCGTGCCGTTGATGGTCGGGATCGCGGCCGCGCTGCTGCCGGTGCCGTTGCTGGTGTACGCGTTCCTGTGGCTGGATCGCTACGATCCCGAGCCGGTCAAGTATCTGGTCTTCTGTTTCACCTGGGGGGCGGGCGTAGCCACGTTCGTGGCGTTCCTCGTCAATACCGGGTCCGGGTGGCTGCTGGACCGGTGGGGGCAGAGCGAAAACCTGGTGGCGGTGCTGGTGGCGCCGTTCATCGAGGAGATCATGAAGGCGGCGGGGCCGCTGCTGCTGTTCCTGGTGCGGCGCAAGGCGTTCTCCGGGATCATCGATGCGATTGTCTACTGTGGACTCTCGGCGGCCGGGTTCGCGTTCGTGGAGAACATTCTGTACCTGGGCGGCGTCGGCTACGCGGCCGGCGAGGAGCAGGGCGGTGCGCTCGGCGGGGCGCAGCAGCTCGTCCTCATCTTCTTCGGCCGGATCGTGCTGAGCGGCTTCGCGCATCCGCTGTTCACCTCGATGACGGCGATCGGGCTCGGCATCGCGGCGCGGTCGGGCAGTCGCACGATCCGGTGGCTGGCGCCGTTCGGCGGGCTGCTGCTGGCGATGATGCTGCACGGCTCGTGGAACCTAATGGCGACGCTCGTCCAGGAGACGCAGCGCTCCGAGATCTTCCTGTACGGCTACTTCACCGTCGAGATGCCGATTTTCCTGGCGGTCGTCGGGTTCACGCTGTGGGTGCGGGCGGCCGAGGGGCGGCTGGCCGAGAAGGTGCTGCCCGAGTACGTGCGGGCCGGATGGCTCACGCCGCCGGAGGTGGCGTCGCTGGGTTCGGTCGGGAAGCGGCTCGCGGCGCGCCGGTGGGCGAAGCGGGTTGCCGGTGAGGCGGGCGCGAAGGCGATGGCCGCGTACCAGTTCGATCTGACGCGGCTGACGCTGCTGCGCGACGGGCTGCGGCGGGGGCTGGTGACGAAGCCGCGGGACCTGGAGGCGACGCTGGCCGAGGAGCGGCGCCTGCTCGACGCGATCACGGCCTACCGGAAGGTGTTCGCGGGGCAGGATCCCGGCGTGCCGCGGGCGGTGTGGGACGGGCGGGCGTACCACATCACGTTCCCGGACGGGGTGGTGCGGACCTTTGCCGAGCCGGAGCAGCCGGTGGTCCCGGTCCCGGTGCGCCTCGCCCCGCCGCCGCCGGCCTATCAATAACGGTCACCGATCTTGCAGTTGTGGCGCGGGCGAAGTACTGCGGAAGCGGACACCTCGGGCACCACAACTGCAAGATCGACGATGTCGGGCCGTCGGCGGTGACGCGCAAACCCCGGGGAAAGTCCTAGAGATACAGGCCGGTCGCGTTGTCCTCCACGCGTTGGGCGGCTACCGCGTGCACATCCCGTTCCCGCAGAAGTATGTACTCGCGACCGTGAAGCTCGACCTCCGCACGCTCGTCCGGGTCGAACAACACCCGGTCGCCGGAGACGATGGTCCGCACGGCCGGTCCGACGCCGACCGCGGTCGCCCACGACAGTCGGCGGCCGACGGACGCGGTGGCCGGGATGACGATGCCGGCGGCGGAACGCCGTTCGCCCTCGGCGCCCTCCAGCTTGACCAGGATGCGGTCGTGGAGAAGTCGGATCGGGAGGCCGTCGGCCGCGGTGTCGGTGGACTCGGTCACGCCTGGCAACGCTACCGCCTTCACGTCCCGCATCGGCTTTGGCCCGCGCGTTAACGTGTATGAACTCGGGGGCGACGGGCGGAGGGGTCGAATGGGTCGGATTCAGCAGGTGGCCGCGGGGGTGCGGCGTGCCTACGACGCGACCCGGTCGGCGGCGCGGGCTCGCGCCGAGGAGACCGCGGAGGACAAGGCGGAGGTGCCGCCGGTCGATGAGGTGGAGGGGCCGAAGCCGGAGCCGCTGACCGTCGCTGCGCCGTCGATCACCAGCCGGGACGACTCGGAGGTGCCGAAGGAGCTGCGCATCGCGGCGGCCTACGCGTGGCGCCTCATCGTGCTGGCGATCGCCGCCGTCGGGGTGTTCTACCTGATCGGCATGCTGTCCCATGTGGTCATCCCGCTGGCCATCTCGCTGCTGCTGTCCGCGCTGTTGTCGCCGCTGTCGCGGTTCCTGGTGAAGTACGCGAGGTTCCCGAAGTCGCTGGCGGCCGGGCTGGTGCTGGTGGCCGGGCTCGGGGCGGTCATCGGCACGCTGACACTGGTGGTCACGCAGATCGTCGACAAGTTCGGCGCGCTGTCGCAGAACGCGCAGAACGGCGCCGAACGCATCCGCGACTGGCTCCAAGGCGACCCGCTCAACCTGTCGACGAAGCAGCTCGACGACGCCATCGAAAGCGTCACGGGCTACATCACCGAAAACCAGGGCCGGATCACCGGTAGCGCGCTGTCCACGGTCACCACCACCATCGAGACGCTGGCCGCGTTCTTCCTGGTGCTCTTCTCGACGTTCTTCTTCATCCGGGACGGCGACAAGATCTGGCGGTTCCTGGTGCGGATCTTCCCGCGCGAGGCCGAACGTAAGGTCGAGATGGCCGGCTACGCCGCGTGGGCCACGCTTGGCGCGTACGTGCGGGCGACGGTGCTGGTGGCGTTCATCGACGCGCTGGGCATCGGGTTCGGGCTGTACGTGCTGGACGTGACGCTGTGGTTCCCGCTGGGCGCGCTGGTGTTCCTGTCGGCGTTCATCCCGGTCGTGGGTGCGGCGCTGTCGGGCGCGGTGGCGATCCTGGTGACCCTGGTCGAACGGGACCCGCTGGCCGCGCTCGTCGCGTTGATCATCGTGATCGCCGTGCAGCAGCTCGAGGGGCACGTGCTCCAGCCGTTGATCATGGGGCGCGCCGTGGCGATCCACCCGCTGGCCGTCATCGTGGCGATCGCGGCCGGCGCGTACGTCGCGGGGATCATCGGGGCGCTGGTGGCCGTTCCGATCGTCGCCGTGCTCAACACGGCCATCCGCTACCTGGTGCTCAACCGGCGGGAGCCGCCACCGGACGCTGTCGTCGTCGCCTCGGAGTCCACCGCGTAGCGGGCGGGCCGAGTGCCGTCGCGAGCAGGGCCGGGACGGCGACGAGCGCGACGACGAGCGGGACGGCCACGCCGGAGTCGTTCGTGGCGAAGCCGATCCAGCCGAGGACGGCGGTGCCGAGCGCGGCCTCCCGCAGGCGCGCGGTCCGCACCGCCCACCAGGTGAGCGCCAGGACAAGGGCGAGCGCGGCGACCGTGTGCGGTCCGGCCGTGAGCAGGTCCAGGTTCGCGCGGAGTTTTCTCTCGACGGTCGAACCGGCGGAGCCGTCGAGCACGCTGCCGGCGAAGCGCCCGAAGTGACTGCGGGCGTCCGGCGGGCGCAGATGGTCGGCGTAGGCGAGCCCGGCGACCACCACCGCTCCGGCAGCACCGGCGGCGAGGAGCTTCCACGGGTCGACCCGCGTGCCGGTGAGCAGCAGCCCGAGCACCACGAACGCCGGCACCAGCGTCAGCACCCCACCGAAGTCCGCACCCCACCCGGGGGCCCCGTCGACGGCGATCACCGGGACGGCCACGGCACCGACGACACACGCGGTCCTCAGTCGCCCCGTGACGCCGCGCGCGAGAAGAGCGACCAGCAACACGGCGGCGGCCCCGTACACCGCGAACGCCATGTTCCCGAACCCGGTGAACCGCCCCGCCACGAGCGGGCTGTACCCGAACATGCTGTCGATCTGCAGGGTCGTGCCGGTGAGCCCGTCGACGGTCAGCACCAGCACGGTCGCCCCGGCGACGACGAGCGCCGGGGTTCTTCCGAGGTGCGCCACGGCGGCCAGTCCCGCGGCGGCGAGCAGGGTCACCAGGGCCACGGTCACGCCGGGCCACGGCGCACGCCACCACGGCACCAACTGCGCCAGGAAGGTGGCGACCGGCACCGCCGCCAGCCCGGTGGCCGCCGGTGGGAAGAACCGCCACCGCCACAGCGCCAGCACTCCCACGATGAGGAGCCCGTACAGCACGAAGAACGTGGCGACGGCGCCGGCGTGCGCGGTGGAGGCGGCGTCGTCGTCCCGCAGGGCGGCCACCGTCGCGTCGAGCCGGTCCGGGCGTCCGGCCGCTCCGCCGGTCAGCGGCGCTCCCGCCAGGCCGGCCGGCACGGGCAGTCCGAGCAGCCGCACCGCGGTCGGCGCGACGTCGCTCAGCTGAACGTAGGGCGTGCGACGGGTACTCGCCGAGCGCAGCCACCCGCCCGCGAAGCCGGGCCCGTGTGCGACGGCGACGTGCAGCCGCGGCCCGTCCCCGCCGGCGTCGGCGAGCCCGAGCACCAGCAGGACGCTCCCCTGTGGACGGTGACGCTCCACTGTGGACAGCGCACGGTCGGCGGCGGCGAGCGCCTCCGCACGCCCGGCTCCCTCCGGCAGCGCGCCGAGGTCCACAGTGGACAGCGGGCAGCGGCGCAGCAGCGCGGCGGGATCCTCGGGGACGACCGGCGCGTAGAACGGCACACGGCCGTCCGGGGCGGCCACTGCCAGCGCGGCACCGGGCCCGACCGCGGCGGCGCAGGGGAGCGCCGCGCCGAGCGTGCCCGGCTTCGCGTCGAACCGCAGCCCGCCGTTGAGCCGCACGAGCGCCGGCATCGCGTCGACCCGCCCCGCGCCGCACGACACGCCCGCCCCGCACTCGGCTCCACCGGACGGATCGACCGAGACCGGCGGCGCCTCACGCCCGGCGCAGCCCGCCTCGGCGTCGATGCCCGCGGGATCCCGCACCGCCGCGTAGGTGCCGGCGCCCAGCGTCAGCCAGCCCTCCCCGCCGCACGTCACGTGCGGCGGCGCCGGTGCGGCCCGGGTCGACAGCGAACCCACCGACCCCGACTCCACGAGCCGCGCCAGCGTCGGTGTCCGATCGGCCGACACGTCCGCCCAGCGCAGTCCGGGGATCCCGACCACCACGACGTTCCCCACGGCGGGCCGCGGCGCGGCGGCGAGCACCGGCGAGGCACCGAGCACCAGCGGGGCGAACACCAGGGAGACCAGGGGTAGCCAACGCATACCGGCCGACCCTATCGATCGGGGTCCACGAATCGATAACGATTACTCGCATCGCCACCGCTTTCGATGAACGTTTCACGGTATGACCTGCGCAAACGCCCTCGAAACAAGGCGTCGATTGACCGTTCCTCCCGCGCCCGGCGAGGCTCCTGCGCGCCTGGATAAGGAGGCCACCCCCAGATGCCCAGACAGCTTCTCCGCCGCCGCACGGCGCTCGCCGCGGGAGTGAGCACGCTCGCGCTCGTCGCGGCCGGCGTCCTGCAGGTCACGCTCGCCGACCACAGCCCCGCCCGCGCCGCCGCCGCGGACCCGTACTCGTTCAAGAACGTGCGGATCGACGGCGGCGGCTTCATCCCCGGCATCGTCTACAGCCGCGCGGAACGCAACCTCATCTACGCGCGCACCGACATCGGCGGCGCCTATCGCTGGAACGAGTCGACCCAGAGCTGGACGCCGCTGCTGGACAGGTTCGGCTGGGACAGGTGGGGCTACAACGGCGTGGTAAGCCTCGCCGCGGACCCCGTCGACGCCAACCGGGTGTACGTCGCCGCCGGCATGTACACCAACACGTGGGATCCCAACAACGGCGCCATCCTGCGCTCGACCGACCGCGGCAACACGTGGCAGGAGACCGTCCTGCCGTTCAAGCTCGGCGGCAACATGCCGGGCCGCGGCATGGGCGAACGCCTCGCCGTCGACCCCAACCGCAACAGCGTCCTGTACTTCGGTGCCCCCGAGGGGAACGGCCTGTGGCGCAGCACCGACTCCGGCGCCACGTGGGCGAAGGTGACGGCGTTCCCCAACGCGGGCAATTACGCCGACAATCCGAGCGACCCGAACGGCTACCAGAGCCACCGGCCCGGCGTGGTGTGGGTGACGTTCGACAAGCGCACCGGCACCAGCGGGAACGCCACGCAGACCGTCTACGTGGGCGTCGCCGACAAGTCCAACACGATCTACCGTTCCACGGACGGCGGAACGACGTGGGCGGCGGTGCCCGGCGCGCCCACCGGCTACATCGCGCACAAGGGCGTTCTCGACGAGGGCACCGGCAACCTCTTCATCGCCACGAGCGACACCAGCGGCCCCTACGACGGCGCCAAGGGCGACGTGTGGCGCTACGCCACCGCCACCGGAACGTGGACCCAGGTCAGTCCCGTCCCGTCGAGCAGCAGCGACGCGTACTTCGGGTACAGCGGCCTGACGGTGGACCGTTCCGAGCCGGGCACGCTCATCGTGTCGAGCCAGCACTCCTGGTGGCCGGACACCATCTTCTGGCGTTCGACCGACAGCGGCGCCACGTGGAGCAGGGTGTGGGATTTCACCAGCTATCCCAACCGCGCCAACAGGTACACGATGGACATCACCGCCAACCCGTGGTTGACCTTCGGCGCCAACCCGCAGCTGCCCGAACAGGCGCCGAAGCTGGGCTGGATGACGGAGTCGGTGGAGATCGACCCGTTCAACTCGGCGCGGTTCATGTACGGCACCGGCGCCACGCTGTATGGCAGCACCAACCTGACCAACTGGGACAGCGGCGGAACGTTCACCGTCAAGCCGATGGCCAAGGGGCTCGAGGAGACCGCCGTCCTGGACCTGATCAGCCCGCCGTCGGGCGCCCCGCTGATCAGCGGCCTCGGTGACATCGCCGGCTTCCGGCACACCGACCTCGACGCGGTGCCGGCGATGATGTTCACCCAGCCGGCGTTCACCAGCACGACCAGCCTCGACTACGCGGAGGCCAACCCGAGCGTGATGGTGCGCGCGGGCAACTTCACCGACGCCGACCGGCCCAATGACAGCCACGCGGCGTTCTCGACCGACGGCGGCGCGAACTGGTTCCAGGGTTCCGAGCCGGGCGGCGTCAACGAGGGCGGCACGATCGCGGCGGCGGCCGACGGCAGCCGGTTCGTGTGGGCGCCGAAGGACGTGGCGCCGGTCTACACGGTCGGCTTCGGCAACTCGTGGGCGTCGGCCTCCGGGCTGCCCACCAACGCGGTCGTCGAGTCGGACCGGGTCAACGCGAGCAGGTTCTACGGGTACTCGGCCGGGTCCTTCTACGTCAGCACCAACGGCGGCCAGACCTTCACGAAGTCGGCCGCGACGGGGTTGCCGAGCACCGGGGCGAAGTTCAAGGCCGTCGCCGGGCGCGAGGGGCACATCTGGCTCGCCGGCGAGGGCGGGCTGTGGCGTTCGACCGACTCGGGCGCGTCGTTCACCAAGCTGTCCGGGGTCACCAAGGGCATCAACGTGGGCTTCGGCAAGGCCGCGCCGGGTGCGTCCCACGACGCCGTTTTCCTCATGGGAACGGTGGACGGCGTGACCGGGCTCTACCGTTCCGACGACACGGGCGCGACGTGGCTGCGCATCAACGACGACGCCCACCAGTGGGGCAACGCCGGCGAGGCCCTCACCGGCGACCCCCGCATCTACGGCCGCGTCTACCTCGGCACGAACGGCCGCGGCATCATCTACGGCGACCGCACCGGACCGGCCCCGTCGGTGAGCCCGAGCGCCAGCGGGAGCCGGTCGGCAAGCCCGAGCGCGTCGGCGAGCGCCAGCCGGAGCGCGAGCGCCGGCACGAGCCCGAGCGCCAGCAGATCCGCCAGCGCCGGCCCGAGCAGCCAGGCCCCGGGAAAGGCGTGTGCCGCGGAGTACCGGATCGCCGGCAGCTGGCAGGGCGCCCACCAGGCCGACATCACCGTGCGGAACACCGGAAGCACGGCGATGACCACCTGGAAGCTGACCATCGCCTTCCCGCCGGGAAACGGCTTCGACCAGGTCTGGAGCGCCGTACTGAACGCCGACGGCACGGTCGGCAACGCCGCCTGGAACGGCGCACTGGCACCGGCGGGAAGCACCACCTTCGGCGGCATCGTCCACGGGGCGGCGACCCCACCGACCGCCATCACCTGCACGGCCAC
>NZ_BOPF01000076.1 GCF_016863615.1 Virgisporangium aliadipatigenens | reverse complement strand
CTCGCCACCCTCGCCAAGCGGCTCGGGGTCGCCCTGCCCAGCCTGTACAAGCACGTCGACGGGCTCCCCGGCGTCCGGCAGCGGATCGCCGCCCGCGGGGCCGCCGAGCTGGCCGACGTCTTCGCCGAAGCGGCCGCCGGCCGGTCCGGGGCGGCGGCGCTGACCGAGCTGGCCCGGGCCTATCGCGACTACGCGAAGCGGTATCCGGGCCGCTACCTCGCGGCGCAGCGGGTGGCCGACCCGCTCGACGCCGCCCACACCGCCGATGCCCTGCGCGCGGTCTCGGTGATCACGGCCGCGCTGCGGGCCTACGACCTCAGCGGGCCGGCCGCCATCGACGCCACCCGTGCCGTCCGCAGCGCCCTGCACGGCTTCGTCATGCTCGAGGCGGCCGGCGGCTTCGGCCTCCCGCAGGACGTGGACCGCTCCTTCGACCAGCTGGTGGCGGCCCTCGACCGCGCGCTGAAGGACTGGCCGCACTGATCCCACGCCGGCGGACCCCGGTACGGGTCGAGGGGAAGGCGCCTCTTCGCCACCGCTGAAGGAGGAGCATCAGCACCGTAGGTGGAGCGGCGGCCAGCCCGGGACCGACGGAGGTGCGATCGTGGTGTGGGTCCGGCGGGCGGCCACCCTGATCCTGGCGTGCCTGGTCACGCAGCACCTGATGTACCGGGTATCGGTCACCACGGCGTCCCTGGTGCTGTCGCTCGTCCTCTTCCTGGGCTGCACCTACGCCGCCGTCGGTTACGCCCGGCTGGCGCGGCGGAGCGCGGGCCGGATGCGCGCGGCGTGGGCCTGCGTCTGCGTCTCGACCGGCTGCTGGGCCGGGCCCAACGCCTGGTTCGTCGCCGACCGGATGTTCTCGCTGCGAACGGATCCGGGACCCGGCGTCGCCGAGTACGTCAACGCCGTCACGCTCCCGGCGACAGCGCTCGCCATGGTGCTGATGACGCCGTCCGGGGCAACGGCGGCGATGCGGCTGCGCCGTTTCGTGGACACGACCGTCATCTCGGTCGCGAGCTTCTTCGTGCTGTGGCAGGTGATCCTGTCGGACCTGGCGCGGGCCGCGGCACCGGAGGTCACCATGTTCGCGTTGGGGGTGACCGCGTTCGAGGTGGTCGTCGGCGCGTTCGCGCTCACCCTGCTCGCCCGGAGCGTGTCGCACGGCGTCAACGCGTTCACGCTCCAGGCGGTCGCCTGCTTCGCCGGCACCGTCATGATCGTGATTTACGTGGACAACCTCGTCCAGACGCGGGTGTGGTTCGCGAACGGCTTCGGCGGCCTCTACGTCGGGATGACCGTTCTGTTCGTCGTCGCCAGTCGCAGCTCCGTTCCACCGGTCAGCTCCGTCGAGGCCGAGAAGATGTCATCGGTGGCCGCGTCGTTGCCGTACATCCCCGTCGCGCTGGCGTTCGCCGTCGGCGGGGTCGCGATCTGGCGCCACGACCTCAACGACACGGGGTTGTGGGCGCTGTACGCCATGTCCGCGCTCGTGCTGCTCCGGCAGTTCCTCACCGTCCGGATGAACATCGCACTGTTGCGCAGCCTCGCCGAGCAGCGCACCCGGCTGGCGTACCAGGCGTTTCACGACTCCCTGACCGGGATCGCCAATCGTGCGAAGTTCTACGACGTCGCCGTCGGGGCGCTGCGGGAACCGGGCAGCAACGTCGCGCTGATCCTCATCGACCTCGACGGCTTCAAGACGGTCAACGACACGCTCGGCCATGCCGCCGGCGACGAACTCCTGAAGGTCGTGGCGGGTCGGCTGACGTCAGCGGTACGCGCCGAGGATCTCGTGGCACGGCTCGGCGGCGACGAGTTCGCCGTGATGATCCGCGACGTCGAGCCCCCCGGCGACGCCGCCGTGCTGGCGCACCGCGTCGAGGCGGCGCTCACCGGCCCGGCCACCCTCGCCGGCACGACCGTGAACATCCGCGGCAGTGCCGGCGTGGCGATCTCGCGCGGGGCGCAGCACCTCGAAGAGCTGCTCCACGAGGCCGACGTGCTCCTCTATCGGGCGAAGGCCGCCGGCAAAGCCCTCGCCGCCGTCGGGGACGATCCGGAGTGTGTGGCGACGTCCCGCGCCCACGGCGACCGGTCGGTGCGGCCGCGGTTGACCTGACCGTGCGAGCCGCGAAGAACTCAGTCGTCTTTTCGGTGCCGTGCGTTCCCGCGGACATACGTTTCGCGGCCGGCGGAGGAAACGCTGCCGCGGTTGTCGCGCGGGGCCGGCGTGGACGGCAGGATGCCCAGCTCGGCGCGGAGTTCGTGGGCCACCTGCGGGGCGGAGACGAGCAGCCGGCGCAGGCGCCCCTGCCATTCGGCGATCAGCTCGTCGGCCACGAGATGGTCACCTCGGGAACGGGCGGCGAGCAGTTCGGCGCGGGCGTCGTCGAGCGCGGCGGTGATCCGCAGCGTGGCCTCCGGCCGGTGCCGCTGCCACAGCCCGACGACGGTGCGGCGGGTGGCGACCCAGCCGTCACGGGTCATGTCGGAGACGAGGATGCTCGCCGCCGACGAGGCCAGAGCCACCGTTCCCGCGTCCATTTCCGAAGTGTATGGCCGCGTATTTGAGTAGGCTCAAAGATGCGATCGACAGGGGAAAGTCCAATATCCGACCGTAACTTCTACGCGGGTTCGAGCGTTTCCTCCGCCAGCAACGGGCGGCCGGGGAGCCAGCCGTTCGGGATGTCGGTCACGCGCCACTGGCCGACCGTGAGCCGGACCGCCTCGATCGGCGTGCTGAGGAACGGCGCCGCCTGCGGGACCTTCGCGATCAGCGCCGCGCGCACCGCCTCCCCGTCGAGCCCGTCGACCACCTCGGCCACCGCCTTCGCCTGCAGGAACGGGTCCATCGGCGAACCCGTCGACACGATCACGGCCACCCGCGGGTCCCGGCGGACGGCCGCGAGGGTGCGCCCGTGGCGTTCCAACACGAGGGAGAGGGTGAACGGACCCGTCTCGGCGAAGAAGACGCCGTTGACCCACGGACCCGAGACACCGCAGGTGGCGAGGAACAGCGAAGGGTGGGCCGCGAGCGTGGCCCGGACCACACGCTCGACGTCGGCGACGGTCTCCATGCGGGAAGAAACGGCGGCGTGGCGCGCGCGGTGACGGCTGTTCACCCGGGGACTCCTCCGGTGTTCACGCCGCACCGCACAGCATCGACGTATGTCGCTTTCCTATCCGATTGCCCGGAGACGGTTCGTGGCCGGCGGGGCCGGGCTGGTCGCCGGCCTGGTCGCCGGACCGGCACTGCTCGGCCCGGAGGGGGCCGCCGCCGTGCCGCGCCCCGGAGCGCCCGAACCGCTGCCCGCCGGCCTGTTCACGCTCGGCGTCGCCTCCGGCGACCCCGCACCGGACGGGGTTGTCCTGTGGACCCGCCTCGCCCCGCAGCCGACCGCCGGTGGCGGGATGCCCGAACGGGTCGTGCCCGTGCGCTGGGAGGTCGCCGACGACGAACGCTTCCGCCGCGTGCGCCGCGCCGGAACCGCCCACGCCGCACCGGAACTCGGCCACTCTGTGCACGTCGAGGTGACCGGCCTCGCCCCCGGACGCGAGTACTGGTACCGCTTCCGCGTCGGCGGCGAGGCGTCGCCGGTCGGACGGACCCGCACCGCGCCGGCAGCGGGGGCCCGGCTCGACCGGCTGCGGTTCGCGTTCGCCAGTTGCCAGGACTATCAGGCCGGCTACTACACGGCACACCGCTCACTGTCCACAGAGGACATCGACTTCGTGGCGTTCCTCGGGGACTACATCTACGAGAGCAAGCCCAACCCCAACGCCGTGCGGCTGCACGAGGGGAGCGGTGAGCCGTACACGCTGGAGAACTACCGCAACCGGCACGCCCAGTACCGCACCGACGCCGATTTGCAGGCCGCGCACGCCGCGTTCCCCTGGATCGTCACGCTCGACGATCACGAGATCGACAACAACTGGGCCGACGAGATCCCGCAGGACCCGGATCTGCAGTCCCCTGCCGCGTTCCGGGAACGCCGGAAGGCCGCTCTGCAGGCGTACTACGAGCACATGCCGCTGCGCCGCTCTTCTCTCCCGCAGGGCCTCGACATGAAGCTCTACCGGCGGATCGGCTACGGCCGGCTGGCGAGCGTGCACGTGCTCGACACGCGCCAGTACCGCAGCGACCAACCGTCCACATTGGACGAGGCGAACGACCCCGCGCGCAGCATGACCGGCGAGGAACAGGAACGCTGGCTCACGCACGGGCTCACCACCTCCGGCACCCGCTGGAACCTGCTCGCCAACCAGGTGATGTGGGCGCAGAACGACCGCACCGCCGGCCCGGCGCAGACGTTCGACTTCGACAACTGGGACGGGTACCGGGCGCAGCGGCGGCGGCTGCTGGAGTTCTTCGGCGGTCGGGTCGCCAATCCGGTGGTGCTCACCGGGGACCGGCACTGCACCTGGGTCAGCGACCTGCGGCCGGACTTCGACGACCCGGCGTCGCCGGTGGTGGGTGTGGAGCTGACCGGAACGTCCATCACCTCCGGCGGGGACGCGGATCCGGTGCCGTTCCACAACACCTACGACCCGATCATGGTCGACAGTCCACATTGGAGGTACATCGACAACCGCCGCGGGTATCTGCTGTGCGCGGTGACGTCCGCGACCTTCGAGGCGCGGCTGCGGCTGGTGAGCACGGTGCGGGCGCCGGAGGCGTCGGTGCGCACGGAGCGGGTGTTCGTGGCGGAGGCCGGGCGTCCGGGGTGGGCGTCGGTCTGAGCGCTCTGCGCGATCTTGCAGTTGTGGCGCCCGGCGTGTCCGGTCCGAGGCGCATATCTCCCCGCCACAACTGCAAGATCGGCGGAGGGATGACCGGCGTTCACCGCCCGTCACCTCTATCGACATCGCTCGCTGGCGTGGAACGACGCACTCTCGTCCAGTCCGCGCTCGCGGGATCCGCCGCGCCGCTTTTCGTCGACCGCCCGGCCGCCGCACACACCCCGACCGCCGGCGGTTTCGACGCGGAGAACCCGCGTTTCGCCCTCGCGGTGCTTCCCGACACCCGGTACCTGTTCGACGCGGACAGCGCCGAACCCGCACCCCTGCGCGAGACGTTCACGTACCTGCTGGCGCAGAAGAACGTGGCGTTCATGACGCATCTCGGCGACGTCACCGAACACGGCACCGAACCCGAGATCGCGCTGGCGTCGGAGACGTTCCGGGCGGACGCCGGCAAGTCCAGCGGCTGGTCGCCCGAGGAGCCCACCTGCAGCCTGAACCTGTCGCCGGAACGCTTCCTGCAGTTCGTGGTGTATCCGACGGACGTGGACGCCGACCCCACCTCGTGGAGCCACGCCCTGCCGGTGGGCCGCTGGATGCATCTGGCCGTCGTCAACGACTCCCGCCGCACGGTCGTGTACGTCGACGGTTCGCGGGTCGCGCGTAATCCGTCCCGGCGCGCGAAGGGCATCTCGACGCTCGGCAAGCCGTTCGTGATCGGGGCTACGCAGTTCGCCGAACGCTACGGCCAGGGCTTCTACGGCTGGATCGGCGACGTGCGGGTCTCGTCACGGGCTTTGGCTCCGCGCGAGTTCATGGCCTGAGCGCCAGGTAATCTCCCGCTATGGCCGTCATTGAACGCACGTTGGTTTTGCTCAAGCCCGATGCCGTCGCCCGTGGGCTCGCCGGACGCGTGATCCAGCGCTTCGAGGACGCCGGTCTGAAGATCGTCGGGACCAAGATGGTGCGCATCGACGCCGACCTGGCCAAGAAGCACTACTTCGACCTGGAGGAGCGCTTCGGCAAGTCGGTGTACGACGTGACGGCCAACTTCATGCAGACCGGCCCGGTGATCGCGCTCTGCCTCGAAGGCGTCGAGGCGGTGGCCAACGTGCGGCGGCTCGTCGGCGGGACGTTCCCCAACGAGGCGCCGCCCGGGACGATCCGCGGCGACTTCGCGCACACGTCGAAGGCGTACACCACGGCGCAGCACAAGGTGGCCGCCAACCTGATCCACGCGTCGGGCAACGCCGAGGAGGCGAAGTACGAGGTGGAGCTGTGGTTCCCGGCGGCCGAGCTGTTCGAGTACGAGTCGGTGGCCGAGCGCTACACGTTCTGAGCGACGGGGGTCGGTCCCGGGCCGGCCCCACCTCGTCGTCCCCCGGGCGAGCTACCGCCGGGTGCCCTCCGCACGGTGACGATTTCCGGCGGCGCGATCCATAGCGTTCCGGTCATGCGATTCCTGAAGCAGCTCGGAGCCGTCGCCCTGGTCTCCGTCATCGGCAGCAACCTCGTCGCGCAGGTGTCGGACAATCCGATCCTCACGCTCGCCCTCGGTGCCGCCACGGCGGTCCTGGCGATCCTCGCGTACCGGTGGGTGGTGCGCCGCACCGAGCAGCGCACCCCGGACGAACTCGCTCCCGAGGGCGCCGTCCGGCCGCTCTGGCGGGGCACCCTGCTCGGGGTGGCGCTCTTCGGCGCCGTGATCGTCGCCATCGGGGCCCTCGGGCACTACCGGGTCGACGGTCCCGGCACCGTGCTCGGTGCGCTCGGCGTGCTGGGCTTCATGGCGGCCGCCGCCACCACCGAGGAACTCATCTTCCGCGGCATCCTCTTCCGCCACCTGGAGAAGCGCGCCGGCACCTGGATCGCGCTCGGCTCGACCGGCCTGCTGTTCGGCCTGATGCACCTGGCCAACCCGAACGCCAGCCTGTGGGCCGCGATCGCCATCGCCGTCGAGGCGGGCGGGATGCTCGGCGCCGCCTATGTCGCCACCCGTTCGCTGTGGCTGCCGATCGGTCTGCACCTGGGCTGGAACTTCGCCGAGGCCGGCATCTTCGGCACCGAGGTCTCCGGGAAGACGTCCGAGGGGCTGCTGGACGGCGTGCTGTCCGGGCCGGCGCTGCTGAGCGGTGGCGCGTTCGGGCCGGAGGCGAGCGTGTTCTCGCTGCTGGCGGGGCTGCTCGCGACGGCCGTGTTCATGTGGATCGCCCGGCGGCGCGGGTTCGTGGTGCCCCGCCGGCGCGGCACCACCCCGGCCGAACTCACCGCTACGCTCGCCCGGTGATCGACTTCGGGCGGATCCCGGGCCTGTGGCGTCGACTCGACGTGCGGGTCCGGGATCTTTCGTTCGGGCTGCTGCTCGCGGGATTGTCGTACGTGCCGGTCATCGACGGCCACGGGACCCAGGTGGGCGAGCTGCCCGCGCGGCCGTTCGACGCGCTGACCGTCGGGGTGATCGCGCTGGAGACCCTCCCGCTCGCCGTGCGCCGGCGGATGCCCGCCCTCTGCCTGGCCCTGGTGTTTCTCGGCTTCGCCGTCGACCAGCTCCGCGGATACCACACGGTCGCGAGTACCGCGCTCGCCGTCGCGCTGATGAGTGCAGGTGCCTATGTGGAACGTCACCGGAGCGCGGTCATCGTCCTCGTCTCGCTCGCGTATGTGCCGATGGCCGTGGGGCTGCACCTGGCGGGTTCGCCCGAGGGGGTGGCCGGGCTGGCGACGTTCTACCTCGTGCTCTGGATCCCGTGGGGAGTCGGGACCTGGCTGCGCCTCTACCGGGCCTCCGAGGCGGACCGGCGTCGGCTCGTCGCCGAGACCACCCGCAGCGCCGAGCGCACCCGCATCGCCCGCGAACTCCACGACGTCGTGACGCACCACGTGACGGCCATGGTGGTGCAGGCCGAGTCGGCGAAGTACCTGACCGCCGCGCCGGATCGCCTGGAGCAGACCCTGACGGCGGTGACCGACACCGGCCGGCAGGCCATCACCGACCTGCGCCACCTGCTGAACGTCCTGAACCCGGACCACGGCGGCCTGAGCGCGCTGGTGGAGCAGACCCGCCGGGCCGGCCAGCCGGTCGAGTTCACCGAGGAGGGCGGCCCGCGGCAGGTGACCGGCGATGCCGAGCACCTCGCCTACCGGGTGGTGCAGGAGGCGCTGACGAACGCCCTCAAGTACGCCCACGGCGCGCGGACCGCGGTGCACGTCCGGCACGACCCGAAGGCGATCACGGTGGAGGTGGGCAACGACGGCTCAGGCGCGTCGACCGTGTCGGTCGGCGGGAGCGGGCGCGGTCTGGCGGGGCTCGGCGAGCGGGTGACCGCGCTCGGCGGGCAGTTCCGCGCGGGTCCCCGGGACGACGGCTTCGTGGTGCGCGCCCGCATCCCGGTCTAGCCCGCGGAACACCTGGAACATCAGCCCGCCGGCCGTCCCGGTGAGCGCCATCCGGACCAGGTTGAGCCCGTTCCACGTCCAGGCCAGGGGCGCCTTGCCCACCACGTCCGGGTCGAACAGCGGCACCACGACCAGCCCGACGATGAGCGTGTTGAGCATGGTCAGCACCAGCGCGACCGCGGCCGGCGCCCGGTACCGCCGCCGGTCCCTGGCGAACAGGATCCAGGTCAGCACCGGCCCGGCCCACGACAGGGGAACGAAGTAGAGCGTCGGGCCGGTGTGGACGAAGAACTCCTCCAGCCGGCGCATCTGGGCATCGGTGTCGACGACCCAGTTGGGGGAGAAGACGACGGCCTCGTAGAGGTTGCCGAAGAACCAGTAGGCGTAGGCGACGACCGCCGCCAGTGTCAGTCCGCGCATCGCGCCTCGTCTCCGGGTCCGCCGGTGCGGCAACCATCAGGTGCCTGATGGTTCATCATAGGGCGCGTGCCGGAGTTCGAACCACTGGATCCGCACGCCCAGCTCGGCTATCTGCTGGTCGTGTGCGCCGAACGGATGTCCCGCGACTGGCACGCCGCGCTCCGGTCGGCGGGCATCAATCCGCGGCAGTTCAGCATGCTGGCCGTCATCGCCCGGGACCCCGGCATCAGTCAGGCCGAACTGGCCCGCCAGGTCCTGATCACCGCGCAGAGCGTCAGCGAGTCACTGGCGCGGCTGGTGGCGGCGGGGCTGGTCGACCGTTCGGAAGCCACGCCCGGGAAAGCCGCGCGGCTGCTGCTCACCGCGGCCGGCCGGAACGCGCTGGAGTCGGCCTACCCGGTGGTGACCGCGTTCAACGACGACCGCTTCGCCGTCCTCACCACCCGCGAACGCGAGACGCTGACCCGCGCGCTGCGCAAGCTCATGGACGCGTGAGCGGCCGAACCGCCGTTCGGGGGCAGCCGTCGGCGCACGCTTTCACAGATCATTGCCGCATGGACAACGCGTACGGCCCCGGCGGTCTCCGCGGAGAAAAACGCCGAGGTGCTGGTCATGGCGACGGGGTACGAATGAGAGTCCCCACGGCGCTGGTCGGGTGCGCGGTGTACCGGACGGCGTTCGACCAGCAGGTGCGGCTGCTGCTCGTCGACAGCGGTCGCGTCGACGCCGAACTCGTCATCGAGACCACGCTCATGCTGCGCGACACCGCCGGCACGTGGCACCACCTCGAACCCGGCACCGGCGCCGCCCTCGCTCCCGTGCTCGACCTGTTCGGGCACACCGTGCGGCTGGTCGAGGTGCGGGGTGCCGGTGCGCTGCTGATGGCGTTCGACAGCGGGATGGAACTGCGCGTCTACCCGCACCCGCACTACGAGTCCTGGGATCTCACGGGCACCGGCGTCGCACCGATCACGGTGGGCCCGGGCGGCCACCCCGACTGGGACGGACAGTAGGCGGCATCACGGAGCCTTTCGGGCAGGTCAGCGTGCCCGCGCCGCCTGCTGGCCCACGAGGAGCGTCGTCCCGGTCGGATACGTCTCGACGTCGCCGGACGCGCGGGTGACGGTGAGCGCGGCCGTGGACGTCACGCTGTCACCGGCCGCCAGGACGACGCGCGGCGGCGCCTCGACGACAAACGTCCCGTGGCCGTGCCGAACCTCGACGAGCCCCTCCTGGCGCAGGACTGCCAGCGCGCGACGGATGGTCTCCCGCGCCAGCCCGAACTCGTCGTGGAGATCCTTCTCCGAGGGGACCCGGCTTCCAGCGGGCAGCTCGCCGGCGCGGATGCGATCCCGCAGAACGGCCGCGAGCTGCCGGTACGCGGCGCCTTCACGATCCGGCGTGATCATCAGGCAACTCTATGTTGGACGAACGGTCATCCGGTGGTGTATACGTCTAGACGTAAACGGCTCGGACGGTGTTTGGGTGTTCTCTCGCGTCAGGAGATCCGCATGTCCCATTGCTGGCCCGTATACCACTCACTTGGCGACGGCTGCGACCGGTACGTCGGCGAGTTCGAATGGGCCGACTCCGGCCTCACGGTCGAGATCCTCGAACGCCACGATGGCCGCATCGTCGCGCTGTCCCAATTCAACGAAGACGCCCTGCCGGTAACCGCCGAACTGGATGGCGCTGAGCTTCGCCGGCTGCGCGATGCCCTCGACCGCGCGCTCATGCTGATCGACGGTTGAGCGGCCCGGGCGCTCCGGACACCCGCCAGGTGCCCGGAGCATCCCCCGAAAAGGTCAGCGGTTCACGACATAGCACCTGATCTGGGCGCCGGTGTACGGCTCCCACGCATAGAGCCAGCCGCTCGTTTTGACCACGATGCGGTTCCGTGAGTAGGTGGTGCGCCGGATCTTGTACCGCGCCTGCCGGCCGAGCCTGTACGCGACGTACTGCTGATTGCTGCGCAGCTTCGGCGAGGTGCAGGCCGCGGCCGCCGAGACCGTGCGGTTGAACTGGAAGCCGAGTTGGCTGGCAATGCCCTCGCCGGTGTAGCCGAAGCTGGTGGTGATGGTGGTCGACTTGCTGAGCGTCACGGTCAGCGTGCACGTGGCGTTCGGGTTGAAGCAGCTCGCGACCGCGCCGCCCGGGTTGGAGACGCCGGAGTAGAACGACTTGTTGAGGACCTCGTACTTCGCCGGTGCCGCGTGTGCGGCGCCGGGTGTCGCCAGAACGCCGGTGGCGGAGGCAGCCAGCGCGATGAGGGTCGCGCCGAGGTATTTCTTGACGCTGGTCACGGAGTCATTCCCTTCGATGGGTTGTCCGCGGTGCCGCGAGCGGCCGGGTCGGAAACGGCTTGTCCGGGGTGGTGCGGTCGCGGTGGACCGCGGTCATCAATGCTCATGCCATCAGCACGGGACGTGCGGATGCCGTCCGGCCACCGTCCGGAACGCTCCCGAACGTTCGCGGACGCTTGTGGACGTTTCCGGACGACCGTCGGCATACCGGCGCGGCGGCACATCCTGAGTTGCCTCATTTCCTGCAGCCCTGCCGCACTTCATTGATGCATGCGCATTGATGGCGTTACGGTCCGACGCGCCTCCAACAAATGCGAGACGAAAGGGGACCCCGCTCTTGCGCCGCAATCGATTCCGCTCACTGCTGGCCCTGGCCGCGGCAGCCGTTTCCATCGGACCCCTTGCCTTCGCCACACCGGCATCCGCCGCCGTTCCCGACGGGCACAACTGTTGGTACGTCTTCCTGGGCAGCCCACCGAGCAAGGTCAGCGACAGGACCGTCAACTACACCGCGACGGTCCAGTGCGACGGCCCGGTGCGTCGCATCGACCTCACCGTGGAACTGCTCTATCACGGGCAGGTCAACGGCCCCGCCCAGAGCGTGTACGGCCGTACCGATGTATGGCAGAACACCACCCTGACCCCCTTGTTCGGTCTCGGCGTCAATAACCCGGGCGCGTTTTGCGAGTCCGGCTACTACTCGGGCCGGGCCACCGCGACGGTCCAATACCTTTCGGGGTCTCCGGAGTTCATCACCCGATCGACCGGTGGCGGGCCGGTCAGGCTGGACTGCCCGCCGCCGGACATGAACCCGCCCCCGCCGCCGGTGACGGTCACCAGCCCGGGTACCCAGACCAGGTTCCTCGGGGACCCCGTGGACTTGCAGATGCAGGCAACCGGTGCGAGCGGTAGGTACAACTGGTCGGCGACCGGCCTGCCTCCGGGGGTGAGCATCGTCCCGTCGAACGGCTACATCGGCGGCCAGGTCACCACCGTCGGAACATACAACGTCACGGTCACCGCCACGGATGTCGGCGGCGGTGGGCAGGGAAGTGTCAGCTTCACCATTCGCGTCAGACGCGAGGCCTGCCCGACCTGCTGATCACTGCGGATCCGCTCGAACGGTAGTCAGCTGGTGCCCTAGAACGATGAAAGGCCAGGTGGGAACTAGTCCCTCCTGGCCTTTCGGTGCTGGTCGGGGTAGCCGGATTTGAACCGACGGCCTCTTCGTCCCGAAGTAGGTCGGGATCGATTTGGGGCAGGGACATCTGGCTATATGTGCTGCTCAGGATGGTGGTTGTCGTCGGTCTGCGTCGGTCCGTCAAGCTGGTCTTTACGGGTTTCGCTCCCCAGATGCTCCCCGCCCTCGAAGGTGCGTCATCCCGGCTCGCATGTCGCGTCTTGCTGGACCGCGCCGACCTGGTCCAGGTGGAGCGCCCTACTGGACGAACGACCTGGACCAGGTCGGCGCGGTCTGGCTGCCTGGGGTGGGAGCCGGGTGACACACCGACGGCCCTGCTCCGTCGTCATCCCGGACGCCCGGGTCCAGGGCTGGAAGTCCTGGCCGCCGGAGGCCGGCACCGGGTCGTAGGGCCGGAGGCCCTGCATATCCGGATGGCAAGTCCGGCGAGGCTTGAGGGTCCCGGATCAAAAGGGGTGGGCTGATAGATCAGCGGACCGTAAAATTCGTGATCACCCCACGCCCGTCAGGAGTCGAAATGGCGCAGATCCGACCCTTCCAGCCCCTGAGTCAGCGACTCGCTGGAAAAGCCGTTGATGACTCACTGCATGACGGTGTGCCGGTATGGCTCGTCGGCCCTCTAGTAACGTGGATCAGTGCACGGGCTAATGATTATCCTTCTCTGTGTCGACGGGTTGCGATGAGACTTCGGATGCCGGCCCCACAGCGTGGCTCGTACATTGATCTGCTAGTTTCGCCCGCAGATAAGGACAATTTATTGGAGGTAGTAGATGCACTGATCTACTTCCACCCTGCTTGGCAATGGCCTCCGTATCTGGCTACGTTCAAGGCATTTGAGGGAGAATTGCGAGCGCTAGACGTGCTGCTTGTGGACGCTGGATCGCTCTATCGAGTAGATATGGTGGGCCGCGGCCTGGCTCGCCGGGTCGACGAAACTGTCCAAAAGGCTTCGAGCGAGGCTGTCGCTTCGGCGAAAGGTCTGGCGGCAGATCACCTAGCGCGGGCATGGCATGCCGCCTACGGTGTGGGTGCCGATCCAGACAAGGCTATAAGTGAAGCCATCAAAGCGATCGAGGAAGTTGCGTGCCCTCTCGTTGAGCCGACAAAAGCGTCAAGCAATAAGGCCACTTTGGGTACGGCGATTGGTGAACTGAAGAATTCGGGCCACAAGTGGGAGATATTGCTGCCCGATTTGAGTGGTTCGCCGCGTTCGGTCGACAGTATCGTGGCCATGATGGAAACCTTGTGGCAGGCGCAGGTTTCCAGACATGGCGGTGCGCCAAAATCTCGGCCGCAGACACGAGAGGAAGCCGAAGCCGCCGTGAACCTCGCCGTTCTCCTATTTCAGTGGCTCTCGACCGACGTGTTGCGGCGCAAGCCCTAGTAGCGACCATCCGGCCAGTACTCCGCTTAAGGTTGATTCAAAACGGTCCTCAGTGCTGAAGCCCAGCTCGCTGGCATTTCGTGACGAGCTGGGCTTCGTGCTGTCTGCGTGAGGCGCGCCGATGGGCCGCCGCCCGCCGGGAGCGAAGCGGCAAGGCGGAGCGGCGATGCCCGCATCGGCAGCGCGCGGCCGCTTGCGGCCGCCTTGAAGACGTATGGAAAGTTCTCACCAACTAGTGCCCGATGTGCGCCGGTCAGTCGGCGCTCTCCGGGAATCCTCGTGCGTTAGCGGTTGGTCGGCAGGTGGTTGGCGCCTTAGCGTCAACGGCTATGCGGGAGTCCATCGTGTGGGCGCGTGAGCTTGCGGAGCGGCTGATGGCTGCGGAACTGCCCCGACGGTGGGGACACGTTCAGGCGGTGGCTGCGAAGGCCGAGGGACTGCGTCCAGCAGTCGGCGGCGAGGCAGACCTGTTGGTCATGGCGGCTTGGCTGCATGACATCGGCTACTCGTCACAGATCAAGGTGACCGGATTTCACCCGCTCGACGGTGCCCGTTACTTGTCACGCCTCGGCGCCAACCCTCGCCTGTGCGGCTTGGTCGGGAACCATTCCGGCGCGGCGGTTGAGGCTTCCTTGCGGGGGCTGACGGATGAGATGGCGGCGTTTCCCGATGAGGCGACACTCGTGCGGGACGCTGTCTGGTACTGCGACATGACGACAAGTCCGGTCGGCGAGCCGGTGACGTTCGCCGCACGGTTGGCGGAGATCAAGCAGCGGTACGGCCTTGAACACACTGTTCCGTGCGCCATTGAGGCGTCAGCGCCCGAGATACGAGGAGCAAACGCCAGAGTGCTCAATGCGGAGGTGACCTGCGCCGGCTACGGCAATGACGTCAGGTCCGCGAGCACCGAGACGCCGTCATGAGCACGCACGGCCGGGCCGTCCTGGCGTAGCGCGTCAAGAATTCGTACGGCGTAGGCAGCGTCCATGCGGCTGCTGACCATCTCCGCTGTCCACCACTCAACCTGACTGGTCTCGTCGCTGACGGTGGGTGTTCCGCCCGTAATGCGAGCCGTGAACATCAGTGCGACGATTCCCCTCGCCATGTTCTTGTAGACGCCAGTAAGCCGGGTGGGCTCGACGGCAAGTCCTGTCTCCTCCAGCACCTCGCGCTTGAGCCCGTCGAGAATCGACTCATCGAACTCAAGTACGCCGCCTGGCGGTTCCCAATGGCCGTTGTCGCGGCGCTGCGTGACGAGCACCCGGCCGAACTCGTCCACAATGGCGGCAGCGACGCTGACCGAGTGGCGATGGCTCATAGCGTGCGTCATGCGCGTTAGGTTAACATGTTGTCGACACATGTATACCTGTTGGAGCTGCGCGCGTGCCTTCGTCAAGGATTGATCCCGCTAGCGACCGCAGCGTGTATCGGCAGATCGCTGACATCCTCAGAGGCAAGATTGAATCGCGGGAGTTGCCGCCCGGGGGCCAACTGCCGTCCGAAAGTTCGATAGTCGCGGACTACGAAGTGAGCCGCGTAACCGCTCGGCGAGCGTTGTCAGTCTTGGTGACCGAGGGCCTAGTAACAGCGGAACACGGACGCGGCTGGTTCGTGCGGCGACAGCCGCCGGTCCGCCGGCTATCGTCCGACCGCTTCGCCCGACGCAAGGAAGGCAAGGCGGCCTTCACCGTCGACATGGAGGCCAACAAGCGCGCCTTTGCGGTGGACGTGCTTTACATCGGGCGAGGTGCTGTACCTGCCGGTGCCGCCGAAAAACTGGGACTTGACGCTGACGCAGAGGTCATCATCCGTCGTCGACGGTATCTGGCCGAAGGGCAGCCGATCGAATACGCGACCTCGTACATCCCGCTCGATATTGCCGATGGCACACCGATCGCCGAGCCGAACTCGGGACCCGGCGGGATCTACGCGCGGATGGAAGACCAAGGATTCGTCTTCGAGCGCTACGACGAAGAGATCACTGCTCGGATGCCGTCCGAGGAGGAGGCCCGCATCCTCACCCTTCCGGTAGCAACGCCAGTGCTGCATCTGGTGCGAACCGCAGTTGCTTCGGGACGTCCGGTAGAGGTGTGCGACACCGTGATGGATGCGGCAGCATTCGTGTTGTTCTACAGCCTGCCCGCCCGGTAGATCCACGGACGCTCGAAAAGATGGTCTTGTAAAGTCACTTGTGTACACGAGTACACCTCCCTACTCTCGAATCAAGGCTCATGAGTGCCTGATCTGAGGAGGTGCTGCTCATGGCAGGTCTGAAGCTGTTTAGCGCACGTCCTGCCAGCGCTATGGCGCTGGTGGATCCGCCGGTGTGGCGGGTGTACGTGCAGCGGGCGCGGTTGACGTTCGTCGTT
>NZ_BOPF01000075.1 GCF_016863615.1 Virgisporangium aliadipatigenens | reverse complement strand
ACTTGCGACGCGACGCCTGGGCCTCGCCTCGGCTACACCATGATCGGCAGGACACGCCTTAGATGCCGCCGCGGGCCTTGATCGCGTCGAGCTTGGCGGCGATGGCGGCGTCCAGGTCGATGCCGGCCAGGAGCGCGGTCACGTGGGAGACGATCACCATGTCGGCCAGTTCCTCGGCGACCTTGGACCACTCGCCGGGGGTGCGTGCCTTGCCGGCCGCGCGCCGGTAGGCCTGGATCACCTCGCCGGCCTCTTCGGCGAGGCAGAGCATCTGCACGTCCAGGGAGTAGCCGCGGGCGCGTAGACGTTCGGCGATGGCGGCAATGGCAGACTTATCCGGCACGTCCCGGAACAATAGACTCGCGCCGTGCACACTCTGCCGACGGCCAGTGAGGATGAGACTCCCGAGGTCGATCCGCCGCGGCCGCGGAACCCGACCCGGTGGGTCCCGTACCTTCTCTACTTCCTCGGTGCGGTGTTTCTCACCTGGAAGGTGTGGCGGGATCCGGCCGGGCAGGTGCTCGAGGACAACTACCAGGATCAGGTCTTCTTCGAGTGGGTGCTGACCCACGGGGCCAACGCGGTGCGGCACCTCGACGATCCGATGTTCTCCGAGCTGATCAACGCGCCGTACGGGCTGAACCTCATGGCGAACACCTCGGTCCTGGCCTGGTCGCTTCCGCTCGCGCCGGTGACGTGGCTGTTCGGGGCGCACACGACGTTGGCGCTGCTGCTCACCATGGGCCTGTTCGGGACGGCGGCCGCCTGGTACTACGCGCTTCAGAAGCTGACCGGCAGCAGGATCGCCGCCGCCGTGGGCGGGGGGTTCAGCGGCTTCGCGCCGGCGATCGTCACGCACACCAACGGCCACCCGAACATCGCCGCGCAGTACGTTCTGCCGCTGATCGTGCTGACCGTGGTGGGGATGCGCGACACGCGACGCCCGATCCGGCGCGGGCTCGTGCTTGCCGGCCTCGTCGTCGTGCAATGTTTCATCAACGAGGAGCTGCTCTTCCTCACCGCACTGGCCCTGGGGCTCTTCCTGATCGCGTATGCGGCGGCGCGGCCGCGCGAGCTGGCTCCGGTCGTTCCCTCGGCAATGAAGACCCTGGGCACGACGGCGCTGGTGGCCGGCGCGGCGCTGGCGTATCCGCTCGGCCGGCAGTTCTTCGGGCGGGGCGCGTACCGCGGGCTGCCCGATTTCGTCCTCGCCTACGGCGCCGACCTGGCGAGCTACTGGTCGTTCGCCCGCCGGTCGATCGCGGGGACCGCCGAGACCTCGCAGCCGCTGTCGCAGGGGCCGACCGAGGAGAACACGTTCTTCGGCTGGCCGCTGCTGATCGCCCTGGTGGTGCTGGTGGTGTGGCTGCGCGCCGACCCGGTGGTGCGGGCGGTGGCGTTCACGGCGGTGACGTTCGCCGCGCTGTCGCTCGGCAGCGTGATCAACCTCAACGGCGAGCCGACGGAGTGGGGCGGGCCGTGGCAGTTCCTGGCGCACCTGCCGCTGTTCGACTCGGTGGTGCCGACGCGGCTGGCGCTGGTGGTCACTCCGTTGGTCGGGATCCTCCTGGCGCGCGCCGTGCAGCGGATGGGTGATCCGGTCTCGGCTCTGCGGGCCGGCCCGGCGACGGCGGTGCCGTGGATCGTCCTGGTCGCGGTCCTGGCACCGCTCGTGCCCACTCCGATTCCTGTGACGGAACGTCCGAAGGTGCCCGTATTCTTCACGGACGGCGCCTTCCGGGACTGGGTGCCGAAGGGCGGTGTGCTGGTCGGCGTGCCGGCGATGTGGCAGTCCAACCTGCACGCGATGCAGTGGCAGACGGCCGCGGACCAGGAGTTCGCGATCTTCGGCGGCTACTTCCTGGCGCCGCAGCCCGGGGACCCGACCCGCCGGGCGGCCTACGGTCCGGCCTATCCGTGGACGATGCGGATGATCTCCGAGGTGGCCGATCAGGGGCGGCCCCGCCTCGTGACGGTGGACGAGATCGCGCGGGCCCGGGCGGACTTCGCGGACATGCGGGCGGACCTGGTGGTGCTGCCGGCCCACCACCCGCGGGCGGACGTGGTGCGCAACCTGATGGATCAGCTGCTGCCGCAGGGTTCCCTGGTGGGCGGCATGTGGGTCTGGCAGGTTCCCAAGGGCTGAGAGCCGGGCATTAGCGGATGCAGCAGCCGGAGCAGACCTTCGGCGTCGGCAGGGTGAACGCCAGGCAGCAGGTGCGCCGCTGGATCGACAGCGCGCCGGTCTGCGGGTCGGTGTCGAGCGTGACCAGGTCGCCGACGCCGAGCGCGCCCAGCACCTCCTCGATCAGCTCGATCAGCGGGGCCGGCTCGGCGCGTCGCGCGCAACCCTGCCCCGCGGCACCGGTGACCGGCGGCCACACCGGCCAGATCGCGTCGGCGGTGCGGGACAGCGCGTGCGCGGCACTCGACGCGAGCGAACCCCACAGCGGCCGCTTGCCGATGTGCACGTCGCCGCGGAGCCGTTCCATCAGGGGGGTCAGGTGCTCGTCGATCAGCACGCGGCGCAGGTGGCCCAGCAGTTCGGCGTCGTCGCGGCAGACGAGGATGTCCGGGTCACCCGAACGCGCGATCGGATCGGTCGCCAGCACCGCCACGGTCGGCCGGCGCAACGCCATCGTGAGGAACGGCTGCGTCGTCGCGAAGCGCACCAGCACGGCGCCCGGATCGGGCAGCGGCACCCGCCGCGAACCGGCGAAGCCGACCAGTGCCGGCAGCGCGCTCCAGTACGTGTAGCACTTCCAGGCGAGTGCGGCGGCGGCGTGCGGCTGGGCGTTCCACCGCTGCTTGGCGGCGTCGAGGAACTCGGGGATCCGGCGGCCGGAGACGAGGTCGGCGGCGGGGCTCCAGTCCCGGGGGTCGACGGCGGTGAGGCCGCGGGCCAGGCCGTGTACGGGGGCTCCGCCGTGACGCTCTTCTATTGCACACAGCGTAGCGATGACGGGTGCTAGCGGTGCGCTTGTGGCATCGCGCGGCACGGTCATCACCACGGTGTCATACCCCCACTTCGTGCATTCACGCGCACTGTAGCGGACTTAGGAGAGCCTAACCAACGGGACGCCCATATCTGACTCGGTGTTCACTCAACGTGGCGGAGGGTGCTGTCGTGGTCTGATTTGTGGTGAGAGCGCTCCCAGCCTGCCCGTGTCAACCCTTTGTCAGGAATCTGTCGACTACCTGCGTTCGGAGTGTCGTCGCCGCGACACTGTCTGTTAGACAACTGACCGGCGGGCTTCCTGGGGAGCGGGGCGCACGGCATGAGCGAGTGCTTGCGCGAGCGAATCGTTTGGCGTTGCGCACTCGTGTCTCAGGGCGCCGGGGAGCGAAGCGAGCCGGCGGCATGAGCGGACGCCTGCGGGAGCGAATCGTTTGGCACTGCGCACTCGTGTCTCGGGGCGCTGGGGAGCGAAGCGAGCCGGCGGCATGAGCACCGGCGAGTCGCCCGTTCAACGGGCATCCGCGGAGTTCGTCGCGGAGTTCGCCCGGTGGAGAGCCGAGCGGGGGCTGTCGAAGAAGCAGCTCGCCGCCGCCATGGGGTTCGACCCCTCCTATCTGAGCCACGTCGAAGCGCATCGGCACCGGCCCACCGAGGACTTCGCGAAGCGGGCCGAGGCCGTTCTTCAGTCCGGGGGCGCGATCTGGCGCCGGTTCCGCGAATACGACGACCTGCGCGCCAACACCAGGGGACGGGTCGTGCCCGGCCCGGCGCGCGAGGCACCGCTGCCCGAGACCTGGCTGCCGCCCGGCGCCGGCCTCGTCGTCGAACGCGAATCCGCCCGACTGTCCCTCGTGGACGGTGTCTACCGCTGCACGGTGCACCGCAGCCTGCACAACGCCGGCCCCGAGCCGGTCACCGGCTACCTCATCCGCATCGCCGTCGACCGCTACCCCAACGAGAGCGAACGCTCCAACGCCCACCACCGCACGCACCCCCTCGACTGGGGCGAACTGGGTCTCGTCGCCTCGTGCGAGGACGAGCCGATGCACTGGCGGATCAAGACCGACCGCGACGCGTTCAAAGCCGCGTGGCTGCTGTTCGAGAACGACCACGGGAAGTTCCCGCTCTACCCCGGCCGGCGCACCTCGATCCAGTACACGTACAACGTCGGGGCGGACAAGTGGGGCCACTGGTTCCAGCGCGCCGTGCGGCTGCCCACGCGACGGCTGCGCGTCGAACTCGACCTGCCGATGTCCATGCGACCCGTGGTGTGGGGCGTCGAGACGTCGTTCAGCGCGCCCGCCGTGCCGCTGCGGACCCCGATCGAGCAGGAGATCGAGGGCGACCGCGCGGTGTTCGGCTGGGAGACCGACAATCCGCCGCTGCACGCCCGGTACCGGTTGGAGTGGCGCTTCCGCAGCGCGGGCATTCCGACCCAGCGCGAGGGAACGCACGACGCCCGGCCGTCCCTGTTCGAGAGCGGGTCGAGCGCACCGGGTGAACATCCCGGCCCGGCCGTGGAGCCGGGTGCCACCGAACACGCACCGATGGCGGCGGCCGGGGTCGTGCAGCGCGGCGCCGAGGTCCTGCACCTGCCGGCCCGCTGGTTCGACCTGCCGCGCGAGGAGGAACTGGCCCGCGCCACCGTCCAGCGGCTGACCGACGCACTGGACCGGTTGTCACAGCTGCACCCGTTCACCAAGGGGATCGGGCTCGCCGCTCCGCAGCTCGGCCTCTCGCTCGCGGCGGCCGTGGTGCGCCCACAGGGCTCCGCCGAGCCAATCGTGCTGGTCAACCCGCGGGTCCTGCGTTCCTCCGCCGAGGTCGACGAACGCTACGAGGGATGCCTCTCCTTCTTCGACGTACGCGGGCAGGTGGCCCGGCCGCTGCAGCTGACCGTGGAAAGCGTGACGTTCACCGGGGAACGCGTCGAGAGCACCTACGAGCAGGCCGTCGCCCGGCTGGTGGCGCACGAGATCGACCACCTCGACGGGCTGCTGTACGTGGATCGGATGTCGGGGGAGGCGCCGCTGGTGCCGGTCGAGGAGTACGACCAGACCGGGCGGCCCTGGGCGTATTAGCTCTCGGCAAACGCGTCGTAGCGCACCCGCGCCGGGGGGACCTGCAGCTCCGCCAGGGTGCGCAGCGTCGTGCGGACCATCGACGGGCCGCCGCAGACGAAGAAGTCGTGGTTCTGCCACGGGCCGTACCGGGCCACGACCTCGTTCAGGTTGCCCTGCTCGCCGGGGTAGTCCGGGTCCTCGCTGCACACCGGCACCACCGACAGCCACGGATACCGGGCGGCGAGCCGGTTCAGGCACTCCAGGTCGTACAGGTCGTCCCGGTCGCGGGAACCGAAGAAGACGTGCACCCAGCGGGTGCGGTTGTAGCGGGTCAGCTCCTCCAGCAGGGCCTTGATCGGCGCGAGGCCGGTGCCGCCCGCGACACACACGATGTCCCGCGTGGAACGCCGGTCCAGTGTCATCGAGCCCATGGGCGCGGCGAGGCGCAGCATGTCGCCCGCCTTCAACCGGCGCACCAGCGCGCTGGAGACCCAGCCGGCACCGAGGGCGCGCACGTGGAAGTCGATCGTGCCGTCCTTGCGCGGGGCGTTCGCCATCGAGTACGTGCGCCACAGCCGGGGCTGGTAGCGGCACTCGAGGCTCAGGTACTGGCCGGCGCGGAAGAGCAGTTCCTGCAGGGGGCGCACGGTGAAGACGGCGATGTCGCGGCCGCGGCGTTCGTGCTGCAGCACCTCGGCGTGCCAGTACGGCGGCTGGTCCCGGTCGGTCTCCGCGCCGGTGATCATCTTTTCCGCGATGACGCCGTACGCGTCCCGCCAGGCCTGGTCGAACTCCGGCGTCCAGTACTCACCGGCGAACGTGCGCAGCGAGTCCATGAGCGCGCCGCCGACCACGTCGTAGTGCTCCGAGCTGACATGGAACTTGCGATGGTCGCGGCCGAGCGCGCGCAGGTACTCGTTGAGGCGTTCCGGATCGTCGACGGACTGGACGGCGGTGACGACGGCGTTGAGCAGGCGGGCGCGCTGAACGTCCATCTGCACCGGGAACAGGTCCCGTAGCTGCGGGTTGGAGAGGAACAGCTTCGCGTAGAAGTAGCTCGCGAGCCGGTCCTGCTGCTCCTCGACGAGGGTCCAGCTCTCCTTCAGAAGCCGCGCGAGATCGCTCACGGATAGAGAGTGGCGATGGGCGTGTCGACTTAGTCGCACTACGTGTGCGATCGGAGTGTGTCAGAGCGGTGCGACGTTCAATGGTGATCAACCGGATTCCGGTTCGGTCCGTTACGCCCGATACCTCTTCCGGGTGGAAGCTAGGGTTTGGCCGTGTTGCTCCGTGAGCCGCGGGACTCCCAGTGGCGGACCCGCCGTACCGAGGTGCTGTTCGTCCTCGCGCTGTCGCTCGGTGCCTCCGCCGTGTACGCGCTGGTCTCCCTGATCGCCAAGCTCACCGCCCCGGGCGGTCTCGCCGCGCAGAGCGCCACATTGAACGGCTCCGTGAGCGAACGGCCGTATCTCGACCTCACCTACCAACTGCTGGGGGTCGTCTTCGGGGTGATGCCGGCGCTCTTCGCCGTTCACCTGCTGAGTCGGGACCCCGGCGATGCGCGGGCGACCCTCGGTCTGCACCGCCCGCGGCCCGTCTTCGATCTCGCCTCGGGCGCCGGCCTGGCCGCGCTGATCGGCCTGCCCGGCCTCGGCCTGTACGTGGTGGCGCGGGAGCTCGGCCTCAACGCCAACGTCGTCCCCGCCGCCCTGCCGGACCTGTGGTGGACGGTGCCCGTACTGATCCTCGCCGCGGCCCAGAACGCCGTTCTGGAAGAGATCGTCGTGGTCGCGTATCTACAAACTCGATTGCAGCAATTGGGCGCGTGCGTCGCGACGACGGTGACGACGAGTGCGGTGCTGCGCGGCTCGTATCACCTGTATCAGGGCGTGGGCGCATTCGTCGGCAACGTCGTCATGGGCGTCGTCTTTTCGCTGTGGTACGTGCGAACGCGGCGGGTACTGCCGCTGGTCATCGCCCACACCATCCTCGACGTGGTGTCTTTTGTCGGATACGCCCTGCTGCGCGAACACCTGAGCTTCCTGCGCTGAAGGCTTACCCTTTCCGTTATTCGTTGATCTTCCATATTCGCATCGACCCTGCATATCCTGCGCTCGATACCGGCCTGCCCTGGTCAGCGAACCTGACCGGGTGCACTGGCGCCGGGATGCGGCCCGCGATACCCCTCACGGGCCTCGCGCGGACATGGAGGTTGCAGCAGTGCAATTAATTGACCGGCGTGGGCGCAGGGGCCCCGCCGCTGCGGCGCTCGTTCTGGCGTCCGTCGCCGCGGTGACGCTGGTGACTCCGGGCAGCGGCTCGGCCGCGCCGAGCAGCGACGGGTCATCCGCGCTCTACATCGTCCAGCTGGCGGGCAACCCGCTCGCCACGTACAACGGCGGCGTCGGGAACATTCCCGCGACGAAGCCGACCGCCGGCGGCAAGCTCGACACCAAGGCGTGGAACTACAACGCCTATCGCGAGCACCTGCGCACCAGCCGCCAGCAGGCGCTGAAGGACGCGGGACTGGCGTCGTCGACCAAGCCGGTGCGGCAGTACGAGGTGTCGTTCAACGGGTTCGCCGCGGAGCTGACCGTCGGACAGGCCGAGAAGCTGAAGAAGACGCCGGGTGTCGTCAACGTCTACAAGGACAAGACATACTCGGCGCAGACCGTCACGACGCCCGACTTCCTCGGCATGTCCGGCCAGAACGGCGTGTGGCAGCAGCAGTTCAACGGCCAGAGCAACGCCGGCGAAGGCATGATCATCGGTGTCATCGACTCCGGCTTCTGGCCGGAGAGCCCGAGCTTCGCGGCACTGCCCGAGCCCCGGCCGGACGCCGACACCATCGCCAACAAGTGGTACGGCATCTGCGACACCGGTGAGACCGACCCGATCACCTGCAACAACAAGGTGATCGGCGCCCGGTACTTCCGGGTCTCGCAGAACTTCTCGGTCGGCGAGCACCGGTCGCCGCGCGACCGCAACGGCCACGGCACCCACACCGCCAGCACCGCCGCCGGCGTCCCGGCCGACGCGAACGTCGCCGGCACCTCGCTCGGCACCGCGGTCGGCATGGCCCCCGCCGCCCGGCTCGCGATCTACAAGGCGCTGTGGCACAACCCGGCCACCGGCAGCGCCGGCGGCACCGGCACCGACCTGATCGGGGCGATCGACGCGGCCGTCTCCGACGGCGTCGACGTCATCAATTACTCGATCGGTGACGACGACGACACGCCGAGCCCCATCGACATCGCGTTCTACCACGCGGCCCTGGCGGGCGTCTTCATCGCCGCCTCGGCGGGCAACGCCGGCCCCGGCGCCAACACCGTCGACAACGCCGACCCGTGGATGACCACGGTCGGCGCCGGCACCCACCCGGTGCGGTACTCGAAGAGCGTCACGCTCGGCAACGGCGCCACCTACGAGGGCGCGGGCGTCGGTGCGACGGTCCCCTCCGCGGGCCTCGTCGACGCCGCGAACTCCGGCGTGGCCGGCTCGACCCCCGCCAACGCGGGTGCCTGCGTCGCCAACACGCTCGATCCCGCCAAGGTGACCGGCAAGATCGTGCTCTGTGCCCGTGGCGTGAACGCCCGCGTGGACAAGAGCGCCGAGGTCAAGCGCGCCGGCGGTGTCGGCATGGTGCAGTACAACCCGTCGCCCAACAACCTGGTCGCCGAGATCCACTCCGTGCCGTCCACCCACCTCGGCACCACCGAGGGGCAGGCCGTCAAGGCGTACATCGCCTCGGCCGGCGCCGGTGCCACGGCGGCCATCGGCCCGACGGAGAAGAAGGCGCAGGCCGCGCCGGGCGTCACCGCGTTCTCGTCGGTCGGCCCGGTCGACTACAACAAGGGCGACCTGCTCAAGCCCGACATCCTCGCCCCCGGCGTGGACATCGTGGCCGCGTACTCGCCCGAGGCCAACCCGGCCCGGTCCAACTACAACCTGCTCAGCGGCACCTCGATGGCCAGCCCGCACATCGCCGGCATCGCCGCCCTGATCAAGCAGGCCAACCCGACCTGGACGCCGTCGATGGTCCAGTCCGCGCTGATGACCACCGCCACGCAGACCGACAACCAGGGCCAGCCGATCCAGCGGCCCGACCTCGGTGTGGCGGCGACCCCGTTGGAGTACGGCGCCGGGCACGTGCGCCCGGGTGCGGCGTTCAACCCCGGCCTCGTGTACCAGTCGGGACCGCTGGAGTGGATCCAGTACCTGTGCGGCACCGGGATCGACCTGCCGCTGGGTGAGGACAGCGAGTCGGCGTGCGCCACCACGGGCTCGATCGACCCGTCCGACCTCAACTACCCGTCGATCTCCGTCGGTGACCTCCGCATCAAGCAGAAGATCACCCGCACGGTCACCAACACGACCAACCAGGCGAGCGTGTACTTCGCCCGCGTTCAGGCTCCGCCCGGCGTCACCGTGACGGTCACCCCGTCGACGCTGACGGTGCTGCCGCGGCGTTCCGCGACGTACACGATCGAGATCACCCGCACGAGTGCGCCGCTGGACCAGTTCACCCAGGGCTCGCTCAGCTGGTCGGACCTGCGCGGGCACACCGTGAAGAGCCCGATCGTCGTTCGGCCGCAGTCCCTGGACGCACCGGCCACCGTGACGGGGACCGGGACCAGCGGCTCGGCGCAGATCAAGGTCGGCACCTACTACAGCGGCCAGCTCAAGGCGAGCGCCGCGGGCCTCGTCGCGCCGAGCATCGACACGTACAAGCTCTCCGGGACGGAGCAGGGCTTCAACGTGAACGCCCCGGCCACCGGCCCGGGAGTGGCACGCAAGACGATCAACGTGCCGAACACCAACCGGGCCGTACGGTTCTCCACCGTCAACGGTGACTATCCGGCCGGGGCGGACATCGACCTGTACGTCTACCTCAACGGCGAACTGGTCGGCGTCGGCGGATCCGGCGGGCCCGAGGAAACGGTGACACTGGGCGGCGGCGGCACGTACGACGTCTTCGTCGTGCAGTACGCCAAGGCACCCGGGGTCGGCACCCAGGACGTCAAGCTGTACACCCACGTGCTCGACAGCACACCGGGCAGCCTGAGCGTCTCGCCGGCCACCCAGAACGTCACCACCGGCCAGCAGGCCACGGTGACGGCCTCCTGGAGCGGGCTCACGCCCGGCGTGCGCTACCTCGGCGTCGTGGACTTCGCGGACGCCACGGCGTCGCGTGGGCAGACGCTCGTGGATGTGCGCGCGTAGGTCGTTCGCAGTTTCGGTTTTCGGAGCGGCCCCTCACCTGTGAGGGGCCGCTCCTCTGTTGTCCTACCGGCCGGTCCTACTCGCCGGTCCTGCTCGCCTGGTGCGGCGTCCCTGGTGCGGCGTCTCTGGTGCGGTAGAAGCGCAGCGCGCGGCCGGCCAGTTCGTCGGTGGCGCGGGCGTTGGCGATCGCCCCGATGAACGCGCCGGCGCCCGGGACCAGGCCCAACAGGCGGCGTGCGCCCACCCGCAACAGGCCGAACCCGAGCACCCGCGCCAGCGGCTTCGACAGGCGCACCGGATCCGGGCCGGTCAGCCAGGCGGCCAACTCCGTTCCGGGGCCGGTGGCTGTGCGGGTCGCCGCGTGCACCGCCGCCTTCGCATCCGTCAGGTCGTCGTGCACCCGTTGCAGGTACAGGATTTCGGCCGCACGTTCGGGGGCCGTCGGGTCCAGCCCGAACGCCGCCGCTATGTGCAGGATGAGTTCGGCGTGCAGGGCGTTCAGCGCACCCGAGTCCAGCAGAACGGCCACCGGCCCCGCCAGGCCGCTCACCGCCCCGCGGTTACGCGCCTGGCGGACGTAGCGGTGCGCGGCCACCCGGGCGATGCCCTCGGCCGCGGCGTTCGGGTAGGTGTCGCGTAGCCAGGTCACGTTCGACCGGGCGGCCTCGCCGTATCGGGCGACCGCGGTCAGGGCCAGCAGTTCGACCGCATGGCCGGGACGAAGCGCGAAGTCGCGCAGGGACGGTGCGGCGGGGGAACCCTCGGTGTGGACGATCTCGCCGGTGACCACCGGGACGGCGGGGAGGATCTGGCTCCGCTCGACCGTGATGGTCTCGTTCGCCGCGGACTCCGCGGCCGGGAGCAGCGGATCCGGTTGAGGGTGCCCCTGGGGGTCGGCCGGCGTGGGGGATGGGGCGGCCTCGGCGGCCGTGGGCTCGGTGAAGTCGAAGGGTTGGGTGGTCGGTGGCGGGGTCTTTCGGGGGGTGGCCTTCTTCGTGGTGGGCTTTGCCTTCTTCGCAGCCTTGGCGGGGGACTCCGTTGCTGGCTCGGCTGCCGTCACCGGGTCGGCGGGCGTCGTTGGGCCGGCTGGGGTCGCTGACCCGGTGGGTGCAGTGGGGTCGGGTGTCGCCGTCGAAACGGCGGGTGTCGTTGCGCGGGCTGCCGTTGTCGGCTCGGAGGATATTGCTGGGCCGGTATTCGTCGGCTCGGTTGGTGTCACCCGGTCTGCGGGTGTTGCGGGCTCGGTGGGGGTCGCCGGGTCTGCGGGTGTTGCGGGCTCGGTGGCCTTGAGCGGTTGGGTTTTTCTTGGGGTGGCGGTCTTCTTGGCGGGGGCGCTCTTCTTGGCCGGTGTGGCCCGCTTTGCTGGTGCGGTGGGGGTGGTGGCTGCGGGCTCGGGTGTGGCCGGGCTGGTGGCCTTGGCGGCGGTGCTCTTCTTGGCCGGTGTGGCCCGCTTTGCTGGTGCGGCGGGGCTGGTGGCAGCGGGCTCCGATGCCGACGGGCTGGTGGGCGTGGTGGCCTTGGCGGCGGTGCTCTTCCTGGTCGGTGTGGCCGGCTCTGCCGATGCGGCAGGGCTGGTGGCTGCTGCGGGCTCCGATGTGGCCGGGGTGCCGGGCGTGGTGGCCGTGGTCGCCGGCGGGGCAGCACTGGGCGCGGGGAGGCTGGGAGCAGCGGGCTCGGGCGTGGCCTGTCGGGTGGCTCTGGTTGCCTTGGCCGGCTTGGTGGTTGCTGCGGCTCGGGTGGCCTTGGTGGCTCCGGCGGCCTTCTTCGGCGGGGTGAGCTTGGCGGGGCCGGCGGCTTCGGCGGTGGGGGTCGGGGACGTCGCGGGGGCGTTGGCCGTGGGAGACGCTGCCTTCGTGGGCGGGGCGGCCTCGGTCCGCTCGGCGGTGCCCCCGGTCGGGGCGGTGGTCTTTGACGGGGGTGCTGACGTGGCAGGTGTGGCCTTGCGCCGAGGGCTTGCCTCGGCCGGCGCGGGGGCGTCGGTCGGCGTCGCCGTGGCGGGCGCGGCCTTGCTTTGAGGGGCCGCCTTGGCCGGCTCGGTGGCTTCGGTGGCCGAGGTGGCGTTCTTGGTGGGGGTGGCTTTCGCGGCCGTGGTCGCCTTGCGGGTGGCCTTGGCCGTCTTCGCCGGCGGGGTGGCCCTCTTGCGCGGCGGTTCCGTGTCGTCCTGGCTCGGTGGCTGAGCCGAGCGCGTCGACCCGCTCGACCGGGTCGGCGGGGCCGGCTGCGCAGGCGGAGCCGACTGCGTGGGGCCGCCGCTGCGGGAGCGCTGCTGCGGAGCCGGTGCGCCGGTGTCATCCGACGAGCCGCCTCGAGAAGAGGCCTTCTTCCCGGGTGCCTTCGTCCGGGGCGGCTTGCTCGCCGGCGTTCCGGTTTCCGGAGGGCGGGATCCCTGTCCGGTCGCGCCGGTGCCGGTTCCCCTGTGCGGGTCGGAGGGCGCCGAGCGGGGAGTGGGAGCGGAGCGCTGACGCTCCTGAGAGGTGCCGGCGGGAGGCAGGAACAGCGGCGCACCCGGACTGGGGCGGCGCTTGCGGGGCTGCGCCGAGCTGGAATCTTCTGCCATGACCCGAGGTTAATCGGCCCCGGGAAGGACCGCCCGTCGGCGCAAAAGTGGATCCGCGGCGCGCCGGAGGGTAACCACTTTGCCCGCCCAGGGGACGGACCTGTATCCTCGACCGGCGGTGGCCTTCGGGTTACCGATGGAGGCTTCGCCTAGTCTGGTCTATGGCGCCGCACTGCTAATGCGGTTTGGGTCTTAAAGCCCATCCCGGGTTCGAATCCCGGAGCCTCCGCGCAAGACCGCGAAACCGGGGTATGTACACTGGTCGAGCACCGAGCGCCCGTAGCTCAATGGATAGAGCATCTGACTACGGATCAGAAGGTTAGGGGTTCGAGTCCCTTCGGGCGCGCACGTTGAGCAGGCAAGATAGCTGCTCATTGAGTTCTATGTGGACGGTCGCCGCCGTCCGGACGCCGTGCCTGCGGCCCGTCTCTGCTCCGGCAGGACGGGCCGTTGAGCTGCGCGGACCCCTGCTGGCGGTCATGTCGCGGGGAATCCCTGATCTCGTTTTCTCGCCGCCGCGACGGCGCTGCGCTGCACCGTCTCTCGGTGCTGGCGGGCGGCCTTGAGGACCACCTTCGCGGTCGCTTCCGCCGCTCGGCGCGGGGTCACCGGCAGCACGCTGGTGTACGTGTCGGCGGTGGTGACGATGGTGGCGTGGCCGACCTGGTCCTGGATCACCTTCAAATCGACGCCGGCGGTCAGGGCGAGGGCCGCCGCGCCGTGCCGGAGGTCGTGCAGCCGCACCGGCGGCAGCCCGGAAGCGATCACCAGCTCGGTGAAGCGGTGGGTCAGGTAGGCCGGGTGCAGCGGGCTGCCGTCCGGGCCGGTGAAGACGTAGCCGGTGTCGTGCCAGACCTTGCCGGCGGCGACCCACGCCTCGGGGCGGGCCTGCTGCCGACGCTGGTGCGCGCGCAGCACCGCAACGGTCTGCCGGTCGAGGGCGACCGTCCCGCGGGACGCGGCGGATTTCGGTGGGCCTTCGACGATGCCGGGGCCGGCCGAGGTGCGTTGCCGCACGATCGCGAGTTCGCCGTGGTCGAGGTCGACTTCGCTCCAGCGCAGCCCGGCCCGCCTCCCCGCGGCGCAGTAGGGCAGCCACTGGGCGAGGGTCCAGGTGTGCGCGGTGTGGTCTTCGCGGGACCGGCCGAGGGTCTCGTCCCGCGCCGCGCAAGCCGCGGTGCGGGTGGGATATCCGCCGCGGCGGTTACGTAAAGGGCGGCCGCGCAGATCCGCTGTCGCGCAGTCGAAGTACCAACTCCCGTGCCCACGGGTGGACAGTTGCGGGCAGGACCGGCCGAACTCGCGACCGGTGGACGGGTTGGTGCATCGGCACCTTTGAAGAGCGTGCCCAGGGCGATCACAGCTAACCTCCGCGCGTTCGGTGATGGCGTGCATTCACCGTGCGGCGGTGTGGGGCGGTTTGCGATCAGTCGTCCGGGGGACTTGATCGCGGCGGCGGCAGCTGGCTTGTCGGATTTGGTTGCGGGCTACGTCTGGGGGCGCTGTTTGTGTCCGGCTTCGAGGAGGCGGATCGTTTCGGCGATGCGCAGTGGGCGTTGTTCGGGGCGGCGTTTGGTGGCGTCGATCCAGCGGAGGTAGGCGCGGCGGTAGAACTGGGCGAGGTTGTCGAAGAATGCTCCCGCTTGAGGGTTGGCGTCGAGCGCGGCGGCGATGTCGTCGGCGAGGTCGGCGCGTTGTGGACCCTCGGGTTCGATATCGACGGTGACGGTGTCGCCGGGGGCGAGTGCGCTGCTGCGTATCCAGGCGGGGCCGAGAGTGAATCCGTGTCCGTTGCCGGCGGGCTCTACGGTGCCGCGTATCCGCCTTCCGTTGATGGTGCCGCTGATGTGGTGGCGCGCTTTGGCGCCCCAGGCGGTGTCCGGGTCGAACGGGACCGGGATGAAGAGGTGCCCGCGTGGTGCGGCGGTCACGGTGGCGGTGAAGCGGAGGTTGTTCACCGCCACTCTCCACCTCGGTGGCGCCAGGACCTGAGTAACTGTCGCCCGGCGTACCGGATGTCGGCGAGGGTGGACAGGATTCCGGCGCGGTGTGCTGCCCGTAGGGCGCAGCCCGCGCAGATGTGGACGCCGGGAGTGTTGCCGAGTTCGGCGACCTTGTTGGCGGGTCGATTGCGATCGCGGCATCCGCACCGGCGTAGTCCGGCGGCCGGCGGGGTTGGCGCGTTCATGAGGTGCTCCTTCCGTAGTGCGGCGATGAGCTCGGTTTGGTCGGGTACACGGCCGGGCCCGTCCGCTGTGGCGTAGATGCGTGGCGATGTCGGCTTATGTCGGCCCTACCGGGACGTCATAGCCAGAGTGCGGTCTTCGAGCCCGGCCGGCGGTTTCGTTGCGGTGACAAGGCACCGTTGCGCACCAACGCGCGCCACGTCAACGGGATGCCGATAGCGGCGGGTAGCAGCCAGTACAGCAGCGGCGGCAGCCGGTCCCAGACGGGTAGTTGCGGTCCGTTGTCGACGTAGAAGCCGGTGAGCAGGGCGATGTAGGAGCCGGCCATGGCACAGCCGTGCCGGGCGAGCCAGCGGCGCGTGCGGTGTCGGCGCACCCACCGGCCGGCCAGAGCGAGCGTGAAGGCGACGGTGGCGATGAGGAAGAGGTGCCAGTCGTGGCGCCAGCGCAGGACGGCCATGACGGTCGCGGTCGCGAAGATGGCGCCGATGGCGTACAGGTAGACCGTGCCCGCGCGTGGATGACGGCCGGCTCGTTTGCGTGCCGTGGTGGCGAGTGCGCCGGCCACGACGGCGACGGTGCCGGCGACGACGTGTACCGCCAGCGCGGTGAGGAATATCGGTCCGGCGTTGGGCACCTGGATGCCGCCGATGTCGAGGGTCGATCCGTCCGGCACGTGATCACCACCGCTCACGATCGGCCCTTCGCGGGCCGCCATAAGTAGGTTTCCTACCTATGGAGTGAAGGTAGCATACCTACCTATGGAGCGGTTCGATGAAGGCTGAGGCTCAAGCGCTCAAGGGGCATTTGGACGTGCTGTTGTTGGCGGCGCTGGAGCAAGGCCCACGGCACGGGTACGCGGTGAAGGAGGCGCTGCGCGAGGGCAGCGGCGGTCGGTTCGATCTGCCGACCGGCACCGTGTATCCGGCGCTGCACCGGCTGGAGGCCGCCGGCCTGATCACCGGGTCGTGGTCGGTCGCGGACGGCCGTCGTCGCCGCAGCTATGCGCTCACCCCGGCGGGACGGCGCCGGCTGTCGAGCGACCGTGACGGTTGGCGCGCGTTCGCCGGTGCCGTCACCGCCCTGTTGGAGGGTCCGTCGTCATGGCCGGCCACGACCTGATCGACGCCTACCTCGCTGCGGCGGCGCGGTGCCTGCCGCGCGAGGTGGTGGACGAGTTGGCCGATGGGCTGGTCGAGACCTACCAACGGCAGCGCTCCGAGGGCCTGGACGCGGACGCGGCGGCCGAGACCGCAATCGAGCGGTTCGGCGACCTGGATGTGGTCCTGGCCGCGTTCGTGCGGCAGTCTCCGGGCCGGAGCGTCGCCCGGATCCTGTTGTGCTCCGGCCCGGTGGTGGGCACCTGTTGGGGTGCGGCGTTGCTCGCCGGCCCCACCTCTTTGCCGGCCCCTGCCCTGGTGCGGGTGGTGTTCGGGGCGGCCGTGTTGACCGTCGTCGGGCTGCTCGCGGTTGCGGCCACCGCGCGACTCGGCTACCGCCGAACCCGGGCGGGCGCCGTGGGTGGAACGACTCTGATCGTGCTCGACGCCGTCGCCATCGTGGCCGTGCTGAATGCCGGACCCGGCCTGCCGTGGCCGACGGCCGCGGCGTGCGCTGCCAGCCTGACACGCATCGTGTGGACGGCGCATGCGTTGCGCCGGGTCGTCTCGCACTGACCGAGCGGGTCGGTACAGCTCTGAGGCGCTTACCCGGTCGGCAGCTGAGTCAGCGTTGCGATGTAGCGTTCGGCGTCCAGTGCGGCGGCACAG
>NZ_BOPF01000074.1 GCF_016863615.1 Virgisporangium aliadipatigenens | reverse complement strand
ATTGTGCGCTTGCGGTTCAGGGCGCCGGGTCGCGAAGCGGGCCGGTGTCATGACCGTCTGGGCGGACCTCGTGGGGCAGGACGCCGCGATAGAAACGCTCTCCCGGGCGGCGCGGGCCGCACGGGCGGTGGTCGACGGCGAGTCGGTGGAACCCGGCGCGATGACCCACGCGTGGCTGTTCACCGGCCCGCCGGGCTCGGGGCGCTCGGTGGCGGCGCGTGCCTTCGCGGCCGCGCTGCAGTGTCCCGACGGGGGCTGCGGGGTCTGCGCGGCGTGCCACACGACGCTCGGCGGGACGCACGCCGACGTGCGGTTCGTCGTTCCGGAGGGGCTGTCGATCAGCGTCAGCGAGATGCGCGCGCTGGTCCTGCGCGCGGCGAGCAGCCCGACCCAGGGGCGGTGGCAGGTGCTGCTGGTCGAGGACGCCGACCGGCTCACCGAGGCAGCGGGGAACGCACTGCTCAAGGCGGTGGAGGAGCCTCCGGCCCGAACGGTGTTCCTGCTGTGCACGCCGTCGACGCATCCGGACGACATCTCGGTGACGATCCGTTCGCGCTGCCGCGTGGTGACGCTGCGCCAGCCGCCGGCCGAGGCGGTCGCCGAGGTGCTGGTGCGCCGCGACGGGATCCCGCCGAACGTGGCGACCTGGGCGGCGTCGGCCGCGCAGGGGCACGTGGGCCGGGCCCGGCATCTGGCGCGGGACCCGCAGGCGCAGAGCCGGCGCGAGGCGGTGCTGGCGGTGCCGCGCCGGTTGACCGGCGTCGGTGCCTGTTTCGACGCCGCGAACGCGCTGATCGAGGCGGCGGAGAGCGAGGCGGCCGCGTCGACGTCGGCGGTCGACGCCAAGGAGAAGGCGGCGCTGGAGACGGCGCTCGGCGCGGGCGGAACGGGCAAGGGCGCCGCCGGCGCGGCCCGCGGCACCAAGGGCCAGATCACCGATCTCGAACGGCGCCAGAAGACCCGCGCCACGCGATCGCAGCGGGATGCGCTCGACCGCGCTCTGGTCGATCTGGCCGGCTTCTACCGGGACGCGCTGGTGTCCTCGGTCGGTGCTCCTGTCGCGCCGGTGCACGCGGACGTGGCCGGGCAGAGCGCCGCGGCGGCCCGCCGGTGGTCGCCGGAGAGCACGTTGCGCCGGCTGGAGGCGGTGTTGGAGTGCCGCGCCGCCATCGACGCGAACGTCAAGCCGCGCATCGCGGTCGAGGCGATGATGCTGGCGCTCTGGCGCGGTTAGGCCTGCCGGTTATCCACAGGGTCGCGCAGTTTTCCACAGGCCGGTCGTTCGGGCTTACGCGTGACGGCCCGGTGCCGTACGGTTTCGGACCGGGAGGGCGAATCGGATGGGGCGGGAGATCGACGAAGCCTGGATCGAAGAGGCGGTCGAGCGCTACCGGCTGATCGAGCAGCGCACCGCCGAGTTCGAGCGGGCGGCTAAGGCGGCCACGGTCACCGTGACCTCGCCCGACGGCTTGGTCGAGGTCGTGGTCACCGCCGACGGCACGATCAAGGACGTTCAGATCAACGGCTCGTTGCAGGGCCGGACGGGCGCACAGGTCTCGCGGTCGGTGCGGGAGGCGGTCGTCGCCGCCACGGATGCCGCGGCGTGGGCCCGGCAGAAGTTGCACGCGGAGACGTTCGGCGAGTATCGGCCGCTGCTTCCGGGCTGAGCGCCGGTCCGGCCGGCGGCGTGCGGGTGCGTGCGGACGGAGGGGGCGCAATGCGCATCGGACAGTTGGCCGACCGGCTGGAGGCCGCCGGTGATCGCCTGGCCACGGGCGCGGGAGCGGTGTCGGACGCCGATCCGGGCGCGGGGGCGTTCGGGGCGGACGCGGTGGGGCGCTGCGGCGATGTGGGCCGGATGCTGCACCACCGCTGGGGTGCAGCGTTGACGGCGCGGGCCAGGGAGGCGGCGGCGCACGGGGCGCGGTTGACCGACACGGCCGACGCGGTGCGTTCGGCGGCGGAGCGTTATCAGGAGACCGATCGCACGGCGCGGTCGGCGCACGACCTCGAGGCGTTGTGATGGACGTTCTGGATCGGGTCGCCGAGGCCGCGCGGGATCTGTTGGGGCGGGTCGACGACGCGCTGAGCGAGGGCGGTGCGCCCGCCGACCACACGATCTGGCCGCTGCTGCGGCACATGGGCGCGCTGCCCGGCGACGTGTTCGAGGCGTTCTGCGCGTTGCGGCCGGAGCCGGTGCGCACGGCCGGCCTCGATCTGCGGCGCCGCGCCGAGGGCTATGCCGACGAGCGGGCCGAGCTGGACGCCACGGCCGCCGCGGTGCGCTGGGAGGGCGACGCCGGGGCGGAGTTCGGGGCGCGGTGGCACGCGCTCGGCGGCTACCTCGGGACCGCGCCGGAGCCGTCCGAGGAGACGATGGCGGGCCGGCTCGCGGCGACGGCGTCGTACGCCGACGAGGTGGCGCGCTGGACGGTCGACGCCCGGGTGGCGATGGCGCACACCGTCGCGGAGGCCCTCGGGTCGATGGAGGCGGTGCGGCTGCGGACCGCCGGCACGGCGGGTGCGGAGGCCGCCGCGGCCACGATCGGGGCGCTGGTGCTGGAGACCGCGCGGGAGCAGCTGGACGCGGTCGAGTCGGTCGCCGACCGGTGGGCGCCGGTCCTGGGGGACCTGCAGTTCCGCCCCGGTGCCGAGCCTGTGGGCCGGACCGGGGCGGAGACCCGCGTTTCTCTGTAGCGGCAGGTCCTGCCGATCATGCCGGCCCGTGGCCGTCGAGCCGGGGCCCGGCATGATCGACAGGCTGCGGGTTATGCCTCGGTCGGGCCGTTGCCGGCGCCGCGTCGGCGGGACGCCACCATCAGCAGGCGGCCGACGATCACCAGCACCACACCCGCGCCGATGAACCCGGTGATGTTCATGCCGGTGACCGGCAGCTTGCTCTTGGCGTTGACCGGCGTGGTGCGCGGCGCGGGCGGCTGCGTCATCAGCGGGGTCTCGCCGTTCGGCTCCTCGCCGGCCGGTTCGTCGCCCTGCTGGCCGGGCGGGCCGTCGTAGCCGCCGTGGCCCGGCTTGCCGGCCGTCGCGGCGACCTCCATGGTGCCGAGCGCAAGGTCGAGCAGGGTGGTGGTGTCGTTGCCGCAGACGAGCACGAGCTTGAGCCGCAGGGAGATCGCCTTGGCGTGCACGCCCGCGTCGTTCACCTCCTTGCTGAGTTCACCGGCGGTGAGGCGCAGCACGACGGCGGACTTGCCGGCCGGGGTGCTGAGCGGGGCGGTGTTGCCCAGCAGGCCACCGACGGCCGGAACGCCCTGGAGCGGGTTCAGCCCGGGCAGGGCGGGCGGCTGTGCGGAGCCGGCGCTCGGGTCGACCCCCAGCTTGCCGCCCTCGACGGGTGCGGGCTTGCCGGCGCCGAGCACGCCGTTCAGGGTGCCGCTGAGGTCGCCGGCGCCGACGATCGGTGCGAGCAGTTCGGCGAGGGCGTTCGGGGCGGCGACGGGCATGCCGTTCGGCACGAATCCGCCGTTCACCGGCACGGCGAGGTCGACCGACTCGGCGGCGTTGTCGAGGAGCTCGACGCGCCCACCCGGAAGTTCGACCGAAAGCTTGGGAGCGGAGTAGTCCACGACGGACCGCTCCTTGGTCCCGCCGGCGACGACGCGCAGGACGGGCTTGCTGACGACCTTGACCTGGACGGCCCCGAGCAGCGACAGGTTGGCGAGGTTGCTGACGCTGACGGCCTCCGCCCCGGTGCCACCGCGGTGCTTGATCAGCGCGGTGCGGGCGCCGGAGCCGATGTTGTCGCCGGCCTGGAGGACGGCCCGCGGCCCGGGCAGGACGTGCGCGTCGACGAGCGCGGCGGTGCCGTTGGACTCGGCGCCCGCTTTGGCGTCGCAGCGCCGGTTGTCGTGGTACTTGGCGCCGGCGGTGAGCTCGCCCGCGCCGATGCGGCCGACGGAGCCGAGGTCCACCTTGGCCAGCGTCTTGTGGTCCGGGCCGGGGTGCGACGGCGGCGCGATCTGGTACGCGGTGAGGTCGAGCGGTCCGGTGATCTTGGTGCCGAGCACGCGCGCCTGGCCGTACCGGGCCTGCGCGGCGCTGAAGCCCTGTTCGCCGCTGAGTCCCGCGCGCGCGGCGGCGAGCTGAACGTCGGCGGTCGGCGGCAGCTGGATCCCGAGCGGGCGCAGGTCGAGCAGGCGAAGGGTCAGAACGTCGCCGGCCGAGGCGGCGCCGTACTTGGCGCATTCGGGGTCGCTGTTCGGCGTGGCGGCCGCCGGAGTGATCGATAACGCGGGCGCCACCAGGGCGGCCAGCAGGCCGGTGGTGGCGGTCGCGCCGAGCAGGCGGAGCCGTCGGGACAGCGGTTGCGTCATTTGCTGGTTCCTCTTCGAAGCGGGGGTACGTTTCGCGGCTCCGGGCACGGCGAAGCTCCGGCCGGGTCAGGCCGGAAGGGCGACTTCACAGAGACCGGACGCCGCTCGGGCGTGCCTTCGAGGGCTGCAACGAGAAGATCCGCGACGGGGTTACGGCGCACTCCGCCGCATGAAGTAACGACTGACCGAAAAAGCGGATACGTCCCTTTTGCTCATTCTTGTGAGTGACCGCTCGACGGATCGCTCAAAACGGAGTCACGGCTACAGTTGCGTGATGGGCATGCTGTGCGCGGTCAGTTTCAACCGGTATGGCCGGCTCTACTACTTCGACCCGGGAGACTTCAGCCCCAAGGTGGGTGACCGCGTCCTGGTGCCCACCGAGGACGGGCCCGAGGTCGCCGAGTGCGTCTGGGCCGCCCAGTGGGTCTCCGAGGACACCGCCGGCGCGCCGCGCCTGGTCGGGCTCGCCGGCCCCGAGGATCTCCAGCGCGACGAGCAGCTGCGCAAGCGCAAGGCGGAGGCGAAGGTCGCCGCCAAGAAGCTGATCCGCGAGCACGATCTGCCGATGAAGGTCGTCGCCATCGACCACGTGCTCGAGTCCGGCGGCGGGCCGCGCACCACCATCTACTTCACCGCGCCGCACCGGGTCGACTTCCGCTCCCTCGTCCGCGACCTCGGCGCCACCCTGCACTGCCGCGTCGAGCTGCGCCAGCTCTCCGCCCGCGACTCGGCCCGCGTGCAGGGCGGCATCGGCTCCTGCGGCCGCGACCTGTGCTGCGCCACGTTCCTGACCGACTTCGAGCCGGTCACCATCCGCATGGCCAAGGACCAGGACCTGCCGCTCAACCCGCTGCGCATCTCCGGCGCCTGCGGCCGACTGATGTGCTGCCTCAAGTACGAGCACCCGCTGTACCAGCAGTTCCAGGCCTCCGCGCCGGCCGTCGGCACGCGGGTGTCCACACCGGACGGTGACGGGCGGGTCGTGGGGCACAGCGTGCCGCGCGACTCCGTCGTGGTCCGCCTCGACGCGGACGGGTCGCGCTGCTCGTGCAGCCGGGCGTCCGTCTGCGGGCCCCGCAAGGCGCACGACGAAACCTATTCATAGAGCTTTGTTTACGCGCGTCCGTCGTGGGCGCGACCGCCCGCTCCCGCGCGCACCGCTCCGGGCCGATCCGCCTGCGGCGTGATCGACCGCTCCGCTGCCGGGTCCGTGGGTTATCGGATCTGGATCGGGTCCTCGGCGAGGGTGTACGCGATGGGCTTCTCCGGCTCGATCCAGGGCTCGTGCGGGGCCCCCTCGGGGTTGGCGCGCCACTTGCGGGAGACCCGTTCGACCGCGACGGGGTAGATGGTCAGGGTGCCGTCGCGGTCGATGTGCATGCGCAGGAAGCTCTTGGCGTCGAAGATGCCCTGCGCGGCGAAGAGTTCGTTGACGTTGACGTCGAGGGTGCTGGCGATCAGCAGGTACCCGCCGACCACCCAGCCGGCCAGGACCGCCACCACCGGCAGGTAGGTGACCGTGGCGGCCAGCAGCGGCAGCGGGAACGGCAACCCGAACAGCGGCAGGTGCAACCAGACCCACGCCCCGGCGGCGGCGAGCCCCAGATGGGCCAGCCCGTGGCCGATGCCCAGCGTCCAGTGCTCCCACCCGCGTTGCTGCCCCGCCTTCGGCACCGCGAACGCCGTCGTGCTGCCCATCACGAACACCACCAGGATCCCCAGCGGAATGGTGATGAGGCTCTGCGCGACCCCGCTGCCCACCCGCTGCTGCGCGTTGGCGAACGCCAGCATCAGCAACATGTGCAGCATGCCGATCACCGTCACGAAACCGCTGTTGCGCAACGGCAGCCGGCTGAACACCCCGGCCGCGAACCGGCGCGAACGCTGCCGCGTCGGATAGGTGGCGGCGAGGGTGTGCTTGCGGCGGGGGCTGTCGCGCTGGACGACGTTCTCCGGCGGCGGGACGACGACCTCCTTGGGTAGCCGGTGCGTCGGGAAGAGGTAAGCCCCACCGCCGCCGCAGGTGATGAGTTCGCGCTCCGGGTGGGTGTAGCGGGCGTAGTGGTGCAGGTCGCCGGCGATGATCACCCGGATCTCCGCGCCGGTGGGCTTGAGGATGCGACGGATGAAGTAGTCGATCGTGGTGTACGCGGCCGGTTCGTGCACCCAGTTCGGCGAGGGCGGACAGAGGATCACCCGGTCGCCGGGGTCGAGCCGGGTGGCCATCTGCCGGAAGTACCGCAGCTGCGGCTCGTCCAGGTAGGCACCGAACTGCACGTCGATCGCGAACAGCCACCAGCGGTGCGGCAGCCGCAGCGCGAAGTAGGAGCGGTGCTGCCGGGTGCGCCACCCGCCGACGTGCCCCTCCTCGACCCGGGCGAACAGCCGCAGGAACGCCGTGAGCCCGTCGTACCAGTCGTGATTGCCCGGCAGCGCGTACAGCGTGGGGCGTGGCCCGTCCGGCGGCACCTCGGGCAGGGCCGCGCGGTACGGCCCCTTGAACCGGTTCTCGTACTGGGTGCCGCTCGCCGTCGGGTACACCTGGTCGCCGCCCATGACCACCACCGACGCCCGGGGCAGCACATGGCCCTCGGCGTTCAGCTCCCGCTGGGCGAGCAGGTACGCGATCGAGTACGTCCCGTCGAACCCGTCACCGAGGTCGGCCACGTAGTCGAGCCACAGTTCCTCGGGTTGGTCGGCTCCTTCGACCGGCAGCCGCTCGTCGTAGAGGTCGGCGACCAGTGCGTCCTGCAGCTCGCGCTTGTCGAGGTAGGCACCGAAGAGCTCGGCGAGCAGCACCCGGACGGCCGTCCCGGCGAGCAGCACCGGATTGAGCCACGGAACGGGCGGCCGCGGCGTGAACCCCAGGTCGTACGGGTCGAGGCTGGCCGGGCGTACCCGTCCGGGCGCGGGCTCCTCATCGGGCGGAAGCGCCGGTCCGCCCCCGATCGGGGAGCCGCCGATCGCCTGGTCCGCACCGGCGGTCAACGGCGGAGCCGCGACGGCGGGCGGCGCCTCGACGGGCGGCGGGGTGTCGGGCCGGGTGGCGTCGGGAGTGGCGGCATCGTCGACGTTCACCCGCTGAACTTACCCCTGGGGATCAATGAACGTCGGTGCGTGACGCGCCATGGGTAAACCCCTGGACCGCGGCCCGGGAGCGTCGCGTACACTTGTCACTCGTTGCCGCCTTAGCTCAGTCGGCCAGAGCGACGCACTCGTAATGCGTAGGTCATCGGTTCGATTCCGATAGGCGGCTCCATCGAGCCCCGATCAGCATCCGCTGGTCGGGGCTCGTATTTTCCCCAGCCTCCGGCGCACATCACGGACGCGTTGTCGAGCAGAATTCACCTATGGAAAACCCTACGGGTGTGACGGTGATCGGCGCCGGCGCCGCCGGCCTCGCCGTGGCCGCCCGGCTCAAGGCGCGCGGCGTGGACAGTGTCGTGCTCGAACGCGGGCCGGGTGTGGCCGCGAGCTGGCGTGGCCGCTACGACCGCCTGCGCCTGCACACCACGCGCCGGCTCTCCGGGCTGCCCGGCCTGGCGATCCCGCGGGAGTACGGCCGTTGGGTCAGGCGCGACGATCTGGTGCGCTACCTGGAGGCGTACGCGGAGAAGTTCGGCCTCGACGTGCGCACCGGCGCGACGGTGGAACGCATCAAGCCCGGCTCCGACGCCCGCTGGTCCCTGCGGCTGGCGGACGGCTCCGAGCACACCACGCGGACCGTGGTCGTCGCGATCGGCTACCTGCACACGCCGGAGATCCCGGAGTGGCCGGGCCGGGAGGAGTGGACGGGCACGCTGATCCACTCGGCGCAGTACCGCAACGCGGAGCCGTTCCGCGGCAAGAACGTCCTTGTGGTCGGCATCGGCAACAGCGGTGCGGAGATCGCGTCCGACCTCGCCGAGGGCGGCGCCGCTTCGGTCAGTCTCGCGATCCGCACGCCGCCCTACATCGTGCGGCGCGCGAAGGCCGGCTGGCCGGCGCAGCTCAGCGGCATCCTGATGGGCGGCCTGCCGGAGCGGATCCTCGACCCGATGGCCGCCGTGATGTGCCGGCTGGAGACGCCGAACCTCAGCCGCTACGGCCTCGCCCGGCCGACCAAGGGGCTGAAGGAACGCCTGCGCACCGAGCGCACCGTGCCGCTGCAGGACGTCGGCATCATCCGGGACATCCAGACCCGGCGGGTGCGTCCGGTCGCCGCCGTGCGCGGGTTCACGGCGACGTCGGTGCGGTTGGCCGACGGCACGAGCGTCGAGCCGGACGCCGTCGTCGCGGCCACCGGATACGTCACCGGCCTGAACGAGCTGTTCGACGACCCGTCGTTGTTCGACGCGGACGGCATGCCGCTGGTGCACCGGGGCGAGGCGGCCCGGCCGGGTCTCTACTTCGTCGGGTACGACGTGACGCTCGGCGGCATGCTGCGTCAGGTCGCCCGCGAGTCCCGCATCGTGGCCGACCGAATCGTCCGGTCCTGACCCGTGGCGGGTGCCGCTATACCCCCGATTGAAAGATGATCACGCGCCGATTAAGATCGAAACATGGTCACGTTCGGATTGATATTCCGTCAGCGGCCGGTCGTTGCACAGTTTTTCGATATCGCTAGGGGTCGGAGCGCATGACCGGTGTCGCGGAAGAAGGTCGTGTCGCGGCCGAACTGGAACGCACATTTTCGCGCCTGAATGAGACGGCCGAGGCGATCCGGTGGCGTACCGGCTATTTGCACAGTCCCATTGTCAGCGTTTTCGGCTCGGCCCGTACGGCGCAGGACGATCCGGCGTACTGGGAGGCGCGGCGGCTCGGTGCGCTGATCGCCGAGCGCGGCTGGACGGCGATGACCGGTGGCGGGCCGGGCATCATGCAGGCCGTCGCGGACGGCGCCGGTCCGGACAGTTCGCTGGCGGTGCGCATCGAACTGCCGGGTGAGGCGCCGGAGCGTCCGCTGCCGCCGGAGCGCACGATCGTCATGGGCACCTTCTGGAGCCGCAAGATCCTGATGTCGCACGACATCGGCGGCGCGGTCTTCCTGCCCGGCGGCATCGGCACCCTGGACGAACTCTTCGACTACCTGGTGCTGCGGGAGACCGGTCGACTGCGCAGGTGCCCCCTGGTCCTCCTCGAACCGCCGGGGACGGGCTTCTGGACGGCGTGGCGGCAGTTCGTCGGACAGGAGCTTGTCGACAACCGGTTCGTGGACCGCGATCTGTTGACTCACGTCGATATCGTCAACTCGGCCGAAGGGGCCGTAGAGATCCTTGCAAAAAGCCTGGATCAGTAATAGTCGTAGCATCGAACGGGGAGATTGGTGCATTCATTCGACGATTTTCATGCGGCCTATCTGAGTATTCTCCAGGACGCGTACAAAGACTACGACTACGTCAACAAGCCGCGCGGCAATCTCAGCCGGGAAAAGCTCGGGGTCAGTTTCGTCGTTCGTGACCCCATTCAGCGGCAGGTCATGTCGGCGGCCCGTCGCGCCAACATCGTCTTCAATTTCGCCGAGGCGCTCTGGTACCTGTCCGGCAGCGACCTGCTGGAGCCCATCGCGCACTACGCGCCCTCGATCCGCCAGTACAGCGCCGACGGGGTCACGCTGCCGGGGACCGCATACGGGCCGCGCATCATGTCGGTCGACGAGACCGGCACGACGCAGTGGGCCAACGTGGTGGCGGAGCTGCGCCGGGATCCGGACTCCAAGCGCGCGATCCTGCAGATCTTCCGCAACGACGAGATCGGTATCCCGGGGAACATCGATGTCGCCTGCACGCTCGCGCTGCAGTTCCTGGTGCGGGAGGGCCGGCTGGAGGCGATCGGCTTCATGCGGGCCAACGACGCGTACCGCGGGCTGGTCAGCGACTACTTCTCGTTCACGTTCATCCAGGAGGTGCTGGCGCGTGAGCTGGGCGTCGAGGTCGGCGCCTACCACCACCACGTGGGTTCGCTGCACATCTACGAGGACGACTGGCCGCGCGCCGAACGGGTGCTGAGCGAGCCGGCTCCCGCCGCATCGGTGCCCCGCGACCGCTTCCCGGTCATGCCGGCGGGCGACAACTGGCCGCACATCCACCGCGTTCTCGCGCTGGAGGCGGTGCTGCGCCGCAACGAGGCCACCCGTGCGGACCTGGGTGAAGCGCTGGCGGACCTGCCGGAGTACTGGGCCGATGTCGTCGCCCTCTTCGAGCTGCAGCGCCAGGTGACGTTCGAGGGGCGGATCCGCGCGGAGTCGGTCAGTGGCCTGCCGCCGGTGTACCGGTGGCTGGTGGAGCAGAAGTGGGCGGCCCGGATCGTTTCGTGACGCAGAGTGCGCGTCGGGGGTGGCACGTTCCCGGGATTCGCATGATCTCCAGGGCTCGTAGATTGATCTCATCAACGCGGAACACGCAGCTTGAACTGGAGATATAGACAATGAGCGAGTACGACATCCCGGCCGAGGACACCACCCCCGAGGTTGAGCCCAACGTGATTGTCGCGGAGTACACCGACGGTTCCACCGCGGTCTTCGTCGACGAGAACGGCGACGGGTTCGCCGAGGCGGTCGCCGTCGACGAGAACGGCGACGGAGAGTTCGACCGGGCGTTCGTCGACGCGGACGGCGACGGCAAGCTGGAGACCGAGCTGGTCGACACCGACCGCGACGGCGAGCCGGACCTGCTGGTGTCGGACACCAACGGCGACGGTCGCGCCGACTTCGCCGCCCAGGACACCAACGGCGACGGGCTGGTCGACGTGGCCGCCCAGGACACCGACTTCGACGGTCGGGCCGACGTGGCCGCGCAGGACACCGACTTCGACGGCGACGAGGACGTCGTGATCGGCGACACGAACGGCGACGGGCAGTTCGACACCGCCGTGTACACCGACCCGGCGACGAACCCGTACGTTCGGTAAATAAACGACCCTGAGGGCCGGACGCGACATGCGTCCGGCCCTTAGCTTTTTCCCAGGTGACCTAAATTGCGTTGCCTCGCGCGGCCCGAGCCCTAATGCTTGTACCAAGCAAGTATCCGTCACGGAGGGCGACGTGGGCGACAGGGACGACGAGGACGAGTACACGGCCATCACCCGTGAGCTCGGCATGTTCCTGCGTCGGGCCACCCGGTTGCACGACCGCCGCGCGGATCCCCAGGGCCACGTGCTGGACCGGGCGGCGTTCCTGCTGCTCGCCCGCATCGTGACCGGGGGGCCGTCGCGGCCGTCGACGCTCGCCGTCGAGATGGGGATCGACCTGTCGGTGGCCAGCCGCCAGGTGGCCGCCCTGGAGTCGATGGGCCTGGTGCGGCGCACCGTCGACCCGGCCGACCGCCGGGCCAGCCTGATCGCCGTGACGGGCCAGGGGGAGGAGCTGTTCCGGCAGAAGCGGACGGCGTTCATTTCGCTGCTGCGGGGTCTGCTCGCCGATTGGACTCCGGAGGAGCGAGCGACGTTCGCCGCGATGCTGGGACGCTTCAACGCGGCCTTCGCCGCGTACGACGAGGGGAAATAGCAATGGGCACGACGTTGAGCCGGCGGCAACTGCTGCTGCTCATGAGCGGTCTGATGACCGGCATGCTGCTGGCCGCGCTGGACCAGACGATCGTGGGCACCGCGATGCCGACGATCATCGGCAAGCTCGGCGGGATGGAGCACTACTCCTGGGTGGTGACGGCCTACCTGCTCGCGTCGACCGCCTCCACGCCGTTGTACGGCAAGCTGAGCGATCTGTACGGGCGCCGGCCGCTGCAGATCTTCGCGATCTCGACGTTCCTGATCGGGTCGCTGCTCGCCGGCATGTCGCAGAACATGACGCAGCTCATCGTCACGCGCGGCATCCAGGGCATCGGCGCCGGCGGCCTGATGACGCTGGCGTTCACGATCATCTCGGACGTCGTCCCGCCGCGTGAGCGGGGCCGCTACCAGGGCCTGTTCGGGGCGGTGTTCGGGCTGTCGTCCGTGGTGGGGCCGCTGCTGGGCGGCTACTTCGCCGAGCACGACTGGCGCTGGATCTTCTACATCAACGTGCCGCTGGGCATCGCGGCGCTGGCGATCTGCTGGGTCGTGCTGGCGGCCGTTCCGACGCACAAGCGTGATCACAAGATCGACTGGGCCGGCGCGGCACTCCTGGTCACGGCCGTGAGCTCGCTGCTGCTCGCCCTCTCCTGGGGCGGCACCGAGTACCCGTGGGGCTCGGGCGAGATCATCGGGCTGTTCGTCGCCGCCGCCGTGCTGACCGTGGCGTTCGTCCTCGTCGAGACGCGGGCGAGCGAACCGGTCGTCCCGCTCACCTTCTTCAAGATCCGGTCGTTCTCGCTGGCCACCGCCGGCACCGCCGTGCTCGGGTTCGCGATGTTCGGGTCGATCATCTATGTGCCGCTGTACCTGCAGATCGTCAAGGGCTCCACGCCCACCGAGTCGGGCCTGCTGATGCTGCCGATGATGGCGGGCATCATCATCGCCTCGGTCGTCTCCGGGCGGGCCATCAGCAAGATCGGGAAGTTCAAGTGGTTCCCGGTGGCGGGCACGGCGATCATGGCGACCGGGCTCGTGCTCATGACCACGCTGCGGGTGGACACGCCGCTGTGGCAGACGTTCATCTACATGGCGATCATCGGCGCCGGGCTCGGCAACGCGATGCAGCCGCTCGTGCTGGCCGTGCAGTCCAAGCTCCAACCGAAGGACATGGGCGCCGGCACGTCGACCGCGACGTTCGGGCGGTCGCTCGGGGGCGCGCTGGGCGTGGCCGTTCTGGGCACCGTGCTGACCAACCGGCTCACCGACGAGATGTCCAAGGTGCCCGGTGCCGGAGGCGGTGGCGGCGGTGCCATGTCGATCAACGAGCCGGAGAAGATCCTCGCCCTGCCGGAGCCGATCCGGGTGGCCATCCAGACCGCGTTCGTCGACGCGCTGCACCCGGTCTTCCTGGTTGCGGCCGGTGCCGCGGTGCTCGCCGTGCTGTTCGCCCTGGCGCTGCCCAACACCGAGCTGCGCTCGCACCTGCCGACCGAGGCCCGCGCCGCCGGTTCCCGCGACACCGACCGGGCCGCCGACGAGGGCGAGGCCACCGCGGAGGCCGACGCCGCGCGGATCGAGGCTTCGGTCATCTGAGGGAACGTCCTACCGATCCAACCGCACCATCGCGGCGGGTCCCGCAAAAGGGCCCGCTGCGAAGTGTTTCCGGCGGGCTACCGAGCGACTAACTTCGTGCCATGAGGAGCACGATGATGGTGACGCCGCTCACAGTGGCGCGGATGTTCGACTACGGTGGCACCGTCCACGGACACAACGTCGTCAGCACCTGGACCGGCGCGGGCACCCGCCGCACCACCTTCGCGGAGCTGCTGCGCGACGGCAAGCGGCTGGCCAACGCGTTACGCGGGCTCGGCGTCACCGGCGACCAGCGGGTTGCGACGTTCCAGTGGAACAACGCCGAGCACCTCACCGCCTACTACGCCGTCCCGGCGATGGGCGCCGTCCTGCACACCCTCAACCTGCGGCTCTTCCCCGACCAGGTGGCGTACATCGCCAACCACGCCGAGGACCACGTCGTCATCGTCGACTCCTCCCTCATCCCGCTGCTCGCCCGAACGCTGCCCGAGATGAAGACCGTCGAGCACGTGATCGTCACCGGCGACGGGGACGTGGCTCCGCTCGGCGACCGGGTGACCGTGCACCGGTGGGACGAGCTGCTCGCCGGCGCCTCCGACGAGTTCGAGTGGCCGGAGGTGGACGAGAACGACGCCGCCGCCCTCTGCTACACCTCCGGCACCACGGGCAATCCGAAGGGCGTCGCCTACTCGCACCGCTCCATCTGGCTGCACTCCATGCAGGTGTGCATGACGGAGGGGTTCGGCATCTCCTCGGGCGTGCGCGAACTGGTGATCGTGCCGATGTTCCACGCCATGTCGTGGGGGATCCCGTACGCGGCGATCATGTCCGGCGCCGAACTGCTGCTGCCCGACCGGTTCCTCCAGGCGGAGCCCATCGCCAGGATGATCGAGGCGGAACGGCCGACGCGCTCCTCCGCCGTTCCCACCATCTGGGGCGACCTGCTCACCTACCTCGACACACACGGCGGAGACGTCAGCTCGATCAAGGAGGTGACCGTCGGCGGATCGGCCTGCCCGCCCGCGATGATGCACGCCTACCAGGAGCGCTACGGCATCCGGATCCTGCACGCGTGGGGCATGACCGAGATGTCGCCGCTCGGCACCATCGGGCGCACCCCGCCGGGGATCTCCGCGGAAGAGGAGTGGAAGTACCGCTACACCCAGGGGCGGGTGCCGGCCGCCGTGCAGGCCCGCATCGTAGGGCCGGGTGGCGACGTGATGCCCTACGACGGACAGTCCGTCGGCGAACTGGAGGTCCGCGGCCCGTGGATCACCGGGCGGTACCTCGGTGAGGACGGGCCCGACCCGGAGAAGTTCTCCCCCGACGGGTGGCTGCGCACCGGCGACGTCGGCCACCTCACGCACAACGGCTACCTGACGCTCACCGACCGGGCCAAGGACGTCATCAAGAGCGGCGGCGAGTGGATCAGCTCCGTCGACCTGGAGAACGCCCTCATGGCGCACCCCGCCGTCCAGGAGGCCTGCGTCGTCGGTGTGCCCGACGAGAAGTGGGGCGAACGTCCGCTCGCCACCGTCGTGCTCCGCCCGGAGGCCACGGCGACCGTGGAGGACCTGCGCGCGTTCCTCGGCGAGACGGTCGCCAAGTGGCAGCTGCCGGAACGGTGGGCGTTCATCCAGGAGGTGCCGAAGACCAGCGTCGGTAAATACGACAAGAAGCGGGTCCGGGCGCAGTACGCCGACGGCGACCTGTCCATACTCGGCGGGTGAAACGCGGGACCAGGATCGTTCTGTTCATCGCCGGGCTGGCGACGATCTGTTCGGTGGGCACGTGCGGGATCGCCATCGCCGCCGCCGACAGCCTGCCGGTCATCGCCGGGTGCACCGACCGGGGCGCCGAACCGGACGTCTCCGGTGTGCTCGACGACGTGCGGCGCATCCGCGAGGAGGTCCCCGGGCTGTCGCAGGCGATCAGCGGCCACTACCGGTGGCGGGAGACGCGGCCGCGCACCTGCCCCGACCTGTACCCGATGACATACCGGTACGAGGGGTTCGCGGTGCTGCCGCCGGACCTGTCCTCGGAGTTGGCCGCGCGGGGGCAGCCGGCCGTGCTGCCCTCGGTGCCCGAAGCGCTGCGGGAGTACGCGCCCGCCGGCGCCACGTGGGTCAAGGTGGACGAGCTGTACCTGGACCCGGCGAGCCGGACCGTGTGGTTCGACTACACCGAGGCCTGATCCAGCCGCTTGTCCAGCCGGCGCATCACCGGCGTGGCGGCGATCCCGTGCACCACCACGCTCACGACCACGACGAACGCGGTGGTGGCCCAGACGAGTTCCTTGTCCGGGATCGTCGCCTCGGCGGTCGCGTACGCCAGGTAGTAGAACGACCCGATCCCGCGGATGCCGAAGAACGCGATGACGGCGTGCTCGCTCCTGGTTCCGAGGGTGTCGCCGCGCAGCGACAGCCACGCCACGAGCGGGCGGACCACCAGGAGAAGAGCGAGCCCGACCGCCGCCGCGCGCCAGGTCAGCGGCGCGAGCAGGCCATGTACGACGGCCCCGCCGAGCAACAGCAGCAGGAGAACGGTGAGCAGGCGCTCGATCTGCTCCGCGAAGTCGTGCAGCACCTGGTGGAAGCTGTGGGTGCGTTCGGAGGCGCGGATCGACACCGCACACACGAACACGGCGAGGAAGCCGTAGCCGTGCGCCAGTTCGGTGACGCCGTACGCCAAGAACGTGGCGGCCAGTGCCACGAAACCCTCGGAGTGCTTGGCGAGTCGGATGTTCTCGTTGCTGGCGCGGAAGAACAGCCGGCCGAGCAGCCAGCCGCAGCCCAGCCCCAGGAGCAGCCCGGCGGCGAGCTTGTACACGACCTCGTAGCCGAACCATCCCGCCAGGCCGCCCCCGGTGGCGAGCGTGATGGCCAGGTAGACGAACGGGAACGCCAACGCGTCGTTCAGCCCAGCCTCGGAGGTGAGCGCGAACCGGACCTCGTCCTCCGAGTCCTCGTCCTCGGTCGGCTCGCCCACCTGCACGTCCGAGGCGAGCACCGGATCCGTCGGGGCCAGCGCCGAGCCCAGGAGCACGGCGGCCGCGGGCACCAGCCCGGCCCACCACCAGCCGAGGAGCGCGGTCGCCGCGATCGTCACCGGCATCGCGAACGCCAGCAGCCGCCACGTCGACGACCAGCGCCGCCACCCGATCCGGCGGTCGAGTTTGAGCCCGGCACCCATCAGCGCGATGATCACGCCGACCTCGGTGAGATGTTCCGCCACCTCGGGATGGGCGAGCGGGTCGGGAGCCGGCAGGTCCAGCGGGAGCGCGAAGACCAGCACCCCCAACCCGAGGAACGCCACGGGCATCGACAACGCACGCCCCTCGAGCAACCGCGGAAGAAGCCCGGCCAGCAGCGCGCCGACGCCGGCGACGGCGAACGCGAGATCAGCGGTATCCATCAACGCCCCTGATCTCCCAGCGACTGATCCCTAAACCGCCGTGAGCTCACACCCGTGCGACGACGACCGCCGTGACGCCGCACGGGTGTGAGTTGGGTGCGGACGTGTGAGCTCAGGGAGATCATCCGGCTAGTTGACCTCCGTGAGCTCACACACGTTGAGTGGCCGATACCCGCAAGGGAGTGCACGCGGACGTGGAAGCGGAGCGGTGCGGCTGGGAA
>NZ_BOPF01000073.1 GCF_016863615.1 Virgisporangium aliadipatigenens | reverse complement strand
ACGCTCCGGTCCAGGCGCCGCGCTCTGCACTCGCTCACAATCGCTCCTCGGCGTTGCGCCACGCCTTCCCGTCCCCGGCCGGCCGGTAGGTCGTGACAGCCTGAGTCTGCCGCAAAAGTGATCTCAAGTGCGACAGGTCGCCCTGGATCACACCCGCGGCCCGCGCCTGCACGAGCACGTTGCCGAGGGCGGTCGCCTCGACCGGGCCGGCCAGCACGGGCAGCCCGCAGGCATCGGCGGTGAGCTGGCAGAGCAGTTCGTTGCGGGCGCCGCCGCCGACGATGTGCACGACCTCGACGGGAGCGCCGGTGAGGTGCCGGGCCCGGTCGATCGCGCGGTGGTGGGCGAGGGCGAGGCTGTCGAGGACGCATCGTGTGAACGCGGCGTGACTGTCCGGAACCGGCTCCCCCGCGCGGCGGCACGCCTCGGCGATGCGGGCGGGCATGTCGCCGGGCGGCAGGAAGACCGGGTCGTCGAGGTCCACGACCGAGCGCAGCGCGGGCTCCTGCGCGGCGGCTCTCAGCAGCCCCACGATGTCGTCGGTCGCCCACGCGCGCATGCACTCCTGCAACGGCCACAGCCCCATGACGTTGCGCAGGAAGCGGATCGTGCCGTCGACGCCGCCCTCGTTGGTGAAGTTCGCCCGCCGCGCCTCGGCGGTCAGCACCGGCCCGTCGAGTTCGAGGCCGACGAGGGACCAGGTGCCGCACGAGATGTAGGCGAAGTCGCCGCCCCGCGCGGGAACGCCGACGACCGCCGACGCGGTGTCGTGCGAGCCGACGGCGACGACGTTCGGCCGGCCGGGCAGGTCGCGCGCCGGGCCGATGACGTCCCCGGGCTTCCTGATCGGCGGGAAGAGCGAAGCCGGGAGGCCGGCGTCGGCGATGAGGTCCCACGCCCAGTCCTGGTACCCGCAGTCGAACAGCTGGGTCGTGGTGGCGTTCGTGTACTCGGCGCCGGTCTCGCCGGTGAGCCAGTAGGCGAAGAGGTCCGGCATCAGCAGCATCGTCCGCGCGACGGCGAACGACGGGGTCCGTGACGCGGCCACCAACTGGTACAGCGTGTTGAACGGCTGCTGCTGCAGCCCGGTGGTGCGGAAGAGGCGTTCGGCGCCGAGCCGCTGGGTCAGCTCCGGCAGCACCGTGGCGGTGCGCGCGTCGCGGTAGTGCACGGGATTGCCCACGAGTGCGCCGCTGTCGTCGATCAGCCCGTGGTCGACGGCCCACGAGTCGATGCCGATGCTGTCGACCGGCCCGGCGGCGCGCAGCCCGGCGAGGACGCCCCGGTACAGGCCGAGGACGTCCCAGTGCAGCGTGTCGCCGACGCGCACCGGCTCGTTGGCGAACCGGTGCGCCTCGCTCAGTTCGAGCCGGTCGGCGCCGACGCGGCCGACCATGACGCGCCCCGAGGACGCACCGAGGTCGACCGCCGCGATGATCTTCTGCCGGCTCATCGGAGGAACCTATCGCAGGAAGGCGGCTGCCACGCCGGCGTCCACCGGCACGTGCAGCCCGGTCGTGTGGGTCAGGTCGCCGCCGGTGAGCGCGAAGACGGCGTTCGCCACGTGCTCGGGGAGCACCTCCCGCTTGAGCAGCGTGCGCTGGGCGTAGTAGGCGCCGAGTTCCTCCTCGGGAACGCCGTAGACCGCGGCCCGCTGCGCGCCCCAGCCGCCGGCGAAGATGCCGGAGCCGCGGACGACGCCGTCGGGGTTGATGCCGTTCACCCGGATGCCGTGACCGCCGAGCTCGGCGGCGAGCAGGCGGACCTGGTGGGCCTGATCCGCCTTGGCGGCGCCGTAGGCGACGTTGTTCGGACCGGCGAAGATGCTGTTCTTGCTGGAGATGTAGACGATGTCGCCGCCCATCCCCTGCGGGATCAGCACCCGGGCCGCCTCCCGCGCGACGAGGAACGACCCCTTCGCCATCACGTCGTGCTGGATGTCCCAGTCCCGTTCGGTGGTCTCCAGCAGCGAGCGCGACAGCGACAGCCCGGCGTTGTTGACGACCAGGTCGACGCCGCCGAACGCCAGCACCGCCGCGGCGACGGCCCGCACGATCGCCGACGCGTCGGTGACGTCCACGGTCACCGCGACGGCCGCGTCGGTCCCACCGATCTCACCGGCCACAGTGGACGCCGCGTCGGCATCCCGGTCGGCCACCACGACGCAGGCCCCCTCGGCGGCGAGCCGCAGCGCGATGGCCCGCCCGATCCCGGACCCGCCGCCGGTGACGAACGCGACCCGGGTCGCCAGCGGCTTCGGCTTCGGCATGCGCCGCAGCTTCGCCTCCTCCAGCGCCCAGTACTCGATCCGGAACTTCTCCGCCTCGTCGATCGGCGCGTAGGTCGAGACGGCCTCCGCGCCGCGCATGACGTTGATGGCGTTGACGTAGAACTCCCCCGCCACCCGGGCGGTCTGCTTGTCGGCGCCGAAGCTGAACATGCCCACGCCGGGCACGAGCACGATGGCCGGGTCGGCCCCACGGATCGCCGGGCTGTCCTCGTCGGAATGGCGGTCGTAGTAGGCCTGGTACTCCGCGCGGTACTCCTCGTGCAGCTCCCTCAGTCGCTCCACAGTGGACGCAAGCGGCGCGTCCGGCGGGAGGTCGAGCACCATCGGGCGGACCTTGGTGCGCAGGAAGTGATCCGGGCACGAGGTGCCGAGGGCGGCCAGCGGCGCGAGCCGTTCGCGGCCGACGAAGTCCAGCACCACGTCGCTGTCGGTGTAGTGGCCGACCTGCGGCCGGTCCGTGGACGCGAGCCCGCGCAGCACGGGGAAGAGCGCGGCGGCCCTTTCGCGGCGGGCTTCGTCGGGTAGCGGCGGATGCCGCAGCGCCCCGAAGGGCTCCGGCCTTCCCTTGTCGGCGATGTAGCGCGCCGCCGTCGCGATGATCTCCCGCGAGTTCGCCTCGCACTCCTCGCTCGTGGCGCCCCACGCGGTGATCCCGTGGCCGCCCAGGATGACGCCGATCGCCTGCGGGTTCGCCCGGTGCACGGCCGCGATGTCGAGCCCCAGTTGGAACCCGGGACGCCGCCACGGGACCCACAGCACGCGGTCCCCGAACATCTCCTTGGTGAGCGCCGGCCCGTCGGCGGCGGCGGCGATCGCGATCCCCGCGTCGGGGTGCAGGTGGTCCACGTGGGCCGCGTCGACCAGCCCGTGCATGGCCGTGTCGATCGACGGCGCGGCACCGCCCCGCCCGTGCAGGCAGTAGTCGAACAGCGGGACCATCTCGTCCTCGCGTTCCGCCCCCGGGTAGACGTCCACGAGTGCGCGCATCCGGTCCAGCCGCAGCACGGCCAGTCCGGCCGGCCGCAGTGTGCCGAGGTCGCCGCCGGATCCCTTGACCCACAACAGTTCCACGTCGGTGTTCGTCACCGGGTCGGTCTGCACGCCCTTCGCCGACGTGTTGCCGCCGGCGTAGTTCGTGGTCGTCGGGTCCGCGCCCAGCCGGTTCGAACGGGCGATCAGATCATCCACAGTGGACACGCGCCTATGCTCCCCATCCCGCTTGCTCGCCACCGACCCGCTCGGTGCGGATCCGGTCGAAGTAGCCCGAACGGTGGTACGCGGCCACCGGGTCGGGGTCGAGTCCCAGTTCCGTGCGCAGGTCCGCGAGCATCGGCCGCACGTCGGTGTTGTACGCGTCCATGAGGACGGCGTTCGCGCTCAGCACGTCGCCGCTGTCCTGCGCGGCACGCAACGCGTCGCGGTCGACCAGCAGCGCCTTCGCGGTCGCCTCCTGCACGTTCAGCACCGAGCGGATGATCGCCGGGATCTTCGCCTCGATGTTGTGGCACTGGTCGAGCATGAACGCGATCCCGGCCTCCGGCCGCAACGCGTCCCCGCGCACGATCTCGTACATGATGCGGAACAGCTGGAACGGGTCGGCCGCGCCCACCATCAGGTCGTCGTCGGCGTAGAAGCGGCTGTTGAAGTCGAACGCGCCGAGCTTCCCGGCCCGCAGCAGGAACGCCACGATGAACTCGATGTTGGTGCCCGGCGCGTGATGGCCGGTGTCGATGACCACCTGCGCCTTGGGGCCGAGTTCGAGGCAGTGCGCGTAGGCCGTTCCCCAGTCGGGCACGTCGGTCGTGTAGAACGCCGGCTCGAACAGCTTGTACTCGAGCAGCATGCGCTGGTCGTCGCCGAGCCGGTCGTACACCTCGCGAAGAGCCGCCGCGAGGCGGTCCTGCCGGGTGCGGATGTCGTCCTGGCCCGGGTAGTTCGTGCCGTCGGAGAACCAGAGCTTCAGGTCCCGCGAACCGGTGCGGTCCATGATGTCCACGCACTCGAGCAGGTGATCGGTCGCCTTGCGGCGCACGCCGGCGTCGGGGTTGGTGACGCTGCCCAGCTTGTAGTCGTTGTCCTGGAACACGTTGGAGTTGACGGCGCCGAGCGCCACGCCCCGTTCCCCGGCGTACGCCGCCAGATCGGCGTAGTCCTCGACCCTGTCCCACGGGATGTGCAGGGCGACCGTCGGCGCGATCCCCGTGTACTTGTGCACCTGCGCCGCGTCGTCGATCTTCTCGTACGGGTCGCGCGGCACCCCCTCCTGCGGGAACACCTTGAACCGCGTGCCCGAGTTGGCGTACGCCCACGACGGCGTCTCGATCCGTTGCCGCTTCAGGGCATCGGTGATGTTCACGCTGGTCCCTCCCCAAGATGGAACACCTCGTCCAGCACGTGCATGTGGTGGTCCGGCCGCCCGTCGACGAAGAAGTCGGCCATCTCGGCCTGCCACCGCGAATTGACCTCGGTGGTGTCCATCGCCGCCCGCGCCGCCGCGAAGTCCTCCGCGAGGAGGTAGCCGACCAGCAGCCCGTCCGCGCGCAGGAAGAGCGAGTAGTCGTGCCACCCGGCGGCGCGCAGCGCATCGAGCATGTCGGGCCAGACGGCGGTGTGGCGGCGCCGGTACTCGTCGAGCCGGTCCGGCTTGACCTGGAGCGTGAAGCAGATCCGGCGCACGCCAACCTCCGTTGCTTCTAGAGCGAGCAGATGTGAAGCGACTAGAAGTCGAAGTTCGCGACGTTGTCCTTGGTGAACACGTACGGGTCGCCGAGGACCACCACGCCGTCGGCGCCGATCGTGTACTCGCCGAGCTTGCCGGCGGTGAACTTCTCGCCCTGCTTGCCGGTGATCTTGCCGGAGGCCAGTGCGGCACCCGCCCACGCGGCCAGGTAGCCGAGGTCGGCCGGGTTCCACAGCGCGAACGACTTCACCGTGCCGTCGTTGACGTACGCCTTCATCTGGTTCGGCGTGCCGAGGCCGGTCAGCTGCACCTTGCCCTTGAACGAGGAACCGGAGAGGTACCGGGCGGCCGCCGCCACGCCGACCGTGGTGGGCGAGATGATGCCCTTCAGGTTGGGGTGCTTGGCGAGCAGCCCCTGCGCCTCCTGGAACGACTTCTGGTCGTCGTCGTCGCCGTAGACCGTGTCGACCAGCTTCAGCTTGCTGTTCTCCGGCTTGGCCAGCTCGGTCTTCATGAGCGTGATCCAGGCGTTCTGGTTGGTGGCGTTGGCCGTCGCGGAGAGGATCGCGATCTCGCCGCCCTCCGGCCCGACCGCCTCCGAGATGAGCTTGATCTGGTTCTTCGCGATGCCCTCCGCCGTGGCCTGGTTGACGAAGATGTCGCGGCAGCCCGGCGTGGTGTCCGAGTCGAACGTGACGATCTTGGCGCCGGCCTGCCGGGCCTCCTTCAGCGCGCCGCAGATGGCGTCCTTGTCGTTCGCCGAGACGACGATGACGTCGGTGCCCTGCTGGGAGAGCGTGTTGATGTAGGAGACCTGCGCGGACGGGCTCGCCTCGGACGGCCCGGTCTCGCTGTACACGCCCTTGAACTCGGTGACGGCTTCCTTGCCGCCCTTGTTGTCGGCGGTGTTGAAGTACGGGTTGTTGACCTGCTTCGGCAGGAACGCCACCTTCAGGCCGGTCTTGATGCCGCCCTCTCCGGTGCCGGAGCCGGTGCCGTCGTCGCCGTCCTCGGCACACGCGGCGGTGGAGACCAGTAACAGGGCGGACAGTGCGCCGATCGCGATGGAACGCATTCGCATTGCGGGTTCCTTAAGGGGTGGTGGGGATGGAGGTGGTGGGGCGTCGTCGACGCAGCCGCGCACGGGCGATGGCGACCGCGTTGGGTCCGACGACGGAGGCGATGAGCAGGCTCCCGGTGACGATCGTCAGCGCGTTCGCCGGCACGTCGGCCAGTTGCAGTGCGTTGCGCAGCACTCCGAGGAGGACGACGGCGCCGACGACTCCGAGCAGCCCGCCGCGTCCACCGAAGATCGAGACCCCGCCGAGGAGAACGGCCGCGATGACGGCCAGTTCCAGCCCGTTGCCGTTGTCGGCGCGGGCGCTGGCGAAGCGCAGGGTCCAGAAGATGCCCGCGAGGGCCGACATCGCGCCGGTCGCCACGAACAGCCAGAACTTCGTCTTCCCGACGGCGACCCCGGCGAACCGGCTGGCCTCGTCGTTGTTGCCGATCGCGTAGAGCCCACGGCCGACCGGCGTGGCGTGCAGCACGACCGCGAACAGGATCGCCAGCACGGCCACCACGATGATCATCCACGGGATGGTGAGTCCCGGGATCGGTGCGACGGCACCGTCCGTCCACGACGTCGGGTAGTCGGCGATCGCCTTGTCCCCGAGCGTCACGTACGCCAGTCCCCGGTAGAGCGCCAGCGTGCCGATCGTGACGGCCAGCGACGGCAACCCGAACCGGGTCACGAACAGGCCGTTGACGGCCCCACAGAGCACCCCCAGCGCCAGGCACACGAGCACCAGCACCGGCAGTGAGTGCACCCCGGAGGCCCACAGCTTGCCCATGACGGTGCAACTGAGCCCGAGCACGCTCGCCACCGACAGGTCGATCTCGCCGGTGATGATGAGCAGCGTCAGCGGCAGGGCGATGACGGCGATCGGGATCGCCTCCAGGATCACGAACCGCCAGAAGCGCGGGCTCGCCACCCCCTCGATCGAGACCGCTCCGATGACGACGACGAGCACCAGCGCCACGAGAACGAGAAAGTCCCAGCTGCCGGCTGCCCGGCGGATGCGCTCAGCCACGGTTCCTCCTCGCCCGCAGGGCCTTGGACAGCCGCACCACGAGCGCCCGGTCGAGGCTGATGGCGGCGATGATGAGTGCGCCCACGGCGGCCCGCTGCCAGAACGGGTTGATGCCGAGCACCGGCAGCGCGCTGCCGATGGTGGTGAGCAGGACGGCCCCGAGCGCGGCGCCGTACACCGAGCCGCTGCCGCCGAAGATGGCGACCCCGCCGACGACGACGGCCGCGACGACGTTCAGCTCCAGGCCGAGGCCGGCGTTGGCGTCGACGGTGCCGAAGCGCGCGGAGTGCAGCACGCCGGCCAGTCCGGCGAGGGCCCCGCTCGCCACGAACGCCGCCGTGACCCGCTTCCCCACCGGGATGCCGGACAGCCGCGCGGCGTCGGGTTCGGAGCCGATCGCGTACAGTTCGCGCCCGCCGCGGTAGGAGGCGAGGTAGTACGCCGCGATCACCAGCACGACGACCGCGAACATCGTCAGCACCGGCACCCCGAGCACCGTCGCCGTCCCCAGCTTGAGGAAGCCGGTCGGCATGTCGGCGGCGTTGATCTGCTTGCCGGTGGCCCACGTGTAGTCGATCCCGCGGAACACGTACATGGTGCCGAGCGTGACGACCAGCGCCGGCACCCGCGCCGCGGCGATGAGCGTGCCGTTGACCAGCCCGCACACCGCGCCGATCAGCACACCGACGACGGCCACGACCGGCACCGGCAGGCCGCTGTCGCCGGAGAGCAGCGTCGCCGTGGCGAACGCCGACAGCCCGAGCACCGACCCGACCGACAGGTCGACGTTGCGGGTGATGACGACGATGGTCTGCCCGACGGCGAGCAGCGCCAGGACGGTCGAACCGAGCAGCAGGTCCTTCACGCTCTGCGCGGAGAGGAAGCGCGAGTTGCTGAGCGCGGTCACCGCGATCAGCACCACCAGCGCGGCGAGGATGCCCAACTCGCGGAAGACGCCCAACTTGCTCAAAATGACCTGCCGCTGGACCCGGGTCATCTACCGACTCCCGTCGCGGCCTGCATCACCGACTCCTCGTCGGCGGAGGCGCGCGGGATGTCGGCCGTCAGCCGGCCCTCGTGCATCACCAGCACGCGGTCGGCCATGCCGAGCACCTCCGGCAGTTCGGACGAGACCATCAGGACGGCCACCCCGTCGGCGGCCAGCGCGGAGAGCAGCCGGTGCACCTCGGCCTTGGTGCCGACGTCGATGCCCCGGGTGGGTTCGTCGACGATCAGCACGCCGGGCTCGGTGGCGAGCCACTTGGCGAGGACGACCTTCTGCTGGTTGCCGCCGGAGAGCGTCGAGACGGGGGCGCGCAGGCTGGACGTCTTGACCTGGAGGCGTTCGGACCAGGTGCGCGCGGCCGCCCGTTCGGCCTTGCCGGTCAGCAGCCCGGCCGTGCTGAGTTTCCAGCGGCGCGGCAGCGTCTGGTTCCGTTCGACCGAAAGCTCCATCACCAGTCCCTGCTGGCGACGGTCCTCGGGGACGAGTGCGAGCCCGGCCGCGATGGCGGCGTCGGTGTCCCCCGCGCGCAGCCGGCGGCCGTCGACGTGGACCTCGCCCGCGTCGTAGCGGTCGATCCCGAAGATCGCCCGGACCACCTCGCTGCGGCCGGCGCCGACGAGCCCGGCGAGCGCGACGATCTCGCCGCCGCGCACGGTGAAGGAGACGTCCTGGAACCAGCCGGCCAGCGACAGCCCGCGCACGTCGAGGCGCACGTCGCGGACCTTCGTGTCCTGCTTGGGAAAGAGCGAGGAGACCTCGCGGCCGACCATCCTGCGGACCACCCGGTCGACGGTCAGGTCGGCGGCGGCGTCCGTGGACACCCACTGCCCGTCGCGCAGCACGGTGATCGTCTGGCAGAGGGCAAAGATCTCGTCGAACCGGTGGGAGATGAACAGCACCGCGGCACCGCTGTCCCGCAGCGACCGGGCGACGCCGAACAGCCGCTCCACCTCCACCCCGGAAAGAGCGGCCGTCGGCTCGTCCATTACCAGCACCCGCGCGTCGAACGACAGCGCCTTCGCGATCTCCACCAGCTGCTGGTCGGCGATGGAGAGCCCGCGCGCCGGCCGGTCCGGGTCGAGCGCGACCCCCAGCCGGTCGAACAGATCCCTGGTGCGCGCCCGCACGGCGGCGTGGTCGATGCGGCCGAGGCTGCGACGGGGCTGGCGGCCCATGAAGATGTTCTCCGCCACGGTGAGGTCGGGAAAGAGCGTCGGCTCCTGGTAGATGACCGCTATGCCGGCGGCCCGCGCGTCGGCCGGGTTGCCCAGCACCAGCGGCTTCCCGTCGAACGTCAGGACGCCGGTGTCCGGTTGGTGCACCCCGGCGAGGATCTTCACCAGGGTGGACTTGCCGGCCCCGTTCTCGCCGACGAGGGCGTGTGCCTCACCGGCCCGCAGCTCCAGCCGGACGTCCCGCAGCGCGGCGACCGCGCCGTAGGACTTGCTCACGCCGTCGAGGCCGAGCAGGGCTGTGGACACCGCACCCTCCCTGTCAGAGATAGCTCTTGAAACGTTTCATCGGAACGGTAGAGTGACCGTACGGATGTGGCCTCGACCACGTCAAGGGTTTCCGCGAGGTTTCGTTCGGCAGCCGGTGACGTTACGGTGCGAAGCCACTTCGCGAGTTCAGACGTTCAAGAGGGGCCGATGGCGAGCACGAGCATCAAAGAGGTCGCACGGCAGGCGGGAGTCTCCATCGGGACCGTCAGCAACGTGCTCAACCGGCCGCACACCGTCGCCGCCGACACCCGCGAACGGGTCCTCGCCGCCATCTCGGCGCTCGGCTACGTGCGCAACGATTCGGCCCGCCAGCTGCGCGCCGGCCGCAGCCGTCAGATCGCCGTCGTCGTCCTGGACGTCACCAACCCGTTCTTCACCGACGTGGTGACCGGTGTCGAGGACGCCGTCACGGAGAACGACCTCATGGTGGTCGTGTGCAACAGCGGCGACAGCGAGGACCGCCAACTGCGCCACCTCGACCAGTTGGAGGAGCAGCGGGTGCGCGGCGTACTGATCACGCCGGTCGAGGCGCGCCCGGGCGAACGCATCGAGCGCCTGGTCGAGCGCGGCACGCCGGTCGTGCTCGTGGACCGCGGCGCCGACTGGACCAACGGCTGCCGGGTCACCGTCGACGACGCCATGGGCGGACGGCTGGCGGGCGAGCACCTCGTGGCGAGCGGGCACGCGCGGATCGCGTTCGTGGGCGGGCCGGAGAGCATCCCCCAGGTGGCCGAACGCCACACCGGCGTCGCGGCGGCCGTGCGCGGCAAGGCGAAGCTGACCGTGGTGCGCACCCCGCACCTGACCGTGACCGACGGCCGTCGCGCCGCGGCGCAGATCGCCGAGCTGAGCGACGAACGCCGCCCCACGGCCGTCTTCTGCGCCAACGACCTCCTCGCGCTGGGCGTGCTCCAGGAGATGACGGCCCGCGGGGTGCGGGTACCGCACGACATCGCGCTCGTCGGCTACGACGACATCACGTTCGCGGCCGCGGCCGCCGTGCCGCTCTCCTCCGTGCGGCAGCCGCGCGAGCAGCTCGGGCGCACCGCCGCCGACCTGCTGCTGCAGGAGATCTCCGAGGGCGAGGCACACGTGCACCGGCACGTGGAGTTCCAGCCCGAACTGGTCGTGCGCGAGTCCAGCGCCCGGGGCTAGTTGCTGTGCCGGGCTAGTGCTTCGGGCCCATGGCGGTGAAGAAGCGGTCGCGGAACTCGTTCATCGGCCAGACGGCGGACTCCGGGCCGGGCTTCAGGCCGTCGCGCCAGCCCCAGCCGTTCACCCGCTCCAGGACGGCGGGATCCTTGGCGACGATCGTGATCGGCACGTCGCGGCTGACGTTCTCGCCGGTGATCACCGACGACGGCTGGTGGTCCCCCAGGAAGACGAGCACCAGGTTGTCGCCGCCGTACGTCTCCACGTAGGAGATCAGCGCGCCCAGCGAGTACTCGATCGACTTGCGGTACATCTCGCGCACCCGGTCGAGGCTGGTCCAGACCTCGTCCGCCGGGTCGCCCTCGCGCGCCTGGTGGTAGATCGAGCCGTCGCCGACCTGGTCCCACGGGATCAGCTTCGGCAGCGGCGTCCACGGCACGTGGCTGGAGACCAGCGCCACCTCGCCCATGAGCGGGCCGCGCCCGGCCGCCTCCCGGTCATTTTTCTGGAACTGCGCCAGCGTGTACTGGTCGGGCTGCGGCGCATAGCTGAACTTGGGCCCCTTGTAGCCCATGTTCCGCGAGTCGTACACGTGGTCGTAGCCGAAGAACTGCCCCTCCGGCCAGGCCCGGTCGATCGCCGGCATGTACCCGACGGTGCGGCAGCCCGCCCGCTTGAACGCGCTGTTGATGGTGAGCCGGCTCGTGGCGAGCAGGCTGCGGTGCCGCTGGTTGTTGTTGATCCACAGCCCGGAGAGCAGGGTGGCGTGCGCGAGCCAGCTGCCGCCGCCGGCCGTCGGTGAGGTGAGCCAGCCGCTGCGGGAGTGGTAGCCGACGGCCTGCAGGCGGGTGTTCCCCTCGTCGAGAACCTTCGTCACCTCGTCCACGTAGTACGGGTTCTCCAGGGCGCTGCGGCCGTAGCTCTCCACGAACGCGAACAGGACGTCCTTGCCGCGCAGCGCGGTGAGCATCTCGGAGCCGGGCGTGTCCCGGAACGCGTCGACCGCCGCCTCCGTCGCGAACGCCTCCTGGTCGCGCAGCCCCAACTGCACCTGCTTGGCCCGGTCGGCCACCATCGCCGTCGCCGTGTAGTCGGCCGGCAGGATCCCGATCGCGGCCGTCACGACCCAGACGACGGCCAGCCCGACGAGGACCCGGAAGCCCAGCGTCTCGTGCCGGGCGGCGGCGTTCGCGACGCGGCGCACCGACAGGATCATCAGCGCCAGGACGGCGACGACGAGCAGAACGACCACCGCGACGGCGGCCGCCGCGCCGCCCGTGCCGAAGGAACTGCTCACCACGCCGAGCGCGGACGGCAGCAGGATCCAGTCGAGCACCAGGTCGAACGAGCGCGACAGGGACGAGTAGAACCCCATGTCGAGCAGCTTCACGATGAGCAGCAGCCCGACGAAGACGCCGGAGAGCAGCGCCACCCAGGTCCGCGCGCGGGGCCGGGCGACCAGGATGACGCCGAGCCCGAAGAGGATCTCCAGCGGCAGCCGCAGGAACGACACGATCGACAGGCGGCTCAGCTGGTTGGGCGCCACGAGGGCGGCGATGACGAGAAGCCCGGCCAGCACGGTGAGGGTGCGGCGCAGGATCACTCGGGAACGTGGTGCGGCTTCTTCCCGCCCCGCCGCCGGGTCGACTTCCTCCCGGCGGACGGTCTCGGCCAAGCGGGACACGTCGTTGCTCCGTTCGAACAGAAATCAGATGAGGGACAGCACGTGCTCCAGCCCGCGCGGGCCGGTGCGCCGCGGACGCGGCAGCAGGAACACGTACATTCCGGCATCCACGGCGCCGGAGTCGGTGAGCGGGTTGTCGCCCACCATCAGCGTCTTCTCCGGCGCGACGCCCAACCGGTCGCAGGCGGACAGGAAGGGCTTCACCGCCGGCTTGCACACCCCGTGCTCGTACGACATGACGGTCACCTCGACGAACGGCGACAGCCCCAGCCGGTCGAGCGCCGGCCGCAGGTCGAAGCCGGTGTCGGAGACGATCCCCACGCGCAGTCCCCGTTCGCGCAGGGTTTCCAGCACCGGCCGCGCGTCGGGGAACGCCTCCCACGACTCGGCGGCGACGGTGAGCCGGTACAGCGCCTCGCTGAGGCCGGGCGCGAGGCGTTCGCAGCCGGCGGTCTCGTAGAGGGCGGTCCACACCTCGTGATGGCGGTCGCTCGACAGGTCGCGCCCCTTGGCGAGTTCCTCGGCGGTGCTGCTGCGCTCGAGCACGCCGCGCCAGACGGCGCTCACCTCCGCCGGGTCGAGCGGGGCGGCGCCGAGCTGCGCGGCGGCGCGGTGCAGCAACTTCTCGCCGCTGCCACAGAGCCGGATCAGCGTGTCGCCCGCGTCGAACAGCACCGCCTCGAACCGGTCCACCGCATTTCTCCCCAGGTCTCGTACGGACACCGGCTCCTGTACCGATGTCGGCGAGACCATCAGTGTCTCCCGCTCAGCGCACGGCTCCGCACCACGGCTCCGCCGCGCTATGCGCTCGCTCGCTCGGGCGTTCACCGGGATGCGCCCGTCGTGACGGCGTCGCGCAGCTCGGCGCCCTCGCGGGTGAACTCGACCGGCACGACGATGGTGCGCATCTTCCACAGCCGCAGGACGTGCGTCCCGAACGACTCGATGAGCAGCCCGAGCGCGGCGGCGACGACGAGGACGTTCAGCGCGTAGGAGAGTGCGCCGGAGGCGGCCACGCACAGCGCGATGCCCTGCACGGCGGCGGCGACCTTCGCCCAGTACCGCTGCGGCAGGGGCCAGCGCAGCCACGGCAGCACCCACGACGCGGCCACGAACGCGTACCGCATGAGCCCGATCGCGAGCACCCAGGCGCCGAGCGTCGGGGTGAGGTAGATGCCGAGCACGAGCAGCAGGAAGGCGTCGACCTCCATGTCGAACCGGGCACCGAGCACCGACGAGGTGCCGGTGCGCCGGGCGACCTGACCGTCGACCCAGTCGAGGGCGAGGGCGACGGCGGTCAGCACGACGAGGACGGCGACGGGCGTCTCCCGGCTGAACGAGTCGGCGGTGAGGGCGACGACGCCGCCGATGAGGACGGCGCGCCCGTAGGTGACGCCGTCGGCCGGGCCGAGCGCGTCGGTGCCGGTGGCGCGCATCCCGTAGGTAAGGAGCGCACTGATCATCACTCCGTACAGGACGCCGGCGCTCCACCCGGCCACGCCGAGTCCGACCGTCGCGGACAGGCCCATGAGCAGGGCGAGCTGTGCGAGCAGTCCCTTAACCGGACCAGTTCGAACGTTTGGCACCGTGCCTCCGTGGCTATGATCGCGACCCTGACTAGGTACACGTGAGCCACAGCGATTCGGTTCGCTCCCCGGGACGTCACATCCGGGCGAGGCCGGAAAGCCGCGAGGAAGGGCCGTGATGCGAGAGGAGTTCGCCTTCTGGCTCGACTCCCCCGGCGAGGGTGTGCTCCGGCCGGCGGCCGTCGCCGCGCCGGGGCCGGACGAGGTGCGCGTGCGCACCCTGTTCAGTGGGGTCAGCCGGGGTACCGAGACGCTCGTCTTCCGCGGCGAGGTACCGGAGAGCCAGTTCGGGATCATGCGCGCACCGTTCCAAGAGGGCGATTTTCCAGGGCCGGTCAAGTACGGCTACCTGAGTGTGGGCGTGGTCGAGGAGGGGCCGCCGGAGCTGGTGGGAAGGGACATCTTCTGTCTGTACCCGCACCAGACCGGCTATACCGTTCCGGTTGCGGCGGTCACGCCCCTGCCGGCGGGTGTGCCGGCGCGGCGGGCGGTGCTCGCGGGCACGGTGGAGACCGCCGTCAACGCGCTCTGGGACGCGCGGCCGCTGATCGGCGACCGGGTCACGGTGGTCGGGGCCGGCATGGTGGGCTGCAGCGTCGCGGCGCTGCTGGCGCGGTTCCCCGGGGTGCGGGTGGAGTTGGTCGACACCGAGCCGTCCCGCGGGGAGGTCGCCGAGGCGCTCGGCGTGGCCTTCGCCCGTCCGGACCGGGCCTCCGCCGGGCGCGACCTGGTCGTGCACGCCTCCGCGACCGCGGCCGGTCTCCAGCGTTCGATGGAACTGGTCTCGCCCGGCCACACCGTGCTGGAACTGAGCTGGTACGGCGACCGGGAGGTGCGGCTCGGGCTCGGTGGGGCGTTCCACTCGGGGCGGCTGACGATCAAGGCGAGCCAGGTCGGCACGGTGGCGCGACCCGACCGCGACTATGCCGAACGTCTCGCTCTTTCCCTGGAACTGCTCCGGGATCCGGTTTTCGACGTACTCCTCACCGGGGAGTCGTCCTTCGACGAACTGCCCCGGGTGTTGGAAGGGCTGGCGGCCGGGACGCTGCCGGCGATGTGCCACGTGATCCGCTACGGCAGGGAGTAAGTCTTGTTCACAGTGACCGTCCGTGACCACATGATGATCGCGCACAGCTTCCGGGGGGAGATGTTCGGGCCGGCGCAGGCGCTGCACGGTGCGACGTTCGTCGTGGACGCCGAGTTCCGGCGGGAGGAACTGGACGCCGACGGCGTCGTCGTCGACATCGGGGCGGCGAGCACCGAGCTCAAGGCGATCATGGGCCGGTTCAGCTACAAGAACCTGGACGACGAGCCGGCGTTCGCGGGGGTCAACACGACCACGGAGGTGCTCGCGCGCACCGTCGCCGACCTGCTGGTCGAACGGATCCACGCCGGCGCGCTCGGCGCCGGCGCCCGCGCGCTCACCGGGATCAAGGTGACCCTGCACGAGTCGCACGTGGCGTGGGCGAGCTACGAGCGTTCCATATGACTGTGGTGGAGGCCGTCCTCCCGAACGACATCGACGACCCGACGGCGCCCAGCGGCGGGAACCACTACGACCGGCGGGTCCTGGACGGCCTCGCGGACCTGGGCTGGAGCGTCCGCGAGCACGCGGCGCACGGCGCCTGGCCGACCCCGTCGGACGCCGAACGCGACGACCTCGCGGCGATCTTCGACGGCTTTCCGGACGGCGCGCCGGTGCTGGTCGACGGCCTGATCGCGTCGGTCGTGCCGGAGCTGTTCGAGAAGCACGCCCACCGCCTGCGCACGGCGATCCTGGTGCACCTGCCGCACGACTCCGCCGCCGAGGCCCGCGCGCTCGCCGCCGCCGCCACGGTGATCGCCACCAGCGAGTGGACCCGCCGCGCTCTGCTCGCCCGCTACGGCCTGCCGGCTAGCGGGGTGCACGCGGCCGCGCCCGGCGTCGACCCGGCGCCGCTGAACGCGTTCTCGGCGACGGGCGAACGGCTGCTGTGCGTGGCCGCCGTCGCCCCGCACAAGGGGCACGACCTGCTGGTGGAGGCGCTGCTCGACACGCGCGAACTGCCCTGGGAGTGCACCTGCGTCGGTTCCGTGGTGCGCGATGCGGACTTCGCCGCGCGGGTGCGGTTCCGCGCGCTGAAGAACGGCCTGAGCGCGGAGCGGCTCCGCTTCGTGGGCGCCCGCACCGGCCCGGACCTGGACGCCGCGTACGCCGCCGCCGACCTGTTCGTGCTGCCCTCCCGCGGCGAGACCTACGGGATGGTGGTCACCGAGGCGCTGAGCCGCGGCATCCCCGTGCTCGCCGCCGAGACGAACGGCCTCCCCGAGGCGCTCGGCACGGCACCCGACGGCAGCACACCGGGCCTGCTCGTTCCCCCCGACGACCCCGCCGCCCTCTCCCGCGCGCTGCGGCAGTGGCTGACGGACACCGACCTGCGCGACCGGTTGCGGCGTTCCGCCGCCGGCCGCCGAGACACCCTCACCGGCTGGCACGTCACCGCCGCACTCGTGGGAAGGGCCCTCGCCACATGCTGACCTTCGCCGACTGGCTCGCCCTGCGCGAGGCCGCCGACGCGTCCGCCCGTTCGACCGAATTGGCCGACGAGGTGCGCGAACGCCTCCGCGGCCGGAGCACGGTGACCGTCCACGACCTGGGCACCGGAACGGGCGCGATGGGCCGCTGGCTCGCCCCGCGCCTCGACGCCCCGCAGCACTGGATCCTGTACGACCGGGACGACGACCTGCTGGCCCTGGCGCAGGCCCGGGTGGCCCCCGAGGCGAAGGTCACCACCCGCAATACCGACATCACCCGGCTGACCGCCGCGGACCTGGGCGACGCGGACCTGATCACCGCGTCCGCGCTGCTGGACATGTTCACCGGCGCGGAGGTCGCGCGCGTCGTCGACGCCTGCGCCGGCGTGCGCTGTCCGGTTCTGTTCACGCTGTCCGTGATCGGCGACGTGCGGCTCACCCCGGCCGACCCGCTGGACGCGGAGATCATGGCCGCGTTCAACGCCCACCAGCGGCGCACGGCCCACGGCCGCAGCCTGGTCGGGCCCGACGCCGCGAAGTTGACGATCGATGCGTTTACCTACCGGGGAGCCCGGGTAGTCGAGCGGTCCACCCCGTGGACCCTCGGTGCCGACCAGGCAGACCTCATCGCCGAGTGGTTCAAGGGGTGGCTCGGTGCCGCGTGCGAGCAACGACCGGAGCTGGCCGGCCCGGTCGAGGCGTACGCGGCCCGCAGACTCGCCGAGAACGCCGCCGGCGACCTCCGGGTGACGGTGGGCCACGTCGATCTGCTCGTCGTCTGGGACTGATCCCGGTCGGCGGCACCGGAGCGTAATGAACCCGCTACCTCTGCGGTGCGTACTTGCCCAGGACGGTGTTCTTGGAGGGAGGCCCGAAGTGCAGCGGGTGAAATTGCCTCAGAGCTTTTGGGCCTGGGTTCGGATCGTCGCCGGTGTGGGGATCCTCGTGTTCCTGCTCGCGCGGCTCGGCTCGGGGCCGTTCCTCGACGGGGTGCGGCTCATCGACGGCTGGGCGGTCGGGATGTCGCTCGCGATCGGGGCGTTGACGACGGTCTGCTGCGCGTGGCGGTGGAGCCTGGTCTCCGGTGGGCTCGGGGTGCGGCTGCCGCTCGGCACCGCCATCGCCAGCTGCTACCGCTCGGTGTTCCTCAACTCCACGCTGCCCGGCGGGGTGGTCGGCGACGTCGACCGCGCCGTGCGCCACGGGCGCGAGGAGGGCGACGTGGGCCGCGGGATCCGCGCGGTCGTGTGGGAGCGCACCGCCGGGCAGGTCGTGCAGGTCGCCATGGCGGTGGTGATCCTGTTCGCGTTCCCGTCGCCGGTGCGCAGGTACCTGCCGGTGGCGACCGCGGTCGTGGTGGCCGTGGGGCTCGCGGTCGTGCTCGTCGCGTGGGCGCTGCCCCGCACCGGGCCGTCCCGCCGGGCCCGCGCGATGCGCACCGCCGTCTCCGACGTGCGCAAGGGGCTGCTGTCCCGCGGCACGTGGGCCGGCGTGCTGATCGCCTCGGCCGTGGTGGTCGGCTGCCACCTGGCGACGTTCGTGGTGGCGGCGCGTACCGCCGGCGCGACGGCGCCGCTGTCCCGGCTCATCCCGCTGACGCTGCTGGCGCTGCTCGCGATGGGCGTGCCGGCCAACGTCGCCGGGTTCGGTCCCCGGGAGGGGGTGGCCGCGTGGGCGTTCGGCGCCGCGGGGCTCACCGCCGACCAGGGCGTTGCCACGGCCATGGTGTACGGGGCGCTGGTGCTCGTCGCGAGCCTGCCCGGCGCCGCGGTCCTGGTCGTTCGGAAGATCCGTGTGCAGGCGCCGGTACCGCTGCCGGTGCGCTCCGGCACCGGCTGACAGAGGAGATCAATGTTCGACGAACTGCCCCTCGCCACCGTCCGCAAGCAGGTCACCGTTCCGCTCCGGTTCCCCGACGGATACGCGACAACCGCGCGCGTGTTCACCTTCACGGGGCTCGCCGACGGCAAGGAACATCTCGCGTTGGGCCTGGGTGACCGGGCCGCGCCGACGAGCCGACGCCCCCGGGGGGTCCCGCTC
>NZ_BOPF01000072.1 GCF_016863615.1 Virgisporangium aliadipatigenens | reverse complement strand
CCGGATGGCCGACGACGGCCTACCCGAATTCCTCCCACCGCCCTACCTCGACCCACAGAGACGCCCACGTCGCAACATCTACCACCGCCGGCCGTAGCCGGGCGGGCGCGGATGCCCCGGGCGATCGATGTTCGGGGGCGGTAGCGGTCCGTATATTGGCGCCGTGCACCCCGCAGGCCTACGGCTCGGTATCGACTTCGGCACGTCCAACACGGCGGCCGTCCTCGCCTACCCCGACGGGCAGATCCGTTCGCTGCTCTTCGACGGTTCGCCGTCGCTGCCGTCGGCCGTCTGTCGAGACCCGTCCGGCGCGCTGCTCGTCGGGCGGGACGCGGTGTACGCCGCGCGGGCCAATCCGGAGTCGTACGAGCCCAACCCGAAGCGGCGGATCGACGAGTACGCGGTGCTGCTCGGCGATGCCGAGGTGCCGGTGGCCGACCTTATCGCCGCCGTGCTCGGCCGGGTCGTCACCGAGGCGCACCGGGTCGCGGGCGGGGCGCCGCTGGCCGTCACGATCACGTACCCGGCGGCGTGGGCGCAGACCAGGCGGGCCATCCTCGTGGCGGCGGCGGAACGCGCGGGGCTGCGCGGGCCGGTGCTCGTTCCGGAGCCGATCGCGGCGGCGACCAGCTTCGTGGAGATCGTCGGCGCGGCCGTTCCGCCGGGGCAGAGCGTCGTGGTGTACGACCTGGGCGCGGGGACGTTCGACGCGACGGTGGTGCGCCGCGGCCCGAACGGCTTCGAGGTGCTGGCCGCCGAGGGCCTCGCACAGGGCGGTGGCCTCGATGTCGACGCGGCGATCGTCGGCTACCTGGGCGCGGTGCACGGTGCCAACCACCCGGACGTGTGGGCGCGGCTGACCCGACCCGCGACGCCGGCGGACCGGCGGGCGCACCGGCTGCTCTGGGACGACGTGCGGTCGGCCAAGGAGATGCTCTCCCGCACCACCTCCACGGTGATCAACGTGCCGCTGACCGACGAGGACGTTCTGCTCGCGCGCACGCAGTTGGAGCAGCTGGCGCGGCCGCTGCTGGAGAACACCATCGCGGCCACCCGCGCGGCGTTGGCGGCCGCGCGCGTCACGCCGAACGACGTCGCCGGGGTCTTCCTGGTCGGTGGCGGCAGCCGGATCCCGCTGGTGGCGACGATGCTGCACCAGTCGCTCGGCCGCCCGCCGACGGTCGTCGAGTCGCCGGAACTGGTCGTCGCCCAGGGCAGCGTGCGGACGGTCGGCACGCTCTCCGTGGCGTACGGCGGCTACCCGGCCGGCCAGCAGACACCGCCGGCGGGCTACGCCCATGGAGCGCCACCCCAGCCCGCACAGCCCGCGTCGCCCGGCTTCACCCCGGCCGGCCCGCAGGGCGCCGGCTATGCCGGCGGGCAGCAGAGCGTGGCGGGGGCGCACGCGGCGTCGGGTTTCGCGAGCGGCGTGCCGACGTCGGGTGCGCCGGGGCAGGCGACACCGCCGTGGGGCGGTGCACCGGTGTCGGCCGCGCCGGGCGGAATCGTGTCCGGCCCGCCGGCCCAGAGCCCACCGTGGTCCGCCGCGTCGGGTGCCCGGCCGCCGCTGCCTCCCGCGGGCGGGCCGCCCGGTCCCGGTTCGCCGCGGCCGCCGGGGGCGGGACGCATGCCGAAGGGGCTGGTCGCGGTCTTCGTCGCGGCGGGTGTGCTGGTCTGCGGCGGTGCGGTCGCCGGGATCTTCGCCCTGCTGCCGGACGAGGGCGCCGACGGTGCGGACGGGACGGCGTCGCCGCCGCCGGGCCGGGTCGCGGCGGACGTGACGTGGCAGACCAACGGCACCGAGTTCGGCGGGTCGAAGGTGGGCACGCGGGTGTCGTTCGCGTGTCCGGCGTCGGGACGTGCCTACGACGTGTGGGGCACCGACGCGTACACGCTCGACTCGTCGGTCTGCACCGCCGCCGTGCACTCCGGCAAGATCACGTTCGGGTCGGGCGGTTCCGTGGTGATCGAGATCCTGCCGGGCGGCGCCAACTTCAAGGGCAGCACCAAGAACGGCGTCACCACCAAGGACTGGGCCGCCTACGTGGGCAACACCTACCGGTTCGCGTAGACGGGAGCGGGAGAGGCCCGGCTCCAGCGGGCGGCGGCGCGTTCGACGGGGCCGGCCACGAGCACGGCCACGCCGGTCAGCGCGACGGTCAGCGGCAGCGTCCAACCGGAGGCGACCGGGATCAACCCGGCCACGAAGATCATCGGGTTGTGCCACAGGTAGATGGTGACGGCGTGGGTGTTGACCCAGCGCAGCACCGGGGATGCCGCTACGGCCGGCCGCCGGCGCAGGATCACCAGCACGAACGCCAACGACCACAGCGCCTGCGCCCCCGGCACCGAGTCCAGATCGCCCTGCGACGGCACCGGCTCGATCAGCAGCCAGCCCACCGTTCCCCCGGAAAGAAGAACGACCACGGCGGCGAGCGCGGGACGGGGTAGCGCGGCGAGCCGGCCGTCCCGATGCGCGAAGCCCGCGACCCAGCATGCCCCGTACGTCAGCAGATCCCACTGCACGTTGTCGGCGGCCCCGGGCAGCGCGAACCCGCTCGTCCGCACCGCGACCAGCAGCACCAGCGGCAGCGCCACCGTCGGCCACGGCGCGCGGCGGTACAGCCGGAACAGCACCGGCGACAGCAGCAGGAACCACAGGTAGGCCCGCAGGTACCAGAGCACCTCCCAGTACGGCAGCCCGTCGTCGCTGCCGACCGGGTCGCCGAGCGGCAGCACCCACCACACGACCCGCCAGTCCGGCCGCCACCCTCCGAACGCCATCACCGGCAGCGCCACCGCGCCGAGCAGCCAGAGCGGCGGCAGCAGGCGCCGGAGGCGACCGCCCACCACGGCGGAAGCCGGCGAACGGGCCAGTGACGCCGCCGTCAGCGACCCCGCGATCGCGAACATCACGCCCATCGCCGGCATCGCGAACGTCAGCCAGGCCCAGCCGTAGACGTGATACACCAGCACCCGGCCGACGGCGATCGCCCGCAGCAGGTCCAGGTACCGGTCACGCACCGGCCAACGGTATGCGCCGCGACGGCGGCCCGATGTCGGCTGGATAGGCTGAGCCATGGCTGTCGTGAAGATCAACGCGATCGACGTTCCCGAGGGCGCCGGGCCCGAACTGGAGAAGCGCTTCGCCGCCCGCGCCGGCGCGGTGGAGAACTCGCCGGGTTTCCTCGGCTTCGAGCTGCTGCGCCCCGTCGGCGGCGGCACGCGCTATTTCGTCTACACCCGCTGGGACAGCGAGGAGTCGTTCCAGGCGTGGGCGCAGGGGCCGGCGCGGGCGGCGCACTCGGGTCCCCGGGCCGCGCCGGTGGCCTCCGGTTCCGAACTGCTGGAGTTCGAGGTCATCCAGGCCGTGGAGCCGACGAAGTAGCTATATTCCTGGGGTGCGTGTCCGTTTTGTCCGACCCCTCGCGGTCCCGCCCCTGACACCCGTCGCCACCGTGGACGCCACGGCGGAGGGCGGCGACTTCGAGCCGCGGCGGGCGTGGGCGCTCCTGCGGGCCCAGTACGACCTCGGTCCCCGGTATCCCGGCGCTCCGGGGCACCGGGCGACCCGGGAGCTTCTGCTGGACCGGCTGTCCCGCTGCGCCGACGAGGTGATGGTCCAGGACTGGGTGCAGCGGGTAGCGACCGGCGCCGGAGCCGGCCGCCGGTTCCCGATGACCAACGTGCTCGCCCTGATCCACGGGACCCACCGCCGTGGCCGTCCAGCCCTCCTGGTGGGAACGCACTGGGACACGCGTCCGGTCGCCGACGCCGACCCGGATCCGCGACGCCGCGCGGAGCCCGCCCCGGGGGCCTCTGACGGCGCATCGGGGGTGGCCGTTCTGCTCGAACTGGCCCGCGCGCTGCGCGCCGTCCGCCCGGCGCAGTCCGTGGCGTTCGCCTTCTTCGACGGCGAGGACCTGGGCGAGTACTGCTACGGCAGCCGGCTCTTCGCACGCACACTGCGCCGGAGGCAGGAGTGGCGCCCCGACGCCGCAGTCGTGATCGACATGATCGGCGGCCGGGGTATGCGCTGCGCGACGGAGACCCGATCGGTGGCGCAGGCGCCCGCGCTCTGGAACGCCGTGCACGCGAGCGCCGCTGCCCTCGGCCTGGAGCGCCGCTTCCACGGACCGGCCGCGCGGGTCGGTGACGACCACGTACCGCTGCAGCGCGCCGGGGTGCCCGCGGTGCTGCTGATCGACCGTTCCTACCCGCAGTGGCACACGGTCGCCGACACCCCGGACGCGTGCGAACCGGCGTCGCTGGACGCGATCGGCCGGGTCCTGCTGCACCTGGTGCGGCAGAAGTGACCGGCGCCGCCCGGGCCTACCTCGCCTGGCGCCGCTGGAACACCGCCGCCGGCCGGGCGCTGGCGGCCGTGCACACCGGCGTCTGGCTCGGCCTGCTCGACCGTGCCGACCTGCACGCCGTCGACCAGCACGAGTACGGACGCCGTCGGGTCTACCACTCGGACGCGCACAATCTGCGCGGCCTGTTCGACTGGGAGGAGCGCGTGCTCGCGGAGTACTTCCCGCGCGGCGGGACCCTCCTGGTGACCGGTGCGGGCGGCGGGCGGGAGGTCGTCGCGCTCTCCGAGCGGGGGTATCGCGTCCTCGGGTTCGAGTGCAACCGGGAACTCGTGACGGTGGGTCGTGCGCTGCTCGACCGCCTGGACCGGCGCGGCGCCGCGCTCTGTGAGACGCCCCGGGACCTGGCGCCCACGGTCGACGGGTCGGCGGACGGGGTGATCGTGGGCTGGGGCTCCTACATGCTGATCCCGGACCGGGAGCGGCGCGTCGCGTTCCTGCGTGGCCTGCGGGACCCGCTGGTGCCGGACGCGCCGCTGCTCATGTCGTTCTTCACCCGTGAGCCCCGCGAGTGGCGGGCCCGGCTGGTGGCCGCGGCGGCCCGGGTGACGCGCCGCGGCCGGCGGGTGGAACTCGGCGACGACCTGGCCCCCAACTTCGTGCACCGCTTCACCGGCCCGGAGATCGAGTCGGAACTGCGCGACGGCGGGTTCCGGCCGGTCGTCTACCGGGCGGAGGGCAGCGGACCCTACGACTCCGGCTTCGCCGTCGGGCTGGCGGTGTAGAACTCCGGCGGCGCCGCGGACGCCGTGCGGAGATCCCGGACGGCACGCGGCACCCGCGCGGCGATCGACCAGAACCGGCGCGCGTACCCCACTGCCAACGGGGTCTGTGGCCCGTACACCTCGCGGATGAAGGCGCGCGACGGCACTGTCCGGCGCGCCGCCTCACGCAACCGGCCCGCGCCGCGCATCCGCATCAGGTGGGCCAGCGTCCTGGCGCCGGACGCCGCGCCCACCGCGCGCAGCCGCATCTCCACCGGCATGTCGGACCATTCGCCGGCGGCACCGGGGTGTCCCGCGATGAGGCAGCCGACCTCGACCGCTTGCGCGACGCCGAGTTCCTGGGCGAGGCGACGCGCCTCCGTCCAGGCCTCCGGCCGGGCGATCGCGAGTCCGCGCCGCAGGTCCTCCAGCGGCTTCTCCTCGTGCTTTCCGTGCTGCGCGGCGTGCAGGGCGAGGATCAGGCAGCGGGCGCCCTCGCCGGGGATGCGGACCGGCTGGCCGGCGACGGTCGTCCACTCCGCGTCACGGGACAGGACGTGCCACACGGCGGTGCCGTCGCCGGGGACGTGCGACAGGTTGTGGTGCAGGTCCACGCAGTCCGCGTGGTCGAGGCCGCGCCGGTACAGCACCGTGGCGTGGACCCAGCCGCACTCGTGGGCCGGACGTCCCCGCTGGCTGTCGTCGAACCCGAGTCCGGCGAGGACGTCGATCGCGCGGGCGCGTTCCCACGGCGGGACGAGGATGTCGCTGTCGCTGTACCCCCGGGGAACGCCGTCCCGGTACAGCCAACGGGCAGTGGTCGGCCCCTTCAGGAGCAGATGTGCGATACCGGCGGCGGTGAGCGCGGCGACGCACTCGGCCGTGGCGAGGTCGACCCGCAGCGAGTTCACGGCCTTGATCCGGCCGGTCGTGGCGCTCATCGCTGGACTCCGTTCGCGGATCAGGCGGTGCGGCCGCGGGCCATCTCGACCGGCCGTTCGGCATCGGTCCATCGGCCCGGTGCGGCCATGACGAGGCCGGTCTGCATGACGATGGGCCGCCCGCCGGGTCCGGCGCCCTTGGTGAGCGCCTGGAGGGAGCCGAGCGTTTCCAGGGCGGGCTGCGTGTACTCCTGCGATCCCCGTGCCGTTTCGAGCGTGCTCGGCATTCTCTTCTCCTTTTGACGCTGACGATTCGTTAAAGTGAGTCTTCGACCTAATTTTAGATGATTTGCACCATACGGAGGGTTTTTCGTGACGGAACATGTGGGCGCCTACGGATTCCGTCTCGACCCGGCCGTCTTCGGGCGGCGGTACCTGCACGAGGCCGGCACGGACTGGCCGGCGTTGACCGTCCGGATCGGGGCGCCGGGGCGCGGTGCCCACGGCTGGCGGGAGGCGTTCTCCGGCGAGGGCTGGGCGGTCCACACGCGGCCCGGAAGCGACGAGGTGAGCTGGTCCGGGGAGGGGCAACCGGACCGGGACGGCCTGATCCACCCGCTGCTCGCACTCGCCGTCTGCGCCGTCACCCTCGAACGCGGTGGCGACTGCCTGCACGGCGGGGCGGTCCTCACCCACGACGGCGTGGTGGCGGTGCTCGCGCCGGCCGGAGGCGGGAAGACGTCCACGATGGCGTGGCTGGCACTGCGGGCCGGGCTTGAGGTCTTCACCGACGACCACCTGAACGTGCGCGACGGTCTGGCGCACGCGGGTCCGCGCTGCCTCGACCTACGAGCCGACGCCGCGCAGCGGTTGGACCTCGAACGCGGCAGCCGGATCGTGCGCGGTGACGAGCGGCGGCGGTTCGAGCTGCCGCCGGTGCGTCGGGCCAGCGCGCCGGTGGTCCGCACGGTCGTTCTCGCCTGGGGGCCGAGGGTGCGCGTCGAGCCGGTGCCGCCACGCGAACGGCTCGGCATCGTGGCCACTCACCGGACCGCCCAGCCGGTCGACGGCAACCTCGCGGTGCCGCTGGCGCTCGCCGCGCTGCCGATGGTGCGGTTGGAACGGCCGAAGACGTTCGACTGCATGGACGAGGTCGCCGAGGCGGTGCTCAACCCCTGAGGAGCAGGGCGCGTCCGTCGAGTTCGGACAGGAACGCCAGCACGCCGTCGGCGGCGATCGTCTCGGGCACGTCGAACCGGTCGGTCAGGGCGTCCACGAGGCGTTCCTCGGTGGTCCCCTCGACCAGCAGCGGCCAGAGCGTCGCGCCGCTGTCGTTGATCGCGAAGTACTCCCGCCGGGCAACGTCGAGAGCGATCACTTCGTCGTCGACGCGCCGCCATTCAACGGCCATTTCATTGATCTTCAGCACAAACGCACCATATAGCAGTAGTTGCGAGCGGTGTCCCATAATGTTGGCAAGTGCCGCAGGTCAGACCTCTCGCCGTCATCGTTCCCGCCCGGGTCCGGGCCGTTCGGACCCTCGTCGCGACCATCCGCAACGCCGTGCGCCTCGTGCGCGCCGCGGACCGGCGCCGGTTCGACCTGGTCGTGGCGGCTCAACTGGCATCCGCCGTCCTGCTCGCCGCGCAGGTGCTGCTGGGGCGGGCGGCGTTCGCCGCGGTGCTCTCGGCCGACCGGGGAGCCGCCGACCTCGGTCAGGTGCTCGCACCGCTCGCCGGGCTGGCGATCACCACCGCCGCGGCCGGGTTCCTCACGCAGGTACTGCTCCTGCAGCACCGGGTGCTCGGTGCGCGGGCCGGCATGCTCGTCGACGCGCAGATCCTCGACGTCGCCGGTGCCGTCGAACTCGAGCGCTATGACGACCCGGCCTTCTTCGACCAGTTGCAACGGGTGCAGGCCAACGCCGTGCCGCGGCCGACGATCGTCACGCACGGACTCATGGGCTTCCTCAGCGGGGCGGCCGGCGTCGTCGGACTGGTCTGCGTTCTGGCCGCACTGCACCCCGCGCTGGTGCCGCTGCTGCTGGCCACCGGGTTGCCGCTGCTGCTCGTGCTGCGCCGCGGCGGAGCGGCCGAGTTCGCGTTCGGGGTGAGCCAGAGCCCGACGGTGCGGCTGCGCGACCAACTGCGCTCCGTTCTCACCGGCCGGAACGAGGCGAAGGAGGTGCGGGCGTACAACCTGGTCGAGTCGCTGCGGGCGGAGCACGACCGCGCCTACGTCCGCCACCTGCGTGATCTCGCCGACCTGGTCGCCACCCGCCAGCGGCAATCCGCGCTGACCAGCCTCATCACCACGGTGGTGACGATTCTGACCCTGGTGTTGCTGGTGCTGCTGCTGCTCGACGACCGGATCTCCCTCGCCGCAGCCGGCGCCGCGGCGATCGCCGTCCGGTTCCTCGCGTCGCGGCTGGAGTCGACGTTCGGCGCTCTCGGAACGCTGTACGAGAGCGCGCTCTTCCTCACCGACCTGGCCGAGTTCACCCGCCTCGCACCGCCGCCGCGGGCCGTCCGGCCGGCCGCGCCGCCCGGGTTCGGCACGCTGGAGGCGGAGGAACTGCGCTTCACGTACCCCGGTGCCACCGCGCCGGCACTCGACGGTGTCGGCCTGCGCATCCGGCGGGGCGAGGTGATCGGGCTCGTCGGGGAGAACGGCTCCGGCAAGAGCACGCTGGCGATGCTGCTGGCCGGGCTGCTACGACCGGATTCCGGCCGGATCCGTTGGGACGGCACGGAGTTGTCGGCGTTCGACCCGACGTCGGTGCGCGCCCGGATCGCCGTCGTGTTCCAGGACTTCGTCCGCTACCCGCTGTCCGCCGCCGACAACATCGCGCTCGGCTACCGGACCGACCGGACGGATGTGGTGCGTTCCGCTCGCGCCGCCCTCGCGCACGATGTGATCGAACGCCTCCCCGACGGCTACGACACCGTGCTGAGCAGCGAGTACGCCGGCGGAACCGACCTGTCCGACGGGCAGTGGCAACGCATCGCACTGGCCCGGGCGTTTCATCGGGCCGCCCCGTTCGTGGTGCTGGACGAGCCGGCCAACGCGCTGGACCCGCAGGCCGAGCACGAACTCTTCGAGAGTGCGCGCGCCCTTGCCGTCGGCCGCACCGCGCTGGTGATCAGCCACCGGTTGTCGAACGTCCGGTTCGCCGACCGGATCGTCGTGCTCGACGGCGGCAAGATCGTCGAGCAGGGCACCCACGACGAACTGCTCGCGGCCGGCGGGCACTACGCGGCGATGTTCCTGCTGCAGGCGGAGGGATACGTCACCGAGCGGCACGCCGGTCGGCACCGGCTGGCCGAGGCCTGAGGCACGCCGGAGGCACTGTGCCCGGGCCGGGGGTCGACGTCAGGAGCGGACCGGCTGGGGGACGTTCCCGGGCACCGGCCGGGCGCGGAGTCCGAGCAGTTCGGCCGCCTCGGCGGAGAGCTCGCCGAGCGGTGTGCCCGACGTGCCGACCGCGGTGGGCTCCGCCCGGACCCCGGTGTCGCACAGGTGCCGCATGGCCGTGGTGAGCATGCCGGGGTCGTCGTCCGCGTCGAGCGCACGGGCGGGGGCCGGGTCCAGCGGCGGCACCTCGACATGCGAGATCAACGGGTGCAGCGGCCGCACGTCGCGTTCGCCGGCTCCGAACAGTTCCTCGTGCAGCTTCTCGCCGGGGCGCAGGCCGGTGTAGACGATCTCGACCGGCATCGGACCGAGGTCCGCCATCTGCTGGGCGACCTGAGCGATGCGCACCGGTTCGCCCATCTGCAGGACGAGGGCCTCGCCGTCGCGACCGATCGCGGCGGCCTGGATCACCAGTTGCACGGCTTCCTGGACGGTCATGAAGTACCGCGTCACGTCGGGGTGGGTGACGGTCACCGGTCCACCGGCCGCCACCTGCGCGCTGAACGCCGTCAGCACCGAACCCCGGCTGCCGAGAACGTTGCCGAAGCGCACATTCAGGAAGGTTCCGGGGAGGGTTCCGCCGGCGTGGGCGGTCAGCCGTTCGGTGATCCGCTTGGAGTAGCCGAGAACGCTCGTCGGATTCGCCGCCTTGTCGGTGGAGATGTTGACGAAGCGCTCCACGTCGGCCGCGGCCTCGAGGACGTTCAGCGTGCCGAGGATGTTGGTCTTGACGGCCTCGCCGGGGTGGCGTTCGAGCAGCGTCAGGTGCTTGAGCGCCGCGGCGTGGAAGACGACCTGCGGCTTGCGCTGCTCGAACACCGCCCGCACCGCCCGGGCGTCCCGCAGGTCCGTGAGCACCAGGTCGGGGGTGTCGAGGAGCGCCTGTCCGGAGAGCGAGAGCTGCACGGCGTGCAGCGCCGACTCGTCCCGATCGAGCATGATCAGTTCGGCCGGCCGGAACCGGTGCACCTGGCGACACAGCTCGGAGCCGATCGATCCGCCGGCGCCGGTGATCAGCACCCGCTTGCCGGTGAGATACCCGGCGATCGAGTCCAGGTCGGTCTCGATCTGGTGGCGGCCGAGCAGGTCGGTCACCTGCACGTCGCGGACGTGGGCGACGCTGATCGGCGCGTCGAGGAGTTCGCTGACCGAGGGCACCATCTTGAAGCGGGCACCCGCCTCGAGGACCTTGGTGCGGACGTCGCGGACCAGACCGGCGTCGGAGTTGGCGACGGCGAAGATGACCGTCCCGGCCCGGGTCGCGGTCACCGCGCGGCCGATCGCGTCCCGTCCACCGAGCACGGGAACGCCGTCGACGCGCAGGTGCCGCTTGCCGGGATCGTCGTCCAGCAGCCCGACCGGCAGGTACTTGCCGCGCGGGTCGCGCATCATGGCGGCGACGAGGGCGTGCGCGGCCGAACCCGCACCGAAGAGCAGCACCGGTGCGGCGTCGCGGCGGTCCGGCCGCAGCGTCAGGTCGTGCACGCGGCGCAGCAGGTACCGGCCGCCGAACATGACGACGAGGGCCAGCAGCCCGCCGACGATCGGGGCACTGGCCGGCACCGGCCGGCGCAGGAACAGCGTGACGTCGGCGAACAGGATCAGTGCGGCGGTGCAGAGGACGGTGCTGGTGAGCGCCTTGACCTCTTCGAAGCTGCCGTAGCGGTACCGGCCGCGGTACAGATAATGCGCCTGGCCGAGCATCGCGTGCAGGACTCCGGCGGCGACGGCGACGATGGCCGTGTCGGCGAAGCGCCAGGGGCTCAGGGTCATCTCGTACCTGGTGATGACCGCGGCGAAGATGCCGAACTGCCAGGCGAGTGTGTCGGCGAACAGCTGAGACAGTCGCCGGACCCACAACGAGAAGATCTGACGCTGCTCTTTCGCCTTCACCGTGCCCCCGTTGGATCCGTGTCGCTGGTGTCGTGCGCTGGATAGCATAAGTCCGAATCAGAGAGGTATTTCCTGATTGCTCGTATCGCGCGGTTAATGCGGTTAGAGTTCGAATGTCTGATCCGGGTGATACAGGGGGACGTCAGGTGGATCTGCGGGACTACGTACGTGCGATCCGAAAGCGGTGGTGGATCGTCGTCGGGACGCTCCTGGCGGCGATGACTCTCGCCGGCGTCATCACCGTCCACACCGTGCCGCAGTACGCGAGCACGGTCACCTTCTTCGTCACCACGCCCGACTCCGTCGACTACCAGGGCGGCCTCTTCTCGCAGCAGCGCGTCAAGTCCTACGCCAACCTGCTCTCCGGCGACCGGCTGGCCCGCGCGGTCGCGGCCGATCCCTCGCTCAACCTGACGCCGCGGCAGATCCAGGCCCGCATCTCCGCCAATCCGGTGCCCGAGACGGTGTTGCTGGAGGCGACCGTCACCGACTCGTCCCGCAGCCGCGCGCAGCACATCGCCGAGGCCGTGGCCGTGGAGTTCAAACGGCTGGTGGAGATCCTGGAGACGGCACCCGGGGCGCCCGGAGCCGGTGTCAAGGTCGAGGTCGTCGCCGGTCCGGTCGCCGCGCCCGCGCCGGTCGCCCCGCGGCCGATCCGCAACCTCGTGCTCGGCGCCCTGTGCGGTCTGCTCCTGGGAACCGGCTTCGCCGTTCTGCGCGAGCTGCTGGACACCACCGTCAAGACGCCCGAGGCGCTCGGCAATCTCGCCGGTGCGCCCGTGCTGGCCTCGGTGCCGTTCGACTCGATCGCGCGCCGGGCGCCGCTCGTGGTCGGCTCGGGCAAGCGTTCACCCCGGGCCGAGGCGCTGCGCCAGTTGCGCACCAACCTCCAGTTCGTCGACGTCGACCGGCCGATCCGCAGCCTGGTGGTCACCAGCGCGGTACCTGGCGAGGGCAAGTCCTCCACGGCGTGCAACCTGGCGATCGTGTTCGCCGAGGCCGGCAAGCGGGTCCTGCTGGTCGACGCCGACCTGCGCCGGCCCCGGCTGGCCCAGTACCTCGGCGTGGAGGGGGCCATCGGGTTGACGAACGTTCTCGCCGGACAGGCCTCGGTCGAGGACGTGGCGCAGCTGTGGGGGACCAGGCTGTGGCTGCTGCCGAGCGGGTTCCTCCCGCCCAATCCGAGCGAACTGCTGGGCTCCCAGCACATGGCCGACCTCCTGGAGTCGTTCCGCAGCCAGTTCGACATCGTCATCATCGACACGCCCCCGCTGCTCCCGGTCACCGACGCGGCGGTAGCGGCGGTCCGCGCCGACGGGGCGGTCCTGGTGACCCGGGCGGGCCGCACCACGACTTCGCAGACGGACACCGCGGTCCGCGCCCTTCAGACGGTCGACGCCCGGCTGTTGGGTTGCGTCTTCAACATGGTCGCGATCAACGAGTCCGACCCGTACCACTACTACGACTACAGCGCCGACCGGACGGAGGGCGTCGGTGCCATGCCGATGCCGGATACCGAGTCGGTGCTGGTCGGGGTGGCCGCCAGCCCGTCCGGCCCGCCGACCGAGGCACGCAAGGAGTCCAGCGCGCACAGCGCCGACCACGACGGGGTCAACGCGCCGTCGTGGAGCTGAGAGCGGCTGCGCGGGACCGGCGCGACTCGATCGTCGCCTCCGGTTCGATTCTCATCAACGGCGCGATGAACGCCGTCGTGCTCGCTCTCAGCGCCCGGCAGGGTCGCACCGACGAGATCGCCGCCTACTCGGTGGTGACGTCGGTGCTGACCCTGGTGCCGGTGCTGGTCGCCGGTGGTTCCACGCTGTTGTACGCCACCGGCGACGAGTGCGAACGCCAAGCGGTGCGCAGCCAGCGGATCTTCATCGTGCTGCCGAGCCTGCTCGTCGGGACGGCCGTCGTCGGGTTCGTCTACACCGACCGGGGCTACACCTGGGCGGCGGTGCTCGCGGTGAGCGTCGCCGTGCTCTGCAACAACATGGGCGAACTCCAGCTCGGTGACCTCACGCGACAGAAGCGTTTCGTGGCGAGCGCGATCGGCGTCTGTGGCAGCAAGGTGTGCGCCGTCGCCCTGGTGGCGGCCGACGTCACGCTGACGAAGGCGGTGGCCTACGCGGCCCTGGCCCAGTTCGTCGGCTTCGAGGTGGCGCTCGGCGCGTCGTCGTGGCTGCGGCGCAGGGCACTGGTCGGGCTCTCCTGGAAGGCCGGGCTGAGCGCGTTCCGGATGAACCGCCAGCTGTTCGTGCTGACGCTGGCCGACCTGCACGTGAGCCGGATCGTCAGTATCGCGCTCTCCCTCGTTGCCTCCACCCGCGTCATGGGTTGCCTCGGCACCGTGATGGGCGCGTTCCAGGCCCTGCTCGGGGTCTCGCAGGCGGCGCTCAAGGTGCCGATGGCCAACCGCACCCGGCAGCGTCACGGGCTCGGCGACGCGTGGGGATCCGCGCAGGCACCGAACCGGGACATCGAGATCGGCACGCTGGTCGGTTCCGTCGTGGTGGCCGCCGGGCTCGTGCTGACGGCGGACTGGATCACCGGGACGCTGCTGCGGCTGCCGATGCCGGAGTCCGCCGACTGGCTGCGCGTGTTCGCGGTGGCGCTGCCGTTCGCGACGCTCAACCGCGCCTTCCTGCAGAACCTGCTCGGTGGCGGCGACTATCACGCGGCCAACCGGCTCATGTGCCTGATCGCGGTGGTGCTCACCGTCGTTCTCGTGCCGGCCGCGCTGCTGCTGGGGGTGCTCGGTGCCGCGGTGTCGACCTTGGCGGCCGAGGCCGTGGCGGCGAGCGTGGCGCTGATGTTCTGGGCCCGGACCGAACGGTCGACGGTCCGGAGCGGTCGCCCGTGACGACGGCCCACGCCCGGCCCGGTGCCGCCGAGTTCCTGGCCCGCAACGGCGGAGGTGGCCTGTTCACCCGCCTCGTGAACCAGCGCATCGGCTCGTACCTGTGTGTGCCGGCCTTCCGGCTCGGCCTGGCGCCGACGGTGCTCACCGTGACGAATCTCGTGCTCGGATCGGCCGGTTCGGTGCTGCTCCTGGTACAGGGGCCGGCGTCGGCCGGGTACGCCTGGCTGCTGTGGCAGCTGGCCTATTCGTTCGACTGCGCGGACGGCCAACTCGCCCGGGTCACGGGTCGGACCGGCCCGGCCGGCGCGCGGGTGGACGTGCTGTGTGACGCAGCGGTCCAGATCTCCTTGGTGGTGGCCGTCTCCAGCGTCGTGTCGACGGTGTCGCCGGACGCGCCGGACTGGCTGGCGCCGGCGTTCGCGGGGGTGTGGATCGCCAACATGCTGGCGCCGCAGTCGTACGTGCGGGGCAGCGCGGAGGGCAGCCTGTTCGGTCACGAGGAGAACCCGTTGGCCCGCCTGGGCGGACTGCTGACCGACTACGGCTCGGTGGTGACGGTGTTCGGGTTCGTGCTGGCCGTCGAACCGAAGTGGACGGTCGCGCTGATCCAGGTCTTCGTCACCGTCCACTGTGTACTGCTGCTGGTCCGGATCGCGGTGGCGGCCTCGGCGAGCATGAGCCACCGGTAATCACTGAAAGCCGCAATACGGGTAAAACAAGCGGATATCGTGACGATGTGTCGCGTCACCAGAACCTGGTCGTCTATGTCGTCGGCGTGGCCGCGGTGGTCGGAATCGGCTCCATCCTCGGCCGGATCCCCGACCTCGTGCCGGACTCGGCGGCAGCGGCGATCATCGGCGCGGCACTCGTAGCGGTGGCGGCGGCGGTGACGGCGGTGCGGCGCACCCGCGCCAACGGCGGCTTCGACCCGTTCCACCCGCTGCTCTTCCCGAGCATCTACGTGGCGGTGGCGTGCCTCGGGCCGACGGCGTACATCTGGTGGACCGGCGACGGGGTCGGGGTCGCCCGGCGCGCGCTGCTCAGCCCGCAGACCCCGCAGCTGATGGCACTGGCCGCCTTCGGCTTCGTCCTGGGATGCGCGGCGCCGTTCGCCCGCAAGGCCCGGGTCGTCGCGGAGAACCTCGACGACCGGCTGCTGCTGCTCGCCGGGCGGCTCCTCATGTGCAGTCCACTCCTGCTCAGCAGCTGGGGCTACCTCAACGACGCCGTCCGCACCCGCGGGCTCGGCCAGAACAGCGTCACGCTGGTCGACTCCGTGCGTGCGCTGAACGACATGCTCGTGCTCGCCGCCGTGCTCCTGCTGCTGGTGGCCCGCTACCGGCAGGACAAATCGCTGCTGGCGCCGCCGGACTGGCTGCTCGTCGGTTCCGCCATCATTCTCAGCGGGCTGAACGGCCGGCGCGGCGCGGCACTCGGCGTGATGCTCCTGATCCTGCTCTTCTCCACGCTGCGCGGCCGCCTGACGATCGTGCGCACCGCGGCAGGCGTCTTCGGCGTCCTGCTGTTCGCCTACGTGGTCGTGGAGTACCGCACCGCGGCGGTCGGCGGCGGGGGTGCCGAGCGCCCGCTCCCGCTGGTGCTGCTCGGCGATCTCGCCTCGGTCTCGTTCACCACGGGTGTCACCGCGTCGGTCCTCGCGGGCGGTGGATTCCTGGAGGGCAGCACCATCGTCGCCGGGCTCGTCCGACAGTTGCCCGGCCCGCTGGCGAACGCGCTCTTCGGCCCTCCGGACGACACCGGCGCGTTCGTGTTCCGGCGCATCTCCGGCTGGGGATCGGACCAGGAGGGCTACGGCTTCAGCCTGCCCGCCGAGGGGATGCTGAACTTCGGTGTCTGGGGCGTGTTCCTGGTGCCGCTGGTCTACGGGCTGATCATCGCGTGGCTCTACTCGCGGTTCACGCCGGGAGCGCGTGGAGCGACCTACCTCGCCTACGCGCTCGCCATCGGCACGCTGCCGTTCAGCATCCGTTCGGACGTGCTGGGCGCGGTGAAGAGCATCTTCTATCCCAGCCTGATCGTCGCGGTCGTGCTGGGCTTCGCGGCCGTCGCGTACTCCTGGCGGGCCGGCCGGAGCCGGACCGGTCCGACCCTGACCCCCGTTGTCGTACGACTCGACCACAACTGAGGACGGGGCTGGAGCGTGAAGGTGCTCATCACCGGCGGCGCCGGTTATCTCGGAAGCACGATCGCCTCCGCGTGTCTCGACAGCGGCATCGTCCCGGTGATCCTCGACAATCTCTCCACCGGCCCGCGCGAGTTCGTCGTCGGGCGGATCTTCTACGAGGGCGACGTCGCCGACGGTGCACTCGTCAACCGGATCTTCCGGGAACACCCGGAGATCACCGCCACCGTTCACTGTGCCGCGCTGATCGTCGTGGGTGACTCGGTCGTCGACCCGCTGCGCTATCACCGGGAGAACGTCGCGAAGACCATCGAGCTGCTCGGCAGCCTCGTGCGCAACGGATGCCGGCGCGTGCTGTTCAGCTCCTCGGCCGCGGTCTACGCCGGCGCGCCCGGCTTCCGGGTCGACGAGATGTGCCCGGTCGCGCCGAACAGCCCGTACGCGCGCACCAAGGCGATGGTGGAGGGCGTGCTGGCCGACGCCTGCGCCGCGGGCGACCTGCGCGCGGTGATCCTGCGCTACTTCAACCCGATCGGCGCGGACCCCCGGCTGCGGACCGGGCAGCACGCCGTCGCGCCGACGCACGCGCTCGGCCGGCTGATCGAGTCCTATCTGGCCGGTGAGCCGTTCCCGATCACCGGGGTGACCTACCCGACCCGCGACGGCACCGGGCTGCGTGACTACATCCACGTGTGGGACCTGGCGCACGGGCACCTCGCCGCACTGCTGCGGATGGACGCGCTGCTGCCGCCCAACGGCGTACGGCGGCACGAGATCTTCAACCTCGGGACCGGCGTGGGTACGACCGTGCGCGAGGTCGTGACGGCGTTCGAACGGGTCGTCGGCGAACGGATCGCGGTGCGCGAGACGGCGCCGCGCCCCGGGGACGTCGCCGGCTGTTACACCGCCAACGACAAGGCTGAGGCGCTGCTCGGCTGGCGGGCGCGGCTGTCGCTGGACGACGGCATCCGCACCGCTCTGGCCTGGCGGCTACGGCACTCGGCCCGGCTCGGCGTCGCGGAGACGTTCGACCGCTTCGCGCTCGCGGCCCGCCTCTCCGACTGAGCCGGGCCCGACCGCCGCGGAGGTCAGTGCGGCACCAGGATTCCGTAGGCGCGGGCCACCCGGTGCAACGCCGATCGGGTGGAGTACCGCTCCGCGATGAGTGTGCGGTTGCGCTCGCGGTTGGCGGGATCGGCGGCCAACTGCAACGCCGTCCGCACGGCCGAGGCGATCGACGCGGTGTCGTACGCATCGCACCAGACCATGACGGCGCCGTCGTGTTCCAGTTCGCGCAGCGACTCCAGCGGGCCGCAGACCGGGATCGCACCGCCCGCCATGCCCTCCAGCACGGAGTTCGGGATCCCGTCGGCCAGCGACGGCGACACGGTGACCGCGGACGCGGCGGCGACATCGAGCATCGTGGTGAGCGGAAGCTGCCCGGTGCAACGGATCCGTCCCGCGATCTCGGCCTCCGCACCGGCGACCGCGTCGATCCCGACGCCGAGAAACGACGCGTCGACGCCGTCGGCGACCAACTCGCGTGCCGCCGCCAGGAACCCGGTGTGGTTGACGAAGCCGCGCACGCCACGCGGGTACACCACGAGCGGCGCCTGCCGAAGCCCGAACCGCAGCGGCAGCGCGGGATCGGGCGCCGGGAACCGTTCCAGTGGCACCCCGAAGTTGCCCGGCACCACAGCGGTGGCCGTCTCCGCGCGCAACCCGTACCGGTTGGCGAGGTCGACGTCGCGGGCGCAGTCGCTGAACAGGACGTCGGCGCGCCGCAACACCGCCCGGGTGGCCGCACCGAGCCGTGGGTCCGACCGGCCGGTGACGATGAGGTCGCTGCCCCACGTGGAGACCGCCAACGGCAGGGTGGTGCCGAGCGCGGCGATGCCCTCGTACTGGATGCGCAGCGCGTGCACCGCGTCCGGCCGTACCCGGGCGGCGAGCGCGTCGAGCCGGGCGCTGAGCCGTCGGGCGGCACGGAGTTCGAGGTGGGTCACCACGCGCGGCTCGACCCGCTGCCGCTCCGGCCGGGGGCGCGTCGCCGGCCGGGTGGCACGCGCCGGCCGTGCGATGAGCCGATGGACGGGTGCCCCCGGCGTGATGTGCGTCCGCAGCCTGTTCCATGCGTCGGTGGGTTGGTGGACGCGCTGCGCGCCGACCGCGTCGGCGAGCTGATCGAACTGGGCACGGCTCAGCAACCTGCTGGAGAGCAGGGTCGTGGTGAGTCCGAGTTCGTTCGTGCCGCGGATCCAGCCAGGGTGTGCGGGCTGCGGCCGTCGGCGACGAGCAGGACGTGCATGGCGTTCAGCCTCCGGCCGTTGCGGTTCGGATGCCCGCCCATTCGTGGTGGCGTCGAACGGTGGACAGGATGAAGTTCACGACCCGTCGGGAGGTGTCGGTGATCCGGTACTCCTCGGGACACGGCGGCGGCGCACCGGCCACGGCGACCCGCACCGCCTCCACGACCCCGCCCGGGTCGAGGCCGGTCATGAGGATCGCGCCGCTGTCGAGGGCCTCGGGGCGTTCGATGGAGTCCCGCAGCGTCACGGCGGGGAAGCCGAGGATGGCGGCCTCCTCGCTGACCGTGCCGCTGTCGGAGAGCACGCAGTACGCCCGCGTCTGCAGGCGCACGTAGTCGACCAGCCCGAACGGCTCGTGGAACGCCACCCCCTCCGGGAGTTCGCGGCCGGCCAGTCGCTGTCTCGTGCGCGGATGCGTGGAGACCAGGACGGGCAGCCCCCACTCGGCGTGGACGGCGCGCAGACAGTCCAACAGCGCGGTCAACCGTGCGGGCGAGTCGACGTTCTCCTCGCGGTGCGCGCTGACCACGAAGTAGCCGCCCGGTTCCAGGCCGAGGCGCCGCAGCACCTGCGAGGCGTCGATGTCCAATGTGGACAGCACCTCGCGCATCGGTGAGCCGGTCAGCAGGATGCGGCGCGGATGCAGCCCCTCGGCGAGGAGGTTGCGCCGGGCGTGCTCGGTGTAGACGAGGTTGAAGTCGGAGACGTGGTCCACCATGCGGCGGTTGGTCTCCTCGGGGACGTTCAGGTCGAAGCAGCGGTTGCCGGCCTCCATGTGGTAGACGGGCACGCGCATCCTTCGGGCCATCAGGGCGGCGATGCAGCTGTTCGTGTCGCCGAGCACCAGAAGCGCGTCGGGGCGTTCGTCCCGGATGGCCTCCTCGACACCGGCGAGGACGCCGCCGAGCACCCGGCCGAGCGACGTGGTGTCGACCTTCAGGTAGCGGTCCGGCTGGCGCAGGCCGAGGTCGGTGAAGAAGACGTCGGAGAGCGCGGGGTCCCAGTTCTGCCCGGTGTGGACGAGCACGTGGTCCACAGTGGAGTCGAGGCGCCGGATCACCTGGGACAGGCGGATGATCTCGGGCCGGGTACCTACCACCGTCATGACCTTGGTTGGTGCCGCCCGCGGGCTCATCGCGCACCCACCAGGCGTTCGCGGTCCACAGTGGACGATCCGGCGGCCGCCGTCAGCAACGCCTCCAGGCGGCCCACGCCCACCCGCAGGGACATCCGCCGGGTGTACGTCTCGCGCGCCGCGTGCGCCATCTCGGCCCAGCGGCCGCCGCGCATCGTCCCCGCCTCGATGAACCGGTTCGCCAGCACCTTCCAATCCTCAGGCGGTGCGACGAGGCCGCAGCCGGCTTCGTTCACGATGTTTGCCGCGTCGCCCGGGACGGCCACGATGACCGGTGCGCCGCAGGCCAGCGCGGCCTGCAGCTTGGACGGCACGGTGCCCCGGAAGATGTCCAGATCGCGCAGGCACACCAGCTGGAAGTCGGCGGCGGCGTACAGCGGCGCCATCTGCTCCGGCGAGCGCCGGCCGAGGAAGCGGATGTTGCCCGCCCCGAGGTCGGCGACGAGCCGACGCAGCGACGCTTCGGCCGTTCCCGAGCCGATGATGACGAGGTCGATAGGGGCGACGTGCTCCGCGGCCGCCGCCGCGCGGACCGCGGTCTCCAATCCCTGGAACGCCCCGAGGTTGCCCGCGAACACCACCACGCGACGGCTGTAACCGCCCAGCTCCCGACGGGCCGCACCGGTCGTCGGCGCCGGGTGGAAGAGGCGCTCGTCGGCCCAGTTGAGCACGACGTGCACCTTCTCCGGGTCGGCGCCGCGTTCCACGAGAAGCTCCTTCATGGACGGGGCGATGACCGCGATGCTGTGCGCCGCCCGGTACACGCGGCGCATGGTGGCCGAGAGCGCCTGGTGCACCACCCGCCCGGAACGCCCACCCGGCGACATCGGCGACAGCGTCACCGAGTCCGGCCAGATGTCCTGGACGTGCAGCACCACCGGCACACGGTCGACGAGACGCAGCAGCGCCGCGCCCGCGAACGCCGTCGCCGGCGGGTGGTACACGTACAGCGCCTGCGCGCCGTGCAGGTGACTCAGCCCGGCGACGGTGCTGGTGGCCGCGAACGAGAGGTAGTTGGCCGCGCGGCGCAGGCCGTTGGCGTCGTGGCTCGGGTACAGCGGCACACGCCGCACGAGGACGCCGTTCTCCCGGTACAGCTCGCGCCAGCGCTGCCGGTAACCCGGGTACAGCCGGCCGCCCGGATAGTTGGGATATCCGGTCAGGACCCGGACCTGGTGCCCCCGCGACACCAGCTCCGGAGCGAGGGTGCCGGGGATGGACGCCGGCTCAGGTGGATACCACTGGGACAGAATCCCGACCCTCATCTCTGCTCCCCGCGCGGTTGCGGGCCGGCGCTGGTGGCGCCGCCTTCCCTCGTCGCTCCGGTCGCTGCGCTTCCTGCGCTTC
>NZ_BOPF01000071.1 GCF_016863615.1 Virgisporangium aliadipatigenens | reverse complement strand
ACTCGCCGTTGTCGGCGCCGAGCTGTTCGAGGATCTCGGAGACGTCCGGTGCGAGAACGGGCTTGGCGATGTAGTAGGTGTCGGTGACGCCTTCGCTGGCGTGCCCGAGTAGGGCGGCGGCGCTTTTCGTGTCGGCCTCCTTGTCGATGAGGGTGGCGACGGTCTTGCGGAAGGTGTGTGGGGTGACCCATTCCAGGTCGGCTTCGGCGCGGGCTTGGCGCCACTGTCGGCGGACGTTGTTCGGTGACAGCCAGGTGCCTCGCCGAGAGGTGAAGATCGCGTCGTGGGGGTTGTCGGCGGCGACGAGTTTGCGGGCGAGCAGCATCCCGACGGCGAAGCGGGGGAGGACGAGCGTCCGGTAGCCGGCATCGCTCTTGGTCCACTCCTGGCGGAAGAGACCTTTGCCGTTGACGTAGACCAGGGTGCCGCTGATGGTCAGGGTCGGACGTTCGGCGGCCAGGTCTAAGTCCTTCCACCGTAGGGCGAGGATCTCGCCGATACGGGCGCCGGTGGCGAGCATCAGGTCGATGATGTCGGCCAGGTCGCCGGTGTGCCGAGGTCCGGGCTTGCCCGGTACGGGTTGCTGCCATTGCCGGATGACGGCGCGGACGGCTTGCAGATGCTCGTCGGTGAGGGCGACGGGCTTGCGGCGCGGTTTGCGTAGCCGGCCGGTGTCGCGCACCGGGTTGCTGTCGATGGCGCCGTGGCGTACTGCCAGAGCGAACATCTGGCCGAGGACGACCTTCGCGCCCTTGGCTGCCGGCGGTGATCTGTTCGGCGACGGTGAGGTGGGCGTCGTCGAGGTCGACGTCGAAGTCGCGCAGCCCGATCGCCTCGCCGCGGCGCAGGCCGCGGTGCAGGATGAGCACGAACATCGCGTAGAGCATGATGTCGTACGCTTTCGGCGTAGTCGAGGAACTCCCCGGCGTGGGTCGGGGTCCACACCATCACCGGGCTCGGGCGTTCACCGGTGGTGCGCCACCGTTCGACGGCTTTCGGCGTCCACACCTTCGGTGTCGGCGGCTTCCCGGACGGCAGCTCGACGCCGATCGCGGGGTTGGCGGGAATGAGCTTGGCCTTGCGTACGCAGTCGTTGAGGGCCTTGCAAACAGGCGAGTGCGTCGTTCGATCGACGGACTCTGTGGCGGATCGGACAGGACGGCCGACCGGACGGTCACCTCTGGCGCGGACCGCCGGTCGACCCTGCCCCGATCGGCGTACGGTCGCGGTTGCCTGCCGCCGCGTCTGTGGTGGGAGGTCGACAGTTCTCCCAGCTCGAGGGGAAGGTGGCCTGTGGTCGGCGAGGTGGAGCGCCATCGAGAGCTTGTGGAGGCCGAGCGGGCGTACGAGGCCTACGTTCGCTCCGGCGGAGCCGACGCGCAGCAACTGCCGCAGGTGACGCTGGCCTACAAGCAGGCTCTCGGCGTGTTGTCCGACAGGCATCCACAGCGCCTACCTGCGACGGCGCACATCCTTGCGTGTCTGCGGATGCAGTTCCTGGCCAGCGGCGATGTCGCTCTGCTCGACGAAGCAATTGATCTCGCCGGACGTGAACTCGATTCGGCCGGTTCGCAGGCGCGTTCACCGGTTGCGCTGCACGCGAACCTGGCCGGGGTATTGAACGCACGCTTCCAGACGTCCGGCGACCAGGTCGACCTGGACGAATCGATGCGGCACCTGCGCACCGCCGTGGACCTGGCCCGCGACGGCACTGTGGATCAGCATACGGCTCTCATGTCGAATCTGGCGTTCGCGCTACGGATCCGGTACGAGTCCTGCGGTGACTTCGCGGATCTTGCGGAGGCGGTCGATCTGGCCCGCCGTGCGTACGTCGACGCATCGGCCGTGTTCCGTCTGAAGACGGGCTACATGCTGAGTTCTATCCTCATCGTCCGCTACCGCCAGCTCGGCGAGTCGACTGATCTGGCGGAGGCCAGGCGTTTGGCGCTTGAGGTCGTGGAGCACGCGCCCGAGGGCCATCCCGAGTTCGGTGGCTACCTGGCCCATCTGGCCGGGGTGGAGGTCGACCTGTACCGCCGCTTCGGTGACCGGCAGGCCCAGGAGCGGGCGGCAGGCCGCTACGAGCGGTTGATGGACCTGCTCGCGGCGACAGAGTCGATCCGGCCGGTCGTCGTCGGCAACTGGACTCTCATGCTCGACGCCGCGACCGACGTTCTTCGGCCGGCAAGGTGGCTTCCTGGCGGTTCCTCCACTGCCGATGTGCGGCGGGACCTGCCGTTGGTCACCCGCATGCTTCCTGAACTTCGGTCGGCGGCTCAGCAGGCTGTCGGCACCGCGCAATGGCCGTGGACGAAGGCAGCGCTGGCGCGCGCACACCTCGCCATCTACGCGGCGCGCAACAGCTGGGAACATCTGCGGGAGGCGATCGAGGCGGCTGATGCAGCAGTCAGTGGCTGCGTGTCGGAACATCCAGACCATGCCCAGTACGCGCTCGTGGCAGCCGCCGCGGTTCTTGCCCGGTGGGTTCACGACGGCCACCGAGCCGACCTCGAGCGGGCGGATGCGTTGCTGGTCGGGGCATCACAACATCAGTTCGCTACGCCGGTGGTCCGCATCCAGGCGGCGCACGCGTTGATGACGGCCCGTATGACAGCTGGAGACCGCACCGGGGCACACCGGGCAGGCTTGCTGTCGGCCGGACTGTTGCCACTACTGGCCTGGCCCGGCACCAGCCGGGCCGACCAGGAGTTTCGGTTGGTGGAGGTGGTCGATGTCAGCCGCGACGCCACGGCGGTCGCGCTCGCGGCCGGCCTGCGAACCGAGGCCGTCGAGATCAACGAGGCGAGCCGGGCCGTGCTGTGGTCCGGCATGCTGAACGAACGCAAGGATCTCGCGTCGGTACACCTGGCAGCCCCGGCTCTTGCACTGCGGCTGACCCGCGTCCGCCGGGCGCTCGCGTCGACCCAACAGTGACACGTGCGTAGCTGCAGTGCATCGATTTGGCCCGGGTGCTGCGGGCTGCCCGATCGGCGCCGGTCCGGACGTCGGACCCGGTCACGTCAGTGCCGTCGGATCGGGTACGGCGGAGGCGGCCAGCTCGGTCCGGATCCGACCCATGCGTTCGGCGATGCCGGGCTCGGCGCGGGCCAGGTCCGTGATGTCGCTGCGGGTAGCGAGTAGCTGTCCCCACAGCACGCATCTGCCTTCGTCGAGCAGTTCCACCGCGTGCTCGGCTGTTGCCGCCGTGGGCTGCCCGGCGTCCGCGGCGAGTGCGGAGCCTGCGGCGTCCGCGGCAATCAGCGGCCACCGGGTCAGTTGGTGCCGCCGGCTCGTTTCGTCGAGTCCCGGCCATGCCGAGTCGGCAAGCAGGCGCACACCGGCGGCGAGGGCGCGGGCGGCCAGCGCCGGCCGTTCGGACCCGTAGGTGGCGTCTGCGAGATATGTGACGCCGTCCAGGCGGATACCGGTGTGTGCGTCCTCCGAGGCGATGACTTCCTGCCAGATCCGGATGGCGGTTTCGGCGGCGGCGAGGTCACCGAGTCGCTCGTGCTTGCTCTGATGGACGTTGGCGAGGCCGATCAGGTAGTTGGGGCGTTCGGGGCTGCCCGGGCGGAGCAGGTCGACGGACTGTTGCGCCGTGTCGAGTGCCTCGGCCAGGTCGAGCGCCGTTGCGGAACTCTGGATCCGGCGGTCCAGCAGCCCGGACAGGGTGTGCAGCCGCCCGGCGAGTTCGGCGTGACCGTCCGGTGTCGTCGTGACGGCGACACGGGCGGCGTCGATCGCCTCGTCGAGGATCGCGTCCCGGCCCTCTCCGGTGAGGCGGTAGAGGCCGAGCAGCGCAACCGCCAGGTTGTTGTGGTGACGGGACCTGCGCGGGTCGTCCGGTGCGGCGGTGGCGACCGCTTCCCTGCCTACCCGCACTGCCTGTTCCACCCGCGGTCGGCTGGATCGGGCGATGGCAAGGCGGAACAGTGCACCGCATAGGTCCGCCATCCGGGTGGCCCGGGCCGGGTCGTCAACGGCAGTAAGGTCGACAGCTTCGGTGAGGGTGCTGACTGCCTCGTCGGCGTCGCTCTGGCCGCCCAGGGCCTCGTGTCGCTTCCTGAGGGCGTTGCCGAGGTTCCACAGGTACAGCGGACGGTCCGGATGCGTGGCCGGTGTGGCCGTTATCGCCTGCCGGAGCCGCAGGACCCCGTCGACCAGGTCCCGGGTCGACCGCAGCGAGGCGTGTCGCTGCTGCAGCGCCAATCCGAGGTTGTTCAGGAATGAACGTCGGCGGGCGTCGTCCTCAGGGCAGGTGTCGACCGCGGTCCCGAACGCGTCGATCGCCGCGTCGAGGTCGCGTGGATCGGCACGTGCCTCGTACCGCGTGAGCAGTGCGAGTCCGTACTCGGAGTAGCTGGTGGGCCGATTCCGCAGGTCGTGGGTGTGCAGACAGGTGCGGCCGACCTCGACGGCACGGTTGATGTCCCGGTCCACGCCTGTGCGTCGGTACTGCAGGCGCAGGCAGGTCACCAGGAGCGGGCGGGCTGCCGGGACACGGTCGAGCACGTGTTCGGCGAGGGAGATCGCCTCGGCGAGGTCGGCGGCGTCGCCGAGTCGTTCGTACCGCTGCCGCAGGAGCCCGCCGAGATCGACCGCTGCCTCGTCACGGCTGGCCGGTGGCGCGATCGTCAGGCGCTGTCGCGCCGCGACCAACGCCGATGCGAGGTCGTCGAGCCCGCCGGTGCACTCGAACTGGGTGATGCGGGCGAGGCAGCGGACCTGGAGCAGGCCGTCCCGCTCGAGGTCGTCGTTGGCCACAGACAGTGCCTCGCCGGTGATCCGAAGTGCCTCGGCGACTGCCTCGGAAGACTCCACGCGATCGGCGACGTCGGTCAGGAGCCGGCCGAGATCGACGGTGGCCGCATGCCACCGGTGGCTGCCCACGGTGGCCAGGTCACGCGCCTCGCGCAGGACCTGGACGGCGCGCAGCAGCAACCTGGTCGCGGGCTCGGCGCGATGCTGCGAATGGAGGGCGGCACCGAGACGAACCCTTACGAGGAACGGGTCGCCGCCGTGGCCTGCGGCCCGTTCGACCCAGTCGACCGCTTCCCGCAGATCTGCAGGGTCGTGGGTGATCTCGAACCGTTCCTGAAGATCCAGGGCGAGCGCGAGCATGGCCGAGCACCTGTCGCCGGCGGGGCCCGGCCGCGCGGCGACGAGCCGGTGGTGCCGCACCGCGTCGTGCAGTGCCGCTTCGTCCCCGGTGGCGGACCATCGTTCTCGCAGCACCTCGCCGACGTTGAGCCGCTCGACAGAGTCGGGTAGGCCGCGCGCGGAAGCATGCTCCAGCGCTGCGTCGAAGATGGCCGATGCTTCTTCCAGGACGTCGACGTCCGCTCGTCGGCGGTAGCGCACGAGCAGCGTGTTGCCGAGACAGGTCAGGCGGACGTGACGCTCGGGATGGTCCGGACCGGTCAACCCCACCGCTCGGCGGCCGGCCCGTTCGGCGGCGTGCAGGTCGGTGGGATCGGACCGTACCTCGAAGCGGGCCAGAAGTGCGTATCCGAGGTTCACCAGCACCATCGGGAGCTGCTCCGTGCCGGCTTCGGCCTCGGCCCTGCGGCCGGCAGCGATTGCGCCGTCGAGGTCGGCGTGGTCGTCCGTCACGTGGAATCGTGCATTCAGCGCCCGCATCCGTGTGTTGAGGCAACTGATCTTTACCTGCTGCGGGGCGACGTCGGCCAACACCGTCGAGGTGTGCTCGATCGCATCGGTGAGGTCCTCTGGCCGGCCGCTGTGCGAGAAACGCTGGAACAACGCGTCCGCGAGCAGGTTGTGGCTCACTGCCGCATCCGTCGGATCATCGACGGCCACCGCCGTGCGCAGGCTGGTGATCGCCCGGTCCAGGTCGTCGGCGGAGCCGCGTCCGGACTCGCGGCGCGTCAGCAGGGCGAGTCCGAGGTTCCTGGCCGCGGACGCGGTCAGGACGGGGTCGCCGTCGTTGACGGCGCAGGACCGCTCCAGGAGGCCGATCGCCTCGTCGAGCAGGGCGGGATCGGGCCTGTCCCGGTAACGCTGCCGCAGCTGTGCCGCGGCATTGAGCCAGGCGACGGCCTGGATCCCGGCGGAGGTGGTGGGCCGCACATGGGAGATCACGACCGGATCGACCGAGCGCTGTGCCTGTGCCGCGAAGAGATACGAACGGCGGATGTCGGCGAGCAGACCGGCCGCGTCCGCCAACTCCCGCCGTCCGGCAGCGGAGGCGGGCAGGGTGCTGAGCAGTGCATCGGCCAGTTGCAGCGCGGCCTGGGCGCGTGTCTCGCGCCCGCTGTTGAGCCACACCGAAGCGGTCTGTCGGACCACGTGGGTCACCGAGCCGACCGTCGGGTTCCGCGGGTGCAGAGCGTGCCACGCCCATCTGTGTGCATCGTGGAGATCGTCGATGAGTCCGGTCATCCGGAATCTGCGGCCCAGTGCACTGCTCAGCTCCAGCGCGGTCGCGTGGTACTCCGCAGGACCTTCGCGGGCAGCGATACGGTGTCGGGCGCGCAGCACATCGCGGCACAGCGAGAACAGGTCCTCGTCCGCCGGTCCGGGATGGAGTGCGGCGCTGAGCGGGTGCACGGATCCCGGGTCCCCCGTTCGGCCACTGCGCCGCAGGTACTCCTGCACCAGGGGCGGTACCACGCCCGCGGGCGTGTCGACAAGGATCTCGAACGCCCGCAGGACGTTGGCGAGCACCGCGTCGGCGTCCGGTTGCGGCAGTGCCTCGTACAGCTGCCACCCGAACCGTGCATCGAGCTGGTTGAGGTCGCGTTCGAACGCCTGGGGCAGCGGTCCGGGTCCGATCGTGCGGCACAGGTCGACATCGGCGAGTGCCCGACGCAGGTCGGTTACGGTGGAGGCGACCGGCAGGCGTCTCCTCAGGTCGGCCAGCAACCGGCGGCGTCGCTCCTGGGTTCCTTGCCAGTCCTGCGGGGCCATGCGGGACCTCCGACGTCCGCGCGGACAACGAAGTCTATGCATACCGCAGGTGGGTGTACCGCGGCGACATGTCCGGTCGGGAATGACGGATCGACGACCGAGTTTCCCCGAACGGCCGCTGCCGCAGATCCGCCAGTGTCGCGTCGGACGGTTTGCGGATCAGTCGCGGCCGGCCAGCCATGGCAACGCGGCGGCGGACAAGCCGGCTGTGACGGCGATCGGAAGCGTCCAGTGCCAGGACGGTGCGGCACCGTTGATGACCGACCCGGCGATACCGATGACCAACCAGCCGAGGGTGGCTCCCGCGCAGCCGAACAGCAGCGCGTCGAGCAGCCGCCACCCGTGGCCGCGGCGTGATCCCGGTGGCCAGTGCAGAATCGCTGTCGGCACCAACACCGCGAGTGCCGTCAGGGCCGCGACGAGCGGAGCAGTGAGCGAGGGCCGAATCGGCAGTTCGTAGCGCAGGGTCTGAATCGCGGCGAGTGCGGTGACTAGGCCGCCGAGTAACGATGTCTGCAACACGGCCAGCGCCTCGTACCGGAGTTTCTGCCCGTTGTCCACGGCCGCCGCGACGACGCCGAGGACCTGGCTGACGCGTTCGTTCGTGGCCTGCAGATAGATCTCCTCGGTACCGAGCTGGTCGCTCAGCCAGGCGGCGATGTGACGGTCGTTGTCGAGCGGGCTACCGGGCTCATCGGCAGTCGGGGTGTCCAGCGCGCTGCGCATGTTGCGTTCTGCGGTCCGCACGGTGCCGGTCATTATGCGGATCCGGCTCAGGGAGTCGACCAGCCCGCGCTCACGCGACTGCGCCAGGGTGAGCCGCTCGCTGGTGGCACGCAGCCGCTCCGGCGGCATCGGACGCTGGACGTCCCCCACGAGGCGGTCGCAGTCGGTCCTGGCGGCGGCGGTGGCCGCCCGGACGGCGGGCAGGTCACGCACGAGGATCCACTGCTGGTAGCGCAACTTTGCGGCATGCAGCAGGTACCGGGTGAGCGGCACCAGACCGGGTACGTCATCGCTCCACAACCAACGGTCGAGGGTGTCCTTCTCGGCCGGGGGCGCTACGGCGACCAGACGCCGATGACAGGCGACCGGACCGTCACCGCTCGGCGGCAGCTCACCCAGTCGGATCCCGCGGTGGAACCCGGCCGTCGCGGGACTCATGCCTTCGGCGGCCGGCAGCAACGGCACCAACTGCTGGAGTGTGTTGTGCGCCGGCACCTCGATATCGGTCTGTCCGATGTACACGACGGCGGATCCGATGGCGGCACGGGCCACTGGCGCCCCGTCGAGGGCAGCTTCCCACCGGCGCTGTAACCCGATCCAGGTGGCGCCCGGCGGGTCAGGGGCCAGCAGAAGGCTCGCCCCGACGATGTCGTGGTCCTGGTACACGACGAGCTGATCCGCACCGTCGGCGGAGCGTCGGGCGCCGAGGACGGTCAGTCGGCCGGTGAAGCCCCCGGTCACCGCGTCCTGCAGTGTCGCGGGCATACCCGGGATCTGCGAGTCGAGCGCCAGCCCGACGATGCCGTCCCACAGCCTGCGCAGGTCCGCCCGGCCGCCTTCGGACGGGCTCGTGCCGTCGGCGGTGAAGAAGGCGTGCGCGAGCAGCGCCGGTTCAATGACTGTAGGAGGCATCGTCATCGTCGTCAGGCGGGTTCTGGGCACCGGGCGGCTGCGTGTCGGCGGTGAGGCTGTGCAGCAGATGGTTGGCGACTTCACGGGTGGATTCCGGTACCGGGCACAGCGTGCTGTCGCCCATGCGCGAGTAGGCCGCGCGGCGCACCCGCTGGACGGCATAGGCATTGAGCAGCGTCATCGCCTGCGCCAGGGTGGCCTCATCACCCCTGGCGAGCGCGTCGACGGCGACCGCAAGTTCCTGGTGCACCTGCGTCCAGGTCGACTCGGTCAGGTGCAACGTCATGACGGACTCGATCTGTTCGCCGTACCGATGGTGTTGCACAGCGAGTCACAGTAGTCGGGGCGTCCCGTGCCGTCACACCCCGATCGGCGGACGTCGTTCGGTCGTGACTCGCCTCCGATCATCTGAAACCGACGCGGGCACCCTCGTGGTGTTGCGCACCCGTGCGGTATGCATTGGCTGCCCGTGCCGCTCGTGGAAAGGGCCGATGTGACCGAGCCGGACTGGTCCCGCCACGCCGATCGGCGTATGGCGTTGGCCCGGGAATGGGATGAACTCGTCGCACAGGTCCGCGAGATGGACGGATTCGAGGACTTCCTGCGGCCACCCCGCGTCGAACAGCTCCGCGAGGCGGCCACGGACGGCCCGGTGGTGATCGTCAACGTCAGCAGGTGGCGTTGCGACGCGCTGATCGTCCGGGCCGGCGAGGATGTCGCCGATGTCGAGCTGGACGCGCTCACGCTCGACAGGGCCGTGGAACGGGTCAACGCCTACCTCGACGTCCTGCACGAGGACCAGGCGGCCTATCTGGCGCTGCTGGACGCGCGTGAGCGCCGGGAGGACGGGCAGCTCTCCCGCGACGAGTTCCTGGGCGCGGCCACGAAGTACGAGCAGGTGAGGACGGCGACCGAGACCCACCTCACCGGACTTCTCGCCTGGTTGTGGGACGTGATCGCCGAACCTGTCCTCGACGCACTGGGCCCGGCGTCGCCGGAGGGCGGGGAACTGCCTCGGTTGTGGTGGTGCCCGACGGGACCGCTGACGCTGCTGCCCCTGCACGCGGCGGGCCGCCATGATGTTCCCGGGGCGGCAGTGTTCGACCGGGTGGTCTCCTCATACACGCCGACGCTACGTGCTCTGCTGGAGTCGCGGACACGCTCCACGTCCGCTCCGGCCACCGGGTTGCAGGAATCGCTGGTGGCAGTGGCGCTCGGCGAGACACCGGGCCAGCCGATGCTGCCGAACGTCGACCGGGAGATCGCGGTCCTCCACCGTCTGCTGCCGGACCGGTTGGAGGTCCTCTCCGGCAGTGGGGCGACAGTTGCCGCCGTGCTGGATGCGATGGCGGCCCGCAGGTGGGCACACTTCAGCTGCCACGGCGACCAGAACCTCGCCGATCCGTCACAGGGCGGCCTGCTGCTGTACGACGACCTGCTGAGCATCACCGCCATCACCGCACGGCAGTATCACGGCGACTTCGCCTTCCTGTCGGCGTGCAAGACCGCTACCGGCGGCGTGAGTCTGCCGGACGAGGCGATCACCTTGGCAGCGGCGTTGCACTACACCGGCTACAACCACGTGATCGCCACGCTGTGGTCGGTATGGGACCCGAGTGCGGTCGAGGTGACCGAGGCGGTCTACGAGGAGATCGTCGCCGACGGCATGCTGCATCCCGGGCGGTCGGCGCGGGCGCTTCACCACGCGGTTGCCCGGCTGCGTGAACGCAACCTGGACAGGCCGGGAGTCTGGACGCCGTTCATCCACATCGGGCCGTAGCCGCCGACAACACCGCCGATCGTGTCGACAAGACCTGTCCGGGAACGGACGGCATCGGGGCATCGTCGGATGGGAATGCGGAACATCGGCAGCGCCGGGTTCTCTCCCGCCGCGGCAGCCGGCCGAGCAGTTGTGGTCGGAGGAACGTCGACGTCGTTTGTGTCACCGATCAGTACGTAATGGCACGGGATGGTGACGCCGTTGCCGGCCTGACCCGGTTGATCCGTGGTAGACCCCGCCAGTACATGGAGTCGGAGCGGGCGAGCATGGGACGGTTCCGCGGGCCACGGACAGATGACGGTCATCGGTCAATCGAGAAGATCCCGCGTCTTGCGGCGGACCGTTTCCGAGATTTGCCTTGCACCGCGGGAGGTTGCGTGACCGACGGTTCTCGACGCGCCGATGACGTCGTTCGTCGCGTTGAGGGCGTGGCGCTTGACCTCGGCGCGTGTCTCGACGAGGTGGGGTCGCCGTACGCTGCGATCCAGCGTCGGCAGCTCCGCGCGTGCCGCGCTGGCAAACAACTCCAGCACGTCCAGGGCCTTGGCTGACGTCTTGCGCATGTCGTTGATCGAGAAGAACCGGTGGACCTCCAACGGCCCGATGAGCTTGGCGGCCTCGATCCGCGCGGCGGCCTGCTGCACCAATGCCGCGTCACGTTCGCGCTGATCGGCCAAGGCGCGCTTCGCGTCAGTCAACGCTGCCGGCGCGTGGTGCGGGTCGGTCGTTCGGATGCGCTCCAGCCGCAGGTACTCCAGGAGGTGGAGGGCCTGTTGCGCGACGAGGATGAGTCGCAGACTCCCCGCCACGCCCTTCGGATCCGCGATCCGGCCGATCGCCGACTCCCTTTTGGGCAACGGGTCGTTGCTGTCGATGTCATTGACGGACTCGGTAACGTACCCCTGCAGCGACTCCAGCGCGATCTCCAGATCCCTTCTGGCACCGGCGACCTGGTCCCAGTCGGCATCGAGAAGCCGCCCACGGGCACGTGTCGACTCCACGACCCGCTGCAGGAACCGGTACGTTCCGACGATCTCCCCGATCTCCCGTGCCCGAATCCGTTTCTGGATGTCGGAAACCTTCCGATCAACGGCTTCGACCGCCGCCTGAACGTCCGCGATGGCCGAGCGCAATGCCAGTGACACCGCCGCGGTCTGCAATGCCAACGCCTGCTCCGCGCCGAACGTCACTGCCTCGAACGACAGATTCCCTGCGAACGTGCCGCCGTCGCTGCGAACATAGCCGCGCAGCGCGCCGCTGCCGTCGAACTGTCCGCCGAACTCACGGAGTTTCTGCAGACTCTGCGCTGTCGGACGCAGCAGCACCTCCGCGGTAGCCCCGACGGTGCCGACCGTGGCGGCGGCCGCACCTGCATCCGCGAGTGTCGTCGCCGAACGACGACGTTGGCTCTCGTCCGGACCGAGCAGTTCTGCGAGCACATGTTCGACCGCACCGGCCTCGCCGTTGGCGTACAGGGCGTCGCCGTCGAGAAACAGGGTTACCTTGGTCGACGCGTCGTCCCCACCTGCTTCCACGCGTCGACCGTACAGATCCCTGCCTCGGACCGCGTCCGGAAGTCGGTCACGGGTTCGTCTCCGACCGGCTCGTAGCTGCCGGATTCCTGCGGGCCCGCCGGCAGTCAATGCCGGGAAGTGTCAGCGGCTGCAAGTAGAGCCTCGCCATGATCCCCGAGGAAGTAGCGCAGGTGTACTGGGCTTGATCTTCAGTCTGGTGGTTGGGGTCGAACACTTTGCCAGGACGGCGCGAGCGCCTGAACCATACGAGACGCTGTCGGCCGGCCTTGTATACGGGTTCGCGTGTGGACTGGTCATGGGGATCCTCGCCATATGTACAACCTTCATGAACGACGCGGACGCCGGCATATCGGCCGCTCCTGACCCCATCGGCCTTCTCTGCGGAGACCGTAGCCGAACCCTGGCCAGAAGCATCACTATCGGAGGTATCACCGGAGTCGCAGCTGCGGTTGGAGCTACGGTCGCGGCACGCCGCACGTACGGAACGACAGGCGGGACTACGGTGGGCTAACGTTCGGGATGTCGCAGTGGTGTTCGACAACGGCACTGACAGCCCTCAAGTTCGGCACCTGGAGAAGACTCGTGGCTGTGACGGTCGTCGGTGGACCCGTCGGGACATTTATAGCCGGCTCCGGTAGTCGTCTCCGGGGTTGCGGGGTAGCGGCGCGCGCGGTTCAGGCGAAGTGATGAGTAGTGATGCGTGTGACGGCCAAGTTCGGCCCCAGCTTGATCGGTGATCCGATCAGCAGCGGGTCGTTCGGCGACTTTCTGCGGATGCAGTCGCGGTCAGGCTCGATGCCCGGCAAGAACCTTGCTGAATATTGCGAGGTAGCTTTCGTGGGCCAGGGATAGCTCTGCGAGCGCCTCTTCGGTGAACCACCCAATGGCATCGTGTTCGTCTGGCGCGACGTTGGCCGGAGACCCCTTCCACGCTTCGATCAGCCAGATCTGCATGTCGAAGGTGTCGCCATGAACCTCGTGCAATGGCGGACCCGCCGGCGCGGCAACGTCGACGCCCAGCTCCTCTCGAAGCTCTCGAGCAAGTGCCGAGCCAGGCAGTTCCCCGGGCTCCACGTGCCCACCGGGCAGGTCCCAGACGTCGGGAGACCAACGGCGCTGGGGAGATCGGTGACAGAGCAGTATCCGGTTGCCGTTTCGCAGCAACGCCGTGACAATGCGAGCCTTGGGGGCAGCGCCATCCGCGGAGATCGACATGAGCGCATTGTGCACGCGTCGTGCGAAGGGCCTTGTTAGGGCGTATCCAAGATGGCTGCGCGTCGACGTGGCCCGGGATCATGGTTGAGTGGCGTTCGATTTGCGGAACATGGTCCGCACGTGGGCTCCAGGCGCAGCTCGACGCCCTTGCCGCCGCCCATCGCGATCCCGAGCCGGGCCCTCCGCAGCCGCGGGAGCCGCGGCACCTCGTCAAGGACGAACCCCCCAGCCAGCGCAGGGCGCACAACTGCACCGCCACACCGAGCACGTTGCGCCCGGTCCGGTACTTGCGCAGGAACGCCTCATCCGCACCGGTCGGCGTGAAATGCCGGATCAGCTCGACCGGCACCAAACGCTCCGGGTCAGCCACGAAGTGCTGATCAATGGGCCTTATGACCGGCGTAGCAAGAGGAAGACGAACCCGAGTACGCCTCGGTAGCCGTGGACGTAGCGGTGGCGGTGTTCGGCGGATACCCGGAGAAGTTGTTCCCGGTCGGGATGGTCAGGGTGGTCGAGCGCCCAGTCAGCCAGCGAGCCGACCCAGCTCCACTCGTAGTCGTCCCAGTCGGTCTGGGTGCTGACATACTGGAAGACCGGGGTCCACCCGTCGGCGACCACGTTGTCGACAAGGGTCGGCAGGTCGGTGAACCTCTGGGGACCGGCGCCCTCCATCTCCTCAAGCAGTTCCGGGCTGGGCTCGCGTTCCCAGAAACAGTCACCCAGCAGGAACATCCCGTCGTCGCCGAGCTGTTCGCGGGCCGCCCGCAAGGTGGGGAGCAACTCGCCGAAGGCGTAGGCGGCGCCGATGCTGAGCACCACGTCGGCCTTGCAGGACGACCGGTACTCCTTCACGTCCTGCGTGATCAGCTCCAACCGGTCCGCGACACCCAGCCGGGTGGCCGACTCGCGGGTCGAGCCGAAGCCTTCCGACGAGACGTCGACGCCCACCGCGGTGATTGCCGGGTAGGTGCGCAGTGCCCGCAGCAGCCATTCCCCCTTACCGCAGCCCAGGTCGAGCACGTGTGCGTCCGGCCGCCGGACGGTCCGAGCGAGCAGGTCGTCCACCCTGCTGTCACTGACCGGGGCGTAGATGGGATGGTTGGCGTGCGCCAGGGCACTGAGTTCCTGTCGATCCACTGCGGCTTCCTAACATGAATCCGCGAAGTCCCCAATCCATTTAAGGGCGCATCCCAGAGGCATGCCGGTCGATGATCCTCGGGATCATGGTTGGGTGGCGTTCGATGTGCAGAACATGGTCCGCACGCGGGCTCCGGACGACTTTTGGCTGGTAGCACAGCCGTTGATCCCGGTCCCGGCCCGTCGGCCGCACGGTGGCGGGAAACGGCGGGCCGATGATCGAGCGGCGTTGGCGGCGATCGTGTACCTGATCCAGGCCGGCTGCTTGTGGCCGAAGTTGCCGGTCGAGCTGTTCGCGATCAGCCGTTCGACCGTGCGTCGCCGGTTCGCCGAATGGACCAGGTCAGGGCTGTGGCCGAGGTTGCATCAGTAGTGCTTGAACCGGCTCGGTGTGATCACCGAGATCGACTGGTCCAGGGCGATCGTCGATTCGATCGCCGTACGCGCTGAAAAAGAGGGCTTGAGACCGGTCCGAGCCCGAGCCGCCGTACGGGGAATGGCTGGTCCTGCCGGACTCCGAGCCGAAACAGGGAGGTGTCTTCACGACCTACTGCTGCAAAGTGGCCTGATTATTCGTCTCACGTCGATGTGTATAGGTGTGGCATGCTCGGTGAGGCTCTGACCGTGACCACGTCTCCTTTCGCCACCGGGCTACCGCCGCGTCATCACGTTCGACCGCCCGGTGCGTAGGGACCTGCGGCGACCAGCCGAGCCGGTGCAACAGATACGACACTCCACGCAGCGTGTAGCTGACGTGGAACAGCCTCCCGATCAGCACCGCCACCCGCGCCAGGGTTCACCGCTGGTCATCGACCCACTCGTTCGCGGCCGGTCCCTGTTCCAACCGGGCCAACTGGGAATCAGACAACCGGCACCGGCTACCACCATGGGGTAAGTCCCTTTTCTCCGGTGCTGCCACAGATGGTTCCCTCCATGGCCATCAGAGCATGATCAAGAGGCTCCATATAAGCGCGGGGGAGCTCAACCCAGCAACGTTCGATGCCACCTTCGAGCAGCTTCAACATGGCCGCGTTACCGCTCACGAAGTCATGACGGCGTGCGGCGGCGAGGCGATCGTGCAATCGCCCGGCGTTCATTCTGTCCCTCGTCCGTCCCGCCGACGGCACGGTTCGCCGATACGGGAGACTTCGCCCGGTTAGGTAGCGCCGGCGCGATGCGTTGCGCAACGTGAGCTTCATCATCAATGCACGTTGGTAGATGCCTTGTGACGTGCGCTTTTAGCTTCCGGCGGGTTTCGACCGTTCGGGCTGCCCCTCGGGGAGCGTCTACAGTCCTCGTGCCGCCGCCCCTTTGCGGCCAGTCCGAGCATTTCCAACCGACTTGAGGACATTCGTGTCTGCAATGCGCCGATTGACCACCGCCGCTGTCGTAGCAGCCCTGTGCGCCACCGTGTCGACCCTTGTCGTACAGGGCGACGCGCGAGCCGCGGATCCGCTCTACAAGGATCCGTCCCAGCCCGTGGAGGTGCGGATGAACGATCTCCTGGGCCGCATGTCCCTGACCGAGAAGCTAGGTCAGATGACCCAGGCCGAACGGAAGTTCATCAGTACCGCCGGCATGCGGGATCTGCGGATCGGCTCGGTGATGGCCGGCGGTGGGGAAGGTCCTGCGCCCCAGTCGCCCCAGGTGTGGGCGGATCTGTACGACAGCTTCCAGCGCGCGGCGTTGGAGACACCGCTGGGTATCCCGATGATGTTCGGCATCGACGCGGTGCACGGCGCCAGTCACGTGCGCGGCGCGACGATCTTCCCGCACAACGTGGGACTCGGCGCGACCCGCGATCCCGGCCTCGTCGAACGGATCGGCCGTGTCACCGCCACGGAGGTGGCCGCCACCGGAATCGACTGGACCTACTCGCCGTGTGTCTGCGTGGCCCGCGACGACCACTGGGGCCGCGTCTACGAGTCGTTCGGTGAGACGCCCGAGAATCCCAGCGCCATGACGAGTCTCATCACCGGGCTGCAGGGCCCGTCGCTGAACTCCTCGACGTCGATTCTCGCCACCGCCAAGCACTATGTCGGCGACGGCGGCACGACCGGCGGGGACGATCAGGGGAACACCGCCGTCTCCGAGGCGGAACTGCGCGCTGTCCACCTCCCGCCGTTCCGGGCCGCGGTACAGCGCAACGTCGCCAGCGTGATGGTGTCGTACTCCAGCTGGAACGGCGCGAAGATGCACGGTCACCGCTACCTGCTCATGGACGTTCTCAAGGGGGAACTGGGTTTCCAGGGCTTCGTGACGACGGACTGGGACGGCATCGAGAAGGTCGACGGCCAGTTCGGGTTCACGCCCGAGGACGTGCGGACAGCCGTCAACGCCGGCATTGACTCGTTCATGATCACTGAGCAGTACGCCAACTTCATCGGGCTGCTGCGCGCCGAGGTCGACGCCGGCCGCGTGCCCATGTCGCGCATCGACGACGCCAACCGCCGGATCCTGCGCAAGAAGTTCGAACTCGGCCTCTTCGAACGACCGTTTGCCGACCGTGGCACATCGTCCACTGTGGGCAGTCGCGAACACCGTGCAATCGCGCGGGAAGCCGTGCAGAAGTCCCAGGTCGTCCTGAAGAACTCCGGCGCCCTTCCGCTCCCGCAGGCCCCCGGCAAGCTCTTCGTCGCGGGCAAGTCGGCCGACAATATCGGGTTGCAGAGCGGCGGTTGGACAATGACGTGGCAGGGCGGCGACGGCCCGATCACGCCCGGAACGACGGTCCTGCAAGGCATCCGGAACACGGTCGCACCCGGCACCACCGTCACCTACAACCGCAACGGCGACGGCATCGACGCCTCGTACCGCGCCGCGATCGCCGTCATCGGCGAGAAACCCTACGCGGAATACGAGGGTGACCGCGAGGACGACCTGCGTCTCGACGCCGAGGACCGTGCCGTCCTGGCCAGGCTCAAGGCGGCCGGCCTGCCGGTCGTCACGGTGATCCTGTCGGGCCGCCCGCTGGACATCACCGCCGAATTGCCCGACCTGTCGGCACTCATCGCGGGTTGGCTGCCCGGCACCGAGGGGCAGGGCGTCGCGGACGTGCTCTTCGGCGCCGTCCGCCCGACCGGCACGCTGCCTGTGAGCTGGGCCCGCAACGTCGGCCAGCAGCCGATCAACGCCGGCGACGGGAAGAGTGCCCTGTTCCCGTACGGCTTCGGCCTGACCTACGCCCCGGTCATCCCGCTGCCGGATCCTCCGCAGCCGGACAGCCGATGGAACGCGCGCGACACCATCCGCGCCGAGTACTTCACCGGCCAGCAGGGCACCCAACTCGAACAGTGCACCGACGCGGGCTGCGGAAAGGCCGTCGGCTACGTCTCGCCCGGCGACCACATCGACTTCGACAGCGTCGATTTCGGCGGCACTTCGCCGAACGCGGTGACGCTGCGGATCGCCTCCGGCGCGTCGTCCGGCAACGTCGAGTTCCGGTTGGACAGTCCCACCGGGCCGGTCGTCGCGACGGCCCCCGTGTCACCAACCGGCGGTTGGGAGTCGTGGGTCGACCTGACGGTGCCCGTCGCCGGAGCCACCGGGAAGCACCGCCTCTATCTGATGTTCACCGGTCCCGGTGGCGACTTCGTCAACGTGAACTGGGTGAGGTTCGCATGAACCGCCTCGTGATGATGGCCATGGCGTTCCTGCCGCTCACCGTGGCGGCGGTGGTTTCCGTCGAGTCCGCGGCGGCCGCGCCGGCGGGGCCGTGTTCGGTGCAGATCGTCGCGCACGAGGACGACGACCTGCTGTTCATGAACCCCGACATCCAGAACGACATCCGCGCCGGCCGTTGCGTGCGCACGGTGTATCTCACCGCGGGCGACGCCGGGCGGGACAGCAGGTACTGGTCGGCGCGGGAGAACGGCGAGAAGGCGGCGTACGCGACGATGGCCGGCCGGGCCAACGACTGGCGCGACCGCACAATCAGCGTCGCCGGCCGCGACGTGCGGGTGTCGCAACTCGCCGGGACGCCGGTCGAACTCGTCTTCCTGCGCCTACCCGACGGCTTCGACGGTCGCGGTTCCGACACCTACGGCGGCCAGAGCCTGCAGAAGTTGTGGGAGGGCCACCTGCCACGTCTGACCACTGTGGACGGTGCCGCCGGATACACCCGTCAAGAACTCGTCGATGTCCTGCACGGGCTGCTGGTCGAGGCCGGCGCCGACGTCGTCCGGATGCAGGACTTCCGCGGCGACAGCGGAGCGATCGGCGTCGACGGCGGTGATCGCGACCACCACGACCACCACGCCGCCGCCTACTTCGCCTACGCCGCGCATCGACTGTACGGCACGCCGCACCGCACCACCGCATATCGCGGCTATTCGATCAGCGAGCTACCGGCCAACGTCTCCGGCACCGACCTGAGCCTGAAGAAGACCACGTTCTACGCCTACGCCCCGTTCGACGAACTCCTCGGGTGCAAGGACGACCGCACCTGCGACGCCGATCCGACCAACGGCGGCGCCCCCTCGGTCTACCGGCCGTGGCTGGAGCGGCAGTACACCGTCGACGGCCCCGCCGCGGACGGCTCGGTGGAACTGCGCGCCCTCAGCACCCGCTGCCTGGACGTGCGCGACTTCAGCTCCGTCAACGGCACGCCCGTTCAGCTGTGGGACTGTGCGGGATCGGCGAACCAGCGGTGGACCTTCGCCACCGACTCAACCCTGCGCGGATACGCCGGAAAATGCCTCCAGGCCGACCCGGCCGGTACCTCTGCGCAGATCTGGAACTGCACCGGTGCGGCATCACAACGGTGGACGCTGACCGACGCGGGCGAACTGCGTAACGCCGACGGCCGCTGCCTCGACCTGCGCGACGCCGACCTGCCCAACGGTTCACCGGGCGAGATGCGCCCCTGCACCGGCGAACCACGCCAGAAGTGGCGTGCCGTGTGACCGATCGGCGTCGTGACGGACTCAGCGACGCACAGTCGTGACTGTGAAGGTGCCGGAGGCGAACGCGTAGACAGCACGGCCGCCCTCCGCGCCGTCCGAACCGCCTGCTGCTCGGAGTTCATCCGGGCACCGGCGGTTCGGACGGGCGGCCGGACCTCGCTAACGGCAGCAGGTGCCGCTGGCCCAGGTGGCGCGGCCGTCGCTGTTGCGGTACAGCACAAGGTTGCCGTCGTTCTGCTGGACGAGGGTTGATGCCCCGTTGCCGTTGGTCTGCGAGGCCCAGACCGCGACGGCGTCGTACGTGTACATCACAAGGTTGCCGTCGGGCTGGTTGACGATCCAGGTCGCACCCCGCTGCCCCGAGGCCCAGATCGGGGCACTGCCCTGGTAGATCACGAAGTTCGCGTCGGCCTGCATGACCGTGCGGAACCGGCCGTCCGGGGAGGTGATCGCGGCGTTCGTACCCATCAGACCCTGGCCGGAGTTGACCCGGTCGCCGCCGGAGGGCTGGTCGAAGCAGCGGCTCTGCAGCAGCCGGTTGGGTGAACCCGCGGCGTCCGACACGACACCGGCGGATGCGCAGCGGATCAGCGCGTTCTGCACGGTCGCCGGGTTCGCGCCCGGGTAGCGCTGCCGGAAGATCGCCGCCGCACCTGTCACGTGCGGGGTCGCCATGGAGGTGCCCGACTTGACGCCGGTCGCGGTGTCCGACGTGTTGACGCTGGAGGTGATGCCCACCCCGGGGGCGAACAGGTCCACGCAGCTACCGAACGCCGAGGAACCCGCCCGGGCGTCGTTGTTGTTGGCCGAGGCGACCGTGATCGCCTCCGTGGTGCGTGCCGGCGAGTTGTTGCAGGCGTCGATGTTGTTGTTCCCGGCAGCGATCGAGTACGTCACGCCCGAGTTGATCGAGTTCCGAACCGCGTTCTCCATCGGCGCGCTGGTGCCGTTGCTGATACCGAGGCTCATGTTTGCGACCGCGGAGCGTCCCGCCGCGTCAGCGGTCACCCAGTCGATGGCGGCCACAATGCCCGCAACACTTCCGGAGCCGTTGCAGCCCAGCGCCTTGACGGCGACGAGTTGCACGCTCTTCGCTACACCGTGGGCGTTGCCGCCGATCGTCCCGGCGACGTGGGTGCCGTGACCGTTGCAGTCGTCGGCGTTGCCGTTGTTGTCGATGAAATTCCATCCATAGCGGGCCCGCCCACCGAAGTCGGCATGGCTGATGCGCACACCGGTATCGAGGACATAAGCGGTGACGCCTGAACCCGGCAGCGAATCGATGTATCTGCGGTCGAGCGGCAGGCGGGGCTGGTCGACGCGGTCCAGACCCCAGGACGGCGGGTCGGGCTGGGTCGCCTCCGCACGGACAAGGCGGTCCTGCGCCACGTACGCCACGGCCGGGTCGGCAGCCAGCGCCTTCGCCTCGGCCTCGCCGAGGTGCGCGGAGAAGCCGCGCAGAGCACGGTTGTAGACGTGCCCGATCGTGCCCTTGTGCGCGGCGGCCAACGACCGGGCCGTGGCGGTCAGGTCGGTGCGCGCGGCCGAGTTCTCCTTCAGCACCACGATGTAGCTGCCGGTGACCGCGTCGGCCAGACCGATGTCGATGATCTGGCCGTCGGCCGGTGCCGCGTGCGCCGCGGCTCCCCCGGTCAGAGCGGACGCCATCAACGCCGCCAAACCCACTCCTGCAATGCGCCTCATGCGCGCCTCCTTCGTCGGTGCCGAAACCGACGAAGAAGGCGCAGCCATCGTTCACCATCGCTGGACATCGCTCACCATCACTACGAGAATCCCGAGACTCTGCCGGCACCGCCCTTCTCGTGGGTCCCTGAACCCCACGGCCGCCGGACCCGGCCCGGCGAGGTGACCGGCTTCCTCGGCCCGAACGGCGCCGGCAAGGCGACCGGGCACGGCGGCCGGGCCGGGCGGTGACCGCGATGGTTCGGCGGTCGAGGCGTACGGGTAAAGGCGGATGGAAGGAACCGACTGGCTTGGCGCGCTTACCATGCCCGGAATCGCTCCCGTTGCGCCCGAGCCTGTCGTGCCTGCCAGCCAGTCGCCGTGCAGCACCGCCGAGGCGAGCGACACCTCGCCGGCGAGCACCACCGCGGCGCAGATCTCGGCGAACTTGCGCACCTTCCGGCGCCGTAGCAGCCGAGCAGTTCCAGCGCCTCGCGCTGGGTCGGCAGGCCCGTGCTGCCGCCGTAGGTGGCGACGATGAGCGCGGGAGGCTGATCGAACACTAAGGGACCGTCTCAGGTAGTGGCCTTGGTCCATCGGCGGTAGCAGAGGAGGAGGAGGCAGACGAGGTCGGCGAAAGCTTGGAAATGCTCGGCTTTGCGGTCGTAGCGGCGGACGAGTCGGCGGTTGTTGAGCAGCCATGACAGGCAGGGCTCGACGATCCAGCGGTGTCGGCCGAGGCGTTGGGTGGACTCGATGCCTTTGCGGGCGATGCGGACCTTGACCCCGCGGCTTTCGGCCGGCCGCATCCACGGCATCGGACTACCCCCGCATGCGTGGGGAGCACGGCCGCAACGGCCAGGGCACCCTGTTCCTCGACGGACCACCTCCGCATGCGCGGGGAGCACCCAACCTCGAAACCGTGCATGCGCGTGCCTCGCGGACCACCCCCCCGCATGCGCGGGGAGCACGACGCGACGTTCCTGCGCCGTGGCGCCGTGGTGGGACCACCCCGCATGCGCGGGGAGCACAAGCCGACCGCGGCCACGATCTACGCGGGCGGGGGACCACCCCCGCATGCGCGGGGAGCACTGCCGCAGCTCGATCCGCGTGACCTGCGAGTACGGACCACCCCCGCATGCGCGGGGAGCACTCTAAGAAATCCTGTATCCGCAAGTGTCTCATCGGACCACCCCCGCATGCGCGGGGAGCACCCGCGCGCGTTCACGTCCGCGGCCAGCGCGGGAGGACCACCCCGCATGCGCGGGGAGCACAGGGGCTTGGTCCGGACGCTTACCGGGAGTTCGGGACCACCCCCGCATGCGCGGGGAGCACGGCGCGTGCAGCTGTACGCCTGGTGCGTGTTTCGGACCACCTCCGCATGCGCGGGGAGCACACCTTTTGACCTGCAGTGCCGTAGATCAACATCCAAATTTCTGATTGGATGCTGCCTTCGGTCCCGGAGCTTACCCGTCGGCGGTCGCCTCGCGGCCCAAGCATTGGCGCGCTAATGCTGCATTCGATGCCCGACGCCTCCAGGGTGAGGGCCCGACTTGGTTGGGCGCAAGCGAGTGTTCGGCCCCCCGTTTCCCCCGAAAACCCCTGGCGATAGCTGACAATCAGTGACAAGCGATGGCTATCGACGGACCGCGTTTGTGCAGCTCAATGCCAACTTATGGCGACCGTTGACTATGTCGAAACGGACACTTTCGGTAACAAGTGGACGGCCTGTCAGGACCAGTTGGAGCGGAAATCGAAACCGTTACAGCCAGTAGCCTGCTCGGCCTCCGCGTACAGCACGGCGGCTTCTCGATGGCATACCTAGGTGGGCCGGCTTATGCGCGGCACTGGTGCACCTTGTCGGCGACGTGGACCAGTGTTCCGCGAGCGCCGGTACCGTTCGGTCATGGAGGACCTTGTCAGCCGAGCTGGAGCGGTGGCTGAACGGCATCTCGGTGTGCCTGAGCTGGTTGATCGTTGGGCTCATGTTCGGGCGGTGGCTGAGCGTGCTTGGGCGCTTTGCGCAGGCTTCGCCGACCCGGTGGACCGAGAACTGGCGGTGGCCGCGGCCTGGCTACACGATATCGGTTACGCAGGGGAGTTGGTGGCGACCGGTTTTCACCCGCTCGATGGAGCGCGTTACCTTCAGCGCGTTGGCTTCCCGCCTCGACTTGTCGCGCTGGTTGCGCATCATTCCGGTGCGCGGTTCGAGGCCGCGGAGCGGGGTCTCGGGGCTGATCTTGAGGTGTTTCCGCTCGAGGACGGTCCGGTGATGGATGTCCTGGTTGCTGCTGACTT
>NZ_BOPF01000070.1 GCF_016863615.1 Virgisporangium aliadipatigenens | reverse complement strand
AAGGGCCGCACCATCTACTGGACCCAGGTCTTCGGCACCCCCGCCTAGCTTTTTCGCAGGACGCCTCCCCGGCGGCCGATCGGACTTCTCGACCGACCGTCCGTCCGCCGGGGGGCAATGCCAGATGCGTGGTACCTCGTCCGGTACGCGGTTCTACCTGCCGGCCTGCCTGGTGCTGGTCGCCGTCTACTTCGCGTTGCCGGACTCCCTGCTGCGGGCGGGCGTGTGGGCGGCGTTCGGCACCCTCGTCGTGGCGGCGATCGTCGTGGGCATCGCGCGCAACCGGCCACCCCACCCGCTGCCCTGGCTGCTGATCGCCGTCTCGCAGGCGTCCACGACGGTCGGGGACACCATCGGGTACGGGGCGGAGATGACGGCGGGCGACGGCACGGTCCCGCCCCTGGCCGACCTCTGGTACCTGCTCTCCTACCCCTTTCTCGGCGCCGGGCTGCTGATCTTCATCCGCCGGCGCACCCCCGAGGGGGACCGCTCCGCCCTGCTCGACGGCATGATCGTCACCATCGGCCTGGGCCTGGTGTCGTGGGTGTTCCTGATCCAGCCGGTGCTCACGCAGGACCTGGAGATGTCCGAGCGGATGGTGGCCGCCGCCTACCCGGCCGCGGACCTGCTGATCCTGGCGGTCTGCGCGCGGCTGTGGGCCGACCGGGGCCGGCGGGCGGCGTCCTTCCTGCTCCTGCTCGGCGCGCTGGTGAGCCTGCTGATCGGCGACACGCTGTACGCCGTCGGCTCGGTCGTCGGCACGTGGCAGCCGGGCGGCCTCGCCGACGTCTTCTACGCGACGTACGGACTGGCGCTCGGCGTGGCCGCGCTGCGCCCGTCCATGGTGGAGCTGGACCGTCCCGTGTCGGCCGAACCCACGAAGATCACGACGCTGCGGTTCGGCACGCTGCAGGCGCTCTCCTCGCTGCTCGTGCCGGCGGTCGTGGTCGTGCAGTGGACGCGCGGCGGGCGGGAGTTCCTGCCGCTGGTGGGCATCGTCGCGGCGGTGCTCTTCGTCCTCGTGCTGGTGCGTATGGCCGGACTGATCACCGCCCTGCACGAGCTGAACAGGCAGGACCGGGAGAACCACTTCCACCGGCTCACCCGCCAGGCCTCCGACGTCATCATCATCTGCGACCTGTACGGCGTGGTCCGCTACCTGACCCCGGCGATCGAACGGGTCTTCGGCTGGCCCGAGGAGGCCGTGCGCGACCGGGCGCTGCTGGAGTTCCTGCACCCGGACGACGCGGGGCGGCTGGGCAGCCTGTTCCGGCTGCTGCCGGAGAGCGGCACCACCACGCCGATGCGCTGCCGGGTGCGCACGCCCACCGGCGATTGGCTGCACGGCGAGGCCGTCGCGACGTGGCTGACCGACGGCGACGTCCGCGGCTACCTGCTGACCGCGCGCAACGTCACCGACCAGGTGCGCCTCGAGGAGGAGCTGACCCACCAGGCGTTCCACGACTCGCTGACGGGTCTCGCCAACCGGGCACTTTTCCTGGAACGGGTCACGCACGGCCTGGAACGCCGTTCGCAGGTGCACCGCAATCTCGCCGTGCTGCTGCTCGACCTCGACGACTTCAAGACGGTCAACGACTCCCTCGGCCCGGCCGCCGGCGACGAGCTGCTGCGCGCCGTGGGCGAACGGGTCAAGGGCTGCCTGCGCACGGCCGACACCGCGGCCCGCCTCGGTGGTGACGAGTTCGCGCTGCTCGTGGAGGAGATCGGCGACCCGGCCGAGGCGGCTCCCGTGGCGACCCGGGTGCTCGCGGCGCTGCAGAAGCCGTTCGTGGTGCACGGGCGGGAGGTGGTGGTGCACGGCAGCGTCGGCATCGCCGTGGCCGACCCGGACCGCGTTCCCGACGCCGAGGAACTCCTGCGCAACGCCGACGTCGCCATGTACACGGCGAAGCAGGAGGGCAAGGACCGGTACAACTTCTACGCCCCGAGCATGCACGCCGGCCTGATCAAACGCCTCGACCTGACCGCCGAACTGCGCACCGCCATCGACCGCCGCGACTTCCAGGTGCACTACCAGCCGATCGTGAACCTGCCCGACGGCAGCCTGCGCGGCGTCGAGGCGCTGGTGCGTTGGCCGCACCGCACGCGCGGGCTGGTCAGCCCGGTGGAGTTCATCCCGCTGGCGGAGGACACCGGGCTCATCGTGCCGCTCGGCGCGGACGTGCTCGCCGAGGCGTGCGCGCAGGTGGCCCAGTGGCGCCGCGAACGCCCCGGCTTCGACATGACGGTCAGCGTCAACCTGTCCCCGCGCCAGGTGAACGACCCGGGCGTGGTGCGGCTGGTGCGCGACGCGCTCACGGCCACCGACCTGGAGCCCCGCGCCCTGTGCCTGGAGATCACCGAGTCGGTGCTGACCGAGGACGGCCAGATCGCCGTGGAGCGCCTGATCGCCCTCAAGGAACTGGGCGTCCGCCTGGCGGTCGACGACTTCGGCACCGGCTACTCCTCGCTGAGCCGCCTGAACCAGTTGCCGATCGACATCCTGAAGATCCCGAAGCCGTTCGTCGACGGCGTGACCGAGGGGCCGACGGCGTCGGCACTGGCCCGGGCGATCCTGGAGCTCTCCTCCGCGCTCGAGTTGGCGGTCGTCGCCGAGGGCATCGAGCACCCCGAACAGGCGGAGGTGCTGTACAACCTCGGCTGCCGCCTGGCCCAGGGCTACCACTTCGGCCGCCCGGCCACGGCCGCCGATCTGGAACGCCGCCTTCCCGAGCCGGTTAAATCGGTTGTGGCCGCCGGCGGGGAGCCGTTAACGTCGCTCGCGTGACGACCTGATGCTCAGTGCCTGCGCGACCTGTGGCTTCTCACCTTGCCCCGCCGCGCGCCGCCTCCGTTCAAGGGGGTAGAGCGTCCTCCGCTTGAGCTGGCTCGGACCAGCGCCGCGGCTGTCACCTGCACACCCGTAAATGGGGTACCACCATGCCTGCACACAGTTCCGGTAGTCAGCCGACCGAAGGCACCTGGATGAACCGCGCTGAACGCCGCGCCTCAGCCAAGGGCCGCGACCTGCCGCCGGCCGTCGTCAGCAAGATCCAGGACGCCGGCCGCAAGGCACCCGCTCCGCGTCAGTGGGCCACCCGCCGCCGCGGCTGACCGCATCCTCGCCGATCTTGCAGTTGTGGCTGGGACCTACCGGGTTGAAACCGGATGAGTCGGGCGCCACAGCTGCAAGATCGGCGCTACTACAGCACGGTCTTGCGGGACGCCCGACGGGCGCGCCCGGCCGCGGGCATGCGGGAGCGGGCCAGCCACGACGAGGCCGCGCAGCGCGGGCACGAACTCACCGCGCCCAGCCGGCGGCGGTCGGTTCCCGCCACGTAGTCGATGCCGTGCTCGTCGGCGGTGGGGGCGCCGCACGTCGGACACTCGCCCGAGGCCGAGCCCGAGGCGGTCGTCGTGTAGGCCACGTGCTCGGTCGTGTACCGCACCGTCGAGTACGTCTTCTCGTCGTCGACCCGCAGGCTCGGATCGCGGGGCGCACCGGCGTACGGGCCGGTGTCGGCGTGCGAGACCGCCGAGGAGACCCCGCCGAGGAACCGGAACCGCCGCCGTAGCCACGCCATGAACCCCGAGCGCCGCTCGGCGCTCCACGCGTCGTCGGCCTCGGTCCGCCATTCGTCGGTCATCCGAAAGCCCGCCACTCTCCGCTCACCCGGAAAGTGTCGCGCATCCGCCGTCACCCTGTCCCGCGCGCACCGTCGCGAAGACCCTCGACGCATGGACGCGAACACCGTCATCGCCGTCGCCGCCACCGTCGTCGCGCTGGCCTCCCTCGCCGTCGCCGCCTACGAGGCGCGGGCGAGCCGCCGGCACAACCGCCAGTCCGTCCGCCCGGTCCTGCAACTGCGCTCGGCCTTCCACGTCGGCGGCACCGCCGGGCTGCGCCTCACCAACGTCGGCCTCGGCCCCGCTGTCATCACCGGCTCCCACCTGCTCCTCGACGGCGAACCGGTGACGGCGGGCGGCATCGACGAGGCCGGGATCAACAGCGTCCGCGACGGCCTCGAGGTCAGGCCGAAGGCGGTCACGTTCGCCGACGGGTCGGTGCTCGCCACGGATCTCGACGTCTGGGTACTGAGCGTCGAGCCCTACGACCCGGACGCGCACGAGGAGTTCTACGACCTGCTGCGGCGCCGGCTCACCGTGGAGATCCGGTACGAGTCGTTCTACGGGGAGAAGTTCGTGACCCCTACATGAGCGGGGCGCGGTGCTCCTCCAGGTACGCCTCCACGTGCTCGGCGTGCGCCACCGGCGCCAGCACCTTGCCCTGGGCGGTGGCGCAGCCGGCGGTGCGCACCCGGTCCAGTTCCTCCGCGGTCTCCACGCCCACCGCCGACACGGCGAACCCGAGCCGCGCCCCCAGCGTCACGACGACGTCCACGAGCGCCGGCCCGCCGTCGGCGAAGAGCGAACGGTCCACCTTCACCTCGTCGATGGGCAGCTTCGGCAGGTCGGCCAGCCCCATCGGCCCCGACCCGAAGTGGTCCAACGCCACCCGCACGCCCAGCCCGCGCAGCGCGGCCAGCCCGGCCGTGGGCGGGTCGTCGGGCAGTTCGCGGGAGGCCAGTTCGACGGTGAGCCGCTCGGCCGGAACGTCGTTGCGCCGCAGCGCGTCCTGCACCATCAGCGGCAGCGCCTCGCTGGACAGCTCGCGCGGTGAGATGTTCACCGACATCGACAGGTTGAGCCCCTCGCGTCGCCAGCGCGCCAGTTGACGGCACGCCCGCCGCAGCACGCGGCCGTCGAGGTCGGCGACGCAGCCCAGTTCCTCGGCGGCCGTGACGATCTCCACCGGCGCCACCGCCCCGTACCCCGGCAGCCGCCACCGCAGCAGCGCCTCCGCCGCCACCGGCCGGTTGGTGCGCAGGTGCAGCACCGGCTGGTAGACCAGGTCGAACGCGCCCTCGTTGATCGTCTCGCGGAGCCGCTGCTCGATGGTGGTGCGCCTGCGCAGCGCTGCGGCGAGCCCGTCGTCGTACGCCTCGACCCGGCCGTGGCCACCCCGGCGGGCCGCGCGGTCGGCGGCGTGCCACGCGTGGCGAACGGCGTCGGCGGCGTCGGTCTCGCCGGAGAGGTCGACCACGCCCGCGTCGGCCGTGATGTGCACCGGCCCGCTGCTCAGGTCGTACGGCTCCATCACCGAGGCCACCAGGCGTTGCGCGCGCGGGTAGGCACGCAGCGCGGAGCAGCGGCACAGGATCCCGAACCGGTCGCCGCCCAGCCGGGCCGCCACATCGCCGGGCTCGATGCCGGCCGCGAGGCGGCGGCCCAGTTCGCGCAGGGCCGAGTCGCCGATCGCCGTGCCGTGCAGGTCGTTGACGCCGGTGAGGCCGTGGACGGTCAGCACGACGAGGGAGCCCCGGGCGCCGGTCGCGAGGCGGGTCGCCGCGAGCTCGTGCAGGCGCCGTTCGTTGGGCAGGCCGGTGAGCGGGTCGGTGCGGGCGGCCTCGTCGAGGCGGCGTTCCAGGCCGGCGCGGTCGCCGATGTCGCGGATGTGCAGGACGAGCGCCCCGATCTCGGGCGTGGTGCGCAGGTCGCGGATGCTCACCTCGGTCTCGCGCCACACGTCGAAGCCGTCCCGGATCCGCACCCGCACGGGGCGGGCGTCGGGTCCGCCGGCGTCACCGTCGAGGACCGCCGTCAGGCTCGCCGTCGCCACCGTCAGATCATCCGGGTGAACGCGGTCAGCCAGCGGCCGGTGCAACACGTCCTGGTCGGAGAGGCCGAACCGGCGGGCCGCCGCGGGTGACTGCCACCGGACGCACAGCTCCGGATCGAGCACCATCGTGACGTCGGCCGCACCGGCGACGAGGGCCTGGAAGCGGGCCTGCTGCGCGGTGAGCCGCTCCGCGTAGCGCCGCACGTCCAGCGCCGCCATGGTCTCGCGCGCCGCGACCGCCGTTCCCACAAGAAGAGCGAGACCGGCCGCGACCCGGTCGAAGTGGCCACCGGTGGCCGCGTGGTGCGCGGTGACGGCGAGCGCGGCGGCGACCGGCACGGCGAGCAGCGGGTGCGCGGCGAGCCCGCCGGCGGGGCCGGTGACCGGCGACGTGCCGGACGGGTCGGCGCGGCGGGCCCCGAGGATGATCACCGGCGGCCCGATGGTCAGCGCGAGCCCCGCCACCGCGAACCAGAACGGCCCCTGCAGCCCGACCGCCGGCAGCCCCAGCCCGCTGATCACCAGCGCCGAACCGCCGGCGCAGGAGAGCGCGGCCCGCCGGTGCCGGTAGGCGCGCATGCCCGTGACGGCGGCCAGCGCCAGCGCGATGCACACGATGAGCCCGACCAGCACCGCCGAACCGGTCGGCACCGGCACCGGACCGAGCCGGGGCGAGAGCGCGAGCAGCCACGCGATGAGGAACAGCGCGCTGCCCACCCCGGTGCCGTCGAGTATCTGCCGCAGCCGGATCTGCAGGGTCGGCGCCGCTCCGGGGAGCAGCAGCAGCCCCGCGACGAACGCGCACGCCGCGCCGAGCGCACCCGCCTGGATCACCAGCGCGGCGATCTTTCCCTGGCCCCACGCCGCCAACAGGCCGGCGACCAGCACGGACACGGCGGCGATCGCGGTGCCCATCCCGAGGAACCCGGCGCCCCGGCACGGCCCGAACGTGTGCGTCCGCCCGTGGATGCGCAGGGCGATCCGGATCAGCACGGTGGCGCACGCCGCGGCGGCGATCCCGCCCACCAGGACGGCGATGGTCAGCACGGCCCGGACGGACGCGGATTCGGCCGTGGACGCGGCGGTGATGACAGCCGTCATCAGAACGGCGGTGAGCGCGGACGCGCCGGCGGGATGGCGGGCGCTGTCGTAGGAGAGCCGTGCGGCGGCACGGGTCAATCGCCGGAGGCCCGGTCGCCGGGCTCCGTGGCGCCTGATTCGTCTCATATCTGGTGCGACGTCATGGGTCAGAGGGGCTTTCGGTCAGTGGGCACGAGGGGTTGCGCCACCTGTCCAACGAACGCCCCCGACAACGGTGACGGGCCGGACCCGTAAAAAAGGTCCGGCCCGCCGGTGCTGATCCGGTCGAACGTCCGGTGACTAGAAGCCGCCGACGCTGACGCCGTAGGCGCCGAGCGCCTCGGTGACCGGCTGGAAGTACGTCACGCCGCCGGAGGTGCAGTTGCCGCTGCCGCCGGAGGTCAGGCCGTAGGCGACCGAACCGCGGTACAGCGGGCCGCCGCTGTCGCCCGGCTGGGCGCAGACGGTGGTACGGATCATGCCGTACACGGAGCCCTGCGAGTAGTTGACCGTCGCGTTGAGCGCGGTCACCGAGCCGGTGCGGGTGCCGGTGGTGCTGCCGCGGCGGGTGACCGCCGTGCCGACCGACGGGGTGGCCGCGGACGAGATCGTCTGCGAGCCGACCGCGCTCGGGTGCGCGATGGAGGTGTTGGTGTAACGGACGATGCCGTAGTCGTTGCCGGGGAAGCTCGAGCCGGCGCGGGTGCCGAGCGTGCTCGACCCGTTGGTCCAGGTCGAACCGGCGTTGGTGCAGTGGCCGGCGGTCAGGAAGTAGTAGGTGGTGCCGCTGCGGACGTTGAAGCCGAGCGAGCAGCGGCTGCCGCCGGTGTAGATGGCGTCACCACCGGTGATGGTCGGCTCGATCTTGCCGGGCGCCTGCTGGACCTTGACGGTCGTGCCGTGGCGCGCGGCGGTCTTGGTGAGCTGCAGGTACTTGTCGCCGGAGACCGTCTGGTCGTACTCGACGACCACCTGGTTGGTCTTCGAGTCGACCCACCACGCCGTTCCGGGGATCTGGGCGGTGTCGTTGAGGTCCGCGACGGCGTCGGACGCCATCTGGAGGCTCACGCCGTTGGGTGCGGCCGTTGCCGGCGAGGGGCCGAACATGAGCACGCCGGAGAGCAGCCCGATCGTGGTGCCGATGAGCGCGCGTCGTGCCGAGGACCTTGTGAGTCCCATTCCGTTCCTCCTTGGGGGAGACCGGGACCCGGCGGGGTGCCGGATCCGTGGCAGGACGAACGCCGACGTGGTTCGGGGAAATCGACGTCCGTCTATGCCGGATCCTGGTCCAAGGATTTGGGAACGTAAATGTAAGAAACTGACAGAATTTGTTGTTCGTTTACCGACGGTACAACGCGACCGAGCGTCTGGCCAGGTCTTTCGTGGCGCTGGAGTTGGCCCACGTGCCCAGGATGATCGCCGCGCCGGGGATGACCTTTGCGAAAAGTCGCTTCGCCGCACGGACCCCGGCCATCTGTGCCAACTTCCAGGTCAGGCGCGCGAGGACGTTCCGCAGCGGCTTGTGCCCCGAACTGCCGAGCAGCGCGCCGGCCTTTTCGTGGCCCTTCGCCACCTGCAGGGCGGTACGGGCGGTCTGCGCCACCTTGTGCACCTTCTGCAGCACCAGCAGGTCGGTGGCCCGGTCCGGATGCGCCGGGTCGATCCCGTACGCCGCCGCGATGTGCAGCACCATCCGGGCCTGGGTCCAGGCGAGCACGCCGATGTCGATCACGCCGCCGGGCAGGCCCGTCGCGCCCGCCGCCGCACCGGAGATCCGCGCATGCGTGGTGAACCGCTTGATCGCCATCTGGGACAGCTGGTCCGGGTGGATCCCCGGGTACTGCGCGCGGGTGCGCTGGGCCCAGGCGTTGGCCTGCGGTCCGAGGCGCGCGACCGCCTCCAGGGCCAGGTGCTCCGGCGCGTACTCCGGATCGGCCCGCATCTTCTGCCACAGGTTCTGCGGCGGCAGGTCGCCGTCGGCGAGCGAGAGTCCCTGCCCGGGCGCACCGCCCTGGAAGGGCGCACCCCCCTGCGGCGGGAACGGCCCCGGCGGCGTGCCCGGGACCCCCGGCGCGCCGGGAACGCCCTGCGCGGCCTGCGGGGTCTGCCAGACGGGACCGCCCGAGGCGGGCGCCGCCGGGATGCCCGACGCCGGAGCCGACGGGACACCCGAGGTCGGCCACGCCGGGGCCGGACCGCCGACGGGCGGGGCCGACGCGGGAACCCCCGAGGCCGGCGCGGCCGGCGGCCCGGAGGTCGGCCAGGTCGGCATCGGCGCGGCCGGTGCCTGCGGCGCCTGCGGCGGCTGTTGCGCTCCGGACGGGGCGACGCCAGGGGCCTGGTGCGGACCCGGCGCGGCGTGCGGCGCGGGCGCGGCAGAGGTCGGCCAGGTCGGCATCGGCGCGGCGGGAGCCTGCGGCGGCTGCTGCGCCCCGGGCGCGCCGGGAGCGACGCCGGGCGCCTGAGGCGACCCCGAGGCGTGTGGCGTGGGCCCGCCGGTCGTCGGCCAGGTGGGTGCGGAGGCGCCCGGCGCCTGCGGCGCGCCCGAGGCCTGCGGCGCGGGGGCTGCGGGTGGGGCGGAGGGCGGGTTGGCGGGGGAGCCCGGCCAGAGCGGCGGGGCGTCGGGTCGGGTCGGCTCGGCGCCGGGCGCGGTCGGTGCGTCCATACGCCCCAAGGTACCCACCGCACGCCTACGTCACCCGCCTGCGCCTCCTCGCCCGGCCGCGCGCGCCGATCTTGCAGTTGTGGTGGTCGCATACCACCCCGAAACCGGACGCCCCTGGCGCCACAACTGCAAGATCGGCGAGGCGCCGCCGGCGGGCGGCGGGTCAGTCGTGGGTGGCGGCGTCGAGCACCTGGTCGACCACCAGGTCGAGCGGCGTGGAGCGGCCGGCCGCCCAGGCCACCACGAACTGGCCCTCGCCCAGGATCGCCCGCGCGGCCGCCAGCGTCGGCTTGCGCAGCACCTCCGCCTCGTGCGGGATCGGCAGGCGGTGGCGTTCGCGGACGGCGCCCGCGGCACCTACCAGGCGGATCGCCAGCTCCGGATCGGTCTCGACGACGATCGAGGCCACGTGGTCGAGCGACACGGCGAGATCCTCCCGATCGCCGACCTCGTGCCGCAGGGCCAGCGCGGCGGTGAGCCGGCGCAGCGCCTCCGTCTGGTCGCCGGCCGCCCGCGCGGTCAGCCCGAGGTAGTGCAGCGCCGACGCCTCGCCGAACATGTCGCCGAGTTCGCGGCTGAGCGTGAGCGCCTCGGTCGACGCCTCCCGCGCGGCGTCGATCTCCCCGCGGGCCAGCCGGATCTGCGCCTGGCACTCCAGGGCCATCGAGATGCCGCGGGTGTTGCCGGCCGCCCGTTCGAGTTTGAGGCACTGGTCGGCGTACCGGCCGGCCGCCGCGATGTCGTCCAGCCGCAGGGCCACCTTGGTGAGGTTGCCGAGCGCCATGGCCGTTCCGCGGTCGTCGCCCATGCCGTGCCAGCTGGTCAGGCTCGCCTTGAAGTGCACCGTCGCCAGGTCGTAGTCGCCGGAACCGACCGCCGCGATGCCCAGGACGTTGCGGGCGTGGGCGTTCATGCCCTCGTCGCCGAGCGCACCGGCGAGGGCCAGGCAGGCGTGGCCGTACCGGGTGGCGGTCTCGTGGTCGTCCTGCGTGGTGGCCAGCACCGCGGCGGCGTGCAGCAGCATCGCCCGCGGCTTCCCGTCCGGGAGTGCGCCGGCGAGCACCTGGTCGCAGCGTTCGCGGCCCTCGCCGATGTGGCTGCCGTGCCGCCAGAACCGCCACAGGCCCAGGCAGATCGCGGCCGCCCGTTCGGCGTCGGTGGGCAGGCTCCACGCGCTGGCGGCGCTGAGATTCTGGTACTCCTGCTCGATCCGGTCGCTCCACTCGGCCTGTTCGGCCCCGACGAGTCCGGTCGCCGCCTCGCTCGCGAACGCCGCGAAGTAGGCCGCGTGCCGTTCGCGGATGTCGTCGGCGTACGGGGACTCGGCCAGCCGCGCGGCGGCATACGCCCGGATCGTCTCCAGCATCCCGAACCGCGTGTGCCCGTCCACGGAATCCATGGTCAGCAGGCTCTTGTCGACCAGTCCGGCGAGGCGCTCGGCGAGGGCGGCCGTGCGCCGTGCCCCGTCGACGACGGCCGGTTCGGCGACGGCGAGCGCCGACTCCGCCGTGAACCCGCCCGCGAACGCCGCCAACGCCGCGAAGAGCCGCTGATCGGCCGGCGGCAGCAGGTCGTAGCTCCAGTCGATGGCGCCGCGCAGGGTCTGCTGCCGGGCCGGCAGGTCCCGCGGGCCCTCGCCCAATGCGTCGAGGTGCTCGCCGAGGTGCAGCAGCAGGGCGCGGGGCGTCCACTCGTCGACGCGGGCGGCGGCCAGTTCGATCGCGAGCGGCAGCCCGTCGAGGCGGCGGCACAGGGCGGTGACGGCGGGCAGCGTGTCGGCGGTGAGCGCGAAGTCCGGTTCGCAGGCGCGGGCCCGCTGGGCGAACAGCGCCACGGCCGGCGACTCGGCCAGCGCACGCGCGACGCCCTCCTCGCCCTCCGGCAGCTCGGACAGGTCCGGAACGGCCAGCGGCGGCACCCGGTACACCTGTTCGCCGTAGAGCGAGAGCCGTTCGCGGCTGGTGACGAGCGCGACGACGTTGGGCGCCGCGGCGAGCAGCCGCCCGAGTTCGGCCGCGGCACCCACGACCTGCTCGAAGTTGTCGAGCACCAGCAGCATCGAGGCGTCCGAGAGGTGCTCGGCCAGCGTCTCCACCAGCGGTTCCCCCGGCACCTCCGGCACTTGCAGGGCGTGCGCGACGGCCGGCATCACCAGTTCGTCCGCATGGGTGTCGGCGAGCGGGACGAACACGGCGCCGTCGTCGAACCGCTCGGCCACGGCGGCGGCCGCGGCCAGGGAGAGCCGGGTCTTGCCGATCCCGCCCGGACCGATCAGCGTGACCAGCCGGGCGCTGTCCAGCAGCCGCACCACCCGGTCCCGCTCGGCGGTGCGCCCGACCAGCGGCGTCATCGGCGCGGGGAGCGCGGTCCGGCGGCGCGGCCGGCCCAACAGCGACGGCGCGACGGTCCAGCCGCCGCTGCCGGTCGGCACCAGCCCCGAACGCCCGCGCAGCCGGTTGAGTTCGCGCGCGGCCGCCGCCGGAAGGCCGCCGCTGTTGCGGGCGATCCAGGTGACCAGCGTGCGGCTCGGCTCGCCGTGCAGCGTGGCCCGCAGCCAGATCTTCAGCGCCGCCGGCGACCACGGGTCGAGGTCGACGCTGGCCAGCACCGGCAGCACCGGGTCGGGATCCGCGGTGGCCGTCGCCGCGTAGACCAGGCCGAGCGCGCCCGGCCCCCGGGCCAGCGCAGACACGGCCGCGGCGATCACCGGCCCGTCGACGGTGTCGGCGACCAGCAGCGTGTCGGCGTCGCCCGGCCCGCCCGGTTCGGTCACCTTGCGCACGTCGTAGCCGCGCATCCGGGCCACGGTGGCGATCTCGTGCAGGAAGCGGGTGTGGCCGGAGCCCGGTTCGCCGCGCACCCGCAGGGCGCCCCGGCCGTCGGCGCGCAGCCGGGTCAGGTAGTCGTGCGAGGTGGCCAGCGCCGCGTCGCGCTCCCACAGCCGGGTCGAGGCCTCACCGGTCGTCTCCGGCGCCGGGGTTTCCGCGTCGTCGGCCACCGCGCCGCCACGTCCGCGCCGTTTGGCCAGGTAGTTGCGGCGGTCGGCGGTCGCGATCAAGGACTCGACGGCCGTGCCGTCCTGCGGGTACGTCGCGACCCCCAGGCTGACCGACACCCTCAGGGGCGGTGTTCCGGGGAACTCGTTCGCGCGCACGCCGTCGGTCACCCGCAGCGCGAGCCGGAGCGCCTCGGCCGGCCCGGTACCGGGCATGAGCAGCACGAACTCGTCACCGCCGTAGCGGAACAGCTCGTCGCCGCCGCGCACCAGGTCGGTGATCCGGCGGGCCAGCTGGGAGAGGATCTCGTCGCCGCGCAGGTGGCCGTAGGCGTCGTTGACCGTCTTGAAGTAGTCGACGTCGAAGAGGAAGAGGGCGAACGGCACGCCGTGCGCCAGTTCCTGGGCGAGCCGCGGCAGCAGCAGAGCCCGCGGATACGCGCCGGTGACCGCGTCCAGCCCGACCGGGGCACCACCCGTGGCGGACTGCACCTGCTGGTCCACCACGTGGCCGCCCTGGGTCATCGCCTACCTCACGCTCAGGTTCCTCCCTGCGCCCATCGGCGACGCGGCGGCGGGGTTGAGCAATCAGGCGGCGCGCAGCGGCAGCACCTGGTCGAGGCCGGTGATCTCGAACGCCTTCGCCACCGTCCGTGGCGGCGAGATGATCTCGAACGGGCGACCCGAGCCGGCCATCCGCTGGTTCATGCGGATCAGCGCGGACAGCCCGCTGGAGTCGATGAACGCGAGGCCGCTCAGGTCGATGACCAACGCGCCGGGGCCGGCGGCCAGCACGCCGTCGGTGCGGGCCAGCAGCTCGGGCGCCGTCTCCAGGTCGAGATCGCCGGTGACCGTCACCACGGTGCGGTCGGGCTGCTGGTCCAGCGTGAGCTGCCAATCGGGTTCGTCGGGATGCACGTCTGTAGTGTGCGGGAGGTCAGGAGGTTGCTCAACCTGGAGCACGTCGTTTCACGGGTCGCGCCGTTTGACGGTCCCGCCGCAGCGTGACAACACTGGGGGACCTACGGAAGGCGGCCCGATGGTCGAAATGCTCACCGGCCCCGCCGCGGGCACGGGATCCCGTGCCGCTTTCCTCGCCGCCGCGACCCGTCGCGTCTCCGGTTCCCTCGACTTCCTGCGCACCCAGCAGCTCGGGCTGCGGGTCTGCGTGCCGGAGTTCGCGGACTGGGCCCAGCTGCTCCTGCTCGACGGCGGCCGGGCGAACGTCATCAGCCAGCGCGCGGGCGACCGCATCCTCTCCGCCACCGTGGCGGCGCCCGCGACGGCGCTCACCGGTCAGGGCCGGGTCATCGCGACGGGCCGGCCCGAGCTGCTGCACGTGGCCGACGGCGCCGGCCCCGAGGACACCGGCCTCGTCGCGCTCGTGCCCGACCTCGCCATGCGGCAGCAGGTCGACGAGCTGCGGCCGGCGGACATTCTCGGCGTCCCGCTGAACGCCCGCGGCAGCACGTTCGGCTCGCTGACCCTCGCCCGCCGGGCCGGTCACGGGTTCGACCCGGAGGACGTCGAGCTGGCCGAGGATCTGGCCGCCCACCTGGCGCTCGCCCTCGACGCCGCCCGCCGCTACAGCGAACGCGCACACGTCGCCGCGGTGCTGCAGTCCAGCCTCCGCCCGCCGGAGCTGCCCGAGATCCCCGGTGTGCGGCTGGCGGCGCGGTACCGTTCCGGCGCGGCCGAGGCCGACATCGGCGGGGACTTCTACGACGTGTGGCACAGCGGCGACGGCTGGTCCGTGGTGCTCGGCGACGTGTCGGGCAAGGGCGTGTCGGCGGCCGTCGTCACCGGGCAGGCGCGGTACAGCGTTCGCGGGGCGGCGCATCTGGACCCGAGCCCGCCGGCCGTCCTGCGCACGCTCAACGCGCTGCTGCACGGCAACGAGCCGGGCCGGTTCGTGACGGCCGTGTACGGGCACGCGACACCGCATCCCGACGGCGGCTGGTCGGTGACGCTCGGTTCGGCCGGCCATCCGGCGCCGCTGCTGGTGAGCGCCGACGGCACGGTGCGCCCGCTGCAGGTGAAGGGCCTGCTCGCCGGCGTGGTGTCGGACGTGACGTACACGGCGGTGACGTTCCGGCTGGCGCCGGGCGACACGCTGCTCCTGTACACCGACGGTGTGATCGAGGCCGAGCACGACACCGACCGCGGCCTGCGCCGGTTGATGGAGATCGCCGCACGGTACGCGGCGGCCCCGCCCGACGCGCTGGTCGAGGCCGTCGAGATGGACGCGGTCGAACGGATCGGCGCGCGGCGCAGCGACGACATCGCCGTCTTCGCCGTCCGGGCGCCGAAGTGAGCAGCGGGACCACCGCTCGTGATGCGTGGGTCGGCCGGGGCGCCGCTCGGGAGGCGTGGGCCGGCGGACGGGTCGCCCGGGTGACGGCCGGGGACGCCGGGGTGAGTGGCCGGTGAGCGGCTGGGACGCCGATCCCTTCTTCGGCGCGCTCGCGGCGGCCGACGAGCAGGCGGCGATCGCCTGCGTGCTCGGGCGGGTCGACGCCGGGGCGGATCCCGTCGACGTGATGCTCGACCTGGTGGCCCCGGCCCAGCGCGAGGTCGGCCGGCGCTGGGCGATCGGCGAGTGGACGGTGGTGCGCGAGCACGCGGCGACGGCGGTCAGCGAGGCGGCGGTCGCGGCGTTGGCGGCGCGGGTGGCGGTGCTCGTGGCGCCCCGCGGGCACGCCGCGGTCGCCTGCGCCGAACGCGAGTGGCACAGCCTGCCCGCCCGGCTCGTCGCCCACACGCTGCGCCGGGACGGCTGGCGGGCCACCTATCTGGGCGCGTCGACGCCGCCCGCGCAGCTGGTGCGGTTCCTGGACGAGAGCGGTGCCGACGCCGTGGCGGTCAGCTGCTCCGTGGCGGCCTCGCTGCCCGCGGCGCGGCGGTTGATCGAAGCGGTTCGCGAGTCGGGGCGGCCGGTGCTGGCCGGGGGGCCGGCGTTCGGCCGCGACGCGCACCGCGCACTCGCCCTCGGCGCCAGCGCCTGGACCAGCGATCCCCGTCAAGCGGCCGAGCTCCTCGACGAACTGGTCGGCAACGCCGGCCCGGCCCCACCGCTGCGGCACGCCGGCGCCGACGAGCACGCCGAACTGGCGCTGCGCTTCGCGGACTTCCGCCGGGAGGCGATGCGGCGGTGGACGGCGCTCGCCGACGGCGCACTGCCCGGTGCGGACCTGGCGGCCGACCTGGTCGACCACGCCCTGCACGCGCTCGGCGCCGCCCTCCTCTCGAACGACCCCGGAGTCCTGAAGGACGCGCAGGAGTGGTCCACCGACCTGATAGCCGCAAGAGGCTGCCCCCGCGAGACGGCCCGAGGGCTGTGGACGGCGGTCCGCCAGACGGTAGGCGAACACCTCCCGTCCGCCGACCGGGCCCTCGCCGCGATCTAACGAAGATCGTTACTTTTCACGGAAAGACACGACCCAGCGACACTTTCCCGCAAAAAGTCGCGATCAAGGCGCGGCCGGCGGCCGGTCACGCGTCCAGGTCCACGACGATCGGCGCGTGATCCGACGGCCCCTTGCCCTTGCGCGCCTCGCGGTCCACGTACGCGTCCTTGACCCGGTCCGCCACCGCTGACGTCGCGTAGACGAGGTCGATGCGCATGCCCTTGTTCTGGTGGAACATCCCGGCCCGGTAGTCCCAGTAGGTGTACGGCCGGTCGCCCTTCAGCGGCCGCGGGACCACGTCCACCAGCCCCAGCGCGCGCAGGTCGGCGAGGGCCTGCCGCTCGGCGGGCGTGACATGGGTCGAGTTGACGAACAGCCCCGGATCCCACACGTCCTCGTCGGTCGGCGCGACGTTGAAGTCGCCGGCGACGACCAGCGGCGAGCCGATCTCGGCGCGGACCGCCGCCTGCAGAGCGGCCAGCCACGCCAGTTTGTACGTGTAGTGGGGATCGTCAGGGGTGCGGCCGTTGGGGATGTAGACCGACCAGACACGGATGCCGTCGCAGGTGGCGGAGACGGCGCGGGCCTCGGGCTCGGGAAAGCCGGGCTCGTCGGTGAAGCCCGTCGACACGTTCTCGAGGCCCACGCGGGAGAGGAGGGCGACGCCGTTCCAGGCGCCGAGACCGTGCGCCGCGGTCGTGTATCCGAGCGCGGCGACCTCGTCGGTGGGGAAGGTTTCCGGGGGACATTTGGTCTCCTGGAGGCAGACCACGTCGGGGCGGACGTCGTCGAGCCAGCCGAGGAGCCGGGGAAGGCGGGCGCGGACCGAGTTGACGTTCCAGGTGGCCAGACGCATCCGCTCAGCTTACGGAGGGTAGGGCTCAGGCGCCCATCGCGAACAGCGCCGCGACGGACATGGCCACGATCGCCAGCATCAGCAGCATGACGCCGCGGTCGCTGTCGGCCTTGACCGGAGTGGTGGTGGTGTCCTGGGTGCTCATCGGTGCTCCTCGTTCGGGGTGTACGCCAAACACCGTATGAGCGCGCCGACCTGCGGAAATCCCGGCTTCGTGCCGCGCAGTGAGGTTACCCGCGCGCCGCGTACTCCCGGAACCGGTCGACGGCACCTCCGGTGACCGCCCTGCCGTGGCCGAATGCGGCTACCCGGAAATCGAGCGTGGCTAACTTCTTCACGCTGAGATCCGCCGCGACGCGGTCCTCCGTCACCGGCTTCGGGCTCGAACGCACGCGCCCGAACAGCCACGTCGCCGCGTCGCCGGCGAAGAGCACCCCGCCGTCGCGTTCCAACAGGTAGGACAGGTGTCCCGGGGTGTGGCCGGGGGTGTGCACCGCCGCGATGCCCGGCACGCCGCTCGGCCCGTCGCCGTCGAGCACGACGTCGACCGGTGCCGGTTCGGCCTTCATGAACGGCGCCGTGAGCCGCATCAGCAGCCCGTGCACCGGCTGCGGCCGTTCGCCCTGGATCACCGGCACGTCTGCGGCGTGGGCCACGACCCGGGCCCCGGTGCGGCGGCGCAGTTCGGCGAGGGTGCCGGTGTGGTCGGGGTGGCGGTGCGTCAGGAGCACGGTGTGCAGGTCCTCGACCCGGTGGCCGGTGGCCGTCACGGCGGCGAGGAGGCGTTCCACCCGGCCGGCGATGCCGGTGTCGACCAGCACCAGCCCGCCGTCGACGGCGATCAGGTGCGCGTGCACGTACCCGATGCCGATCTCCCACACGCCGTCGCTTATCTTCCGCATTGAAGTGACCTCCTACGCGGTGACGGTAACGCTCCGCAACGTCAGCTTCATGCGGGGCGCGCCGTCGGTTGCCCCGACCGGGTCGACCCCCGCCTCGGCGACCCGCCGCACGATGTCGAGTCCCGACCCGACCGTCCCGAACGGCGTGTACTGCGCCGGCAGGTCGAGGCTGTCGGCGTACACGATGAAGAACTGCGAGCCGTTGGTGCCGGGGCCGGCGTTGGCCATCGCGACGACACCCCGCGCGTACCGCGCGCCGGCGAGGTTCTCGTCCCGGAAGGCGTACCCGGGGGTGCCGGCTCCGGTGCCCGTCGGGTCGCCGCACTGCAGCACGAAGATGGCCGCCGTGACGAGCCGGTGGCAGGTGCTGTTCGCGAGGAAGCCGCTGCGCGCCAGGTGCGCGAAGTTCGCCACGGTGCAGGGGGTCTTGGCGCGGTCCATGGCGACGGTGATCTCGCCGAGGTTGGTGGCCAGCCGCATCGTGGCGGTGCCGGTGCGCGGCGCCGAGGACACGTCCGGCGGGCCGGGGGCGTTGCCGGGCGGCGGCGGGGCGGTGGTGATGCCGCAGTCCAGGGCTCCCGCGGCGGGCGCGCCGGTGGCGGCGGGCGGACCGGCGGCGGGCGCGTGGGCGGCCTGCGGCGGCGACGCGCGCAGGATCACGATGACGACGCCGCAGGCCACGAGCAGCAGTAAGGCGAGCGTGCCACCGACGACCGCGAGGAGGACCCCGGACGAGCGCCGGGGTGCCGGTGGCGGGTAGCCGCCGGGTCCGAACTGGCCGCCGGGTCCCATCTGATGGAACGGCGCCGGCGGCGGATACGTCGTCGACGCCGGCGGGAACGTCGGTGCCCCGGAGGCCGGCCCGGCCGGGAAGGGCGTCGGCAGCAGCGGGAACTCGCCGGTCGACGGCGCCGGCTGCCGGCCCGGCGCGTGCGGCGAGGTCACCGGCGGGAAGGGCCCGGTGCGCGGGCCTTCGGCGGGCGGCCGGCCCGCACCCTCACTGGCGGGCGGCTGGCCCGCACCCGAACCCACGGGCGGCTGGTCGCTCACGCGAGAAGGGTACGGGCCGGGTCGTCGGGTCGTCCGGCCGACGGGCGGAAAGCTCGCGGATCAGACCGCCTGCTGCGCGTAGCCGACCACGAAGTCGGGGTCGATCTGCTGCGACAGGTCCTCGCCGGTGCGCGCGTTTCCCCAGGCCTCGGCGTTGCGCAGGTGGAACTCCACGGCCTGCTGGGTGTAGCGCACCGGGTCCCGTGGGGCGTTCGCGGCGGCGGTGATGATCGTGTCGAGCGCGGCGGCGTTGGCCTCCTCGAGTTCGCTGATCGGCCCGGCGGCACCCCGCTCGGCGGCCCGCACGAAAGAAGACCGTCGCGCGTAGGTCAGCAGCGCGTCGCCGAGGTGCTCCCGCAGGAACTCCAGGTCGGCGGCGTCCTCCACCTTGTTCCCCACCGCGTGCACCGTGATCCCGTACTCGCGTGCGTACTCCGTGTACTGCGCGAAGACGCCGACTCCGCGCAGTGTCGGTTCGCACACGCAGAACGTCGCGTCGAAGCGGGTGAACAACCCGGACGCGAAGGCGTCGGCGCCGGCCGTCATGTCGACGACCACGTACTCGTCGTGCCCGTCGACCATGTGGTTGAGGAGCAGTTCGACGGCACCGACCTTGGAGTGGTAGCACGCCACCCCGAGGTCGGACTCGGCGAACGGCCCGGTCACGGCAAGGTCCACCTGCCCGGCGCGGCGCACGCAGCGCTCGTAGAGGAACGTTCCCGGAGACAGCCCCACCAGCCGCGAACCGGCACCGGGCGGCGTCGTCTTGAGCATCGCCTCCGCCGAGGAGATCCGCGGGTTGGTGCCGCGCAGCCAGTCCTTGAGCTCGGTGAGGTGCTCGCCGAGGGCCGGCCAGGCGGCGGCGTCCTCGGCGGTGGCGCCGAGCGCGACGGCGAGGTGCTGGTTGATGTCGGCGTCGATGGCGAGCACCGGGTTGCCGCGCGCGGCGAGGTAGCGGGCCGTCAGTGCGGCGAGGGTCGTCTTGCCGCTGCCACCCTTGCCGACGAAGGCGATCTTCATGAGTATTCGCTCCCACCACTATCTGAACATGGTTTTCATCACGCATAGTAGGCCATGTCCGGGTCCGCGACTGACGTCCACGCTGGTGGCGAGTGGCTGTTATGTTGACCGGCACACGCTTCGTCGTCCCTGGGGGAGTCAGGTGTCACAGCAGTTCACCAAGGGGCAGAAGAGCCAACTGTCGCAGCTCACTGCGGGGACGGATCTCTATGTCGGGATCCAGCTCAACGCGCCGGGCACCAGTTGGGACATCTCCTGCTTCGGTCTCGACGCCGACGAGAAGCTGTCCGACGACCAGTACTTCATCTTCTACAACCAGCCCAAGTCTCCGGACGGGTCGGTACAGCAGTTGGGGGCACAGTCCGGGGACAACGACTCGTTCCGTCTGATCCTCGACAAGGTTCCGGCCAAGATCGCAAAGTTCTCGTTCTGTGCCGCCCTGGAGGGCGCCGGGACCGCCGCGCAGATCCAGTCCGGTTACCTCCGCATCGTGGCCGGTGGTCAGGAGGTCGGCCGGTACGCGTTCACCGGCGCCGACTTCGGCCCCGAACGCGCGATCATCATCGGCGACATCTACAAGAAGGGCGTCTGGCGCTTCGGTGCCGTCGGCCAGGGCTTCGCCGGAGGCCTCGCGGACCTGATCCGCTCCTTCGGCGGCGCCGTCGAGGAGGACTCGGCTCCGCCGCCTCCGGCCGCCGCGCCCGGGTTCGCGCCGCCGCCGGGCGGGCCGGCACCCGGCTTCGCCCCGCCGCCCGGTGGGCCGCCGCCGCAGCAGGCCGCGCCCGGCTTCGCGCCGCCGCCCGGTGGGCCGCCGCCGCAGCAGGCACCCGCTTTCGGGGCGCCGCAGGGCGCGCCGGCCTTCGGCGGGCCGCAGGGCGCGCCGCCCCAGCAGCAGCCGGGCTACGGTCCGCCGCAGGGCCAGCCGGGCTACCCGCCCCAGGGCCCGCCGCAGGGTCAGCCCGGGTACCCGCCGCAGGGCCCCCCGCAGGGGCAGCCCGGATATCCGCCGCAGGGGCAGCCGCAGCAGCAGGGCTACCCGCAGCAGGGCGTCCAGCCGGGCTACGGCCCGGGCGGTTACGGCGAGCCGTACCCGTCGCAGGCGCAGCCCACCCAGCCGGGCGCGATGAGCACCCTCAACAAGTTCCGCGAGGTGCAGGGGCCCGGCCGCTGGGTGCAGCAGAACCACAAACTGGTCAAGGTGGTGCTCGGCCCCGAGGCCTCCGCCAAGAAGGGCGCCATGGTCGCCTACCAGGGCGACATCGAGTTCGGGCACCGCAGCGGCGGTGGCGGCATCCGCGGCCGGATCGAACGCAACCTCACCGGCCAGGGCCTCGATTTCATGACGATCCGGGGCGTCGGGGAGGTGTTCCTCGCCGAGGACGCCGCCGACCTGCACATCGTCGAGCTCAACGGCCAGCGGCTGTGCATCAACGCCAACAACGTGCTCGCGATGGACGCCACGCTCCAGACCGAGATCAAGCGGATCGAGAGCCCGGGCATCCCCGGCGGCGGCATGTTCCACCTGGAGGTGGGCGGCCAGGGCACGGTGGTCGTGATGACCAAGGGCTCGCCGCTGACGCTCATGACGCAGGGCCCGACGTTCGCCGACATGAACGCCGTCGTCGCCTGGACCGCCGGCATGCGGGTCAGCGTCTCCACGACCGTGCGGGTCTCCCGCGAGGTCTACCACGGGGCCAGCGGCGAGTCGGTGGCGCTCCAGTTCATGGGCATGCAGGGCCACTTCGTCGTGGTCCAGCCGTACGAGGTCTGAGGGAGAGACGGTCGTGCAAGGTCAGTTGTTGCAGCACTACGGTCAGACCCCGAACCACGAGCGGATGAGCACGCACGGTGCGAAGATCGCCAAGGTCATGATGCAGGGCGGGCCGGACGTGCTGGCCCGCACCGGTTCGATGATCGCCTACGAGGGGCTCATCGACTTCAACCCCAACCCGCCGCAGATCGCCAACATGGTGCGCTCCTGGGCCAGCGGCGAGGGCGTGCCGCTGATGGTCTGCACCGGCCAGGGGGAGCTGTACCTCGCCGACTACGGCAAAGAGGTCGTCATCCTGCAGCTGCAGAACGAGGCGCTCTCGGTCAACGGCAAGAACATCCTGGCGTTCGACGCGTCCCTGCAGTGGAACATCGAGCGCGTGCAGGGCGTCAGCATGCTCTCCGGCATGGGCATGTTCAACGTCGTGCTGCGCGGGCAGGGCTGGGTGGCGCTGACCAGCAAGGGCACGCCGGTCGTCCTGAACACCCAGGAGGCCGAGACGTTCGTCGACACCGACGCGCTGGTGGCGTACACCGAGGGGCTGCGGGTCAAGACGAAGCGCACCGCCCGGCTCGGTGGCCTCTTCGGGCGCGGTTCCGGCGAGGCGTTCCAGCTGGGCTTCCACGGCCACGGCTTCGTGGTGGTCCAGCCGAGCGAGGACGCCCGGCCCCGATTCCAGGCCCGCGGCTGAGTGAGGAGCTAACCCGATGCAACCCAACCAGGGCTATCCGCAGCAGGGCGGCTACCCGCAGCAGGGCTACCCGCAACAGCAGGGGTACCCGCAGCAGCAGCCGGGCTACCCGCCGCAGGGCGGTCCCATGCAGGGCGGTCCCATGCAGGGCGGTCCCATGCAGGGCAACCCGCTCATGCAGAGCTCGCTCATGGCGCACCAGGACCAGCAGACCAACGAGCGGTTCAGCCTGCAGAACGGCAAGATGCTCAAGGCGGTCCTCGGCCAGCAGAGCGGCATGCGGGAGTTCTTCGCCCGCAAGGGCGCCATGGTGGCCTACCAGGGCCAGGCCAACTTCGACTCGCAGTACCAGTCGTGGGGGCAGCACATCGCCCGTTCGATCACCGGCGAGGGCCTCAACCTGATGCGGGTCACCGGCAACGGCTCGGTGTTCCTGGCCAACCAGGCGCAGGACATCCACGTTCTCGACCTGCAGGGGCAGCACGACGCGCTCACCGTCGACGGCAAGAACGTGCTGGCGTTCGAGTCCGGCATGCGGTGGGACATCGTGCGGATCGACTCGCAGGTGCAGGTCGCCGGCGCCGGCAGCTACAACATCGAGCTGCGCGGGCAGGGCAAGGTGGCGGTCACCACCACCGGTGCGCCGCTGGTCATGAAGGTGACCTCCAACAACTACTACTTCGCCGACGCCGACGCCGTCATCGCCTGGACCTCAAGCCTCCAGGTGCAGATGCAGGCGGCGGTCACCTCGTCGTCGGTGTGGCGGCCGCGCGGCAACACCGGCGAGAGCTGGCAGATGCAGTTCAGCGGCGAAGGGCTCGTGGTGGTGCAGCCGGCCGAGCTGATGCCGCCGTACAACGCGATGTCGGCCAACCCCAGCCTCCAGGAGCGCTTCGGGCTCGGCCAGGGCGGCCAAGGGGGCTTCTCCGCCAACAACTTCTTCGGCGGCGGCCGGTAGTTGGTTTCCGGGCGTGCGGCATGAAGAGCTTTACATGCTTCATGTCGCACGTCCGCCGGG
>NZ_BOPF01000069.1 GCF_016863615.1 Virgisporangium aliadipatigenens | reverse complement strand
GCCGTGGACTCCTACGTCAACACCCAGCCGGGCGCCTACCACTACGGCGACTTCAACTACCTGATGAACCGCACCGACAGCCCGAAGTTCCCGGGTTGGTACAACTGGGCGCTCACCACCGGCAAGCCGATCATGGTCGCCGAGTGGGGCATGTACGACTGCAAGAACAACTGCAGCCCGACCGAGAAGGCGAAGATCTACGGCACCGTGCTCGAGCAGCTGAAGAAGATGCCCGCCATCAAGGCGATGGTGTACTTCGACACCGCCTCCGACCAGCAGGGCCTGGACATGCGCATCGACAGCACCAAGGAGAGCCTGACCGCGTTCCAGAAGATCGCGGCCGACCCGATCTTCAACGTCCGCGTCCGCTAGACATCCACGAGGGGCCCGACCGGCAACGGTCGGGCCCTTTTCGTTGTACGGCACGGAAACCGAGCGGCACCCGCCCGGATCCCGGGTGCGCCACCCGGCGGACGTTCCATAGTGGACATGAGCAAACCTCGCCGCTTTGCCGCCAAGCTCCTCGTCGCCGGCTCGGCCGCCGCGGCCGCCGCCGCGTTCATGGGTGCGGGCGCCGCGCTCGCCGCGCCGGCCGAGGGAACGGTCGTGAACGCCGGTGCGGCAGGCGCGATCAAGGACTCGTACATCGTCACGCTGAAGGCCGGCACGGCCGAGTCTGCGCAGCAGCTGGCCGCCCGCTTCGGCGGCACGGTGAACCAGGAACTCGACACCGTGCACGGCTTCACGGCGCGGCTGACCGAGAAGTCCGCCCGGCGCCTGGCCGGGAACCCGGCGGTGGCCACGGTCGAGCAGGACCGCGCGGTGGCGCTGGCGGGCACCCAGGCCGGCGCGGAGTGGGGCCTCGACCGCGTCGACCAGCGCGACCTGCCGCTCGCCGGCAGCTACGTCTACCCGAACACCGCCGCGAACGTCACCGCCTACGTGCTGGACACCGGCGTGCGGCTGACCCACAGCGAACTCGCGGGGCGGGCGAGCAGCGGCTACGACTTCATCGACAAAGACGCCGACGCCTCCGACTGCCAGGGGCACGGCACCCACGTGGCGGGCACGATCGCCGGCAAGACGTACGGCGTGGCCAAGGCCGCCAAGATCGTGTCGGTCCGGGTGCTGAACTGCTCCGGTTCCGGCAGCTACAGCGGCATCATCGCCGGCATCGACTGGGTCACCAAGAACGCCAAGAAGCCCGCGGTCGCCAACATGTCCCTCGGCGGCGCCTCCTCCGCGACGCTCGACACGGCCCTGCGCAACTCGATCGCGGCCGGCGTGACGTACGCGGTCGCGGCGGGCAACGAGAGCAAGGACGCCTGCACGGTCTCCCCGGCCCGCACCGATGAGGCGATCACGGTCGGCGCCACGGACTCCACCGACCGCCGCGCGGCCTTCTCGAACTTCGGCACCTGCCTCGACATCTTCGCGCCGGGCGTGAGCATCCTCTCCGCGACGAAGGACAGCGACACCTCCACCGGCCGGATGAGCGGCACCTCGATGGCGACGCCGCACGTGGCGGGGGCCGCCGCCGTGTACCTGTCGGCCAACCCTGCCGCGACGCCGGCGCAGGTGCGCGACGCGCTGGTCAACGCCGCGACGCCGAACAAGGTGACCGACCCGATGGGTTCGGCGAACCGGCTGCTGTACCTGACGACCGGCGCGGTCACCACGCCGACGACGCCGGTGGGCACCTGCACCGCGTCGGACGGGACCGACCGCGCGATCGCCGACCGGGCCACCGTCGAGAGCAAGCTGGCCGTCGCCGGCTGCACCGGCACCGCGTCGGCCACCAGCACGGTCGAGGTGCACGTCAAGCACACCGACCGCGGCGACCTCGCGCTCACGCTGGTGGCGCCGGACGGAAAGACGTTCCCCCTGAAGGCCGCGACCATCGGCGACAACGTGTCGAATCTCGACGCGACCTACACGGTCAACCTGTCGACCAAGACCCGCAACGGCACCTGGCGGCTGCGGATCACGGACGCCTACTCGGGCGACCGCGGCACCCTGGACCGTTGGACGCTCACCCTCTGACGCACCCCCGGAAAGTCGGGCCCGCAGCCACACGGCTGCGGGCCCGACTTATACCTTTTACGGCAAAAGCGCAGTACCGTGGATCCATGAGCGCGCGCCAGACGACCGTCCGCATGTCGGTCGAGCTCGACGTGCCGGACCGGGTCGCGTTCGAGCGGATCTGCCGGATCGAGGATCACCCGCAGTACCGGACCGGCGTCCTCCGCGTGCAGACCCGGTCCGAGACGGAGTTCCGGGGGGAACTGGCGGAGTCCGTCTTCACCGCGCGGATCCGCCGACGGGAGCCGGACCACCTGCTGCACTGGCAGACCGTCACCGGCCCGACCTACGAGGAGATCGTCACGGTCGAGCCGGTGTCGACGCTGCGCAGCCGCATCATCGTCGAGGCGACCGGCCCGGGTGACCTGATGTCCCAGCTCGCGCTGGATGTGATCGAGTTCAAGCGGGCGGTCGAACGGGACCACCCGCACGGCGGCCACCACGCCAACGAACTCCCGCCCGCCTCCTTCCGCCACCGCTCCAACTGGCGCGACGGCCTGCTCTACGGACGAACCGGCGCCGGAGAACCACACTAATGCGTACAAGTTACGAATTAGGATGATCCTGTGGAGCACCCGCCGCACGTACTGGTCATCGAGGACGACGACGACGTCCTCGACCTGCTGGACGGGCACCTGACCCGGCTCGGCTGCCGGGTCAGCCGCGCCACGGACGGGGAGCAGGGCGTGGCCACCGCCGTCGCGGAGCGGCCCGACGTGATCTTCGTGGACATGGTGCTGCCCGGCATCGACGGCCGGGAGGTCGCCGACCGCCTCCGGGGTGACACGCGCACCGCGGACTGCAAGATCGTCGTGACCTCGGTGCTCGACCCCCAGGACGTGGACGACAAGCGGTTCGACGGCATCCTGACCAAGCCGTTCCGCCGCGCCGACATCCGCACCGCGCTGACCACCGTCGACGTCGCTATCCCGGAGGTCTCCCCATGACGGCCATTCTCATCGCCGACGACGACGAGGACATCCGCGACCTGGTGGCGTTCAAGCTGGAAGCGGCCGGCTTCGACGTCACCGCGGTCGACAACGGGCTCGCCGCGCTGTCCGAGGCCCGCGTCTCCCCACCCGATCTGGTCGTCCTCGACGTCATGATGCCCGGGCTGTCCGGCATCGACGTGTGCCGGCAGCTGCGGGCCGAACGTTCCACCGCGCACCTGCCGATCATCCTGCTCACCGCCCGCGCCCAGGAGGGTGACGTGCAGGTCGGGTTCGGGGCCGGTGCGGACGACTACGTGGTGAAGCCGTTCAGCCCCAAGGAACTGGTCAGTCGGGTCGAGGCGGTCCTCGCGCGGGCCCGCGCGTAGCGCGCCGATGACACTCGCCGATGCCGCCCGGTTGGCGATCCTGGCGCTGCTGGTCGCCGCGTGCGTGTTCGGGCTGCTGACGATCGGCAGCCGGTTCGTGCGGCGGGCCCGCGAACGCCGCCGGACCCGCCTCGCCGCACCGGCGCGCCGGATGCTCCTCGCCCTCGCGGCCGGCGATGACGACCCCGACCTGGTGGAACGCCTCGCCGCCGTCGAGCCGCAGGTGTGGAACGCCGTCGAACCGGCCGCCGTGGCCATGCTCGGCAAGGTGCGCGGTGAGGCGCACGCGGCGCTGGTGATGGTGTTCGTGCGGCGCGGGGCCGGCGAACGCGCTCGCCGCGACCTGCACCGCTGGGGTGCCGTGCGCCGGGCGCGGGCCGCGGAGGTGCTCGGGAACCTCGGTGCGCGCAACGCCGTCGGCGACCTGTGCGCACTGCTGCAGGACCCCGATCCGGACGTGCGGGTGGTGGCCGCCCGCGCGCTCGGGCGCATCGGCGACCCCACCGCCGCCGAGCGGCTGCTGCACTCGGTGGCCGGGCGTCGGGGCGTTCCCCCGCAGCTTGTCGCTCATGCGCTGATCAAGCTGGGGATCGCCGCGCAGGGCGAGGTGGTCGCGGCGCTGGAAAGCCGGCACGACATCGTCCGCGCGGCGGCGGTCGAGGCGCTCGGCCTCATCGGCGCCGCCGGCACGGCCCACGAGGTCGAACGCCGCCTGCGCGAGGACACCTCCTTCGAGGTCCGGATGCGGGCGGTCCGCGCGCTCGGCCGGCTCGGCAGCCGGGCGGCGCTGCAGCCCCTCATCGACGCCTCGAACGACGACCTTCCGGTGCCGCTGCGCGCCGAGGCGGCCGAGGCGCTCGGCGACCTCGGCTCACCGGCCGCCGCCGCGCACCTCGGCACACTGCTCTGCGACCCGAACTACCGCGTCGCGCACAACGCCGCGCGCGCCCTGCTCAAGCTCGGCAAGAAGGGCTTCGCCACCCTCAACGAGGTGGCCGCGCGGCCGGACATCGGCGCGGTGCCGGACAGGTCGGCGGCGCACGCGCTGGAGGCGTTGGCCATAGCCGCGCTGGAGGAGGAACGCCGCGCCCACGCCGCGGCCCCGGTGCGAGAACCGGACCCGCCGGCCGAGGCACCGGCCACCTCCTCGCTGTGGGAGGCGGTCTCCTCCGGCCGCAGGTTCAGCCCGTGATCGCCGAGTACGTGCGGGAATGGCTGCGCGTCACCGACCTCGCCATCCTGTTCTACTTCCTCGCGATCAACACCTCGTACCTGATCCTGATCGTGCTCGCGGCGGCCGAGTTCGTGAAGCACAGCCGGCACCGGCCGTTCGCCGGCTTCGAGGAGATGTACCGCAGCCCGCTCACCCCGGGCGTGTCCGTGCTCGTGCCGGCCTACAACGAGTCGGCCGGCATCGTCCCGGCCGTGCACGGGATGCTGGCGCTGCGCTACCCGCTGTTCGAGGTGATCGTCATCGACGACGGCTCGACGGACGACACGTTCGAGCGGCTCAACCGCGAGTTCGACCTGGTGCAGGTGCCGCTGGTGATCCCGGACGAGGTGCCCACCAAGGGGATGGTCTTCGGGGTCTACGTGCCGCGGCTGCGCCCGGAGCCGCTGACCGTCGTCGTCAAGGAGAACGGCGGCAAGACCGACGCGCTCAACACCGGCATCAACCTCGCCAGGCACCCGCTGGTGTGCATGGCCGACGCCGACTCGATCATGGACCCGCAGGCGCTGCTGTCGGTGGCGAAGCCGTTCTCGGACGATCCGCTGCGCACCGCCGCGACGGGTGGCGTCGTCCGCATCGCCAACGGCTGCAAGGTCGTCGCCGGCCGCATCGTCGACGTGCAGATGCCGCCGTCGTGGTTGGTGCGCATCCAGGTGGTGGAGTACCTGCGCGCGTTCCTGCTCGGGCGCACCGGGTGGTCGCGGCTCGGCGGGCTGCTGGTGATCTCCGGGGCGTTCGGGATGTTCCGTCGGGACCTGCTCGTCGAACTCGGCGGGCTCGATCACAACACCATCGGCGAGGACGCCGAACTGGTCTTCCGCCTCCACCGGCACCTGCGCAAGAAGCGCCTCGACTACCGCGTGATCTTCATGGCCGAACCGGTCTCCTGGAGCGAGGCCCCGTCGAGCCTGCGCGTGCTCGCCCGGCAGCGCAAACGATGGCACCGCGGCATCACCGAGATCCTGTGGAAGCACCGCGGCATGATCCTCAATCCGCGTTACGGCCGGATCGGGCTGGTCGCCATCCCGTACTACGTCGTCTTCGAGCTGCTCGCCCCGATGATCGAACTGGCCGGCGTGATCATGATGCCGCTGGGCCTGCTGCTGGGCGCGATCGACCTGACGTTCGCCATCCAGTTCCTGCTCGTCGCCTACGGCTACGCGATCGTCGTGAACCTCATCGCGCTCGCGGTCGAGGAGCTGACGTTCCACCGGTACTCCCGATGGACGGACCTGGTCGCGGCGATCGGCGCCTCCGCCCTGGAGAACATCGGCTTCCGGCAGCTGACGGCCGTGTGGCGCTCCAGCGGCACCGGCGCGGCGATCCGGCGCGGCCGGCAGGTGTGGGGCGAGATGACCCGCACGGGATTCAGCGCTCCGGAAGGACCATGATGGTCCGATGCACGTGGTGGTCAGTTGCGCGGTGTCCCTGGACGGGTACCTCGACGACGGTTCCGCCCGGCGCCTGATCCTCTCCGGGCCGGCCGACCTCGATCGGGTCGACGCGCTGCGGGCCACCTGCGACGCCATCCTCGTCGGGGCCAACACGGTGCGCCGGGACAACCCGCGGCTGCGCGTGCATTCCGACGTTCGGCGGCAGGAGCGGGTGCGCGCCGGCAAGCCGGAGAACCCGCTGCGGGTCACCATCACCGGTTCGGGCGACCTCGACCCGGACGCGCCGTTCTTCGGCCACGAGGCGCTGGTCTTCACCGCGCCGGCCGGGCTCGACCGGGTCACCGGGACGCTGGGCAAGGCGGCGACGGTGCTGCCCGCCGAGGACCTCGCCGACGTGCTGCGCGATCTCGACGCCCGCGGGGTCGAACGCCTCCTGGTCGAGGGCGGCAGCGCCATCCTGACCGCGCTGCTGGCCCAGGGACTCGTCGACGAACTGCAGGTGGCGATCGCCCCGATCCTGGTGGGCGGCGGGGTCCGGTTCCTCGGCGGCGGCGTCTTCCCTCCCGGGCGCCTCACCCTCGTGGAGATGCGGCGGGTCGAGGACGTCGCCGTGCTCACCTTCGGGCGCCCGCCGCACGACGACCGGCACTGGCTCGGCGTCGCGATCGCGCTCGCCGAGAACTGTTCACCCGTCCCGGGCGCGTACAACGTCGGCGCCGTGGTCGTCGCCGCCGACGGCACCGAACTCGCCCGCGGCTACTCCCGCGAGACCGGGCCGGACGTGCACGCCGAGGAGGTGGCGCTGGACCGGGTCGACCCGGCCGACCCGCGCCTGGCCGGCGCCACGCTCTACTCCTCGATGGAGCCGTGCGGGGTGCGCCGTTCGCGGCCGGTGCCGTGTGCGCACCTCATCGCCGCCTCCGCCGTGCGCCGGGTGGTGTACGCGCTACGGGAGCCGCCTGTGCTGGCGGCCGGAGGCGGCGACGCGGTGCTGCGCGCGGCCGGGGTCACCGTGGTGGAGGTCCCCGATCAGGCCTTTCTGGTACGGCGCACCAACGGACACCTGATACCGACCTTCTGACGATGCGGGTCGGCCGTTACGCGGCCTGCGCCACGGCGAGTTCGCCCTGCACCTCGCCCAGGTACTGCCAGCGCCCGACGTCCCGCGCGCTGTAGGCGTCGCTGCTGGCCAGCAGCCGCACGCCCGCCTCCCCGAACGCCTTCGCCAGCCGGCGGGTGGGCATGCGGTGGCGTTCGCTCAACTCGACGGCGGAGCCGTTGGTCTTGCAGGCCGCCACGAGTGCGCCGACGGCGTCGTCGTCCACGGCCGACTCCGGGATTCCGGCCTGCGCCAGGAACTCCAGCGGCCGGGCCAGGGTGGTGGGCGCGTAGCGGCTGACCCGTTCCATCGCCAGGCAGGTGACGTCGACCAGGCGCTCGACGACCTCCTCGGCGCGCATGGTCCCCCGGTCGATCAGGTTGCGGATGGCCTCCGGGCCGAGCAGGCCCGACTGCATCGGCAGTCGCGACAGGCCCACGGAGATGACCTCCAGCCCGCTCAGGTCCGACGGGAACGCCAGCCACCCGTCGACACCGATCGCCTCGACCTCGACCCCGCGCTTGAGCGTCAGGTCGGTGCGCTGCTGCGCCCGCTGGATGGTGGCGAGGTAGGACGGCAGCCAGCCGGTGTCCGGGCCGACCCGGTCGGCGAACGTCAGCTCGGCCAGGCCGGCCGCCTCGGCGGCGGCGACCAGCACGCTGATGCTGTCGTGGCCGGCCGAGTAGGCGGTGTGGACGTGGGCGTCGCGGCGCAGATCAATCATGGTCGGCTCTCTCCGGGTCGGACAGGGTGGCGGGTGGTGTGACACCAGATTGCGGCTCCCGACCTGCACTGCGGGCTGCCGCACCGGTGCCATCCGGTTAGCCGATCCGGCCCGGCTGAACACCCCTTGAGCCTTCGTTGACCGTCTGCTCGGAGACGCGCACTAGCATAAGCCGCGCCTTATACTGTTTGGCATGCAGAAGATCACCACGTTCCTGATGTTCGAGGGCCGGGCCGAAGAGGCGATGACCTTCTACGTCGGCCTCTTCGACGACTCGGCCGTCCTCGACGTGCAGCGCTACGGCCCCGAGGGACCCGGCCCCGAAGGCTCCGTCCTGCGCGCCGCGTTCCGGCTGGCGGGAAACACGTACCAGTGCATCGACAGCCACGTGAAACACGCCTTCGGCTTCACGCCGGCGATGTCGCTCTTCGTCGAGTGTGCCGACGAGGCGGAACACGACCGGCTGTGGGCGGCCCTGTCGGAGGGCGGGCAGGTCCGGATGCCCGTGGACAACTACGGCTTCAGCAAGAAGTTCGGGTGGACCGACGACCGGTTCGGCGTGAGCTGGCAACTGAACCTCTCCTGACCGCGCCGCGGCATCAGGCCAGCACGTCGACCAACCCGATCGGACGGCTCGCCACCCGGGCCAGGTTGACCTCGGCCGTCGCCGCCAACTCGATCGGCGACGCACCCGTCGTGGCGCTGGCGTGGACCACCCGGTCGACGCCGGCACCGACGAGCGGCGCCAGCGTGCGCAGGGTCCCCGCGAGCGCCACGGAGGTCAGGTCGCCGGCGTGCACGATGAGATTGCGCTGGCGGTACAGGCGGCGGAACGCGTCCTCCAGCTGCGCCACCACCCGGCGCATGGTCTCCTCGGGCTGCGCCACCAGCGCCGCCATCCGCCGCAACGCCAGGTCGTGCCGGACCCGCTCGTAGGCCACCTCGACACCCCCACGCAACGCCTCCTCGAACTCCCGCGCACGCGCCACGCCGTCCGGCAACGCGCGCAATCGTTCGGCCAAACGGTCGTCCGCGACCGCCAGATGAACATTGGCGATCGAGGCCAATTCGACGGCCGCGTAGCTGCAGGCCACGATCCGCGCCATTCTGTTGGCGGCGACCACCCGATTAGCGGTATCGCCGGGACCCACGAACAGCGTTTCTATCGCCGCCCAGCTTCCTGTCACCGCAGCCGCGGGAGTGCCCGCGTCCAGCGGCTCCAACAACTCGAGCACCGCGCCGAGTTCATGCGAAAGGGTAAGGCCGAAAATCGCGCTGTAGCGCTGCAGGGACAGTACCTGTACGCGCCGAGGCGGCTGAGCGAACGGAATGCCCCCCTCGTCCCCGGTCAGATAAAGTCGCTTGCCGAATTCCAGCCGCTGCCGCGTCCCGACCCGAAATCGCGACTCCAATCTCTTCGCCTCGGCCGCGACCTGTGCCACCGCCGAATAGCGGTCGCGGGCATCGACCTGGAGTAAAAGCCCGCCGTCCTGCCGGGCAGGTGGCGCGTCGGGAAACCAACGCGCCAGCCAATTGGCGGTCCGCGACGCGCTGTACCAGTGGTCGTCGTCCGGCGGCAGCGGCGGCGCCGCAGTGAGCGGCACCATGATCCCGTATCGGATCGTTGGCCGCCGGGCCAGGTCAGCGGCCCTATCGACCAGGTCGACCAGCTGCTCTCCCAGGGGACCGTACTTGCCGTGATAGGTCCACCACTTGTGCAGGTAGACCTGCGAATAGCCGATGTCGAGAAGATAGCTCCCGACCGCCCGGGACACGATCTCCGCCGGCGGGCGGGACGAACGAATCTCCTCGGCCCAGCGGGAAAGATACTTCTCGTGCGCCTCCTCGAGAAGCAGGCGCAGCGCATAGGCATCGTGGCTCCGAGGCGGCAGGTCCCTGTTGAGATGACCGACCAGAATGCCGCGCTCCTTCATCCCGCCGAAACCGGGATCTCGCTTGACCCGATTGATCAGTCCTTGAGCAAGGTATTTGACCGAGCTTTCCGCGAGCACGCCCGCTTGGCGCGCCTTCCATGCCTCGAGCAGCTCTTCCACTTCCAGCGGCGCACTGAGTCGCCAGAGCCGTCGGGTCCAGGGCATGCTCTCCGTGTAGAAATCGAGGAGACTGTTCCATACCGCAGCGTCATATGGGTTGTCCACCAGCACCGTAGGGGTGTATCCTGTCCCTCATAGGGAGGGATTCGCCTAACAAGGCCGGTCCCTCCTTTTCCGTCTCTTCCGTGGCACAGCGCTCCTGGCATGTGAATACGCATGTCATCGCGTGATGCAACCCGGAAATGAGAACCGGTAAGAAGGAAAAGCTCGCGGCGCACGAGGGAGCCCTCGGTGCCGGCAGATTACCCCACCGGACGCGGGGGCGGTGCCCCGTTCAGCCCCAGCAGGCGACATCCACCTCATTGCCCTCGGGATCGGCGAGCGTCCACCACTTCGGGGCGCGCGAGCCGTCGACGATCCGGCCGCCGGCCGCCAGTGCGGCGGCCACCCGCTTCTCCGCCTGATCCGTGGCGACATAGACATCGATGTGGATGCGGTTGCGCTGCGACCGTGGCGCATCCATCTGCTGGAACCAGAACGACGGCCCGCGCCGCAGCCGGTCGAGCACGTCCTCCTCCCCCTCCTCGCGATAGCCGAGAACGGCGGCCCAGAACGGCAGCACCGACGGAATGGCCATGGCGTCGATCGCCACCTGCACATGCTGAACGTAGGACGGATCGGCCACGTAGCCCGCCGCGTGCGCGGCGCCGGAGATCGCCCGGGCGAGTGCGGCGTCGCGGGGGCTCAGCCCACCGGGGTCCGCGCTGAACAGCCGCACGAACACGCCCTCCGGGCGCAGGTCCACGTCGGGGTGATGGCCGGCGGCGAGAGCCTGTTCGCCGACGAGGCGCACGAGCGACAGCGCCGCCTCGAACGAGCCGGTCGGGAAGAACGCGCACGCCCAGCCGCCGCCGAGCACGACCCGCCAGTCCTCGACACCGTCCTCGGCATAGAACTCCGTCGACCCGTACTGCTCCACCATGCTGCCAACCTACAAGCGCCGGCCTCCCGAAGAAGGCCGGCGCTCGAGGTCAACGGGTCACGGAGCCCAGGGCGCCGCCACGTTCCAGCTCGCGTCGGCGGAGAGCGTCAGCGGCCGGTTGAACCCGCTGCCGCCACCCGACGCGAGATATACCCCGGCGTCGTAGTGCCGCAGGAACGAGCCCGGGATGTTCAGCGCCTCGAACGTCACGCCCACCTTGCCCAGCCCCGGCCGGGCACACCAGGTGGCGTCGGCCTGCATGAGCGCGGTGCCGTCGTTGACCGAGTTGCGCACCCGGCCGTCGGCGTGCCGCAGGAACTGGCCCTGGAAGTTCACCGACTCGAACGAGTAGCACGACGAGTCGGCCAGCCCGCGGCGAACCGTGTACGTGGCGTCGTTCTTGAGCAGCGCGCTGCTGTTGCCGTCGACCACCTCGGTGTAGGCGAGGCTGTCCGCGTGACGCAGGTACCGGTTGCTGAAGTTCCACGTGGTCACCTGCAACGACTGCCGGACGCCGGTGGCCAGCAGGACGGAGCTGCGCCACAGCGACGGGTTGGCGACGTTCCAGGTGGCGTCGGCGGCGAAGCCGCTGGCGGTGTCCCAGGCGTTCGGGCCGCCGCTGCGTGCGAGGTACACCGCCTCGGCGTAGTGGCGCAGGTAGGAACCCGGGAAGTTGAGCGACTCGAACGAGGTGCCACCGGCGGCGAGCCCCGGCCGGGTGCACCAGGTCGCGTCCGCGGCGAAGCTGCCGCCGGTGTCGGCGTCCAGCCGGACCCGCGAGTTGGCGTGCCGCAGGTACCGGCCGGGGAAGTTCACCGACTCGAAGGAGTAGCAATGCGGGTCGGCCAGCCCGACGACCGTCCGGAACGACGCGTCCTGTCGCGCGCCGTCCGCGCTGCTGGTGTTGATCACATCGGTGCGCGCGAGTGAGTCGGCGTGCCGGAGCACCCGGTTGGTCAGTCCGGAGGTGGTGACCTGGAACGTGCGCACGTGGCCGAGCGACAGCGGAACTGCCGCGTTCAGGTTCTTCGACGCGTGGATCAGTTCGGTGTTCGCCGCGCGGACCAGGTTGGTGTCGACCTTCTGGATCCGCCGGTCGTAGGTGAGCAGGCCGTTGTACTCGCCCTCCACGTCGGTGATCTCCGTGTAGACGTATCCGGAGAGGCCCTTGGTGATCATCAGTTGCCGGGCGTCCCGGATCATTCCGGTGAACCGGTCGTTGAGCTGCGCGGCGCTGGCCATCTGCTCGTAGGCGAAGAAGCCGCCGTGCGGGCTGTACTCGTGGCCGGGCGTGCGCAGCCCGAGCCCGCCGAACTCACCGAGGATCGACACCCGCGTGGCCGACGGCGCCGGAGCGTCCGGGCCGGTGTAGATGTGCCAGTCGATCATGTCGCCGGTGCCCGGGTCGCCCTTGGAGGCGCAGCAGTTGAAGCCGCTGTGCGCGTTGATCAACCGCGTGGGGTCGTAGTTCTTCAGGCTCGTCGTGACCCGCTGGGTCTCGCCGAGGTTCCACTCTCCCCAGCCCTCGTTGAACGGCACGTAGGCGATCACCGCCGGGGAGAAGCGGTGCTCGTCGACGATCTCCCGCGCCTCGGTCTCGAACTGGGCGATCTGCGCCGGCGTGCGGTTGGCGTCGAACGCCTGCGTGGACGGGATGTCCTGCCACACCAGCAGTCCCAGGCGGTCCGCGTGGTAGTACCAGCGGGCCGGCTCGACCTTGATGTGCTTGCGCACCATGTTGAAGCCGAGGTCCTTGTGCTTCTGCAGGTCGGAGGCCAACGCCGCGTCGGTCGGCGCGGTGTAGAGCCCGTCCGGCCAGTAGCCCTGGTCGAGCGTTCCGGCCTGGAAGACGAACTCGCCGTTGAGCGTGGGCCGCAGCACGCCGTTGACCAGCTTCTTGCCGACCTCGCGCATGCCGAAGTAGTTCACCACCGTATCGACGGTGCCGCCCGTGGAGTTCCGCAGCGACACCCGCAGGTTGTAGAGGTACGGGTCGTCGGGCGACCAGCGGCGGGCGTTCGGGACGGGGACGGTGAACTCGGTGAAGCCGCCGGTCGCGCTGCCCACCACGGTGGAACCGGCCATCGCCTCGGCGAGGACGGTGTGCCCGCTGACGTTCCCGCGGGTGAACACGCGCACCCGTGCGGTGTTGTCGGCGAGGTTCGCGTAGATGTCGACGGAGTAGATCGACGAGGCGGCCGTCGGCTCCAGCCACACGGTCTGCCAGATGCCGGAGACCGGCGTGTAGAAGATGTTGCTCGGGCTGTTGGTCTGCTTGCCGATCGGCTGCTTCTCGCCGCGCCCGTCGGTGGGGTCGTAGACGCGCACGACGAGTTCGTTGGTGCCGCCGTTCAGCTGGGGCGTGATGTCGACCTCGAACCGGTCGTAGCCGCCCCGGTGCGAGGTGACCTGAACGCCGTTGACCCAGACGGTGGCCTCGTAGTCGACGGCCCCGAAGTGCAGCTGCACCCGCCGCCCGGCCCACGCCGCCGGCACCGTGAACGTGCGGCGGTAGAACATCAGGTCGCGGTTGTCGTTGCGCATGACGCCGGAGAGCGCCGACTCCACCGGATAGGGAACGAGGATTCGCTCCGGCAGCGTCTGCCCGATCGGCGGCGCGGCGTTGCGGTTGACGTTGCCGCTGCTGTCGGTGGCCGGGTTGAGGAACTCCCACTCGCCGTTGAGGGGCTGCCAGTCGGGCCGGGTCATCTGCGGCCGCGGGTACTCCGGAAGGGGGTTGGTGGTCGAGACCTGGCCGGTCCAGGGGGTGCTGAGCGGCGGGGTCTTCGGAACGACCGCCTGGGCGGGCGCCCCGGAGGCGACGAGTCCACCGGCCGCGAGAGCGGCGGCTGCCAGGGCTCTGAGGAACGAGTGGCGCATGAGGCTCCTCCAGCGCGAGCCGCGCGGCATCGGCACACGTGCCGCCGTGGCGTACGGACGTGTGGGAACGCGCGAAACGAGGGTGTGGGCGGGACGCAGTGGGAGGCCTGCGCTGGTCTCATATCGATTGCCATGAGGGCCAGTGCCGGGAACCTAACATGAAACACCCATCAACGGAACTGCTCGACATCGCGCAAGAATCCAACAGATTCAAACAGCGCAGGGTCCAAAACGAACGTTCGTTCTCCGACGGTGCACGAACGCACCGGAAAGACGAACGCTCGTTCGCGGTCAGCGGCGGCGGCGCAGCCCCATGGCGATCAGCACCGCGGCGACCGGCTTGCGAACGTTCTCGCGCCACCAGTGGGCGGTGTCGGCCACGAGCCGGCGCGCCACGGCGGCCGTTCGCCGGGAAAAACGAACGCACAACCGCCATCCCCAGCGGACCGCGCGGCCGACCGGGCGCAGCAGGTAGCGGAATACGACGCCGGCCGCCCAGACGAACGGCTCGACCAGCAGCCGCCGCCCGACCCAGAGCAGCGGCCGCACGAGGAAGCGTTCGACAAAACGGCCGACCGGAATCCGCAGCCCCCAGACGAACGCCGCCGGCGCGACGACGAGGTGTCGCCACGACCACGCCACCGGGATCGCGATCAGCACCCGGCCGGCCCACCGCATCGCGCGACCGATGGCATCGCCCGCCGCACCGACAAACCCGAAGATCGGAACGGCGACGTGGCGCCACAGCCACGACACCGGCTCGACGACCAGCACGCGGCCGAGCCACCGCAACCCGCGGCCGATCGGTAGCCGCAGGCTCCAGAGAAAATCGAGCGGCGTCACGACGAGGTGCCGCCACAGCCACGACACCGGGATCGCGATCAGCATTCGGCCGGCCCACCGCATCGCGCGACCGACGGCATCGCCCGCCGCACCGACAATCCCGATGATCGGAACGGCGACGTGGCGCCACAGCCACGACACCGGCACGGCGATCAATACGCGGCCGAGCCGACGGAGCCCGCGATGCATCGGCAGGCGCAGATCCCAGAGGAAAACCAGCGGCGCGACGACAACGTGCCGCCACAACCAGGAGACCGGCACGGCGATCAATACCCGACCGAGCCACCCCAACGGTCGCGCGACGAACCGCACGAAGAAGCCGCCGGCCGGCCGGCGCAGCGCCCACAGAAAAACGAGCGGCGCCACGACGGCGTGCCGCCACACCCACGCGACCGGCGCGGCGACGACCACGCGTGCGAACCACCGCACCGCGCGCCCGACCGCGTCGACCGCCGCACCGACAAACCCGATGATCGGAACGGCGACGTGGCGCCACAGCCACGACACCGGCTCGACGACCAGCACGCGTCCGAGCCACCGCAACCCGCGGCCGATCGGGTGGCGCAGCGCCCACAGAAAAGCGAGCGGCGCCACGACGAGGTGCCGCCACAACCAGGCGAGCCCGTCGCCGATCGGAGTGAGCACGTGTCGGCCGACCCACCGCAGCGACCGGTGCACGACCAGCGCCGCCGCCACGGCCCCGGCCCACGCGATCGACGCCGGCACCACGACCGCCAACGCGAACGCCCGAACCGGCCACTGGATCCAGGCCGGAATCTCCGGATCGGGTTCGGGGGTGTCGACGGGTGGCCGGCGCGTCAACGTCGGCAGCGCGGACACCGAACCCCGCTCGCGCCTGCTGTGCCGCGGCACGTGCACCCCCGTCATGCGCGACATGCTATTCAGTGCGACCAAGAGGGCCGCGTCACGGAACCCGCGACGCGGCCCTCGAAAAGCGTGGCCCTTATATAAGAGGAGAGAACTCAGCCCGTGGCGCTCGACGACGTCGGCCGCCGGTACCGGTAGCCGAACCCGCGCACCGACTCGATCGGCGACGCGTCCGGATCGGTCCACCCGAGCTTGCGGCGCAGCCGCAGCACCGCGAACTTGACGCGTTCGGGGCCGATGCCGGTCGGGTCGTCCCACGCCTGCGCCAGCAACTGGTTGGGCGAGAGCACCGCGCCGGCGTGCCGGACGAGGACGTTGAGGAGGCGGAACTCCGTGGGCGTCAACCGCACCTCGCCGCCGTCCACGAACGCCCGCCGCGCCGCCGGGTCGATCCGCAGCGTGCCGTCGTCGTACACCTCGTCGGCCCAGGACGCGCTCTGGCCGGAGCGGCGCAGCAGCGCCTCGACGCGCGCGACCAGTTCCGCGTTGGTGAACGGCTTGGTCAGGTAGTCGTCGGCGCCGCCGCGCAGGCCGCGCACCTTGTCCGACTCCTGGCCGTGCGCCGTCAAAAGCAGCACGGGAACGTCGGAGACGTCGCGCAGCCGTTCGAGCACCTGCCACCCGTCCATGCCGGGCAGGCCGATGTCGAGAATCACCAACTCGGGGCGTTCGCTGTACGCGTCGCGCAGTCCGGTGCGCCCGTCCTTGGCGTGCGCCACCTGGTGGCCCGCGCGTTGCAGCAACAGCCGCAGCGCCAGCGCGATGTCCGGGTCATCCTCGACCACGAGTAGCCGGCTCACGGTCCACCTCCGTCTGTCGTACCGGTCGAGAAGGAAGCGACACCGTGACCGTGGTGCCCACTCCCTCAGTGCTGGCGACCTGGATCGTGCCGCCGTGGAGTTCGACGATCGCCCGGCTGACCACGAGGCCGAGGCCGGTGCCGGGCGGTGCGGAGCGACCCGCGGCCGCCGCGATGTTGGAGCCGCGGAAGAACGCGCTGAACACGCGCGCCACCTCCGCGGCCGGAATGCCCATTCCGGTGTCGTTCACCTGCAACTGCCAGCCGTCGTCGACGGGCAGCGCACGCACCGACACCTCACCGCCGGGAGGCGTGAACTTCAACGCGTTCCCGAGCAGGTTGTCGAGAACCTGGTGGATGCGCGTCTCGTCGCAGGTCAGTTCGGGACCCTCGACGACGTCCGCGACGAGCCGCAACCCGGCGGACTCGGCGGCCGGGCTCCGGTCGACGACGGCCGAACGCACCAACTCCGGCAGGCGCACCGGCGCCGGCCGCAGCTGCAGGGTGCGTGCCTCCAGGCGGGACAGCAGCAGCAGATCCTCGATCAGGCGCAGCAACCGGTTGGCGTTGCGGTCGATGACGTCGAGATAGGTGCGCTGATCCTCGCTGAGGCTGCCGCTGCCGGCATCCCCGAGCAGGTGCGCGAACGCCACCACCGACGACAGCGGCCCGCGCAGTTCGTGCGCGACCGTTGCCACGAACTGGTTGTTGAGCGCGGCCGCCTCCGCGAGGCTCCGGTTGGACTCCTCGAGCCCACGCCGCACCAGCACCCGCGCCGTCACATCGCGAACGTGCACCAGCACGCCGCCGGCCCGTCCGCTGCGATCGGCTTCCAACGGCACGAAGTCGAGTTCGAGGATGCGGCCGTCCTCGAGGGTCAGTTCCTCGCCGACGACGGCGTGCCGGGCGGCGACGATGTCGCGCAGCCTTGCCACGTCGGCCGCTCCGCCGGCGAAGCCGGGCTGAAGCTGTGCCAGCAAACGGATCCAGCTGCGATCGAGGTTCAGCGGCACCGGTTCGTCGAGGCGCAGCAGCCTTCGCAGCGCGTCGTTCGCCACGGTGATGCGCTGCTCGTCGTCGATCAGCAGGATGCCGTCGCGCAGCGTCTCGACCAGGCCGTCGAGGCGACCGCGTTCGGCATCGGCGGCGTTCTCTGCCGCGCGCTGCACCGAGACATCGATGCCGAAGTATGCGACGACACCGGCGCCCGGCTCGTGCACGAAGCTGCGCGTGGCGAACTCGAAGCGGCGCCACACGCCGGAAGCCGTGCGCAGCCTCAGATCCACGCACCCCTCGGGGTGCTCACCGGCGCATGCAACTACGTAACTATCGAGCGCCGCCGCGCGGTCGTCGGGATGCACGAGATCGAGGAGCGTTCCGGAGGGCGGCGTGCCGCGGTCGTAGCCGAGCAGCGAAGAGAACGCCTCGGACATCGGCGTCCATCCCCGCAACGGGTCGACGACGACGATCAATGCGCGGGCGTTGCGGGTGATGACGTGATAGAGCGGCGGCACCGCGGTGATCTCCTCGACCACGGCACGGCACGGCAGGCGCAGTGCGCGTCCGGCCGCGTCGGCGATCCCGTCGAGGACCGGCCGCAGGGTCCGGTACGTCGCGACCTCGTCGCAGCGCGCCCTCAACTCGAGCCGCCATTCGGGCGTGCCCACCGGCTGGCTGGTGACGTATCCGCCCTCGGGTGCGCCCGCTGACGACGTTCCCCGGCAGATGCGAAGGTCGGAGAGACCCGGAAGGTCGCGGACGTGGGCGACAAGGGACTGGACCTCGACCATGCCGACGGCGCGCTCGGCACGGGACAGCAGCTCACCCACGGCCGGCGTCGGTAGCGCGGCCGCGGCGACCCGATCGGTGTCCCCGCGCACTGTCCTCCCTCGCCGCCCCTCGACCCGCGATGCGGGCGGCCTCGAATGCGAAATCCGTTTGGATTCTACGTATTTTTGCTGCTTGTACCTGGTTCTTGGTGATTTAGCCATGAATCTGCATTCGTCAGCCCACAGGCGCCCTCCGGCCGGATGACCCGTCGGGAGACCGGTCAGGTCGCAACCGGTCTGCATCCAAGAGGCACCTGATCAGCCCCCGTAGGTGGGCAGCCTCATTACCGGGACCCCGGTCGGCCGGCCGGGGACGGTGGCGCAGATCTTCCGGGCCTAAGCCTTCCGGACCGGAACTGCACAGACTGGGAAGGAACCGACATGCGACGCCGTACTGCACGGATCTTCGGGTGGGCAGTGGCCGCCGCGGGAGCCGTGGCGTTCGCCTTGGGATCCGCTCCCGACTCCGCCGGAGCCTCCGGCGAGCCGGTCGGCGCTGTCGTCTCGATCGACACCGTCAACGTGATCGTGCGCGAGGCCCCCGCGGCCGACGCTGCGCGCGTGGACGTGCTCGAGGACCGCGCCACGGTCACCGTCGAGTGCCAGGTCACCGGCGAGAACACCGCCGGCCGCGTGCGCACCACGGACCGCTGGGACCGCCTGCAGACCGGCGGCTACATCGCCGACGCGCACATCGAGCGGGACGAGGACAAGATCGTCCGCAAGTGCGCGACCGACGCTCCCGAGGACGTCTCGGACGCGCCCGCTGAGGAGAAGCCCGCCGCCTCGCAGCCGACCACCGGCCTTCCCGAGATCGTCGACGTGACCGTCCCCGCCTCCACGGTCAACGCCGACGCTCAGGTCGACGCCGCGCCCGAGGCCGCGCCCGCGCCGGTCATCAAGGCCCGCACGAAGAAGCTTCCCGAGCAGAACCTCACACCGCTCGCCACCGTCCTGGGCGACTGGGTCCAGCCCGTCGGCAAAGTCGACATGGGCGGGTTCCGCACCCCGACCCGGCCCGAACACGACGGCGTCGACCTCATGGCAGCACGCGGCTCGCCGATCGCCGCAGCAGCCTCAGGGGTCGTCATCACCGTCAAGTGCAACTCCTCCATCGGCAACTGCGACGTCGACGGCTCCCCCTCGGTGAAGGGCTGCGGCTGGTACGTCGAGATCCGGCACAAGGACAACGTCGTCACGCGCTACTGCCACATGGCGCGCATGCCGGACGTGAAGGTCGGCGACAAGGTCAAGGTCGGCCAGGTCATCGGGGCCGTCGGCAGTTCCGGCCACTCCTCCGGGCCGCACCTGCACTTCGAGGTGCACCTCGGCAAGACGGCCACTCGGGCCAACGCCGTCGACCCGGTCCCGTTCATGCAGCAGATGGGTGCGCCGCTCGCGGGCCCCATCGACCCCGCGGTAACACCCCACACCCCCGTCAACAAGGAGTCCGCATGAATGTCCGCCTGGTGACCGTCGACGAGCACGTGCTGCTCCGCCTGGGCCTCGCCCGGGTGGTGGCCGGCAGCGGCGACATAGACCTGATCGGCGACGCCGGCAGCGCCGACGAGGCGCGCGAACTGATCCTGCGGGTCCGTCCCGACGTGGTCACGTTCGACGCCGCGCTCACCGGTACCGACGGATTCACCTTCGCCCGCGAACTGCGCGCGCACCTCCCCCGGCTCGGCCTCGTGCTCCTGAGCGCGGTCGCCGACGACGCACTCCTGTACCGCGCGCTGGACGAGGGGCTGTCGGCGTACGTCACCAAGGCCTCGCCCTCGGCGACCGTGGTCTCCGCCGTGCGGCACGCCGCCGTCGCGCCCGACTCGTTCACCGCGCCCGGGCTGTCGGCCGCGCTCGCCCGCCGGCGGGCCAGCAACGGCCTCCTGTCCCAGCGCGAACGCCAGGTGCTCTCGCTCATGCGCGACGGCATCAGCCTTCCCGGAATCGCCACCCGGCTGCAGGTGTCGGAGGCGACGGTCAAGACCTACGTGGCGCGGCTCTACACCAAGCTGCGGGTCAACAACCGTTCGCAGGCGCTGATGGCGGCCGTCAACCAGGGGCTGCTCAGCTCCGTGGACGCGGCTTAGTCAGAGGTAGGTCTTCCGGGGATACACGGCGTGCGCGCCGGCCACCCGGTCGAGGAAGAGCAGTCCCGCGCAGTGGTCGATCTCGTGCTGCAGGGCCCTCGCCTCGAACGCGTCAGTTCGTAGCTCCACCCGTTCGCCGCTCCCGGGTGCCTGGCCCACCACCAGCACCCGGCCGGCACGGCGAACGTCCCCGGTGAGGTCGGGCACCGACATACAACCTTCCCGACCCTTCTCCCAGCGGGTGGCCTCGACCACCTCGGCGTTGCACAACGCGAACGCCCCGTGGCACGTGCGGGCCTTCGGATGCCCGGTCACGTCGACGACGAAAACCCGCAGGCTCAGCCCGACCTGAGGCGCCGCCAGGCCCACGCAGCCCGGCGAGACGCGCATCGTCCCGAAAAGACTTTCTGTCAGTCGCACGATCTCCGGGTCCGTCGGATCGACGTCCTTCCCCGGCGTGGCGAGCACCGGATGCGGCGCTGTATGGACCCTCATAACAGGTCGGAGTCCGCGGCACGCAGTGAGATCTCGAGGTCGAGCACCTCGGCGAGACGCGTGCGCAGCGCGTCCGGATCGGGCAGGTCGACCTCCGCGATCAACAGATACAGGTCGCCGGCGAGACGCGTCGACAGGTCGGTGACGTTGCCGCCGGCCGCCGTAACCGCGCGCGCGACCGTCGCCACCAGACCCAGCCGGTCCGCGCCGTGCACCGTCAGCAGATACGGCGTTCCCTTTTCCGGCGCCGCTTCCTCCGGCGGCACGTCGCGCACCGACACCGTCAGCGTGCCGTCCCGGATCAGCGGATCGAGCGCCGACTCGACGTCGGAGACGGGCACCTCGCCCGCGCACACCAAGGTCATCGCGAAGTGTCCGCGCAGCCGCGTCATGACGGAGTCGGTCAGGTTGAGACCGAGCCCGGAGAGTGCCTCCGCGACGTCGGCGATGATGCCCGGCCGGTCGTGGCCGATGACGGTGACAGCGAGTTCAGCCATTCGTCTTCCGGTCCCTGTCCTTGCTCGGCTGCACGCGCTTCGGCTCGCCGGGCATCTTCGGATACTCCGGCGGGTAGGGCAGGTCGCCACCCGTGCCGGCCTTGTCGTCGCGTTCGGCCCACTCCAGGAGCGGGGCGATGTCGTGGGCCACGTCGTCGATGGTCGCGTGCGGGTCTCCTATTTTCTGGAACCGGCCCGGCATGCTGCGCAGGTCGAAGTCGTCCGGCTCCACGTTTGGCAGCTCGTCCCAGGAGACCGGCGCCGAGACGGTGCCCCGCGCGTTGGCGCGCAGCGAGTAGGCGCACGCGATCGTGCGGTCCCGCGCCATCTGGTTGTAGTCGACGAACACCTTGGTGCCGCGTTCCTCTTTCCACCACGCGGTGGTGACGAGTTGCGGTCGGCGCCGTTCGATCTCGCGGGCCAGCGCGATGGCGGCCCGGCGCACCTCGACGAACGGATGCTCGGGTTTGACGCGCACGTACACGTGCACCCCGCGGCCGCCCGACGTCTTCGGGTAGCCGATCCAGCCGAGCTCGTCGAGAATCTCGCGCAACGTGCCGGCCGCCTCGACCGCGTCATGGAAATCGGTCCCCGGCTGCGGGTCCAGATCGATCCGCAACTCGTCGGGCAGATCCACGTCAGCTTTGCGCACCGGCCACGGGTGGAACACGATCGTGCCCATCTGCGCCGCCCAGATCACGTGCGCGAGATCCGCCGGACAGAGTTCGTCGGCCTTGCGGCCGCTCGGAAACTTGATCTCCGCGGTTTCGATCCACGGGGGAACGCCCCGCGCGGGCACGCGCTTCTGGAAGAACATCTCGCCCTCGATGCCCTCCGGAAAACGTTGCAGGGTGGTGGGCCGCTCCCGCAGCGAACGGAATATCCCCTCGCCGACAGCCAGGTAATACTCGACGACGTCGCGCTTGGTGTAGCCGCGCTGCGGGAACACCACCCGGTCCGGACTGGACAGGCGAACGGTCCGTCCGGCGACCTCCAACTCCACCGCCTGAGCTGCCATGCCGCCGACCTTAGCCGCCCGCGGCCCACTCGTTGCGCTCTCCGTCCAGCGGCCCGCCGGATTCGACGATCAACCGTTCGCTGTTCGCCTGCGCCGGGTGAACGCCACGAGCACGGCTCCCAGCGTCAGCAGGGCGCTGCCCAGCGCGGCGGCCTGTCCGGCCCCCTCCCTCGAGCCGGTGACCGGCAGGCTGTTCCGCGAACGCCCATTCGCGGAAACCCGGGTGTCGCCGGAAAACGAACGATCGTTCGCGATGGCGGTCGGGAAGTCGGCTGCGGCGCCGGCGCCCTGGGCCGGGACGTCGGGGATGCCGCTCGTGCCCGCCGGGGTGTCCGCTCCGCTGCCCGGCGGGATCGGTGTCCGGGGCAGCGCGGGCGTGTCCGGGCCGCCCGCGATGCCGCCTCCGCCGCCTGGGGTGTCGGGAGGGCTCGGCTGGTCCGTTGCGGGGGTGCGGGGTCCGCTCGGGGGCACTGGGAGACTCGGCCGGTCTGGCGTGTTCGGCGCGGCCGGTGTGTTCGGCGCGGCGGGTGTGTCGGGGCCGGTCGGCGTGTTCGGGCCGGTCGGCTGCCCTGGAGTACTTGGCCCGCCCGGCTGGCCCGGCGTGTCCGGACCGGCCGGACGCCCTGGCTTGTCCGGTCCGCCCGGCTGACCTGGGGTGCCCGGCGTGCTCGGCGCGCCGGGTCCACCGGGCTGGCCCGGGGCGCTCGGCGTGGTCGGCTGACCTGGGGTCCCCGGCCCGCCGGGCATACCCGGCCCGCCCGGCACGACCGGCTGGCCCGGGGTGCCCGGCGCGCTCGGCACATTAGGTCCACCGGGCTGACCAGGGGTGCCTGGCGTGGTCGGCCCGACCGGCTGGCCCGGGGTGTCCGGCCCGCCCGGGGTGTCCGGCGTGTCGGGGCCGCCTTGAGTGCCCGGCCTGTCGGGTCCGCCGGGGACATCAGGACCGCCTGGCCAGCCCGGCCCGCCTGGGACGTCGGGGACGTCGGGGACGTCGGGAGCGTCGCCGCCCGGAGTGTCCGGGCCGCCGGATGTCCCGGGGCCGTAGCCGCCGCCCGGTTTCCCGCCACCCGACCGACCGGCGTCGGACGCGCCGCCGCCCCGCCCGTCACCACCGGACACGCCCGAGCTGCGCCCGTCGCCCCGGCGGTACGCCAGCCCCGAGTCATCCGCCGCGACGTCCCCGCTGCTACGCGGATACGCGAGCCCGGAATCATCCGCCGCCACATCCCCGCTGCTACGCGGATACGCAAGCCCGGAGGCGTCCGCTGCCATATCCCCGCCCGGATCCGCCGGCCCGGAGTCGTCCGCCGGAGCGCCAACCGTCGCCGGGCTGTCCGAGGCCGGATCGCCGGCCGGCGCATAGGCGCCGCACTCAAGGTGAGGGAGGGCGCCTTCCCGCGCCGCGAGGCACTCCCCGGCGGCCGGCGCCGCGTGTGCCGCACCCGCAGGAAGCACCCCCGTCAGCCCGAACACTCCGATCGCCAGCACCCGAGCCAGGTTCCTCATGCGCCCCGTTCCCCGTTCCGTAAGACATTCAGTAACCCGACATTAATGCACAAAACACTCATAAGAGAGCAGAACGTCTGACGAATGAACGTTCGCTTTCGTACCGTTGAGCGCATGACCGAAGCCCTCCCGACCACCGAAGACGAGTGGCGCGTCCGGCTCACCCCGGCCGAGTTCCGCGTGCTGCGCCAGGCCGGCACCGAGGCCCCCTGGACCGGCGAGTACGTCGACACGAAGACGTCCGGCGTGTACCACTGCCGCGCCTGCGGAGCAGCCCTGTTCGACAGCGACACCAAGTTCGACTCGCA
>NZ_BOPF01000068.1 GCF_016863615.1 Virgisporangium aliadipatigenens | reverse complement strand
CGGGCGAATCAGCCGGGCCGACAAATACCGGCGCTCCCCGCGCATGCGGGGGTGGTCCGTCATCGGCCGACCGCTCTCCGACGGCGGAATCGCGCTCCCCGCGCATGCGGGGGTGGTCCCGCGGCGATCCCCGCGACGACGGCGGTGAGCACGCGCTCCCCGCGCATGCGGGGGTGGTCCCGGGGTCGCGGCCGGCCTGATCGGCGTAGCGATGTGCTCCCCGCGCATGCGGGGGTGGTCCGGTGTGAAAACACCCAGGTACGCGGGCTTTTGCGTGCTCTCCGCGCATGCGGGGGTGGTCCGTGCGGCCAGCCGGGCTCCTGCTCGCGCAACTTGTGCTCCCCGCGCATGCGGGGGTGGTCCCGCTAGGACGCAGTCGACGGGGCGGAGCCGGCGGTGCGGGGGTGGTCCGAGCCCGCAGCGGCGGGTCGCCAGTGCTCCCCGCGCGTGCGGGGGTGGTTCGGGCATGCGAAAGCGACGCGCCACAGGATCTCCGTGCTTCCCGCGCGGCGGGCGCATGCATGAGGTGGTCCCACGACGACCCCCCACCTATCAGCACCGCCACACGTTCCCTATTGGCGACCTGGTCAGGTTCGTCGTCCGAATCGGCGGCGTTTCGCCGCCCTGCTCCACCCAGCTGGCAGCGCTGCATTGAATATAGCCTCCGCGGGGCGGCGGACCAGGGTGATGCCGTCCAGGTCCACAGGCGTCCACTGGTGGTCGTGGACCAGGAACGACAGCCGTTGTTCGCCGGTGGTCTGATAGACCATCAATGCGCGTCCTGGTCCTGCCATGTCTATCACCCGTGCCCAGAGTCTGCGACGGACGCGGGTACTGACGTGTCCGATGTAGACGCCAGCGGCGATCTCGAGCAGCCATTGCGTGAGGTGTCCACGTAACCCTTCGGGGCATGCGGTGAGAATGACGACTGTCATCAGAAGCCGATGTCCTGTCCGTCGTCGTAGTTAAGCCCTGCCGGGACCTCGTATCCGCTTTCGTCCCAGAGTCCGTGCGATTCGTTCTCGTCGTCGATGGGGCCGCCAGGCTGTGGTTGCAGCAGGAGCGTTCGGATGTCTTGAACGCAGCGGCGCAGGATCGAGCCGTCGTGGACTCGGTCGCGCACCGCTCGGCGGGTGTCGGCACCGATGTCGGTGGGATTGTTCGCTGCCACGTCGAAGGCGACCGGGATGGTGATTTCTGCTTTGTAGAGGTCGGCGATGTCGTAGACGAAGGCTCGTTCGTGTCCGGTGTGGATGAATCCCAGACCCGGTGCGGTGCCCAACGCGACGATGACGGTGTGGACTATGCCGTATAGGCAGGCGTGGGCGGCGGAGAGTGCTTGGTTGATGGGGTCGCCGGCGCTGAAGTCGTTCGGCCGGTAGTTTCGTTGGTTCCAGGTGATGCCGGTTCTGGTGGCGTGTTCGCGGTAGAGGCGGCGGACTCGTGCGCCTTCTTTGCCGCGAAGTTGTTGCATGGTGAGGATTGCGGTGTCTTCGCCGGGGAAGCGGAGTCCGTACATGGCGCGGGCCACGACGAGTCGCCGGTCGCGGTGGCTGACTGCGTGTGCCTGGGCAGTGATGAGTCGGCTTGATGCGGCGAGCGATCGTCCGTGGGCGTAGTAGCGGACGCCTCGCTCGCCGACCCAGACGGCGGTGGCGCCGTGGTCGGCGAGCAGGGCGATGGCTTCGTGGGTGATGCTGGTTCCGGGTCCGAGGAGAAGCGCGCCTATGGTGGCGGCCGGGATGTGGACCGTTCCTCGGTCGTCGGTGGCGGTGAGGGCGTTGCTGTCGCGGTGGATGACGCTGCGTTCGAGGTAGATGAAGCTGATGCGGTCTTCGGCCCGGTTGAGGTCGGGTAGTTCAGCCGGTGGTACGCCTGGGATCTTCATTCGCTGCCCGGTTCAGCGTGTGGGGGCGATGGTGAGTAGTCCGCAGCCGTATGCCTTGGCGTGGCCGATGCCGGCGGTGAGGGTTTTCCGGAACGCTTGCGCGTCGGTGATGTCGAGGATTCCGTCGAAGGTGGCGACGGTGAGGGTTACGGTGCCGGCGCCTCGTCTGAAGCTGAGTGTTTGACGGCGGTGCACTGTGAGGTTTGGTTGCCCGTCGGTCTGGGGAGCCAGCGCGAAGCCGCAGCGCTCGGCGCGGTCAGCGAGCCATTGCTGTTGTTCGGCGGGACGTAGTAGTCCGAAGCGTTGGGTTTCCTTGGCTTCGGCGGTCTTGCGGCCGCTGTGGGCGGGGTTGGCGGTGAGGCGGAACGCCCATCGTTGGCCGGGTTTCAGGGAGTCGAGCAATCCCTGGTAGGGGCGGGTTGCCCAGGCCTCGCCGCTGGTGTGTCCGGCTTGTGTGACGAGGTGGGCGAGGTCGGGTTGGCCGGGGCTGACGATATACAGGTAGAGGGTTTCGGCGGTGGTGGCGTCGAGGCGCCACAGGGTTCGTGCGCCAGGGCGGTCGTGGTCCTCAGGTGTGGTGAACGCGGCGCGGACGGCGGCGTGCATGGCCTGGGGCGAGGCGAGGAGTTTTCGTGCGCCGCGGCGGTTGGGGTCGACGGTGAACCGGGTGAGGAACAACGGTCAGCCTCCCAGCAGGCTCATCGGGTTGTGTTCGGTGGGTGCGGCGTGTCGGGTATGTTCATTGGGGATGACGACGTGGCCGCGGTGCACGGCTCGCCAGGTGTGGCGGCGGTGTGCCGGGTCGAAGCTGAGTGGTGCGTCGTGCACAGTTTCGGTGGTCGGTTCGTCGGCGCGTGCGTCGCGGATGTATTCGAGGTGCACGCTGCTGGCGGCTTTGCGTTGCCACCAGGTCGAGGCGGTCCATGGCCAGGTCTGCAGGGCGGTGTCCAGTGACATGTCGTGGACGCCGAGGCTGATCGGGCCTACCGGTGGGCAGGAGCGGCGTCCGAGGTAGAGCGGGTAGGCCGGTCGGTGCAGCGCCTCGGCAAGGCCGGTCAGGAGGGGGTGTTCGCCGGCGATGACGGCGAGGAACGCGGCGTCGGCGAGGTAGAACCGGTAGGTCAGTGGGGCGCTGGTACGGCCGTCGAGGGTTCGGGCGGTCTGGAAGTCGCGCATGACCTGGCCGGGTTGGTCGAGCCGGACGCCGAATTCCAGGGCGAGGAGTTCGGTCAACGGTTCGGTGCGGCGGATTCCTTTGGCGGCGGCGAGGAGTCCGATCACGCCGCTTTTGGTGGGGGCGGTCTCGGTGCCGCGGCGGGCGAAGCGGCTGGAGGATCCCCACGACTGCATCGGTGCGGCGAGTCGCAGCAGGAGAACGCTCATCGCAGGTCCTGTGCGGCCCGGGCGGTGTCGGGCGTGTTCATGCCGGCTGCCCGAGGGCGGCGGCGGTCTGGTTTCCCACGGCGGTGACGAGTTCGTCGAAGGGTACTGCGGTGCCGAGGCCGGCGAGGATCGCGGTGCGCTGCCCTACCTGGGTGACCCAGCTGCCGATCGGCAGTTCACCGTATGCGGCCTCGACCTGGCGGATGTGATCGGCCAGGGCGGTCGCGGCGAGGCGCACACGGCCGGCGGATTCCGCTTCCTGAATCGGGGTTTCGAAGGCGCCGACCATGTTGATCGGCTGGGTGTCGCGCACGCGCACGAGGACGGCGTCGGGGAGGGTGCGGTGGGCGAAGGTGTTCTGTTTGCCGGTCGGGACGCTGCGGGTGAACGCGGTCAGGAACGCCTCGACGGCGATGCGGGTCGCGGCCGGGTCGCCGAGTGTCTCGTGCAGGGAATCGACGTCGACGGTGGCGTAGCGGTAGAGGGTGGAGGAGTTGAACTCCACGGTCCCGATCATGCCGGCGCCGGTTTCGGCCGCGTCTTGCTTGCGGTCGTCCACGGCGGTGAAGTAGTCGTACTCGGTGTCGACGCCGTGCACGCTGATGGCGTGGGCGACCTGGCAGGCGGCGTCGACGTTGATGTCGGTCATGTCGGCCACCATCCGGCCGAACATCGCGATGTCCACCGAGTGTTCGGTGTTGGCGAGTTCTTTCAGCCGCTTCTTGTCCAGCGGTGTACCGCTCTTGCGGCTTTCCAGGGCGGCGGCGGCGAGGTTGTCCAGCTGCCGGTGGCTCAGGAAGAGCAGGTAGCCGGACTCGGCGTTCTTGGCCGCCGTCTTCTTCTCGGCCTTGGCCAGGCCGAGGGCGGCGAAGACGTCGGCGGCCATGGTGCTAGCCTCCTCGTCGGTGAGGGCCGGTTCCGCGCGGGTGATGCGTTCGGCGAGTGCCTCACCGACGCGCTTGGTCCGTTCGCCGAGTTGGGTGTCGTCGAGGAGTTCGGCGAAGCCGAGCCGGATGGCGCGTTTCCATGCCTGGCTGGACACCCGGGCCCGCCGCACCCCGCCGTAGATCGCGGTCTTCGGGGAGCCGTTGTCGTCGCGGTTGAGGTTGCTCGGCGGCACGGTCTGCAGGGCGTACACGTCGATGATGGTGCGGCTCATGCGGAGGTCTCCTCAGTGTTGGCGGTGGGCTCGTTCATGCGGTTGCGGTAGAGCTCCCGTCCCCACACGGCCTGGACGTCGGCGCGTTTGCCGGGTTGGCGCAGGCGTCGCAGGTCGTGGGCCAGCAGGCCGTAGTCGAGCGGGATCCGGTGTCCGCGCAGCATCGTGACGAGGCCGCGCAGGTGGTAGATGCCTTCGTTGTAGGTGGTGGCGGTGCCGAGCGCGGCGAAGCGGCGGCGGACTCCGTCGGGGGTGTCGGAGGTGTGGATGAGGCGGGCCATCGCGTGTCCGAGGCCTTGTCCGCTAGTGTGCATCGGCTCGCGCCGGGATTGTTGGTGCAGTGCGTAGAGGGTCAGCGCGTCGTGGACCGCCTGTTCGGAGTCGGTGGGCCGGGTGTCGTCGACCGGCCGGAAGCCGAGCAGGTCCTCGGGAACCGCAAGGTACTCCTCGAGGGTGTAGTCGAAGCCGGGTGCGCGGCCGATGCCGCGGCGCAGCCGGGCCAGGGCGCTGATCGCTTCGGGTCGGGGCGGGTCGCGCAGGACCTGTGCTTGCAGGCTGCCGATGGTGCGGGCCACGTGGTCGCCGAGTTCGCCTCGTGGGCGGTGGGCCCGTCTGCGGGTTGGTGCGGTGTCTGCGGTGCTCATCACGCAACCTCCTGTTGCTGGTCCGGGTCGGCGGCGGCCAGCGGCAGCGCCTTGGCGAGTCCGGCGCGGAACCATGCCTCGGCCTGGTGGCTGGAGTAGTGCAGGGTTTTGCCGTTGCGGTCGGTGATCGGGCGTCCGGTCCACGCTGCCGGTCCGGCGGCGTCGACAAGGTCGCGGCCAGTGCGTGCGATGGCCTGTCGGACGTGTCGTTGCCAGCGGCGTCGTTCGGTCAGCGGGTCGCTGTCGGGATGCAGCGCGGCGAGCCAGTCCCGGAAGCCGCGGTCGAGGAGGGCGTAGCCGTGTTCGGCGGCCCGGTCGGCGGCGCCTTGCTCGGCGCCGGCGCTGCCGGCGGCGCGGGCCAGGTTCGCGGCCAGGGACCGTAGTTGCCGGACGGCGGCGTCGGCGTCCTGCGCCGCGTCGACGGCCGTGGTGCGCAGCGGGGAGTCCTCGACGAGCAGCAGCACGTTCATGGTGAGCGCGTCGGTGTAGACGTCGTCGACGACGGCTTGCTGGGAGCCGTAGGCGACGCTGGTTGCTCTTTGCCGCACGGTGTACTGCGCGGTGACCGCACCGGAGACGGTCAGCGCGGCGAGCCACTGCACGAGCATCGGCGCCAGCCGTTGCGGCGCCTCGGAACCGGACGACGGCGGGGGTAGCAGGGTCTGCAGTCCACGCCACAGCGCCCGGGTGGTGTCGTGCGGTCGGGGAAGGTAGACGACGGGCCGTTTCTGCGCCTTTTCCCTCGGTGCGCTGCGGCCCCAGACGCTCATCGGTTCCAGCAGTTGCCGGTCCTGCCAGTCGATCGGGTCACCGATGGAGATCATGGCGCCGGTGACGGCCTGCCGGTCGCCGAAGAGCTTCACCCGGCGGGACTGCCACGTGTAGAGGCCGAGTACGCCGAACGGGCCGCGTGCGGACGCCGGTTCTTCCGCGGCGGTGTGCGGGGGTCGTTCCCACACCGGAAGGTCGCGTTCGTCGGCGGCCCGCCATCTCGGGTCGACCGGCACCAGATTGAGCAGCAGAGTCTCGCGCAGGTCCGCGCCTTCGAGGTGGACGCCACCCAACGATCCGGCGGAGGCGACGCCGATCGGATATCCCCGGCCGCCTTTGACGCGCGGGTCCCCCACGGCGCCGGTCTTGATGCCGGAGGGGTCGAATGCCTGGCAGTGCACCAGCCACAGGGCCGCCTCGGCCGGTGAGATCGCCTGGAGGCCGGATCCGGCCCGGCTGGTCAGGTACTGCATGTTGTTGGGCACGTCGGCGATCAGGCGTTCGAGGCCGAAGGTGGTCGCGGTGCCCGGCCGCAGGTCGGCGACCTGGTAGAACGGCTGTGCCGGATGGAAGAGGTCGAATCGGTCGCGGACCGTGTCGAGGTAGTCGGTGATGTCCCGCACCGGCATCTGCCGGTCCTGCCACAGTGTCCGCCACGCGGCCTGTCCGGCGGGACCGTCGGTGGCCCGGTGCAGCACCGCCAGCGCCAGGCGCAGGAGTGCGAAGGTCTGGGTCGGCAGTTCGCAGGCGATCGTGCGGATGTCACCGGCCAGGGTCAGCAACTCCAGCAGGCCGACGTCGCGTCGCCGGCCAGCGGTGTCGAGAACCGGGATCCATCCCTCGTCCACGAGCGAAAATCCATGTGGTGCCGTCGGTTCCGTCACTGCGACTCCCCCTCGTTTCGGCGTTGCCTCGATGCGGATTCGGCGCTGTCGCTGCGGCTGACGCGAAGGCCTTCTTCTGGGTCGTAGTGCAGGTCGAAGCCGGCCACCCGGGCGTTGCCGGCGCTGTCGATGTCGAGGACGAGTTCTCCGGCGAGCCACGGACTGTCCTGCCAGGCCCGCAGGTCGATGCGCTGTTCGAGGGCGGCGATGACCTCGTCGATGACGTCGGGGTCGGTCATCGTGCGGGGCAGCGGCAGGGTGCATCCGGCGACCCGCCGTTGCAGCGACCAGCAGGGCGCGGTGGTGGTGGTGACCGCTTCGCCGCCCTTGTCGGTCCAGGGCGGCAGGACGAGGCCGTCCGCAGTGCGTACGAGGAGGATGACCTCGAGTGATTCGGTGTCGGTGTCGCGGACGTGGCCCTGCGCGGCGCGGTCGTCGGTGTCGCCGACGCCGCCGGTGAGCCAGCCGATCAGCGGTGTGCCAGGCTCGGCGGGTTCGGCGAGGCGGAAGCCGTTCGCCTTCGCCTGCTTGGTGGTTTGCCGCTCACGCATGGCGGCGTCGGCGGTATCGATGGCGGGTTTCCAGTGTGGCGGGCCCGGGGGTGCCTCGCTGTAGGCGGCGTGGGTGAGCGGTGCGATGTCGGCCGGCAGCCGCAGCGGTGCGCCGGCCAGGTGGGTCTGCAGGACGGCGGCGCTGCGTAGGAGTGTTGCAGGTTCGTAGACGAGGCGGGAGCCGCGCACCGGTTGCGGTGGTTGGACGCTCCAGTCCGCACCGGTGACCCAGCAGGTGGCGGTGCGCAGCAGAGCCGGTCGGTCGTGCCGCGGGTGTCGGTGCAGGCGGCCGATGCGCTGCAGCATCAGGTCGACGGGGGCGAGGTCGGTGACGAGCAGGTCGAAGTCGATGTCGAGGGACTGTTCGGCGACCTGGCTGGCCACGACGATGTGCCGGTGCGGGCGGGTGCCGGTTGCCGGCGGTCCGAACGTGTCACGCAGCCATTGGTCTTTCGCGGCGCGGTCGACGGCCATGAACCGCGAGTGCGCGACCGTTACCGGCGTGTCCGGGCCGAGCGCGGCACGCAGCGCGGCGGCGGTTTCCTGGACCCGCGCGACGGTGTTACGCACGATGAGGGCGCAGCCGCCGTCGACGAGGTGCTCGCGCAGCAGCAGCGCCAGCGTCGACGCTTCGTCGTCAAGGGGTAGTAGGCGGACGTCGGTGGCGCGGCCGGAGTCGTCGCAGGCGTGCGCGAGCGCACCGCGGCGCGCCGCCGAGACGCTGACCAGCGGGTAGCGCAGGTCGGTGCGAAGCGCGGCGTACGGGTCGGCGGCCGTTCGACCGCGGTCGCGCCAGCTGGGTTTGGGCGGGGCACCGAGCCGGCCACGGTCGTATGCGGCGAACAGGGCCGCGCGACGCCCGGCGGGCAGGGTCGCGGAGAGCACCACGACGGGGACGTGGAAGCTGGCGAGCCATTCGATGGCGCGTTCGAGGAACTGTGCCATGTAGACGTCGTAGGCGTGGGCCTCGTCGATGACGACGACCTTGCCGGCGAGTCCGAGGTGGCGCAGCACGAGGTGTTTGCCGCGTAGCGCGGCGAACAGAAGCTGGTCGATGGTGCCGGCGACGAAGTTGGACAGCAGGGTGCGTTTGCGTCCGGCGAGCCAGGTGTGGACACCGATGGCGGTGCCGCCCTCGTCGGCGGCGATGTTGCTGGGCAGGGAGGTGTGGCGCAGTGTGTCGTAGTCGGCGTTGAGGGCGGCTTTGCCGTGTGCGAGCCGCACGTCGCGGTGGCAACGGTCGGTGCGGGCGTCGGGCAGGCGCTGCAGCCAGGCCAGCATCCGGGCGAACATGGCGTCGCTGGTGGCCCGGGTGGGCAGGGCGAGGTAGCAGCCGCTGAGGCCGGTGCGTCGGGCGAGGATCTCGACCGCGGCCATCGCGGCCTCGGTCTTGCCCTCCCCCATCGCCGCCTCGATGATCAACATGCCGGGGGTCGGCATGGTCTCGGCCAGCTGGGTGACGACGCGCTGGACCGGCCGCGGAACGGCGCCGGTAGGCAGCGAGAATCGGGCGGCGAACAGAGTGTCCACATCGGACGGTGGCGGGCCGGGCAGCCAGGGCAGCGGGAGGTCGAGTTCGTCCCAGCCGGCACGCAGGCGGTCGGCGTCGCTGGTGTCGAGGAGGTAGGGGAAGTACTTCTCGTTGCTGGCGATCCAGTCGGCGACGATGACGAGGCCGGTCAGGAGCGCCTGCACCGGTTGCGGTAGTGCGATGTCGCGCCAGGCGGTGAGCCGTGCCGCGGCGCCGCACCGGTCACTCATCCAGGCGAGCAGTTCGTTCTGAGTGTCCTTCCATGCGGAGTCGCCGCACAGGTAGGGGCGCAGCTGCACGTCGCGCAGCTGGATGTCGGTCGGTGGCAGGCCGTGGTGGCCGCCGACAATCACGGCGACGGGATGCGGGTCCGGCCATCCGTGGCGTTGCAGCCATCCGGCGAGGATGTGATGCCCGGCAGTGGCGTGCGGGGCCAGCCGACGTTCGGCGCGGATCTCATCCGCCTTGTAGCGCAGCCCGTGTTCGTGCATGCGTGCCGCGAGGTGCGGGGCCTGGATGGCAAAGGCGGGGGTGGCTTTGCCGATGTCGTGGATTCCGGCCAGCCACACGGCGAGGGTGCGGCCGTCGGCCTCGCCGCCGGGCAGCGGGTCGCTGATGCGTCGCCGTACGGCGGCGCTGAGCCAGTCGTCCCAGAGGCGGCCGGCCACGTCGGCGGTATCGGCCAGGTGCCGCCACAGCGGCAGCCATCCGACCGGTGACGTGCCGCTGCGGTCGGTCTTGCCCCACACGCAGCGGGTCGCCTCGCTGAGCGGCGGGCCGGCGGACGGGCTCACGATGCGGTTCCGGGAAGGAGGCTGCTGGGGGTGCCGCTGTGCGAGAGGTAGAGCACGTCGCGGGCCCTGGTCAGGGCGACGAACAGCAGGCAGCGTTCCCGTTGCAGGTCTTGGCGGTGGGCGTGCGGGTCCTCGACGGCTGAGGTGACCGCGTTCGGTGCCGGCAGGACCGCCGCGTCCAGGCCGACGACGGCCAGGCACTGGACCTCGAGGCCTTTCATCCGGTGCATGGTGTCCACCCGCACCCCGTCGATGCCGTTCTTGTCGTCGGCGACGTCGATGTGGGCCTCGCTCAGCGTGCGGCGGATCGTCTTCACCAGCGCGCCGGTGCGGGCCGCGACCCCGATGGCGTGGGGTTCGACGCCTTGCTCCAGCCAGGTGCCGACCCGTTCGATCAGGGCGTCGAGTTCGCTGTCGCGGTCGGTGTACGCCGTCAGCTGCGGTGTGCCGCCGTGGGTCACCGCGCGGTAGCCGCGCAATGTGTCCTCCTGCTCGTCGAGGCCGACGACCGGATCGCCGCCGAGGACGCGCACCGACAGTTCGAGGATCTGGTGGGTGGTGCGGTAGTTGACGTTCAGGCGGCGGGTCCGGCCACGCACGTGGATGCCGAGGGTGGACAGCGACACCCGGTTGTCGTAGATGCGCTGGTACGGGTCGGCGAGCAGGAACATGTCGTTCGGGCCGGCGGGCACCAGCGCCCGCAGCAGGCGCCACTGCGCCGGGTGCAGATCCTGCCCTTCGTCCACCACGACGTGCCGGTAGCGCGGGGATGAGCGCCGGATGATGTCGGCGGCCTCGTCGGCGAGTTGGGTGTGGGTACTCAGGCCCCGTTTGGTGAGCTGGTCCGTCACCGACGTGATGGCGTGCCACACCTGGTCGCGGTACTCGGCGCGCAGGCCCGTGCCGCGGCCCCCGCGGGACGCTTCCCGGTAGGCCTCGACGCTGGTCAGCTGTTGGGCCAGGACGACCTGTTCCCATTCGCGGCGCAGGAAGACGCTGCCGAAGCGGCTGGGCCGCCCGGCCCGATCCTCGGCCGTCGAGCCTGACGTGGCGGCCTCCTGCCACAGCGGGGCCAGTACCTCGTCGGTGGCGACGTTCACCTTGCGGTGACGGGCGACGATCTCGTAGGCGAGTCTGTCGATGCTGATGACCTCGATGCGCCGCCGCAGCGCCGGGTCGCCGGTGAGGCGGAACAGCTGCGCGGCGAGCGCGTCGGCCAACGCGCGGGTGAAGGTGGTGAGCAGCACCTTCGAGCCGTCGTCGGGCAGCCGGCCGGCGAGGAACACGGCGCGGTGCAGGCCGGTGACGGTCTTTCCCGTCCCGGCGCTGCCGGTGACCAGCGCCGGGCCGCTGTAGGTCACGCGGTACGCGACGTCGTGCTGGGTCGGGTGCAGGAAGACACGCCACAGGTCGAAGGGGTGGGCCAGGATCGCGGCCAGTTCGACAGGGCCGGACACGAACGTGATCCGGTCGGGTGTGCGGCGGGCGGCCGCTTCCAGGTCGTGGATGTCGACGTCGCCGGGGTCCTCCCCGGACAGGATGAGTTCCGACACCTCGTGGAGGACTTCGTCGGTGCGCATGCCGGAGGCCAGGCCAGTCAGGGCGATGCTCTGCGCCTTGGGCAGCAGGTGGCACAAGCTGTCCAGCTGCACGACGTCGTTGAGGCGTCGCAGCAGCGGGACCAGCTGTGGGCTGATGCCGAGGCGGTGCAGGTCAGCGGTGGACACGCCGGAGAACAAGGCGTCGCCCGGCGGGACTGCCGGCAGGTTCTGCGCGAACTCCTCGATTCCGGTCTGGTCCCTGACTTCCAGGACGCCGAGTGCCTGGTTGACCGAGAAGACACGGCTGACGGCGAAGGCGTTCGCGTCGTCATGCGGCAGGACCTCTTTGAGCAGGTAGCGGGCGCCGCCCAGGGCCACCACGACGCCGCGCCAGAAGTCGTTGATCCGAATGGTGCGCACCTGCGGGTCGCGTGCCCCGGTGAGCTTCTCCAGGTGCAGGCCGGCGTGGGTGTGCTCGGCGAACCTGCCGATCGCCGCGTCGACCGCCCGTTGCACCGGTCGCTGCAGCCCGGCGTAGCGCCGCAGGAAATCCACATCGATGGCCAACTCGGCCATACCGCTCCCCTCCGGGACAGCTGCCGACCATTGGGCAGCGATCGACCTGCGCAGCATATTGTGAACACTGATTTCAAGCAATGCCGTTTTGGACACCGTTCACGCGCGCGCGACGGAGGTGCCGTCGCTCGATCGGTTCGAGAACTTCGTCCCCCCGATCGCCGAATAGACTGATCGGCGTGTTGCCGCAGGCACGTCTCGACGACCGCTACCTACTCGCCCGCGCCCCGTTCGCCCATGACGGCATGGGCGAGGTGTGGCCGGCGCGGGACACCCGGCTGGACCGCAACGTCGTCGTCAAGACGCTCACGTCCACCAGCAACGTGGACCTCGTGCGCAGGTTCAAGCGCGAGGCCCGCCTCACCGCACGGCTGGAGCATCCCGGCGTCCCGGCCGTCTACGACTTCGGCGTCCACGAGGGCCACCCCTATCTCGTCCTGCAGAAGATCACCGGCGTGACCTTGACGGACCTGACGGCCGAGCAGGGACAGCTGCCGATCGCGTGGGTCGCCGCCATCGGCGCGCAGATCAGCAGTGTCCTCATCGCCGCGCAGGAGATCGGCCTGGTGCACCGCGACCTCAAACCGAGCAATGTCATGCTCGAGCCGAGCGGAGCCGTCAAGGTCCTCGACTTCGGCCTCGCGGCGCTACGCGACGACGAGCGCTACTCCCGCATCACCCGCACCGGCGAGGCGCCGGGAACCGTCGGATACATGGCGCCCGAACAGATCCTCGCCGAACCGACCGACCACCGCAGCGACCTCTACGGCCTCGGCGGCGTCCTCTACCACCTGCTCACCGCGGAACACCCGGTCGAGGACGGCAGCGCGATGACCACCGCGGCACGCCAACTGGACCGCACCCCGCCGCGCCCCTCGCGTCGACGTCCCGACACACCACCGGCGCTCGACGACCTCGTTCACGCCCTGCTCGCGCGCCACCCCGACGAACGTCCGGCCACCGCGCGGCACGTCTACGACACGTTGGCGCCGCTGGCCGGCAATCCGCCGCCGATGCCTGGAGTGATCAACGACGGCGCAGACCCAGTACGGCACTACTGCGCCGTTGTCGGGCAGAACCCCGCATCGCCTCCGGTCGCGCCACGGCCCAGGGCAAAAGCCCTCGACCGTGACGACGACGCCGAGCAACTGTTCACCGCCGGCAGGTACCGTGACGCAGCCCGCCGCTGGCGGCAGTTGGCCGACCGCGTCGAGGAGCAGCACGGCCCCGGTCACCCCCAGGTTTTCGACTGGCGGCTACGTGCCGCCCGTGCCCACATACCGCTGAACGAGCACAGCCGGGCGCTACGGCAGATGGAAATCCTTCTGGCACAACGGATCCGGCTGGACGGTGCCGACCACCCCGCCGTGCTGGATCTTCAGAAGGAGATCGCGGCCGTGCGTGCCGCAAGTCCCGCCGTCGGATGAGCGTCACCGGCCGTCGCGCCGGACATGCACAGACCGGCGGTCGCTGAACCAGCGCGGCAGCAGTGCCGCCTTCTGCTCCGGAAATTCACCACGGCCGTAGAAGATTAGGGCACAGGTCTGCCCGCGAATCTCCGTGGCCAACGCGCGGCGGGCCGGCGCAGAGTACATCGCACTGTGCTTCAGCCACGCCGCCTCCTCCCCGTGCGGATCGAATCCACGGCCGCTGGCCGCGTGGCCGAACGCGTCGTGCACCGCACGGAACATGTCGTTGACGCCGTCACTCAGATACGGGTGCGGATTGCCGCTGGCCGCGCTGGCAAACACCCGCAACCGCCGCTCGTGCAGGTCCTCGACCATCGCCTCCGCGCTCGAATACGGATCATCGTCGACGACCCGTACCGCCACACCGAGTCCGCCGAACTCGATCCGGCCGATCAGGAAGTGGTACTGCTCGACGGTCTCCCGGCACAGCGCGGCGTATGCGTCGAAAGCCCGGGTGTCACGTCGCGGTGCCGCGATGTAGGCATTGGCCACGGCCCTGCCCTGTCCGGGATCCATCCTGATGAACGGATACACGGTCTCGTCGTGGGGCCGGCCGCTGAACGTGCGGACGCCCTCAGCCAGGTACCCGACGGGCGTGAACGGCGGTGCGGCGGTCGTCGACAGGGTGGATGTGAGCAACCGTGTTCATGGTCCTCCTTCAGTCGTTGTGGTGGGCGTCGGCCCGATCAGGCTCGGCCGTCGCGACAGGGCTGCGCGCCTGCTGTTCACGACGCAGCAGATCTCCGAACATGCGAATCTCCGAGCGCCGCCGGTCCAGCTCGTGCTTGGCGAATTTTCCGATCGTGGTGCTGTGTCCTCGACGTGCCATGGGCCACCTCCCTCTGCGCGACCACGCTAACACCGCACCTTGTGAACAGCAACCACAAAGTTCTCACCGAGTGGTAGCGTTCACGCGTGAACAGCGAGTTAGGCAACATCCCCGACGACGCCACCCTGACGGCCAGCGACATCGCCCGTCTGGCGAACGTCGGCCGGGCAGCGGTCAGCAACTGGCGCCGCCGCCACACCGACTTCCCGCAGCCGGTCGGCGGCACTCCGGCGAGCCCCACCTTCGACGCCAAAGAAGTCGAGCAGTGGCTACGCCGCGAGGGCAAGTTACACCAGGCCGACCCGCGGCACTGGGCCTGGAAACACATCGAGAGCTACCAGCCCGCGGCGCGCATCGGTGACGCCCTCGCCATCGCCGGCGCCTACCTGTTGGCCCGCAGCACCAAGCCGGCCAGCAACGACCGCATCCTCACGCCCCGGCAGCTGGCCGGCGCACTGCGCGCCCTGGACCACGGCCTCGCCACTCTCATCGGCACCGTCCTACCCGAACAGTGGGACCCCGCGCTGAGCGCCATCCTGCGCACCGTCGACCAACTCGGCCGCCACCAGGACGCGGAGACGGTCTTCGAGTACCTGCACCACCGGTACGTGACCTCCGCCCAATCAATGTCCGGCCTGGCAGGCACACCGGACACGGTCGCTCAAGTGATGCTGGCCATCGCGGGACACGGCAGCCGAATCCTCGACTTCACCTGCGGCACCGGATCGATCCTGCGCATGGCCGCCGACAAGGCGACACAGCACGGCACCACGACACAGTGCTTCGCCCAGGAGATCAAACCCCAGTACGCGATGATCGCCCTGCTACGACTGTGGTTTGTCCACCGTCGTGCCACCCGAGCGGGTCGCCGTGCTCCCGCACCGCAGATGCAGGTCGGCGACAGCCTGCTCGCCGACGCATACCCCGATCTACGCGCCGACGTCGCCATCGCGAACTTCCCGTTCGGCATCCACGACTGGGGACACGACCAACTCATCTACGACCCGCGCTGGGTGTACGGCATGCCGCCGCGCACCGAACCGGAACTCGCCTGGATCCAGCATGCCCTGGCCCATCTACGCCCCGGCGGTACCGCCGTCGTGTTGATGCCCCCAGCCGCTGCCAGCCGCCCCGCCGGGCGACGCATCCGCGCCGAACTCCTCCGGCAAGGCGCGTTGCAAGCCGTCATCGCCCTACCCGCCGGCCTCATGCCACCCGTCGGCGTCGGCCTACAGATCTGGGTACTGACCCAACCGACGAACCGTCAGCCGGCCGCCGACGGCATCCTGTTCGTCGACTCCGCGGCCAGCACCCAGCCGCTCACCGACCTGATCGCGAAGGCGTGGCACGACTACCAGTCCGGAAAACACACCGACGCTCCAGGACTTCACCGCGTCGTCCCAGCTATCGACCTGCTCGACAGCCAGGTCGACCTCACACCCCAGCGGCACCTACAGCCGCCGACCGAGACGACAATCGATCCAGCCGCGACGTTGAACGACATCGACGTCTTCAAACGCCTGTTGACCACGCTGCAGACGAGCCTGCCCGCCGTTCGACCCGCGACCCGCGACCCGCGGGGCACAGTCGCCCGAGCCAACCTCGCCGACCTCATCCGCTCCGGCAGCATCGAGGCCATCCGCACACCGACCCGAGGCCAGACCTACAGCGGCAACAACACGCCCCGGTCGGGCAGCAAGGACCTGCGGATCCGAGCCGACGACATCCTCCTGCCGACCACCGGACGCGAAATCGATGCCCACGTCGCGCACCCAGAAGAGGTCGGAACCGAACTCGACGCCGGCGTACAACTACTGCGAGTCAACCGATCACAGTTCGATCCCTGGTTCGTCGCCGGAACACTATCGCTCGCCCACAACCGATCCCAGCGCGCCACCTCCAGCAGCGGGGTACTCAGGATCGACCTCAAGCACCTCACCATTCCGGTCCTACCGGTCGCCGACCAACAAAGGTACGGACAGGCATTCCGTCAACTAGCCGAGTACCGCACCACGCTCCAACAGCTCACCAACACTGGGACCGTGCTGATACATGACATCACACATGGGCTCAACGCCGGGGTGCTCGATGTGCGGCCACTCACCGACGCACGGCGGAGCCGCAGCGCGAACGGCTTGATGTCTAACCATCTCGCTTCGCCTGGCGCCCGCGACAGACGACCGTGAACCGGTACTCTCAAAGCCAGGACACATCTGATCAGAAAATAGGATGTTGATCTCCAGCGCCGCAGTTCAAGAAGTGTGCTCCCCGCGTATGCGGGGTGGTCCGCCTATTACGAACTGCTGCGCAAGCAGGAAGAAGTGCTCCCCGCGTATGCGGGGGTGGTCCCGGGGTGCTGCTGCTCTTGTTGGGCAGCGAACCGTGCTCCCCGCGTATGCGGGGGTGGTCCCGACTGGGCGGTGATGTCGCCGTTGCGGATTGCGTGCTCCCCGCGTATGCGGGGGTGGTCCTCCCATCTCCTCCTGAAGTTCGCGGGCGGCCGCGTGCTCCCCGCGTATGCGGGGGTGGTCCGGCCGGCATCCGCAAGCTGACCGCCGAGCACTTGTGCTCCCCGCGTATGCGGGGGTGGTCCTCGCGCGGACCTCGTTGATGGACATCCATCCGTGTGCTCCCCGCGTATGCGGGGGTGGTCCGGGGAGCGTGCCGTGCCATCCGGCCTCGTAGTAGTGCTCCCCGCGTATGCGGGGGTGGTCCGTCGAAGGACCGCAGTAGAACGTTCACCGGTATGTGCTCCCCGCGTATGCGGGGGTGGTCCCCGCCCGGCGCCCGGCGTCACCGAGGCCCGGTAGTGCTCCCCGCGTATGCGGGGGTGGTCCCGACAGCGGCCCAACCCGTGGTGGTCAGGGGGCGTGCTCCCCGCGTATGCGGGGGTGGTCCGCATCACGGCGTCGAAGAACCCGGACGCGGCGCGTGCTCCCCGCGTATGCGGGGGTGGTCCCGCCACCGTGACGAAGGTCGGGCGTGTCTGGATGTGCTCCCCGCGTATGCGGGGGTGGTCCCATCCGGAACGCACTGAAGGAGAAGCTGAAGCGGTGCTCCCCGCGTATGCGGGGGTGGTCCCAGTTCGAAATCGTCAGTGCAAAGTTCATCGAAGTGCTCCCCGCGTATGCGGGGGCGGTCCGTGCACACCCGTGGACTCGAACCACGATCCTCCGTGCTCCCCGCGTATGCGGGGGTGGTCCGGCCACGGGCCGCCGCTTCTACGCGGACAGCGCGTGCTCCCCGCGTATGTGGGGGTGGTCCGTCCACCGACGAACTCCGGGGGCTGCTCAATACGTGCTCCCCGCGTATGCGGGGGTGGTCCGAACGCGGTCGTCGCGCCGTTGTGCCGGTTGTGGTGCTCCCCGCGTATGCGGGGGTGGTCCCGACCGCTGGTCGACGTCGTCGGTGCCGTACGAGTGCTCCCCGCGTATGCGGGGGTGGTCCGTGTCTGAGACGAGCCGCAAGCGCAAAACGGACGTGCTCCCCGCGTATGCGGGGGTGGTCCGTGTCGTACCCGTAGTACACCGTCCCTGGAGTGTGCTCCCCGCGTATGCGGGGGTGGTCCGCTGACCCCCGCCGGGGTGTCAGTCAGCGTGATGTGCTCCCCGCGTATGCGGGGGTGGTCCCGCTCCGACACGCTGTACAACCTCCTGTCGGAGGTGCTCCCCGCGTATGCGGGGGTGGTCCCGAGCCGGAAGGGCGGCAGCGTGATCGTCACCAGTGCTCCCCGCGTATGCGGGGGTGGTCCGAACCGAGCCCGTCTTGGGCCTGAGGTTCGAAGGTGCTCCCCGCGTATGCGGGGGTGGTCCGACGGCCACCATGATCGCGAGAGCCACGCCGGCGTGCTCCCCGCGTATGCGGGGGTGGTCCGTCGCGCGTGACGACGGAGGCGATCATCGGCGGGTGCTCCCCGCGTATGCGGGGGTGGTCCTCGGTCGGCGCTGGTGTAGCGGTCGGCGTCGGTGTGCTCCCCGCGTATGCGGGGGTGGTCCCTCCGGCCGGCGCTCGTCGTAGCCCTCCAGGGCGTGCTCCCCGCGTATGCGGGGGTGGTCCCGCTAGCAACCCGCGTAAGGCTGCCCCTGCTAAGTGCTCCCCGCGTATGCGGGGGTGGTCCCAAATTTAATTGGACCGTTAACAGCCTTGAGGAGTGCTCCCCGCGTATGCGGGGGTGGTCCGACGCATTCGGTACGCCGTTGCTGACGGGTCCCGTGCTCCCCGCGTATGCGGGGGTGGTCCCGAGCACAGGATGCTCGCCCAGCTCGCCCGCTTGTGCTCCCCGCGTATGCGGGGATGGTCCGTCCGGGGTCCCGTCGTGCCCCGGGTCGACGGCGTGCTCCCCGCGTATGCGGGGGTGGTCCGACGCCCCGCAAGCTCCGGGCCGACATCATCGCCGTGCTCCCCGCGTATGCGGGGGTGGTCCCACGGGCGGCACCGGTAACCCCGACCCGGACCCGTGCTCCCCGCGTATGCGGGGGTGGTCCCCGTACGACCTGCCGCGCGGCTACCAGGGCGACGTGCTCCCCGCGTATGCGGGGGTGGTCCGTCGAGGGCGTTGCGGAAGCGGGCGTGCCGGGCGTGCTCCCCGCGTATGCGGGGGTGGTCCCGTTCTGCGAACCACTCGCATTGGTGACGGTGAGTGCTCCCCGCGTATGCGGGGGTGGTCCTGAGGCTCAAGGTCCGGTGAACCTGTTGAAGGTGTGCTCCCCGCGTATGCGGGGGTGGTCCCGCAAATCCGATATGGATAGCGGCAGGAAATAGGTGCTCCCCGCGTATGCGGGGGTGGTCCCGCTCGCCGCCGCGCTCGTGGGGCTTCTGCCGTGCTCCCCGCGTATGCGGGGGTGGTCCGTCGGCGACGGTGGTGCCCATCGCGATGAAGAAGTGCTCCCCGCGTATGCGGGGGTGGTCCGTCCAGCTGGCGCAGGTCGGCACCGGCGACGGTGTGCTCCCCGCGTATGCGGGGGTGGTCCCTCGTCTACCTGTGTGCGGGTGTCGAAGCGCACGTGCTCCCCGCGTATGCGGGGGTGGTCCCCATCGTCCGACTGAACGGGTCAGCCGGTCCCCGTGCTCCCCGCGTATGCGGGGGTGGTCCGATGGCGGTTCCGTTGCTGTCCAAGGCCCGGAAGTGCTCCCCGCGTATGCGGGGGTGGTCCCGCGCTCGCGGCGGCGATCGTGGCGCACATCCCGTGCTCCCCGCGTATGCGGGGGTGGTCCGGCGACCAGGAGCGCCAGGACGATCTGCGCTGCGTGCTCCCCGCGTATGCGGGGGTGGTCCGCAGCGCGCCGCGCTGTCCTACTTCCACAAGACGTGCTCCCCGCGTATGCGGGGGTGGTCCCGGTCCGACGACCGTCGCTGAGCAACAGTTCCCGTGCTCCCCGCGTATGCGGGGGTGGTCCCAGCAACACCGTTGTGTCGACGCCATCGGGGTTGTGCTCCCCGCGTATGCGGGGGTGGTCCCAGGTCGGCGCCGAACGTGCCCAGCGGCTCCTCGTGCTCCCCGCGTATGCGGGGGTGGTCCGGCGATGTTGACGGATCGCTCGCCCGAGTTGCTGTGCTCCCGCATATGCGGAGGCGGTGATGGCTTCGCAGTGCCAGTCGCTTGCGAAGAACTCTCCTACGCAAGGCGTTGCAGCGTGGCATCGCCAACCAGCCGAGAAGGCGGCCAACTCTTCTCAGGCATCCCCGATCGCAATCCTGACCGCGGGTTCAGCCTCCACCACACCTTGCCCGCTGTTTCGCCCGCCTGCGCCACCGGACTGTCTCGGCTGGGATGGCTGCGCGGTTGCTGACCGCGTCCAGGCAGTCCAACAGTTAGCGTTTCGCAGCTGTAGAGGATTCGGTCGCTTGGTTGTGCGGCGGGTGCTCAGGTGTCGTACGTCAGGAACAAGCGGGTCTCCGGCTTCTCGATGGCGTTGCCGGTCAGGTCTGCCAGGGGTGCCCGGCCGGTCGCGTAGGCAGCCAGGGCTGGAACCGCCGTGCGGTCGCGGTCCCAGGCGGTCACCTGTTCGACGATGCGTGCGGCCAGCTGCGCGCCGTGTGGTCCGTGGCCGGTTGCGCCGATCTGCCAGCGTCCCGGTTCATCGGTGCTGCGGCGGATCGTCTGGTAGGCCAGCGAGCTGCCGTCGGCGAGGGCGGGCGTGCGGGTGGGGATGGCTGGTGTGCACAGGCCGGAGGCGATGGCCTTCTGGTCGGCTTGGATGCGGAGGGTCCGGTGGTCGGTGGCGCTCAAGCGCAGCCATATGCCGTCGAACGGTTCGTCACCGGCGACGGTCGCGTCCGACCACACCTCGATCTTTTCTTGATCGAGGACGCCTTGGAGTGCCTTGGTGTCGACGTCCTGGTCGAGGTCGTAGTACAGGGTGACCAGGCCGTCGGGGTCGATGGTGGAGGCGTGTTCGCCGGGTTGGCCGAGCATCGGTACGAAGCCGCAGAGGTATACCCAGTCGGACTCCCAGCGGTCGGTCGTCTTGGTGAACGCGACCGCGCGGGTGGTGCCGCGCCACCGCAGCGGGACGACGAGGCGGCCGCCGGGGGTGAGTTGGTCCCACCAGGTGTGGGGGATGTCCCAGGCGCCGACGGTGACGATGATCCGGTCGTAGGGGCCGTGTTCGGTAGCGCCGTCGGCGCCGTCGCGGGTGATGACGCGCACGTGGCTGTAGCCGGTGTCGTCGAGGTGGCGGCGGGCTGCGGCGGTCACGTCGGAATTGATGTCGAGGGTGACGACCTGCCCTGAACTGCCGGTGAGGGTAGCGAGCAGTGCGGCGTTGTAGCCGGTACCGGCGCCGATTTCGAGGATGTTGTGGCCAGGCTGCGCCTGGAGGGCGTCGAGCATCGCGGCGACGAGGCTCGGTACGGAGGCGCAGCTGAGGTGGGTGCCGTCGGGGAAGGTGTGCGTGATGACGGCCTTCTCGTCGTAAGCGTCTGCGACCGGAACGTCGGGAACGTAGCGGTGGCGTTCGACGTGGCGCATGGCGGTCTCGACGGTCGGGGTGAGCTGTTGGCCGGCGAGGATGCGCTCGACCATGCGGGCGCGGAGTACTTCGGCTGGCGTGTCGGTGGCGGTGGACATAAGAGCCTTTCCCGGTCGGTACTCGATGGCTGCGTGGTTCAGATGGTCAGGAGACAGGTGTCCCAGAACGGGCCGCCGGACCCATCCGTGCCGGTGTCGGTCGTGGCGGCCAGTGCGACGCCGGCACTGCCGTCCAGGAGCCCGTCGGTGACGGGCTGTCCGTGGTGGCGTAGGTGCAGGTGCATCATCTGGGCGGCGCTGTCTGCGGCGGCGGCGAGGTCGCCGCTTGTCGCGTCGGCGGCGGCGCGGCGGGTGGTGTGGATCAGGCCGGCCCAGCCGTGACACAGTCCCGGGTCGGTGAGGTGGGCCAGTTGCCGGGCGTCGGTGAGGCAGCCGAGCAGGGCCTGTTCCGCGGCACGGGCACGCGGCGGGTCACCGACGGCGATGCCGGCGCTCTGGATGGCGCGGGCGATGCCGGGAACGCCGTAGCACCAGGACGGTCGGTGCGGGCCAGGGTCGGCGGCGGCGCCGTCGCGCAGTTCGTCGCGGCTGATGACCTCGGGCCATGAGGTGTGCTCGCCGTGGCCGGTCGACCAGGTCTCGAGCCAGGTGCACATCGTGGTGATGGCCTGGTCGTGTCCGGTGACGATGACCCCGCGCCGCATCGCGGCCGACAGTAGCGCCAGCGGCCCGGCGATGCCGTGTGCCATGCCGAACCCGGCGTGCCCGTCGTCCCATCGGGGGGATTGCCGCCGGTCCGGGCTACCGGTCGCCCACCAGCCGGGCAGCGCCTCACCGTCGGCGCTGATCGGTGCGGTAAGGCGCACCAGGTACGTGAGCACGTCGCGGAGTAGGTCCCGGTGCTGGCGGTGAAGGAGATAGGCGCCGAGACCGGTCAGGCCGCTGATCAGGTCGTACTCGCGGGCTTGAGCGATCTGGCCGCGGCCGATGCGGCGGTGGGCGGCGTCAAGGCGGGCGCGGGTGACGTGTTCGATGCTGTGGTCGAGTCTGGCGAGGGCGGCGGCGTAGGCGGGGTGACCGGCGGTGTGGAGGGCGTAGGCGACGGCGGGTGCCCCCCGGAACAGGGTGGTGGTCTCGGGGTGGGCGTGGACCGGTTCACGGGTCATCGCCTTGGCGTACTCGTGCACCGGCGCCCAGCCGGCACGGCCGGCGCGGGCGCGCACGATGTGCGGCAACGCGATCCCGGGCGCGCCGTCGGCGAGGGATTGCAACCAGCCCGCAGACGCAGCGCTGAGCGGACCGGCGGACGTCGCGGTAGTCGTCCTCATACGACAGTCCCGGCAGCACGTGCGCGGCGGGCAAGGGCGATCTGGCGGGCCAGGCGCATGCACACTGCTTCGTCGGCACGGTCGATGAGGCGGGCGCGGTTGTGGTGCATGTGCAGCAGCGCGGTGAGCACGCCATTTACGTTGGCGTCGTCGGGCAGGGCGGCGCGGTACCGGCGCAGGGCGACGCGCCGGGCCTGCCACGCCTCGGCCACTGGCGCGGGAATCGGTGTGCCGTCCGGTAGGAGCCCGGCCGTGACCCAAGCGGTGGCCTGGTCGGCAGCGGACCGTGCGGCGGTCGGGGCGGCCTTGGCGGCGAGGTGGTTCAGCAGCCAGTCGGTGGCCTGCTGGTGGTCGTGGTGGAAGCCGTCGGCGATGTCGACCATGCCGATCGCGGTCAGTGCCTGCGGGTGAATGACCTTGGCCGGTAGTAGCCGCATGGCGGTGGCGACGGCGTGGGAATCGGCGGCGAAGACCGCTTCGGCGGCATCCATCGCCGCGCCGCTGCCGTAGCGGCCGACCTCGGGAAAGTACGTCGCCAGCGACAGCCTCGACGCCGCTCCCAGGTCGCAAAGGTGGTGGCCCCACTGGCCGACCGCGGCGGCCACGGCGGTGTATTCGTCGGTGCCGCGGGTGCGGATCCGCAGGCGGAGGTGGTCGGTGTCGCGCATGCTGCGGTAGCGGGCGAACCACCACGCCCGCTCGCCGTCCAGGGTGGCGAGCAACGCCGGGAGGTGGGTGCGGATGAGGTCGTCGATCCGTTCGGGGTGGGTGAACACCTGCGCGTAGAGCCAGCTGCTGTGCGGTGCGGCGGGACGATGCGCCGTGCTGGTGTTGGTGACCAGCGGCAACTGTCCGGTGACGAGGTTCGGTGCGGGCGGGGCCGTCCGCGCGAACGGCATGACGATCTCGTGAACATGGCCGCCGATCCATGCGGTGTCGGCGGCGGAGACGGTCTCGGTCAACGTCGCGGCGCTGTACTTGTTCAGGTGTTCGCGCAGGATAGTGCGGTGCGCGGCGACGGTGAGGGTCAGCCGCAGCGAACGGTGATCATCGTGCACCTCGACCGTGTCCGGGCAGTTCCACCGCTGCCTCCACCCGGCGAGCGCGTCGTCCCAGGACGGCGCCGCATTGAGGGCGGCGTGGTCGGTGGCGGCGAGCCGCCACGTGGCCGGGGCCAGGATCGCGCGCCGGTAGCGCACTCTCGGCAGGTACGGCAACTGTGTGCTGTGCGGCCCCCAGTCGAACTCGGTGTAGCGGGGCAGGAACCCGCGCGTCAGCGTGGCGAGGAACCGGGCCAGCGGCGGCGCCTGCTTCTCCAACGCCAGGGCGTGGAAGACCTGCGGTTCGATCACCTGCCGGCGGGAGATGCTGACCAGATGCAGCCCGTCCGCGACAGCAACAACCCCCAGGTCTTCAACACTTAAGACGTTGGCATTCGGGTTGGTGCGATGTTCGCCGAGCGACACCACATGCGCCAGATGGGTCGGCATCCGGGCGACGTTCTCCGACTGCGGAAACAGCGGCGGGAACGACAGCTGCACACTCAGCGCACCGTCCACGCTCACCGGCGCGGCGGCGTAGGCGGCGTCGAGGCCAGCGGCGGTCGCAGCTGGCCCGAACCGGGCGGTCAACATGCCGAACGCCTGCGCCGGGTGAACAGTGAAGGTGTACTCCCCCGCCTGCAACGCCTCTGCCGTGGCGGCATGCACGCGGGCGCCCAGCTCGACATGCGGCGGAATCCGGCGTGGATCGATCGGAGCCTCAGCGGTGATCGCGGCGATCAGGTCGTCGTCGAGCACGATCTCCGGCCGGCCTGCGGCGAGCGCATCCCAGGCCAGGCGCAACAGCCCGGCGTCGCGGCGGCTGACCGTGTCGTCATCCGGAGCCGGCAGCGTGCTGCCCGGATAGCTGGCGGGCAGCCCGATCCCGGCATCCGGGTGGACGGCTTCGGTGACCGGGACGACGGCGCCGGTGCCGTAACGGTCACAAAATTCTTGGCACCAGTCGTTCCACCGCGGGTCGGGACGCGGCTGGCGGGTCAGCCGAAGCAGCACGCTCGCCGCGTCGGCCATCTCACCGGCGAGCCCTTTGGGCACCGTGATCCGGCAGTCCAGATGCAGATCTGCGGCCAGGGCGGTACGGCCCACAGCCGACTCCCGTCTCAGCCGCGCAGTCGCCGTGTCCCGCAGACCCACCTGAGTTCGTGGATCGTTCTCAGCGTTGTGCTCGCCGATGAGCTGCGCCACGTCGCGCAGGTCCGCCGCAACGACCGCGGCCTCCGCCACGGCGTCCTCAACGGCGCCCAAGGTCTTGATCAGGAAGCCGAGCGGATCTGTCACGGTCATCGGTGCCCGAAGGCTCGTGGTCAGGACACCTTGGGCGATGAGGGTGCGCAGCGTTGCGTCGATCGTCGACGACGGCACCTCGGCGAAAGTGTCCGCTACCTTCCCGGCGAGTAGCGAGTAGTGCACCGGGCTTCCCGCCGCGTCCCGGACCAGACGCACGACAGCACTGTTACGCACCGACACCCGGCCGGCGCCCCGCGCAACCTCGACACGATCGCCGCGATCGACCACCAGATCCGAGACCGTGACGTCCAGGTGGGGCAGCAGTTCCGGCGACGTCTCCAGACGTTCCACCAGCCCGTCGAGCCATAGCGTGTCGATGCGGATCATCGCGCGATGCTTCGCACCCCACGCCGCCGTGGCGGTAGCACCTACCTGGATCGGGGCCACGCCCGCGAACAGTCCGAACGGTGTTGGGCGGCCCACGGCCCGCAGGCGATACCGCATCGTCGCCAACGTCACCCGCCGCACCTGCTTACCGTCGACAGTCTCCTCGCTAAGGACCGCCTGGACGAGGTCGGCGAACGGTGCGCTGGCGTAGCGGACCGCGGCGGCGAAGCCCGGCAGCTGCCAACTGCGGCCGAGCCATGATCGGCAGGAGCCGACGTCGGACAGGACCGGCCAGTCGCCCGGGGCCGCGGTCAGCGGCAGCGCCGCTGCCCGCAGCATCCCCCCGCCCGCGTGCCGATACAGCGGCACGTTCGTCGAAGTCACGGCACCTCCGTCGTCTCGAGGGCGAAGGCGGGGCCGATCGTTCGGCCCCGCCAGACGTTGACGGCTCAGCTGCTGGCGCAGGACGAGGCGCAGGTGGCCGCGCAGCCGTCGCTGGTGTCACAGCGACGGACGCTGTACCCAACCTCAGCGTCGGTGGTGATCTGGACGTCCAGATCGAACTCGGGGTAGATGTCGCTCGACGCCGGACTCGACGTCGGTGTAGCGGGGACGGGCATGACGGACCTCGCATTCCATGGACGCGAAACAGGTAACACGGTGGTGGACCAGCACAGCACCGGTGCTTCAGCCCCACCGGCAACAACCTTGTCAGCGCACAGCCGCAACCTGGCGAACCGTCGCGACGACCGCGCCCGACGCAGACGAGCCGGATGATGGTGCCAGTGCGCTCGGTGCGTACTGTGATTCGATCCGTTTCGGTAGGGGCGTTGTCACCGCCGCACCGGGACACTTGGGGACGTCCCGGAGCCCGGCGCAACGTCCCGCCAGTCCCCGTCGTGTGCCGAGGTGATGAGAGATGGTCAACGAGCGTCGGCGCAGCGCGATCGGCGCCGCGCAGCTGACAGCGGCACAGGTCGCTGAACAGCTCGGCGTTGACCCGAAGACCGCCGAACGGTGGGTCACGAAAGGTCGCGTCCCGCACCGTGCACACCGGGTCGCGGCCGCGAACCTGCTCGGCGTCGACGAGGTCTACCTATGGCCATCGACCCGGCACGACGCCAAGATCGTGTCCGCCGGTCAAGCCGAACTGGTCACCTTCTACCCCACCCGCACAGCCGTCCCGGTCGACCTGTGGAGATCACTCATCCGCCAGGCGACGAGCAACATCGACATCCTGGTCTACGCCGGCCTGTTCTTCCCGGAGAGCAACGACGTCAG
>NZ_BOPF01000067.1 GCF_016863615.1 Virgisporangium aliadipatigenens | reverse complement strand
AGGGCGTCTTCTCCGTCGCGGCCAGCACCTGCTGCGGCGTCTTGGCCGTGTAGGCGATGACCTGACGCACGTACTGCATGGTGAGCGTCGAGGCGCCCTGGGCCACCCCGTCGGACTGCTGGTTGGCGACGAACGCGCGCGCCACACCCTTCATGTCCACGCCGTTGTGGTCGTAGAACCGGGCGTCCTCGGAGGCGACCAGGGCCTCACGCATGATCGGCGCGACCTCGGAGATCGGAACGTCGTGCCGGTTTTCGTCGTAAAGGTACGCGAGGAGCGTTTTGCCATCGCTCGCGTAGACCTCACTGATCTGCGGTGCCGGCAGCACGTCGAGATCGGTGGGAAGGCTGTCGAAAGTTTCGGCGCCGGCCCTCGCCGCGAGGCCGCCCATGGCGACTGCGGGGAAGGCCGCGGCGGCTACGACGAGACCCGCCAGCAAGCCGCAGACCAGCAAGGATGCGGCATTGGACAGCAAACTTCGGTCGCTGTTGCGTAGCAAGGTCACCGCCTGAGGGTACGTGACGACATCGAAGCGGCCGCGTCCTGCTGGACGCACCGTCGTTGTGCTAAACGCACGAACCCTGGCGCCTGGTTGGTCCTCAAGCGCAATTCTGCTCCAGTTTCGAGCCAAGATTGCTAACTTTCTGGACAAATCACTCTCAGGGCGGGACTTCTAGAAACCTTCCGGATGACCCTCCGCCTGGCATTGGCGGAACGCAAAAGGGCGGTTAACCTGGTGCAACAGCGTTGCGTAATCGAGTGACTACAGAGCATGATGTTCTTCGCGGGCCCGTGGGTCACCCGACCGGCGGGTCCGTCGTCCGGCGCCGTCACGCGCCCGCTTTGACCATTATCGGGGGGATCGGTAGTGGTTTGGGTAGGCACGGCAGGGGGATCGGCTCCGGGCGCACTTGGGGGAGTACTTAGGGGGGAATTGCGAACATGGGGATGGTCGTCGACTGGCCGAGCCTGGCTGCGTGCCGGAACGGGGATCCCGATGCTCTGTTCGTGCAGGGGGCCGAACAGAACGTCGCCAAGCGCATCTGCCGCAGCTGCCCGGTGCGGATGGAGTGCCTGGCTGATGCGCTCGACAACAGGATCGAGTTCGGCGTCTGGGGTGGCATGACCGAGCGTGAGCGCCGTGCTCTGCTCCGCCGCCACCAGAACGTGACGAGCTGGCGCCGGATGTTCGAGGCCGCGCTGCGGGAGAAGGGGTCGCGGGACAAGGAGCTTGTCCCCATGGGGGGCTGACCCCCTGACGTGTCTGCTGAGGGGTCGCGTGAACGGCCCCTCAGCAGATCTCGTCGCCGATCCGGCGCAGGCCGTCGATGTCATGGATGTCGGCGGGCTGTGCCGCTGCCGTCGCGACCGGCACCTCCGGGAACTCCGTGGAGAAGCGGCTCGCGACTTCGGCCTGCCGTTCGGCCTGCTCGGCAAGTTCCGCGTGAATCAGCAGTAGGTCCGAGAGGGGCGCGGACGTCTCGTCGGCCGCGGCCCGGGCCCCGGCGGACCCGATCGCCGGCGCCGACACCGTCGTCACACGGTTGAGCACCAGCCCCGCGAGCGGCATGCGGTCGGCCGCCAACCGCCCGGCGAAGTAGGCCGCCTCCCGGATCGCGTCCGGCTCCGGCGCCGCCACCAGCAGGAACGCCGTCTCCCGGTCCTGCAGCACCCGGTACGTCTGCTCGGCCCGCTCGCGGAACCCGCCGAACATCGAGTCCAGCGCCGACACGAACCCGGACAGGTCCGCCAGCAGCTGCGTGCCCAAGATCTTCGTGACCGTCTTGCCCACGATGCTGAACGACGCCGACACCAGGCTGAACACGCTGCGCCCGCCGGCGCGGGCCGGCGCCAGCAGCATCCGCAGCATCCGCCCGTCTAGGAACCGCCCCAGCCGGGCCGGCGCGTCCAGGAAGTCCAGCGCGCTGCGCGACGGCGGCGTGTCCACGATGATCAGGTCCCACTCGTCGCGCGCCCGCAGCTGGCCCAGCTTCTCCATCGCCATGTACTCCTGCGTGCCGGCGAAGGTGCTGCTCATGGCCTGGTAGAACGGGTTCGCGAAGATCTCCTCGGCCCGCTTGGGGTCGGTGTGGGTGAGCACCACCTCGTCGAAGGTGCGCTTCATGTCCAGCATCATGGCGTGCAGCTCGCCCGAGGCCCCGCTGACCTTGCGCGGAACGTTGTCCAGCTCGGTCAGCCCGAGGGACTGCGCCAGCCGGCGGGCCGGGTCGATGGTGAGCACGACGGTGCGGCGACCGTGTTTCTCGGCGGCGCGCAGCGCCAGCGCGGCCGCGGTCGTGGTCTTGCCGACCCCGCCCGCGCCGCAGCAGACCACCGTGCGGATCGCCGGGTCGGAGAGAATCCCGTCGAGGTCCAACAGTTTGCCGCCGGATGGCGCGGATCTGTCACGCGACACACTTGCGAGCGTAACCGCCGTACCCGCCGCGACGCCGGGCGCGACGATCTCGTCACAGGGCCTTCAACAGGATTTCCGCCAGTCGGTCGAGCCCGGCACGGTCCATACCACCGGGGAGAGCGGGCAGTTCGACCACGGGGCGGCCGATCTCGCCCAGTTCGGCGCGCAGCGTCGACTCCACCTCCAGCCGGGTCTGGTAGGCGCGGCCCTCGGCCACCAGGCCGGCCACCGTCTCCCGGTCCTCGGGCAGCCCCGCCTCCTTGAGCCCGCGCCTCACCTCGGCCGGGGTGAGCTTCGCGCCGACCAGGCGCGGCGCGCGGGAGGCGTTGACGATCACGCGGCCGATCGGGATGCCGAGCCCGCTCAGTTCGGCGACGGCGTCGGCCGTCTCCTGGACCGGCATCTCCTCCAGCAGCGTCACCACGTGCACGGAAGTCATCGGCGAACGGAGGATGGCGGCGACGCCGTCGCTCTGGGTCTTGATCGGGCCCACCTTCGCCAGGCGGGCCGTCTCGGCGGTGACGTTGAGGAACCTGCCGATGCGGCCGGTCGGCGGCGCGTCCAGCACGACCGCGTCGTACACGCGACGGCCGTCCTTCGTGCGGCTCACCGCCTCCTTGACCTTGCCCGTGAGAAGAACGTCCCGCAGTCCGGGCGCGATCGTCGTGGCGAAGTCGACCGCACCCACCTTCTGCAGCGCCCGACCGGCCATGCCGAGCTTGTAGAACAGGTCGAGATACTCCAGCAGCGCCTCTTCGGCGTCGACGGCCAGCGCCCGGACCTCCCCGCCGTCGGCGGTGCCGGTGACCCTGCGCTCCTCGTAGGGCAGCGGCGCCAGCCCGAACAGCTGCGCGACGCCCTGCCGCCCCTCGACCTCGACGAGGAGGGTGCGCCGGCCGCCGGTGGCCAGCGCGATGGCCAGGGCGGCGGCGACCGTGGTCTTGCCGGTGCCGCCCTTGCCGGTCACGACGTGCAGCCGGGCCGGCCAGCCCGCCCCCCGCTTGTTGTCAGCCACGTTCCACACCGTATCCCCGCGGCGGGACCGTGCTCAGGACACGGATCTCACATCACAGACGAACCAGCCGTTGTCGTCGACGGCGGTGATCTCCAGCCGCTGGGTGGCCGCGCGGTCGTCGTCGGTGGCGAAGCGGATCGTGACCGAGAGCGTGGCCGCCTTCTTGCCGGTGCTCTCCACGGTCGGTTCGTCCCAGGTGAACCGGGGTGCCTTGGCGTAGCGCCGCTCGTACTCGGCCACCTCGTCGACCTTGCGGTCGATCGACCTCTCGCTGCGCGCGGCGGCGCACACGTACCGGCCGGCCTTGGCGGCGTTCTTCTCCTTGTACACGGCGTTGAGGAAGTTCGAGGTGGCGGCCAGTGGGGAGGCCTGGCCCTCGCCGCCCGAGGAACGCAGCGCGAAGAACGCGATCGTGCCGCCCCCGCCGCAGAGCACCACGATCGCCAGGAGCGCGAGCGAGGCGATCAGGATGCCGCGGCGGCGCCGTCGCGGACGGGACTCGTCGGTGGCTGTCGGTGTGTCCACGTCGACCCAGCGTAGTGTGCCGGGCCGGGCTCGGCGCGTGTACCGCGCGGCGCACGTATTAATGTGCTGACCATGCAGAAGTGGGAGTACGCGACGGTTCCGCTGCTGGTGCACGCCACCAAGCAGATCCTCGACAGCTGGGGCGAGGACGGCTGGGAGCTGGTGACGGTGGTGCCCGGCCCCAACGCGGAGAACCTCGTCGCGTACCTGAAGCGCCCCCGCGGAGAGGCCGGACAGTGAGCGGACGCTTGCGGGAGCGAACCACGGGGCACTGTCGGCTCGCGCCTCGTGGCGCCGGTGAGCGAAGCGAGGCGGGGGCATGAGCGTCGACTGGCGGGCCAATCTGGAGAAGCTCGGCCTGACGCTGCCGCCGGTGAGCGCGCCGCAGGCGGCCTACGTGCCGGCCGTTCGGAGCGGCAACCACGTGTACGTCTCCGGCCAGGTGCCGATCGTCGACGGCAAGATCGCGGCCACCGGCAAGGTCGGCGCCGAGGTCACGCCGGAGGAGGCCAAGGCGTGGGCGCGGACCTGCGCGCTGAGCGTGCTCGCCGCCGTCGACGCGCTCGTCGGGCTGGACAACGTGACCCGCGTCGTCAAGGTCGGCGGCTTCGTCGCCTCCGCTCCCGGGTTCACCGGTCAGCCCGAGGTGATCAACGGCGCGAGCGAACTCTTCGCGGCGGTGCTCGGCGAGGCCGGCACGCACGCCCGCAGCGCCGTCGGCGTGGCCGAACTGCCGCGCGGCGTTCCGGTCGAGGTCGAGGCCATCGTCGAGGTCGCCGCCTAGATCGCTCTTCTCGGTGCCGCGCGTGCTTACCGGTACGCGCGGCATTTCGCGTGCCATTTTTCGTGCGGCGGTGCCAGCTCCCAGGGCCACTGGCTGCGGATTTGGCCGACACGTTTGCCGACAGCCACATAGCAGAACGCGTTCTGCCTTTCTGGTGATAGACGTAATGCACTCGGCCGTACGACCATCGTTCAAACGCTTGTTGTCTGAAAGCGACGAGTCGGTACGCGAGTCGACCGACTGCTTGTCGTCGTGCGCGTGGGGGTGAGGCACGTGTCCGACATCGGTACACCGATGCGCTGCGAGAGACCCGCGCGGCGGAGCTTCCTCGGTTCGCTGTCGCCGGAGGCGCGGCGTGACCTCCTGGCGAGCGGGCGTGAGGAGCACTACCCGGCCGGGGCGTACCTCTGTCATCAGGACGATCCCACGTCGGACGTCATGGTGATCATCTCCGGCCGGGTCAGGGTCAGGATGCGGATCGGCGGGCGGCTCCAGTTCGTCGCCGTGCGCGGTCCGGGTGACCTGATCGGCGAGCGGACCGCACTCGTCGGCCACACGCGTTCCGCCTCGGTCGTCACGGTCGAACGGGTCATCGCGCTCGTGGTCCCGCCGGGCGCGTTCGCCGCGTTGATCGAGCGCCACCCGTCGATGCTCTGGACCCTGCGCCGGGCCGAGCGGGAACGCCGCATCGAGGACGCGCACGGCACCCCCGAGGGCGACGGCGCCGCGGCCGTCGTCCCGATGGGCCCGCGCCCGCCCGCGTTTCCCGAACGGCCGGCGTCACAGCCGTTGAACTGCACCATCGTCCTGACCGACATCGCCGGCTTCGGCGACCCGCGCCGCAACGACGGCGACCGCACGCTGATCCGCGAGGCGCTGGCGCAGATGCTGCAGGAGTCGTTCACGGAAGCGGGGGTGCCCTGGCACGAGTGCCATCACGAGGGGCGCGGCGACGGCATCCTGACCGTGGTGCCGCCGCAGCACTCCACCGCAGCCGTGCTGCACCCGATGATGGGGATGCTCGCCGTCCTGCTGCACAGCCACAATCGCCGCGCCGGGCCGCCCGTCTACATCCGGTTACGCATGGCGGTGCACGTCGGACCGATCGCCGTGGACCGGCAGGGGCTGACCGGCACCGCCATCGTCTACACCGCCCGGCTCGCCGAAGCGGCGCGGATGAAGGAACGGATGCTCGCCACCGAGGCCGATCTCGGCGTGATGGCCTCCGACTATGTCTTCGACAACTTCGTGCGCCACTCGCCGCATCTCGTCGCCGAGGAGTTCGAGCGGGTGCGGATCCGGGAGAAGGAGTCCCGGATGATCGGCTGGATGTGTCTCACGGGCACCCGACCCGCGCGCCGACCAGGCTGGGAAGGCGTCGGATAGCCACGACTATCCGATCGGCCGGCACGAACGTCTTATCCCGGCCGTACCATCGCTGGCATGGTGGGCCACGTTACCGCGCCGGCAGCTGTTCTCCTCGACACCCTGCCCACCTGGGCGACCCTGGTGCGGGCCGCCAACCCCGGACCGATGACGCTCGACGGCACCAACACCTGGCTCCTGCGCGCACCGGGCACCCCGCGTTCCGTCGTGGTGGATCCGGGCCCGCAGCTCGAGGAGCACCTGGCCGCGATCATCGAGAACGGCCCGATCGAGGCCATCCTGGTGACCCACGGGCACGAGGACCACACCCAGGCGGTGCCGCGCCTCGCCGAGATCACCGGTGCGCCGGTGCTCGACTTCGACGGCGAGGAAACCCTGGGCGGCCTCACCGTGCGGGCGATCGACACGCCGGGCCACACCCGGGACTCCGTCTCCTACGTGATCAACGACGAGGCGGTGCTCGTCGGCGACACCATCCTCGGCCGGGGCACCACCGTGGTGGCGTTCCCGGACGGGGACCTTGCGGCCTACCTCTCCTCCATGGAGACCCTGATCGGGCTGGGTCCGATGCCGGTGCTGCCGGGGCACGGGCCGGCGCTGGCCGACTGCGCCGCCGCAGCGACCTACTACCGGGAGCACCGCAGGGCGCGCCTGGAGCAGGTCCGGGCGGCCGTGGCCGGGGGCGCGGTGGAGGCGATGGATGTGGTGCGGATCGTGTACGCGGACGTCGATGAGGTGCTGTGGCCCGCCGCCGCGCTGACCGTCGAGGCGCAGCTGGCGTACCTGCGGGACCACCCGTGAGCGGCGTGCGAGCCGGAGTAACGCCGTGACCTGCCCGGTCTGCGGCACCGTCGCCGTGCCCGGGGCCAAGTTCTGCCACAACTGCGGGTCGGCGCTGCCGGCCGCGGCCACCCTCCCGGCCGCCGAGCGGCGGATCGTCACCGTGCTCTTCGGGGACCTCTCGGAGTTCACCAGCTGGGCCGAGGACATGGATCCGGAACGGGTGGGCGCCGTCACCGACCGCGTGCTGGCCGCGCTCGCCGGGGCGGTGAAGACGTTCGGGGGGCACGTCGACAAGCTCACCGGCGACGGCATCATGGCGGTCTTCGGCGCACCCGTGGCACACGAGGACGACGCCGAACGCGCGGTCCGCGCGGCGCTGTCGATGCAACGCGCCGTGCGTCGCGTCCTGGACGACGAACGCGGCGGCGGCGCCCCGTCCGGCCTGCGCATCGGCCTCAACACCGGTCCCGTGGTCGCCGGCGTGCAGGCGGCCATCGAGTACACGGTCATCGGCGACACCGTCAACACCGCCGCCCGGCTGGCCGACGCCGCGGCCGTCGGTGGGATCTACGCGGGTCTCACGACGGCGGCGACCACGCGGCACGTGGCGTCCTGGCGGACCCTGCGCCCGCTGCGGCTCAAGGGCAAGCGCGCGCCGGTGGAGGCGTTCGAGCTGCTCGGGCTGCTGGACGCGCCGGGCACGCGGTCGGGGCTGGGGGACGAGGCGCCGTTCGTGGGGCGGGAGCCGGAGCTGGCCTGGGTGTGGAGCCGGCTCGCGGAGTCGATCGACCGGAGCGAGCCGCGCACCCTCGTCGTGACGGGTGAGGCCGGCCTCGGCAAGACGCGCTTCGCCGGCGAGGTGGCCCGGCTGGGCGCCGGATACCCGGTCGCGGCCACCGGAGGGTTCGGGGCCAGCCCGGGTTCGCGGGTGCTGGCGGTGCACTGCGCCGCGTTCGGCGAACGCCGCAAGCTGGCGCCGCTGGCCGATCTGGTGCGCGCCGCCATCGGCCTCCCGGGCGATCAGGAGACGACGGCGCCGCAGGTCGAGGAGCGCCTCAAGCGGCTCGCGCAGCGCCTGGCCCGGGTGCGCCGATCGGGTGACCGGCCGGCGGTGCAGATCGATCTGCTGATGAGCCTGCTCGGCTACGTGGACCCCGAGTCGGGCAGCGGCGACGGCGAACGGGACCTGGAGTTCATGCCGGGGGCGGTGGCCGACCTGCTGAGCGCGCTCGCCGCGGAGAGCCCGCTGGTGGTGATCGTCGACGACCTGCACGACGCCACCCCGGAGACGATCGATGCACTGGGCGCCACCCTCGAACGCCTCGGCGGCGCCTGCCTCGTGCTGCTGCTCGGCCGGCCCGAACTGGTGCGCACGGCCGGCATCCTGACCCGGCTCGCCGACGCCGAGGTCAAGGCGCTTTCGCCGCTGCGCGGTGCCGACGCGGCGCGGCTGCTCACGGCGTACCTGGGCGGTGGGCGGATCGCCGCCGCGGACGAGGCCAGGCTGCTCTCGACGGCCCAGGGCAACCCGTTCTACCTGGCCGAACTGGTTGCCCTGCTGCGCGAGCGCGGCGCGCTGCAGACCGTCGCGGTGCCGGTGCACGGAGGTGCGGAGCACGGTCCACTGTGGCGGCTGACGCCCGGTTCGCTCGGCGGGCGGCTGCTCTCCCGCGACCTCGCGGCGGTGCTGGCGGCTCGCATCGACGCCCTGCCGCAGGACGCCCGGGCGGTGCTGCGCGACGCGGCGGTGGTGGGGGACTTCGTGCCGACGGGGGCGCTGGAGGCGCTGCAGCTGTCGCGGGCGTTCCCGGGCCGGCCGGCGGCCGTGGTGGCCGTGGAGCTCGAGCGCGCCGTGGACGAACTGCTGCAGCGCCGCATGCTGCGCCGGATCAAGGGCGGCTACGCGGTGGCGACCCCGCTGCTGCGGGAGGCGGCGTACGCCGGCATCGGGCAGGCCGACCTGGCCGAACGCCACGCCGCACTGGCCCGCTGGGCGGCCTCGGCGGCACCGTCCAAAGTGGACGACGGGTTCATCGCGGGGCATGTGGAGCGGGCCGCCGCGCTGGCCGACAGCGTGCGGCTGCGGCCGGACGCGCCGGTGCGGTCGGTGGCCCCGTTGGGCGTTCAGTCGCTGGCCAGGCTCGCCCGGCGGGCGCTGGGCGCGGGCGAGCCGAAGCAGGCCGTGCAGTACTCGGCGCGCGCGGAGAAGCTCGCCGGCGGTTTTCTCGCCCCGCCGGACCGGCTCGTGCACGCCCGCGCCCTGTTGCAGGTGGGCAATGTCGCGGACGCTCTCCGGTTCGCCGAGAAGATCGCCGCGAATGCCACCGACGACCCGGAGGTCCGCGCGGGCGCCCTGCTGCTCGCGGGTCGGGGTTATGACATGAATCGGGAACTGCCCCGGGCGCGCGCCGCCTGGCAGGAGGCGCTCGACGAGGCCAATGCCGCAAACCTTCCGCGGGAACGGGCGTCGGCGCTGCGCCGGCTCGGGATGGCCGACTACCTCGACGGGCACCTCAACCAGGCCTCGGAGAAGCTGGACGCGGCCTACCGGACGGCCCTCGCGGCCGGCGAGAAGCGCCAGGAGGCCTGGGCCCTGCAGAACATCGCCTGGGTGACCGTGACCCGCGGCGACTTCGCGACGGCGGACACGGCTCTGATGCGTGCCACCCGCCGCTTCGCCGAACTGGGCGACCCGATCGGACGGGCCTGGATGCGCGGCACCACCGCGTTCGGTCGGCTGCTCGCCGGCCGGCTCTCGGACGCGCGGCGGCTCGCCAAGGTGTTCCTGCCCTACGGCGAACGGGTCGGCGAGGCGTGGGCGGTCGGCACCCTGCGGGCGGTGCAGGCGTACGCCGCCGCCGAACTGGGCGACCTGGCGGAGGCCGACCGGGAGGCCCGGCGGGCGTACCGGGACTTCGCGGCCGCCGACGACGACTGGGGCCGCGGGCTGGCCCTGGTGGTGCGCGGCGTGGTGGCGCGCGGCCTGAGCGAGCCCGTTCACGCGCGGGACCTGCTGGACGATGCCGTGGTGTGCGCCGATCAGATCGGGCACCCGCTGCTCATCGGGATGGCGGGCACGCTGCGCGGGTTCGTGCACCTGGAGCTGGCCGACACGGACGCCGCGTGCGCCGACGCCGAACGGGTCCTCGCGCTGCTGCCGCCGGACTCGGTGCAGCCCGCGGTGCGGGTCGGGCCGCTCGCCCTGCACGCGCTGGCCCGCACGGCGGCCGGACAGATCCCGTGCGCGATCGAGGAGTTCTCCCGGATCGCGGCCGCGGCGACCGAGCCGTCGCTGCTGTACCCGCGCAAGCTGGCCATCGCCGGTTACGCGGAGGCACTGCTCACTGACGGGCAGGCCGAGGAGGCGCTGAGCTGGGCGCGGCGCGCCGTCGATCTTCCCGGCGAGGATGTGCGCAGCAAAGTGGTCGCCGGCCGGGTGCTCGCGGCGGCGCTGGCGGCCTCCGGACAGAAGGCCGAAGCGCTCTCCGTCGCAGCTCAGGCCGTTCAGGAGGCGTACGGCACACAGCAGGCGTCGGAACGCTCGGCGGCCGAGGCGACGTTGGCGGCGGTTGGGTAACGACCTTGTTTCCGACAGTAGGTGGCCCGATCTGCGGAGTTACGCGCCTCGACGCTGACGTATTTTCTCTAGCGTGAACGCTGCGGAGCGCGTCCCCACGGTGCCCGGCCTGTCCGGACTCACCGTGATGGCGCGCGGCGGTTACGCGACGGTCTTCCGCGCCGTGCAGGACTCGGTGGGCCGGCAGGTGGCGGTCAAGGTCGAAAACCACATGCTGGAGAACGAGCGGGACCAGCGGCGCTTCCTGCGCGAGGCGCGCGCCGCCGGCCGGATGTCGAGCCACCCGCACGTCGTGGACCTCTTCGACGCGGGCGTCACCCACGACGGCCACCCGTACCTGATCATGGAACTGTGCCGCGGCTCCTACTACGAGCGGATGAAGCGTTCGCCGTTGTCGCCGGCGGAGGCGCGCGACGTGGGCGTCAAGATCGCCGATGCGCTCGTCGACGCGCACGCGCTCGGCGTCCTGCACAGAGACGTCAAACCCGCGAACATCCTGGTCACCAACTTCGGTGAGCCGGCGCTCGCCGACTTCGGCCTCGCCGTCCTCAACGAGAACCGCGACGTGTCGATCACGCTCGACGTGCTCACGCCGGCCTACGCGCCGCCGGAGATGTTCCGGCACTCGATGCCGTCGCCGGCCGTCGACGTCTACGCCCTGTCGGCGACCCTGTACGCGCTGATGGCCGGCCGGCCGCCGCGTTGGCCGCAGCAGCGGGACCCGAGCCTCGTCTCCGTCGTGGATCTGTTCTCCCAGCCGGTTCCGCCGCTGCCGCACGTGCCGTCGTCGATGATGGGGCTCGTGCTGGCCGGCATGACCAACGACGAGCGGCAGCGACCGACGGCCGCGCAGTTGCGGGACGCGCTGGCGTCGCTTGACCTTTCCCCCGCCGGGGCCCGTGAACCCGTCACCGAGGTCTTCCCGACCACACCGGGCGGCGCGGCGTCGTGGAGCCCCGGGACGGGTGCGCCGGCCGCGCACCGGCCGGTCTCCGGGTCCTCCGGCGGCGGGGAGTACGGCGGGCCGGTCTCCGGGGTGCCCGGTGGGCCGGTCTCCGGCGGGGCAGGCTCGGGTGGGCCGGGCTCCGGTGGACCTGGCTCGGGCGGGCCTGGCTCGGGCGGGCCCGGGTCGGGCGGTGGCTCGGTTTCCGGGGTGCCCGCTTCCGGCGCCGGTACCGGCGTGGTCTACGGCACCTCCTCGGCCGGAGCGGGCTCTGGCTCGGCGGGCTCGGGTGACCCGCGCACCGGCATGGGTGGCGTCGGGTCCGGTGGGCCGGCCGGGGCGGGTGGTCCCGGCGGGGCCGGCGGTCCCGGGACGGGTGATCCGCGCACCGGCATGGCGGGTGGCGTCGGGCCGGGTGGCCACGGCGGTCCTGGGACGGGTGATCCGCGCACCGGCATGGTCGGCGGCGTCGGATCGGGCGGATTCGGCGGCACCGGGGCCGGCGGTACGCGCACGGGTGTGTTCGGCGCCGGTGGGCAGGGCGCCGCGGGCACCGGTCCCGGGGGCGCAGCCGGCCGGGGGCCGGGCGGGTTGCGGGGGAGGCTTGCCGGGCTGCCCCGGGGGCGCACCTCCCGCAGGACCCTCGCCGCGGCCGTGATCCTCGGCCTGATCGCCGTCACCGGCATCTCCGCCGGTGCCGTGTACTACGGCGGCCGCCCCGACGAGGTGCGGGCCGCCCTGAAGCTGCCGTCCCCGTCGCCCGCGCAGGCGCCGTGCCCGTTCCCGCAGAACGGCGACACCAGGTGCGTCAGCGCCCCCGAGTGCTACGACGAGGTGAAGGTCCAGCAGAACATCGCCCGCAGCACCAAGCTGGCCTGCACCGAGCCGCACCTGTGGGAGGCCTACGCGACGGCCCGGCTGCCCAGCGGCATCACCTCGGCCCTCTACGACAAGGTAAAGGCCAACAGCGCGGTCAAGAAGGTGTGCTCCCTGGACACCCTGCGCCAGCTCACGCAGGAGAGCGGGCTGCAGGTGGAGGTCCTGCCCCCGACCCCGGACGAGTTCAAGGCCGGGGAGCGGACCTACCGGTGCCTGGCCGGCAGCCGGACCACCAAGAGCACCGGCGGGAAGTTCGCCCGCGCGTCCTGAGTGTCCTAATAGGACTTCGGCTGGCGCAGCACGTGCTGGGAGACGTAGTTCAGGATCATCTCGCGGCTGACCGGAGCGATGCGGGCCGCCCGGGAACCCCCGAGCAGGGTCGCCACGCCGTACTCGGTCGTCATGCCGTTGCCGCCGTGCACCTGGATCGCCGTGTCGACCGCGAGCGCCGAGGCCTCGGCCGCCGCGTACTTCGCCGTGTTTGCCGCCACGCCGGCCTCCAGGTCACGTCCGGAGTCGTACAGCGAAGCCGCCTTCGACACGGCCAGGCGGGCCAGTTCGACCTGGATGTGGGCGTGTGCCAGCTGGTGCGCGACGCCCTGGTGCGCGCCGATCGGGCGGCCCCACACCGTGCGCTGCGCCGTGTAGGCCGACGCCTTGCCCAGCGCGTAGCGGCCGGTGCCGGAGGCCATCGCCGCGACCGTGATGCGTTCCGGGTTGAGGCCCGCGAACAGGGCCGGCAGGCCCGCCTCCGTGCTGCCGCCGACCAGTGCCGATGCCGGTACCCGCACATCGTCGAGAACGAGCTCGAACTGGCGTTCCGGGGAGAGGATCTCCATCTCGATCGGCCGGTACGAGAAGCCGGGCGTGTCCGTGGGGAGCACGAACAGCGCGGGCTCCAACCGGTCGCCCTTCGACACCCGCGCCACGAGCAGCACGTCGTCGCAGGCGTCCACCCCGGAGATGTAGACCTTCCGGCCGGTGATCAGGTAGTCGCCGGTCGCCTCGTCCTGCCGGGCCACCGTCGACAGCTTGTGGAAGTTCGAACCGGCGTCGGGCTCGGTGATCGCGAAGCAGATCCGGCGGGAGCCGTCGGCCAGCCCGGGCAGATACTGCGCGCGCTGATCCGCGGTGCCGTGCTTCGCGATGATCGTGCCGGCGATTGCGGGGGAGACGACGAGCAGCAGCAGCGCGCAGCCGGCGGCGGCCAGTTCCTCGCAGACGATCGCGAGCTCCGTGATGCCGCCGCCGCCCCCGCCGTACTCCACGGGCAGGTTGACCCCGAGATAGCCGAGGTCACCCGCCTCGCGCCACAGCTCGTCGGTGTTCTTGCCGGCCTTCGCCTGCTCGACGTAGTACCGGTGCCCGTACCGCTTGCCCAGCGCCGCCACGGAATCGCGCAGCAGCGCCTGCTCGGGAGTCAGATCGAAGTCCACCCGCTAAGACTGCTGGTCCGGCGTCAGGATCGCCAGTAGCGTTCCGGCCTCGACCTGTGCGCCGGTCGCGACGCGCAGGTCAGTGATGACGCCGTCGGCCGGGGCGTGCACCGCGTGCTCCAGCTTCATCGCCTCGACCGTCAGGACCAGTTCGCCCGCCGCGACCCGCTGACCGGGAACGACGAGAATGCGCCCCACCGCACCCGGCAACGGCGCCACGAGCCCACCCTCGCCGACATCCACCGGCGGCGGCGGGAACCGGGGCACCTCCGTCAGCGCCACCGAACCCTCGGAGGAGTCCACATAGGACACATCCCCGACGCGATGGATGTCGAACGCCAGCCGCACGCCGGCCACGTCGAGCACAACCCGTTCCAGGGAAGCGAGAACCACGGCGACGGGTGGGTGGTCGTCGGCGAGATCGGGGGTCGTGCCCGGAAGGCCGATGTCGTCGCGGTCCACGAGCCGCACCGACCACGCGGCGAGCGCGTCGTCGCGATCCATCCGGTACGCCACCTCGAACGTCCCGCTCGGCGCGTCGTAGGCGACCGTCTGCGGCACCGACGGAACATTGCGCCAGCCCGCCGGCACCATGCCCAGCGCCGCGGCGGAACGCCGCCCGTAGGCACCCGCGAGCGCCGCCGCGAGGCACGAGAGCCGCAGCGCGTCCACAGAGGACAGCAGCGGCGCGAAGACCTCCGGATGCCGGTCCAGGAACCCGGTGTCGATCCCACCGCCCACAAAGGACGGATGGCGCAGCACCCGCACCAGCAGGTCCCGGTTGGTGCCCACGCCGTGGATGCGGGCCCGCGCCAGCGCCGTTCCGAGCTGGCGCGCGGCCTCGTAACGCGTCGGCGCCCAGGCGATCACCTTGGCCAGCATCGGGTCGTAGTACACGCCGATCTCGGTGCCGGCCGCCACCCCCGCGTCGACGCGCAGCCCCGGCGACAGCATCGGCGCGAACTCCTTGCTGACGCCCGGAATCTCGAACCGGTGCAGCGTCCCGCTGTTGGGCAGGAAGGCGTACGCGGGATCCTCGGCGTACAGCCGCGCCTCGATGGCGTGGCCGCGCAGCGGCGGTGGGCCGTTCCAGGGGAGCGTGCCGCCCTCGGCGACGAGCAGCTGCAGGCGCACCAGGTCGATGCCGACGACCAGTTCGGTCACCGGGTGCTCGACCTGCAGGCGGGTGTTCATCTCCAGGAAGTACCAGTCGCCCTCGGGCGCCAGCACGAACTCGACCGTCCCCGCGCCGACGTAGCCGATCGCACGCGCCACGGCGATGGCCGCCGCGCACAGTTCCTCGCGCAGGGCCGGGCTCACCGCGGGAGACGGCGTCTCCTCGATGATCTTCTGGTGCCGGCGCTGGATCGAACACTCGCGTTCGCCGAGGGAGACAACGGTTCCCGCGGAGTCGGCGATGAGCTGGACCTCGATGTGCCGCGCCCGTTCGACATAACGCTCGCAGAAGACGGTCCCGTCGCCGAACGCCCCCGCGGCCTCGCGCCGCGCGGACGCCAGGGCCTCGTGCAGCGACTCGGGATCGCGGACCAGGCGCATGCCGCGGCCGCCGCCACCCGCGGACGCCTTCACCATCACCGGGAACTGCGTCACCTCGTGCGCCTCGTGCCACGTCGGCAGGACCGGCACACCCGCATCCCCGACCAGCGCCTTGGCGTCCACTTTGGACCCCATGACGGCGATCGCCTTCGGCGACGGGCCGACCCACGTGAGGCCGGCGTCGAGCACCGCCTGCGCGAAGTCCGCGTTCTCGGAGAGGAACCCGTAGCCGGGGTGCACCGCGTCGGCGCCGGCACGGCGGGCCGCGTCGATGAGCAGATCCCCGCGCAGATAGGTCGCCGTGGGCGCGTTCCCCGGCAGATGAACGGCATAGTCGGCCTCACCGGCGTGCGGGGTGGCCGAGTCGGCGTCGGAGTACACGGCGACGGTCTCCACGCCGACGGCGCGGCACGTGGCGATGATGCGCCGGGCGATCTCGCCCCGGTTCGCCACCAGCAGTCGACGGATCATGACACCCTCACAGTCGGAACACGCCGAAGCCGGCAGTCTTGGATTCACTTTCCACAATGGACAGACAGATGCCGAGTACGGTCCGGGTGTCCCGAGGGTCGATCACCCCGTCGTCGTACAACCGGCCGGACAGGTACAGCGCCGCCGACTCCTGGTCGATCTTCTGCTCGACCATCTGCCGCATCTGCGCGTCCTGCGACTCGTCGTAGACCTGCCCCTTGGCCTCCGCCGCCTGCCGCGCCACGATCGACAGCACGCCCGCCAGCTGTGCCGGGCCCATCACGGCCGAACGCGCATTCGGCCACGCGAACAGGAAACGCGGCTCGAACGAGCGGCCGCACATGCCGTAGTTCCCGGCCCCGTACGACGCGCCGATGTTGACGGTGATGTGCGGGACCTTCGAGTTTGCCACGGCGTTGATCATGTGCGCGCCGTGCTTGATGATGCCGTTCTGCTCGTACTCCGAGCCGACCATGTAGCCGGTGGTGTTCTGCAGGAAGACCAGCGGGGTGCCGGAGGAGTTCGCCAGCTGGATGAACTGCGCCGCCTTCTGCGCCTCGGGCGAGAAGAGCACGCCGCGCGCGTTCGCCAGCACACCGACCCGGTGGCCGTGGATCGCACCCCACCCGGTCACCAGAGCCGTGCCGTACAACGGCTTGAACTCGTCGAACTCGCTGCCGTCCAGGACCCGCGCCAGGATCTCGCGCGGATCGAAGGGCGTGCGCAGGTCGGCCGAGGCGATGGCGAGCAGATCCTCGGTGGGGAGCTTCGGCTCCGCCCCGAAAGAGCGGGACGGCGAGGAGGAAGCCAGGCGGGAAAGGGCGCTTCGGGCCACCCGGATCGCGTCCCGCTCGTCCTCGGCCACGTGGTCGGCGAGACCGCTGCGCGTGCCGTGCATGTGCGCGCCGCCGAGGCGTTCGTCGTCGACCTCCTCGCCGGTGGCCATCTTGACCAGCGGCGGCCCGGCGAGGAACACCTTCGCGCGGTCCCTGACGAAGATCGTGTAGTCGCTCATGCCGGGGATGTAGGCGCCGCCCGCGGTGGCGTTCCCGAAAACGACCGCGACCGTCGGGATCCCCTCGGCGGACAGGCGCGTCAGGTCCCGGAACGCCGCCCCGCCCGGGATGAAGATGTCCGCCTGCGTCGGCAGGTCCGCGCCCCCCGACTCGACCAGGTTGACCATCGGCAGCCGGTTCTGCCGCGCGATCTCCCCGGCCCGCAGGGTCTTCTTCAGGGTGAACGGGTTGACCGCCCCGCCGCGCACCGTCGGATCATTGGCGACGATCACGCACGGCACGCCCGCCACGACGCCGATGCCGGTGACCACGCTCGCGCCGACCGTGTACTCCGTGCCCCACGCGGCGTAGGGACACAGCTCCAGAAACGGCGAGTCGCGGTCGAGCAGCAGCTCCACCCGCTCGCGCGCGAGCAGTTTGCCGCGGGCGTGATGGCGCGCGACGTACTTGTCACCGCCACCGGCCCGCGCCTCCGCGGCGGCGGCGTCCAGCTCCGCCAGCCGGTCCAGCATCGCCGTCCGATTCGCCTGATACCCCGCCGCGCGGGGATCGAGTGTCGTGGAAAGTACCGGCACGCCCGCAGCCCCCAAGATTCTTCCGTCTGATCGCCACACCGCTAACGACTGGCGCTCGCCCCGCGACACGCGATGACGGCGTCGGGAATGTCCGCCATGCGCGCGCGCAGAAACTCGCCCAGTGCCTTCGCCTGCGGGTCGAACCGGGTGGACGCCGCCACCCCGCCCTCGCCCAGCAGACCGCGTATCACGAAGCCCAGTGCCCGGACGTTCGGCAGCTCGAACCGCTCCACCGGGTGGTCCTCCGTTTCGGGGATGAGCGCCCTGATCCGCTCCACCGTCAGGTAGTCCCGCAGCCATGCGTGGGTGGTGTCGTCCCGGGCCCAGACGCCGAGGGTGGCGTCGGGGCCCTTGTCGCCCGAGCGGGCGCCGAGGACGGTCCCGAGCGGCGCCCGGGTGGTCGGTCCCGTGGTGATCCCGCCCGGTGTCGCGCCGTGTGACAGCGACCCGCCCGGGTCGGCGCCGTGTGGCTCTGGCCCGTCGAGCCGGCCCGAATCCGGCGCGGTCGCATGCGGCTCCGCGACGGCTGGCTCCGCCGCGGCGCCGGGTGGCTCCCGCCCGCCCGCGGTGGCGGGGTGTGACGTCGGCCCGCCGGGCCCGGCCGGATCCCGTGCTACGGCGCTCGCCGGAAGCGGCGCCGTCACCGCAGGCGGCGGGATCGGCACGCGCGTCCCGTCCGGCAGGACCGCCACGTGGGCGACCGCCGCCTGCGGCACCGTCTCCGCGCGGTATACCCCGAAGGGCATGCCGTCCCCGGGCGGCGCCGTCAGCGTGCACCCCGGATAGGAGGCCAGGGCCAGTTCCACCGCGGCCGCCGAGAATGCCCGTCCCGCCCGTCGCGGATCCTTGTCCCTTATGTGAACGTGCACCAGCGCCGAAGCCGTCTCCACGCTCGCGGCGTCGGGCCGATCCGTGCGTTCGAGCCGGAACTCCAGCCCGTCCGCACCGACCGCGGCCGTCACCTGCTCCCGCACCAGTGCGGCCTTCTCCTCGACGTCCAGTCCACACAGGACGAAGCTCATCGCGTTGCGCCAGCCGCCGAGCGCGGTCACGGCGACCTTGGCCGTGCCGGGCGGCGGGGTGCCCGTCGCACCCGAGACCCGCACCCGATCCTCGCGAACAGCGGTGAGGCGCACCGTGTCGAGCCGGGTCACCACGTCGGGTCCCACGTACGACGCGCCGTCGATCTCGTACAGCAGCTGCGCCGTGACGGTGTCGACCGTGACGGCCCCGCCGGTGCCCGGATGCTTCGTGACGACGCACGACCCGTCGGCGGACAGCTCGACGAGCGGGAACCCCGGTCGCCGCCCGCCGTCCGGCAGCTCCGTGAAGAACGGGTAGTTGCCGCCGGTGACCTGCGCGCCGCACTCGATCAGGTGCCCGGCGACCGTGGCGCCGGCGAGCGCGTCGAGATCGGCCCGCCCCCACCCGAACCGCGCGATCCCCGGCCCCACCACCAGCGAGGCGTCGGTGACCCGCCCGGTCACCACGATGTCGGCCCCGGCCCGCAGGCACTCCGCGATCCCGAACGCCCCCAGATAGGCGTTCGCCGTGAGCGCTCCCGCGGGCAGGCCGACCTCGTCGCCGGTGACGTACGCGATGCGCGGGGCGAGACCCAGCTTCTGGGACAGCTGCCCCAGAGCGTCGGCGAGGCCGGCCGGGTTGACGCCGCCGGCGTTCGTGACGATCCGCACGCCCCGGTCGAGCGCGCTGCCCAGCACCCCCTCGACCTGCCGCAGGAACGTCTTCGCGTAGCCGAGCGCGGGATCCTTCGTGCGGTCCCGGCCGAGGATCAGCATGGTCAGTTCGGCGAGGTAGTCCCCGGTGAGCACGTCGAGCGCACCGCCGTCGAGCATCTCCCGCCAGGCGCTGAACCGGTCCCCGTAGAAGCCGGACGCGTTCCCGATCCGCAGCGGTGTCTCAGCCATGCTGCGGCTCCCGCTTCGCACCGGGCGGCCCGGCGAACGCCTGCGCCACGGTCAGCCACCGTTCGGCGACCGGCCCGGTGGCCTGCAGCGCCAGGTCGGCCCGGTGCCGCCGTTGGGTCACGAGCAGGCAGAAGTCCAGGGCCGGCCCCGCGACCCGATCCACCGCCCCCGCCGGCCCGAACGCCCACAGTTCGCCCTCGGGCGTCGCCAGCTCGACGCGCACCGGCTCCTCCGGGGCGGGCAGCCCGTGCACCAGGAACGAGTACCCGAGCGTCCGGTGTCCCAGGAACGCCACGTGCCGCAGCCGTCGGGTGAAGCCGCGCCGCACCCCGAGCGCGTCGGCCACGTCCTGGCCGTGGGCCCAGGTCTCCATGAGCCGCGCGGTCGCCATCGTCGCCGGCGTCATCGGCGGGCCGAACCAGGGGATGCGGCCGGTCGCCCCGCGCAGCAGCCGGGCGAGTTCGGCGCGTCCGTGTCGCCAGCGCGGCAGCAGTTCGTCGCGGGGGCCGATCCCGTCGGCGGCCGCCCGATCGACGTAGGAGGCGTCGGCGGTGGCCGCCTCCGCGGCGAAGCCGGCGGCGTCGGTGATCGCCAGGATCGCGAGCCCGTCGAGCCACGCGAGGTGGGCGATCTGGTGCGCGATCGTCCAGCCCGGACTGGGGGTGGGCCGGACGAGGTCCGCGTCGCTCAACGCCGCGACCGTCCGGTCCAGGTCCGCGGACTCCTCTTCCAGATCCGGGAGAACGTCGTCGAGCACGGCACCTCCTGCGTCAGTCGCTTCGGACGGCGGCGGTCAGCAGCGCGGCGAACTGCTGCCGCCAGGTGGCCAGGAGCCGGGCGCGCCGCTCGGAGTCGTCGGTGAGCAGATTGGCCACGCCGAGCCCGCGCAGCAGGTCGAGGCTCGCCTGGACGGCTTCCCGCACGCCGGGGCGCGACTCGTCGACGCCGAGCAGGTCGACGGCGAGGCGGTGCATGTCCCGCCCGAGCCGCTGCTCCAGCGGAAGAAGAGCATCGCGCAGGTCGGTGTCGGTGCGCGCGGCGACCCACAGCTCCAGCGCCGCCACGTACAGCGGCCCGGTGAACGCGGCGGCGAGCAGCGCGAGCACCCGGTCGAGGCGTTCGTCGGGGTCGGTGGCCGTGAGCGTGGCGGCCTCGGCCCGCAGCTCGGCCGCGCGCCGGTGCGCGAGGTGCTCGACGGCGTCCATGACCAGGGCCGCCCGGGTGGGGTAGTGGTGCAGTTGGGCCCCGCGGGAGACGCCGGCGCGTTCGGCGATGAGCGTGGTCGTCGCGCCGGACCAGCCGTGGTCGGCGAGGCAGGCGACGGTGGCGTCCAGCAGCCGCTGCCGGGTGGCCCGGGAACGTTCCTGCTTGGGCGCGCTCACCCGACCAGCCTGCGGCGAGCAAAACAATCAGTCAAGCCTGACTTTTTTCGTCATACACGAACGCCGACCTCGCACACGGGGCGCAAGATCGGCGAGTGTTCAGACCCTGGCGCGCCGGGCCAGGCGCTCCGGGTCGAGGATGATGACGCTCTTGCCGTCGAGGCGCAGCCAGCCGCGCGAGGCGAAGTCGGCGAGCGCCTTGTTGACCGTCTCCCGGGAGGCGCCCACGAGCTGGGCCAACTCCTCCTGCGTGAGGTCGTGGGTCACGCGGAGCACGCCGCCGTCGCGGTTGCCGAAGCGGCCGGCCATCTGGAGCAGGTTTTTCGCGACCCGCCCCGGAACATCCGTGAAGATCAGGTCGGCCAGCGCGTCATTGGTCCGGCGCAGCCTCCTGGCGAGAACCCTGAGTAACTGCTCCGCTATTTCCGGCCGGTTGTTGAGCCACGGCCGCAGCGCCTGCTTACGCAGTCGGGCCATCCGCACGTCGGTGACGGCGGTCGCGGTGGCGGTGCGCGGCCCCGGGTCGAACAGCGACAGCTCGCCGACCATGTCGCTCGGGCCCATCAACGCTATGAGGTTCTGGCGCCCGTCGGCGGCGCGGCGGCCCACCTTGAGCTTCCCGGAAAGTACGATGTAGAGGCTGTCGCCCGGTTCGCCCTCATTGAAGATGGTTTCCCCGCGACGCGCCTCCAGATACTCCAGCTCTTTGGCCAGAGACTCAGCGGCGTCTGCGTCGACGCCCTGGAAAATCCCGCTCCGGGCTAGAACCTCATCCATAGCGCTACCTCGACTTCTGCGCCTAGACGCGCGCAGTCAGTCTAAGCCCTGCTATGTCGATCATGTCTAACCGAGTACAGGTGAAGGCAGGGATACGACAGGACGGCAACTACTCGGACGAACGACCGGCACGGCCCGGTAGCGACGTTACGCTACTGTCCTCGCGAGGATCCGTGGTCGTGCGGCCGGGCGCCGCAACCTCCCCATCGGCAGGATGCTATGGCAATCTACGGCAGTCGTCCGGGTGGCGAGTCCGACGAGGACCCGGCCGCCGATCGCCGCGCACCCTGGGGCGAATCCGCCGCCGACCGGGGCGGGCAGCGGCCCGACCAGGGGCCACCCATCTACCGGCCCGAGGAGCAGGGCGGCTACGGCGCGCCGGCGCAGGGCGGCCCGTACCGCTCCGGCCACCAGCAGGCGCCCGACCCCGGGGCCGGCCGAGGCTCCACCTACGGCAGCGCCGGGGGAGCCCGCCGCGACGACGCCGATTACGGACCGTCAGCCGGCTTCGGCTCGCCGGTGACCCCGCCGCCCGGCTACGGCCCCGCCTCCGGCCCACCCGCCTACGGCACCCCGGCGTCCGGCCCGCCCGCTTACGGGGCCGCGTCGGGGCCCACCGCACCGGCTTCGGGGCCGCCCGTCACCGGCCCGCACCACTACGACCCGGCCGCATACGGCCCGCCCGCTGCCGCGCAGGCGCCTCCTCCTTACGGCGCGCCGGCCTCGGGCTTGCCCGGCCGCGCGCCCGCAACCGCTTCCGGCTCGCCGGTCTACGAGCCGCCCGGCCGCCCGCCGTCGCCGATGTCGGGCCCGCCCGTCTCGGGTCCGCACGACTACGACCCCGCCGCCTACGGCCCGCCCGCTGCCGGCCCCGCATCGGGACCTCCTGCTTACGGCGCGCCGGCCTCGGGCCTGCCCGGCCGCGCGCCCGCCTCCAGCCCGCCTCCGTCGGGTCCGCCCGTTTACGACCCGGCCCCCCGCGCGTCCGCGTCGGGCCCGCCGGCATATGACCCGCCCGGCCGCGGTCCCGCGTCGGGCCCGCCCGCCGGCGCCCGCGGTGCCGCCCCCGGCCCGTCCGGCTACGGCCCGCCCGGTGTCGACCGCGCCTCCGGGCCGCCAGTCTCCGGCCCGCACGACTACGACCCGGCCGCCTACGGTTCGCCCGCCGGCGGCGCGGCATACGGCCCGCCCGGTGGTCGTGCGCCGGCGTCCGGCCCGCCCGCGCCGAGCCCGCCGACGGGTGGTCCGTCGTTCGGGGCGCCGCCCGGTATGCCCCACGAGCCGGAGACCGACCACTGGTCCACCGGCGGCGAGGACTGGGACGCCCCCGCGCGCGAACGCGCCGTGCCGATGGGCGCCGCCGCGGCCGCTCCGCCGCCCGGGCGCCGGTCGTTCCTCAACCGGACCACCGTGATCGTCGCCGCCGTGCTGGCCGTCCTGGTCGGCGCCGGTGGTGCGGGAGCGGCCTACCTCACGTCCAACGATGACGACGGCCCGTCGGGTACGCCCCCGGTGGCCGGTTCCCAGGTGCCGGGTGCGCCGGGTGGTGCGGCCAACTCGTCGGCACCCTCCGGCGCGGAGCAGATCTCCATGTCGGCCACCGGCGACATCGTGATGGGCATGGCCCCCAGCGCCCTTCCGCCCAACAACGGAAAGGGCTTCTTCGACCCGGTCAAGGATCTGCTCGTGGCGGACCTGCGGATGGGCAACCTCGAGCAGGTGATCTCCAACGACACCGGCGTCGGCAAGTGTTCGGCCGACTCGGCGGGGAAGACGTGCTTCGCGTTCCGTACCCCGCCGGCCACCGTGCAGAACCTCGTCGACGGCGGGTTCCAGCTGGTCAACCTGGCCAACAACCACGCCAACGACTTCGGCGACGCCGGCCTGAAGAACACCCGCACGGCGCTGGAGGGCGTCGGTATCAAGCACACCGGCGCACCCGGCCAGATCACCGTGACCGACGTCAAGGGCGTCAAGGCGGCGGTGGTCGGCTTCGCCTCCTACAAGTGGTCGAACCTGTGCAGCGACATCCCCGCCTCAACGAAGATCATTACGGATGCGGCCGGCCAGGCCGACATCGTGGTGGTGCAGGTGCACATGGGTGCCGAGGGTTCGGACAAGACCCACGTGAAGCCCGGCACCGAGATCTTCCTCGGTGAGGACCGCTGCGACCCGATCAAGTTCTCGCACGCGGTGATCGACGCCGGGGCGGACCTCGTCGTCGGGCACGGGCCGCACGTGGTGCGCGGGATGGAGTTCTACAAGGGTCGGCTGATCGCCTACAGCCTGGGCAACTTCGGGGCGTACAAGGCGCTCGGCTACCAGGGTGTCGTCGGCACCACCGCCGTGATCAAGGTGAACCTGAAGCGTGACGGCAGCTGGGTCGGCGGCAACCTGATCTCCACCAAGATGGTGGGCCCGACCGGCGGTCCGGCGCCCGACCCCGCCGGCCAGGCGCTGAAACTCATCGGCGAGCTGACCAAGTCGGACTTCCCGCAGACGGGTGCGAAGTTCGCTCAGGACGGCGCGATCAGTCCGTGACCCGGTGCCGGCGCGCCATGTACACCAGGGCGGCGCCGGCGACGAGCAGCGTCCACAGGACGTAGACGCCGGTCATCACGAGCAGGATCAGCACGCAGCCGAGCGCCACCACCGCAGCCCGGTGCATCCAGGTGCGGCGGGGGAGCAGCTTGACCGCTGATGCCGTTCCCAGGACGTAAATGAGAATGAACGAGCCGGTCGTGATCTGGACGGACAGGCGGGGGCCGGCTCCCACGGACGCCACCGCCGCGAGAGCGGCGAGGGAGAGCCCCGCGACCACGGCGAGGCTGCGGCGCGGGACCTCACCGGCGGCGCTGCCCCGGGCGAACCACGCGGGCAGCGCCCCGTCCCGACCCAGCGCGGCGCCGAGGCGGGAGATGCCGGCGAAGTAGGCGTTCATGGCGCCGAGCGTCAGCAGCAGCGCGGCGACCGTGGTGATCACCTGGGCGCCACCGCCCAGGCCGACGGCGAGCAGTTCCGACAGCGGCGCCCCGGTCGCCCCGGCGGTGGGGCCGAGCACCAGCAGGCTCGCCACGACGACACCCAGGTAGAGCACGCTCACGACGACCAGCGCGATGACGGTGGCGCGCGGAACGTTGCGGGCCGGATCGCGGAAGTCGGCGGCGAGCGACGTGAGCGCCTCCCAGCCGGCGAAGCCCCAGACCAGGACGGAGACGGCCGGTCCGAGCGCCCACCACCCGTGCGGCGCGAACGGCGTCAGGTTGCCCGGGTCGGCGTGCGGCAGCGCGCTCAGCGTCGCCACCAGCAGGAGCGTGACCAGCAAGGCGGCCATCCCGAGCTGGACGGTTCCGGAGATCCGGATGCCGCCCAGGTTGATCAGCACGACGATCAGGGTCAGCGCGCCGGCCGTGAGGTACGTGGTGCGCAGCCCGCCGCCGACCAGCGCCGACACGTACGCCCCGCCGAACATCGCCGCGGCCGGCGCACCCGCCGGAACCGCGAAGTAGAAGGTCCACCCGACGACGGCCGCCATCCGCGCCCCGAACGCCGTCCGCACGTACGTCGCCACCCCGCCGGAGTCCGGATAGCGCGCCCCCAGCGCCGCGAATGTCATCGCGAGCGGCACCGACAGCACGATCATGATCACCCAGGCGACCAGCGACGCCGGCCCCGCCACCTGCGCCGCGAGGGCCGGCAGCGCGATCACCCCGGTGCCCAGGACGGCGCTGATCGAGACGGCCGAGCCCTGCGCGAGGCTCAGCCCGGTGGCGGGCGTCGGACGGGTGGCAACGGTGGTCATGACGATCACTTAAGATCATTCATTGGCTGGTTTGAAGCACCAATTCCGAGCAGATTGGTTGGGCCAATGGAGGTACACGTCAGTGTCTCGGGCCGGACCGATCTGGCCGCCCAGATCTACCGCCAGCTGCACGCCGCCATCCTCGACGGGCGGCTGCGGCCGGGCGAACGGATGCCGCCGTCGCGCGAGCTGGCGAGCCGGATCCGCGTCTCCCGCAACACCGTCGCGGCCGCCTACGAACGGCTCACCGCGGAGGGGTTCCTCGAGGGGCGGGTCGGCGCCGGGACGTACGTGTGCGGGGCGCATGTGGCGAAGGCCACGCGGGCGAGACGCGCGCCGGTCGGCAGCATCGAACCGCGCGCGCTCTGGCGGGACCTGGACCTCTCCGTGCGCGACCCGCCGCTCGGATGCGAGTTCGACTTCCGGGTCGGGGTGCCGGACCCGGGGCTGTTCCCGCTCGACGCGTGGCGCCGGCTCGTCGCCGCCGAGCTGCGACGGGACGCGTTCCGGGCGGCCTCCTACGGCGAGCCGTCGGGGCATCCCGGGCTGCGGGCCGCCGTCGCACGCCATCTGGGCACGTCCCGTTCGGTCCGCGTCGGGGCAGACGATGTCGTGGTCACGCACGGTGCGCAGCAGGCCCTCGACGTGATCGGTCGCGTTCTCGTCGATGTGGGAACGTGCGTAGCGGTCGAGCGGCCCGGCTACGCGATGGCGCGGGAACTGTTCCGCACGCTCGGCGCACGCGTCGTCGGAGTCCCCGTCGACTCCGAGGGTCTCGACGTGTCGGCCCTTCCCGCACAGGCCCGATTGGTGTACACGACGCCGTCACATCAGTTCCCCCTCGGGACGCCGATGTCGCTCGCCCGCCGCACCGCCCTCCTCGCCTGGGCCGAACACCACCGCGCGGCCATCATCGAGGACGACTACGACAGCGAGTTCCGCTACGGCGACCGCCCGCTCGAACCGCTCCAGAGCCTCGACCGCAGCGGCCGGGTGATCTACGTGGGTTCGTTCTCGAAGACGCTCTCCCCGATGCTGCGCCTCGGTTTCCTGGTCGCACCCGCCTCCCTCCGCAACGCCGTGCGCCGCGCCAAGCAGGTCACCGACTGGCACACCGAGGTGCCGTCGCAGGCGGCGCTGGCGCGGTTCATCGACGACGGGCTGCTCGCCCGGCACATCCGCCGCGCCTCCCGCGTCTACGCCGAACGCCACGCCCTGATCAGCACGGTGTTGCGGCGTGACTTCGCGCCGTGGTTCGACGTGGTGCCATCGAGCGCGGGACTGCATCTGTGCGTACTCCTGCGCGACGGGGTCACCGTGGATCTCGACCGGGCCCGCGAACTGTCCGTCGGCGTGGCCGACCTGTCGGGGTACGGCGGAGGGCCGGGGCTGGTGCTGGGATTCGGCATGATCCCGGCGGAACGTATCCCGGAGGGGTTGCGGCGGTTGGGTCTGTGCGTGGGCGGGGCGCGGGTTGATATCGGTGGGTGACGGTTCTTGTCAGACCTAGGACGTAGATTGGCGGGCGTGACCGAGACGGCGTTGGGGCTGACGCGACGGGCCCGACGGATGGGGCGCATCCTCACCGAGACTCATCCCGACGCGCACTGTGAGCTGGACTTCACCACGCCGTTGGAGCTGGCCGTCGCCACGCTGCTCTCCGCGCAGACCACCGACGTGCGGGTCAACGAGGTGACCCCGAAGCTGTTCGCGCGCTACACGACCGCGGCCGAGTACGCGGCGGCCGACCGCGCGGAGCTGGAGGAGATGCTGCGCCCGCTCGGGTTCTTCCGGGCCAAGTCCGACTCGCTGATGAAGCTGGGCCAGGTGCTGGTCGACAAGCACAAGGGTGTGCTCCCACGCCGGCTGTCCGAGCTGGTGGAGCTGCCCGGCATCGGCCGCAAGACGGCCAACGTCATCATCGGCAACGCGTTCGGCGGGGCGGGCATCACCACCGACACCCACTTCATCCGGCTCACCACGCGGTGGGCCTGGCACGCCGAGACCGATCCGGTGAAGATCGAGTTCGCGGTCGGGGCGATGTTCCCGCGCCGGGAGTGGACGATGCTGTCGCACCGAGTGATCTTCCACGGTCGGCGGGTGTGCCACGCGCGTAAGCCGGCGTGCGGGGCGTGCACGTTGAAGAAGCTGTGCCCCTCCTACGGGACCGGGCCGACCGTGCCGGCAGAGGCGGCGGCGCTGCTCAAGGGGCCGCGGGTGGAGGAGTTGGCCGCGGCGGCCGGGGTGGCGCCTTGACGGCGCGGCGGTCGGCCGGGCGGTCGTCTCCTGCCGGGCGGCCTACTTCGGCCTGGCGGCACGTGCCGGATCTCGGCCGGGGCGCGGTGCGGGGTCGGGTCGCCGTGGTGCTGCTGATCGCCGTCGTGGCGTCGCTCGGGGCGTGCACCTCCACGCCGTCGAAGCCCACCTCCAGTGCGGCCGGCGCCTCGTCCCCGTCCGCCGGCACCTGCGTCACGCCGGCCAGCGACGCCCCGGCCAGCGCGCCGGCGCCGATCGCCGACCTCGCCCTGCCGTGCTTCGTGGGCGGCGGCGACATCCGGCCGGCCCGGCTCGGCAAGCCGATGGTGATCAACCTGTGGGCCTCGTGGTGCGCGCCGTGCCGCACCGAGCTGCCGGCGCTGCAGGAGTACGCGCGGCGGGCCGGTGACGCGGTCACCGTGCTCGGCGTGATCACCGCCGACGCCCGGGACCGGGCGCAGTCCGTCGTGGACGAGCTGCACCTGACGTTCCCCCAGCTGTACGACCGGGACCGGCGGCTGCTGCGCGCCGTCGAGAAGGTCAACCTGCCGGTGACCGTGTTCCTGCGCGCCGACGGGCAGGTGGCGTTCACGTACAACTCGACTCCGCTGGAGACCGAGGAGTTCGTCAAGCTGACCGGGCAGTACCTCGGTGTGGTGATCTAGTCATGACCGACCTGCCGGACTGGTGGGAGCCGCTGCTGTCCAAGGTGGCCGGTGCCAAGGCGTCGGACTTCACCCGCCTCCCCACTCCCGACGAGGGCGGCCGGTCGAGCGCGGTTCTCGTCCTTCTGGGGGAGATCCGACCGGGCGAGCCGGACGTATTGATTCTCGAACGTTCGGCGAATCTGCGCAGCCACGCGGGCCAGCCGGCGTTCCCGGGTGGTGCGTCCGACCCGGGCGATCACGACGCCGTCGCGACGGCGTTGCGGGAGGCCAACGAGGAGGTCGGTCTTGATCCCGACAGCGTGCACGTGCTCGCGCAGCTGCCGACGCTGTGGATTCCGGTCAGCGGGTTCCTGGTCACGCCCGTTCTGGCGTGGTGGCGTGAGCCGCACGAGGTCGGGCCCGTCGACCCGGGAGAGGTGGCCCGCGTGAGCCGCCTGCGCATCGCCGACCTCGTCGACCCGGCCAACCGGTTGATGATCCGGGCGCGGATGGGCTGGCAGAGCCCGGCGTTCAAGGTCGACGGCATGCTGGTGTGGGGCTTCACCGCCGGCGTTCTGTCGACCATCCTCGACCTCGCCGGGTGGAGTCGACCATGGCCGACCGACCGGGTCGAAGACCTGCCGGCAAGCGCCGCACCTCTACGCTGA
>NZ_BOPF01000066.1 GCF_016863615.1 Virgisporangium aliadipatigenens | reverse complement strand
GCGGTGGTAGGTGTGGTAGATCGACGCGGTCCGGCCGGACTTGGCTTCCCACTGCTTCAGGGCCTCGTCGCGCGGGGTGTCGGAGAAGCCGCCGGCGGCCGCGCCCCACAGGATGTTGCACGAGGGCACGAGCTTCGCGTCGACCGTGCAGCCGGAGTTCGGGCCGGTCGGCGTGGTGGGCGGGGTAACCGGCTTGGACGGCGTCGCAGCGGGCGTGCTGCGGTAGGTGAACACCAGCTGCGGCCGGCTCGCCGCGGTGGCGGCCTCGGTCGAGGCGAACCGCGCGATCGCGTCCTTCTGCGTGGCCGTCACGGCGAAGGCGTAGGTGCCGGCCGACGTCACGGTGCTCGTCAGGTCGAACGACACGGTGGCGGCCGTGGCGGCCGGCGTGGCCGTCCCGACGGTCGCACCGACGGCCGGGGCGTTGCCGGCGTTCAGCGCCTTCTGGGTCCAGCCGGTGCCGGCGACCTTCTTCAGCGCGACGGCGCCCGGCAGCGGGTTCTTGTCGCGGGTGAGCCTCAGCTCCACCTTGGACAGCGCCTTGCCGGAGGGCGTCGCCGGCGCCGTGAACTTGAGGAACGCGGCCATGCGGTCGGTGCCGTTCTGGCCGGCGACGATCGAGTCGCTGCCGCCGAACGTGAACGTCGGCCGGGCGCTGGAGGTGTAGGAGTCCTCGGCGGCGGTCACCTTCAGCTCGGTGGCGTCGGCGGCGAACGCGTTCCCGGCGAGGAAGACGCTGCCACCGAGGGCAAGCGACGTCGCCACCACGGGAAGAACCCGGCGGGTGATCATCCGGGAGGTCGACGGGCGGTTGACGGGCTTGCGGCTACCTGCGGTGGCAGTCATGGGGGCTTCTCCTCGAAGTCCGCTTGGCTGGACAACGAGAACCATCCGGGCCGCCGGGAGCGCCCCCGGTTCGCGCTCCGTTGCCGTTGCGGTGCCGGGCTCCGTCCACAGTGGACATCTGCGCGTGGAGCGCCTTTTCGCAGGTGCGGGCGGGTCGGTTGCGGGATCGGTGCCGGTGCAGGTGGGGCCGCGTGACACGGGTTCGGAGGCCGGTTCGCTGTCGGGCGGTTACCCACACCGGTAACGCCGAACGGATCGGTGGCTCCGGCCGGGTTGCGGGCGGCGGCAACCTAACGGCAGCCGAATGCGACCGGTCTCGAACTTCCCTGGCAAAAGCCCGCGATCGTACGTTTGGTGTCGAATCGTCAACCGGCCGCGGCGACGCCGCCGACAACCTTGGAGGGCGCAATGACGCAGAGCATGGCTACCCGCGCGACCGTCACCGTCGCTGCCGAGCTGACGGACCGCTGCGACCGCTGCGGGGCTGCGGGCAAGGTCAAGATCGGCCTGGCCGGTGGAGGGGAACTCACCTTCTGCGGCCACCACGCGAACCGCTTCGCGGACGGGATCGGCACCGCCGCCGAGCGTGTCGTCGTCGAGTCGGGATTCGGCTGGAAGGGTGCTCAGCCGATCTGAGCAGTGTGAACGTGACGCGGCCGCGTCGGGTGGGCTCGTTTCCACCCGGCGCGGCCTTTCGTTTTCCTGGCGAGTCCGATAAGAGTGGTTTCGTACCTATTTAGTATTTAGTCCGACTACGTCACGAGGCGGGTCCGGACGATCGGCGGGAGAACGTGGTGGCGGCACAGCACCGGGGCGGACCGGACGACACCGCCGGTGCACCCCGCCGTCGTCCCCGACCCCGCCCGCGCGGGAACGCCCGCACCGAGGCCCCGCCCGCCCTGCCGGGTCCCGCCGACGACGGGCCCGCGCGCGTCCCCGACGACGCCCGCTCGGCGCGGTCCGGCGGCCCTGCCGGTGCGGTCCACGGCACCGGCGGCGGGGCCTTCTCCTCCGGGCAGGCGGCCGTGGCGGTCGGCGATGAGGGCCTCCCGGCGCGGGCCGGGGCGGCGGGCGGCGGACCTGCCGGTGCTGCCCGCGACGCTGTCGACGGCGCGGCGCGCTCCGCCCCGTGGGCCGGCGACGAGGTCCTTCCCGACTGGTCCGGCATGGTCGAGGCCGGCGCGATCGGTGTCGTCGCGGACGAGTGGCCGACCGGCGATGAACCCGCGGACGCCGCCGCCCGGGGCGTGTCGGCCGGGCGGGAGGCGGTGCGGCGCGCGTTCGACGGGACCGGCGGGGAGTCGCGGCGAGCCGGTGGTGGTGCGCCGCGTGACGGTGACGCCGGCGTTGACGAGCGGCCGGCGGGCGCCGGTGCCGGGCCGGCCGGTGGCGATTCGCCCGGTGGCGAGCGGGCTGTCCCGGAGGCGCCGCGCGATCGTGCAGCGGGTGGCCGTGGGAGGTCGGCCGTGCGCGACGGTGACGGTCCCGGTCGGCCCGCCGAGGGCGGAGCCGGGCTGCCGGATCGGGAGTCGAGCGGGCGTGGGCGGTCGGCGGCGCGTGAGGGTGACGGAGCCGATCGGCGTGTCGAGGGCGGGGCCGGGCTGCGGGATCGTGCGGCCGGTGGCCGTGGGCGGTCGGCGGTGCGGGGCCGTGACGGAGCCGGGCGGCCGGTCGGGGCGCAGGCCGGGCCTGGTGAGCGGGGGGCGGGCCGCTCGGGTTCGCCGGTGGGCGGCGTCACGGGTTCGCGTCCCGGTGACCTGCGCGATCGGCCGACCGGGGGTGCAGCCGGGTCGCCCGACCGGGGTGCCGGCGGAGAGACGCGTGGCAGTGCTGGGGTGCGGGAGCCGGCCCGGCAGGGGCGCAGCGGTCGTTCCGCTCGGGAGGCCGGCGACGCGCCGCTGAGTCGGGAAGCGCCGGCCGCACGCGGGGCCGGCGGCGCAGCGGCCGTCGACGGGGTGCTGCGGCGGTGGGGCTGGGCCGGCGTGGCCGCCGCAGGCGTTCCCGTGGGGTTCATGGCCGGGTTCCTGCCGGATCCCGTGGGGCAGCTCGCCGGGTCGCTGGGCTACCTCGTCGCGCTGGGCTTCACCTCGGTCGCGCTGTTCGGGCGGCGGCCGGACGAGCTGCGCGGGTGGATCCTGATCGTGCTCGGGCGGGCGTCGTGGGTGGGCGCCGCCGTGTACTGGAACGGGATCGAGGCCGCCGCCGGTGGGCCCGCGCAGCCGTCGTGGACCGGGGTGGCGTTCCTGGCGCAGTATCCGCTGCTGGCGGCCGGGTTCGTGGTCATCGCGCGGGCGCGGGGCGGCGATCCACCCGGCGCGGCCGTCGACGCCACCCTGGTCACCGGCGTCGCGGCGATTCCGGCGTGGATGTTCGTGGTGGGGCCGTTCGTCCGGACGCCGGGTGTGAGCCCGGTCGAGATCGCCGCCGGCTGCGGATACGTGCTGCTGGGGCTCGTCGTCATGGCGGCCACGCTGCGGCTCGTCGGGTTCGGGCGGCGGCCTCCGGCGGCGCACGTTCTGCTCGCGGGCGGGGCCTCCGCGCTGGTCGTGGGCGACCTCACGTACGTGATCAGCGTCCTCGGCGGCGGTTTCACGGATTTCGCGAGCGGCCGTACTCCGGATGTTCTCTGGATGCTTGCCGCATTTGCGCTGGCGGGGGCGGCCCTGCACCCGGCCGCGGAGCCCGAGCGGCGCGCGGCCGACCCGGCGTGGTCGCGGCGGCGCCTGATGGTCTTCGCCTCGCTCGCGGTGGCGGTCCCGATCGTCCCGGTCCTGGTCCCCGGAGCACCTCCGGGAACGGTCATACCGGCGCTGCTCGGCGCCGCCGTCGGACTCCTGCTCGTGGTGCGCCTCGGCACGGTCGCCTCGCTGCTCGGCCGCGCCTCGGCGGATCTCGCCCACCTCGACGCCCTCCGCGACGAACTGCGCCACCGCGCCACCCACGACCCGCTGACCGGACTGGCCAGCCGCTCCGCGCTGCTGACCCGGCTCGGGGCCGGTGCCCGCGACGGCGACCTGCTGCTGCTTGACCTGGACGGGTTCGCCGAGGTCAACGACGCGCACGGGCACGTCGTCGGCGACGCGCTGCTGATGGAGGCGGCCGGGCGGCTGCGGGCGGCGCTCGGCGGGGCGCGACTGATCGCCCGGCCGGGCGGGGACGAGTTCGCGGCGATCTTCCCGCCCGGGGAGGGGGAGGCGGCGGCCCGACGCGCGCTCGCCGCGCTGCGCCCGCCGTACCGGATCAACGAACGCGAACTCGTGCTCACCGCCAGCGCCGGCCTGGTGACCGTGCGGGCCGGCGGGCAGCCCGCCGCGGCGCTGCGCGACGCCGACCTGGCCCTGTACGCGGCGAAGGCGGCCGGGCGGGACCGGGTGATGACGTTCCGGCCGGAGCTGCGGGCCAAGCTCATCCGCCGCAACGAACTGGCCGAAGGGCTGCGCCACGCGCTCAAGCGCGGCGAGCTGGAGCTGCACTACCAACCCGTCGTCGAACTGGCCACCGGCCGCATGGTCGCCGCTGAGGGGCTGCTGCGCTGGCGGCGGCCGGACGGCGAACGGGTGTCGCCGGTGGAGTTCATCCCGGTGGCGGAGCAGACCGGGCTGATCGTGCCGATCGGCTGGTGGATCCTCACCTGTGCGCTGGCGCAGGTGCGCGGCTGGTACGACCGGTACGGCGTCGCCGTCACCGTGAACCTCTCCGCGCACCAGCTGCACGAGGCGGACTTCGCCGACCGGGTGCTCGCCGCGATGGAGTCGGCCGGGGTGCCCGGCCGCGCGCTGATCATCGAACTGACCGAGTCCACGCTGATCACCGACGCCGGAACGGCGCTGGACGACCTGCGGCGGCTGCGCACGCACGGGGTGCGCATCGCCGTCGACGACTTCGGGACGGGCTACTCGTCGCTGTCGTACCTGATGACGTTGCCGGTGGACGTGTTGAAGCTGGACCGGTCGTTCACCGTGGGGAAGGGGCGGCAGCGGCACGTGACCGGCGCGGTCCTGCAGCTCGCGGCGGGGCTGGATCTGGTGACGATCGCAGAGGGGGTCGAGACCCCGGATCAGGCGGCGGCGCTGTTGGCGCAGGAGTGCCCGTGGGTGCAGGGGTACCTGTACGCGGCGGCCGTCCCGCCCGAGCGGGTGACGGAGCTGATGAGGATGTGGAACGGCCCGCCGGCTTCATGATCGCGACGTTCTACGGAAAGGCGCGATCCAGCGCCACCCTTTCCGTAAGAAGTAGCGATCATGCGGCGGCGGCGGCCGTGCGGGGGGCCGGGACGGGGCCGACGGGCGTGGGCGGCGTCGCGGCCGTGCTCGCCACGACCCGGTTGCGCCCGCCCCGCTTGGCGGCGTACAGCGCCTGGTCGGCGGCGCGGATCAGCTCCGTGTCCTCGACGCCGTCACCGGGGGAGACGGCCACCCCGACCGACACCGTCACGGACAGCATCTTCGGGTCCCCCAGCAGGAACGGCGTCGCCGACACGAAGCGGCGCACCCGTTCGGCCAGCGACACGGCCCTGGCCGCGTCGGCACTCGGCAGCACCATCGCGAACTCCTCGCCGCCGATGCGCGCCAGGATGTCGCCGGGCCGGCTGATGGCACGCAACCGGCGGGCGAGCTCCACGAGGACGCGGTCGCCCGCGGGATGGCCGTACGTGTCGTTGATCTGTTTGAAGTGGTCGACGTCGATGAGGATCAGGCCGACGGTGCCGTGCGAACGGTTGGCGCGTTCGAGCTCGACGCGCAGGCTCTCCGAGAAGAAGCGCCGGCTGTACACCCTGGTCAGCGCGTCGGTGGTGGCCTCGATCCGGGTGGTGGCCAGGACCCCGGCCATGCGCAGCAGCACCAGCAGGAACATCACCGCGCAGCCGACGGCCAGCGCCGGCACGTCCCCGTCCCGCCCGCGCAGGTGCTCGATGAACAGCACGACCGGCCCCACCAGCGACGCCACGGCGAGAACGGCCACCCGGCTGCTCGTCGCGTCCGGAGCCGGCACGGTGGCCTTCTCGTCGAGGCGGCGCATCGAGGGGTGCAGGCCGGCGGCGCCGAGCAGGGCGTAGGAGGCGAGCCACACGCCGTCGACCCAGGTGTGTTCCATCCAGGTGTCGGCGAAGTTGGCGACCGCGTAGACGGTGTCGGCGACCAGCATGAGGCCGAGGCTGCCGATGATCAGGTAGTACGCGGTGTTGCGGGTGCCGGCGCCGAGCATCAGGCGCAGCGCCACCACGAAGATCAGGATGTCGAGCACCGGGTACGCGACCGAGATGAGGTTCTCCAACGACGAACCGGCGGCCGCGGTGGAGATCGGGTGCAGCACGTACACCCACCACAGCAGCGTGGCCGCGGTGCCGACGACGGTGGCGTCGATCAGCGTCGCCGACTGCCACAGCGGCGTGCGGCGGCGCACCAGCACCACCAGCCCGGCCGCGAGCAGCGGGTACGCCAGCAGGTAGAACACGTCCGGCGGGCCCGGGTACGGGATCTCGCCGCTGACGCTCTGCAGGAGGTAGTACAGCCCGTCGGCGAACGTGTACGAGGCCTGTCCGAGGGCGATCATCACCCACGCCGACCAGGCGGCCGGCCGGCGCTTGACCACTCCCACGGCCAACGCGAGCGTCGTCATCGCCGACACCGTGGTGTACAGCAGGTTGCTGGCATTGCCGAGCGGCACCGTGAAGTACGCGACCATTACCGCGGCACACGCCGACACGAACCAGAGCCAGACCGGCACACGCCGGACTGGACTGCGGTCACCTACGGTCAGCACGTCACCAATGGTGCGTGTTCCGGCAACGCGCCGTGTCCCCCGATCGGTCAACCTCGCCCGTGCTCACCGACTCGCACCTGGCGTGCGTCGTCCGCACACCAATCCGGCGGTTGTCTAGTGACGAAACCAACGTAGGGCAGTTCGAGAAGGGGGACACGCCATGTCGGGGGAAGAGATCCAGAGCCTGCGCGCCGAGGCGCTGTTCGTGTCCGACCTGCAACGGTCGGATCCGCTGTCACCGGACGACGTCCGGCGGACCGTCTCGGAGAACGTGCGCCGCTACGGCCTGCGCGGGCTCGCCGCCCGGGTGGCCGAGGAGTACGGCGACCACCCGGAGACCGCCGTGGGCCGGATGTGCTGGTGCCTGTGCGCGGTCGAAGAGGCCTACGCCGCCTAGAAGCGCGTTTTCTGTCGTACGGCGGGGACATGATGGTCCCGTGCTCTTCGCCGACATCGCGGCGACCTCGGCCGCCGTCGCGGCGACGAGTTCGCGCCGCACCAAGACCGCACTGCTCGCCGACTGCCTGCGCCGGCTCGCCGCCGACACCCGCGATCCTCGGGTGCTCCGCGCCGGCGCCGCCTATCTCGCCGGTGACCTGCGCCAACGCAACACCGGCGTCGGTTGGGCCAGCCTCCGCGAGCGACCACCGGCCGCCGACACACCGACGCTCCGCGTCGACGACGTCGACACCCGCATCGCCGGGTTCGCCGACCTGACCGGCCCCGGTTCCCAGGTGGAGCGCCGCCGCCGGCTGCACGACCTGCTCGCCGCCGCGACCGCCGACGAGCAACGCGTGCTGGTCGGCCTGCTGAGCGGCGAGCTGCGGCAAGGCGCCCAACTCGGCCTTCTCGCCGACGCCGTCGCGGCCGCCGCCGGGGTCCCGCCCGCGCAGGTCCGCCGGGCGCTGCTGCTGGCGGGTGATCTCAAGGAGGTCGCGGCCGTCGCCCTCACCGGTGGTGATCTCACTGCCTTCTCGTTGAACGTGGGACGCCCGCTCGCCCCGATGTTGGCCAGCAGCGCTCCGGACGTCGCGGGTGCGCTGGAGGCGACCGGCATGCCCGCATACGCCGACGAGAAGCTGGACGGCATCCGCATCCAGGTGCACCGCAGCGGCGACGCCGTCTCCGTCTGGTCGCGCAGCCTCGACGACATCACCGCGCGCGTGCCGGCCGTCGTGGAGGCCGTTCACGCGATGCCCGTCGAGACCGTCGTCCTGGACGGGGAGGCGCTCGGCGTCGGGCCCGACGGGCGGCCGCTGCCGTTCCAGGAGACCGCCGCCCGGGCCGCCCGCCGCGACGGGGCACCGCTGGTCCGGCCGTACTTCTTCGACGTTCTGCATCTCGACGGTGGGGACCTGCTCGACGCGCCGCTGACCGACCGCTGGACGGCGCTGACCGGGGTGGCCCCGGCCGACGTCCTGGTCGCGCGCACGCGTGTCACCGAGCCCGGGCACGCCGACACGGCATGGACCGCCGCCCTCGCCGCCGGGCAGGAGGGGCTGGTCATCAAGGCCGCCGCCGCGCCGTACGACGTGGGTAGGCGCGGCGCCGCGTGGGTCAAGGTCAAGCCGAGGCACACACTCGACCTGGTCGTTCTCGCCGTCGAGTGGGGGAGCGGGCGGCGCAAGGGCTGGCTGTCCAACCTGCACCTGGGCGCCCGCGATCCGCGGACGGGCGGCTTCGTGATGCTCGGCAAGACGTTCAAGGGGCTCACCGACGAGCTGCTGCGCTGGCAGACCGAACGCCTGCTCGCGCTCGCCGTCGACAAGGGGGAGTGGGTCGTGACGGTCCGGCCCGAGCTGGTCGTGGAGATCGCGTTCGACGGGGTGCAGACCTCGCCGCGCTACCCGGGGGGTGTGGCGCTGCGCTTCGCCCGGGTGCTGCGCTACCGCGAGGACAAGTCAGCCGCCGACGCCGACACGATCGACACGGTCCGCGCCATCCACCACGCCTGAGCGTTCCCGCGCCTCCCGCCGGGCCAGATACCCGTAGCCGTACAGGGTCAGCAGGGCGAACGCCCACCACTGCACCACGTATCCGCCGTTCTGCCAGGCGTTCTCATGTTCCACCGGAATCTGGCGGAGACCCTCCTGGTCGACCACGACGTAACCGCCGCGGACCGGGTAGGGCAGCGCGGACGCCAACTGCGTCGGGGAGATGCGGCGCACGTGCAGGCGGCCGTCGCGGCGCTCGACGGTGCCGGTGGCCCGCTCCGGCAGAAAGACGACCCCGGTCAGCGAGACCTCGCCGATCGGCGCCGCCGGGACCCGCGGATCCGCCGAGGCCGACTCGCGGGCCGGCGGCACCCAGCCCCGGTCGACCAGCACCGCCGAACCGTCGGCCAGCACCAGCGGCGTCAACACCTCGAACCCGACGCTGCCGCCGACGGTGCGGCTGCGCACCAGGATCTCGTTGCCCGGGTCGAACTTCCCCACCAGCGTCACCCGGGTGTACCGCCGCTCCGCGGCGGGCGCGGCACCGACCGGCAGCACGTCGACGACCGGCACCGGGGTGGCGTGTGTGGCCGCGTCCACCCGTTCGTTGATCGCCGAACGGTCCCGGTACCGGTGCAGCTGCCAGTCGCCGAGGCCCACCATCACGCCGGCCAGCACCAGCGTGAGCGCGGCCAACCCCAGCCAGCGCGGGGTCAGCAGGAACCGGTACACGCGCCGAGTCTATGGCGATGCCCGGGAGACGCCGGGCGGTGGTGCGTCGGAAGTGGCGACGGCGCAAGTCTGTGGCATCGATTCGGTATCGTGCCGGGCGGCGCCCGGCGGCATTTCGGGCGCTGAGGCATATCCGTACATCGGAAGGACCATCGATGGGCGCCATCCCGCGGCTCGTGATCAGCGCCCCGTCGTCCGGGCACGGGAAAACCGCGGTGTCGGTCGGCCTGCTGGCGGCGTTCGCGGCGCGGGGCCTGCGGGCCACCGGGTTCAAGGTGGGGCCGGACTACGTCGACGCCGCCTACCTCGGCCTCGCCGCCGGCCGCCCGGGACGCAACCTCGACCCGCGGCTCGTCGGCGCGTCGCGCATCGGCCCGCTGTTCGCCCACGGGGCGGCCGGTGCCGAGATCTCCGTCGTCGAGGGGACCATGGGCCTCTTCGACGGGCTGACCAGCCGCACCGACGGGGAGTCCACCGCCCAGATCGCCGGCCTGCTGCGCGCGCCGGTCATCCTCGTGGTCGACGTCGGCGCCATGGGCCAGTCGGCCGCGGCCGTGGTGCACGGCTTCCGTTCGTACGACGAACTGCTCTGGCTCGGCGGCGTCATCCTCACCCGCGTCATGTCCAGCCGCCACGAACACCTGCTGCGCGAGTCGCTCGCCGACATCGGCGTGCCGGTGCTCGGGTCGATCCGCCGTTCGGACCTCGCGACCCTGGGGCCGGGCGGCAGCGCGCTGCCGCCGCGTGAGCACGGGCTCGCGCCCGCCGTTCAGCGCGGCCTGGAGGCACTGCGCGGGGTGCGCCGCCTCGGTGAGCTGATGACCGCGTCGGTCGACCTCGACCGGGCGCTGATGCTCGCGCGTTCGGCGCCGCAGATGTCCGCCGAGCCGTGGTCGCCCGAGGGCGCGCTGGTCGACGCCCTCTCCTCCGGCGACCTCGCCCGGCCGCACGTGCTGCACCGGCGGCCGCTGATCGCCGTGGCGTCCCGGTACGGATACCCCGAGACGCCGGAGCTGATCAGGGCCGCGGGTGCGGACGTGGTGTCGTTCGACCCGCTGCGCGACGAGCGGCTTCCCGAGGGAACGGACGGGCTCGTGGTGCCGGGCGGCCTGCCCGAGTCGTACGCCGACCAGCTCTCCGCCAATGAGCGGCTGCGGGAGGAGGTGCGGGCGCTGGCCCGTTCCGGCCGTCCGGTCGTGGCCGAGGGCGCGGGCCTCGTGTGGCTCATGCGCGAACTCGACGGGCGGCCGATGTGCGGCGTTCTCGACGGCAGTGCGCGCAGCGCCGACCGGTACGTCGTCGGGTACCGCGAGGCGACCGCCGCCGCCGACTCGATCCTGCACCGGCGCGGGGCCACGGTCGTCGGCCACAAGCTGCACCGCACACTGGTCACGCCCCGTTCCGGGAGCCGGGCCGCGTGGCAGTGGGCCGGCGGGCATCCCGAGGGGTACGTGCAGGGCGCGATCCACGCCTCCTACCTTTCGGTGCACTGGGCGGGTTCGCCGCAGATCGCCACTCGGCTCGCGGCCGCCGCGGCCGGTCCCGAACCGCAGCCGGCGGCCGGGCCGGCCTGGGGGCCGGTCGACCACAGCGGCTACATGCGGCCGAAGGAGCTGCCGGTCTCCGCGATCGTCGCGCCCGAGCAGTCGGACGTCATGTCGGCGGAGGAGATCGCGGCGGCGCACGCGTCGGATTCGGCCGGCCGGCCGGCACCGGTCCTCACCAAGGAACCCGCGCCCGCCGCCACCCCGGCCTCGGCGCCGGTGACGCCGGCCTTCGGGCCCGCCTCCGCCTCTGCCCCGGTGCCCGCTTCGGCTTCGGGGACCGCTTCCGCGCCCGCCGGGTCCCGGGCGGTCTCGGCGCCCGCGCCGGTCTCGCCGGCTCCGGCGGCGTCACCGGTCGGGCTGGCGCAGACCCATCCCGGGGTGGTGACCGCTCCCGCTTCGGCCTCGGCGCCGGCCGCCGGCAGGGGAACGACGGGGTCGCATCTCGGGTGGCCGGAGCTGCCGACGGTGGGGTCGTTGATCGCGCCGTCGGGTCGGTCGGGCGCGTCCGAGGCGTCGCCGGCCGCCGGATCCGCCCGGGTGGAGTCGGCCGCGCCGGCCTCCGCGCCGGTCACGCCGGCCGCCCCGGCATCCGCTCCCGTGACGCCGGCCGGGTCGCCGGCGGCCGCCACTTCGGGAGCGTCGCGGGTGCCTGCCGCACCGTCGTCGGCGCCGCCCGCATTCGAGGGCTCGGCAGCGGCGGCCGCTCCTGTCACTCCGTCCGGTGGCGCACCGGCCGCCGGGCCGCATACGGAAGGCGCACCGCCCGCGCGGAGCGCCGCCTCGGATCAGGCCGCGCCCACGGCGTCGCCGGCCGGCCGGCCTTCGCCCGCCACCCCGGCGACTCCCGCTGGTGCCGCAGGCTCTGCCGGCTCGGCGGCGCCGGTAACTCCGGCGTCGGAGCCGGCAGCGGTGGGTCGGCCGGGCTCTCCCGGTGTCGCGGCTCCCAACGGGCCGGCGGCGCCGCTGTCCGCCGCGTCGGGTCCCGCGCCCACGGGCGCAACGGGGACAGCGGGTGCGGCGGCGCACACCGGGTCCGCGGGCTCCGCGTCGGGCCCGGCGTCTGCGAGCCGGGCGGCGGGCGAGCCCACGACGCGGCCCACGACCCAGCCCACGACCCGGCCCGCCGGGTCCGACGGCGCCGGGGACGAGCAGGATCGGGGCGACGGGGACACCCCGACCACGCGGCTCGCCGACGACGCGCCGACGGTCCTGGTGCGCGACCCGGACGAGGAACCGCGCAACCGCGCCCGCCCGGTGGACACCGCGTGACCCTGCCGGGTGCCCGCTCGGACAAGAACCTGACCTTGCGCGCGCCGTTGAACGGCGGGCGGGCGATACTTCCACGCGCCGGCACGAACACGACGAGGTGTGCGCACATGGGCGGGATGCGGCGATGAACGCGACCGGATGGCCGGTCGCCGTGCGGCGGTTCCCCCGCCTGATCGTGTCGACGCCACGGCTGCTGCTGCGCCAGTTGGGCGCGGACGACGCGAAGGCGGTCACCGAGATCTTCGCCGACCCGCGCACCCAGCGGTGGCTGCCGGTGCCGCAGGAGTACGGCCCGATCGACGGCCTCGCCTGGTGCACCGAACTGGCGTCCGAACGCCGCGATCTCGGCGACGGCGACCACTACGGCGTGGTGCGCCGCGAGGACGGCCGGCTGGTCGGCTGTGTCTGGACGCGACGCACGGACTGGGTGGCGCGTTCCACGGAGGCGTCGGTGTCCATCGCGCCGGACGCGCGGGGCTTCGGGGTGGCCGGGGAGGCGATCGACGCGCTGGCGATCGCGCTGCTGTGCGAGCACGGGTTCGAACGCGTGGAGCTGCGCATCTCGGCCGGTAACACCGCGTGCCGGCGGGTGGCGGAGAAGGCCGGGTTCACGTTCGAGGGAGTGCTCCGCAACGCCGGGCACGTGTACAGCGGCCGGACCGACGTGGAGGTCTGGTCGCTGGTGAGCGCCGACCTGAAGGCCCCGGCGGGCGTCTGAGCCGCGCCGATCTTGCAGTTGTGGCGCGGACAAAACACCGCCGAGGCCCCCGAAACGGGCGCCACAACTTCAAGATCGCGCAAGGTCAGTCCGGCGGGAGCACGCGGACCGGCGGGACCGAGCGGGGGCGTACCGGCGGGGCATTGCGGACCCGGGGGCCGGACGGGACGCCCTGGTAGGTGCGCGCCGGGCGGCTGGGCTTGCCGATGATCGCCGGTGACGGCGGCACGAAGTCCCGCACCGGCCGCGGCGCGAGCAGTTCGCGCATGGTCGCCGCGACCGCGTCGCGCGGCTTCGTCCGGTCGCCGACGGCCACCTCGTGGAACGGGTTGTCGGGATCGGCGATGAAGCTGGCCGAGGCGAGCCCCGGGGCCATCCCGATGAACCACAGCGCCCGGTTGTCGTCCGTGGTGCCCGTCTTTCCGGCGATCGGCCGCCCGACCTGCTTGTACACGCCGGGTGCGGTGGACCAGCCGCCGCAGTCCCCACCGGCGGCCCGGTAGCCGGTGACGCACCGCGCCGCGTCGAGCGCTCCCCGGGCGACGTCCTCGGAGACGGCGCGCCGGCACGTCGGTTCGACCCGGACCGGTTCGGCGCCGGGGAGGGCGATCGTCTCGACGGGCAGCGGCTCGCAGTACATGCCCTCGGCGGCGACGGTGGCGTACGCGAGGGCCATCTCCAGCGGCGTGGTGTCGGCGACGCCGAGCGTGAACGCGCCCCACGAGCCGGCCCGTTCGGGTGCGGCCTGCTGCTTGTCGATGTCGGTGTGCCAGGTGAGCCCGAGGCGTTCGGCCATGCGGACGGCCGCCTCGGCGCCGACCTGCTCCTCGAGCTGGACGAAGTACGTGTTGACTGACTTGCCGAAGCCGCCCCACATGGTGTGGCGGCCGCTCATCTTGCCGGAGGCGTTCGCGGGGCACCAGTAGAGGCCGCAGCGGGCGGGGCTGTCGGACTCGACCTTGAACTTGGACTGGTACCGCTGCGGCGAGTTGATCTCCGTGTGCAGCGGCATGCCCTTCTCCAGGGCGGCCAGCATCGTGAACATCTTGAACGTCGAGCCGGCCTGGTAGCCGGGCAGCCAGCCGCCGCCGAGCAGCGGGTTCACGGTCGCGGGGTAGGTGCCGACCTGGCCGGTGCGGGCCCGGGCGGGATCGCTGTGCCGGCCGTTGTGCGACTGGTCGAGGGTGTATTCGCGGTTCACGGCCATCGTGAAGATCTTGCCGGTGCCCGGTTCGACGGTGACGGTGCCGAGCGCGAACGGCGAACCCGTCGGCTGGTGGGCGAGCACCTCCCGTTGGGCCACCCACTGGAAGCCGGGGTCCAGGGTGGTGACGATCGTGTAGCCGCCCCGGCGCAGCGCGTCGAGGCGTTCGACCGGGTCGCCGCCGGTGTCGGAGTGGTTGACCCACCAGGTCTTGAACAGGTCGCAGAAGTACCCCCAGTGCCGCGTGTCGCGGGGTACGTCGCCGCAGTCGTTCGGCGGCTCGTGCAGGTTGAGGCGCAGCGGTTCGGCCAGGGCGGCCTCGCCCTCGGCGGCAGAGAGGTACCCGAGGGTCATCATGCGGTGCAGGACGTAGTCGCGCCGGTTCTGCGCGGCCTGGGCCTGTGTCTCCTTGGCCGGGTCGTACGCCGACGGCGCCTGCACCAGCCCGGCGAGCATGGCCGCCTCGGCGGGGGTCAGATCGGCGGGCTTCTTGGAGAAGTAGACCTCGGCGGCGGCGTGCACGCCGAACGCGCGGTGGCCGAAGTAGGCGGCGTTCAGGTAGCGCTCGAGGATCTCGGTCTTGGACAGGTGCTTCTCCAGGTCGATGGAGAGCCGGATCTCGCGCAGTTTGCGGGTGGGGGTGCGTTCGGTGGCGTCGAACACCTCCTCGGGCGTGCGGGCCGAGTCGCGCAGCGACATGCGCACGTACTGCATGGTGATCGTGGAGGCGCCCTGCGAGACGCCACCGGCCTGCTGGTTGGCGACGAACGCCCGCGCGATGCCGCGCATGTCGACGCCGTTGTGCTCGTAGAAGCGGTTGTCCTCGGCGGCGATGATCGCGTTCTGGATGTGCGGGGACATCGCGTCGATGGTCGTGGGGATGCGGTACTCCTCGTAGAACTGCGTGATGAGGCTCTTGCCGTCGCTGGCGTAGACCTTGGTGACCTGGGAGAGCGGCGCGATGTCCAGCATGCCGAGGTCGGCGGCGACCTTCTTGGCGCCCTCGCGCACCCCGAGCCCGGCGACCGCGGCGATGGGCAGCAGCAGCGCGGATACGACGATGCCCGCGAGGATGCCGGTCCGCAGCAGGATCGCGGCGCCCCGGATCGCGCGGACAGGTGCGGCCATGCTTACAGGCTAGGACAAACCGGCATTATCGGTCCCCCACTCCCGATCTCCCGTCGCGCCACTCCGAGCCGATGAAGGATCATCCTTGCGTGAGCAGGGAGGAGCGCAGCTTGCGAGCACCGCTGTCGCGAACCGAGGCAACAGATGCATGACGCGTTGCGGTTCCACGGTGACCGAGAGGTTGCGGCCGGTCTGGTCGATCTCGCGGTCAATGTCCGTTCCGCACCGATGCCGGAGTGGCTCGCCGCGCCGATCGCCGCGTCGCTCACCGAGCTGGCCGCCTACCCGGACGACACCGCCGCGAAGGAGGCGCTCGCCGCGCGGCACGGGCGCACCCCGGACGAGATCCTGCTGACCGCCGGTGCCGCGCAGGCGTTCACGATGGTGGCCTTCGGGCTGGCGATCGCCAAGGCTGCCGTGGTGCATCCCCAGTTCACCGAGCCGGAGGCGGCGCTGCGCGCGGCGGGCGTTCCCGTGGAGAGGGTCCTGCTCGAAGAGCCGCACTTCGCCCTCGACCCGCGCGCCGTGCCGGCGGACGCCGACCTGGTCGTGCTCGGCAACCCGACCAACCCGACCTCGGTGCTGCACCGCGCGGAGACCATCGCGGCCCTGGCCCGGCCCGGGCGCGCGCTGCTGGTCGACGAGGCCTTCGCCGACACCGTCCCGGGCGAGCCGGAATCGTTGGTGCGCAACCGGAACCTGCCCGGCCTCATGGTCACCCGCAGCCTCACCAAGACCTGGGGCCTCGCCGGCCTGCGCATCGGCTACCTGGTGGCGGCGCCGGAGCTCATCGCGCGCGTGAGTTCCGCCGCACCGCTGTGGCCGGTCTCCACCCCGGCGCTCGCCGCTGCGGTAGCGTGCGCGTCACCGCTCGCCGTCGCCGCCGAGCGGGAGATCGCCGAACGCCTCGCCGCCGACCGCGCGCACCTCGTCCACGGACTCGCCGCCGTCCCCGGCTGCGTCGTCGCCGGACCGCCGGCCAGTTCGTTCGTGTTGGTGCGGGTGGCCGACGGCACGCGGATCCGGGAGGCGTTGCGCAGCGGCGGCTGGGCGGTGCGCCGCGGGGACACGTTCCCCGGACTGGGCGGTGACTGGTTGCGGATCGCCGTGCGGGACCCGGCGACGAGCGACGCGTTTCTGAAGGCCCTGGCCCGGGAGGTTGGAGAGACATGATCGACAGCACGCTGGCCGAGATCCGTCCCCCGGACAGCGCGGCGATGGAGGCCGCGCGGGCGTTGCACACCCGGCTCACCAAGCCCGCCGGTTCGCTCGGTGAGCTGGAGGCGCTCTCCGTGCGGCTGGCCGGGCTGGCCGGCACCTGCCCGCCGCCGCAGCCCGCACATCCCGCAGTGGCGATCTTCGCCGGCGACCACGGAGTGCACGCGGCGGGCGTCACCCCCTGGCCGCAGGAGGTGACCGCACAGATGGTCGCCAACTTCGTCACCGGCGGTGCGGTGGTCAACGCGTTCGCGCGGGAGGTCGGCGCGTCGGTCACCGTCGTGGACGTGGGCATCGCCGGGCCGCTCGACCCGGCCGGGGCGCTGCTGCAGCGCAAGGTCCGCGCCGGCACGGGCGACATCGCCCGGGAGCCGGCCATGTCGCGCGACGAGGCCCGCGCGGCCGTCGAGGTGGGCATCTCCGTCGCCCATACCCTGGTCGAACGGGGTGCGCTCGTGCTCGTCGGCGGTGACATGGGCATCGGCAACACCACCCCGGCAGCGGCCCTGGTGGCCGCGTTCACCGGCGCGACGCCGGCCGACGCGACGGGCCGCGGCACCGGTGTCGACGACGAGACCCTCGCGCGCAAGGTGGCGGCGGTGCGGGCCGCCCTGGAACTGCGCCGGCCGGACCCGGCCGACCCGCTGGGCGTTCTGGCCGCCGTGGGTGGGCTGGAGCACGCGGCGCTGTGCGGGTTCATGCTCGGGGCGGCCGCGCGCCGGGTGCCGGTCGTGGTGGACGGCGTGATCGCCTGTTCGGGTGCGCTGGCGGCAGCGGCGTTCGCGCCGGACGCCGTGGGCGCCATGGTGGCCGGCCACCGCTCGGTCGAACCGGGTGCCTCGCTCGCCCTGGCGCACCTGGGCCTCACCCCGCTGGTGGACCTCGGGCTGCGGCTGGGTGAGGGCACCGGTGCGCTGCTGGCGGTGCCGATGGTGGCCGCGGCGGCGCGGGTGCTGCGCGAGGTGGCGACGTTCGACTCCGCGGGCGTGGCGAAGAAATGAGCGGACGCTTGCGGGAGCGAATCGTCAGTACTGTGCGCTCCGCGTCTCATGGCGCCGGTGAGCGAAGCGAGGCGGCGGCATGAGCGGACGCTTGCGGGAGCGAATCGTCAGTACTGTGCGCTCCGCGTCTCATGGCGCCGGTGAGCGAAGCGAGGCGACGGCATGAGCGGCGTGCTCTATCCGCTGGGGCTGAAACTCGAGGGCCTTCGGGTGCTGGTCGTCGGCGGCGGATCGGTGGCCACCCGGCGGGTGCCGGCCCTGCTGGACGCCGGCGCGCGGGTCGTGCTCGTGTCGCCCGCGCTCACGCCGGCGCTGCAGGGGTTCGTCGACGCCGGCCGGATCACCTGGATCGACCGCCGGTTCGAGGCGTCCGACGTGGACGGGGCGTGGCTGGTGCACGTCGCGGTCGACGACCGGCTCGCGGCGGCGGCCGTCAGCGCGGCGGCCCGCGAACGCCGCGTCTTCTGCGTGCGCGCCGACGACCGCCACGCCGCGACCGCCTGGACGCCGGCCGTGACCCGCCACGGCCCGGTGACGGTCGCCGTCCTGGGCGGCGGCGCGCCGAAGCGGGCCGTGGCCGTGCGCGACGCGATCCGGGAGTACCTGGCGACCGCCGACGAACCGGCGGGCGAGGCCGAACGGGGCAAGGGAGCCGTGGCACTCGTCGGCGGCGGCCCCGGCGACCCGGAACTGATCACCGTGAAGGGCCGGCGCCTCCTCGCGGCCGCCGACGTGGTGGTCGTCGACCGGCTCGCGCCCGGGCTGCTGCTGGACGAGCTGCGGCCGGACGTCGAGGTGGTGGACGCCTCCAAGATTCCCTACGGGCCGGCCCGCACCCAGGAGGAGATCAACGCCGTCCTGGTCGAACGCGCCCTCGCCGGCCACCGCGTCGTGCGGCTGAAGGGCGGCGACCCGTACCTGTTCGGCCGCGGCGGCGAGGAACTGCTCGCATGCGCCGAGGCTGGCGTGCCGGTGACCGTGGTGCCCGGGGTGACCAGCGCGCTGGCCGCTCCGGCGGCGGCCGGCATCCCGGTGACCCACCGCGGCGTCGCCCACGAACTGGTCGTCGTCTCCGGACACCTGCGCCCCGGCCACCCGGAGTCCAAGGTCGACTGGTCCGCCCTCGGCAGGCTCAAGGGCACCATCTGCGTCCTGATGGGCCTGAAGAACCTCCCACTGATCGCCGAGGCCCTGATGGCCGGCGGCCGCTCAGGCGACACCCCGGCAGCGGTGGTCGCGGACGCGACGACGAGCGTCCAACACGTCACGCACGCCACGCTGGCAACGGTGGCCGAGGCCGCCGCACAGGTGAAACCGCCGGCGGTGGTGGTGATCGGCGACGTGGTCGGCGTGCTCGCGGCGACCCGCGTCTGAGGCCACCCCCGGATCTGGCAGCGGAGTCTTCCCGGCAGGGCGCGCAGCTGCCCTGCCGGGAAGCGGAGCGGTCCGCCGCGGGAGCAGCGGTCTGCACCCACGACGGACCGTGGCAAAAAGGCCCTAAATGGCTCTTTGTTCCAAAAGAAGGGCGCAGCGGACCAAGCCCAGGTGCGAGTACGCCTGCGGGTGGTTGCCCAGTCCGCGCTCCGTCTCCGGGTCGTACTCCTCGGGCAGCAGCCCCGTCGGACCCGCGCACGCGAGCATCTGCTCGAACAGCTCCTCCGCGTCGGCTCGGCGGCCGGTGCGCAGGTAGGCCTCGATCAGCCAGCTCGTGCACAGGTGGAAGCCGCCCTCGCGACCCGGCAGGCCGTCGTCCCAGCGGTACCGGTACACCGTCGGCCCGCTGCGCAGGTCGGCCTCGACCTTGAGCACCGTCGCCAGGAACCGCGGGTCGTCCTCCGGCAGCAGCCCGGACAGGCCGATCCACAGCGCCGCCGCGTCCGGCTCCGGTTCGTCGTAGGCGACCGAGTACGCCCCGGCCTCCTCGCTCCACCCGTGGGTCAGGACGTTGTCGGCGATGGTGTCGCGCAGCGTCAGCCACTCGGCCGGCACCTCGCGGGTCCGCCGCTCGAACAGCCGGATCGCCCGGTCGACCGTCAGCCAGCACATCACCTTGGAGTACACGTAGTGCCGGGGCGGCCGGCGGGCCTCCCACAGCCCGTGGTCGGGCTCGTGCCAGCGGCGCGCCACGGCCTCGACCATGTTCTCCATCAGCTCGATGTCGGCCGCGGCCGGCTCCCGCACCTCGCCGAGGGCGAAGATCAGGTCCGCCACCGGGCCGAACACGTCCAGCTGCACCTGCCGGTTGGCGGCGTTCCCGACGCGCACCGGCCGCGAACCGGCGTAGCCCGGCAGCGTCTCGATGACCGCCTCCGGACCCAGCTCGGTGCCGTCGAGGTTGTACAGCGGGTGGAGGCGTTCGGGGTGGCCGCCGGTGTGCTCGACGACCCGGAGCATCCACGCCAGCAGCGCCTCCGCCTCCTCGAACGACCCGAGGTCGACCAGCGCCCGCCCGGTCAGCGCGGCGTCGCGGGGCCAGCAGTAGCGGTAGTCCCAGTTGCGGATGCCGCCCAGTTCCTCCGGCAGCGACGTGGTGGCCGCCGCCATGAAGCCGCCCGACGGCTCGTACCACAGGCCGCGCAGCGTGAGCGCGCTGCGCAGCACGGCGTCGCGGGCCGTGCCGGGCAGCTTGAGCGAATTGGCCCAGTCGTTCCAGGAGTTCTCCGTGGCGGCCTGCCGCTGGGCGGCGTCGAGCGTGTGCGGCTCGGTGCTTCCGGTGCCCAGCCGCAGTTCCAACGGAAGAGACCCGCCCAGGGCGGCCAGGTCGACGACCGCGCGCGCCGAGTCGGTCCCGCCGTCGTCGATGATGTCCCACTCCACACCCGGGGAGTAGAGCGCCATCGGCTCGGCCGAACCGAGCACCACCAGGCCGTCGCCGAGCGGCTGGAGCCTGATCGCCACCTGCCCGAACTCCGGCCGCGGCGCGAACTCGACCACCGCCCGGCCGGTCCCGGAGAGGACCCGCACGAGCGCGTTGCCCGGGTCGCCGTTGGCGCCGGCGACGGGCGTGTGGTCGAGGAAGTCGGTGACCGTGAGGCCGGACCAGCGGGTCTCGATCGTCATCGTGCGCGGCCGGTAACGCTGGCCGAGCGGCAGCCCGCCGCGCTCCGGCGCGATCGTGAAGTGACCGGCCGGCGCGCCACCGAGCAGGTCGGCGAAGAGCGCCGCCGAGTCCGGACGCGGGTGGCACAGCCAGCTCACCCGGGCGTCGGGCGTCAGCAGCGCCACGGTGCGCCCGTTGGCGAGCATCGAGTGTCGCTCGATCGGGACGGCGCGCTCGCCGAAGAGCCACTTGCGCCGGGTCTGCAGCAGCAGCGCGAGCATCCGCGCCGAGTCCATCGGGTCGTCCACCCGATACTGCGCCGCGGTCTCGCCCGGGCCGACCTTCACGCCCACGTCGGGGCCGTGCAGGTGAGCGAAGGCGTTCTCGTCGGTGACGTCGTCGCCGGTGAACACGACGGCGCTGGCCGACAGCTGGGTGCGCAGCGTGTCCAGCGCGGTGCCCTTGTGCGTGGTGATCACCGAGAGTTCGACGACCTCCTTGCCGTGGGTCACCTGGATGTCCGCCCACGAAGCCGGTCCGCTCCGAACCGCTTCGACGACCCGCTCCGCCACGTCGCGGGCGGCGTTTCGGGTGTGGACCGCCACGCTGGCCGGCTTCACCTCCAGCTTGATCCCGGGCTGGTCCCGCACGATTTCCTGGAGAACGTCATAGAGTTCGGCGCGCAGCCGGAGCCGGTCGGCCGGCAGGGCGTCGACGAAGCCGACGTCGAACTCGGAGCCGTGACTGCCCACGAGGTACACCTCGCTGGGCAGGCGGGACAGCGCCGCGAGATCGCGCAGCGCACGCCCGGAGATGACGGCGACGGCCGTCTGCGGAAGTGCCGCCAGCGCACGGATCGCGGCCACCGCCTCGGGCAGCGGGGCGGCCTTGGTGGGGTCCTCCACGATCGGTGCGAGGGTCCCGTCGTAGTCGCAGGCGATGAGCAGCCACGGGACCCGGGCCACCTTCGCCAGCGCGGCGCGCAGTGAGGGGTCCAGCGCGTCGGGCGGGGGAAGGGGGACCTCGGAAAGGCCGGCGCCGCTCACCGGCGCGAGGCCGGTCGGGACAGCGGGTCGGTCGGAATTCGCCGGGCGGTCGGCGGTGGGTTCGGTCATGCCGTTCGGCCTGTTCGGTCAAGAGCGGTCAGGAAGGATTCCGCCCACGCCTGAACGTCGTGGGTTCGGAGGTGCCGGCGCATCGTACGCATACGCCGCGCCGCGTCTGTCGGATCGATGGTGACGGCGCGCATCAACGACTCCTTAACGCCGTCAAGGTCGTGCGGGTTGCACAGGAACGCCTGCCGCAGCTCGGCCGCGGCACCCGCGAACTCACTCAGCACCAACGCCCCCGCATTGTCCACGCGTGCTGCGACGTACTCCTTCGCCACGAGGTTCATCCCGTCCCGGAGGGGGGTGACCATCATGACGTCCGCAGCACGGTACAACGCGGCCAGTTCGGTGCGACTGTACGACTGGTGCAGATAGTGCACGGCGGCCTGCCCCACCCGGCCGTACTCCCCGTTGATCCGACCGACCTCGCGCTCGACTTTCACCCGCAGTGACTGGTACTGCTCGATCCGTTCCCGGCTGGGCGTGGCGACCTGCACCATCACCACCTCGGGGGCGGTCAGGCGCTTCTCGGTCAGCAGCTCCCGGAAGATCTTCAGGCGCCGCTCGATGCCCTTGGTGTAGTCCAGCCGGTCCACCCCGAGGATGACCGAACGCGGATTGCCCAGCTCCGAGCGGATCTCCTCGGAACGCTGGATCACCTCCGGGTTCTGGGCCAGGTTCTGCATCTCCGCGAAGTCGATGGAGATCGGGAACGCCCCCGCGACGACGGTGCGCCCGTCCGGCAGTTCGACGCTGTCGCCGCGCGGCCGAAGGCCCAGCACGTGCCGCGTGAGCTGGAGGAAGTTGTGCGCGCCGAGTGGCCGCTGGAACCCGACGAGGTCGGCCCCGAGCAGCCCCTTGAGTACCTCCGCCCGGCGCGGCAACTGGTTGAACAGCTCCACCGGCGGGAACGGGATGTGCAGGAAGAAGCCGATCCGCAGGTCGGGCCGCTGCTCGCGGAGCATCGCCGGAACCAGTTGCAGCTGGTAGTCCTGCACCCAGACGGTCGCGTTCTGCGCGGCGACCTTCGCGGTGGCGTCGGCGAACCGCTGGTTGACCCGCCGGTACTCCTCCCACCAGCGCCGCTTGTACACGGGCTGTTCGACCGCGTCGTGGTAGAGCGGCCACAGGCTCGAGTTGGAGAAGCCCTCGTAGTAGCGTTCCATCTCCGAGGGGGACAGCGGGACCGGATACAGCTCCATCCCGTCCAGCTCGAACGCCTCCGGCGCCCGATCCTCATGCTTCGTGGTGGCCCCGGTCCACCCGATCCAGGTGCCCTTGTGCTGGGCGAGCACGGGCTGCAGTGCGGTGACCAGTCCGCCCGGGCTGCGGCGGTAGGTCGGTCCCTCCGGGGTGTTGACCTGGTCGACGGGGAGTCGGTTGGCGACGACGACGAACGAACTGCTTCCAGCCACCTCTGTCAGATCCCTTCCACCCCGTGGGACGTGCCCCGGGGCTTCCTTCCGGCGTCAGCGCTGTGCGACAGCAACACGCTACCTAGCGCCTGTCGGGGTGCGGACACGCTTGCGGGGTCGTCCCAGAATCGTGCCGTGATCGGTGGGGGTCGTTGGAGGTGCTCCGACGGTAATGCCAGACTCGCCGGGTTCACACACGTCGGGAGCGAATATGTCAGAGCTGGACGCGACCGCGGACCGGCCGGGTGGCCGGTCGACGACCTTCGTGGTGGTGCTCGCGTTGGTGTTTCTCACGGTGTTGGGCGCCTCGGTCGGCGTGATCCTCGCCAAGAGCAAAGGCGCGGGCGACAGCAACACGGGAGCGCCGCCATTCGACGCCGCGTCGTCCGCTCCGCCGCAGGCCACGGCCGGCGCCTCGAAGGCCCCGGGCGGCGGCAGCTCCGGCGGTGGCTATCCGGCCGCCGTCAAGGACCAGTGCCCGAAGCAGACCAGGGACGCCACCGGCATCGCCAACCTGATCGCGGTCCGGTCGATCGTGACCGACAAGTCCGAGGCCTGGATCTGCAAGTCGCCCGACAACAAGCTCTTCTACCAGGGCCACCGGCGCGGCAAGCCGTTCACCGCCGCCATGTCGAACGACTCGATCTGCCTCTCCGACGTGACGAGGGACGGCGACGCCTACGTGGCCACCAACGTCGGCAACGACGGCGCGACGACGAAGTACTACGTCGGGCACGACTACCTGCGGATCACGATCAACGGCAGGGACGACTCCAACGAGCGCGCCATCGACCGCTGGGGAGACTGATCGCAGGTCACGGGCCGATTTGGGCCGCGGCGGGCCACCTGGGACAATTCCGGGTGGCCCGTCTCTCGTTCAACTTCCCCGAAGGGGCGCAACACGGTGGCGCAGTACATCTACACGCTTGAGAAGGCGCGCAAGGCGCACGGCGACAAGGTCGTCCTGGACAACGTGACCCTGTCCTTCCTGCCCGGCGTGAAGATCGGCGTTGTCGGCCCCAACGGCGCCGGTAAGTCCAGCCTGCTGCGCATCATGGCGGGCGAGGACCAGGTGAGCAACGGCGAGGCGCGCCTCATGCCGGGCTACACCGTGGGCATGGTCGCCCAGGAGCCCAAGCTCGACGAGTCCCGCACCGTCCTTGCGAACATCGAGGACGCCGTCGCGGAGACCAAGGCGAAGCTCAACCGGTTCAACGCGATCGCCGAGGAGATGGCGGTCGAGTACACCGACGAGCTGATGGAGGAGATGGGCAAGCTCCAGGAGGAGTTGGAGCACGCGGACGCGTGGGACATCGACTCCAAGCTGGAGCAGGCGATGGACGCGCTGCGCTGCCCGCCGGCGGACGCCCTCGTCGGGCCGCTCTCCGGTGGTGAGAAGCGCCGCGTCGCGCTCTGCAAGCTGCTGCTGCAGCAGCCCGACCTGCTGCTGCTCGACGAGCCCACCAACCACCTCGACGCCGAGAGCGTGCTGTGGCTGGAGCAGCACCTGGCCGCCTACCCGGGCACCGTCATCGCCATCACGCACGACCGGTACTTCCTGGACAACGTCGCCTCCTGGATCCTCGAGCTCGACCGCGGCCGCACCTACCCGTACGAGGGCAACTACTCCACGTACCTGGAGAAGAAGGCGGCCCGCCTGCAGATGCAGGGGCGCAAGGACACCAAGCTGAAGAAGCGCCTCGAGGACGAGTTGCAGTGGGTGCGCTCCAACACGAAGGGCCGCCAGTCCAAGTCGAAGGCGCGTCTGGAGCGCTACGAGGAGATGGCCGCCGAGGCGGAGAAGACCCGCAAGCTCGACTTCGAGGAGATCCAGATCCCGCCGGGCCCGCGCCTGGGCAACCTGGTGATCGAGGTGGAGAACCTGCAGAAGGGCTTCGACGACCGGACCCTCATCGACGGGCTGTCGTTCTCGCTGCCGCGCAACGGCATCGTCGGCGTCATCGGCCCCAACGGCGTCGGCAAGACCACGCTCTTCAAGACGATCGTCGGCCTGGAGAAGGCGGACAGCGGCTCGGTGCGCGTCGGCGACACGGTGCAACTGTCCTACGTGGACCAGAACCGCGCCGGCCTCGACGGGCCGCAGACCGTCTGGGAGGTCGTCTCCGACGGGCTGGACCACCTGATGGTCGGCAAGGTCGAGATGCCGTCCCGCGCGTACGTGGCGGCGTTCGGCTTCAAGGGGCCGGACCAGCAGAAGCCGGTGAAGGTGCTCTCCGGCGGTGAGCGCAACCGGCTCAACCTCGCGCTGACCCTCAAGCAGGGCGGCAACGTGGTGCTGCTCGACGAGCCCACCAACGACCTCGACGTCGAGACGCTCTCCAGCCTGGAGAACGCGCTGCTGGAGTTCCCCGGCTGCGCCGTGGTCATCTCCCACGACCGGATGTTCCTGGACCGGGTGGCCACGCACATGCTCGCGTGGGAGGGCGACGAGGAGAACCCGGCCAAGTGGTTCTGGTTCGAGGGCAACTTCGAGGCCTACGAGAAGAACAAGATCGAGCGGCTGGGTGCCGAGGCGGCCCGGCCGCACCGGGTGACGCACCGCCGGCTGACCCGGGACTGATCTCCGCGATCCGCCGCTGGCCCTCAGGGGTCAGCGGCGGATTTCGTACACCGCCAGCTGGCCGTTGTCGTAGCGCTTGTCGGCCAGTGATGCCAGCGTCGGCGACTCGGTGCCGCTGCGCCGGTCGACCACCAGGTACCGCACCTTGTAGCGGGTGCGCAGGTCGCGCAGCCCGTCCGCCGTGGGGGAGAGGAACGCCGCGTCGTTGGCGCGCAACCGTTCCAGATCCCAGAACTCCCCGTACGGCCCGGTGGGGCGCGGCGCGAAGCCCCAGCCCTCGACGAGCACCGAACGCCCGGCGTAGCCGCTGAGCCAGAAGACGCGCGCGTCGCAGTTCGACACGTCCTGCCCGGCGGCGGGCGGGTACAGGCAGTGCGCGTTGGTGGCGACGATGTCCCCGGGATCGCTGTGCGCCCGCACCCAGCGCGCGGCGTCCACCCGGGAACGCGGCAGCGGGGCGGTGAAGTACGGCCCGCCCTGCGGCGCCTTGAGCGTCTGGTACACGTCCATCGGCAGGTGGTGCGCACCGGCCAGCATGACGAACGTCAGCGCCACCAGCACGCCCCTGCCGCGCAGCGCCGGCGCGAACCGCCGCCCGACGAACCACGCACCGGCACCGAGCGCCCCGATCAGCGCGAGCCCGGCCGACCACTTCAGGATCGGCAGCACCGGGGAGTACGGATGCGTGCCCTGGTCCGGCGACGCGAAGCGGACCTGCGCCGCGAGCAGGGCCAGCGCGAGAAGAGCCGAGCCCGACGCGAGCGCCACCAACGCCCGCCGGGTGAGGCGGGCGTTCTCCAGCGCGATCGCGTAGCCCCACCCGGCCGCCAGCACCAGGAACGTGAAGCCGGCCCGCGCGAAGTACTGCGCGTTGACCGTGCTGAACGCCAGGTACAGCGCCGGCCCGGCGAGCGCGCCGCCGAGCAGGAACCACACGACCGGCTCCCACTCCCGCGGCTTCCGGGTCAGCAGCGGCCCGGCGGCCAGGCCCCGGATCTGCATGTTCACCAGGAAGCCGAGGACCACGCCGCCGACGATCAGCAGGTGTTTCCACAGTGGACGGTCGGCCGGCCCGTCCCAGAAGACGGCGAGGTTGGACAGCGGGTCCAGGGCGAGGCCGTAGGTGCGGAACCGGAACAGCACGGCCGTCGCGATCAGCTGTGCCGCCAGGCCGAGCGCGATCAGCACGGTGACCGGCCAGGGGATGCGCCGCTTCGCCACCAGCAGGGCGAGCCACACCATGCCCAGCGCGGCGAGCGCCACCGGCAGGGACGACGCCTTGGCCCCGGTGGACGCCAGCATGAACAGGAACGCCAGGACGTACAGGCCGGTGGCGCGGGCGCGTTCGAGGAGGACGGCGACGACACCGATCAGCGCCAGCAGGAACACCCAGGAGTAGGTCAGCGACATCCCGTGCCACACGGCGAAGCGCACCTGCGTGCCGAACGGCTGGGTCAGCGGGTTGCTGAAGCTGACCTCGCCGATGACCCACATGAGGACCGCGGCGGCGGCGCCGGCGTACGGCTTCCCGCTGACCCGCCAGCCGATGACGGCGGTCAGCAGCACCGAGGCGAGCGACAGCCCGGGGACGGCGAGGCGCAGCGAGACCACGGTCAGGTCGATGTGCCCGATCAGGCCCACGACGGCCATGTGCATGTGGCCGAACCAGTGGTAGGTGAGGGGTTCCCCCGACACCTGCGGGAGGTCCGGCGGGAAGCGGTGGGCCGCTTCCCCGGCCAACGACAGCTGATACGCCAGGTCCAGGTACTGCCGGTCGTCCTCGCCCGCCGGCAGTATCGGATTCACTCGGAGGAACGCCAACGCGAGATAGCCGACGAAGAACACGGCCGCCGCGGCGACGACCCAGGCCCAGCCGATCGGCACCGGCGTGTACCCGCGCACCCACCAGTGCCGGCGCAGCCGCGGCACCGCCACGAACGGCACCACGACGGCCAGCGGCCACAGCCACAGCAGCCCCGGCACACCGAGGCCGACGAAGACGGCCCAGCCGGCGATCTCCAGCACGAGGCCGACGGCGATGCCCATCGCCAGGTCGTCGACGAGCGAGTGCACGGTCGGCCGGACGGCGCGGTACACCAGCGTCCCCGGCACCAGAACGGCCCCGAGCGTGTACAGCGCGTACTTGAGGATGTCGAGGACGGGTGTGCCCGTGGCGATCAGCGCCCCGGCGGTGAAGAGCAGCGTGACGGCCAGCGGCGCCCAGCGCAGCGGCGAACGCGCGCCCGCGACGGCCGGTCCTCCCGTCGTGGGCGCGTCGACGAGCGCCGTGCTCATCGGGTCTGCTGGGCCATCGGCACGCGTTGCGCCGGAACCAGCGCCGGCTCGGCCGCGAGGGTCTGCTCCGGGGTCATCGGCTGGCCGGCGTTGAGCGAGTCGTAGCCGATGAAGTACATGGGACGCCCCTGCACGGTGACGAAGATGCGGCCGATGTACTCGCCGAGCAGCCCGAGGCAGAGCAGCTGAACGGCGCCGAGGAACAGCACGGCGATGTACAGCGACGTCCAGCCGGAGACCGTGGCCCCGCCGAAGTGCGCCGCGATGGCGATGACGGCGAGCACCGAACAGAGCACCACCCCGCCGACGCCGAGCCAGGTCGCGATGCGCAGCGGCGCGGCCGAGAAGCTGGTGATGCTGTCGGTCGCGAGCAGGAACATCTTGCGCAGCGGGTACTTCGTGCTGCCGGCGGCCCGGGCCTCCCGCGCGTAGGTGACCTCGCCGCTCGGGAAGCCGAGCCACGGGATGATCATGCGCAGCACGGGCTGGCGCTCGGGCAGCGCGCGCAGCGCCTCGATCGTGGCGCGGCTGAGCAGCCGGAAGTCGCCGGCGTGGTTGGGCATGCGGCGCCCGACGACCCTGCGCATCATCCGGTAGTACAGCCCGGCGGTGAGCCGCTTGAACGCCGTGTCGGTGCTGCGGTCGTCCCGCGCGCCGTAGACGACGTCGAGTCCCTTGTCGACGGCGAGGGCCAGCATCTCCGGGATCTTCTCCGGCGGGTCCTGCAGGTCGGCGTCGATGCTGACGGCGTACGCGCCCCGGCAGCTGAACAGGCCGGCGAGCAGCGCCGCCTGGTGTCCGCTGTTGCCGCGCAGGCGCAGGATCCGCAGCTGCGGCCAGTCCCGGGCGATGCCGCTCAGGATCGCCGCCGTGGCGTCCGTGCTGCCGTCGTCGACGGCCACGACCTCGTAAGCGTCCGGTAGCGCGTCCAGAACGGGGCGTAGCCGCGCCGCCAGTAGTCCGACGACGTCCTCCTCGTTGTACATCGGGATGACGACGCTCAATGTCAGCGCGGGGCCAGTCATAGCGTCGAATCGTACGTGAGCCGGTTTCGACCGGATGTCCGTCACTCCCATGGCCAATCAGTCAGCCGATCGGACTAGCCTTTCACGGTGTCTCGCTACCTGTATCACTGTCCGCTGCGCTGGTCCGACCTGGACGCGTACGGGCACGTCAACAACGCCCGGTTCCTCACGCTGTACGAGGAGGCCCGGGTCGCGCTGATGTTCGTGGAAGCAGGCAAGGCCGGGGTGAAATCGTTCAGTCGCGGGATCGTGATCTCACGCCATGAAGTGGACTATCTGCGACCGGTCGACTACACCGACGGCGTGCGGGTAGAACTCTGGATCGAGGAGATCCGGGCCAGCCGGTTCACCGTCGCATACGAGCTGTTCGACGGGGAGGCCGTCGCCAGCCGGGCGCGGACGACCTGTGTGCCGTACGACCTCACGGGCGGCCGTCCACGCCGCCTCACCGACGCCGAACGGGAGTTCCTGGAGCCGTGGCGGGACTGATCGGGCGCGACGCCGGGGCGTTCCTGGCGCATCTGCTGCGGCTGGACGGGACGGCCGTGGTCCGGCTGCGTCCCGCGGGCGGCGTCGTGCAGCTCTGGGCGCGGTTGCCCTTCGGTGTCCTCGTGACCCGCGAGGTGCGGGCCGGGGTGGTGCGCGACGTGACCGTTCGCGCGAAGGATCTTTTTGACGTGGTGCGGTCGGGCGGTGACCGGCTGCCGGCCGCCGTCGACGCGCAGTGGCGGTGGCCGCTGCCTCCGCACGCGGGCGCGCAGGTCGAGGAGTTGCCCGCCGCCGAGGTGCGCAGGGTGGTCGACGCGGCCGCCAAGGTGGTGCGCGACGCGATCGCCGAGGGGGTCGGCGGGCGCGCGGTCGGCACGCGGCGCATCCGCGACGCGATGCTCGACCACGTGCCGTTCGTGATCGATCACGCCGGCGAACGCTTCGACGTACCGCAGCGTCAGGTGCAGGGGCTCGTGCGGATGGGCTTCCTGGGTGACGACCCGGTCGCCGTGCGTCGGGCCGCGCGATGGACCGGCCTGGCCGCCACGCACGGTAGCTGCTGGTACCTGCCCGTCGGGGAAACCCTCTACCTGCAGGTAGCCCCCTATCAACCCAACGGCTGAGGTGCCTATCATCCGATCACTCAGACGGGGGATTTGGGGGGCTGCCATCGGTCCCCCGAACGGGTACCGTCGTGCGTCGAGCCCACGGTCGGTTATCGGATAGATACAGACCGATGAGATGGGTTCGACTGGGGAGATGCTCTTAAGCAGGGAGCGCGTGCTATGCCATGGTTTTCCTGGCGTGCCGGTAATGCCGACACGACACCGGAGAATTCGGCGGGTGTCGCCACGGTGACCGCCACACCGTTGGAAGACGTCACGCCGACGACGGAGGAAGAAGCACGGGTCGCACCGGTCACGATGGAGCGGCTCGGCGAGGCGCTCGACGCGGTCGACATCCGATTTCTGACCGACGGTGGCGGCAGCCTGCTGGCGCTGTGGGAACGGCACGCCGTGCTGTTCACGCTGGAAGGCCCGACCGACGAGATCCTGGTGATCCGGGTCCGTCCACACGCGACGGTGCCGCCCGACTGGGCGGACCGCGCCTACCGTGTTGTCAACGAGTGGAACCACACCCGCCGGTTCTGCAAGGCCTACGTCGGTGACCCCACCGACCGCGGCCAGCTACCCATCTACGCCGAGCTCCAGGTGCCGCTGGGAGCCGGTGTGCACGACGCGCTGCTGCGCGAGCTGGTCGACTGTGCCGCCGCCGTCGCGGGCGGGTTCATCGACTGGCTGCACGACGACGGGGGACTTCTCTAACCACCACATACGAAGCGGCGCCGGCCCGTCAGGACCGGCGCCGCTCCTTTGTCACCTAGAGCGCCGGGTAGGCGTTCTGCATGAGCTGCGCGAACTGCGCCGGGAACCACGCACCGGAGATCGGCGCGCCGTCCAGGGCACCGGTCGGGTTGTTGCCGTTACGGTCGTTGCCGCCGTAGGTCGGGTCACACATCCGGTCGAAGCCCTTGCCCTCGTTGTTCGGGATCTCCTTGCTGGAGCCGTCCGACTCACCCGGGGGCTTGATCCACACGTAGGCGTCGATGCCGCTGGCCGGGTTGGCCCGCGGCCGCTCGCCGAGGCCCGCACCGCTCTGGTTGCACCAGTTGCCGGCGTGGATGCGCCGGTCGACGCGGCCACCGTTGACGTAGTTGTCCACGCTCGTCGTCGGGCCGGGGCCCGCCGGACGGGCCGAACCGCCCCAGCCGTTACGGGACGTGTCGATCAGCATGCCGATGTTGGCGTCGAAGCCGAGCGACACCAGCTTGGTCCGGTACGCCTGGGCGAAGGACTGCTCGTCGACGTAGAAGTTCCAGTCGATCCACTTCGCCTGGCGGACGGAGGTGCCGTTCACCGTGTCGGTGATCTTCACGTACGGCTCGACCAGCGCGGAGTAGTTCGCCGTGTTGGTGATGAAGCCGTGCACGTTGTTGAACCCGGCCTGGCGGGCGGTGGACGCGAACAGCTCGGCCGATGGGCCGAAGTTGCTGTCCCAGCCCAGCCAGCCGTGGTGGCCGGCGTCGATGTAGTTGTAGACGTTCGGGATCGCACCGAGCTTCTGCAGGGCGTACGCGACACCGTTGACGTACTCGCCGTTGGACTTCATCGTGGCGCAGGTGGCGAGGTTGGTGTTCGTCACCAGGTTCGGCAGCGAGTCGATCTCGATGATCGCGATGATCCGCAGGTTGCGGTACTTCGTGTCGCTCATGATCGACGCGATCGGGTCGATGTACTCGGCCTTGTATCGGTTGAGCTCGCCCGGCTTCAGCTCACCGTTGGAGGCGAGCGCCGAGCAGTCGCGGCCGGGCAGGTTGTAGATGACGAACTGCGCGTAGCCGGCGCCCTGCGCCACGGCGGCGTCGAGGTGGTCACGCAGACCCATCGAGCCGTTCGAGGAGCTGTCGTCGGTTCCCTCGATGGCGGCGATGCGGTCCAGCCACACGCCGGTCGGGTTGTTGGAGACGCGGTTGCCGCCGGAGACCGACTCGGCCTTCGCCTTCCACTCCGGGTTCACGTAGCCGGTGGCGCCCTCGTACGGGTTGTTCACCCGGCTGCCGACCGGCGGCGGTGAGGTGGTGACCGACGGGCCGGCCGACGAGGGGCGGGCCGATGACGGTGCGGCGCTCGACGGGCGGGCCGACGAGGGGCTGGAGCCCGGGCTCGACGGGCCACCGGTCGGGATGACCCCGCCGTTGCAGGTGACGCCGTTCAGCGTGAACGACGTCGGGTCGACGTTGGTGCCCGAGTAGGAGCCGTTGAAGCCCGGCGTCACCGAACCGTTGGTCGGGATGCTGCCGTTGTACGTCTCGTTGGTGAGCGTGACGTTCTGACCCGACTGCTGGTACCTGCTGCCCCAGGACTGGGTCACCTGCTGGTTGCCGGCGTAGGAGAACTTCAGCGTCCAGCTCGACAGCGCGTCGCCCAGGTTCGTGATCTTGAGGTTGGCGGTGAAGCCGGTCGGCCACGAGTTGGCGGTGTACGTGACCGAACAGCCGGCGGCCGCACTGGCGCTCGTGGCGACTGCGGCCACGGTGCCGGTGGCGACGAGGGCCACCGCCGCCGCGGCGGCCAGACCGCGGCGTCGGCGCGCCCAACGTACGCGGGGGATGAGTCTCATGCGGATGCGCTCCTCGCGACATCTCTCGCACCGGCGGCACGGTTCAGGGGGTGGCCGCGCGATGCGAAGGGGTGATCGGAAAGTGGTCGCGGCCGGGGTGTCGGAAATACTCCGCGGCGACCGTGGAACCCGAGATGTGCCAGGGATCGGAAGCGTGGCATGGAATCGCTCCCACGCGCAACCGGGACGTCCGGTGACTGAAAGCTTTCACGCCTTCACGCAGGTCAGAGGTGGTGTCCGGGCGTATCGCTTTCGGCCGCATCGATCGCCGTGCTCGGATCTGACCCGAACCCGGATGTAAGCAGGGCGAGCCGATCTGGAGGTGACGCAACTCGTCGTGCGGGCATCGCACCGTGCCGGAGTCGGAACCGGACCGGTGCGCCCCACAGGAGAAGAGCTAGGACGCGCCGACCCGGGCCGCGACCGCCCCCGGAAGGGGATAGGGACGCTCCGGCGGTAGGCGCCTCGCGGCCTCGACGATGTCGGGGTGTGCGCCCCGCACCAGGCCGCCGATCTCGTGGACGAAGTTGGTGATGTCCACGATCTCCGTGATCCACTCGTCGACGTAGCGGTCGACCGCCTCGCCGCTCAGCCCCACCTGGATCGAACGGTGGTCCAGCGGCCCCATCCGCAGCGAACGCTCCGGATCCCACTGCACCCGCACGGGACTGCTGTCGCGTACCCGGGACCACAGCTCGGCCGACGGGTACACGCGCCGGTCGTAGTGGCTCAGCGCGGCATTGGCCAACGCCCACTCGAACCCGTCCCGGCTCATCCGGATCGCGAGCACCCGGGTCTGGCCCGGCTTGGTGGCGTAGCCGCAGCGGTACATCATCCAGCGGAACGACGGCTTGATCCACGTCATCCGCTCCCGCTTGAACGGCGGCACGAGCGTGCCGGCGGCGAGCGCGGCGTCGGCGATCTCCGGCGGGTACGCCTGGTACACGATGATCGAGGTGTCGTCGAAGACGGCCCGCACCTGTCGAGGCGGGGGTGAGGGCTCGGTCATGTCGGCATGGGACCATGGAGACGGCGTGCGCGCCAATCCGAATTTTGTTCCCGACCGAACGGAACGCTGTGCCACCGACGCTCGATCCCGGCAGCCACCCCGGCGCCACCGCACCGGAGCGCATCCGCAACTTCTGCATCATCGCCCACATCGACCACGGCAAGTCGACGTTGGCGGACCGGATGCTGCAGCTCACGGAGGTGGTGGACGCCCGTCAGATGCGCGCCCAGTACCTGGACCGGATGGACATCGAGCGCGAACGCGGCATCACGATCAAGAGTCAGGCCGTGCGGATGCCCTGGCAGGTCCGCGAGGGCGAGCGGGCCGGCGAGCCGTTCGTGCTGAACATGATCGACACTCCGGGGCACGTCGACTTCACCTACGAGGTCTCCCGCAGCCTGGCCGCCTGCGAGGGCGCGGTGCTGCTGGTCGACGCCGCGCAGGGGATCGAGGCGCAGACGCTGGCCAACCTGTACCTGGCACTGGAGAACGACCTCCACATCATCCCGGTGCTCAACAAGATCGACCTGCCGGCCGCCCAGCCGGAGAAGTACGCCGAGGAGCTGGCGCACCTGATCGGCTGCGAGCCGGAGGACTGCCTCAAGGTCTCCGGCAAGACCGGCGAGGGCGTGCCGCACCTGCTCGACGAGATCGTGCGGCAGTTCTCGCCGCCGGTGGGTGACGCCGGCGCGCCGGCCCGCGCGATGATCTTCGACTCCGTGTACGACGTGTACCGGGGCGTCGTCACCTACATCCGGGTCATCGACGGGAAGATCGAGGCCCGCGAGCGGATCAAGATGATGTCCACCGGCGCCGTCCACGAACTGCTGGAGATCGGCGTCATCTCGCCCGAGCCGGTCAAGGGGACCGGCCTGGGCGTCGGCGAGGTCGGCTACCTGATCACCGGCGTGAAGGACGTGCGCCAGTCCCGGGTCGGTGACACCGTCACGATCAACTCCCGGCCGGCGGCCGAGTCCCTCGGCGGGTACAAGGACCCGAAGCCGATGGTGTACTCCGGGCTGTACCCGATCGACGGTTCCGAGTACCCGCTGCTGCGCGACGCGCTCGACAAGCTCAAGCTCAACGACGCGGCCCTCAACTACGAGCCCGAGACCTCGGCCGCGCTCGGGTTCGGGTTCCGCTGCGGGTTCCTCGGGCTCCTTCACTTGGAGATCATCCGGGAACGCCTCGAGCGGGAGTTCAACCTCGACCTCATCTCCACCGCGCCCAACGTGGTGTACCGCGTGGAGCTGGAGGACGGCTCGGAGGCGACGGTCACCAACCCGAGCGAGTACCCGACCGGCAAGATCGCCAAGGTCTACGAGCCGGTGGTCCGGGCGACCGTGCTCACGCCCAACGACTACGTCGGTGCGGTGATGGAGCTGTGCCAGGGCCGGCGCGGCCAGCTCAAGGGCATGGACTACCTCTCCTCCGACCGGGTCGAACTGCGCTACACGCTGCCGCTCGCCGAGATCATCTATGACTTCTTCGACCAGTTGAAGAGCCGCACCAAGGGCTACGCGTCGCTGGACTACGAGCCGACCGGCGAGCAGGAGTCCGACCTGGTGAAGGTGGACATCCTCCTGCACGGCGAGGCGGTGGACGCGTTCAGCGCGATCGTGCACAAGGAGAAGGCGTACAACTACGGCGTCACGATCGCGGCCAAACTGCGTGGGCTCATCCCGCGGCAGCAGTTCGAGGTGCCGATCCAGGCGGCGATCGGCAGCCGCATCATCGCGCGCGAGACGATCCGGGCGATCCGCAAGGACGTTCTCGCGAAGTGCTACGGCGGTGACATCACGCGCAAGCGCAAGCTCATCGAGAAGCAGAAGGAAGGCAAGAAGCGGATGAAGATGGTCGGCCGGGTGGAGGTGCCGCAGGAGGCCTTCATCGCCGCGCTGTCGACCTCCGACGCCCCCGCCGACACCAAGGGCAAGAAGTAGGAGTGCCGCGCTACTGCCCGGCATGCGCGGCGGCGCTGCCGGGCCCACCGCCGGTGACCTGCCCGGCGTGCGGCTACGCCCAGTTCGTCAACCCGCGCCCCACCGGCCTGTCGATCATCCTCGACGGCGACCGGGTGCTGCTCCTGCGCCGCGCCCGGGACCCGGAGGCCGGCCGGTGGGCGCTGCCCGGAGGCTTCTGCGACGGCTGGGAGGCGCCGGCCGACGCCGCCGTCCGGGAGGCCCGCGAGGAACTGGGCGTCGACATCGCGCTGGATCGTTTCGTGGGCATGTTCATCGCGACGTACCCCTTTCAGGGGGAGCTTCTGCCGGTCCTGGACTGTTTCTGGGCCGCCCATATCAGTGCAGGTCAGCCGCGTGCGGATCCGGCCGAGGCGAGCGAATTGCGCTGGGTCGCGCTGGCCGAGGTGCCGCCGCTGGCGTTCGCCTCGATGGACGCCGCGATTAATGAGGTGAGAGCCCACGTTTGATCCGTCCCGGTGCCGGGCAATAACACGTCGTACCGAAAACTCACCCCCGGCTAGGGAGGAAAAGGACGTGGAACTCACTCTGTTCGGCATCATCACGGCGCTGATCGTGGGTCTGATCGTCGGTGCGCTCGGCCGCCTCGTGGTGCCGGGCCGCCAGAACATGCCCATCTGGCTCACCATGGTCATCGGTGTTGTCGCGGCGCTGCTCGGCACCGTTGTGGCCCGCGCGCTCGGCATCGCGACCGAGACCAACGGCATCGACTGGATGGAGCTGCTGGTGCAGGTCCTGCTCGCCGCCGTCGGTGTGGCCCTGGTGGCCGGCATCGGTGGGCGTGGTCGCCGCAGCTACCGGTAATCCACTACGTAAAGGCCCCCGGCGCTCGCATCGCCGGGGGCCTTCGTATGTCCAAATCTAGCCGGTGTTCACCACCGGCCGCCGCCCTACCGGAGCCAGGGAATGTT
>NZ_BOPF01000065.1 GCF_016863615.1 Virgisporangium aliadipatigenens | reverse complement strand
GTTCGAGTCGCCGATGCTCTTCGCGATCGGCTTCCTGGTGACGTTCCTCTTCGGTGGCCTGTCGGGCGTGCTGCTCGCCAGCCCGCCGATCGACTTCCACGTCTCCGACAGCTACTTCGTCGTGGCGCACTTCCACTACGTGCTCTTCGGCACCATCGTGTTCGCCGTCTTCAGCGGCGTGTACTTCTGGTTCCCGAAGTTCACCGGCCGGATGCTCGACGAGCGGCTCGCCAAGATTCACTTCTGGCTCACGATGATCGGGTTCCACACGACGTTCCTGATCCAGCACTGGCTCGGCAACATCGGCTTCCCGCGCCGGTACGCCGATTACCAGGTGGCCGACGGCTTCACCACGTTCAACATGATCTCGACCGTGGGCGCGTTCATCCTCGGCGCCTCGACGCTCCCGTTCATCTGGAACGTCTACAAGTCGTACAAGGCCGGTCGCGTGGTCGAGGTCGACGACCCGTGGGGCCACGGCATGTCGCTGGAGTGGGCCACCTCGTGCCCGCCGCCGCTGCGCAACTTCGACCGCATGCCGCGGATCCGTTCGGAGCGGCCGGCGTTTGACGCGAAGTTCCCCGAGCACGCCCCGGGGCACTCGCTGCAGAACCCGCCGGAGGGTGGCGCCAAGCCGCTGTCAAGTGAGTCGGACGGCGGGGCCCGTTACGAGGAGAACACTCCCAGTAGCGCGGGTTAGTTACAGCCCGCACGGACATAAATGCCGCCTTCGTTACGAGGGCGGCATTTCTGTTTCCGGAAGGTGACACATGGCTATCGGCGTAACTACTCTCAGTCCAACTTGGGGGTAGCGGTAGCCCATCCGGTCCGATACTCTGACTTCTCGGCGTCACCGCCCCCGGTGAACGTTTCCTCAGGAGCGACGCAGTGAGTTTGTCGATTCAGACAGGCACGCAAGGCGAACGCACCTTTGTTCTCGCCTTGCGCGGCGAGGTGGACTACGCCACCGCGCAGCAGTTCCGCGAAGCCGTCTCGCAGCTGCTCAGCAGCGGCCAGGCCGGACTTCTCGTCGTTGATCTGGCCCAGGTCTCCTTCCTGGATTCGACCGGCGTCGGCACGCTCGTCGTGGCCCGCCGGATCTGTTCCGACTGTGGCGTGCAGATGACGCTTCGCCACGTCAATCCGTTCATCGCCCGCCTTTTCGCGGTGCTCGGGGTGTCCGAGGTGCTCGGCGTCCCCGCCCCTGCCGGCGTGGTAGCCGCCCGGCGCACCCCCGTCCAACGCGGCACCACGGACGCACTCGTCCAGCCCGCGTAGGACACCCCTCCAGACAGCTCGGCTTTCTCCGGCGTCGATCCCGCAGGTGCAGTGAGGCACACCTGCGGGATCGCTGATTCACCGGACGGACCTTGCGCTCAGCGCACGATGGGCTGACCCTCCAGGCGCACCCCGGCCTCGCGCAGCTGCGTCAGCGCGGTCTCGACCGTCGGCGCCGCGACGCCGGCCGTGTGGTCGAGCAGCACCGTCGTGTCGAACCCCTCCCGCGCGGCGTCCAGCGCGGTGGCGCGCACGCAGTGGTCCGTGGCGATGCCCACGACGTCGACCGCGGTCACGTCGCGCTGCCGCAGCCACTCCGCGAGACCCGTGCCGTCGGCCTGCCCCTCGAAGCCGGAGTACGCCGCCGCGTGCGCGCCCTTGTGAAACACCGCCTCCACGCGCTCCGTCGCCAGGGCCGGGTGGAAGTCCGAACCCGCCGTGCCCACCACGCAGTGGGTCGGCCACGAGTCGACGAAGTCGGGCGATGCGGAGAAGTGGGCGCCGGGGTCGACGTGGTAGTCCTTCGTCGCCACCACGTGGTCCCACGGGCCGTCGCCGGCCAGCAGTTCGGACAGGGCCGCGGCCACCTGCGCCCCGCCGTTGACCGGGAGGGAACCGCCCTCGCAGAAGTCGTTCTGCACGTCGACCAGGATCAGCGCACGCGCCATCTCAGCACTCCCCAGCAATCGTGGTCACCGGGACGGCCGGGTCGCCCGCCGACAACTTCAGGCCCTCCCACGGGATAGAGATCAGATTCTGCCGCAGCAGCGCACGCGCGTCCGCAAGCGTGGGCAGCCCCTCGACCACCGCCCCGCCGCGCACCATGGGGATCTGCAACGCCCGGTCGCCCGGCTTCGCCTCGGGAACGCACCCGGCGCCGATGACCTCCTCCACGGCCGTCCCGGTGGGCTTGTGCCGCCGCACCGCCGTCTTGCGCCCGCCGACCGTCGCCTTGTTCTCCGAACGCTTCACCACCGGCCGGCCCGCCACCTCGACCAGCTTGTACACCAGCCCCGCCGTCGGCGCGCCGGAGCCGACCACCACGGCCGTGCCGGCGCCGTAGGCGTCCACCGGTTCGGCCGCGAGGGCGGCGATCGCGTACTCGTCCAGGTCGCCCGAGACGATGATCTTCGTTTCGGTGGCGCCGAGCGAGTCGAGCAGTTCCCGCGACTGGCCGGCGAGCACGGACAGGTCGCCGGAGTCGATCCTGATCGCGCCCAGCGCCGGGCCGGCCACCTCGACCGCGTGCCGGATGCCGGCGCTGATGTCGTAGGTGTCCACCAGCAGCGTCGTGCCCTTGCCGAGCACCGCCACCTGCGCGGCGAACGCCGCCGGCTCGTCGTCGTGCAGCAGCGTGAAGGCGTGGGCGGCCGTGCCGGCCGTGGGGATGCCGTAGCGCCGGCCGGCCGCCAGGTTGGAGGTCGAGGAGAAGCCGGCCAGGTACGCCGAGCGCGCGGCCGCCACCGCCGCCTCCTCGTGCGTGCGCCGCGAGCCCATCTCGATCAACCGCCGGCCCCGGGCCGCCGTCACCATCCGGGCCGCGCCGGCCGCGATCGCGCAGTCGTGGTTCAGCACGCTCAGGATGAACGTCTCCAGCACCACGCACTCGGCGAACGTCCCGCTGACCGTGAGGATCGGCGACCCCGGGAAGAACAGCTCACCCTCGGCGTAGCCGTCGATGTCGCCGCTGAACCGGTAGTCCGCGAGCCACTGCGCCGTCTCGTCGTTGACCACGCCGTTCTCCCGCAGGAAGGCGAGATCGTCGGCGGGGAACCGGAAGTCGGCCACCGCGTCGATGATCCGTGCGGTGCCCGCGACCACCCCGTACCGGCGGCCGGTCGGCAGCCGCCGCGCGAACACCTCGAACACGCACCGCCGGTCGGCGGAGCCGTCGCGCAGGGCGGCCGAGAGCATGGTCAACTCGTAGTGGTCGGTGCACAGTGCCACCGAGGTCTGCGTCGTCACGGATCCGAGCGTAGATCCCCGAATTGCCACCGGCAGGGCGGCTCTTACTCCTCGGGGGGCAGTGCGCGTAACGCCGCCGCCAGGCGGTGACGGCCGTCGACGCCCAGCTTCGCGTACACCCGCATCAGATGGTTGTCGACCGTGCGCGCCGACAGGTACAGCTGCTCGGCGATCGCCTTGCTCGCCACGCCGGCCGCGGCCAGCCGGGCGATCTGGCGTTCCCGATGGGTGAGCGTGGGATGCTCGATCTCCAGCGCCGGCGTGCGGGCGTCCGGGCAGCGGGCCAACGAACCGGCCAGCCGCAGCGCCGCCTCGGGCGCCTCCTTGGCGCGCAGCCGCCGCAGCACCGTCACCGCGCCGGCCGCCGCCTCGGCCGCGTACAGGTGCAGCCCCAGCGCGGCGAACGCCTCCGCCGCCCCGCGCAGCGCCGCCCCGTCGCCGGCGGCCACGGCCGCCACGTAGCGGAACACGGCCGGCGCCGCCGTGGCGGTGACGGTGGCGGCGAGCCGCCGGGCGCGTTCGGGTGCCGGGGAGCCGAGCCGCGCCAGGTCGAGCAGGACGGTCGTCTCGTGCCCGGCCAGCCCGTCCGCGCGCATCCGGGCCGCCAGCCGGTCGAGCGTGGCCAGCGCCTCCCGCCGGTTGCCGGCGGCCACGTGCGTCCAGGCGCGCGCCTGCTCGACCCAGGGGTGCAGCAGCCGCGCGGTGTCCCGGCGCAGCCGGTCGCAGTCGGCCATCGCCTCGGTGGCGAGGTCGGCGTCGCCCATCAGCGCCGCCGCGTGCGCCCGCTCGGCATGGGCCAGAACGGCGAACCCGTGCCCGTCCGACAGTTCCCCCGCGGCCTGGGAGGCGAGCCTCGACGCGACGGCGAGGTCACCGCGGAGCCGGGCCGCCTGCGCCTGGAGAACGGTCAGCAGGCCGCCCCCGAGCCGGAAGTCGCGCTCCCGGGCGACCCGCGCGAAGCCGGCGGAGAGAAAGTCGTCCACGGCGCCCGGGCTGCCGTCGATCACCAGCGCGGCACCGCGCGCGGCCTCGACGGCGAGGCGGACGTGCGGCGCGGTCAGGCACCCCTGGCCCAGCGCGTCCAACCGCGCCCGCGCGGACGCCGGATCGCCCGAGGCGGCCTCCATGTGCGCCAGCGTCGCGGTCGCCACGGCCCGGTGCTCCGGCCCGGCGGCCGAATCGGCCAACACCTCCCGCGCCAGCCGTCCGGCCTGCGCCGGCTCGCCGAGATGCAGCCGCATCGACGCCTCGACCGCCTTCACCGGTGCGAGATTGCGCGGCGAGACCGGCTCGAACGGCTCCCCGCCGTCGGTCGGGTCGCCCGCCGCGACGGTGGAACGCCGCGCGGAGGTCGTCGAGAGCAGCTCGACCGCCCGGGCGTCGCCCAGCCCCCAGAACGCCGCGGCCGCCCGGGCGCAGCGCCAGCGCGTGCGCTGCCGGTCGCCGGTCAGCTCGTCGGCGACGGCGTCGAGCACCCGCACCGCCTCGGCGGCCCGGTCGTCGAGCGCGAGCAGCGCCGCCAGCAGCTCCGCCGCGTCGAACCCACCCCCGGCCGCGACCGCCGCCCGTCCCAGCCGCGTCGCCTGCGCGATCTCGAACCGGCCGAACGCCTGCCGGCAGGCCCGCAGCAGCTGCCCCGGATCGCGGGCGGTGTCGCTGTCCAGCCGCCACAGCGCGACCCGCAGCAGGTCGTCGTGCCGCCGCGCACCGGTCGACTCGATCAGGTGCGCCAGGTCGGCGAGCAGCCGCCGCACCCGGGTCAGCGGGCAGCGCTGGCGCACCACCGCGCCGAACAGCGGATGAGCCAGCGTGACGACGGTGCGCCGGTCGTCGGGGCCGACCCGGATCAGGCCGCGTTCCTCCGCCAGCTCCACGGCGGCGCCGTCGGTGGCCTTCACCAGCAGGGACAGTCCGACCGGTGCGGCGAACGCGACCAGTTCGAGGACCTCGCGCACGGGAGCGGTGATCCGGCCCATGCGGTGGTCGACCGCGTCGGCGAGCGTGGGGGACAGCGGCAGCGCGCCGGTCCAGTGCCAGATGCCGTAGCGGCGCACGAGTGCGGAGCCGTCGCGGGCCGCCTGGATCAGCTCCCGGAGCAGGTGGGCGTTGCCCAGGGAGAGTTCCCACAGGCGGGCCGCCGAGGCGGTGTCGACGGGTCCGTCGCAGGCGGCGCGGAGGAGTCGTTCGGTGTCGGCGCCGGTCAACGGGTCGAGCTCGATCCGGGTCACCAGGTCGTCCACCCACAGCGCCCGAACCGCCTCGGGAACGTCGACGCCGGTCCGCAACGTCCCGATGAGGGTCGCCGGCCCCGCGCGTGCGAGCTGGTGCACGAGCGCCGCCGACAGCGGGTCCAGCAGGTGCGCGTCATCGACCGCCAGCACCAGCGAACGGCTTCCGGCCTGCCGGTACAGCACGTCCGCGGCCCAGCGCAGCAGCCCCGCACCGGTGACCCGCGGCGGTGACTCGGCCGGCAGCGCCGTCGCGAACGCCCCGAGCGGAAAGCCCGTCGTCGCGGCGGTGGCGTTCGCGGTGACCACCCAGTGGCGTTCCGGATCGAGCCGGGCCACACCCTCGCGCAGCAGCCTGCTCTTGCCGACTCCGGCGCCGCCCCCGAACAGCACGCCCCGGTCGGTCTCACCGGCGACCGTGGTGGTCAACCGGTGTAATTCGGACTCTCGTCCTACAAAGGTCCATGGGGGCACGGGCGGAGCATATAGTCATCGCCGTCACTCTGCGCGCCCGCGTGAGTACCGGATTGAGTAATGTCCGTGATATTACTGAGTACCGCGTGGGCTGTCAGAGTAGGTGGCCGTTCACGTAGCGTACCGCCCGGTCGTCGGGAGAAGGCGAGTTGACCCCCATGGCGTGGACGTCAGCGCTACCCCGCCCTCGGACAACGGAACGGGCGGACGAGTCGGACCCGGTGCACCCCACCACCGCGGACCCCGGTGCCGGAGGTGACGAGGTGCCCGCTCCGCCCCCAGTTCCACCCGTGGTCGTCATCGCCGGTACGGAGCCGCGCGAGTTCGTCGACGAACTGCTCGGGGAGCCGGTGCCCGGCCACTCGGCGAGCGCTTACGTGTCGCTGCGCCACGGGCCGACGGGGGGTCAGGCGTGGGTCCCCGGACACCGCGAGCCCCGCGAACTGACCGCCGAAGGACCTGCCGGTCCGCCGACCCGACCACCCCGGCGGGTGGTGCTGACCCGCGATGTGCCCCTGTTGGCGTTCGCCCACCTGGTCGTGGCCCCCGCGACGGCCGCCACTACCGCCGGCACCGAGGTGCTGCGCGACGCGGTGGCCCACACCGACGGCCTGCTGTACCTGCTCGACGCCGGAGTCCCGCTCGCCCCGAACCAGCGCGAGGAACTCGCCGCCGCCGTCGCGGTCACGCCCCGCCTGGTGATGGTCGACCTGCGCGACGCCGGCGACGACGACCGCGCCGTCCTGACCCGCCAGGTGCCGGCCCTCGCCGGGGCGACCTGGATGCGCGCCGCCGACCTGACCGGGCTGCGCGACCTGCTCACCGGCTGGAGCCGCCGGACCGCCGAGGAGGTGCTGGCCCGGGCCGACGACGACCCCGCCCGCACCCTTGCGGTCGGCGCGGTCTCCGTCACCGACGACGACGTGCGCTGGCGCACCGCGCTCGACCGGGACCTGAAGGTGCGCGCCGACGCCGTTCGGCAGCGCCTCGCCGCCGACCTCGTCGCCCTGGAGTCCCGCTGCGGCGGTGACCCGGCCGCGCTACCGGCGGTGCTCGACATCGAACTGCACGCGCTCTCCCTGCGCACCAGCGAGGCGCTCGACCGCGCCGCCCGGGCCGGAGTGCGCGCCGTCTTCGAACACGTCGTCGACGGCCCGCTCGCCGACCACGTGCTGGCCCGGGTGGCCACCGCGGTGCGCCGGCAGGTCGACCTCGACGACCGCACCCTGCTGGTGACCGCCACCGCCGGGGTGGCCGCCGTGGCCGGCTGCGGACACGCGCTGTCCTGCACGGGGATCGCGGGGTCGGCGCTGCTGCCGCCGATCGGCGTCGCCGTCTCGGGCAACTGCCACCTCATGTGGCGCTACCGCGGCGTGCCGGACAAGGCGGAGGGCCGCCGCTGGCTCCGACAGGCCGTCCAGTCCCTCGAACGCGAGCTGGACCGCGCGGTCGCGGAGCGGTTCGCGCTGCTCCGGGAGGCGATCGAGGCGCTCGCGGCCGACGCGATCGATCACGGGGTGCTCCTGGCCTGATGCCGGCGGCGTTTCGGTGGCACCATATGTGGTTATGGCGGCGCCACAGGTCACCCCGGTCGAGACCCCAGAGGTCGACGAGGCCACGGCTCCCGACACGCCGTGGGTCACCGTCGTCCACAACGACCCGGTCAACCTCATGAACTATGTGACCTGGGTCTTCCAGAAGCTCTTCGGCTACAGCAAGGAGAAGGCCGAGAAGCTGATGCTCGACGTTCATCACAAGGGTCGGGCGATCGTCTCCAGCGGCGCGCGGGAGCGCATGGAGCACGACGCCAGCCGCCTGCACGCCTACGGCCTCTGGGCCACAGTGGACAAGTCATGAGCGCGCGGCGGAACGCCGCTTGCGCGGGGAGCACGATATGAGCGCGCGGCGGGACGGCGCGGCGCCGTCTGGACTGAGGAGCGCAGGAAGCGCAGCGACCGGAGTGACGAGGGAAGACGGCGCCATGGGCGCCGGCCCGTCCGCTTGCGCGGGGAGCAGAGCATGACTGTTTTCGCACGTCGCGGTACCGGATGCGTCGCGCGGCTGGACGCCGTGGAGACCCAGGTGCTGCAGGAGGTCCTGACCCAGGTCGTCGACCTGCTCTCCGAGGGGCACGACCTCTCCGACCCGGTGATGGCCCGGCTCTTCCCGGACGTGTATCCGGACGACGCCGAGACCTCGGCCGACCTGCGTCGCTACACCGACGACGACCTCAAGGCCGCCAAGCTCGAACAGGCCGGCACCGTCCTCGGCACCCTGCCGGAGGGCGGTGGCGTGGTGCGCCTCGACGAGGAGCAGGCCGAGAGCTGGCTGCGCGCGCTGACCGACGCCCGGCTGGCCCTCGGGATGCGCCTCGACGTGCGCGACGACACCGACCTCGAGGCGGAGATCGACGCGGCCGTGGCGCGGGACCCCGGTTCGGCGCGGGTGCAGCAGCTGTCGGTGTACGGATTTCTGACGCTGCTCCAGGTCTCGCTGGTCGAGGCGCTGGTGGGCTACTGAGGTCCACTCGACATCTGGGACGGTGAGGGTGCTCACCGTCGAGGTGCCCCGTTCGGCAGGGTAGATTTGTGGGCGTGCTGACCATCGACGCCGCGATCCTGGAGGGGATCGTCGCCCATGCCCGCCGGGACCACCCGGACGAGGCATGCGGCATCGTCGCCGGTGCGGAGGGCAGCGACGTCCCGTCCCGACTGGTGCCGATGGAAAACTCGGCCCGGTCGATGACCTTCTACCACTTCGACTCGATGGAGCACTTCAGGGTCTGGCGGGAGATGGACGACCGGGACGAGGAGCCGGTGGTGATCTACCACTCGCACACGGCGACCGAGGCGTACCCGTCGCGCACCGACATCTCCCTTGCACAGGAGCCGGGAGCGCACTACCTGCTGGTGTCCACCGCCGATCCGGAGGTCACGGAGGTGCGGTCGTTCCGGATCCTGGACGGCGTCGTGACCGAGGAGCCGGTGCGGGTCGTCAACGCGAGCGAGGACGCCGTCCAGAAATACCTGTTCGGGCAGAGCCCGACGACCGTCGACTACGAGTGTCGCGCCGGTAATTGATCCGTCGCGTCCCTGTCCGTCGTCGCTCTGATTCCTCGAACTCTCGAAAGGTTGCTATCGCCATGGCTATCGACGTCCGCGTCCCCACCATCCTGCGCTCCTACACCGGCGGCGCGAAGGCCGTCACCGGCGCCGGTGACACGCTTGCCGACCTGCTGACCGACCTGGACCGGCAGTTCCCGGGCTTCCGGGAGCGGCTGATCACCAAGGAAGGCGCCCTGCACCGCTTCGTCAACGTGTACGTCAACGACGAGGACGTGCGGTTCCTCGGCGCGCTCGACGCCAAGCTCGACGACGGCGACTCGGTGACCATCCTCCCGGCCGTCGCGGGAGGGGCTTTCGCGTTCGCCGCCGCGGCGGCGCTCAGCGGGCGCTGAGTCCCGTGGCGCGCTACGACTCGCTGCTCGACGCCACCGGCAACACGCCGCTGATCGGGTTGCCCCGCCTTTCGCCCTCGCCGGAGGTCCGGCTGTGGGCGAAGCTGGAGGACCGCAACCCGACCGGCAGCGTGAAGGACCGGGTCGCGCTGTGGATGGTGCGCGCCGCCGAAGCCGAGGGTCGGCTCCGCCCGGGTGACACCATCCTGGAGCCGACCAGCGGCAACACGGGTATCGGGCTGGCGATGGTCGCGAAGCTGCGCGGCTATCGCCTGGTCTGCGTGATGCCGGAGAACGTCTCCAGCGAGCGCGTCACCCTCCTGCGCATGTACGGCGCGGAGATCATCTTCTCGCCGGCGCAGGGCGGCTCCAACAAGGCCGTCGCCGTCGCCAAGGAGATCGCGGCCGAACATCCGGACTGGGTGCTCATGTACCAGTACGGCAACGAGGCCAACGCCCGCGCGCACTACGAGACCACCGGTCCCGAACTGCTGCGCGACCTGCCCACCCTGACCCACTTCGTCGCCGGGCTCGGCACCACCGGCACGCTCATGGGCGTCGGGCGGTACCTGCGGGAGAAGGTCGAGGGCGTGCAGATCGTCGCCGCCGAGCCCCGCTACGGCGAACTGGTCTACGGGCTGCGCAACCTCGACGAGGGCTACGTGCCGGAGCTGTACGACGCGAGCGTGCTGACCCGGCGGTTCTCGGTCGGTACACAGGATGCGGTGCTGCGGACGCGGCAGCTCGTCGACGTGGAGGGGCTGTTCGTCGGCTTCTCCACCGGCGCCGTGCTGCACGCCGCGCTGGCCGTCGCGCACGAGGCGGTGAAGCAGGGCAAGCCGGCCGACGTGGCGTTCCTGGTCGCCGACGGCGGCTGGAAGTACCTGTCGACCGGCGCCTACGGCGGCACCCTCGCCGACGCCGAGAACGCCCTCGAGGGCCAGCTCTGGGCGTAGCCGGCTCAGCCCACCGAGCTGATCCAGTAGCCGCTCACGAGGCACATCGTGCCGACGATCAGCAGCATCCACGGGAGCCGTTCGCGGTGGATGCTGGCGAACGCGCCCACCGTCGAGAAGACCCCCACGACGCCGATGAGGAAGACGGTCGGCTCGTACCAGCCGTCGGTCGCGTAGAAGAGGCTGAACAGCAGCCGCAGCACCAGGATCGCGCCGCCGAAGCCGAGGGTCGCCGCCCACACGCAGACGGCGGCGAGCCGGCGCTGTTCGGGGGCGGGGTCGTCGATGCCGGGCAGCCGGAACCGCTTCCACATCTCCCGCTTGAACCACGCCTTCGTGTACTTGCGCGGCTTTCCGGGGCGGCGCACGGGTGCCCGCCGGATCCGTGCACTGGGGAGCCGCACTTCCGTAGCCATGGGGGACCTCCGCGTTCAACCGTCTTCACCCTGTGCAACGGACAAATCGACCCGTCGTCACGGTTTGTCGGCGACCGGTAGCTGTACCCGAGGGTTGCGTGTCACGTTCATGACTCTGTTCATGTGACCGTTCCTGCAGGCGGGGCGTGACGACGTAAGCTGCGCCCGTGACGGACGCGCCGATCGGCATCTTCGATTCGGGAGTCGGCGGGCTCACGGTGGCGCGTGCCATCCTCGACCAGCTGCCCCACGAACGGGTGATCTACGTGGGGGACACCGCGCACGTCCCGTACGGGCCCAAGCCCATCGCGGACGTTCGGCGTTACGCCCTGGACTGCCTCGATCATCTTGTCGAACGAGGTGTCAAGTTATTGGTGATCGCCTGCAACAGTGCTGCCGCCGCCTGCCTCCACGACGCCCGGGAGCGCTACTCCGTGCCGGTCGTGGAGGTGATCCGCCCGGCCGTGCGGCGGGCCGTCGCCGCCACCCGCAACGGTCGCGTCGGCGTCATCGGCACGCAGGCCACCGTGACGAGCCGCGCCTACGAGGACGCGTTCGCCGCCGCCCCGCAGGTGCGGGTGACGAGCGCGGCGTGCCCGCAGTTCGTGGAGTTCGTCGAGCGGGGCATCACCTCGGGGCGGGCGCTGCTCGGCCTCGCGCAGTCCTATCTCGAGCCGCTGCAGCGCGCCCGGGTCGACACGTTGGTCCTCGGCTGCACCCACTACCCGCTGCTCGCGGGTCTGCTGGGGCTGACCATGGGTGACGGCGTGACGCTCGTGTCGAGCGCCGACGAGACAGCGAAGGAGGTCTACCGGATTTTGACCGAGCGTGACCTCCTGCGCCCCGATACCGCTACGGAGCCGCAACACGCGTTCTTGGCAACCGGGGATGCGGCACCCTTTGGCCGACTTGCGGCACGCTTTCTCGGGCCTGCTGCGGCTAACGTGAGCACACTTGCCCAGGTGGCGGCGGGATCGTGAACAGGGAGGGCCTTGTGGGTGTCGATGGGATGTCGGGGCCGAGGGGGCAGCGTTGAGGCTCACCGTTCTTGGCTGCGCCGGCAGCTTCCCGGGGCCGGACTCGGCCTGCTCGTGTTATCTGGTCGACGCTGACGGCTTCCGGCTGCTGATCGACTTCGGGACCGGCGCGCTGTCGCCGTTGCAGCGCTTCGCCGGCCTGTACGCCATCGACGCGATCGTGCTGACCCACCTGCACGCCGACCACATCTTCGACGCCTGTTCGTACGTGGTCGCGCGGCGGTACAACCCGGACGGCGTGCTGCCGCCGGTGCCGCTCTACGCCCCGGAGGGCGCCCGCGAACGGCTCTCCACCGCCTACAGCGGCCCCGGCGACGACCCGCTCGACGACGTGTACACGTTCCACGAGTTGAAGGTGGGCACGTTCGAGATCGGGCCGTTCTCGGTCAGCGCGGAGCGGATGAACCACCCGGTGGAGACGTACGGGCTGCGCGTGGAGTACCAGGACCGCACGCTCGCGTACTCCTCCGACACGGCCCCGTGCGACGCGATCGTGCGGCTGGCCCGCGGGGCGGACGTGTTCCTGTGCGAGGCGAGCTATCTCGACGACGCCGACAACCCGCCGGACCTGCACCTGACCGGCCGGGAGGCGGGGGAGTTCGCGACCAAGGCCGGTGTCGGGCGGCTGCTGCTCACCCACCTGGTGGACGCGTGGGGGAGCGAGTTCATGACCTCCGACGCGGCCGCCTCGTCGTACACCGGCCCGATCGAGATCGTGCGACCCGGGCAGCGCTTCGCCGTCTGAGCACCATCTGAGGTGTTGCCCGGCGTTCGCCGCCACGTTCATCAATGGTCGCGTGATGCTCCGCGACCGCCCGCATCGTGTCCCCATGCGGGTAGCGATCATTACCGAATCGTTCCCTCCCGACGTCAACGGGGTCGCCGGCTCCGTGCTGCGGGCGGCTGATCATCTCCACGCCCGGGGGCACGAGCCGCTGGTCATCGCGCCGGCACCGGCGGCCGGCATGCGGGCGGTCACGGGTGCGCTGCCGTACCCGGTCGTCCGCGTGCCGTCGGTGCCGATGCCCGGCTACGGGCGATTCCGGTTGGGGCTGCCGAGTCGCCGCATCGCCGCGGCCCTGACGGCGCACCGGCCCGACGTGGTGCACCTGGCGAGCCCGTTCTTCCTCGGCGGCCCCGGTGCCCGTGCGGCCCGGGAGCTCGGCCTGCCGACGGTGGCCGTGTACCAGACCGACGTTCCCGCGTACGCCAAGCTGTACCCCGGCTTCGGCTGGAGCGCGGCGGCGGCCTGGCGCTGGCTGCGGCACATCCACAACGGCGCGGACCGGACGCTCGCGCCCTCGACCGCGTCCGCGACGGCCCTGCACAGCCACGGCATCGAGCGCGTATGGCTGTGGCGGCGTGGGGTCGACGCCGTGCGCTTCGACCCGGCGCACCGCGACGCTGACCTGCGCCGCGCGCTCGCGCCGAACGGCGAGGTCCTGGTCGGCTACGTCGGGCGGCTCGCCGTGGAGAAGCGGGTCGAGCTGCTCGCGCCGGTGGCGCGGATGCCCGGCGTCCGCGTGATCATCGTGGGCGACGGCCCCGCGGCCGCCGCGATCCACAAGGCCGTTCCCGAGGGGAACTTCCTGGGCGTGCGCAAGGGTGACCAGCTCGCGCGCATCTACGCGAGCCTGGACGTGTTCGTGACGCCGGGGCCGTTCGAGACGTTCGGCCAGACGGTGCAGGAGGCGCAGGCGAGCGGGCTGCCCGTGGTGGCCCCGGCGGCCGGCGGCCCGATCGACCTGATCGACCACGGGACGACCGGCTTCCTGGTGCCGCCGGACGACGGTGACGCGCTCACGGACGCGGTGGCGACGCTGGTGCGCGACACGGAGCTGCGCCAGCGCATGGGCCTCGCGGCCCGGGCCGTGGTGGCGGGGCGCACGTGGTCGGCGGTCGGCGACGAACTGATCGGCCACTACCGCGCCATCCAGCGCAGCATGACGCTCGGTGCCGCATGACGGCATCGGCGCACACTGAGGCGCACACTGAGCGGGCCGGCACATGAGGATTGTGCGGCTGGCCAACTTCGTGACGGCGCGCTCCGGGGGGCTCCGCACCGCGCTGCGCGAACTCGGCGAGGGCTACACGGCCGCGGGTCACGACACCGTGCTGATCGTCCCCGGCGACTCGTACACCGACGAGGTCTCCGCGCAGGGGCGGGTGATCACGCTGCCGGGGCCGGTGGTGCCGTTCACCGGGGGATACCGGGTGCTGCTGCGCAAGCGGCCGGTCCGCCGGCTCCTGGAAGAACTGGCACCCGACCGGCTGGAGGTCTCGGACCGGTTCACGCTGCGCTGGACCGGCCGGTGGGCGCGCGAACGCGCCATCCCGTCGGTGATGGTCTCGCACGAGAGCCTGGCGGGACTGCTCGGCGCGATCGGGATGAGCCGCCTCGCCGACCCGCTGAACGCCCGCTCCGCCGCCTCCTACGACACCGTGCTGTGCACGACGGCGTGGGCCGGGCGGGAGTTCGCGCGGCTCGGCGCGGAGAACCTCGTGCGCGTGCCGCTCGGGGTCGACCTGGAGGTGTTCCATCCGCGGCGGCGCGATCCCGACCTGCGGCTGCGCTACGCATCACCGGACACGGTGCTGCTGGTCCACTGTGGACGGCTGTCGTCGGAGAAGCGGCCGGACCGGTCGATCGAGGCGCTGCGCGCGCTGCGGGCCGAGGGCGTGCCGGCGGTGCTCGTGGTTGCGGGTGACGGACCGCTGCGGGACCGGCTCGAACGCGACGCCGGCGACCTGCCGGTGCGCTTCGAGCGCTTCATCCCGGACCGGCACCACGTCGCGGCCCTGCTGGCAACGGCCGACGTGGTGCTCGCACCGGGGCCGATCGAGACCTTCGGGCTTGCCGCGTTGGAGGCTCTCGCCAGCGGTTCCCCCGTGGTGGTTGACCGAACCAGCGCGCTGCCGGAGGTGATCGGCGACGCGGGAGTGGCGACGGACGGCGCGGATCTCGCCTCCGGCGTGCGGGAACTCCTCGCGCGGCCGGAGGCGGCCCGGCGCGCGGCGGCCCGGGCGCGCGCCGAACGTTACGGCTGGCCCGCCGCCGTCGAGGGCTTCTTGACTGTGCACGGTGCCACTGTCGGATTGCGGGCTCTCGGCCGGTCGATTTGACCCTCCGCACGCTGTGTAGTCGGGATTCGATGGCTTTCCATGATCACGCTGCGTGTATTCCTGGTTGTACTTCGCTACGCCTCTGCCGTTACGATGACGCACCGTGACTGCCGCTGGGCCGTTCCCCACGGACGAGTTGTGCGTTAGACCGTCACCGGAGGCGTTGAGGAGGGCGGCCATGGCGAGGTTCGTCGAGTTCTCCCTCGAACGGCTGTGGCGACTGACAGTGATCCGCTCGGACTCGCGCACGGAGATCCTGGTGCCGGGTGGGCGGCTCGCCGCCATGGTCGCCAACCTGGCGGCGGACGACGTGCTCGACATGCGCTGCGAGCCCTATTACGGCGCCGGGTATCCGCGGGTCGGCCGCGGCTGAGCGCCGTTTCGGCGTGCATGACCTTGGGGAAGCCATGACTTTGGGGAAGCATCTTGTCGTACCCCCTTCATAGCGTCGACGCTATGACTTGGGGTGGCGTGGAGCTTGAGCCTGAGCTGCGCGGATGGCTCGAAAGCCTGTCCACAACGGCGTTCGCAACGGCCGCCTTCCACATCGACCTCCTCGCCCGGCGCGGTGTCCTGCTCTCCGGGCCGCACACGCGGCAGCTATGCGGAGCGTTACGGGAGCGCCGGTTCCACCTCGACGGGCAGCCGATACGCGCCACGTACTGGATCGCACCGCAGCGGCGGATCGTCCTGCTGACCGTGTTCAAGAAGACGCAGCAGCGCGAGGCGCGGGAGGTGGGGCGGGCATGGGCGGCGATGGCGCGGTGTATCGAGCGGCGGCACACGGTCGAGGAGGGGTGACGGTGGTGGAGCGCGAGGAGACCTGGTCTGAGCTGCGTGAGCGGCGCCTGGCGGAGCCCGGTGCGGCCGACGCGTACGGGGCCGCGCGGATGGCGTTCGAGATCGGGCAGACAGTGCGGCGGATGCGGGAGGAGCGCGGCTGGAGCCAGAGCCGGCTCGGGGCAGCGGCCGGCATGACCCAGTCGGCGGTCGCCCGCCTGGAGGCCGGCGGCGGGATCCCCACGCTGACCGTGCTGGAACGGGTGGCGGCGGCGCTCGACGCGAGGCTCAGCGTGGAGATCGTGGCCGCCTGAGCCCCCCGCACCGGGCGGAGGTGACCGGGCGCCATAGGGTGGGCGTATGTCTCGCCCCGATGACCGCGCCCCGGACCAGCTCCGCCCGGTGAGCCTGACCCGCAACTGGACCACCCACCCCGAAGGCTCGGTGCTGGTGGAGTTCGGGCAGACGCGGGTGCTCTGCACCGCCAGCGTCACCGAGGGGGTGCCGCGCTGGCGCAAGGGTTCCGGCCTGGGTTGGCTGACCGCCGAGTACTCGATGCTGCCGCGGGCCACCACGACGCGTAACGACCGGGAGAGTGTGCGCGGCAAGGTCGGTGGGCGCACGCACGAGATCTCGCGGCTGATCGGGCGTTCGCTGCGGACGTGTCTGGACCTCAAGGCGCTCGGCGAGAACAGCATCGTCATCGACTGCGACGTGCTGCAGGCCGACGGTGGGACCCGCACGGCGGCGATCACCGGCGCGTTCGTGGCCGTCGCCGACGCCGTGCACTGGATCGCCGCGCAGAAGAAGCTGGCGGGGCGGCCGGAGCAGGTGCTGCACCGTTCCGTCGCGGCCGTCAGCGTGGGCGTCATCGGCGGGCAGCCGCGGCTGGACCTCTGCTACGAGGAGGACGTCGTCGCCGACGTCGACATGAACGTCGTCTGCACCGGCACCGGCGACTTCGTCGAGGTGCAGGGCACCGGCGAGCAGGACGTCTTCGACCGCGCGCAGCTCAACGCCCTGCTCGACCTGGGGGTCGCCGGCTGCGCCGAGCTGGCCAAGATCCAGCAGTTGGCACTCTCCGCATGAGGTACCTGCTCGCCAGCCGCAACGCGAAGAAGCTCGCCGAACTGCGGCGCCTCGCCGAGGGCCGGTTCGAGGTGGTGGGGCTCGACGACCTGCCGCCGTACGAGGAGGCGCCGGAGACCGGGCTGACGTTCGCCGACAACGCGCTGCTCAAGGCGCGCGAGGGCGTGCGGTTCACCGGGATCCCGACGATCGCCGACGACTCGGGCATCGCCGTCGACGCCCTCAACGGCATGCCGGGCGTGTTCAGCGCGCGCTGGTCGGGCCGGCACGGCGACGACGAGGCCAACAACCGGCTGCTGCTCGCCCAGGTGGGCGACGTGCCGGACGAGCACCTCGGTGCGGCGTTCGTCTGCGCGGTGGCGCTGGTGCGGCCGGACGGTTCCGAGGAGGTGGTGCACGGCGAGATGCGCGGCCGCCTCATCCGCACGCCGCGCGGCGACGGCGGGTTCGGCTACGACCCGCTGTTCGTGCCCGAGGGGGAGACCCGCACCAGCGCGGAGCTGTCCCCGGCGGAGAAGGACGCGATCAGCCATCGAGGGAAGGCTTTCCGCGCCCTGATACAAAAGCTGGGGTGATCTCCGAGCTCCTGCGCACCCGCGACTTCTGGCGGCTGTACACCCTCGACGAGGACGCGGACGACTTCGACCTGATGGCGGCCGAGGAGCGCTTCGAAGCAGATCACGGCGGGTTCCGGCTGGACTTCGCGACGGTCGGTGGCACCCGGCTCCGGCTGGACGTACAGGCCGGGATGTTCACGCTCTACCTCGCCGCGGGGCAGGAACACGAACTGGGCCACTGGGACCAGGCCCGCTGGGCGCCGTGGTGCCTGCGCTGGGAAGAGGTGCGGGCCTACGCCGCCCTGCCGCAGCCCGGGGGGCTCACGCCCGACCTGACGCTGCTGCTGCTCGCGAGCTTCGTCGGGCACGGCTCGGACGAGGGTGAGCTGTTGGCCGCCCGCCGCAAGGAGATCGCCGCCGCCGTCGAGCGGGTGGGCGTCTTCGCGGGCGCGGAGGCGACCCGCCTCGCCGAGCGGCTCCTGATGCCCGTGCCGGAGGACGACTACGCGTGGACGCACGACCCCGCGCTCGGCTGGACGCTCACCGGCGACTATCCCTGCTACGGCAACCGCGCGAAGGACCACGGGCACTGGCCGTTCGAGGAGTACAACCGGTTCCGCAGCGACCTCGGGCTCAGTTGAGCGTCCCCACCGCCGCCTCGATCTCCGCGCGCAGCGCCGGCCCCGCGAGCAGGTCGCGCGCCGCCTCCACGACGGGCGCGAGAAACTCGTCGGGCCCCGGCTTCGACCCGAGCATCCGGATCGCGATCTCACCCGATTTCGAGGGAACGAGCGGAGCCCGCAACGCCAACCCCCGCGCACCCGCCAGCAGTTCCACGGCGAGCAGGCTCACCAGGTTGTCCAGAACGCGGCGCAGCTTGACCGTCGCCGCCCAGCCCATCGAGACGTGGTCCTCCTGCATGCCCGACGTCGGCAGACTGTCCACACTGGCCGGTGCCGCGAGGCGACGGTTCTCGGCGACGATGCCGGCCGCCGTGTACTGGGCGATCATCAGTCCCGAGTTGACCCCCGGATCCGGCGTGAGGAACGGCGGCAGCCCGCGGTTGCGCGTCACGTCGAGCAGCCGATCGGTGCGGCGTTCGCTGATGGCGCCCACCTCGGCGGCGGCGATCGCCAGATAGTCGGCCGCGAAGCCGAGCGGGGCACCGTGGAAGTTGCCGGTCGACTCGACCCGGCCGTCCGGCAGGACCACGGGATTGTCCACAATGGACCGGAGCTCGCGACCGGCGACGTCGGTGACGAAGCCGAGCGTGTCCCGTGCCGCGCCGGCGACCTGCGGGGCGCAGCGCATGGCGTAGGCGTCCTGAACGGCGTGACACGCGTCGTTCTTGTGCGAGGCCATGACGCCGGAGTGCTGCAGCAGGCGGTGGATGTTCGCGGCGGAGGCCGCCTGGCCGGGATGCGGCCGGATGGTGTGCAGTTCGGGCATGAACGGGCGGTCGCTGCCGAGCATCGCCTCGATCGCGAGCGCGGCCGTCACGTCGGCCATCCGGAACAGGTGCCCGGCGTCGGCGATCGCCAGCAGCAGCATGCCCAGCATCCCGTCGGTGCCGTTGATCAGCGCGAGCCCTTCTTTCGAGGAGAGCGCGATCGGCGTGAGCCCGGCCGCGGCCAGGGCCGGCCCCGCGGGATGGCGCCCGTTGCCGCGCCGGTCGACCACCCAGCCCTCGCCGAGGAGCGTCAGCGCGCAGTGCGCCAGCGGAGCGAGGTCGCCGGAGGCGCCGAGCGAACCGTGTTCCGGCACCCAGGGGACGATGCCGGCGTTGAGCAGGTCGACGAGCGCCTGCGCCACGACGGGACGAACGCCGGAGTGGCCCAGGGCCAGCGAGCGCACCCGCAGCAGGATCATCGCCCGCACGACCTCGGCCGGCATGGGCGCGCCGAGCCCCGCGGCGTGCGAACGGATCAGGGCGTGCTGGAGCTCGGCACGCCGTTCCGGCGGAATGAACGTCTGGGCGAGCGCACCGAAACCGGTCGAGACCCCGTACACGGGACGGGCGTCCTTCTCGATGTCGTCCACAATGGACCGACTCGCGCGCATGGCGGCGATCGCGTCGTCGCCCAGCACCACGCGGGCGCCGTGTCGCGCCACCGCCACCACGTCCGAGGCCGTCACACCGGCCGCCGTCACCGTCACCGTTTCCATGCGATCTCTCCGTTGTGCACGACCGTGCCCACGAGGGGCACACCCGGTCGGTAGGCCAGGTACAGATGAGAAGGGGCGTCGAGCACGACGAGATCGGCGCGGGCGCCGACGCCGAGGTGCCCGACATCGCCGCGCCGCAACGCCTTCGCCCCGCCGCGGGTGGCCGCCACGACGGCCTCGGTCGGCGTGAGCCCGCACTCGCGCACCGCCAGCGCCACGCAGAACGGCATCGACGTCGTGAACGACGACCCGGGATTGCAGTCCGTCGCGAGCGCCACGGACACACCGGCGTCGAGGAGCCGCCGGCCGTCCGGGTACGGCGAACGGGTGGAGAACTCCGCACCCGGCAGCAGCGTGGCCACGGTGTCCGAGGTGGACAGTGCGTCGACGTCGTCATCGCCGAGATGGGTGCAGTGGTCCGCGCTCGCCGCGCCCAGCTCGACGGCGAGCCGCACACCGGGGCCGGGGCCCAACTGGTTGGCGTGGATGCGCGCCCCGAGGCCGTGTGCGACACCGGCCCGCAGCACCGCCTCGGACTGTTCCGGCGTGAACGCGCCCGTCTCGCAGAACACGTCGACCCAGCGGGCGTGCGGGGCGGCCGCGGCCATCATGGCACCGCACACGAGGGCGGTGTACTCGTCACCGTCCACATCGGACGGCACCACGTGCGCCCCCAGGAACGTCGTCTCGGCGGTGAACTCGCCGGCGATCCGCAGCGCGCGCACCTCGTCCTCGACGGTCAGCCCGTACCCGGATTTGATCTCGATCGTCGTGGTGCCCTGGGCGAGCGCCTCACGCACCAGCTTCTCGGTCCGGGCGCGGAGCGCGGAGGAGGAGGCGGCGCGGGTGGCGGCCACGGTCGTGCGGATGCCGCCGCCGGTGTAGTGCGCCCCGGCCATCCGCGCCGCGAACTCCACCGAGCGGTCGCCGGCGAAGACGAGATGCGCGTGCGAGTCCACGAAGCCGGGTATGACGGCCGCGCCGCCGGCGTCCAGCGCGCGGTCGGCGGCCGGCGCCCGCGACGCCGGGCCGATCCACGCGACGGTCCCGCGGTCGAGCAGGATCGCCGCATCCGTGAGCGTGCCGAGATCTGGATCGTTGGTGAGCAACTCCCCGATGCCCGTGACAAGCAGACTGCCGGGCGCTCCGCCGCTGTGCGCTGCGCTCATGAGCCCACGATCCAGACCCCGTCGGCCATGACCCCACGCACGTCGGCGGCCGTCGCCGCGAACACCGCCTGCGCCGGGTCCACCCCGTCCGTGCGGTCGGAGTCGAGCGCCGTCACCACCAGATCCGCGCGGTACCCGGGGGCGATCCGGCCGGCGTCGGACCAGCCGAGCGCCGCGTGCCCGGCGACCGTCCCGGCGTTTACGAGAGCACCGGGGGAGAACGTGCCGCGCCGGCCGGTGCGCAGCCGTTCGTGCAGCTCGACCCCGCGTGCCTCCTCGAACGGGTCGATCACGGCGTGCGAGTCGGAGCCGGTGCACAGCGGGCTGCCGGCGCTCGCCAGCGGGCCGGCCGGGCCGAGGCCGTCGGCGAGGTCGCGTTCGGTGGTGGGGCACAGGCAGGTGCCGGTGCGCGTGGCGCCGAGGAGTGCGATGTCGGCCTCCGTCAGGTGCGTGGCGTGCACGGCGGTGGTGCGTTCGCCGAGCACGCCGTGCTGGTGCAGGAGCTGCGTCGGGGTGCATCCGTGGACGGCCAGGCAGGCGTCGTTCTCGGCGGGCTGCTCGGAGAGGTGTACGTGCAGCGGCGCGTTCCGCGAAGCGGCCCAGGAAGCCACGACCGCCAGCTCACCGGCCGGCACCGACCGGACACTGTGGACGGCCGCGCCGATCGTCGCGAACGCCGGTGCGGAGAGCAGGGAGACCCGCGCGGCCCACGCGGAGGCGTCGCCGTCGCCGAACCGTCCCTGCACCCCCGCCAACGGCGCACCGTCCACTGTGGACGTCAGGTAGCAGGTGTCCAGCAACGTGATCCGGATCCCCGCCTCCCGGGCCGCCTCGATCAGCGCGACCCCCATCGCGTTGGGATCGGCGTAGCGCACGCCGCCCGGCGCGTGGTGCAGGTAGTGGAACTCGCCCACGCAGGTGATCCCGGCCCGGGCCATCTCGCGGTACACCCGGGTCGCGAGCGCGTGATACGAGTCGGGATCCAACTCCGCGGCCGTCGCGTACATGCGTTCCCGCCAGGTCCAGAAGGACCCCGCGCCGTCGTGGGTCCGGCCGCGCAGCGCCCGGTGGAAGGCGTGCGAGTGCGCGTTGGCGAAGCCGGGCAGGCTCACGCCCCGCAGCCGCGGAAGGCCGTCGGAGGAAGACCCGGGAGCGACAGCCGTGAAGCGACCGTCCACAACGGAGACCCGCACCCCCGCGACGGGGCCGGTGTCGAGCCACGCGTGCTCGCACCAGTAGTCGGCTACCGCCACGCCAGCTCCGCCAGCACGTCGGCGAGGGCGTTCACGCCGGCGGCGCAGTCGACGTCGGTGGCGTGCTCACCCGGCGCGTGCGACACGCCCGTCGGGTTGCGCACGAACAGCATCGCGGTCGGCACGTGCGCCGACAGCACCCCGGCGTCGTGCCCGGCACCGGTCGGCAGCACCGGCGGCCCACCCAGCGTCTTCACGATGCGATCGCGCAGCTCCGGGTCGAACGACACCGACGGGCTCACCGACTCGGCGACGATCTCGACGGTGGTGCCGTCGCGGCCGGCCCGTTCGGTGAGGCGGCCGCTGACCGCCGCCACGACGGCGTCCAATGTGGACGGATCGGCGGCGCGGGCGTCGAGCCACGCGGTGACCCGCGACGGGATGGCGTTGGTGGCACCCGGCTCCACGGCGACCCGCCCCACCGTGGCGTGCGCACCGGCCAGCCGGGCCTCCTTGTTGGCCGCCAGCACCCCGTAGGCGAACGTCAGCATCGGGTCGCGCCGGTCCGACATGCGGGTGGTGCCGGCGTGGTCGCCCGCGCCGTCGATCGTGATCCGCCACCGCCCGTGCGGCCAGATGGCGTCGGCCACGCCGATCGGGGCGTCCAGTTCGACCAGCGCCTTGCCCTGCTCGACGTGCAGCTCGACGAACACGCCGATGCGTCCGAGCCGCTCGGTGTCCGGCCCGAACCGGTCGGGATCCAGGTCGGCGGCGAGCAGCCCGTCGGCGTACGTCATGCGGTCCCGGTCGCGCAGCGTGCGCACCTGCTCCGGGGCGATCGCGCCGGTCATCAGCCGCGAACCCAGGCAGGGCACACCGAAGCGGGCGCCCTCCTCCTCGGCGAAGACCACCACGGCGATCGGACGATGGGGTGCGCTGAGGCCCCGTTCGCGCAGCACGTCGATCGCGAGCAGGGCGCTGACCACGCCCAACGGGCCGTCGTAGGCGCCGCCGTGCGGCACCGAGTCGAGGTGGCTGCCGGTCACGACGGCGTCGCTGCCGCGCTGGTCACCCCACCAGGCCCAGACGTTGCCGTTGCGGTCGGTCTCGACGGAGAGATCCCGGTCGAGGGCTTCTTCGGTGAACCACTCCCGGCAGCGCAGATCCGCGTCGCCGAAGCTGTAGCGCAGATAGCCGCCGCTGGTGGCGTCCCGGCCGACGTGGGCGAGCGAGCGCCACAGGGCGCCGAAGCGTTCGGGGGTCACCGGTCTTCTCCCATGGGAACGGAGAGCCCGTGCTCCCGCGCGGAGTCGCCGGCCGATGGGTAGCCCGCGTCGACGTGGCGCAGCACGCCCATCGCCGGGTCGTTGGTGAGCACCCGCGCGAGTTTCTGCGCGGCCAGCGGAGTGCCGTCGGCGACCGTCACCTGGCCGGCGTGGATCGACCGCCCGATGCCCACCCCGCCGCCGTGGTGCAGCGACACCCAGGAGGCGCCCGATGCGGTGGCCACCAGGGCGTTCAGCAGCGGCCAGTCGGCTATCGCGTCGGAACCGTCCTTCATGCCCTCAGTCTCGCGGTACGGCGAGGCGACGGAGCCGCAATCGAGATGATCGCGCCCGATGACGATCGGCGCCGACACGTCCCCGGACGCGACCATGTCGTTGAAGACGGCGCCGGCCTGTGCGCGTTCGCCCATGCCGAGCCAGCAGATGCGCGCCGGCAGCCCCTGGAACGCCACCCGCTCGCCGGCCAGCCGGATCCAGCGGGCGAGCGGTTCGTTGTCGGGGAAGAGTTCCAGCACCGCCCGGTCCGTGGCGGCGATGTCCGCCGGGTCGCCGGACAGGGCCACCCAGCGGAACGGCCCCTTCCCCTCGCAGAACAGCGGCCGGATGTAGGCGGGCACGAACCCGGGGAAGTCGAACGCGCGCTCGAAGCCGCCGAGGCGGGCTTCGCCGCGGATCGAGTTGCCGTAGTCGAAGACCTCCGCACCGGCGTCGAGGAAGCCGACCATCGCCGCCACGTGCTTCGCCATCGAGGCCCGCGCGCGGTCGGTGAACTCCTCCGGCTTCTTCGCGGCGTAGTCCGGCGCGTCGCCCGGCTCGATGCCCTCCGGGAAGTACGACAGGGGGTCGTGCGCACTGGTCTGGTCGGTGACGATGTCGACCTCGACGCCGCGCGCCAGCAGTTCGGGGAGCAGGGTGGCCGCGTTGCCGACGACGCCCACCGACAGCGCACGGCGCTCCCGCTTCGCGGCCAGCGCCTGCCGCAGCGCCTCGTCCAGCGACTCCGCGACGGTGTCGAGGTAGCGGGTCGCCGCCCGGCGCCGCAGCCGTGCCGGATCGGCGTCGATGATGAGGCACACGCCGCCGTTCATCGTCACGGCGAGGGGTTGGGCGCCGCCCATGCCGCCGCAGCCGGCCGTCACGGTCAGGGTCCCGGCGAGGCTCCCGCCGAAGCGCTTGGCGGCCACCGCCGCGAACGTCTCGTAGGTGCCCTGCAGGATGCCCTGCGTGCCGATGTAGATCCACGAACCGGCCGTCATCTGGCCGTACATGGTCAGGCCGAGCGCCTCCAGCCGGCGGAACTCCGGCCAGTTGGCCCAGTCGCCGACCAGGTTGGAGTTGGCGATCAGCACCCGCGGGGCCCACTCGTGCGTGCGCAGGACGCCGACCGGCCGGCCGGACTGCACCAGCAGCGTCTCGTCGTCGTCCAAAGTGGACAGTGTGCGGGCGATCGCGTGGAAGGACGGCCAGTCCCGCGCCGCCTTGCCGGTGCCGCCGTAGACCACGAGATCGTCAGGACGCTCGGCCACGTCCGGGTCGAGGTTGTTCTGGAGCATCCGCAGCGCCGCCTCCTGCGGCCAGCCTTTGGCGGAACGGCTCGATCCCGTCGGCGCGCGCACAATGACCCCCCAATGCCTTTCCGGGCCGGAAGGCATAGGCCCGGAGAAGACTCAGTAAGGGCCCGACCCCGGTGTCGGACCTCACCCGCACCGTACCGCCCGGATGCGGCAAGCTGAACCGATGCGCGTCGTCTCACTGCACCGCTACCCGGTCAAGGGCTGCTACCGCGAGGATCTCGACACCGCCGACGTGGAGCCGTGGGGGCTGCGGGGCGACCGGCGCTGGCTCATCGTCGACACCGCGAGCGGCAAGGGACTGACCCAACGGGAGGCGCCCCTGCTCACCCGCATCCGCCCCGCGACGGTGCCCGGGGGCCTGGTGCTCCGTTCCCCCGGAAAAAAGGACCTCGACGTGGCGGAACCCGCCGGCGAGGCCCGGACCGTCCAGGTACATCGCGATTTTCTGAAGGGGGTGACCGCGCCCGCGGCGAGCGGCTGGCTCTCCGAACTGCTCGACCGCGACGTCTGGCTGGCCTGGCTGGCCGACCCGACGCAACGGCCGGTCGACCCGCAGTACGCCCGCGCGGACGACCGGGTCTCCTTCGCCGACGGCTACCCGTTGCTGCTCACCTCGATGGCCTCGCTCGGGGCGCTCAACGCCGAGTTGGACGAACCGCTGCCGATGAACCGCTTCCGCCCCAACGTCGTCGTCGACGGCGAACACCCCTGGGCCGAGGACGACTGGCAGCGACTGCGGATCGGCGACCTCCCGTTCCGCGGGCCGAAGGACTGCGCCCGCTGCGTCGTCACCACCACCGACCAGGAGACCGGCGAACGCGGCCGGGAACCGCTGCGCACCCTCGGCCGCATCCGCAAGCTGCGCCACGGGCTGCTCTTCGGCCGCAACCTCATCCCCGACGCGACCGGAACGCTCAGTGTGGGGGATCCGCTGGCAGTAAGTGCGTGACGTTCGCCGGTCCCTGGGCCAGTGACTGCGCGTACTCGTCGGCCGCCCGGTCGGAACCCGTCAGCCGCCCGTAGTGCTGGCGCAGGTGCTCGTCCCACGAGGGCACCAGGTACACCTCGGTGTAGTGGTTCTCGTGCTCGCCCTGGCGGAACAGGCCCCAGCGAGTGGCGCCGGTGCGCAGCTTCGTGCGCCGCACCACCCGCATCGCCGCGACGAACTCGTCCCGCTGCTCCGGCAGCACCACATAGTCGGCGGTGACCAGGATCGGGCCGTCCTGCGGATCGGGTTCCTCAGTCAGTTCCGGCTCCGGCCAGTACTCGGCCGGGTCGCGGTCCATGCCCCGCGAGTCGCGCAGCGGCAGCCAGCGCACCGTCAGCGCCCCGAACGCCATCACGGCCGCCGCGACGAGCAGCGCACCGTCGACGTGCACGACGTCGGCGAGCACACCCCAGGCGAGCGCGCCCAGGGCCTGACCGCCCGCGAAGACCACCTGGTATATCGCCAGGCCGCGGGCGCGCACCCACGCCGGCAGGAACAGCTGCACCGCCGCGCCGATGCTGGACAGCACCGCCACCCAGGCGACCCCGGCCGGGATCAGCAGGACGAGCGTCACCGCCGTGACGGTGCTGGTCGCCGTCGCCGTCATGCTGCCCGCGTACAGCACACCCGAGAGGGTCAGCATCTGGTTGGTGCTCAGCCGCTGGCGGACCCTCGGCATGATCAACGCGCCGGCGACGGCGCCGACGCCCAGGGCGCCGAGCATGAGGCCGTAGCCGCCGGCGTCCAGGTGCAGTCTCGTGTTCGCGACCAGCGGCAGCAGGCCCCACAGCGCACTGCCCGGCACCACGAACAGCGCCGTGCGCAACAGGATGCGGCGCACCACGGGGGAGTGCCGCACGTAGCGGCCGCCGGCGCGCAGGGCGCTGGTGAAGCGTTCCGGGGTGCCGTGCTCCTCCTCCTGCGGCGGGCGCCACATCAGCAGGATCACGATGAACACCAGGAAGCTGGCGGCGTTGACCCCGAACACGAACTCCGGGCCGGCGCGCGCGATCAGCACACCGGCGATCGCCGGCCCCACGGCGCGGGCGACGTTGACGGAGATGGCGCCGAGCGCCGAGGCCGACGGGATCTGCTTACGCGGGATCAGTTCCGGGATCAGCGCCTGCCAGGTGGGCATCGTCAGCGTCTGCCCCACCCCCAGGGCGAACGTCAACGTCAGCAGCAGCGCCGGCGGCATCTGGTCGAACGCCGTCAGCACCGTCAACCCGACCGCCACGGCCAGCATGTAGGCCTGGACGACGATCAACATCCCCCGCCGGTCGAACGAGTCCGCCAGCGCACCCGCCGGCAACGCCAGCAGCAGGGCGGGCAGCAGCGTGGCGGTCTGCACGATCGAGACGAGGGTGGCGGCGTTCGGCTCGTCGACGAGCAGCCACTGGGCACCGACGGTCTGCATCCAGGTGCCGACATTGCTGAACAGCAGCGCGATCCAGAGATTGCGGAAGACGGCGTTCCGCAGCGGTGCCCAGGGGGACTCGGGGCGGGTCTGCACGGGGGTGGTCGCGTCGGTGGTGGCCATCCCTGGGGTGGCTACCCCGCCCGCCCCGTCTGAATCGGGCACGCGTAGATCGTCCCGCGCCCGCTGCCGGGACGCCACCGTTCCCGACGATCGCGGGGCCCTACGCGATGATCGGCACTTTTGGCACTTCGGTGACCTCTGGGATCACCCCGGTGCCAAAAGTGCCGATCATGGGGAGGGTCAGCTGCCGGGGGGCCAGTCCGGGGGAGGGGTTCCGGGGACCCGGGCCGTGCCCCTGGGCGGAGACGGCGGGGGCGGTGGGAGCGGGGGCTCGCGGAGGGCGGCCCAGCGGTCCTCCTCCGGCGCGGCCTGGCCGTCCCGAGGTGCCTGGCCGTCCGGGCGGGCGTGGCCGTCGCGGCGGGCGTCCGGGGTGCGCAAGCGCTGCGGGTCGCGTTCGTCCCAGTGGTCGGTGGGATGCCGCTGATTGACCGCGGGTGCCTCCGGTGTGCCCGGACGGCCGGCGGAACCGGCCCCGTAGGTCGGGCGGCCTGCGGCAGGCGCCGGGTCGTGTGTCGGGTGGCCTGCGACGGGCATCGGGTCGTGCCCCGACGGCCCGGCGACGGGCACCGAGGCCCGTGCGACGGCCGGCCCGGGGACCTGCGCTTGGCCGGCGGCTCGGCCCTGACCGACCACTGCCCGGCCCTGTCCCACGGCGGCCCGGCCCTGGCCCGTCGACCCGACGCGCGCGGACCCCTGCGCGGCGACCCCGGCGTGCGCAGAGCCCTGACCCACCGCCCCGGCGTCCGGCAGTTCCCGATCGGCAGCACCGGCCTGCACCGCCGCTTGCCCCACCGACCCGACCTGCACCCGCCCGACCTGCCCCGCCCCAGCCGGCTGCGCCGGAGGCCCACTGAGCCCCTGAGACACCTTGCGCCCCGAAGCCGAAGCCGAAGCCGGCACAGCGCCGGCCCCATCCCCTCCCACCGGCACAACGGGATCGATCGAGACCGCCCCGGCCGCCGCCGCCCCCGCGGTCCCCGCCCGCCGCAGCTTGTGCCACCGCAGCCGAGCCCCGGTCAACGCCGTCACCACGGACTGGATCAGCACCAGATACATCAGCTGCCGATACGCGAACTGCTGCAACGGCAGCACCCACAACGCCCGCAGCTTCTCCCGGTCCAGCCGGAACGCCACGAACGCGGTGATGAACTGCAGCCCCAGCATCGCCAGCCAGGCGACCGCGGTCTCGGTCCAGTCGAAGAAGATCAGCCCGTACACCGTCAGCAGGTCGATCAGCGGCGCGAACAGCGGCAACGCCACCCCGAACACCGCCACGAGCGGCAGCCCGACCCGCCCGTACCGACCGGAGGGCCCCTTCTCGAACAGGGACTTCTTGTGCTTCCAGATCGCCTGCATCGTGCCGTACGACCAGCGGTACCGCTGCAGCCACAGCTGGCGCAGCGTCGTCGGCGCCTCGGTCCACGCGCGGGCGCGTTCCTCGTAGACGACGCGCCAACCGGCCCGGCCGAGCGCCATCGTCACGTCGGTGTCCTCGGCGAGCGTGTCGTCGGTCATGCCGCCCGCCTCGACCAGCGCGCTGCGGCGGAACGCCCCGATCGCTCCGGGGATCGTCGACATGCAGCGCAGTTCGTCGTACAGCCGCCGGTCGAGGTTGAACCCGATGACGTACTCGATGTGCTGCCACCGCGACACGATGCTGTCCCGGTTGCCGACCTTCACGTTGCCGGCGACGGCGCCGACGCTCGGATCCCCGAACGGCTGCACCAGCTGCCGCACGGCGTCCTTCTCGAAGACCGTGTCGCCGTCGACCATGACGATCAGCTCGTGCTTGGCCAGCGCCACGCCGACGTTGAGGGCGTTCGGCTTGCCGCCGTTGGGGATGCTCACGACGCGCACGTTGGGCAGGCCGAGTCCGCGCGCGATCGCCGCCGTGTCGTCGCTGGAGCCGTCGTCGACGACGATCACCTCGATGCCGCCGGGATGGTCGCCGCCCGCGAGGCTGCGGACCGCCTGCGCGATGCCTTCCTTCTCGTTGTACGCCGGCACGATCACGCTGACCGGATCGGTCACCGCCGGACCCCAGGACCATTTGGTCGAACGTCTTGTGCGGGCGTGCTTGAACGCCAACCCGAACATGAGCAGGGTGCGCAGCACCGTCAGCACACCGACGACGACGAAGAGGACGCCGAGCGCGTACAGCAGCCAGTCTGCGATCTTGACGACCGCGACGAGGGCGTAACCGCGCTGCACGTCCCCCTTGGCGGCGTTCGGGTTCCCGTGGAACGTCGGCGCCGCGCCGCCGCCCGCGTTGGCCTGCAGCGTCCGGTTGAGCCCCTCGGAGACCGTGGTGAACTGGTACCCGCGCGCCTTCAGCAGGGGGATGAGCCGGTCGAGGGCGGCGATCGTCTGCGCCCGGTCACCACCGGCGTCGTGCATCAACAGCAGCGAACCGTCGTCGTCCTTCGGGATCGAGTTCTGCACGACCTGGTCGACGCCGGGCAGCGCCCAGTCCTGGCTGTCGGTGTCCGTCATCGCGGTGAGGTAGCCGTGCCGGCCGGCATCCTTGATCAGCCGCCAGTTGGCGTTGTCGATCGAGTCCGCGCCGGCGGAGTAGGGGAGCCGCACCAGGGCCGCCTTACGCCCGGTCGCGCTGACGATGGCGAGCTGGCTCTGCGAGTACTCCATGTCCTGGCGCCACTGCGGCAGCGCGGCCATGTTCGGATGGGTGAAGCTGTGGATGGCGATCTCGTGGCCGCTGTTCGTGAGTTCGCGCGCGATGAACGGGTACCGCGCCACCTGCGTGCCCACCACGAAGAACGTGGCCTTCACGCCGTGCTTGTCGAGGATCCGCGCGATGGCCGGCGTCCAGCGCGGGTCCGGCCCGTCGTCGAACGTGATCGCCATCGTCTTCTTCGGGATGGCGTACGAACGGGCCGCCCCGTTGCGGGTGTCGATGATCGACCCGCCGCCGAGGATCGCGTCGGGAACGTCGTCGTAGCTGCCCGGCTGGTGCGCGCGCCCGTGGTCCGGCGCGAACTCGGCGTTCACGTACGCCTCGACCGCCAGCACGCTGACGAAGACGAACACCAGGACGACGGCGACGGCCCAACGCCCCCGTGGGGCGACCCGTCCGCTCATGTCACCGGCTCGCTTCGCTCTCCGGCGCCCTGAGACGCGAGCGCGCAGTGCCCCTTGATTCGCTCCCGCAAGCGTCCGCTCATTGCGCGGTACCCGCCGATTCGGTGATCGACGGGGCGGTGCCGCGGGCGCGACCCGTGGTGGGCTGCGCGGTCGACTCGACGGCCTCGGTCATCTGAGGTGCCGCGCTGATCGCGTCGCTCTCGGGCGTCGCGGAGCCCGAAGACGAGCCGCCGCCGGAGGAGCCCCCGGAGCTGACGCCGCCCGCGCTCGACTCGGCACGCGGCCCGGGCTGCGGAGCGATCACCGGCGGCGCGGTCACGATCGGCGTCCCCGGGTCCGTGCCGCCTCCGCCCGTGCCGGTGTCACCCGTGCCCGTTCCGCCGCCGGTGCCGCCGCTGGTGCCCGTGCCGGACGTCGGCTCGGTGGGCACCTGCGGCTCGGCCGGCCCCTGGGGGTTCCCGGCCGGTGGTACGGAGGTGCCGCCCTCCGTCTGCCCGCCGGAGCTGGCGGGCGACGAGCTGCCCGGGGCGGGCTGGCTGGGGACGATCGGCGGCGCGCTGGACGCCGCGGGCGGCACGACCGGTGTCGCTTCCACCGACGGCGCGGGCTGCGGCGGTGCGGAGGCGCCCGGGGCGGCCGGTGCCGGCACGTTCGAGGGGCCGTTCTCCGGCAGTCCACCGGCACCGCCGTTGGGCCGGGTGGAGTTCTTGGCCCCGCCGCCTCCGCCGACGCCGTTCTGGACGCCGCCGCCCTGCTCGACGACCCGGGAGTCGGACCCGTTGCCCTTGAGCAGGTCCGGGAAGGGGACCAGGTTGTTGGGGTCGATCGGCCCGCCCGCGAGGCTCACCACGACCATTGCCGCATAGGTGAGACTCAATCCGCCAACACTGTAGAACGCGAGGCGGATTCGGCGTCCACGCTTTCCTGAAGCGTCGACGAACACCGGTGACGGCGCGACCGGCAGGTCTCGGGAGATGGGTTTGGTTTCATCTTCCGCGCTCGCGGAATCGGGCGAACTCTCGACAGTCACGCGGGAAACTTAGAGACGGCGAAGGGTCGATTCCACTTCAATCGGCCCGTATTTGCCCGTAACTTTTCGCAGGTCAGTGCGTATGCTGCGATTATTGACAGCGGTCGGTGGCCAATTCGCCCGCACGGCGGTACACGAACGAGTGAAGATCACGTCGGTCGTGTCGCGACGTCCCCCGGTGCAACGAAATAAGCGGCCGCGACGATTGATATTCGTCCGGTCGGCCATTGTCAAGCGGGGACCGGTCGAGGATTGCCGCGTACGGGGGATTGCTATGCCTTCTCGAGGGCGAACTCCTGGTAGTTCCCTCCGGTGCAATCCTGCTCGACCAGCAGTGCGCCCTTGGCGGAACTGCGCTTGTCGACCGACAGACATTTGGCCGGATGAGCGGTGGGGCGCAGCCGGTACGCCACCCCGGCTCCGGGGAGGGTGCGGGTGCGCTCGGTCCAGAAGAGCTGCACGGAGCGCAGGTCCCCGCACCGGTTCAGGTGAACGCCGTTGTACGCACCGGTGTCGACCACGCTCACGCACGCGTCCTTGCCGAACCGGGTCGAGCGCGGCTTGATCCGTTCGACGGAACGGCCGGCGTACTCCAGCGCGAAGTGCAGCTCGTCGCTCTTCGAACAGGCCTCCTGGGCCAGGATCAACCGGCTGCCGGACTCCGCGAGGCCGACGCACATCTTCGCCTTGTACGAGTGGACGGGCCGCAGCCGGTAGAAGCCGTTCGACGGCTGGTGGGGACCGATCGACGTGGTGGCGGAGGCCGACGGCGACGCCGCCGACGAACCCGGTGCCCCGGACCCGGACGCGGAGGCGAGCGGCGCGGCGGCGACCTGGGGTGCCTCGGACGGCGACCGGTCGGCCACGGGCGGCGCCGCGGGCGTGTTGTTGGCGACGTTGTGGCCGCTCTGGCTGGCGGTCACGGAGAACAGCGCGAGCGTCAGGATCGCCAGCGCCGACGTGCACACCCGCACCAGCCATCCGCCGCGGCGCACCGGCGCCGGGGTGATGCGGCCCAGCGCCCGGCGGACCGACGCGGGCACCGCGACCGGCGCGCCCGACCCGTCCGCCTGCACGAACGCGTGCGCCGGCACCACCGCGTACACCGTGGTGCCGCGCCGCGCGGCGGGCCACTCCGGAGTCGCCGGAAGGGAGCCCGCCGGCAACGGGGGCGCCGGCGCCGGGGTGACCCCGCCGGCCAGCCGGGACCGGGCGGCGAGCCACGCGTCCACGGTCTCGTCGTCGCAGCCGCACGCCCGCACGAACGCCTCGAGCAGGTCGGCGCGCGGCAGCGAGCCCCGCCCGAGCGCGGCCGAGAGTGTGCTGTGCGGCAGCGGCGAACCGGCGCGTTCGGCCCGCTGCTCCAGTTGCTTGAAGCCGAGTCCCGACCATTCCTTGAGCTGTCGCATCTGCGTGACGAATGCGGCCGGACTGTCCGCCCGGCCCGGATCCGGCCCGCGAAAATTGGGTCCGGAAGTGTGATCAGTCAATGCCGTCCTCCCCGTGAATTCGGCATGTGCCGTCGCATCGTAACGGCTCACGTCGAGGTCGTGGGGATTCCGGGCGGTCGAGATCCCGGCGTGACCTGGCACATCCATGCAGGTAGAGCGCTATCCCGGTGATCCGGGACCATCCCGGACCGCGGGATCCGTTGCCCGCCGCCGCGGCCCGCTGATTGTCTTTCGCTGCCGCCAGATGGCAAGCGGGACAAGAGCCGGCCGGTCTTTCCCGCTCCTTATCTCTCAATGAAATAACGATTTCGAACGGGCAGGAAAGGTTCACGATGAAGGTTTTGAAAAAGATCGCGATCGGCGTAGCGCTGGCCGCCGGACTGGGTCTGGTGCTCGCCGGCCCGACGCAGGCGGTCGCGAAGCAGGAGTCCTGGGTTCCGGCCGGCGTCGAAACGGGGGTCACCGTCGTCGAGGCGGTGGACGACTCGGCCGCACCCGCGGGGGAGACTCCGGAGGGCGAGGAGGAGACCGCGGTCGCGCCGTTCGCGGCCGCGAAGGTCAACTACGGCGGCACCATCAAGCGCGCCGACGTGATCAAGCGGGCGAAGGACTGGTACAAGCGCAACGTCCCCTACAGCCAGTCGAAGTACGCCTGGGACATCAACAAGGGCAAGAAGTACCGCACCGACTGCTCCGGCTTCGTGTCGATGACCTGGGCGCTGACCAGCAGCCGCACCACCCGCACGCTGCACCAGGTCTCCACGAAGATCGCGTGGAAGAACCTCAAGCCCGGTGACATGGTCCTGCGCAAGGGCAAGCACGTGCAGCTCTTCGAGAAGTGGGCGAACTCCGGCAAGACCTCGTTCTGGATCTACGAGGAGGGCAGCACCGCCTCCGACATGAACCACCGCAAGGTCTCGGTCTCCTCGGCCAAGAACTCGGGCTACGTCCCCTACAAGTACAAGAAGATCAAGTAGTCGCAGGCATTGCTCGGGTCCCGGACCCCCGCTCACCACGAGCGGGGGTCCACTCGTGCGGGTGAGGGTGGGGCCGGTGAGAGTCGAACTCACACTGGCACGGACCTAAACCGTGTGCCTCTGCCATTGGGCTACGGCCCCGAGGCGCGCACCGAGGAGCGCGTCACCGGCCGCCACCTTACCCACTGTGTCCGCCGAAAAGAGCCCCGGGGCATTAGACCCTGCCCTGCCGGTCATCGACGGGCCTGCGGCGGACCCAGACGCCGATGACCGACAGGACAGGGTCAGGTGACCCGGGTGATCTCCACCGTTACGCCGAGGTGGCTGGCGGGCGACCCGTGGTACACGCCCTTGAGCGGCGACACGTCGTCATAGTCCCGCCCGCGCGCGACGACGACGTGCTGCGGCCCGACCGGGACGCCGTTCGTCGGGTCGTAGCCGACCCAGTCGCCGCACCAGTACTCGACCCAGGCGTGGCTCTGCCCCTCGACCGTCCTGCCGACCTGCGCCTCGCGCTGCGGGTGCAGGTAGCCGGAGACGTACCGCGCGGGCAGGCCGCGGGCGCGCAGGAGCCCGACGGTCAGGTGGGCGATGTCCTGGCACACGCCCTTGCGCAGGGTCCAGGCCTCCTGCGCCGAGGTCTGCACCCCGGTCGAGCCGGGCACGTAGTCGACGTGCGAACGGACGAACTCGGCGATCGCCCTCCCCGCCGCAAGAGGGTCACCCGGGGAGGCGGCGGCGGCCTGGGCGGCGAGGTCCTCCGCGACGGCGGTGCGCGGCGTCTGCGCCAGCATCTCGGCATGCGGGTCAGAAGCCTCGCCGATCGCCGACCAATCGACCACGGATACGGCGGGCGGGGTGTCGGTCTCGACGAGGCTGCTCGCGACGACCTTCAGCTCGCCGTGCGCGCGTTGCAGGTCGAACGAGGTGACGAGCGTGCCCCAGTAGTCGTAGTACCGGTACACCGGCGCGACCGGCTGCACTTCCACCTGGCTGAACAGCGTCACCTGCCACGGCAGCGTCATCGGCGTCAGCCGCGCCTCGTTGTACGACGCGTGCGCCTTGCCGGCGTAGGTGAACCCGGTGATGTGCCTGATCCGCAGCCGCCAGGACATGTTCAGACCTCCTCGTGCGCCCAGCTCACCGGCACCGACTCGGGGAAGTACCGGTCGGTGACGGCCGCGCTCGCCGTCGCGCAGGCGTCCTGCAGGTCGGTCAGTGCGGCGGGCAGGTCGGCGAGCAGCACCTTCGAGTCGGTGTACTCGAGCCGGGTGCGCGCCCGCCCGATGGGCCGGCGGGCGGGGTCGGCCACTCCGGCCCGTTCCATCGAGGGATCCAACTGCCGCAGGCAGTCCTCCGCCGTGGTCAGCGCGTGCAGCACGGACCTGGGGAAGAGACGGTCCAGGAGCAGGAACTCGACGACCCGGTCGGCGCGCACGTGCCCCCCGTGGGTCCGCAGGAACGACTCGTCGGCGCCGCTGGCCCGCAGGGCCGTGCGCCACGCGGGATGCTCCGGTGCCGCGTCGGCCTGGACGGAGAGCAGGCGGGTGGTCATGTCGACCCGTTCGAGCGAACGCCCCAGCACCAGGAACCGCCACCCGTCGTCGCGGCTCATCGTCGACTCGGCCAGCCCGGCGAGGACGGCGGCGCGTTCCCGCACGAACGCCAGGTAGACCGCCGGGCCGAGCCGGTCGGCCGCGAGGCGCCGCGCACCGAGGGCGTGCCAGGTGACGTTGAGGCACTCCCACATCTCGGTCGAGACGGTCTCCCGGCAGCCGCGGGCGTTGTCCCGGGCGGCGGTCAGCGCACCGGCGATCGCGCCCGGGTTCTCGGCGTCGAACGCCAGCGTCTCCAGCACGGCGGCGGTCGTCAGCCGGCCGTCGCCCGGGGAGGCGGCGCCGAGCGTGGCGAGCAGCTGCCGGCCGCCCCGGTCCTCGTCGGCCCACGGGTCTTCGAGCAACCGGGTGAGAAAAGCGTCCAGGATGCGCGCGGTGTCGTCGGCGCGTTCGACGTAGCGGCCGATCCAGAAGAGGGACTCGGCGATCCGGCTGAGCATCGACCCCTCCTTATTGCTGCTGCTGCGCGGCCTGCGCCGCGGCCGGCCCCAGGTCCCGTTCGGCGGGCTCCCCGGGCGGCGGTCCGGCGGGCGGCGGCTCCGCCATGGGCCGGGGTGTCGGTGTGAGGGGACTGGCCAGGACCCAGGTGTCCTTCGATCCTCCACCCTGGCTGGAGTTGACGACCAGGGCTCCTTCGGGCAGCGCCACCCGGGTGAGGCCGCCGGGGAGCAGCCACACGTCGGTGCCGTCGTTCACGGCGAACGGCCGCAGGTCGATGTGGCGCGGCGCGACCCGGTCGGCGACGAGGGTGGGCGAGGTCGACAGCGCGACGGGCCGCTGCGCGATCCACCCGCGCGGGTCCTTCAGGACTGCCGTGCGCAGCGCGGCCAGGTCCCCGGACGAGGCCTGCGGGCCGATCACGATCCCCTTGCCGCCCGCCCCGTCGACCGGCTTCAGGACCAGTTCGTCCAGGCGGTCGAGCACGTCGGCGAGGATGTCCGGGTCGTCGAGGCGCCACGTCTCGACGTTGTCGATCAGCGGCTCCTCGTGCAGGTAGTACCGGATCAGGTCGGGCACGTAGGTGTAGATGAGCTTGTCGTCGGCGACGCCGTTGCCGATGGCGTTGGCCAGGGTGACGTTGCCGGCGCGGGCGGCGTTGACGATGCCGGGCGTGCCGATCACCGAGTCCGGCCGGAAGTGCAGCGGGTCGATGAAGTCGTCGTCGACCCGGCGGTACACCACATGCACCGGGCGTTCGCCGTGGGTGGTGCGCATCCAGACCCGGTTGGCGGTGCAGCGCAGGTCGCGCCCCTCGACGAGTTCGACGCCCATGAGGCGGGCGAGGAGGGCGTGCTCGAAGTAGGCCGCGTTGTAGACGCCGGGCGTGAGCACCACCACGCACGGGTCGTCGACCCCGGCCGGCGCGGCCGCGCGCAGGGCCGCCAGCAGCCGGGCCGGGTAGTCGTCGACCGGCCGCACGGGGGCGTCGGCGAAGAGCGCGGGCATCGTCTGTGTCATGGCGCGCCGGTTCTCGATGACGTAGCTGACCCCGGACGGGATGCGCAGGTTGTCCTCCAGCACCCGGAAGCGGCCCAGTTCGTCGCGGACCAGGTCGACGCCGCTGACGTGGACGCGGACGCCGTTCGGGGGGTCGATCGCGTACGCCTCGCGGCGGAAGTGCGCGCTGGTGGCGATCACCCGCCGCGGCACCAGTCCGTCGCGCAGCACCTCGCACTTGCCGTACAGGTCGGCGAGAAACGCCTCGAGCGTGCGCACCCGTTGCCGCACGGCCCGGGTGAGCAGGTCCCACTCGTAGGCGTCGATGATGCGCGGGATGAGGTCGAGCGGGAAGGGGCGTTCCTCACCCGCGTAGGCAAACGTCACGCCCCGGTCGGTGAAGACGCGGGCCAGCTGATCGGCACGGAAGCGCAGGTCAGCTGGGGCGAGCGGCTGCAGCGTCGCGAAGACGGACTCGTACGCGGGCCGGGGCAGGCCGGGCCGGGCGAACATCTCGTCCCACGCCGCGGACATCGGATACGCATCGAAAATGTCCGCCATGGACGAAGGCTAGTGGTCATGTGTTTCGGAGAAGCTAAAGATCTTTCATGTCGCATGCCCGCGGGG
>NZ_BOPF01000064.1 GCF_016863615.1 Virgisporangium aliadipatigenens | reverse complement strand
ATTGCAACGACCCATCGAACCCGCCCGACGGACCCGCGACCTGATGCACCGCTTTGAAAAACTGTCTTCGTGGATGCACTTCTCGGTCAGTTGCCCGCTCTCGTCGGCGTGCTCGTGGGCACGCTCGGCACCGTCCTCGCCACCCACGTGGCCGAGCGTTCCCGCTGGTCGAGAGCGCAGTCCGTGCGCTGGGACGATCGCCGCGTCGAGGCCTACGCCGAGTACGCCCGCGCGCTCAAGGAGGTCTCGATCGTCACCCTGCGGCTGCGGGCGGCCACCGGCGCGCCGGACCCCGGGCCCGACCGGCAGGCGGGCCTCGCGCTGCTGGCCGAGGCGGAGGCCGAGCGGTCGAAGGCCTGGGAGCGGGTGCTGCTGCTCGGCGACCAGGCGACCGTGACCGCCGCGCGGGACTGGAGCGACGCGGTCCGGGACCTACGGCTGGCCGTGCGCGCAGACGCGGCCGAGGGGTTCGACTGGGAGGCCGGCGTGCGGCACATGGACACGTGTCGCGACCGCTTCTACGCGGCGGCCCGGGCCGGGTTGTCCGTCGGCGGCGCCGTGGCCCAGGCGGCCTGGCTCGCGGACCGCAACGCCTCGGCCTGACGTCAATGTGACAGGCTGTCCTGCCATGGAACCGACCTACGTGGACTTCTCGCGTTCCCCCGCCGGCACCGGCAACGCCGCTGTGAAGATCGAGCGCGGCTCGGCGGGTGCCGGTCGGCTCGAGCTGGACAACGGCGGCACGCTCCGCATGGTCTTCACCGTGCCCGAGGGCGAACGCCATGACCAGGCGACCCTCACCGTCACCGGCCTGGCGTCCAGGCTCGGCCGCTCCCCCGGCCACGCGCCGATGTACGTGACGCTCAACGACAGCCCGGTGATCGACCGCTGGACCATTCCCGGCGGCGGGGACCTGCCGACGCCGTGCGCGTTCGCGGTGCCCGGCGACCTGCTGCGCCCCGGTGCCAACGAACTCACGATCACCAGCGCCGCCGATGCGCGCACCCGCCTGTGGCTGTACCGGGTCACGCTCGACCCGGTCTGGGAACGCGGCCGCACGGAGCGGGTCCTCGCCGCGCGCGAGGCGACCGAGCCGGTGCTGCGCTACGAGACGCGCCGCGGCGGCGCGGGAGCCGACGGCTGGCGCGCCGGGCCGACCGTCTGGGTGTACGTGGATCGCGGCGAGGAACGCCTCCCCGCGCAGCTCTCCTGGCAGGACGCCCGCGGCCAGGACTGGTCGGTGACGTTCGAGGCGGGGGTGAACGCGTTCTACGGGCACTGCCGGATGCGTGGGGCACGGCCGTGCGAGTTCCGCGGCACGCTCACCGGCCGGTGGTCTGCGGACGCGTCGCCCGGCCCGGCGCCGGCCCGCTACGCGACGTGGGAGGGGTGGGGCGGCGGCTGGCACCGTTCGAACGGCATCGCCCTCCTGGTCGGCGACGGCGTGCGGCCGCTGCGGCGGGTGGCGTGGCGCGACACGTTCGGCAACAACGGGACGATCGGGTTCGATCCGGACGGCGGCTTCATCGGCACCTACCAGCGGGTGGGTGAGGGCCCCATCGGATACCGCGGGGAGCGCCTGCTCAAGGGTTAGCATGCCGGGGTGGACCGGGACGACCTGGTCCGGCTGCGCCGGGCCCGCGATCTGATCAACCGCGAGTACGCGAAGCCGCTGGACGTTCCGGCGCTGGCGCGGGCCGCCCACATGTCGCCCGGCCACTTCTCGCGCAGCTTCCGGGCGGCGTTCGGGGAGACGCCCTACAGCTACCTGATGACCCGCCGGATCGAACGCGCGAAGGCGCTGCTGCGCATCGGCGAGCTGAGCGTGACCGAGGTGTGCTGGGCGGTGGGCTGTTCGTCGCTGGGGTCGTTCAGCACGCGCTTCACCGAGCTCGTCGGCGAGTCGCCGAGCGCGTACCGCGCGCGCAGCCACTCCGGGGCGGAGCCGATCCCGGCCTGCGTGGTCAAGATCTTCACCCGGCCGGTGCGAAGCGGGTCGGTCAGGAACGGATCGGTCAGGAACGGAGAAGCACGCCCGGCCGCCAATACGTAGCGTGGCTCCCATGAACGTCAGACTTCAGCACTGCTTCATCGCCGTCGACGACCACGACAAGGCCATCCACTTCTACCGGGACCTCCTCGGCCTGGAGATCACCAACGACGTCGCCTACGAGGGCATGCGCTGGGTGAGCATGACGCCGCCCGCCCAGCCGGAGATCCAGATCGTGCTCGAGAACCCGGACGCCAGCCCGGACGCCTCCGCCGCCGACCGCGAGATCCTCAAGGATCTGCTGGCCAAGGGGCTGCTGCGCGGCGTGGTGTTCGAGGTCGACGACGTCGACGCCACGTTCGACCGGGTGCAGGCCGGTGGTGCCGAGGTGCTCCAGGAGCCGATCGACCAGCACTACGGGGTGCGCGACTGCGCGTTCCGCGACCCGGCCGGCAACATGATCCGCATCAACCAACGCAAGAAGTGATCCCGTTGCGTAGAAGGCGTCACCGCACGATCAGCGCGGGCTCGATCCGGTGGACCCGGGCGGTCGCCAGGTCGTAGAACATCCCCTCCAGGCGCAGCCGGCCGGCGGCCTCGGCGGCCGTGACGCTGGGATGGGTGCGCAGGTTCGCCAGCTGCTGGAGCACGTTGTCGACGGAGAGCTGGTCCAGCTCCGGCAGCGGCTCCCGCGCGGGCCGCAGCTCCCCGGCCGGCCCGCCCGCGGGAGTGAGCCGCGCCTGCGCCAACCACTCCCGCAGCGCCGTCCCCTCGGCGCCGCCGCCCTCGTGCAACGCCCGGACGGCGCCGCACGAGGAGTGGCCGCACACCGTGATCGTGCGCACCCGCAGCACGTCGACCGCGTACTCGATGGCGGCGCCGACGCTGTGGTCCCCGCCGGTACCCTGCCCGGCGGCCCGGTACGGCGGCACGATGTTGCCCACGTTGCGCACGCAGAACAGGTCGCCGGGGCCGCTGGCGGTGATGACGTTCGGGACGAGGCGGGAGTCGGCGCAGGTGATGAAGAGCTGGTCGGGTGCCTGCCCGTGCCGCGCGAGATCCGCCATGAGCGGCCGCACGAGCGGGGCCACCGAACGTTCGTACTCGTGCGCGCCACCGCTGCGCGCACCGGAGAACAGCCACCGGGGCAGTGCGCGCGGCAGGCTCTTCGCCCCGCCGAGGCTGCCCGCGGCGGCCCGCCGGAACCAGGTGTCGTGCTGCTCCTCGACGCTGACCGTGCCGCCCTGCTTCTCGTAGGCCTGCCGCCAGCCGTCGATCGCCTCGAAGGCCGCGTGGTCGAGGAAGTCCAGGTGCAGCAGTACCGTCACGTTGCCGCCGGGCGGGATGGCGCGCAGGCGTTCGGCGAGCCGGCTGACGCCCAAGAAGAACAGCGTGCCGGTGATCTCCACGCGCCACCGGCCGCCCTCCGGCTGGGTGATCGACACCCGGCAGTGCGCGAGCCGCCAAAGCGCCGTCGCGAGGGCCACCACCATCCCCAGGACCACCCCGGCGATCAGGTCCACGAAGACGACGCCGAGGACGGTGACCGCGTACGCGGGGAGTTCCCGATAACGCCGGAACGTGCGGATGTGGCCGGTGTCGACCAGGCGCACGCCGACCACGACGAGCACCGCGGCCAGGGCGGACAGCGGGATCAGCTCCAGTGCGCCGGCGGCGAGCAGCACGGCGCCGGCCACCCACACGGCGTGCAGGATCGTCGAGGCGCGGGTGCGCGCACCGGCCGCCACGTTTGTCGAACCGCGCACGATGACACCGGTCACGGGCAGGCCGCCGAGCGCGCCCGACACGGCGTTGGCCGCGCCCTGGGCGAGCAGTTCGCGGTCGAGGTCGGCGGGCGGGCCGTCGTGCAGCTTGTCGATGGCGACGGCCGACAGCAGCGACTCGACGCTCGCCACCAGGGCGACCGACACGACGGCGACGGCGAGCGGCCAGGCCGGCGCGTCGGGCCAGACCGGCGCCGCGATCGCGCCGAGCGGGTCGTCGGGCAGGTCGACGCGGGCGAGGTCGAGGTCCCACACGGCGGCCACGGCGGTGGCGGCGCCCACGGCGACCAGCGGCGCCGGCAGCCAGAACGCCTTCACGACGCGCGGCCACCCGAGCAGGATCGCGACCGTCAGCAGGCCGACCGTGACGGCCGCGTCGTGCCGTTCGATCAGCTGGGCGGGCAGGTCGCGCAGGTTGCGGGCGGCGGAGGACTGCGGCTCGCCGCCGAGCAGGACGTGCACCTGGCTCAACGCGATCACCACGCCGATGCCGGCGAGCATGCCGTGCACGACCGCCGGTGAGAGGGTCAGCGCGGTGCGGGCCAGCCGGGACAGGCCGAGCAGCACCTGCACCATGCCGGCGAGCGCCACGATGACCGTGGTGCCGGCCCAGCCGAACTCCGCGACGATGCCGGCCACCAGGACCGTCAACCCGGCGGCCGGGCCGGTGACCTGCAGGCGCGAGCCGCCGAGAACGCCGGCGACCACGCCACCGACGACGGCGGCGATCATGCCGGCCATGAGGGGCGCCCCGCTGGCCGCGGCGATGCCGAGCGACAGCGGGATGGCGATGAGGAACACGACGAAGGATGCGGGTAGGTCGTGCGCGAGGACGGTGCGCGCGACGGCTTTCCACAATGGGCGGTCCATGGATACTCCCGGGTCGTCAGCAGGCTCGGGCTGTTGGCTTGGGTCGCCGAGAGCAAAGTACCGGTATTTCGGACCAAACGGGCCTACGTAACAAGCTGTACATCTGGGAGTACTGACAGAATGTCGGCGTGGACTACTACCTGATCCCCTCCCGGCGGGCGCTCGTCGTCGAGGAGTTCACGTTCGGCGCGGACCACACCGCGGCCGCGCTGGACTGCGCCGCCTGGTCGGCGGCCGACGGCTGGTGGTCCTCGGCCGTCCTCGCCAAGCAGCTGTGCGCCGAGCCGGCGCTCGCCGTCGCCGTCACCCGCGAGGCGGCCGCCGCGAACTACCCGGGCGTGTTGCCGTCCGAGGATCACCTACGCGGGTACTTCACGGACCCCCTGCCGCTGTCGGTCGCACCGCCGTTGCGGCTGCGCCCCGACGCCCCGCCGATCTACCGCGTCCTCTTCGCGGGAGACGCCGCCGGTGCCCCCACGGTCGTCGGCGACGAGCACCACTCGGTCGAACTGCGTGAGCTGCACACCCTCCACGCCTGGGCGGTCGACGTGACCGTCCTGTCGCCGCACGCCCCACCGGTCGGCCCGGTGCTGCGTCAGGTGATCCAAGCCATGCGGCACAACGGTTTCCTCCCCGTCACGGTGGAACTCCTCGGCTGAGCCGCCCGATCGCGTCGGCCAGCCGGGCGAGCAGCGGGGCCGGATCGTCCGCGCCGTCGATCCGCCAGCGCGCGACGGCCGCGGGCCGCAGCGCCGCACCGGGCGGATCGTCCCCGAACAGCCGCCGCAGCAGCCCGAAGTCGAGCACCGCGTCCGGCGACTCGGCGAGCAGCACCGCGTCGTACAGATCCTTGAACTGCGCCACCTCCCGGTCCCGCTGGTCGGTGTGCAGCCACTGCAGCTTCCACGCCAGCGACAGCTCGCGCGACGCGGCCCACACGGCGGTCGGCGGGTCCGCGAGGCACGGCACCGCCAGCGCGACCGGGTCGCGGGGAAGGCGTTCGTCGTAGGCGAAGTCGATCTGCAGCGCACCGGTCCCGCCGTCGCCCTCCCACGGCACCGCCACCCGGAAGCCCGCCGCGCCCGCGTACCCCGCGTACCCGTCGTCCTCGCCGAGCCGGTCGCAGTCGGCGCGCTCGGCCAGCAGCTTCACCGTCCCGGCGACCGGATCGCGGCGGATCAGCTCGATGACGTCCTCGTGCGCGGTCGGCAGGTCGTCGTCGTCGATCACCCAGGTCAGCCCGTCCGGCGGCACCTTCGGATGCATCCCACCCGTCTCGAACTCCTCCTCCGCGCCCCAGAACTCGTGCCGCAGCGCCCCGTGCGCCGCCTCCGGCCACCACTGCGCCCACGAGCGTGAAGCGACGTACGGATACGGGTGCCCGTCGTCGATCGGCACCGCGGCGGAGGGGCGCAGGACGAAGTCGAGATCGCCGGGATCGCGCGCCGCACCGGGCGCGAACGCCAGCATCGCCATGCTGCCGCGCAGCACCAGCACCTCACCGAGCGGCGACGCGGCGACCAGGCGCAGCACGTGGTCCAGAACGGCGCGGCGCGCGCTCATCCCAGCCAGCCCGCGTCCAGGCCGAGGTTGTCGTCGTACACCACGAACTCCTCCTCGACCTCCAGCACCGGCACGCCCAGCACACCGATCGCGTCGAGCAGGGCGTCGAGGCGGGCCCGGGCCCCGGCGCGGCCCACGGCACGGCAGCGCTGCGTGAGGAACCGCTCCTGCGTCCCGTCGGCGAGGCGGCGACGGGCGTTGCGCGAGACGTGCGCGCCGTGCGGCGCACCGGCGGCCCGCAGCCCGGTCACCGCACCGTCGTCGGGGAGGGCGACCTTCACGTGGTGCTCGAAGTAGCACTCCGGCAGCTCGGCCGCGGCGGCCGCGTCCCGGGGCACCCCGGCGTTGTCGGCCGACGCCTCCACCTTCAGCCGCACCACGCCGTGGCCGGCCGCACCGAGCCGGCGCGCCCACTCCCGCCCGGCCGCCACCTGCTCGGCGAGCGTGCCGCGGGCGTGCCGGGTCAGCATCGGCTGCTCGGGCGTGCGCCCCCGGTCCAGCACGATCTCGCTGTACTTGAACCCGTGCGCCGCCGCCCACTCGCCCAGCCCGTCGGGCCCGCCGGCCGCCACGGTCAGGTGCGTCTCGAAGGCCCCCGAAAACTCCCTCACGCCGCAGATGCTAGGCCGGGGCTACGACACTTTCCCCGGGCGCCTCGCGCAGGATCGGCAGCAGCACCCGGAACGTGGCGCCCTCCCCCGGCCCGGTCTCCAGGGTGACCGTGCCGCCGTGCGCCTCCACCAGCGAGCGCACGATGGACAGGCCGAGCCCCGCCCCGGCGCCGTCCTCCCGGTGGCGGGACCGGTCGGCCCGGTAGAACCGGTCGAACACCCGCGCCGCCTGTTCGGGGGCCAGTCCCGGGCCCCGGTCGGCGAGTTCGAGGACGGCGTGGCCGTGCGCGGTGCCGACGCCGATCCGCACGGGCGTGCCGGCGGGGGTGTGCGTGACGGCGTTCCCGACGAGGTTGGTGATCACCTGGCGGAGCCGCGCCTCGTCGCCGAGAACGGGCGCGCGGCCGGGTGCGCCGCCGGCCGGGCCGGTCAGTTCCACCGGACGGGTGGGGTCCAGCGCGCGCAGATCGCCCAGCGCGTCGGCGGCGAGCGTTCGCAGGTCCATGGGGGTGGGCGCGATCGCGTCGGGCTGCTGGTCGAGGCGGGCGAGCAGCAGCAGGTCCTCGGCGAGCGAGGCCAGCCGGGTGGCCTCCCGTTCGATGTGGGCCATCGTGCGGTCGACGTCGGCGCGCTCCGGCAGGCCGCCCATGCGGTACAGCTCGGTGAAGCCCTTGATGCCGAACAGCGGCGTGCGCAGTTCGTGGCTGACGTCGCCGAGGAAGACCCGCATGCGTGCCTCGGCGGCGGTCCGCGCCGCGAACGCGCCCTCCAACTGGCCGAGCATCCCGTTGAGCGCCACGGACAGCCGGCCCACCTCGGTGCGCGGCCCGGCCAGCACGGGCACGCGGTGCGACAGGTCACCGCCGGCGATGGCGGCGGCGGTCTCCTCGATGCGGCGCAGCGGGCGCAGCCCGGCGTTCACCAGGAAGAACCCGAGGAGGGCGAGCGCCGCCAGCACCGCGAGCGTGGTCAGGATCCCGACCGTCCACATGCGACGGACGGTGGAGTCCACTTCGGACAGTGGCACCGCGACGACGACCGAGCCGCCCTCCGCCGCGGCGCCGGTGACCACCCGCCACCCGTCCGCGTCGAACGGCCGGGTGCCGCGCGCCGCCACCGCCGCCGCGTCGAGCCGGGACAGCCGCGGCCCGGCGCCGGCACCGGGTGTGCCCATCTCCGCGACGAGGTCGCCGGCCGGCGAGAGCCGCGCGATGTACACCTCCCGCACGAGGTCGAGCTGCACGGTCAGCTCGCGCGGCAGCACGCCGCTCGGCGACGTGACCGGCAGCCGCGCGAAGAGGCCGCCGATCAGGGTCAGCTGGGCGTCGACCCGGTCCACGAGATGCGCCCGGAGCACGCCGACCACGACCGCCTGCACGGTCAGCACCCCGACCGCGCTCAGCGCCAGCGCGATGACGAGCACCCGCACCCGCAACGACAGCCGGCTCACCGCGGCCGCCGCAGGACGTACCCGGTGCCGTGCACGGTCTGGATCAGCTTCGACGCCCCGGTGTCCACCTTGCGCCGCAGGTAGCTGATGTAGGTGTCGACGATGCCGGTGTCGCCGCCGAAGTCGTACTGCCAGACCTGTTCCAGGATCTGCGCCTTGGAGACGACCCGGCCGGCGTTGCGCATCAGGTAGTGCAGCAGCCGGAACTCCGTGGGCGACAGCTTCACCGGGATCCCGTCGCGGGTCACCTGCCGCCCCTCCGGGTCGAGTGCGAGGTCGGCGACCGTCAGGGTGTCCACTGTGGAGCCTCCGGTGCGCCGCAGCACGGCGCGGATCCGCGCGATCAGTTCCTCCAGGTCGAACGGCTTCGTGACGTAGTCGTCGCCGCCGAGCGTCAGCCCGTGCACCTTGTCCGCCGGGGCGTCGCGCGCGGTCAGGAAGAGCACCGGCACGCGCGCCCCGTCGGCCCGCAGCCGCCTCACCACGTCGAACCCGTCCATGTCCGGCAGCATCACGTCCAGCAGCACCAGGTCCGGCGGGTCCCGCCGGGCGCTGTCGACGGCCGCCGCACCGGTGGCCGCCGACGTCACCGCGAACCCGGCGAAGCGCAGCGTCGCCGACAGCAGTTCACGCACGGTCGGTTCGTCGTCGACGACGAGCAACGTCTCCATACCCACCTACGCTAGACGTCCCTGCGGCGCAGCACGGCGAGAGCGACGCCGAGCAGCGCGGCCACGCAGGACCAGTACAGGCCCATGCCCTGCCAGGGCCCGAGCAGGTCCGGGTTCGGCACCACGTTCGTCACCGACAGGCCCGCCATCGTCGGCCACCACCGACCGAACCACTCCGGCAGCAGCCCGGCCACCAGCGGCAGCACGAGCGTGACGGCGACCAGGACGGCGAACGCCCCCGCCGTGGCCCGCAGCAGCACCCCGAGCGCGACCCCGATCAGCGCCACGCCGGTCAGCCACAGCCCGGTCCCGGCGACCGCCCGCAGCACGAACGGATCGCCCAGCGACGTGTGCGGCGCCCCACCCTCGGCCAGCATGGCCTGCCCGCTGAAGTACGCGGCGAACGCCGCCACCTGTCCGAGCACGAACGCCGCGCCGCCGTAGACGACCGCCTTGGCCGCGAGGAACATCCCGCGCCGCGGCACGAACGCGAGGCTGGTGCGGATCATCCCGGTGGCGTACTCGGACGTGACGCTCAGGACACCGAGCACCCCGATCGCCAGTTGCGCGAGGTAGAAGCACGCGCCGAGGCTGAGGTTCGTCGGGTCGAACGACGCCCGCTCCTCGGGCGTGGCCTCGAGATAGCCCCGCGCCTGGCCGCTGCTGATGAGCATGCCCATCCCGACGGCGATCGCCACGGTCAGCAGCGCGGTGTACACCGACGAGCGCAGGCTCCGGAATTTGGTCCACTCGGAGCGGATCACGTTCATCGGGCACCCGCCCGGTACTCGACGCTCTCGCGGGTCAGCTCCATGAAGGCGTCCTCCAGCGACACCCGGTGCGGCGCCAGTTCCGACAGCGGCATGCCGTGGAACGCCGCCAGTTTCCCGATCGCCGCACCGTCCAGTTCGGACACCAGCAGCGCGTCGCCGTCGCCGCGCCGCACGCTGCCGCCGGAGGCCGTCAGCAGCCGCGCGAACGCGTCCGGATCCGCCGCCCGCACCAGCATCTCCTGTTCGGCCGTCGAGCGCAGGAACTCCTCCAGCCCGCTGTCGGCCACCAGCCGCCCGCGCCCGATGACGACCAGATGGTCGGCCGTCAGCGCCATCTCGCTCATCAGGTGGCTCGACACCAGCACCGTGCGCCCCTCGGCGGCGAAGCCGCGCATCAGTTCGCGGATCCAGCGGATGCCCTCCGGGTCGAGCCCGTTGACCGGCTCGTCGAACATCAGCACCGGCGGGTCGCCGAGCAGCGCCGCCGCCACCCCGAGGCGCTGGTTCATCCCGAGGGAGAAGCCGCCCGCCCGCCGCCGGGCCGCCGCGCTGAGACCGACCAGTTCGAGGACCTCGTGGACCCGGGCCGCCGCGATCCCGTTGCTCTGCGCCAGCGCCAGCAGATGGTGGAACGCCGTGCGCCCCGGATGCACCGCGCGGGCATCCAGCAGCGCGCCGACCTCGTGTGCGGGCGCACGCAGTTCGCCGTAGCGCCTGCCGCCCACGGTCACCGTGCCGCGCGTGGGTGCGTCGAGTCCCAGGATCATGCGCATCGTCGTGGACTTGCCGGCACCGTTGGGCCCGAGGAACCCGGTGACCCGACCCGGTTCGACGGTGAAGCTCAGGTCGTCGACCGCCAACGTGTGCCCGTACTGCTTGGTGAGGCCCCTCGCCTCGATCCGAACGCTCATGCGCAGCACGCTGTCAGCCCGAATTGGGCGGTCCCGGTGAGCCTCTGTGCGTTTCCTGCACACATACCGCCCACCGATGGCCATCCCGGACACTACCGGACCGGACTCACCGCAGGGTCAGAGACGGACGATCCGCGCACCGTCCACCGCCACCAGGCCGAGCAACGGCTCCCGCGCGGTGACCAGGACGAAGCCGCCGCCGGACGGGAGCAGCGGCCGGACCTGGTCCGGGTGCACGGCGCCGTCGAGCAGGACCAGCAGCCGCAGCGCGGCCGTGCGTTCGCGGTACAGGGCCACCGCGCGGTCGAGGCCGGCCGGCGCCGGCACCCCCCACGTCCCCAGGAACGCCGCCAGCGCGGCCGCCGGCCCCGCCGCCGCGTCGGCGACCAGGCGACCGTCCGGAAAGCGGTGCGCGGCGGCGGCGACCCAGCGCCGGGCGAGGGCGGACGCGCCCGCGCCGACCAGCATCGTGAGCGCCACCCCGTCCGGCCCGCCGGCCGCCGCGTGCTCGTCCAGCGCCGCGAACGCGTCGGCGTGACCGTCCACAGTGGACGTCGCCGGGACGGCATCGCCCGACACCGTGCCGCCCGAAAGCACCTCGCGGTGCGCCCGGATCAGCCGCGGCCCGGGGTCGAGGCCCAGGTCGGCGGCGAGCCGTTCGCGCACCGCGTGGAACAGGCCGAGCGCCTCCGGCGTGCGGCCGGCCCGGTGCAGGGCCAGCATGGCCAGTTCGACGAGGCGTTCGCGGTGCGGGTGGGCCGCCGCGAGGCCCGGCAGATCGGCGCCCGGGTCGTCGCCGAGGTCGAGCCGGGCGGCCGTGCGCCCCTCGACGGCGGTCAGGCGCAGCTCCTCCAGGGCCGGGACGACGGCGGCGTGCAGGCGGGTGCCGCCGGCGTTCGACAGCGGCGGGCCGCGCCACAGCGCCAGGGCCTCTTCCAGCAGGGCCACCCGCCGGGCCGGATCGTCCACTGTGGACGCCGTCGCGACGAGGCGGCGCATCCGGTGCGCGTCCACGAGATCGGCGTCGACGCGCAGTTCGTAGGCGTCGCCGTGGGAGCGGACGGTCGCCGGCACGTCGCGCAGCGCGGCCCGGATCGTCGCCACGTGGTTGTGCAGCGCGTGCCGGGCGCTGGGCGGCGGTTCGGCGTCCCAGAGCAGGTCGTACAGGCGCTGCACGGGCACCACCCGGTTGGCCTCCACGAGCAGCAGCGCCAGCAGGCCCCGTTCGCGGCGGCGCCCGAGCGGCACCGTCGCGCCGGGCTCGATCCGCACCGGCCCGAGGACCCGCAGCGCGATCACGCGAGGCGTTCCCGCAGGCCGGTCGCGAGCGCGTGGTCACCGTCCACGATGGACAGTGCGCGCCGCCAGGCCTCCCGCGCCGCCCGCCGGTTGCCGGTGTCCGCGTGGGCGTCACCGAGATGCGCGAGCGCCTCCGCCTCGTCGTGCGGGTCACCCGCCGCGCGATACAGTTCCACCGCCCGGTCGAACTGCGAGATCGCGGCCGCCGGGTCGCCCTGACGGTGGCGCAGCGTGGCGAGCGTGTCCAGGATTCCGGCCTGGGCCTTGACGTCACCGATCTCCTCGGCCGTCGCGAGGGCCCGTTCGCAGTGCGGCAGCGCCTCGGCGTGGCGGCCCAGGCGGGTGAGCGCCCGGCCGACGGCGTTCATCGCGTGGACGCGGCCGGAGGCGAGGCCGGCGCGGGTGTAGGACGAAAGCGCCGCGTGGGCGTGGCGCAGCGCGGCCTCGTGGTCACCGCGCCGGTCGTGCACCCGCCGCACGATGTCGTGCGTGTGCGCGAGACCCCGGTACGCGCGGGCCCGGCCGTCGAGGTCCCCGGCCCGTTCGGCCGCCGCCGCCGCGTCGTTGTGCGTGGCGACGATGTCCGACCAGCGGCCGCGCCGTTCGAGGTAGACCGACATCAGCCGGACCAGTTGCCACGTCTCGCGGGCCAGGTCGAGATCCTGGGCGAACCGCACGACCGACAGCAGCGTGTCCACCTCGGCGTCGTAGTAGTCCAGCGCCTGCGCCGTGTCGGCGGCGCTGCCGCACACCACGCCCGGCGCCGGCGGCTGCAGTCGCATCGGCGCCGTGCCCGGGTCGAGCACCAGCACGATCGCCTGCCCCGTGTGCAGGTAGTGGTCGATCATCCGCCGTCGGGCCGCCGCGCACTCCGCCGCGCCGAGCGCGTGGGCGTGCCGGGCGGCGTAGTCGCTCACGAGGTCGTGCATGCCGAAGCGCCCGCCCGGGCGTTCCATCACGAAATGCGCCCGCACAAGGGCGCGCAGCGAGTCGCGAACGGCATCGAGCGGCGCGCCGGCCAGGCTCGTCACCGCCCCCAGACAGAACGTCTCCGCGGGATGCAGCCCCAGCACGGCGAGCAGGTGCCGGGCGGGCGCGGGCAGCGCCCGGTACGACAGGTCCAGCGACGCGCGCAGCGACGCCGCGGCATCGCCCTCGACGCTGAGCCGCCCGATCCGATCGGCCCGCAGCTCGGCCAGGTGCGCGGCGATCCCCCGCTCCGGGTCGACCAGCAGGTGGGCTGCCGCGACCCGCAGCGCCAACGGCAGGTGGGCGCACGCGTCGGCCAGCGCGGCGAGCGCCTCCGGCTCGGCGGCGGCCCGCTCCGGGCCCACGATCTCGGCCAGCAGCCGCACCGCCCCGTCCGGCGCGAGCACCTCGACGGGCACGTGCGCGCCGAGTCCCGGCAGCGGCTCCCGGCACGTCACCACCACCGCCGAACCGGCACCCGCCGGCACCAGCGGCAGGACGTCGGCGGCGGCGTGCGCGTTGTCGACGACGACGAGCAGGCGACGACCGGCGGTGCGCTCCCGGTACAGCGCCACCGCGCGGTCCAACGCCACCGGGATGCGCCCGTCCGGCACACCCAACGCCCGCAGGAACCGCGACAGCGCCTCGTGCGGCCCGACCGGCGGGTCGTGCGAGTAGCCGCGCAGGTCGACGAAGAGCTGCCCGTCGGGGAACCGCCCGGCGGCCCCGCGCCCCCAGTGCACGACGAGCGCGGTTTTCCCCACACCCCCCGCCCCGCTGACGACAACCACCGGCGGCTCTGTGTCGATCTTGCAGTCGTGGCTGCGACAAACCGCTTCCCCGGGGGCAGGTCGGGCGCCACAACTGCAAGATCGGCGGGGGTCCACCGCCGCGTCCAGGCGGGCGAGCAGCTCCTCGCGGGCCGTGAAGAAGGGCGGGGCGACCGGGAGTTGGCGGGGGGCCTCGGCGGCGTCGAGGGTCGGGTCCTGGCGCAGGATGCGGCCGTGCAGGTCGGCCAGCGCCGGCCCCGGTTCGGTGCCGACTTCGGTGCCGAGCGCCTTGCGGGTGCGCCGGAACAGGTCGAGCGCCTCCGTCGCCCGGCCGCCCCGGTACAGCGCCAGCATGGCCAGCTCGGCGAGGCGTTCCCGGGCGGGATAGGTGGCGACGAGCCCGCCGAGCGTGCCGGCCAGCGCGTCGTGGCGGCCCAGCGCGAGGCCGGCCGAGGCCAGTTCCTCGTGGGCGCTCAGGTAGGCGTCGGTCAGCTCCGGCGCGATCCGTTCCCGCAGCCGGTCCGACGCCGCGTTGTGCAACGGCGGCCCGCGCCACAGCGCCACGGCCGACTCCAGCAGCCGCGCGCGGCGCACCGGGTCACCGATCTCCCGGGCCTGCGCGACGATCCGGCGCATCCGGTGCACGTCCACGTCGTCCGGTTCGACCAGCACCGCGTAGCCGCCGTCGCGGGACACCAGCGCGTCCGGCCCGGCGCCGGCGGCGGCGAGCGCGGCCCGCACCGCGGCGACGTGGTTGTGCACCGCCCGCCGGGCCGTCGCCGGCTGCGGGCCGTCCCACAGCAGGTCACAGAGGCGTTCCACGGGGAGAACCCGGCCGGGGCGCAGCAGGAGCAGCGCCAGCACGGCCCGCTCCTGGCGGCGGTTGAGGGTGTGCGTCGTCCCGTCGTCGGCGTCGATCTGCACCGGGCCGAGGATGCGGAACAGCATCGAGGCAGACTACCGGCGTCGCAGTTGCCGCCGTCGATCCGGCCCGGCGGACACGGCGCGTAGCGGCCCGGTTGCGGGCGCCGCGGCCCCGGCGTGCGCGGGAGTCAGCCGGGCGGCCCCTCCGGCGACACGTCCCCGTCCGGGACCGCGCGCACCCGCCGTACAGCCTGGCGCACCGTGGTCAACAGATCCTCCACAGGCGGGTTGAGCAGGACGTGAACGGGTATCACACCGGCCATGGTCGACGTCATGAGCAGATGCCCGGTGTGCGGCGCCCGGGTGCACGTCAGCGCCGGAGCCGCCACCCCGCCGCACGAAAACGAGGAGCGCGGCGGCCCCTGCGCCGGAGCCGGGAAACCCACCAAATAGGAGGACCTTTCGGGGTCCGTCGCTCGGCCGTTGTGTCCGGGTGAGCGCGCCGGGGAGCATGGAACCCCGTGACGCGTCACCGGATGCCCCGTCGTAAGGGCCCCTTCGCGGCCGCACTCCTGACCGTCGCCGCCGGGGTGGCGGTCGCCGTCGCGGACCCGTTCGAGCGCAGCGCGCCCGCTGTGCCGGTCACCGACAGCGTCGTGCAGGTCGTGACGGATGCGCCGCTGAACACGTTCCCCGGGACACACGCCCTGGGCGCGGGCATCGACGGGCTCGAGAAGGGCGAGATCGACAAGGTCTGGACCCCGGACAACATCAAGGCGATGCGCTCCGCCGGCTTCGGCGCGATCAGCTACCGGCTGCGCACCGAACTCGGCGTCAAGGCCTGGCACTGGAACCCGAACGGCACCTGGAGCGACCCCGCGAAGCAGCAGGGCTACTGGACCTCCGACACCGAGGTGCGCGACGACCCGGGGGTCTCCTACGGGTACCACCTGCCGCGCCGGGGCAACACCATCGACCAGGCCAACAACGACGGCTACTCGCGCCTGGCCGACGGCAACCCCGACTCGTTCTGGAAGAGCAACCCGTACCTCGACTCGCACTTCACGAAGGAGCCGGACGCCGACCATCCACAGTGGATGCTCGCCGCGTTCGACGAGCCCGTGCCGGTGGACACCCTGCGGATCGCCTGGGGAACCCCGTACGCCACGCAGTTCCGGGTGCAGTACTGGACCGGTGAGGACGCCCTCTTCCCCGCGCAGGAGGGGCCGGTCGACTGGAAGGACTTCCCGATCGGCGCGCACACCGGCCGCGGCGGCACCCAGACCGTCAAGGTGGCGAACGCGCCGGTGACCGTGCAGTTCGTGCGGGTGCTCATGACGGCCGACAGCGACACCGCACCGCCCGGCAGCACGGACGTGCGCGACCGGCTCGGCTACGCCGTGCGGGAGTTGTCCGTCGGCCAGACCAAGGGCGGCACCTTCGTCGACCACGTGAAGCACGACCGCTCGCAGAACCAGACGCACATGGTGACCTCCTCCACCGACCCGTGGCACCGCGCCGAGGACCTCGACAAGAACTACGAGCACGCCAGCTTCGAACGCACCTTCGCCAGCGGCATCACCAACGACGCGCCGATGATGGTGCCGGTGCCGGCGCTGTACGGCACCCCCGACGACGCCGCCGCGCTCGCCGCCTACCTGCGCAACCGGGGCTTCCCCGTCGAACGGGTCGAGGTCGGCGAGGAGCCCGACGGCCAGATCGCCCAGCCGGCCGACTACGCCGCCCTGTACCTGCAGATGGCGACCGCCATGAAGGGGGAGAACCCCGAACTGGAGTTCGGCGGGCCGGGGTACCAGACCGTCATCCCCGACTGGTTCGCCTGGCCGGACCGGGACGGCGTGCGCTCGTGGACCGGCCAGTTCGTGTCGTACCTGAAGAAGCGCGGCCGCATGGACGACTTCGACTTCTTCTCCTTCGAGTGGTACCCGTTCGACGACGTGTGCGAGGAACCGTCCGGCCCGCTCGCCCGGCAGCCCGGCATGCTCGCCGACATCCTCAAGAAGCAGGAGGCCGCGGGACTCCCGCGCGAGGTGCCGAAGGTGATCACCGAGTACGGCTACTCGTCGTTCGTCGGGCAGCCGGAGGTGGAGATGCCCGGCGCCATCATGAACGCCGAGATCGCCGCGCACCTGCTCACCCTCGGCGGGGAGACCAGTTACTACTACGGGCTCGAACCCAACGACGTCTTCCAGGAGGACGAGGGCAAGCCGTGCAACACCTGGGGCAACCTGATGCTGTTCCAGTTCGTGGAGGACCAGCCGGTGCGCCCGTTGGCGACGTTCCACTCGGCACAGCTGGTCAACCACCACTGGGCGCAGCCCGGCACCGGCAAGCACACCGTCTACAAGGCGACGTCCTCAGTGGACAGTGGAACCGTCACCGCCTACGCGCTGCGCCGCCCGGACGGGAAACTCTCCGTCATGATCCTCAACAAGAACCCGCGCAAGTCGTTGACCGTGCGGCTCACGCACGGCTCCGAGAACGCGCAGCGGCCGGTCGGCGGCGAGCTGAAGCTGTGGCAGTACTCGCCGCTGCAGTACGAGTGGATCCCGCACCCGCAGGGGCACGCCTACCCCGGGCTCAACGAGCCGCCGTACCGGCACACCGTCGAGGAGGGCGACGCGGTGCTGCTGCCGCCCTACTCCATCACCGTGCTGCGCACCAAGGGGTCTACCTACTGAAGACCTCGACGCCGTCGACGAAGGCCTTCTCCACGCGGCTCATCGGGTCGAGCGGGTCGCCGGACCACAGGCACAGGTCCGCGTCCTTGCCGGGCGCGAGCGAGCCGACCCGGTCCGCGATCCCCAGGACGCGCGCCGGGGTCAGCGTCACCGACCGCAGCGCGGTCTCCCGGTCGAGACCTTCCTTCACACAGAACGCCACCTGGTGGATCAGGTGCTGGATCGGCAGGAACGGGTGATCGGTCGTGATGGCGATCTCCACTCCCGCGGCGGCCAGGATCCCGGGGTTGGCCAGTGACACGTTGCGAAGCTCCACCTTGGCCCGGGAACCCATCACCGGCCCGATCACCACCGGCACACCGCGTGCGGCGATCACGTCGGCGATCAGGTGCGCCTCGGTGCCGTGGTCGATCACCAGGTCGTACCCGAACTCCGCCGCGATGCGCAGCCCGGTCGCGATGTCGTCCGCGCGGTGGCTGTGCTGCCGCCACGGGATCTCCTTGCGCAGCACCCGCGCCAGCGCCTCCAGCCGCAGGTCCCGTTCGCGGGTCGGATCGTCCTCGCCGCGCAGGTAGTTCTCCGCCTTGACGAACGCCTCCCGGATGACGGCCGCCGTCCCGAGCCGGCTCATCGGCATCTTGTGCTGGTCGCCGTAGACCCGCTTCGGGTTCTCGCCCAGGGCCGACTTGAGGCCGCTCGGCTGGCGCAGCACCATGTCGTCGACGGTGCGGCCGTGACATTTGACCGCCACCGTCAGGCCGCCGATCGGGTTGCCCGAGCCGGGTTGGACGTTCACGGCGAGGACGCCGGAGGCGATCGCGTCGCGGAAGCCGGTGTCGGCCGGGTTGATCGCGTCGATGGCGCGCACGTGTGCGGTGTTCGGGTCGGTCATCTCGTTCATGTCGTGGCCGGCCCAGCCGTCGCCCTCCTCGTACACGCCGAGGTGGGTGTGCGCGTCGATCAGTCCGGGCAGCACCCAGGCGCCCGCCGCGTCGACCACCTTCGCACCGGCCGGAACGGCCACGTCGGCACCGACGGCCGTGATCCGACCGTTGTCCACCAGGACCGTCCCGACGTTCACGGGCGCCGCCTCGATCGGCACCACCCGTCCCCCGACGATCGCGAGCACGTGATCTCCCCTCTTGCCTGCGCTGCGTGTGCGCATCCGGCCGCTGTGTATCCGCGTGGACAGACTATCGAGCCGGTGGACGCTACCCTGACGGCCGTGTTCGACCGCTCCACCTGGCCGGCGCGGCAGGTGCTCATGGAGGCTCAGGCCGCGGCCCGCTCCCGGGGCAGCAGCACGATCACCGCTGTCCACCTGCTCCTGGGGATCATCCGGATCGGCGACAGTGCCGGGGTCCGGGTGCTGCGCGCGCTCGGCGTGCACCCGGACGCGCTCTTCCGCGAGCTGGACGCGATCGCCGCGCGCGGGCCCGCGCCGGAGGGCACGATCCCGTTCGGCGACTCCGCGCTGCGCACCCTGGAGCGCTTCCCGGTCGAGGCGCAGCGGCTCGGACACGAGCACCGCGGCACCGAACATCTGCTGCTGGCCGCGATCGCCTCGCTGGGCAGCGCGCTGCCCGGCACCGACATCGACATCGCGACGGCGCGCGAAGCGGTTCTGCGGCTGTACGACGCCGGGATGGAGCCCGAGCCCTCGGACCGTCCGTCCATACCGGACGGTCGCGTGCCGGGCCACTCGTGGTCCGATTCCGTCTTCGCGCACCTCGACCGGCGCAGCCGCGCCGTGCTCGAACGGGCCGCCGCCGAGGCGCGCGGCTTCCGCCACGGCTACATCGGCACCGAACACCTGCTGCTCGGCATCCTCGCCGACGCGCAGACGAGCGTGTCGATGGGCCTGTATCTCGCGCCCGACGCGGCCCGTCACCGGGTGCGCTATCTGCTCGGCGAGGGCGAACGGTACTCCGGCGGCCACCTGCCGTTCAGCGCCCGGGCGCGGGAGGCCCTGGAGCACGCCGTCGAGGTGGCCCGCGAGGCCGGTGACCCGCAGGTGCGACCCGAACATCTGCTGCGCGGCCTGCTCCGGGAGGGCGACGCGATGGCGGTGCAGGTGCTCGACGGCGCCGGGGTCAACGTCGCGGCGGTCCTCGACCGGCTGCCGGAGCGCTCCGCGACGACGGTCGAACTGCCGGTCGTCGCCGCGGTCGCCGGCGCACCGGAGCCCGACGCGACGACCGTCTTCGCGCCGGAGCCGGACCTGGCCACCGTTTCGGCGCCGGTGCCGGACGTGGCCACCGTCCCGGCGCTGGACCTGGAGACGCCGACGCAGGTGCTGTGGCCGCTGGCCGTCATGCCGGCCGCCCGCGCTCCCGGGCCGCCGCCGACCGCTGCGTCACCGCCGCCCGACGCCCCACAGCCCGACTCGCCGCGCCTTGACGCATCGCCGCCCGACGCCGCGCGCCCCGACTCGCCGCCCCCCGACGCATCGCCGCCCGGCGAAGGGCCGGCCGAAGAGCGGCCGCCGGACGGGGATCCGCCGGGCACCGGCCTGACCGAAGGGATCCGGCTCGTCCGGGGACTGCACACGCTGGAGGAGATCGACGCCCGCCTGGCCGAGGTGATGGCCGAACGCGACGCCGCCATCGAATCCCGGCAGTGGCCCGCCGTCTCCCGCCTGCACACCGAGCACCGCGACCTGCTCGCCCGCTGGGCCGTGCTCAGCCGCGCCCAGGAGCGCCGCCAACAGGCCGCCCCCGCCGTCCCGGCGATCCCGGAGACCTCCGGCCGCCTTCCCGACCCGGCGCGCTCGGCCGCCGTTCTCATCGGAACGGCCGACTACGACGACCCGGACCTGCCCGACCTGCCGGCGGTGCGCGGAAATCTGCTGAATCTCGCCGACATTCTCGCCGACCCGGCGATCGGCGGCTTCGAGCCGCGCCACGTGCACACGTTCGTCAACCCGTCCTACGACGCGGCCGCCAAGCTGGCCGAGATCGCCGAGGAGACCACCGACACGCTCGTCGTGTACTACGCCGGGCACGGGCTCGTCGCCTCCAACGGGGAGCTGTACCTGGGCCTGGCGACCACCCGCAACCGCCGGGCGGTATTCACCGCGCTGGCGTACCAGGCGCTGCGGCTGGCCGTCGTGGAGAGCCCGGCGAGCAACAAGGTGGTGGTCCTGGACTGCTGCTTCTCCGGCCGCGCGATCGGGCTGATGGCGGGCGCGGACGGGATCGCCGGCGGGCAGGTCGACGTCGCCGGCACCTACGTGCTGACCGCCACCTCGGCGACCAACCCCGCCCGGATCGTCGACGACGCCCGCACGTCGGCGTTCACCGGCGCGCTGCTGGAGCTGCTGCGCGAGGGAACGCCGACGGCGGGACGGCTGCTACGACTCAACCACGTCTACCCGTGGCTGCGCCGCACCCTGACCGAACGCGGACTGCCGGCCCCGCAGCACCGCGGCTCCGACCTGATCGGCGATCTGGCGCTGACCCGCAACCCGCACTGGCTCTGACGCACCGCGCATGTCCACAGTGGACGTTCACGTCTGCGTCGCGCTGAAGCTGAACGCCCGGTCCACGAGGGTCGGTCCGGCGACGGCGTTCGGCGCCCACACGAACACCCGCACCCGGAAGGTGCCGTTGCCCAGCAGTTCGACCGGATCGGTGAAGGTGTAGAACGGCCCGTCGTTGCAGGTGGCGACGAACGCCGGAACGGTGCCGGCGGGCCAGGTACCGGCCGGGAACACCAGGTCGTAGATGCCGGAACCGGCGTGCGTGACGGTGAAGCCGCTGCCGGCCCGCACACCGCCGTTGGCGGTGATCACACCGGAGACGGTCTTCTTCGCGGCGGCCCCCGGCGGGCCGCTCGGCCCGGGCGGGCCACTCGGCCCGCGCGTTCCCTGCGGCCCGGGAATCCCCTGTTGCCCCTGCGGTCCGGCCGGACCCGCCGGCCCCTTCTGGTTCCAGTTCAGCGGTTTCTCCGCGGCGCCGCACTCCCCCTTGACCGGCCCGAGCGGGTCGCTGTCGATGACCCGCAGCGCGCCGGTCTCGGGGTTGTAGCAGCCGTGGATCACGCCGTCCCCGTCCGGGATGCTGGCGTACGCGATGCCCGCACCGACCGCGAGAAACGCCCCGGCGGCGACGACGGTGAGCAGCAGGCGACGTGTTCTGTTCAATGGATTTCCCTTCCCAGGCGTGCGTTGACGCCGGAAAGGAGAACAGAGCCGTCACCGCGGGGGCGATACGCACAATCGCGTAGTATCAGCCGCCGAGCTGCTCGCGGATCGCGTCCAGGGCGGGATCGCGGCCTTCGCGCAGCGCCGCCATCGTCGGGGGCGCGTAGATGTCCGGCGCGATGGCGTTCCTCCGGTCGAACGGCCATGACGTCTGCCAGTACAGGTCGGACACGTTCACCCGCAATCCGCTCCACGGCAGGCGGAACGGGTCCGTCTCGCCCACGAAGTTCGGGCGGGAGCCGGTGGGCTCGCCGACGAAGACGGCCCGCGTGTGCCGGTCGAGCAGCGTGGCGGTGTTCTGCGCGGCGGAGAACGTGGCCCGCCCGACGACAACGAAGACGGGTGTGTCCGGCCGGCGGATCACGTGGTGCACCAACGGCTGCGCCAGGAACGTGTTCCCGCCGCCGTTCCAGCGCAGGTCGATCACGAGTGCGGCGGCATGCGCGTCGACGGCGGCGAACAGGCGTTCGTAGTGCTGCTCCAGCAGCTCGTCGGGTTTGTCGCCGATCCCGTTGAACCGGAAGTGCACGATGTCCGGATCGGTCAGGTGCGTGAAGCCGTACAGTTCCGTGGCGCTGCGTACGTAGGCGGGCGCGTCCTCGCCCACGAACGGGCATCCGCGCGGCCACCCCCTCGGTTCCGGCTCCTTGACCGCATCCACCGTGGCGTCCCCGGCGGTGGTGGTGAGCGTCAGGCGGTCGGGGCGTTCGGCCACGCCGAGCGCGTGCAACCACACGGGCTGCCGCAGCCACACGGCCGCAGAGGCGTCCGGCCCGAACTCGTTGTCCCGCGTCAGCAACGGATCCAGCGCCGCGACGACCTCCTCGACCGGCCGGCCGTCGACGGTGAGCAGCCGCGCACCGACGAGGTGTTCCCATCGCGGGTCCGCCCCCGGCACATGCCACCCCTCCGCGAACCGGTAGAACCACACCGGTACCGCGCGGCTCCACGCCGGGAACGCCTCGGCGTGGTCCACGCCCGCGTGCCCGTCGCCGAGCAGCCGCAGCAGCCCCCAGACGCGAACGGCGACCCGCACGTCGTCCAGCTCCGCCACCTCGTGGCCCAGCGCGTCGATCCCGGCCTCGAAGCCCGCCACCGGGAACGGCACGCGCCGCAACGCCTCCCGCCGTAGCACGGACAGGTCCAGCCGCCAACCGTCCACCCGGGACAGTCCTGCGGTGTCGTACGGCCCCACGAGCGCCCGGAGGCGGGTGTCGTCTCGTAGGTCTGCGAAGCACGGATCGTCGAGGACCCGCGCGGGGTCGCGCAGGGCATCGTCGAGCGCGTGCGTCAACGACTCCAGCGCCCGGGCGGCGTCGCCGAGGCGCGCGTGGCAGCGGGCGATGCGATAGTCCAGCTCGCCCGGGAAGACGGAGGTGAGCGGCGGCGGTTCGGGCCCCCGGACCGGCCACACGCCGAACCGTTTCGCGCGCGTCCACGCGTCCAGTGCACCGGCCGCGTCGCCGGTCTCGAACCGCGCCTGTGCCAGCCGGTCCCAGTACACGCCGTTGACCGGGTTGCGCGCGACAACGTGCTCCCATCCCCGGATTGCCGCCGCCCATTCCCGCGCGCCCGACAACCGCGCCGCGTGCGCCACCGCGGCGAGCTGACTCACCGGGGAGCCACCGACGTCGCGAAGAACAGCCGCACCTCACGCGCCCCCTCGGGCACCAACGAACGGTCGGTGGCGCGATCGGCGTAGCGGCGCACGAGGGCGTTCAACGAAGAGGTGACCTCGGCCAGTTCCTCGGCCGTCAGCGCGGTCGTGACCCCGCCGAAGCCGACGGCGTCGCGCCACTGCGGCGGCTCGGTGGCGTGCCCGTGCAGCCGCTCCTTGAGCTTGCCGACCTCGTGGTCGAGGAAGACCTCGCTCGCGGCCCGCGACGCGGCCTGCCCTTCCTCCCCGAACCCGTCACCGGAGAGGTCCTGGCGGAAGCTGGTGAGCTTCCACGGCTTTTCCCGGCCGGCACCGGCGGGTGCCTGCTCGACGAAGCCGTACTTGGCCAGGATGTTGAGGTGGTAGGAGCAGCTGGCGACGCTCTCACCCAGTTCCTCGGCGCAGCGGGTGGCGGTCGCGGTCTCCACCCGCCCGACGAGGTCGATGAGCTTCCAGCGCAACGGATGGGCGAGCGCTCGCAGTGTCTTCGGATCCGACGGCATGCGCCCACCGTAGCCATATCAAGAAACCTTTAGCAAGATGTCTTGATACGACTGCCGTCTATGAAGTGGTGCGGCGCAGTGCCGAGCCGAGGTCGCCCGTCACCACCAGCGCGAAGTCCTGCGGCGGCCGCAACAGGTTGCGCGCGAACACCTGGATCACGTACACCCCGTCGGTCGGCGCGTCGAAGCGCACCACCTCGACGTTGTTGTCGGCGTCCGACTGTGTCAGCTTGTCCCGCAGTTCGGCGTTGCCCACCGTCTTGCGGCCGCCCGGCTCGCGCACCAGGAGGCTGACGTCGTTCTGCAGGCCGCGGCCCGGCAGGTCGGTGTAGGCGAGGCAGATCCGCAGCGGCGTACCGGCCCGCGCGGTCACCGCGTACTGGAAGCTCTGGCCGGTGCGGGTCAGCTGGCGCGCCGGCTCCTGCCAGTTGTCCACGAACTCCAGCCGCAGCCCGGGCGCGGACGGGTTGGGCAGGCTGTCGGCGAGCTGCACCGCGCCGAACCCCTGGTGGTAGTTGGGCCGGCGGGGCCAGTCGGCGACCGCGTCGCTGCCGGAGAGCCACGCGGTGCCGTTGATCAGCGTCGCCTTCAGCAGTGCGGCGCTCGGCGTCCAGTCCCGCACACTCGTGTAGTACTCGCGAACGAGCGCCGCGCAGCCGGCCACCAGCGGCGTGGCCATGCTGGTGCCGCCCATGTAGGCGTAGTGCTCGTTGTCGTCGACGAGGCCCCAGAAGTGTTCCGCGGGGGCGTCCGGGCTGCGCGTGGAGACGATGTCGGTGCCGGGGGCCACCACGTCCGGCTTGATCCGGCGGTCGTCGCACGGCCCCCGGCTGCTGAACGCCGCCACCGCCTGCGCGTCACCGGAGACGAGGGCGTGCGCGATCGGGGCGTCGGGAAAGTCGTTGCGCCACACCTCGCCGTAGGTCCGGCCGGAGATGCCGCCCTCGGTGCGGCTGCTGCGGGCGGCGCCGACGGTGAGGGCGTTCTTGCACGAGGCGGGTGAGCCGATGGAGAGCCAGTCGACGAATCCGCGCTGCGCGTGCCGGGCGTTGGCGGCCACGCCCTCGTTGCCGGCGGCGATCACCACGAGCATGTCCCGCCGCTGGGCCACGTACGCGTCGACGTCGATCGACTCGACGGTGTACGCCGACGCGGTCGCCGCGCCCCAGCTGTTGTTGTGGATGCGCGCACCCGCCTGGTAAGCCGGTTCGAACAGATCTGCCAGCGAGACCGGCAGCCCACCGAGGCCGCCGCGCGCGTCCAGGAGCGACTGGAAGAAGAGCTTCGCCTGCGGGGCGACCCCGCGGTACCGCCCGGCCGAGGCGGACCCGTCCCCCAGCACCGAACCGGCGACGTGCGTGCCGTGCCCGTTGGGGTCGGAGGAGTCGCCGGGACGGCCGAGCGCCACGGCCTCCACGACGCGCCCCTTGAAGTCGACGTGCTCCGCGTGCAGCCCGGTGTCGGCGACGGCGACGACCTGCCCGGCCCCGGTGTACGGCAGCCCACCCGCGGCCGGGTCGCCGACCCCGAGCAGCCCGCAGGCCACGTCGTTGAACAGCTTCGGCGGCACGTGCTCCACCATCGTCAGCACCTCGGGCAGCGCCCCGAGCTCCAGGGCGGCGTCGGCGTCGGTCAGCCGCACGCGGACCTTGCGCCCGCCCGCGCCCACGACGGGGTGGCCCCGCTCGTCCAGCCACGCCACGACCCGCTCGCGCGCCTCCTCGTCGGTGAGCCAGAGGTCCCACGCGCCGGAGGTGTCGGCGATGTCGAACGAGAGCACCTGCGGCCCGGTCACCTCGGTCCCGTGCCGCGTCACGTCGGCGACGAAGTCCAGGGCGAAGACGTCCTCGGCCTGCGCACGGGTCGCGGTCGCCAGGTACGACGCCGGGGTGAGGGTCTCCTCCAGCCGGGCACCGGTGGCCTCGATGGCGGTGCGGCGCTCCTCCAGCAGCGGCGCCTCGACGAGGCTCACCTGCCACTGGGTGGTGTCCTGCGGCGCGAGCTCCGGCAGCCCGAGATTCTCGGCCGGAACATCCGGCCCGGCGCCCAGCCACTGCCGGGTGGCGCCCTCGGGTGCCGGCGCCACGGTCGTCGCGTACTCGTCCACGATCACCCCCTGTGCCTCCAACTCCGGAACGGCCGCCTCGTCGATGTCGCCGATCACGTAGCTTTCCGTCGAAACCGCATTGGCGAGTTGTCCGTTAGCGGCGGTTAATTCCGCCTCGCTCATGCAGTAGGCGATGACGCGCTTCACGGCCATTGTGGACGCTCCCATTTCACTGGCGATTTCCCTAGACGTTATGCAGCTTCCCGACCCGCGGAAATCACCAATCCGACCGCGGAGCGCTACTTTCGTCGGGCATGCCCGGCATGGGCATCACCTTCCCCACATTTCTCAAGGAGCCGACCCCCGATGACGGCATCCAAAACCCGGCGCGTGCGCCTCGGCACCGCGATCGCGGTCGCCATCGTTTCCCTTCTGACGGGCGCCGCGTGCCGCGAAGAAGGCCCCGCCGCCGGTGCCGCACCCGAGCCCAGCCTCGTGTTTCCCACCGGTTCGCTGCCCGCCGCCAAGGCCACCCGCTCGCAGGCGTCGGCGCACTTCCAGCTGCCCTCCGGCAACATCGGCTGTCGCATGCAGGCGGCCTGGGTGCGCTGCGACATCCAGCTGCAGACGTACGCGCTGCCCCCGAAGCCGCCGAGCTGTCAGGGCATCTACGGCAAGAGCATTCGATTCGACAAGATGAAGAAATCGGAGCTTTCGTGCGCCGCCGACTCGTTGCTGCCGGCACCGGAGACGATCGAGCCCGACACGATCGTGATCGTGGAACGGATGCGCTGTGTCGTGCAGGAGTCGGGCGTCACCTGTTATGACACGGAAAGCGGCTTCGGCTTCGCGCTGTCGCGTCAGGAGTACGCGTTCCTGGCCCCGTCCTGAGCGATGACGGTATACCCCCGGGGGGCCGTAGGCTGGTGCGATGACGACGCCCACCCGGGGGTACACCGCCACCAAGGAGCAGTTGCAGGCCCGGTTGCGCCGCATCGAGGGTCAGGTGCGCGGCATCGAGCGGATGGTCGAGGACGACCGCTACTGCATCGACGTGCTGACCCAGATCTCGGCTGTCCAGGCGGCGTTGGACAAGGTCGCGCTGGGCCTGCTGGACGGGCACGCCCGGCACTGCATGCACGAGGGCGCGCAGGAGGGTCGGGCGGAGGAGATGGCCGGCGAGATGATGGCCGCCGTCGCGCGCCTCATGAAGCGCGGCTGAGACACGGCTCCGCCGCCGCGTCCGCGCCCTCAAGTACCGGTGCCGTGCCACGGGACGGACCGGGCGCGTTTCAGCACCCGGACCACCGGCGCGGTCTGCACCTCGCGGATCGTGCCGAGGGCGCCCAGGCACTCGGTGAGGTACCGGTAGAGGTCGCGGTTGTCCCGGCACACCACCGAGATGAGCAGGTTCGTCGGTCCCGTGGTCGCCGCGCAGAACGCCACCTCGGAGCGGGTCGCCACCGCGGCCCCGGTCGCCGCGAGGTCGGCCGGCGGCACGCTAGCCCACAGCCGCGCCTCGGCGCGGTAGCCGAGCACCGTGGCGTCCACGTCGACGTCGAACGTGAGCAGTCCGGCCGCGCGCAACGCGTGCAGGCGGCGCGCGACGCTCGACTCGGACCAGCCGGTGGCGGCGGCCAGGGCGGGATAGGGCGCCCGGCCGTCGGCGGCGAGGGCCTCCAGCAGCGGCCGGTCGCTGTCGGCCAGCCGGACCCGTTCGCCGTCGGCGTAGGTGGGCCGCAGCGCGGCGGCCTGCTCGGGCGTCAGCGCCCCGGTGCCGTTCGGGTGCGGCGCGGCGGTGGTGAAGACGTGCAGCACGCTGTGCGCCGTCACCGACACCACGGGCGCGGTGCGCTGCAGGCGTTGCAGGATGAGTTCGTCGCGCTCCCGCGCCGACCACGAACGGAGGCTCGCGCAGATCTCGGTGCCGCCGGACAGCAGCGCGACCCAGCGGGTGTCGTCGCGACGGGCCAGCGCCTCGGCGACCGAGTCGGCGGAACCGGGCCTGCAGTGCAGCCGCACCAGCCATTCGGCGCCGCCGAGGCTCGCCGCGTCGACGACGCCGACCAGGTTGAGCACACCGGTGCCGCGCAGCCGGTTGTAGCGCCGCGCGACGGTGCGGTCGGAGACGCCGAGCACCTCGCCGAGGCGCGCGAACGGCGCCCGCCCGTCCACCCGCAGCGCGTCGATCAGCGCCCGGTCGAGATCGTCAAGCGCGACGGATTCCCTCTCCACGCCGCACAGCATGACGGATTCCACCGTTCCGACTCGGACTGCTTCGCCGGCCGATGACGTGGGCCGATCCTCGGGTCCGTGAGAGCGATCCAGTTCGCCCGCTACGGCGGTCCCGATGTCCTCGAAGTCCTCGATGTGGAACCGCCCCGTCCCGGCCCCGGCCAACTCCGCGTCGCCGTACGCGCGGCCGGCGTCAACGCCCTGGAGTGGAAGATCCGACGGGGCCTGATGCGACACTTCCGCCCGCTGCGGCTGCCGGCCGGCATCGGCGGTGACGCCGCCGGCGTGGTCGACGAGATCGGCGCCGGCGTCACCGACGTCCGGATCGGCGACGCCGTGTTCGGCTCCGGCCACGAGACCTATGCCGAGCACGCCGTTCTCACCGCGTGGGCGCACAAGCCGGCGAACGTCTCCTTCGCCGGGGCGGCCGGCTTTCCGACGCCGTTCGAGACCGGGGTGCGGGTGCTCGACGAGGTGCGCGTCTCGGCCGGCGACACCGTCGTCGTCAACGGCGCGAGCGGCGGGGTCGGGTCGGCGGCGGTGCAGTTCGCCGTCGAGCGGAGCGCGACGGTGATCGGCGTCGCCGGCCCGTCCAACCAGGAGTACCTGGCCTCGATCGGCGCGATCCCCACCACCTACGGCCCCGGCCTCGCGGAGCGGATCCGCGCACTCGCGCCGCACGGCGTCGACGCCGCGATCGACATCGCCGGTTCGGGCGTCATCGGCGCGCTGACCGACCTGACCGGCGACCCCGCGCGGGTGGTGTCGATCGCCGACTTCTGCGCTCCCCGACACGGCGCCCGGACGTCGACCGGCGTCGGCCGCGAACGCGTACCCGCCCTGCGCCACGGCGCCCGCCTCGTCGCGGCCGGCCGGCTGGTGCTGCCCGTCGCACAGATGTTCCCGCTCGAACGCGCGGGAGCGGCCCACGCCGCGAGCGAGACCGGCCACGTCCGCGGCCGCCTCGTCCTGACCATCCATCCGAACGGAGACTCACGATGACCGTCGTCCTCATCAACAGCTTCACCGTCCCGGCCGGCAGGGAGGAGGAGTTCCTCGACGCCTGGAACGGCACCGTCGCGCACTTCGTCACCGCGCCCGGCTTCCTCGGGGCGCGCCTGCACCGCAACCTCGGCCACGGCGACCGCACGTTCCAGTTCGTGAACGTCGCCCGGTGGAGCGACGTCGGGTCGTACCGGGCGGCGCTGAAGGACTTCGTGCCGGCCGGGCAGCGCATCGAGGGCGTCACGGCCCACCCGGGCCTGTTCGAGGTCTGCGCGGAGCTGACGCCGACGCCCCGGTCGAGCGGAGCCGGTGGCCGATAGTACCCCCCAGGGGTATAGTCGAACGCATGACGACGACGACCTACACCATCACCGGCATGACCTGCGCCCACTGCGCCGGCGCGGTGAGCACCGAGCTGCGCACCCTGCCCGGCGTCACCGACGTCCAGGTCGACGTGCCGGCCGGCACCGCCGCGGTCACCAGCGACGCTCCCCTGGACCGGGAGGCCGTTCGCGGGGCCGTGGACGAGGCCGGCTACGCCCTGGTCGACTGATCGACCCGCCCGCTGCACGGTGGTGACGTCATGAGTGGCCCGACGAACCTCGTCGAGTTGGAGATCGGCGGCATGACCTGTGCCGCGTGCGCCAACCGGATCGAGAAGAAGCTCAACCGCATGGACGGCGTGCGCGCGAGCGTCAACTACGCCACCGAGAAGGCCTCGGTGACGATCGCCGACCCGACGATCACGGCGGACGACCTGATCGCCACCGTCGAACGCACCGGTTACACCGCGCGGGTCCCGGCGGCGCCGGTCGAGGAGGCCGCGCCGCCGTACGACCCGCTCCGCACACGGCTGTTCGTGTCGATCGCGCTCGCGGTGCCGGTGATCGCGCTGGCGATGGTGCCGGCGTGGCAGTTCGCGCATTGGCAGTGGGCGTCGCTGACGTTGGCCGCCCCCGTGGTGGTGTACGGCGGGTGGCCGTTCCACCGGGCGGCGGCGGTCAACCTGCGACACGGGGCCGCCACGATGGACACGCTGGTGTCGATGGGCACGCTGGCGGCGTTCGGCTGGTCGCTGTGGGCGCTGTTCCTGGGCGACGCGGGGATGCCGGGCATGACGCACCCGTTCCGCCTCTCGGTCGAACGGGGCACCGGCACCGGCAACATCTACCTGGAGGTCGCCGCCGGGGTGACGGTGTTCATCCTCGCCGGCCGCTACTTCGAGGCCCGCGCCAAGCGCCGCGCCGGAGCGGCCCTGCGCGCCCTGCTCGAACTGGGCGCCAAGGACGTCGCCGTGCTGCGCGACGGCAAAGAGGTCCGCATCCCGGTGGAGCAGTTGACGAGAGGCGACCGCTTCGTGGTCCGGCCGGGCGAGAAGATCGCCACGGACGGCGTGGTCGAGGAGGGCTCCTCGGCGGTCGACCAGAGCCTCGTGACGGGCGAGTCGGTGCCGGTCGAGGTGGCCCCCGGCGACCCCGTGGTCGGCGCGACGGTCAACGCCGGCGGCCGGCTCGTCGTGACGGCCACCCGGGTCGGCGCCGACACGCAGCTCGCGCAGATGGCCCGCCTGGTCGAACAGGCACAGACCGGCAAGGCCGAGGTGCAGCGCCTCGCGGACCGCATCTCCGGCGTGTTCGTGCCGGTGGTGATCGCGCTCGCCGTGGCCACGCTCGGCTTCTGGCTGGGCACGGGCGCCGGCGCGACGGCCGCGTTCACGGCCGCCGTGGCGGTGCTCATCATCGCCTGCCCGTGCGCGCTCGGCCTCGCGACGCCCACCGCGCTGCTGGTCGGCACGGGTCGCGGCGCCCAGCTCGGCATCCTCATCAAGGGGCCGGAGGTGCTGGAGTCCACACGCACGGTCGACACGGTCGTGCTCGACAAGACCGGCACCGTGACGACCGGCCGGATGGCGCTGGTCGAGGTGATCCCCGCACCCGGCGAGGATCCCGACGAGGCGCTGCGCCTCGCGGCGGCCGTCGAGGCGGCCTCGGAGCACCCGATCGCGCGCGCCGTCGCCGCGGCGGTCGAGAATCCGCCGCCGGTGCGCGACTTCGCCAATCTCGAGGGGCTGGGCGCCCAGGGCACCGTCGACAACCGTCGCGTGGTCGTCGGCCGCCCGCAGCTGCTCGACGCCGTTCTCCCGGAGGAAGCCGAGGGGAAGACGGCCGTGACGGTCGGCTGGGACGGCAAGGCGCGCGCGACGCTGGTCCTGGCCGACGAGGTGCGGCCGACCAGCGCCGCCGCCGTGAAAGCGTTGCGGGACAAGGGCCTTCGACCGGTCCTGCTGACCGGCGACAACGAGACCGTCGCGCGGGCCGTGGCGGCGGCCGTGGGGATCGACGAGGTGATCGCCGGCGTGCTCCCGGCGGACAAGGTCGACGTGGTCAAGCGGCTGCAGGACTCCGGACGCGTGGTGGCGATGGTCGGCGACGGGGTCAACGACGCCGCCGCGCTGGCCCGCGCCGATCTGGGCCTGGCGATGGGCACCGGCACGGACGTGGCGATCGAGGCGTCCGACCTGACGCTGGTGCGCGGCGACCTGATGGCGGCGGTCGACGCGATCGCCCTGTCGCGGCGCACCCTGCGGGTGATCAAAGGCAATCTTTTCTGGGCGTTCGGGTACAACGTGGCGGCCCTGCCGCTGGCCGCCGCCGGGCTGCTCAACCCGATGATCGCCGGAGCGACTATGGCCCTGAGTTCGGTCTTCGTGGTCACCAACAGCCTGCGACTTCGACGCTTCCGCCCAACCCGATAAGCACCGCCTGGACAGCCACGACGGCCCTGAGTTCGGTCTTCGTGGTCACCAACAGCCTGCGGCTGAAGGGGTTCAGGCCTACCCGTTGAGTCGGCCGGACGATAACGTGGCGTACATACATCGATACTGATCGTTGATCAGGGGGATCGTATGTCCACGACCACCGACCTGCCCCGGTACCCGTTCGCCGAGCCGCCGGGGCAGCCGTTCGGGTTGCTCAGCGACCTGGACCGGCACCGGTTCGACGGCCCGGCGACGAAGGTGCGGCTGCCCAACGGCTCCGACGCGTGGCTCATCACCCGCCACGCGGACGTGCGCGCGATGCTGCGCAGCCCGGCGTTCAGCGCGGACGCGAGCCGACCGGCCTTCCCGCTGCTGCGCCCGGAGCCGCCGCAGCGCGACATCGACCGCAAGGGCATGTTCATCCGGATGGACGGGGTGGACCACAGCCGGATCCGGCGGATGCTCACGTCCGAGTTCATGATCAAGAACATCAGGCGGATCGAACCGCTGATCCAGGAGGCGGTCGACAACGCGCTGAACGACCTGCGCGACGCCGGCCCGCCCGCCGACCTCGTGCACCACTTCGCGCTGCCCGTGCCGTCCATGGTGATCTGCCACCTGCTCGGGGTGCCCTACGCGGACCACGCCCGGTTCCAGCAGCTGAGCCGCATGCTCATCGGGCTCAACAACCCGGCGGAGGAGATCAGGACCGCCTCCGACGAACTGCGCGCCTACATCCGTTCCCTCATCGACAAGGTCCGGGAGACGGACCCCGGGGCACGGGGCGAGGACCTGATCAGCCGGCTCGTCACCGAACGCCTCGACACCGGCGAACTCGACGAGCAGGAAATGATCAACATCGGCATCCTGCTCCTCATCGCCGGCCACGAGACGACGGCGAACATGATCGGCCTGTCGGCCCTGCTGCTCATCCAACGCCCGGAGTACTACGCGGCCCTGCACGAGAACCCGGACCTCGCACCCGGCCTGGTGGAGGAGCTCCTGCGCTTCGCCTCGATCGTGCGCTCCGGCCTGCCCCGGCTCGCGATCGAGGACGTGACGATCGGCGACGTGACGATCCGGGCCGGCGAGGGCGCGATCGCCGTGCTCTCGATGGCCAACCGGGACGCGGCCGTCTTCGGCGACGGCGAGGAGTTCGACCCGTATCGCCAGGCGCAACAGCACATCGCGTTCGGCTTCGGCGTGCACCAGTGCATCGGGCAGCCGCTGGCCCGCGCCGAGTTGCGCGTCGCCCTGGTCGAACTGGCCCGCCGCTTCCCCGCGCTGCGCCTCGCCGTCGCCCCGGAGGAACTGGTGTTCCGGGACCGCGCGGTGGTATTCGGCCTGACCGCACTGCCCGTCGCATGGTGAGCGAGGAGGAATGCTGAGCATCAGGGTCGACCGGGACGTCTGCGTCGGCGCGGGCAACTGCGTGCGCACGCTGCCGACCGTGTTCGACCAGGACGACGAGCAGGGCCTGGTGGTGCTGACCGATCCGACGCCCCCGGAGGCGCAGAAGGATCTGCTGCAGGAGGCCGTCGACCTCTGTCCGTCCGGCGCGATCAGCGTGGAGTAGCCCGCTTCCACGCCAGGAACAGCCCCTTGCCCACCGGCACCGTGTGCCCGACGAGGTCGTCCCGCTTTCGCGCGAGCGCGAGGAACCCGGCGACCTCGTCGGGATGCGACAGCACGTTGTCGACGGCGAGCACCCCGCCGGGGCGCAGCACCCGCACGGGATGCGGCCACCAGCGCGGGTACTCGACCCGTTCGGCGTCGAGGAAGAGCAGGTCCACGCTGCCCTCCGGCAGCCCGGCGAGATAGGCGCCGCCGTCGCTGATGACCCGCGCGACGCTCGGCGAGACACCGGCGCGCACGAGGTTCTCCACGACGCCCGGCCATTCCTCGACGTCCACACTGGACACTCGTCCGCCGGTGTCCCGGACGGCGTCGGCGAGCCAGATCGCCGAGTAGCCGTTGGAGGTGCCGATCTCGACCACCTCGCGGGCACCGGCGACGCGCAGCGTCAGCGCGAGCAGGTTCGCGGTCTCCGGTTCGAGGTTGCGGCGTCTGCGGAGGCGGTCGGGCTGGTCCGCGTCGTGCGCGGTGCCGTCGGCGTAGAGCTCGTCGAGAAGGGTGCGCAGGGCCTCGTCCACCGCGACACCCTATGCCAGACGCGCCGCCGATACATCGACAAGCGTCGTTTTAAGCTGGCCGGCCGGTTCGTGCGGGATCGACACGCGGTCATTATGGCCACTGTGCGACATGTCCACTGTGCGGCAGGTGCGATCGATGTCGGCCGAAACAACCGGACACCAGACTGCCGACATGCGTTCACCTGCAATAGCCGCGGCCGTGGTAGTGGCGGTCGCACTCTCCGTCCCCGTGCCGGCGGCCGCCGCCCCGGCCGGTGCGCCCGGCCCCACTCCCCCGGCCGCCGCCACCGCGCGGATCACGCTGATCACCGGGGACGTCGTCGCGCTGTCGCCGGCCGGTGACGGGCGGGTCGCCGCGTCGGTCACGCCGGCGCCGGGCCGGGAGCGGATCACGTTCCACACGCTCGAGGTCGACGGCGGGCTGCGCGTGCTGCCGAGCGACGTCGTCCCGCAGATCGCCGCCGGGCGGCTGGACGTGGACCTTTTCGACGTGGAGGAGCTGGTCGCCGACGGGTTCGGGGACGCGGACTCGCCGGGCCTGCCGCTGATCGTGCGCTACGGTCCCGGCGCCCGCGTGGCTTCCCGTGGTCGCGCCCTCCCGAGCATCGGTGGTGCGGCGTTCACTGCCGACAAGACCACTCTGTCGAACTTCTGGCGTGAGCAGACCGGTCCGCAACTGGCGTCCTCCGGCGGGATCGAACGCATCTGGCTCGACGGTCGGGTGAAGACCACCCTGGACCGCAGCACCGCGCAGATCGGCGCACCCGCCGCGTGGTCCGCCGGGATCGACGGCCGGGGCGTCAAGGTGGCGGTGCTCGACACCGGGGTCGACCAGACGCATCCCGATCTGACCGGCCGGGTGGCCCGCGCGGAGAACTTCACCGACGAGGCCGACACCGTGGACCGGCACGGGCACGGCACCCATGTGGCCGCCACGGTCGGCGGGTCGGGTGCCGGTTCGGGCGGCAGCCGCAAGGGGGTGGCCCCGGGCGCGGAGTTGCTCGTCGGCAAGGTGCTCAACGGTGCCGGTAGTGGCTACGACTCGTGGATCATCGCCGGCATGGAGTGGGCCGCCGCACAGGGCGCCGACATCGTGAGCATGAGCCTCGGCGGCGAGGCGAAGGGCGGCTCCGACCCGATGAGCGAGGCGGTCGAGCGGCTCAGCGCGCAGACCGGCACGCTGTTCGTCGTCGCGGCGGGGAACGCCGGCCGGATGGGCTCGATCGGCACGCCCGGCATCGCGACGGCGGCGCTGACCGTGGGCGCGGTCGACCGGTCGGACGCGCTGGCGCCGTTCTCCAGCCAGGGGCCGCGCGCGGGTGACGAGGGGCTCAAGCCGGACATCACCGCGCCCGGCGTCGGCATCGTCGCGGCCCGCGCGGCCGGCACGTCCATGGGAAAGCCCGTCGACGCCAGCTACACGGCGGCCAACGGCACCTCGATGGCGACCCCGCACGTCGCCGGCGCGGCGGCCCTGCTGGCCCAGCAGCACCCCGACTGGAACGGCGCCACGCTCAAGGAGGCGCTCACCGGCACCGCGCAGCCGACGGCCGGCCTGTCCGCGTACGCCCAGGGCGCGGGCCGGGTCGACGTGGCCCGCGCGACCACCCAGGCCGTGCGCGGCACGGGCACCCTGGACCTCGGCCTGTACATCGACACGAACCCCGCACCGTCCACAAAGGACATCACGTACACCAACGACGGCAACGCACCGGTGACACTGACGCTGAAACTGGCGCTCGACAACACCACCACCGGCAAGGCCGAACCGGACGCGCTCAGCATCCCGGCGACGGTGACCGTTCCCGCGCACGGAACGGCGAAGGCGCCCGTGACACTGGATCCGAAGAAGATCGACCGGGGCCTCCACAGTGGACGGATCACCGCCACCGCCCCGGACGGCACGCGGGTCACCACCGCCGTCGGCCTGCCGGTCGACGGGCCGCGCCACTCGGTGACGTTCCGCGCCGTCGACCGGTCGGGGCGGCGCACCGGTGTGCCGGTGCTGCTCATGTACGGCGAGATGCCCAACAACGACGTGCTCAACTACATCGAGAACGGCGGCGAGCTGACCGTCCAGGGGCTCACCGAGGGCGACTACTTCCTGCACGCGCTCATCGCCGACGGCGGCCCGCAGGACGAACAGGTCACGCTCGTGGTCAATCCGGAACTGGTGCTCGACCGCGACCTGGTCGTCACGCTCGACGCGCGCACCGGCACGCCGATCCGCATCGAGACGCCGAAACCCGCGGAGCAGCGCACGATTCTGAGCTACTACTCGCACCGGGTCACGCCGGGCGGGCGGACGATCAGCCACGGCGTGATGCACTTCAGCGGCGTCCGGCAGGTCAACGTCACCCCGACCGCACCGCTGCGCCGCGGCGGCAGCTTCGAGTTCTCGTCCCGGTGGCAGTTGGTGGCGCCGCAGGTGAGCGCCTCGGTGCCGGGTGTGCCGAACATCGCCGCGTACCTGCGGACCCGCTCGCCGGTCTTCGAGGGGAAGCGGCGTTACCCGTTGGTCGTCGACGACGGGCGCAGCGACGTGCGCGGTCGGGCGGTGCTGGTGCCGGCGGGTGACGTTCCCGAGGATGAACAGCTGGCGTCGGTCGCGACGCGCGGGGCGGCAGTCGCTCTCCTGATCAGGCCCGCCGGTTTCTCGGCCTGGAGTGTCTGGTCCCCGGAGGGCGAACGGGAGGCGGTGCCCACGCTGCATCTTCCCGCGGGGTCGGGCATGCGGCTCGTCGAGCGGGCGCGAAAGGGCGCGTACCTGGACCTGACGCTGACGCCGTCGAGCCCGTACCTGTACGACGTCTTCCACGTGGAACGCGGCCACATCCCGCAGCGGATCACGCACACCGTGACCGCACGCAACACGGCCGTCGTGCACACCCGCTACGGCGACCAGGGCGGCTTCGGCTGGGCCAAGGAACAGCGCTTCGGCTGGCGCCCCTGGCAGGAATACTCGTGGAACGACACCTCCCGCCCGGTCGCCACCGGCAGCGAGCGCGAGGAGTGGGTGTCCGCGGGCGACTCCCTGTGGCAGCACCGCGTCTCGCACGACTGGCCGTGGATCGACTTCGGCCCACTGGGCTACGGGCTGCTCGACGAGCCGCGTACCTACCGGGGCGACGACCGCGTGTCGGAGTCGTGGTACGCGCCGGTGGTCCGGCCGGCCGCACCGCCGTCGGTGGTGTCCACAAGGGACGGTGACATCCTGCGGCTGCGCGTGCCGCGGCTGGTCGACGCCGACGGCCACTACGACGACGCCAACCTCGGCGCCGTCACGCTCTCCCGCGACGGCAAGCCGCTCGCCGAACTGCCCAACGCGTGGCGGGACGTGCAGGTGCCCGGCGGCACGGCGACCTACCGCCTGGCGATGACCACCGCCCGCAGCAACGCCGAGTGGCTCTGGGGAACGCGCACCGAGACGGCGTGGACGTTCACGTCGCGCCCGGTCGCCGGTCCGCTGCCGCTGCTGCAGGTCGACTACGACGTGGCGGCGGACGCGACCGGCCGGGTGGCGGCGCGGGCGCACACGGTCGGGTTCACGCTGCGGCACCAGCGCGGGCTCGCCGCGCCGAGGGGAACGTCGCTCACCGTCGACGTCTCCTTCGACGAGGGCGCGACGTGGCGGCGCGTGCCGGCGCTCGGGCGGGACGGCAGGTACGCGGCGCTCGTCCCCGCGGCGCGGGCCGGCACCTCGGTGTCGTTGCGCGTGTCGGCGAACGACCGCCGCACCGGCAGCACGGTCACCCAGACCGTGCTCCGGGCCTACGGCCTGCGATAACCAGGAGCCGGGCGGGGCGCCCGTGTGGGTGGCGCCCCGCCCGCTTGTCCCTCGAAACCGGAGGGCGGACTCCGCTTTCAGATGGCGAAAACAGGGTCCGCCCGCTCCGACACATGTACGAAAATGGATCCATGCAGGACGGCCTGGAAA
>NZ_BOPF01000063.1 GCF_016863615.1 Virgisporangium aliadipatigenens | reverse complement strand
CCCGGAGGGCGCGGCCGTTGCCTCCCGGGCCGCACCGCTCCGCTTCGCTCCGCTGCCGCGCCCGCGTTCAGTCCAGGCCCAGGTCCCTGCGGAGTTTGGCGACGTGGCCGGTGGCCTTGACGTTGTAGAAGGCGTGTTCGATCTTGCCGTCGGCGTCGATCACGAACGTGGAGCGGATCACGCCCTGCACGACCTTGCCGTAGTTCTTCTTCTCGCCGAACGCCCCGTAGGCCGTCAGCACCGCCCGGTCGGGGTCGCTGAGCAGCGGGAACGTCAGCCCGTCGCGCTCACGGAACTTCGCCAGCTTCGCCGGCGCGTCCGGCGAGATGCCCAGCACCTCGAGCCCGCGCGCCTTGAGCGAGGAGAGCGAGTCCCGGAAGTCGCACGCCTGCGTGGTGCACCCCGGCGTCATCGCGGCCGGGTAGGCGTACAGGATCACCCGCTTGCCGCGCAGGTCGGACAGGGACAGCTGCTCCCCGCTGTCGGTGGTGAGCGTGAACTCCGGCGCGGCGTCGCCGGGTGCGAGACGTGCAGCTTCGGTCATGACAGAAAACACTAGACCCATCCGCCCGCCGCCCTGTTGCGAACCATTGGCAAGAGCCGTTCGATGGAAATAGGCTCCGGTCGGGAGGACCCATGAACAACGACGTAGTAGCGATGCACATCTCCAACGGCATCATCGACGCACCCGTCTCCGGCATCTTCGCGGCGATCGCCGCCTCGGCCATCGCCGTCTGCGTCCTGCGCGCCAGGGCCGACCTCGACGACCGGCTGGCCCCGATGGCCGGCCTGGTGGCGGCGTTCATCTTCGCCGTCCAGATGCTCAACTTCCCGGTGCTGCCGGGCGTCAGCGGCCACCTGCTCGGCGGCGCGCTCGCGGCGATCCTGGTCGGCCCCTGGGTCGGCGCGCTCTGCGTGACCGTGGTGCTGGTCGTGCAGGCCCTGGTCTTCGCCGACGGCGGCCTCACCGCGCTCGGGCTCAACGTCACCAACATGGCCGTCATCGGCACCGCCGCCGGCTACCTGCTCGTCGTGGCGCTGCTGCGGGCGCGGGTTCCGCTGGTGGGGGCCGCGTTCGTGGCCAGCGTGGTCAGCGTCGTGGTCGCCTCGCAGGGGTTCGTGCTGCAGTACGCGCTGGGCGGCGGGGGAGGCCTGTCGATCGGCGCCGTCGCGTCGCTGATGGCCGGCCCGCACCTGCTCATCGGGATCGGCGAGGGCCTGATCACGGCCGTGACGGTCAGCGCCGTCGCCAAGGCCCGCCCGGACCTCGTGTACGCCCTGCGCACCCGGCGGCAGCGCCAGCAGCAGGAAGAGTTGGTATCCGCATGACTGCTGGAGCGCAGCGGAGGCGGGCATGCGGAGCCCCTGTCGACTTTCTCGGAGGTGGTAGAGCATGAAGACCCGCGTGTTTCTGCTGGTGGGACTGCTGGTCGCGCTCGGACTGGCCGGCGTCGTCTCCAACTTCGCCTCGGCCCACCCGGACGGCCTCGACTCGGTCGTTCGCGACGGCTGCACGTACGACGCCGCGGACAACAAGACCGGCGGCACCTGCGTCGCCGACCGCGCCGCGGACACCCAGACCGCGGACAGCCCGTTCGCGGACTACGGGATCCGGGGCATCGACAACCCGTACCTGTCGACCGGGCTCTCCGGGGTGATCGGTGTGCTCGTGACCGCGGGGATCGGCGGCGGGCTGTTCTGGCTGGTGCGCCGGCGCAAGCCCGCCGACAGTCCGGTCTGATGGGCGCCGGTCACGCGCACTGGCTGCACCGGGATCACGACAGCCCCGTGCACCGGCTGGCGCCCGAGGTGAAGATCACGGCGGCGGTCCTCTGCACCGTCGCCGTGGTGCTGACGCCGCGCGAGGCGTTCGGGGCGTTCGCGGCGTACCTGGTGCTGATCGGCGCCGTGGCCGGGCTGGCGCGGGTCGGCCCGGGCTGGTTGATCCGCCGCAGCGCGATCGAACTGCCGTTCGTACTCTTCGCCGTCGTGCTGCCGTTCACCGGGCACGGGCCCCGCACGCAGGTGCTCGGCGTGGCGCTCTCCGTCGAGGGCCTCTACGCCGGCTGGAACATCCTGGTGAAGGGCACGCTCGGCGTTCTGGTGTCGCTGCTGCTGGCGGCGACGACCACGCCCCGCGAACTGATCGTCGGGCTGGACCGGCTGCGCTGCCCGCAGATCCTGGTGCAGATCGCCACGTTCATGCTGCGCTACCTGCAGGTGCTGGTCGACGAGGCGCGGCGGATGAGGGTCGCCCGGCTCGCGCGCGGCTACGACCCGCGCTTCCTGTGGCAGGTGCGGGCGTTCGCGGCCGGGATCGGGGCGCTCTTCCTGCGCGCGTTCGAACGCGGGGAGCGGGTCTACCTGGCCATGCTGTCCCGCGGGTACACGGGACGGCTGCCGGAGGGCCGGGCACCGAAGGCGTCGAAGACCCAGTGGACCGCCGGTCTGAGCGTGGTCGCCGCGACCGCCGTGATAGCAGTGGTGTCATGACTGCGTTAGAGGTCGCCGGGCTGCACTTCTCCTATCCGGACGGCCGGCAGGCGCTGCGCGGCGTCGACCTCACGCTCGCCGAGGGCGAACGGGTCGCGCTGCTCGGCCCCAACGGCGCCGGCAAGACCACGCTGGTCCTGCACCTCAACGGCATCCTGCACGGCGGCGCCGGTCGGGTCATCGTCGACGGGCTGGCCGTGCGGCCCCGGGACCGCGTGGCGCTGACCGAACTGCGCCGCCGCGTCGGCATCGTCTTCCAGGACCCCGACGACCAGCTCTTCCTGCCGACCGTGGCCGAGGACGTGGCGTTCGGGCCGGCCAACCTGGGACTGCGCGGCGAGGAGCTGGCCGCCCGGGTCGACGAGGCGCTCGCCGCCGTCGGCATGTCGGAGCACCGCGACCGGGTGCCGCACCACCTGTCGTTCGGGCAGCGGCGGCGGGTGGCGGTGGCGACCGTGCTCGCCATGCGGCCCTCGCTGCTGGTCCTCGACGAGCCGTCGTCCAACCTGGACCCGGCCAGCCGGCGTGAGCTGGCCGAGATCCTGGAAGGGCTGGCGGTGACGACCCTGATGGTCACCCACGACCTGCCGTACGCGCTCCAGCTCTGCCCCCGCGCGGTGGTGCTCGACGAGGGCCGCGTGGTCGCCGACGGCCCCACCGCCGAGCTGCTCGCCGACGCCGACCTGCTGGCCAGGCACCGGCTGGAACTGCCGTTCGGCTTCGCGTTCAGCCGACCGCTGCCGTGATCGCCTCGGGTGTCGGGTCGACCTTCCGGTTGTTGACGAGGACCGTGGGCGTGCCGGTGACCCCGGCGCGGGCACCCAGCTCCGTGATGCCGTCGACCCAGCCGCGGTAGCGGCCGTCGTTCACACACGTCTTGAACGGTCCGGTGTCGATGCCGGCCTGCTGCGCCAGTTCGATCAGAACGTCGTCGGTGAGGCCGGGACCCCCCTCGGCCGGCTGGCGGTCGTAGAGCACTCCGGCGTACTCCACGAACTTGCCCGCGTCGGCGGCGCAGCCGGACGCGGCGGCCGAGCGCGACGAGTACTTGGTGGTCGACTGCCCGTCCAGGAAGCCCAGGGGGTGGTACTTGACCGTCACCTTCCCGGCCGACACCAGCTGCGCCAACGTCCCCTCGGCCCGCTCCTCGAACGCCTTGCACGCCGGGCAGATGAAGTCGAGGTAGACGTCGATCTTGACGGGTCCGGTGCCCACGGTCACGCCTGACGAGTCGGCCGACGCCGGCACGGCACCGGTGCGGTCCGGCCGCTGCGTCTGGTACAGGTACCACCCGCCGATGCCCGCCACGAGCAGCAGCACCACGGTCACCATGGCGGCGATCAGCCCCACCGGCATGCCGGACGGCGGCGGTGGGGGCGGCGGTCTCCGGTTACGGCGCTTGGCCATCAGGCTCGTCCCTTCCTACTGACGACATCGTCGAGCGACCAGCGGCTGCGCGGCCGCCGGATGAGAAACGCGGCCGCGGCGAACAGGGCCACGTCGAGCAGGATCTTCCAGAAGTAGTTCGTCGACCGGCCGGCCTCGAGCTCGCCGCCGCCGCCGAAGCAGCCGCAGTCGATCCGCAGCCCGCGCGCCCACGCGGAGGAGATCCCGACGATGAACACCGTCGAGAGCGCGGCGCTCACGCAGGCCGCGTAGCGGGTCCCGATCCCCGCGAGCAGAACGACCCCGAGCAGCAGTTCCACCATCGGGAGCATGGCGCCGACGACCTCCGACACGCCGTACGGCAGGAGCTTGTAGGCGTGCACCGCCCGCACCGATGCGGCGAGATCACCGACCTTCGACCCGCCGGCCACGAGCCACACGCCGGCCAGCCCCACGCGCGCCACCAGCGCGAACCATCTGGACACGCTGGTTTTGTCGCACCACGCGTCGCACCGGTTCCCGTCACAAGCTGTGAAGACGCACAGCGTGTTCTTGTCAACGTGACCCCGGCGGGAACCATCCGGGAGCGGGGAGCGACCCTTGTTGGCGTGGAGTATGTGCGCCTACGGATGGGTCGGTTCGCTGCGGGGCTGCTCGCGACGTTCGTCGTCGGGGTCGCCGTGCTGCTCGGGACGGCCGCGCCGGCCTCCGCGCACGCGTCGCTGACCCGCACCGACCCGTCGAGCGGGGCGATCCTGCAGAGCGCCCCGGCCAGCATCACCCTCAGCTTCACGGAGGGGGTGCGCCCGGTCGCCGAGCGGATCCAGGTGATCGGCCCCGACAAGGCCCGCGCCGACAGCGGCACCCCCCGGGTGAACGGCACCGACCTGTCCATCCCGCTGGCGCGCAACCTCGGCAAGGGCACCTACCTGGTGACGTTCCGGGTGATCTCGGCCGACAGCCACCCGATCGGCGGCAGCTTCACCTTCTCCATCGGCCAGCCGTCGGCCAACGCCCCCACGGCCGACACCTCCGTCGGCGAACGCGCGGATCCGGTCGTGGCGGGCGCGCTCGGCGTGGCCCGGTGGCTCGGCTACGCCGGCCTGGTGCTGATCGCCGGGCCGCTGATCTTCCTCGCCCGGCTCTGGCCGCGGCGGCTGTCCCGCACGGTGCCCGCGCGGCTGCTCGCCGCCGGCCTCGGTGTCACCACCCTGGCGACGGTCGCCGAGATGTACCTCCAGGGGCCGTACAGCGCGGGGAACGGGATCTTCGACGTCAGCAGCACGGCCCTGGAGGATGCGCTGTCGGGGTCGTTCGGGGCGGCGCACGCGGTGCGCCTCGGTGTGCTCGCGGCCGTGTCGGTGCTGATCCGGCCGTTCCTGCGGCCCGAACCGCCCTCGACGGTGGACCAGGCGGTGCTGGCGTTCCTGGCGGTGGTGGGCATCGGCACCTGGCCGCTGTCCGGGCACCCGGCCGCGTCTCCGGTGCCGGCCGTGTCGATGGTCGCCGACGCGGCGCACGTCGGCGCGATGGCCGTCTGGATGGGCGGCCTGTTGCTGCTGATCCTGGTGGTGCTGCGCCGGGCGAATGCCACCGAACTCGGCGCCATCCTGCCGGTGTGGTCGCAATGGGCGATGCTGTGCGTGATCACGTTGACGATCACCGGCACCGCCTCGGCCATCATCGAGGTGAGCGAGTTCGGAAAGCTGTTCGACAGCACGTACGGCAAGCTGGTGCTGGGCAAGGCGGCACTGCTCGCGGTGATCGTCGGGATCGCGTACTTCTCGCGGCGCCTGGTCCTGCGCTTCGCGGCCGCGTCGGTGCCGCCGGACGATGACGACGAGGACGTCGCGGACGTCGAGGAGGCCGAGCCTCCCGCGCGGCCGCTGCGCCGGCTGATCCTCGTGGAGCTGGCGATCACCGGTGTGGTGCTCGGCCTCGCGGCGGCGCTGGTCCAGACGCCCCCGGCGAGAACGGCGAACGCGGCGGTCCCCGGCCCCTACACTGTCACGCTGACCAGCGACAAGTCGCTCGTGCGCGTCGAACTGGAACCGGCGAAGGTCGGCGGCAACTCGATGCACCTGTACGCCTACACCCGAACGGGCACCCCGCAGTCGGTCGTGGAGTGGAAAGCCTCGATCACGCCGACCAGCGGCAGCGTCGAGCCGATCGAGATCCCGATCCTGCCGATCACGCCGGACCACTCGGTGGGCGAGCCGATCTTCCCCGACCCCGGGGAGTACGAACTCAAGATCACTGTGCGGATCTCCGACATCGACCAGTCGACGCTCAGCGCGAGGCTGACCGTCAGATAGCAGGCCTGCGTTCAACCGCCGGCGTGACCTAACGGGCGGACCGGTCGTTCCGTATGTGGGGCGACCAGTCCGCCCGTTTCTGCCGAAAAGGGAAAATGGGCCCACTTATCCGGTTAATCTTCGGATAAAAGGGCCGGCTCTCTTGGCGGGCGGGCCCCCAGGGGAGGCCCGATGCGGATCGTGCGCGCCGTTGCCGGCGCACTGTTGCTGCTCATCGCCGTACCGATGTTGGTCGGTGGCGTCGCACTGTTGGCGGCGGGGCTGCACCGTGATCCGGGCGGCACGTTCCGCGCCACGACCGAACCGGTCTACACCGAGACACCCGCCGTCGTCGTCGCGGACCTCGACGAGTTGCTGCGGCGCGAGGCGATGTTCGCCCGCGGCGGCCGCACCGAACTGCGCATCGACGCACCCGGCCGGTTCGTCGGACTGGCGCCGCGCGCCGACGTGGAGCGCTACCTCGCACCCGTGGGCTGGCTCCAGGTCGACCGTGTGCGGCTCGCCCGCGGGCCGCTGCCCGTGGACGCCACGGAGATCCCCTCCGTCGCCGGAACGGCCGTTCAGCCCGCACCCGAGGACTCCGCGTCGGGGATGGCGGGCGGCGGTACCCGCACACGCGTCGCGCCGCCGTTCACGCAGAAGTTCTGGAAGCTGTCGAGCGGGCCGGGGGCGGGGCGGCCGCTGACGTTCCCACCGTCGCTGCTGCGCGACGGCGACCTCGCGCTCGTCATCATGAACACCGACGGCACGCCCGGGGTCAGCGGCGGCGTCGGGGTGGCGTTCACCCCGCGGTGGCTCGACCGCACCACGCTCGGCGTACTGATCCTCGGCGGGGTCCTGCTGGCGCTCGGAGTGCTCCTGCTGGCCCGCCGTCGAACGCGGCGCGGCAAGCGCCGGCACCGGGGCGGCGTGGTGAACGTGCCGGCGGTGGTCTCCGCACGCGCGGCTGTGCCGCCGGCCTCGGTCTTCGCCGGGGCGGTCCTGAGCGCCACGCCCGCCGCCGACGAACAGCCCCGCGCGCCCTTCCCCCTGAACGCCGCCCGCCCGGACGCCACCCCGCTGCACGGCGAACTCCCACCCGAAAGCGGCGCCCCGCTCGGCGACGGCGTCCCGCTCAACGGTGCGTCGGCCGGCGGCGGCTCGGATGCGGCGCCCGGCCCGCTGGGCGGCCTCGGCTCGGTCGAGGTGTCGCCGGCGATCCTGATGTCCACGGCCTCCGCACGGGTCTCCGCGCAGGAGAGCGGATCCGTGACGGCATCGGCGCCTGCTGCGGCGCCCTCGCCTGCTACGGCGCCCCCGCCCGCTCTCACACCGGTGCCCGGCGCAGGTCCGGCACCCCTTTCCGCCCCGGCACCCCTTTCCGCCCCGGCACCCGTTGCCACGCCGGTCGTCCCGACGGCGCCCGCTGTCCCCATGGCGTCCGCTGTCCCGCCGCCCGGTGTCACGCCGGCACCGGTAGCCCCGTCCGCATCCGGTGTTGCGCCGGTCCCCGTCGTCCCGCCTGCGGAGCCCCTCGCTCCCGGGACGGCGTCGTTGCCCGAGGAGGCCGGCTCGGCCGCTGTGTGGCCCTCGTCGGAGCCCGTACCGCCGGCAGCCCGGCCCACCCCGTCCGGGGACCCGGGCCCGACGTCCAGCGCAGGCACCAGCATGTCCGCCGGACCCCACCCCGCCGTCCCGAGCTGGGCCACGTCCGACGACCTCCCGCGCGCCGGCCGGCAAGCATCAGCGCACTACCCCCACCACACACCCGAACCCGAGCCCGCAACAACCCCGGCACCCGCACCCGCACCCGCGCGGCCCGCGATCCAGCCGGCCCCGGACGAACCCACGCCGGAAGCCGCACACCCCGCCGCCCACCGCGTTCCGACCCAGGACCCGCGGGCCACGGCCGACGCGCCCTACCCGTGGCACCCGGCCCGGTCCCCTCAGCCGCTGCTGCCGCAGCCCACCTACCCCGCCTGGGCAGCCCCGACGGAGTCCCTCCCGACGCGCGGATCCTGGGATGCGTTCGCGGCCGGTCAGCCCGCGCCGAGGGCCGCGGACGACGACGAGGGCAGCATCGCGGACTGGCTGGCCACCGGCGATCCGGACCCGGCCCCGCGCCCGTCGGCCGACGTTCCGCCCGTCGTGAGCCGGGCCGTCGCGTCGGTCGCCGCCCCCTCCGGCAAGACCTATCCGGGGGAACGGGGTGCCGCCCCCGTGCGTCAGCCCGAACCGGAGTACCCGGTGCGGGTGACCCTCGAGTGGCCCCCGCCGGCGCCGTCGACCAGCACCGCGGCCCCGGTACCGACTCAGGAGCCGTAGAACGCGCACCGGCCCGGTGGCCTCTGGCGGGGGAGCAAAGGCCACCGGGTCACCGGGGGACAGCCACCGGGGGCGGTGGCGATGCCGGTTTTATTGGTCAAACCGGCTTAACCGACTGTATGCCCGCTCTTGGGGCAAAGGTAGACGCCCGTTCGGGCGACGGCCGGCGCGGGCGTTTCGGGCGGGACGGGGGGTGCTGTGGCGTACACATCGCGCAGGATGCCTTTGCCGCATTAGGCTGGCGGAGTGAGTGATCTTCTGGTCTGGATCGACTGTGAGATGACCGGCCTCGACCTGCGGTCCGACGTGCTGATCGAGGTGGCCGCCGTCATCACCGGGGCCGACCTGATACCGGTCGACTCCGGGCTGGACATCGTGATCGAGGCCGATGACGCGATCCTCGACAACATGGTCGAAGTGGTCCGCGACATGCACGACAAGTCCGGGCTGACGGCCGCCGTGCGGGCCTCCCAGACGACGCTGATCCAGGCCGAGGACCAGATCCTGGAGTACGTCACCAAGCATGTTCCGGAGCCGCGCACCGCGCCGCTGTGCGGCAACTCGATCGCGACCGACCGCAGCTTCATCGCGCGTGACATGCCCCGGCTCGACGCGCACCTGCACTACCGGATGATCGACGTTTCCTCGATCAAGGAACTCACCCGCCGCTGGTACCCGCGCGCGTACTTCGGGCAGCCGGCCAAAGGGCTGGCGCACCGGGCGCTGGTCGACATCCTGGAGAGCATCCGCGAGCTGGAGTACTACCGGCGAGCCGTGTTCGTGCCCCCGCCGGGGCCCGACGTGGAGACCGCGAAGGGCATCGCGGCCCAGGTCGTGGCCGAAAGTCGACCCGAGTGAGACGACACCCCTAACCTGTTGGACGCACCCCCGGGTGGGACCGCTATCATTGGTCGTCGCCCACCACGGTGGTGCGCAATGGTGGCTGTAGCTCAGTTGGCAGAGCACCGGGTTGTGGTCCCGGGTGTCGGGGGTTCAAATCCCCTCAGTCACCCTCCAGCGATGGGGGAGGCCTGGAGGCCTCCCTTTTCGCTTCCGGGATCTTGCTAGCGCCCCTAGCGGGGCGCACCCGCGGATGGCGGAGCCATCCGCACTATCGCTCCCGCGGACGCCGTGGTCCGGGTCCGTCCGCTGCCTGTGACAGGCGCTGCGCCTGGTTTGCTCTTGAGTACTGGGGTCTTACACCGGTTATCGAGCCGGTTTGACCTGCGTTAGGGGCCACCACTTGCGGGCCTGGGCTGACTGCGCGGGGCGTGTGCGGTTTCGGGGCCCCCGGTGACGAAAAGGGCGGGCGCCGATCGGCCCCCGCCCTGAACGTTCACCCGGACACTACGCGGGTGGGAACATGCCGATACGGCCGTGGTACTCGCGGGCCAGGCGTTCGGTGTCGGAGCCGACGATGAGGCCGGCGGGCGTGCTGAGCAGCGCCTTCACGCCGACGCCGCGGGCGCGGCCCGGGTTCCAGTCGGTGGCGAGGCCGGTGACCGGGTCGAGTGCGGCGATGCCCTCGCGCGACACCGCGCCCTTGCCCTTCGACTCCCGGCCGAACGGGTTGTTCTGCCAGCGCTGGTGCCCGCCGACGTAGACCGTGCTGCCGGTGACCGACACCGAGTACAGCGAGTCGCCGCCGGTGTGGTTGACCCAGGTGGGCTTGCGCATGCCCGTTCCGGCCGTCTCGAACCGTGCCGCGGTGTCGCAGGTCTTCTTCGGGTGGGAGTCCCGCCCGGTGGTGACCAGCACGAAGTACGAACTGTCCGGCGCGAAGTCCACGCCGCGCAGGTACGTGTCGAAGCCGGCCAGGCAGCGGGCGCTGTACGCGTCGGTGTACCAGTCGACGAGCGTCGGCACGGCCGGCGTCAGGTCGAACATGGCGACCTGTGCGCGGTACTGCCCGGCGGCGTGCTCGATGGCGCCGATGGCGACGAGGCGCTGGCCGTTCGGGCTGATGGCGAAGTCCTCGACCTTGGCGCGGTCGAGGTGCGGGGCCGCGATGCCCGGGTTCCACGCGGTGTCGGTGGCGCCGGTGGTCGGATTGACGCGGCCGAGGGCGACCCGTTCGACCCCGTTGATCGAGGTGAACGTGCCACCGACGTACAGCCACGGCCCCGAGACGGACAGCGCGCGCACGTCGCTGTGTCCGATGCGGGCCGTGAACGCCTCCACCCGGCTGCCGTCGGCGACGTTCAGCTGGGTGATGCCGCGCTGGGCGACGCCGTTGACGCGCTTGAAGTCGCCCCCGACGTAGACGGTGTTGTTCGGCCCGGCGGTGAGGGCCAGCACCATCCCGTCGAGCCTGGTGGCGAGGGCGTTCACCGCACCGGTGCGCAGGTTGTAGGCGAAGATGCTGGTGCGCTTGGCGCGGTTCTTGCCGGACGCGTCGGCGATCTCGGAGAAGTCGCCGCCGACGACGACGGTCTCGCCGACGAGAGCGAGCGCGTGCACGGTCCCCTCGAGGACGTGCGGGGTGTAGTCGACCGGGTTGGCCGAGACCTGCGCCGGCTGGGCCAGGTCGGCACGGGCGGGTGCGCCGGCGAGCAGGGCGGCGCTCAACACCGCCACGGTGGCTGCGGCGATCAGCGGGGGTCGGCGCATACGGAGGGCTCCTAGGTGGTGAGATGTACCTTTTTGTACGTTCTCACCCTTAAGTGACTCAAGCGACACAACGCGCCGATATCCACCTTTAGTCCATCGTGTTCACCATGAAGTACGCCGCCCGTTCGAGGTACGCCCACAGTTCCTGCTCCAGGTCGGGCGCGAGGTTGAGGCTGTCGACGGCGGCGCGCATGTGCGCCAGCCAGGCGTCGCGTTCGACCGGGCCCACCTTGAACGGCGCGTGCCGCATGCGCAGCCGCGGATGGCCGCGTTCCTGCGAGTAGGTGCCCGGACCGCCCCAGTACTGCATGAGGAACAGCCGGAGCCGGTCGTTGGCCGGCCCAAGGTCGGCCTCGGGGTACATCGGTCGCATGACGGGGTCGTTGGCCACCCCGGCATAGAACTCGTCCACGAGCTTGCGGAACGTCGGTTCGCCACCGACCCGGTCGTAGAAGGACGCCTCGCTCACCGTTCCATGGTGCCAGGTGCCGCCTGGCGGTCGCCCCGGCGCCAGTCGTCCTCCGAGTCCGGCGCCCGCCGGCGGCCGTGATAGGTCGGCCCCTCGCGCAGCGGAACGGAGTCCTCGGAGCGGTGCCGCGGCCCCGGCGGCCGGTTGCCCAGCATGGCGGCGGCCGCGTTGAGCCCCTTGACCCGGGCGATCTCGGTGGAGATCTGCTGGGAGGGCGGCCAGATCAACACCGAGGCGATCATCACAGCCGTGCCGAACAGGCCCCACATGCCCACCACGACATGGATCGGGTACAGGCCGGCCAGCCAGCCGGTCGCGAGGACCGCCACCCCGTGGAAGATCATGATGCCGCTGCGCATGACGCCGAAGGCCCGCGCCCGGTACGAGTCCGGCAGGGCCTGCACGAAGAGGGCGTTGGTGGCCGGCAGCAGGCCGGCGGTGGCGAAGCCGCCGAGGAAGCTCATCGCGTAGACGAGCGTCGGCCCCGGGTCGATCAGCGCCGGCACCAGGGATACCGGCACGATCAGCGCGAAGTACGGGATGACCCGCTGCCGCTTGATCGGCCCGAGGAAGCGGCCGACCACGATGCCGCCGAGGACGAAGCCCACCGGATTGGCGATCATGATCGCGCCCTGGATCCACCCGCGCGCCGCCGGACTGTCACTCAGGTCGGCGGCCCATGCCGCGGCGAGTCCCTCGGGAACGATCGAGAGCAGCGACGTGGCGAAGACGACGGCCGCCACGGCGCGCAGCACGGGACTGCGGAACACCAGCGCGATGCCGCTGCCCGTCTCGCGCAGCAGGTGGGTGCGGTCCTCGGCGGTCATCGCGGACGGGTATTCGGCCACGCCGAGCCCGATCAGCGCGGCCGACAGCCCGAACGTCGCCGCGTTGAACAGCAGCGCCGCGTTGGAGTTGACCGATGCCACGCCGGCCCCGAGGAGGTAGCCGACGATCTGCGCCACCTGGAACGACGACGTCTGCAGCGTCAGCGCGACGACGTACTTGTCGCCCTCGAGCACCTTCGGCAGCAGCGCCGAGCGCGCCGCGTCGAACGGCGGATTGCACAGCGACGTGGCGAACAGCAGCGCGATCATGGCCCACACCGGCATCGCCGGCAGCGCCACGGCCGCCATGAGGAACATCCGCAGCACGTCGGTGACCACCATCGTGCGGCGGTACGGCAGCCGCTCGGCGAGCGCGGCGAGCACCGGCCCGAAGCCGAGCCACGGCAGATAGGAGATCGCGAACGCCGCCGCCGAGGCGAAGACGGAGTCGGTGCGCTGGAAGACGAGCGCGGCGACGGCGGCCCGCGCGACGTAGTCGCCGAACCAGGAGAGCGCGCTCGCGAGGTACAGGGCCCGGAACTCGCCGACGGCCAGCACCTCGCGGAATGTCGCGGGGCGGTCGTCGTCGGCCGCGTGGGGCACCGGCGGTCCTCCGTATGACAACGAAAGCGCCGGCGTCCGAGGGGACGATCCCGTGTCACCCGAACGTACTACCCGGCGCACCTAAACGTTCGGACCATAGCTGACCGTACCGTCGGTGCGCGACCCTCGTAATGACCCGTGCATCGGGTAAAGAGTTCAATCGGACGAAACGCCCCGGTTTGTCACTCTCTAGGGGTGGGCCCGTGGCTACGTGGCGCCGCCCGCGCCGGTCTCCGCCTGGCCGTTCGTGGCGCCGGGCAGGCCCGTCGCCGGTGGCCGGATGTACACCCGGCCCGCGCTGATCCGGTCCGCGATGCCGGCGGCCTGCAACGAGTCGGTCAGCCGGCGGCGCAGTTCGCGGGCGACCCGCCACTGCGCCTCCGAGGGCGTCTTCACGGTGGTGCGCAGGACGGCGCCGTCCGGAGTGATCTGTTCGACGCCGAGCACCGACGGAGGCTCGATCATGTCGTCGGCCCACTGTTCGTCGTGGGCGAGCGCGTCGGCGGCGCTGCGGAGGACCTCGGCCGACTGCTCCACGTTGGTGAACCCGACCGGCACGTCCACGATCACCAGTGCCCAGCCCTGGCTCTTGTTGCCGACGCTGAGGATCTCCCCGTTGCGGATGTACCAGAGAACGCCCTGGGCGTCGCGCAGCGTCGTGATGCGCAGGCCGACCGCCTCGACCGTGCCCACCACCGCCCCCACGTCGACCACGTCGCCGACGCCGTACTGGTCCTCGAAGAGCATGAACAGGCCGGAGAGGAAGTCGCGCACGAGGTTCTGCGCGCCGAAGCCGATGGCCAGGCCGGCGATGCCCGCGCCGGCGAGCAGCGGCGCGAGGTTCACCCCCAGTTCCCCCAGAACGAGCATGACCACGACGGCGAAGATGACGGCCGACGAGATGGACCGCAGTATCGAGCCCAGGGCCTCGGCGCGGGCGCCGCGGCGCTCGGCGACGCCCGGGGTCGGCGGCGGGACGGCTCCCGGGATCCGCGACCGGATCGGGTTGAACAGCGTGTGCGTCCCCGCCGCCGAGCGCACCACCCGGGTGATCACCCGATGGATGAGGAACCGCGCCAGCATCGCCAGCAGGATGATCATGAGGATCCGGAGCGGCTTCAGCAGCAGGTAGTAACTGCCCTCGGCGAGCCAGCTCAGGCCGGTCCAGTTGTAGATGTAGCCGCACAACTCCGGAGCGTCGACACAGCTCGGCGACGGCGAAGGCGCGCGGGGCACCAGGACCGATCTCAGCAACGCGTGCGTCCCCTCAATATCCGATCGTCCCGTCCGGGACCGCTTCCTCGTGACCGGCCGCAAATAGTACGTGCATTATCGCGATCCATCGGGGACTATTGGCGCACGGACCGCACCCCTGCGCCCGAGGACGAGGAGATCAGTGCAGCTTCCCTAGGAGGACGGCGATGCCTGACATACGACGCTCGGCAGCCAACACGGCGTTGGTGCTCAACGCCACTTATGAGCCGCTGTGCGTCGTTTCTGTCAGACGCGCCACCATCCTGGTCCTGACCGCCAAGGCGGTGTGCGTCGCCGATGGCGACGGGGTTCTGCACAGTGCGCGTTCCGCTCTCCCGGTACCCTCTGTGGTCCGTCTCACTCGCTACGTCCGGGTGCCCTACCGCACACATGTGGGGATGTCCCGCCGCGCGATCTTCGCCCGTGACGGTTGGCGGTGCGCCTACTGCCACGGTTCGGCCGAGACGATAGACCACGTGATGCCGCGCAGCCGGGGAGGGAGGCACGCGTGGGACAACGTCGTAGCCGCCTGCGCCCGGTGCAACCACACCAAGGGCGACAAAACGCCAGCCGAGCTCGGCTGGCGTTTGCGTGTCACCCCGATGGCGCCGAAGGGGCTGGCGTGGCGGGTGCTCGGCCACCGGGCCCCCGATCCCCGCTGGTCGAGCTGGCTCGACCTGAGCGACACCCCCGCCGCCGCTGCCTGACCCGGCCCGCGATCGCGGAGGCGATCGCAATGACTAGGTGATCCGGGAACGTGCGGTGGAGTAGCCCTGCCACGAGCCGCTCTCGATGATCGTGCGCAGGCGGGTGAAGCCCTCGTGCACGTCCTCGAAGCGGGTGTACAGCGGCGCGAACCCGATCCGCAGCCGGTCCGGCGTCCGGAAGTCCGGGATCACGCCCGCGTCCTTGAGCGCCTGCGTCACCTGCCACGCCGCCGGGTGGTGCACCGTCACGTGCGCGCCGCGCTGCTTCGCCTCCCGCGGGGTCGCCAGCGCCCAGCCGTGCGGCGCGATCCACTCGTCGAAGAGTTCGATGGCGTACGTGGTGAGCGCCGCCCCCTTGGCCGCGATCGCCTCGATCCCCGCCTCGGCCGTGATCCGGGCGCCCTCGATCACCGCCATCAGCCCGAAGATCTGCGGCGACCCGACCATGAACTGCTGGATGCCCGCGGCCGGTTCGTAGTCCGGCCCCATCGCGAACTGGTCCCGCTGGCCGAACCAGCCCCAGATCGGCTGCGTGATCGACGTCTGCAGGTCGGCCTTCACGTACACGTACGCCGGTGCGCCGGGGCCGGCGTTCAGGTACTTGTACGTGCAGCCGACCGCGAGATCCGCACCGGAGACGTGCAACGGCGTCGGCACCGCGCCGGCCGCGTGGCACAGGTCCCAGAGCATGAGCGCGCCGACCTGGTGCACCGCCTCGGTGATCGCCGGCATGTCGGCGCGGGCACCGGAGCGGTACGCCACGTGCGACAGGCACACCAGCGCCACGTCGGAGTCGAGCACGCCGGTCAGGTCCTCGACCTGCACGCCGTGGTCGATGTGCACGGCGACGGTGCGCAGTTCGAGGCCGCGCGCCTTGGCGAGCCCCTCCAGCACGTAACGGTCGGTGGGGAAGTTGTCGTCCTCGACCACGATCACCCGCCGGCCCGGCCGGGCGTCCAGGGCCGCCGAGGCGAGCTTGTACAGGTTGACACTGGTCGAGTCGGTGACGATCACCTCGCCGGGGGAGGCGTCCAGCACGCCGGTGGCGAGCGTGTCACCCGCCTCGCGCGCCAGGTCGATCCAGCTGTCCCAGCTGCGGATCAGGCCGGTGCCCCACTCGACCTCGACGGCGCGGCGGAGTCGTTCGCGGGTGGCGACGGGCAGCCGGCCCAGCGAGTTGCCGTCCAGGTAGAGCAGATCGTCGGCGAAGACGAACCGCTCCCGGAAGGGCGCCAGGGGATCGGCGGCGTCGAGTTCGCCGGCCCGGGAGTGCAGCGGATCAACCACTCGGGACACGATAGTGCCGTCACCGGACTGCCGTAACCCGCGTTGTGGCACCTCAGGGCGTTCTGTCGGGCAGGCTCACTCCGTCGTGGCCGCCTCGTGCGCGAAGCGTCGAAACACCCGTCACGGTGTGTGCGGTCGCGTGGGTGATCCGCCACCCCGCGATCCGGTTGTAAGCGCCCGACCGCTAACGTGAGGTGCCAGAAAGTATGTACCTGCGGCGCCTGGGGGCGTTGGACGTGTCCATCATCGAAACTCTCGTGATCTTCGTCGGGATCCCGGCCGGCGTGATCGCGTTGATCGTCGGCCTGGTGTTCGGCGGAAGCGCCCGCCGGGCCCGGCGGTACCGGCCGGGTCGGCCGTTCGACTTCACGCCGGTGTGGTTCCTGTCCGCGCCCGAGCAGCAGGTCGCGGCGGCAGCCGTCGCCTCGGACCGGCACGCCGTCAGTGGGGCCAACCGGTTGGCACTGAGCAAGGCGGAGGTGTCGGCGACTGCCGGCAACCCCCCGCAGGACGTCACGGGAGGCGCAAGTGACCGCTGGTGAGACGAGCCTGGGCACCCGGCCCGAGGCGCTCGACGGCCCCTTCACCACCCGCCAGCTGCTCCGCCTCGACGAGGCGCTGCGCGTGGCGGACTCGTCGACGGGGCTGACGTTCAGCATCTACGTCGGCGACCTCGACGAGCCGGTGCGCGGGCACGCCGAGAAGCTGCACAGCGAGCTGGCGGATCCGGCGCACTCGGTGCTGATCGCGGTGTCGCCCAACCAGCGTTCGCTGGAGATCGTCACGGGCTCGCAGGCCCGGCGGCGCCTGCCGGACCGCACCGCCAAGCTGGCCGCGCTGTCCATGACCGCGTCGTTCGGCGGCGGTGACCTGGCCGGTGGCCTGGTCAGCGGCCTCTCCCAGCTGGTGGACCACGCCGGCAAGCAGTAACGCCACGTACGCAACAGGCCCGGTCCGCGCGGACCGGGCCTGTTTTGCGCGGGAACGTTACGCCGCGGCGTCCTTGCGGCGGGCGGCCAGCGCGCGGACCACGCCGTCGCGGCCCTCGGCGATCAGCCGCCGCAGCGGCGCGGGCTGACCCTCCCGGGCGAGCCAGGCGTCCGCCAGCGCGATGCCCTCCTCGGTCACCTGGTAGGCCGGGTACGCCAGCACCATGAACTCCTGCGCCGGGTCCCCGTCGCGGTGCGTCCACACGTCGTCGGCCACCGCGAAGTACTCCGCCGCGTACGGGGCCGTCAGCGCGACCTGCGCCGAGTGCTGGAAGCCCTGGAGCATGGCGCGCTGGAGCCAGTTCGGCAGGGCGTGGTCGGTCACCAGGCGGCGCCAGGCCTCCGACTTGGACTCCGTCGTCGGGACCAGTGCCCGGGCCAGCGCCGCCTCGCGCTCACCGCTGGCGGTGCGGTCGCGGTCCAGTTCGACATCGATCCGGTCCGGGGACACGGCGCCGAGGGCCACGAGCGACTGGAGCACCGACCACCTCAGGTCCGCCTCCACCCGCAGTCCCTCGGGAACGTCCACGTCGTCCAGCCACCCCGCGAGCACCGACAGGTCCCCGCTGTCCCGCGCCGAGCCGGCGTAAGCCCGCGCCCACGCCAGCTGGAACCCGCTGCCCGGCTCGGCGGCGGCCAGGGCGGCCGCGGCGGTGCTCGCCACCTGCCGCCAGCCGATCGGCGCCCACTCCGGGTCGGCGTACATCGCCAGGGCCGCCTGCGCCTGCCGCAGCGTGGCGGTCACCAGCGTGATGTCCTTCTCGGCGGGCAGGCCGGCGCACACCAGCGTGACGTAGTCCCGGGCGGCCAGTTCGGCGTCGCGCACCATGTCCCACGCGGCCGCCCAGCAGAGGCCCCGCGCCAGCGAGTTGTCGAACCCGCCGATGTGCCGCACGACGGTCGCCATGGACCTCTCGTCGAGGCGCAGCTTCGCGTACGTGAGGTCGTCGTCGTTCAACAGGAGAACGTCCGCGGCCCGGACCCCGGCGAGCGCCGTCAGCTCGGTGCGGGCGCCCTCGACGTCGACCTCGATCCGCTGCCGGCGCACCAGCCGGTCACCCTCCAGGTCGTAGAGGCCGACGCCGATCCGGTGGGTGCGCAGCGTCGGGTAGTCCGCCGGCGCCTCCTGCACGACGGTCACCGACTCGTAGGTGCCGTCGGCCGCCCGGACGATCTCCGGCCGCAGCGTGTTGACCTGCGCGGTCTCGAGCCACTGCGCGGCGAACTTGCGCAGTTCGCGGCCGGAGGCGGCCTCCAGCGCCGAGAGCAGGTCGTCGAAGGTGGCGTTGCCCCACGCGTGCTTGGTGAAGTAGGCCCGCAGCCCGGCCAGGAACGGCTCGATGCCCACGTACGCCACGAGCTGCTTGAGCACGCTGGCGCCCTTGGCGTAGGTGATGCCGTCGAAGTTGACCTCCACGGCCGCCACGTCGGGCGTCTCGGTGTACACCGGGTGCGTGGAGGAGAGCTGGTCCTGCCGGTAGCCCCAGTTCTTGCGCACCGACAGGAACGTCGTCCAGGCGTCGGTGAACCGGGTGGCCGAGGTGTTGCACCAGTGGCTCGCCCACTCGGCGAACGACTCGTTCAGCCACAGGTCGTCCCACCAGCGCATGGTGACCAGGTCACCGAACCACATGTGGGCCATCTCGTGCAGGATCGTGTTGGCGCGCTGTTCGTACTCGAAGTCGGTGACCGGCGAACGCCAGATGTAGTGCTGCTCGGCGTGCACGATGCAGCCGAAGTTCTCCATCGCGCCGGCGTTGAACTCCGGGCTGTACACCTGGTCGTACTTGGGCAGCGGGTAGCGGATGCCGAAGTTGGCGTGGAAGAAGTCGAAGCCCTGCTTGGTGATCAGCAGGATGTCGTCGGCGTCGAGGTAGCGGGCCATCGACTGGCGGCAGAAGACGCCGAGGCCGATGCCGTCGTGCTCCTCGCGCACCTCGTGGTACGGCCCCGCGCACACGGCGGTGACGTACGTGCTCATCTTCGGCGACTTCTCGAAGGCGACGGTCTTCGCCGCGGAGGCGGGCGTCTCACCCGCCACCGGCATGTTCGAGACGACCTTCCAGTGCGCCGGCACGGTCACCCGCCAGGTGAACTCCGACTTGAGATCCGGCTGGTCGAAACAGGCGAACGTGCGCTGCGCGTCGGCCGTCTCGAACTGCGTGTAGAGGTAGATCTCCTTGTCGACCGGGTCGACCGAGCGGTGCAGCCCCTGACCGGTGGTGGAGTAGTAGAAGTCGCCGTCGACGACGAGCACGTTGTCGGCGGCGAGGCCGGTCAGCGTGAGCCCGCCCTCGGCGCTCCAGCCGGAGGTGTCGACCGGCTGACCGTTGAGCGTGACCGCGCGCAGGCGTTCGGCGGCGGCCTCGACGAAGGTGTCGGCACCCGGCTGCGAGCAGGTGAACCGGATCTCCGTCACCGACCGGAACGTGTGCTCACCGGGGTAGCCGGTGCCGTCGGTCAGGTCGAGGCTGATGTCGTAGGCCGAGACGTCGAGAAGCGCCGCCCGGCGGACGGCCTCCACCTGCGTGAGGTTGCGAACTCCGGCCACGTGCCACTCCCCATCTTCTTGCGCTGCGCGAACCCGCCGTTACGGGTTCCACCAGCGAGTCTTCCACGTCGCGGGACCCCACGCTGGACCGGGATATTGCCGGCAAAGCCGTGATACGGGCTTATGGCGGCCGAGCCCCCGTTCGGAGTACTAGTGAACCCATGACTACTGCGCACATGTGGTTCGATCCGCGCTGCCCGTGGGCCTGGATCACGTCCCGCTGGCTGCTCGAGGTGGAGAAGGTCCGTCCCCTGGAGATCAAGTTCCATGTGATGAGCCTGTCGGTCCTCAACGAGGGCCGCACCGACATATCCGAGAGCTACCGTGCGGCCAACGCGAACGGCTGGGGGCCGGTGCGCATCTGCATCGCCGCCGAGCAGAAGCACGGCTCCGAGGTGCTGCGCCCGCTCTACACCGCGCTCGGCACCCGCCGACACCTGGGCAAGCAGGCCTTCGGCCCGGAGCTGTACGAAGCGGCGCTCACCGAGGCCGGCCTGCCGGTCGAACTGGCCGCCGCGGCCGAGGACCCCGGCTACGACGACGCGCTGCGCAAGAGCCACGACGAGGGCATGAAGCCGGTGGGCCTCGACGTCGGCACGCCCACCATCCACGTCCCCGGCGCGAACGGGCAGCTGATCGCGTTCTTCGGCCCGGTCGTGACGCCGGCCCCGAAGGGCGAGGACGCCGGCCGCCTCTGGGACGGCTGCCTCCTCGTCGCCGGCACCCCGGGCTTCTACGAGATCAAGCGGACCCGGGACGCGGAGCCGATCTTCGACTGAGTCGCAACCGCGTCGCACCACCTGTCCGACCCGTGGGACCGCACCCTCGTTGAGCCGACCATCACACGAGAGGGGGCGGTGACAGTGACCACAGAAACGGGTGCGCCGCAGGTGGAGGACGTGGCGGGCAGTCACTCGAAAGCATGCTGGAGCGTGCAGGAGGTGGGCTGGAAAGACCTGGTCCCGGGCCTGTCCGACGAGGTGATCGCGCTGGTCGCGCCGCCTGTCGTGGTCTGTGCGCAGGACCTGGGTCACCGGCCCGCCGACTGACTTCGTCCCTTAGCGTTGATCCCATGACCGTTGCGCATCCCATCGCTCACGCCTGGCTGTCGACCGGGGGCACCGGCGCGCAGAACTACGACGAGTTCGCCGACGACGCCGAGATCACCGACATCATCGCCGCGAACCCGTCCAGCGCCCTGGCGATCGAGATGCCGCACCGGGCACCCGAGTCGGTCGGTGCGTCGTTCGTGGACTCGCTGCCGGCCGCGGTGGAACGCTTCGCGGCCGCGCAGCGTTCCGGCCGCTACGCGCCGGCCGAGGAGGTCGCCGCGCTCTACCGGATCACCTCGCCCGCGGGCGACGCGGCCTACGGGCTCTGGTGCATGGTCGACACCGACCAGATCTCCACCAGCGCCGCGGAGCCGGGCCTGGTGATCCGCAACGAGGACGTGTTCATCGAGAAGGTGCGCGAGCGCGTGGCGCTGGCCGAGGCGGTCCAGGCGCTGCTCTCGCCCGTTCTCCTGCTGCAGACCGGACGGGGCGAAGAGCTGCACGCGGCACTCGCCCGGGCCGCCGCGGGCGCCGGCGCTCCCGCCGTGACCGACCTCGACCCGGCCGGGCGCACCCACGAGGTCTGGGGCCTCGGCCCCGGCGCCACCCGCGACGAGCTGCTCAAGCTCGCGGGCGGCGGCGAGCTGGTCGTCGCCGACGGCAACCACCGCAGCCTCGCCGCGCAGACCGCCGGGTTCGCGCGCTTCCTGGCCGTGGTCACGACCCCGGAGTCCGTCGCCATCCAGCCGTACAACCGGCTGGTGCGCGACGTCGACGTGCAGATTCTGCGGGAACGCCTTCCGCAGGCCGTTCCGCTGGTCGACCCGACCGTCCCGGCGGCCGGTGGCACGATCCACCTGTACACGCGCGAGGGTTCCTGGGCGGTGTCGCTGGAGCGCGACCCCGACGCGCCGGTGGTCGACAACCTGGATCACGCGCTGGTCGAGCGGGTGCTGTTCCGCGACGTGCTGGACCTCGACCCGGGCGACAAGCGCATCACCTACGTCGGCGGCGACTACCCGGCGCAGTGGCTGCGCGGCGAGGTCGACGCCGGGCGGGCCGACCTGGCGGTGCTCGTCGCGCCGGTGACCGTCGACGAGTTCGTGGCCGTCAACCTGGCCCGCGACAAGATGCCGCGCAAGAGCACCTGGTTCACGCCGAAGGCGCGGGCCGGTCTCGTCGTCGCCGCTCTGGCAGGCTGATCGCATGCGCGTATACCTGGGCTCGGACCACGCCGGTTTCGACCTCAAGCAGCACCTCGCGACGCACCTGCCGAAGGTGGGCTACGAGGTGGTCGACGTCGGCCCGCACGTCTTCGACCCGGAGGACGACTACCCGGCGTTCTGCCTGCACACCGGCACCCGCGTGGTCGCCGACGCGGGCAGCCTCGGCGTCGTGATCGGCGGCTCCGGCAACGGTGAGCAGATCGCCGCCAACAAGGTCCCCGGGGTGCGCGCCGCTCTCGCGTGGAACCTGGAGACCGCCAAGCTCGGCCGCGAGCACAACGACGCCAACATCCTGGCGATCGGCGGCCGCCAGCACAGCCTGGACGAGGCGACGGGCTTCGTGGAGGCGTTCCTGGCGACGCCGTTCTCCGGCAGCGAACGGCATCTGCGCCGGATCACGCAGGTGGCCGAGTACGAGAAGGCGCGGGAGTTGCCGCCCCTGCCGTAGGGCTGCTCCGGCTCAGTGCCGGTGGCCGGGGCGGGGGAGATCCTCGCGGGGTACCCAGCCCCGGCGCACGATCGCGAGCGCGCGTTCCGCCTCGGCGAGGTCCTCGTCGGTCGGGCGGGAGGCGTCCCGCGCACGCATCGCGGCCCGAACGTTCACCTGCGACGAGCCGCCGCCGACGAGGCCGCGCAGGCCGCGTTCGTTTGACGACTCGTCGCCGCGGTAGTCCGCCCGGGGCTCCGGCGCCACCACCGGCTCGGCCGGCTCCGGATCGTGCACGCTCGCCGTCAACGCGAACGGCCCCGCCATCCCGGCCAGGTCGGCGGGGCTGGGCCGGCTGCGCGGTGCGGGTGCGGGCTCCGGCTCCGGCTCGTCGACGGGTGCGGCCTCGGGCTCCACGGCCCGCGGCCGGTCCGCCCGTCGCAGTCGCCGACGCCGCCGTTCGCCACCCATGGCGGCCACGCTACCGATGCGGTCAGAAAATCTCGATGGAGACGGGCTGGCGGGCCCACGAGAACGCCGCCGACGCCAAAGCGAGCGAGCCTTCGCTCAGCTCCCGCACCCGTCCGGCGGCCGCCAGCGCACCGAGCGCCGTCCCGCCGAGGAACGCCGCACCAAGGTCGGCGACGTCGAGGGCGAGGTCGGCCGGATCCGAGGTCGCCGCGCAGCTGGCGTTGGTCAGGCGCCAGCGTCCCGCGTTCCCCGGAAGAAGCCCGTCGCTCACCTCCAGCACCAGGTCGACGGGGACCGGGTAACGGCGGGCGGCCAGCGCGGCCGGCACGTCCACGATCCGCAGCCACAACCCGTCGGCGATCCGGCCGCCGAGCGTCTTGGGCTCGTCGACGAGAACCGTCAGCGGCTCGTCCGGCGCGCCCATGTAGGTGAGCGTGCGCATGAGGTCGACCGAGAGCAGGAACCGCCACAGCTCGGCGTACGCCTCGGGGGTGGCCGCGACGACCTCCTTGACCTCGACGGCACCCGCCGGGCCGGTGCGCGCCCAGTCGCTGCGGGTGCGCCACACCGCGTACCCGTCGCAGCCGTCGGCCGTCTCGTACAGCAGCGCGTGCCGCCCGGTGAACCCGCTGCCGGGCATGTCGTACAGGATCCGGTCCCACCAGCCCGGGGTGCGGCTGGACCAGCCCGGGCGGGTCGGGCGCACCCGCTCGTACACCTCGGTCATCTCCTTGAGCGCCTCGCCGGGCAGCGCCTCGCGCAGCGTCCCCGTGCCGCGCGGGCCGGGCAGGAAGCGCACGTCCCGCAGGTCGGCCTCGAGGTCCAGGTTGTAGCTGGCCAGGCCGTACCCGTAGCGCTGGTAGATCCGCGCCTCGCTGGCCCACAGCACCGCGATCGGCTCGCGGCGCGCCTCGTGCAACTCCCGCAGCTGGCGGTGCATCAGCTCGCGCAGGATGCCGCGCCGCCGGTGCGTCGGCAGGACGGAGACCCAGGTGACGTGCGCCGCGGGGAGCACCGCGCCCGGCACGGTCAGGTCGCGCGTGTAGGCGCCGGCGTTGCCCACGATCTGCTCGCCGTCGACGGCGACGATGTTGCGCGCGGGCTCCGCGAGCGCGATCGACAGCCGGCTGAACCCCTCGTCCCGCTCGCTGCCGAACGCCCTGTTGATCACGTGCCGGATGGTCGGGAAGTCGTCCGCGGTCGCGAGGCGGAACCGGATGTCGCTCACAGACCGTTCCTAGCGCGCGGGTCACCGGACCGCGAGGCATTTACCGCCTCGGTAGGGTGGAACGGTGATGCGGGGCGGGTTGGAACTGGTGTGCGGTCCGGTCAGCCCCCTGCCGGAGACCCACCAGCGGTACCGCCTCGTCGAGAAGCTCGGCGCGGGCGGCCAGGCGGACGTGTACCGCGGCGTGCGGGTCACCGGCGGCGTGTCGTCGGCCCCGATGACGGTGAAGATCTTCCGGATCGACCCCAACCGTTCGCTCGCCGACGAGCTGCGCTCCTGGGACAAGGGCGACGCCGTCCTCATGGACCTCAACAACCGGGGCGTGCCGCACATCTGCCGCCGCTCCGACGGGTTCTACGGGCCGCCGCCGCACCGCTCCGGCGAGCGGCCGGCCACCGGCGACGCCGTCCCGTACCAGGTGTACGAGTACCTGCACGGCGTCAACCTGCGCGAGTACGTGGCCCAGCGCAACACCTGGCAGGGCAGCCGGATCAACGCCGTCACGGCCCTCGCCACCCTGGCCGGGGTGCTGCGCGACCTGCACCACCCGCAGTCGTTCGGGGCGACGCCGGTGCTGCACATGGACGTCAAACCGGCCAACGTGATGGTGCTGAGCGACGGCGGCATCCGGCTGATCGACTTCACCGGCGCGCGGTACTGGCGCTCCGAGGAGATCACCCAGGTCTCCTACACGCCGGAGGCGGGCGGGCCGGAGGCGTTCGACGGGGCGCGGGCCGTCACGCCCGCCTACGACGTGCACGGGTTCGGCGCGGTCGCGTACTACCTGGTGACCGGCACCTACCCGCGGGTGGAGAGCGCGCGGGGGATACCCGACCCGCCGCCGTGGTCGGTGTTGCGCCACCATCCGATGCTGGAACGGTCACCCCGGCTGCGGGACCATCTCCAGGCAGCCGTCGCCGACCGGCCGGCCGACCGACCCGACACCCGCGAACTCGACGGTTGGGTGGCTCATTTGGGACAGTTGGTCCGTTCGTACGGGGTGCCGGACATCGGGGTCGACTGGCACGACTCCGACTCCCCACCGGCCACTCAGCAAAGGAGCGAGATGCAGCCGCACCAGGAGCAGCCCCGGACCCGCGTGCACCAGCAGCCGGCCACCGCGCCGGTCAACCTGCAGCGCGAGCAGCCCATCCGCGGCCGGGCCGTCGTTCCGCCGCCGCGCCCGCGCCGCGACGACACCGGCGTGGTCGTCGACCCCGTGCACGCCGAGCCGCCGCCGCTGCCGTGGCACGCGCCGGTCGACGAGGACCCGCGCACCCTCAAGCTCGGCTGGGAGTACTCCGGCATCGGGGCGGCGTTCGCGTTCATCTGCTGGGGGATCTGGGCCACCTCCAGCAGCAGCGGCAACCTGAGCGGGCCGCTGGTGATGTTCCTGGTGATCCTGGCCGTCGCGGCCGGCCTGTTCGCCCTGTCGCGGCTGGTCGGACGGCTGGTGCTGGTGCAGCGCCTGGGCCGCACCCGCCGCACGGCCCGCGTCGCGCACGCGGTCACCGGCGGGTTCCTGGCGATCGTCGGGTTGACGTTCCTCCAGCAGACGTCGTGGGTCATGTCCGCGGTCACCTGGGTCCGCGATCTTTTCGGGTGAACGTCGATGAGCTCGACCTGGGTCGTGCCGTGCCGCTCGGCTTTCGCAGTGCCCGCACCTGGCGCCTGGACACTCCGGACGGGCGCTTCTTCCTGAAGGAGGGCGGCGCGCTCACGACGTTCGACCGGGAAGTCGAGAAGGCCGGGGTGGACGTGCCGCGACTCCTCGGGACGACCCGGAGCGTGCGGGTCTACGAGTGGATCGACGGCCGCGACCTGACCGCGGACGACGACGTGTCGGAGTGGCTCGGGACGACGTTGGCGCGTTTGCACGCGATCGCCCCGCTCGAGCGCGCGGAGCCCGAGGTGTACGGCGTCCACGACCGGTGGGAGGAACTTCTCGCCGAGGGCTCCCGGCGCGGCCGGCGCTGGGCCGGTCCGCTGCGCGCCGGGCTCCCCGCCCTGCTGGCGACGGTCGAGTGGATCAGCGGCGTCTTCGCCGCGTCGGGCCGCTACGTCACCACCCACCGCGACGTCGAGCCCTGGAACGTCATGATCACCCCGACGGGTCCCGTGCTGATCGACTGGGACGCCGTCGGCCCGGACAGCGCACCGCTGGAGGCGGCCCACGCGGCCTACGCCTTCGGCGCCCCGCGACGGGTGGCGGACGCCTACGAGGCCGCCGGGGGAGTGCCGCTGCGGGCGTCCCCGGACCTGCTCGTGCGGCGGATCGGGCTGCGGCTCAGCCGGCTGACGGAACGGCTGGAGATGTCGCTGGGGACCGAGCCGCTGCGCGCGGAGGAACTCGAATCCGTCGAGCGCCGCGCCGGCGAGCAGATCGAGAGCATTCCGTCGTTCGTGGCGGAACTGCGCGAGCAGGGGATGCGCTTCCGCCGGTGAACGGGACCTGTGTCGCGTGCGGGCACGCCTGGAGGCTGTTGCCCGACCCCCGAGCCGCGGGTTTCCCCAGATCGACGTCCGCCGGTATCTTGCGTGCGGCAGATGCGGTGGTTGATCAACGGGGGGTGTCGTGGCACTGCGCACGCGCGTGGGTCACACGCTGCGCTGGGGCGGCCTGGTGGCCACCGTCGGGTCCGCCGCGGTGCTCGCGACGCTCGAGAGCGGGGACTGGCTGACCTCCGGCAACATCCGCCATCAACCGGGCTACATGCACTTCGACACCGGTGCGCTCAGTGCCGACGCCGGCGACTTCGTCCGGTACTTCATGGTCGGCGCGCTGCCGTGGAGTGCGGTGGTGGCGCTGACGTCGATCTCCGTCGGCGTGCGCGGGCCGTCGATCCGGCTGGTCGCGTTCCTGCTGCCGCTCCTCGGGGGCATGGTGCTGCTCGCCGACGCCGGCGACAAGACCGGGTGGCGACTGGAGTACGTCGACGACGCCCGGGATCGCGCGCTCGTGCAGGACAGCGCCACCGTCGCCTACGCGGCCACGGGGTTCCTCGCGCTGGCCGCACTTCTTCTGCTGTGCCGGCTGCACGTCGTGTACTCGGCGATGCTGGTCGTCGCCTACACCGGCATCGCGGCGTACCACCTCGCCGGCGCCGCCGCCCTGGAACGGCAGTTCGGCGGCGCGGGGCAGGTGCATGTGACCTCCGCGCCCCGCGACTACGCCGTCGCCGCAACCGTCGCCGCCGTCAGCGCGGCCGTCGCCACCGTCGGTTCGGCCCTGCTGCCGAAGCTGCGGCCGGAGAAGAAGCTCCTGATCGTGCGCTTCTTCCTGCGGACCGGCCGGTTGACCAGGGAGTTCGTCGAGAGCCTTCGGATCGGGCTGACGCCGGTCCGTCAGGTGCCGGGCTACGAGAGCCGGCCGCACTTCCGGGTGCTGCTGCTGGCCGGCCTCGTCGGGATGCTGATGGGCGGCGTCGCCGTCGTCCTGGCGTTCGCGCTGCGCCATCCCGTGCCCGATCCGCCCCGGACCTCCAGCCAACCCGCCGGTGCGGCGCAGCTGACGGGAGTCGCCCGATGAACCCGCCGTTCGTCGGGCCCGACCGGTCGTGGCAGCGGGTCTTCTACATCGTGCAGTGGATGGCCGTCGGGTTCCTGCTCGCCGCGCTCGTGTTCCAGGTGCGGCCGGGGCGTGGGGCGTTCGAGGAGCAGATGTCGGAACTGCTGCGGGTGCTGATGCCGGGGGTGGCGACGGTCTGGGTGTCGTTGCTCTTCAGATGGTGGTTCGCGGGTCGACGTTCGCCCGACGGGGTGCTGCCGCGCAGGTTCTGCGTCTCGGTGGTCGTGGCGCTGCTCGTGCCGTTCGTGGCGGGGCCGGTGATCGCGCTGGTGTCCGCGCCTTCGGCGGTGCTGGCGTGTGTGCCGCCGACGGCGTTCGGGCTGTGGCTGGTGTACCAGGTGCAGCGGCACCGGCGGGTTCCGGTTCGGCTGTACCTGGCGGTGTTCGGCTGGGGGGCGCTGGTCGCCGCGGGCTACGCGCACGAGGTCAACGAGCTGTGCCTGCAGTCCGCGGGGGCCTACCTGCGGGAGTTCAGCGATGCGACCCTCGTCCGGCCGCTGTGCGGGATCAACGCCGGCCCCGTCGAGGAACTCGCCAAGGGCGCCGGGATCGCCGTCGCGTGCCTGCTGGCCAGGCGGCGGGTCGACGGCATCGTCTCCGGCATGGTGCTCGGGGCGGCCGTCGGGCTCGGGTTCAACCTGACGGAGACGGTCACCCACATGACCGGCGCCGACTCGGCCGCCACGCAGTACCTGGTGCGCCAGTACCTCGACCTGTTCGCGGCGCACACGGTCTTCTCGGCGGTGTGCGGGGCGGGCATCGGCGCGGCGTGCCAGCTGCGCGACCCGCGCCTGCGGCGCACCGCCATCGCCTGCGGCGTCGTGGCCCCGGCCGGCTGCCACGCGCTGTACAACGTGGTCGTCGGCCTCCTGCCACGGAACTGGGTCCTCGTCGCGCTGCCGCTGGTCACCCTGATCGTCCAGGGCCCGCTGATCGCGATCGCCGGGGTGCTGCTGCGCCGCGCGCTGCGCAGCCAGGGCGCCGGCCTGTCGGCGGAGCTGTGGGCCGAGACGGCGGAACCGGCGGCCGCGGTCACCCCGGCGGAGGCGGAGGCGCTGGCCAGCGCGTCGCGGCGCCGGGCCGAACGGACGGCGGCCCTGCGCCGGGGCGGCTGGGCGGCCTATCGACAGGTACGGCGGCGGCACGCGTTGCAGCTGGACGTCGCGGCGCTGCGGTGGCACCGCTCACGCGGCGACGCGCCCGCCGAGATCGTCGAACCGCTGCTGTTCGCGCTCCGGGTGCGGGTGAACGGGCGGGAGATCCGGCCGCCGGAGGCGCCGCGACTGCACGCGGGCGTGGAAGCGTAGGCCCGCAGGGCCCAGCGGTGCGGCCCGGGAGGCAACGGTAGTGCCCCCGACGGACCCGCGAAATGCTGCTGTCAACGCACACCCCAGAGAATCCGGCAGGCGTACGGCAACCGGTACGAACCGTCCGCCTGCCGATACTCCGTGACCAGGTCGAACATTGTCTCGCGGACGTGAGCCAGCTGCGCGGTGTCAAGATCACCCGCAACCGACCGCAGGAACATCGGATCGTCGGCGAACGCCCACAGCCGCGCCTCGTCCGCGAATCCGACCGACCAGCTGAACAGCTCGCTGCGCACGTCGGCGAACCCGGCCTCGCTCAGCCAGGCCTCCCGCCGCCCGGGCATGGCGAAGTGCTCCTGCCGCTCCAACGCCGCCACGACCGGCGGGCGCAACCACGGCCGCAGGGCCGCGGCCAGCGCGTACGACACGATGTTCTTGCTGCCCGCGTCCCAGGTCGCGATGACGAACCGACCGCCGAGCCGCAGCACCCGGGCCACCTCCCGGGCCTCGACCCGCGGATCGGGCACAAGACTCAGCACCCCGAACCGCGACACCACGGCGTCGACACCCCGGTCCTCGATGCCGAGGCCGAGACTGTCCATGACCTCGAAGCGCACGTCGGGAAGGCCTTTCGCGGCGGCCTTCTTCGCGGCGACGGCGGCCATGGCGGGTGCCGCGTCCACGCCCCGGAGCCGTGCTCCCGGGTTGCGGGCCAGGAGGGTGAGGCCGGGTTCGCCGGTGCCGCAGGCCAGGTCGAGGAGTTCGGTACCGGGGGTCAGCGGGCCGAGGTGGTCGGCGATGCGCTCGGTGACCGGCTCCAGGATGGGCAAGATCCGGTCGAACTTCGCGGCGAGTTCGTCGAAGTCGAAGTCTTTGTCCACGCGGGGGCCTCCGGAGGGGATCGTCGATCTCTGTATCAGGATTCCGGGGATTTTCCTCGGGCGTCGATTTCGGCGGGGAAGTCTGGGACAGCGGTTAGTGATCGGATGCTTTTCGGGTTCACCTCCTTGGCGGGCGACCCGTGCGGTGAACGGCCGGCTCGGTCGGGTCATCGCATTCCTCGGCTAAGCGCTTTGCACCCCGCCGAGACCGTGGTGGGAGTGCCGTGGGTCCGAGTCGGCGACGATCTTGCCGGTGACCTGGGCATCTGTCGACGGATCCGACGGGCGGAGACCTGTCCAGGTATCGGGCGGGTTAGCTTCCATTCGACGTCGCCATCGGATGCGACTCCGCCTGGTTCCGCCCTGTTCCATGACGTTGAATCGGCGTTCGGCTAATTGTGAAACGAGGCGATCCGGAGCCGTGGCTCCGTTTGTGCCGGAAATTCGACTGATGCGCTCGCCCCGAATTGCGACGTCGATCGGGACAGCCGGAGAGCCGATGTTGTGCGTAAACTGCTCGCAACAATCAGCCGGTTGATCTCGGCGTTCCCTGCTCATGCTCGAGCGATCACCGCGCTCGGACGCGTCCCGAAACGGAATCCGCATCATTGCGGCGCGTCGGAACGTCGTACCGGCACCTCGCGACCAAGAACGCGCTGTGGAGGCGGATATGACGGGTCAGCTCGAACAACTGACGAGTGACGTCGTCGCTCTGACGAAGGAGAGGGACGCGGGCAAGGCACTGGGCGACTTCTTCGTCAAGCTGGTGTTGCACCACCCGGAGGAGGCGACGTTCGCCGCGTCCGGAGAGGACTCCTCGCTGCGGCAGGCGCTCGCGGTGCTGCTGCAGCGGGCACAGCGTGGGGGCACGATGCGCAAGGACATCGGCGTGGACGACCTGCTCCTGTTGGCCGTTGGCGCGGTCGCGGCGGTCGGGCACGCGGGTGAGGACGAGTCGGCGAGAAGACGGACCGTCACGGTGTTCCGGGACGGGTTGAAGGGGAGGCGGTTGTCCCGGGGGCGGTAGCCCTTGGCGCCGCGTGCCGTTGGTACCGCGGCCGGCGAGGAACTTCTTCGCAGGCCGCGGTACCGGTCGGGAGCCGGGCCGCGTACTCGCCAGATCCTCGGTGTGTCCTTCGAGCCGTGATTTCCGGCGTGCGGGGAAGTGGGAGGAGACGCTCCGTCGGTCGCTCTCCACTCCGACGATCTACGTCACACGGGCAACACGATCGCGGCGGCGTCCGGGGCGAGCACTTGGGAGCTGATGCACCGGATGGGGCGCTCCTCGAGGCGGGCCGCACTGGTCTACCAGCACGCGACCAGCGAGCGGGATTGGGAGATCGCGGACGGGATAGGCCGCCGGATCAAAAGGTGACGAGGAAGGCCGTCGCCAAGAACTCGGACAAGAAGGACAAGAAGTCCCGGACCAAGAAGGTGGTCGGAAGGGCGGGGCCGGCGCGTGAAGCGGAGGGCGGACTCGCGAAGCCGAAAGCCGACCGGGCGGGGAGCTGAGGAGTCGGGCCGGCGAGGGCGCGCCCAGGTGGCACGGCCGGGGCTAATGGCCCGCAAGATTAAACCGGCGGCAAAGAAGAAGGCCCAGGTGGGCTGTTCAAGCCGCTGGCCTGGACCTTTGGAAGAGAGCGGGCGACGGGAATCGAACCCGCACAATCAGTTTGGAAGACTGAGACTCTGCCATTGAGCTACGCCCGCGCAGCCACCCTGTCCGGGCAGCGCGTAACAGAGTACCCAATCCACCGAGGGCCGCGCACGGCCCCGCCACCGACGTACCGTCGTGACCGAATACACTGCACTCGCCGCGGGGTGTGGCGCAGCTTGGTAGCGCACTCGCTTTGGGAGCGAGGGGCCGTGGGTTCAAATCCCGCCACCCCGACTTGATCAACAAAGTAGCCGAGGAGAAGAACCTGTGGAAAGCACCGTCGAGATCCTGAGCCCGACTCGGGTGAAGCTCGCTATCGAGGTGCCGTTCGCCGAGCTCCAGCCGAGTCTGCAGAAGGCGTACCGGGAGATCGGAGCCCAGGTCAACATCCCCGGCTTCCGTCGGGGCAAGGTACCGCCGGCCGTGATCGACAAGCGGGTCGGCCGTGGCGCGGTGCTCAACGAGGCGGTGCAGGAGGTCATCCCGGCGCAGATCGTGGCCGCGGTGCGCGAGCACGACGTGAAGACGTTGGGCCGCCCGGCCGTGGAGATCACCGAGTTCTCCGACGGGGAGCCGCTGAAGTTCACGGCCGAGGTCGACGTGCGGCCGGAGATCGTGCTGCCGAAGCCGGAGGACATCGCGGTCGAGGTCGAGGCCGTGTCGGTCGCCGAGGAGCAGATCGACGAGCAGGTCGACGCGCTGCGCGAGCGGTTCGCGACGTTGAAGACCGTGGAGCGCCCCGCCGACAACGGCGACTACGTGCAGATCGACCTGGCCGCCACGGTCGACGGCGTCGAGGTCGAGGGCGGTACCGCCACCAACGTGTCGCACGAGGTGGGCAGCGGCAAGCTGCTGCCGGGTCTCGACGAGGCGCTGGTCGGCATGTCGGCCGGTGAGGCGAAGTCGTTCACGAGTCAGCTCGTGGGCGGCGACCACGCGGGCAAGGACGCCGAGGTCTCGGTGACCGTTCGCTCCGTGAAGAGCAAGGACCTGCCGGCGCTGGACGACGACTTCGCGCAGCTGGCGAGCGAGTTCGACACGCTGGAGGAGATCCGCAACGACCTCCGCGAGCGGCTGCTGCGCGTCGCCCGCCTCGAGACGCTCTACACGGCGCGGGACAAGGCGCTGAAGGAGCTGGTGGCGGCGACCGACGTTCCGTCGCCGGAGACGGTCGTGCAGGACGAGGTCGAGAGCCGCAAGGAGTCGATGCGCAGCCAGCTGGAGCGCGCCGGCGCCACGCTCGAGGACTACCTCGCCGAGCAGGAGAAGACCGAGGAAGAGATCGACGAGGAGCTGACCGAGGCCTCCCGCGAGGCGGTGCAGATCCAGTTGATCCTGGACGCGTTCGCCGATGCCGAGGATGTGCAGGTCAGCGACGACGAGTTCGGTCACGAGGTGGTGCACCGCGCGCAGCGCGCGGGCGTTCCCCCGCAGCAGTATTACGACCAGCTGGTCCAGGCGGGCGCGGCCGGCGTCGTCTACGGCGACGTCCGTCGCGGCAAGGCTCTTGCCGCGATCCTGGACCGCGTCGTCATCACCGATTCCGAGGGAACGCGGCTGAGCCTGGCCGACCTCCGCGGTGAGGAAGAGGAGCACGACCACAACCACTGAGCCCGGACGGGTACGGGGGCCGGTGCGCTGACAGCGAAAAGCGCTGACGCTGCCGGTCTCCACCCGTTTCAGCGGTTAGTGTCGGCGTATCAAGACTTTGAACTGAAGGGGTGCCATGACCGACCTGCACATTCCAGCGACGCCGGTCGCTCGCGGTGCTGGCATTGACCTGGCCAGTCTGGATGACTCGGTGTACAACCGCCTGCTCAAGGAGCGCATCATCATCCTGGGCAGCGAGGTCAACGACCAGGTGGCCAACCGCATCTGCGCGCAGCTGCTGCTGCTCGCCGCGGACGACCCCGAGCGCGACATCAACCTGTACATCAACTCCCCGGGCGGTTCGGTCTACGCCGGGATGGCGATCTACGACACCATGCAGTTCGTCTCCAACGACGTGGCGACGATCGGGATGGGCATGGCCGCGTCGATGGGCCAGCTGCTGCTGTGCGCCGGTACGCGGGGCAAGCGTTACGCCCTGCCGCACGCGCGGATCATGATGCACCAGCCGTCGGGCGGGATCGGTGGTACCGCCTCCGACATCGCCATCCAGGCCGAGCAGATGCTGTACACCAAGCGGATGTTCCAGGAGCGGGTGGCCGCGCACACCGGCCAGTCGCAGGACCAGATCGAGGCGGATTCCGACCGCGACCGTTGGTTCACCGCCCAGGAGGCGCTGGACTACGGGTTCATCGACCACGTCGTCACCGGGGCCCGCCAGGTCCCCGAGGGTGCCGGTACTCGGAGCTGAGGACGGATATGGAAATTCACAACCGCTACGTTCTGCCGTCCTTCGTCGAGCGCACGTCGTACGGGGTCAAGGAGTCCAACCCGTACAACAAGATGTTCGAGGAGCGGATCATCTTCCTCGGCGTCCAGGTGGACGACGCGTCGGCCAACGACGTGATGGCCCAGCTGCTGACCCTCGAGTCGGCGGACCCGGACCGCGACATCACGATGTACATCAACTCGCCCGGCGGCTCGTTCACGGCGATGACGGCGATCTACGACACGATGCAGTTCGTGCGGCCGGACATCCAGACGGTCTGCCTCGGGCAGGCCGCGAGCGCCGCCGCGGTGCTCCTGGCGGCCGGCACGCCCGGCAAGCGCATGGCGCTGTCCAACTCGCGGATCATCATCCACCAGCCGGCCACCGAGGGCGGCTACGGTCAGGGATCGGACATCGAGATCCAGGCCAAGGAGATCCTGCGGATGCGGACGCTGCTGGAGACGTTGATCTCGCAGCACAGCAACCGGGCGATCGAGCTGGTCCGCAAGGACATCGACCGGGACAAGATCCTGACGGCGGCCGAGGCCAAGGAGTACGGCCTCGTCGACCAGGTGCTCAGCAGCCGCAAGAAGACGCTCGCGTCCACCGCGTCCAACTGAGTATCAGCGGTACGGACTGTCGTCCGGTTGGCCGGCGAGCCTGGCCAACCGGACATTCCGGCCGAGAGGCTATAGGACAGCGCCGCGTCGCGCCGACAGTTCCGGCAAGAGGTTTCAAAGACACCCCCCGTAGAGGGGTCGGAGTTGCGACTCCAACCAGGTAACGTCGTCAGGAGCGGCCGGCAGGCCCGCTGAATCTCGCCCTCGGGCGCGGTGAGCATCTCGCCTTCGGGCGCAGCAGGCAGAGACCGGGCCACGAGGTTCGGCCAAGAGTGCAGGGAGACCGTAGGTGGCACGGATCGGCGACGGTGGCGACCTGCTCAAGTGCTCGTTCTGCGGCAAGTCGCAGAAGCAGGTGAAGAAGCTCATCGCCGGTCCCGGCGTGTACATCTGCGACGAGTGCATCGACCTCTGCAACGAGATCATCGAGGAAGAGCTCGCGGAATCGGGCGACGTCAAGTTCGACGAGCTGCCCAAGCCGATGGAGATCTGCTCCTTCCTCGACCAGTACGTGGTCGGTCAGGACCAGGCGAAGAAGGCGCTCGCCGTGGCGGTCTACAACCACTACAAGCGCATCCAGGCGGAGTCGGCCGGCGGTCCCAGCGACAGCGTCGAGCTGGCCAAGTCCAACATCATGCTGATCGGGCCCACGGGCTGCGGCAAGACGCACCTGGCCCAGACGCTGGCGCGCATGCTCAACGTGCCGTTCGCGATCGCGGACGCCACCGCGCTGACGGAGGCGGGCTACGTCGGCGAGGACGTCGAAAACATCCTCCTCAAGCTGATCCAGGCCGCCGACTACGACATCCGGCGCGCGGAGACCGGCATCGTCTACATCGACGAGGTCGACAAGATCGCGCGCAAGTCGGAAAACCCGTCGATCACTCGGGACGTCTCCGGCGAGGGTGTCCAGCAGGCGCTGCTGAAGATCATCGAGGGCACCGTCGCCAACGTTCCACCACAGGGTGGGCGTAAGCACCCGCACCAGGAGTTCATCCAGATCGACACCACCAACGTGCTGTTCATCTGCGGCGGGGCCTTCGCCGGCCTCGACAAGGTGATCCAGGCACGGGTGGGTAAGAACGGTCTGGGCTTCGGTGCCAACCTCCGTTCGATCTCCGACAAGTCGGTCGATGACAACTTCTCCGAGGTCATGCCGGAGGACCTGCTCAAGTTCGGGCTGATCCCGGAGTTCATCGGGCGGCTGCCGGTGATCACCAGCGTGCGCAGCCTGGACCGCGAGGCCCTGGTCAAGATCCTGAGCGAGCCGCGCAACGCGCTCGTCCGGCAGTACCAGCGGCTGTTCGAGCTCGACGGCGTGGAGCTGGAGTTCGAGGCGGAGGCGCTCGCGGCCATCGCCGACCAGGCCATCCTGCGCGGCACCGGTGCCCGTGGCCTTCGGGCCATCATGGAAGAAGTGCTTCTCTCCGTGATGTACGAGGTCCCGAGCAACCCCAACGTCGCGCGCGTGCTCATCACCCGCGAGGTCGTGCTCAACAACGTCAACCCGACGATCGTCCCGCGGGACTTCACGTCGCACCGGGCCGGCCGTCGCCGGGCCGACCGCGAGGAGAAGTCGGCCTGAGGCCGCCTCAGCGGGACGCACAGCCGCTGACGTTCCACGATCATGGTCTCGGGTAGCCCGACGCCCTCGTCCGCCCCTGAGCGCCTCGAAGAGGTGCTCGCCGCGGTCGAGGACGGCGTGTATCCGGAGCCGGACGGCGCGGTTGTCGCCGTCCCGGCCGTATCCGGCGCGAAGGCGGGCGTGGTGGGGTTCACCGGGCGGGTCTACGTCGTCGGGGTCGACCAGGCGTTCGTCGACGCGCGGTTGAGGACCTGGGACCTGGGACACGCGTTTGTGCCGCCGTTCCTCGCCGATCTCGTCGACGCCTTCGGGGTCGCGCCGGAGTCCGTCGACATGCTCGGCCTCGCGTCGCCGCTGCCCGGCCCGCCGCCCCTCGCGCTGACCCCGATCGAGGACCGCGATCACCCTCGCGTCCGTCGCGCGCTGGGCTACCGCACGGAGGTCCGTGTGTGGAGCTGTACCGGCGGGACCCTCATCCTCGGACGGGGGCTCGCCGGCCGGCGGGAGATCGCCCTCGAGGTCGACCCGGAGCATCGGGGCCGTGGGCTCGGCCGGGCACTCGCCACCTCGGCGCGTCACCTCACCGACGGTCCGTTGTGGGCTCAAATCGCTCCAGGGAACGCCGCCAGCGTCCGAGCGCTTCTCGATGCCGGATTCCGCCCGGTGGGCCAGGAAGTGCTGCTGGTCCGGTAACGGCGCGGCGCCGTACGCTCGCTCTCATGCGCATCGCTGTCTGCCAGCTCAACAGCCGCGACGACCGGGACGCCAACCTGAAGGTCGCCCGTGACCTGCTCGCCCGTGCGGCCGACGGCGGGGCCGACGTGGCGGTGCTGCCGGAGTACACGGACTACCTGGGCCCGGGCCGCACGACCCCCGCCCCCGAACAGCTCGGCGGCCCCTACTGCGAGTTCTTCGCCGAGGCGGCCCGCGACCTGGGTATCTGGGTGCTCGCGGGCTCCTTCCACGAGGAGGGGCCGGACAGCGAACGTACGTTCAACACGATGCCGGTTTTCGACCGCACGGGCACCCTGGTCGCGGCCTACCGGAAGATCCACCTGTACGACGTGGAGATCCCCGGACGGGTGTCGTACCAGGAGTCGAAGACGGTCGCCCCCGGGACTGAACTCGTCGTCGCCCCGGTCGAGGGCGTGCCGTGGGGCCTGTCGATCTGCTACGACCTGCGCTTCCCCGAGCTGTATCGCGGGCTCGCGATCGCCGGCGCGACGGTGCTGGTGGTGCCGGCGGCGTTCATGCAGCACACCGGCCGGGACCACTGGGAGGTGCTGCTGCGTGCCCGCGCGATCGAGAACCAGTGCTACGTGGTGGCGGCCGGCCAGATCGGGGACCACGACCCCGGCCGGACCTGCTTCGGCCGCAGCATGATCGTCGATCCGTGGGGGACCGTGCTGGCACAGGCGCCGGACACGGTCGGGGTGACGTTCGCGGAGCTCGACCTGAGCCGTCTCGACCGCATCCGTCAGGAGCTGCCGAGCCTGGCCAACCGCCGCCTCGACTGACGGTTCACCCCGTGAGATCCCACTCGCGGGCGTCGCCCACCCGCCGGTAGCCGATCCGTCGGTAGATGGCGTTACTCGTGGGATTGGCGAGATCCGTGTAGAGGTTGAGCGCGACGGCGCCGCTGTCCAGCGCCCACTGGCTCACCCCGGCGACCGCGCTGCTCGCGTATCCACGTCCGCGCATGTCCGGCGGGGTTTAGCCGGGTGCGATGCGGATCACGCCGCCGGCCGGAGGGCTGACGCCGACCAGCCTGGACGGTCCGTCGTCGTCCCAGAGGCCATAGAAGTCCGTCGCGCTCCAGGCCGCGGTCCACGATCGCTTCGACGTCCGGTTCGGGATCCTGTGGAACGGCTTCTCGAGCGAAATCCCGCCACCAGTGCACAAGGATCGCGCGGTCGTCCCCGCGGGCCTGCCGGAACCGGACCCGAGACCCCGGTAAGGCCGGGACCCGCAAGGTGCCGGCCGGCGGCCGCTGCTGCCTCGGCCGGCATGGCCGACAACAGCGGGATGCCGGGACGGGTCCAGACGACCACGCCCACCAGCTGCCCACCGTCGACGACCCGGATCCATCGCTGCCCTCCCACACCGGCGAACGCCCGGCCAGCCGCGCGTCGAGTACCGCGCGCACCAGGCTGTTGAGCACGGGCGCACGCTCGAGCCACGGCACCACCCGCGCGGCGAACGTTTCGGGATCGGGTTCGTCGACGCACTCCACGCCACCATCGTCCGCACCCCGTCGAACCCCATTACGCGCGGGAGACCCGCCCGGTTCCTTCGGCGCGGGGCCGCTCCGCCGGAGTCCGTCCGCGAGGGGGAGCCTGCGGCGCCGGCGGACGCGGGGCGCATGCCGTGGAGCCTGAGGCCGTCTTCAGGTGGGGTTATCCGTCCGGCGAGGCGGGCGGTCGCGGTGCCGGCGGGCATGGGTCGCAGGCCGTGGGGCCTTCTGCGCGGCCGAAGGCGGCACGGCGGAAGGTGGCTGTCGGGATGCGCGGCTGAAGGCGGCGCGATGGGAGGTGGTGCTCGGGATGCGGCCCGGCGGAGGTTCGACCGGGGGTCGGCTCAGCGGGATGCCGCGATGACGCCGATGGCCATGAGGCCGAGCAGCGCGGTGCCGGTCACGACGATCGCGGTGTTCATCCGGGACCGGCCGCGCCCGGCGAGCTTTACCGCCGCCCCCAGAACGAACACCAGGACGGCCACACCGAGGACCAGTTGCCAGAAGGGCAGCAGGAGACCGAACAAGGCGTCGGCCGACAAGGACGGCACCTCGCCATTCAACGTCACGGCGCGAGCCGGCGCACGTCCGGCCGGGCGGCTACCGCCACTCGGCGTCATCACGGAGCGCCGTTTAGCCCTGAAATGAACGGGTATGGAACCCCGATTTGACGTTGGGGTAGCGGACCGCGTAACTTTCTCTGCGTCGCGGGGCACCGGACAAAACGGCCGAAACGGCCGGGATGGACGGCCCGATGACAACCGGGCGGTGTGGAAGTCTCTCCTGAAACGGGGAGTTGCGGACACGAAGTCGACCGGGTAGAGTTACCGAGCCAGGCAGGAGCCGGGCGGGCTTGAAAAAGCCGGCCGGTCTGCCGAATCTCTCGCAGTCACCCAGCTTCCGATCTCAGGTCGGTTAAAGCGTGCTGCGGTCTGGTAGCCCAAGCAAGTCTCACGAAAATTGAGACTTGACACGGGAAACCGGATGTGTAAGATAGAGGGGTTGCTCCGAACGGGGTGGCCAACCTAGCAAGA
>NZ_BOPF01000062.1 GCF_016863615.1 Virgisporangium aliadipatigenens | reverse complement strand
CTGCGCGTTGTGGAACTTCGACGACGAGGACGAGAGACGTCGCCGGTTGCCGCGCCTCGACGCCGTCGTCGAGTAGACCGGCTACTTGATGGGGTGCACTCATTTACAGCTGACGGTGGCGCTGCTACCGGCGCTCCGAGCATCCGCTCATGCCGCTGAGCATGCGCCGTGAGCCCGCCGGTCCGACCGCGTCGAACTCGATCTTGCTGACGGGCGACTCGGTTCGGTCGGAGAGCGTTTGCCGGAACTCGTCGACGCTCTCGAAGCGGCTCCGCCCCCGCCAGGAATGAGATATTCGCACCGAAAGCGCCCGTCCCCCTGGCCCCCATCAAGTACTTCGTAAAAGATCGATATTGAGCTATGCTGAGAGCGCTCTCACGACCGCCACGTGGGGGCTAGAACAGGAATCCCGCCTATCGCTCCATCTCCGCCCCTGCTCGAGAAGGGCACCCCCACTGTGGAGACTCAACAAGAACGCACATCCCCCAAGCTCCGTGGCGCCGCTGCGGACCGCGCGCTGCCACGTGGCCGCCGGCGCCTCATGGTCCTCCTCACCGCGGCCGCCACCGCACTCGTCGGCATCGCTGTCGTCCAGCAGCAGCCCGCACACGCCGCGTGGAACCTCGTGTGGGCCGACGAATTCAACGGGTCCGGCGCGCCCAGCAGCGCCAACTGGAACTACAACGTCGGCAACGGCCTCAACCCGGGCCTCAATGCTTTCGACGGCTGGGGCAACGGCGAGTGGGAGTGGTACCGCCCCGAGAACTGCACGCAGTCCGGCGGCAACCTCGTGATGCGCGCCAACTGGCTCACGACGCCCATCACGGTCAACGGCCGCAACTTCTACCAGACGTCGTGCCGCATGACGACGGACACGAAGAGGTCCTTCCAGTACGGCCGCATCGAGGCGCGCATGGCGCTGCCGACCGCCACCGGCTCGTGGCCGGCTTTCTGGATGCTCGGTGACGCATGTGACGAGACGTCCACGAGCGCCTACAACCCGGCGCAGACCTACTACGACCGCCTGCCCACCAACTGGGCCAGTTGCGGCGAGGTCGACATCATGGAGCACGCGAACGCGAACGCGACCGTGACGAACAACATCTTCTGGGATCTCCGGACCGGCGTGTTCCCGTGGACGGCGGGTCAGAACGCCAACTACGTCGCGAACCCCGCCGTCAACAACGCCGCGGCCTTCCACGTCTATGCGATCGAGTGGACGGCCGCGCAGATCCGCTGGTACGTGGACGGTGTGCAAACGCACGTGATCGACACGACACCGGCGACCCTGGAGGAGTTCCGCAAGCCGTTCCACATCATCTTCAACCTGGCGCTGGGCGGCACGTACCCCGGACAGAACCCCGTGCAGAGCCAGTTCCCGCTCACCGCATCGATCGACTACGTGCGCTACTACCAGGAGGGCGGGGGCACGACGCCGCCTCCCACGGGCGGACCCGCGACGCAGATCAACGGGCCGGGCGGTAAGTGCGTGGACGTGGCCGGAAACGACACGGGCGGCAACGGCGCGGCCGTGCAGCTGTGGACGTGCCAGGGGCCTTCCCTTTCGCAGGACCAGCAGTGGAGCTGGGACGGCCAGAGCCTGCGGACGTTGGGCCGGTGCCTCGACGTCTCCGGCGCGGGTACGGCCAACGGCACTCAGGTGCAACTCTGGGAATGCAACGGCAGCGGTGCACAGAGCTGGGTCCAGGAAGGCAACCGGTTGCGCAACCCGAACTCCAACAGGTGCCTGGACTCCCCGGGAGGCTCGACAGCGGACGGCGCGCGACTGCAGATCTGGGACTGCAACGGATCGGCCGCACAGTATTTCGTGAAGGCCGCGTGACGGCCGGCCCACGGGCACGCTGACGGTCAGGGCGCGGGAGCGGACGGGCTCCCGCGCCCTTTCCGCGCGTTCCGGGACACCTGCGGTCCTCGCGCCGCTGGCCGACGCCGCACCCGTGCTGGTGGCAACCGGTGACTGCCCGGCCAGTTTCCCGGTCGGCCGTGTCACCGCGTAGGCGCGGACCCCCGACTCCGTGTGCGGCTGGCATTGCACCGATCGACCACAGCCGGAACCCGGTCGCGCTATGCCTGTCCCCGCCGAAGGCCGTCGCCGCGGGGTTCGATGCCGGGGTCGTAGCGGCAGTTCGCCCCGGTGCGTACGGTGCGGTCCAGGTGCCGACCGAAGTCGGGATGGACCTTCGTGATCCGGCGGATCGCGTCCCGGATCCGGGCGGTCACCGCTTTGCGGGCGCGTTCTGCCGTGGTGCTGCCGAGGGTTCGGGAGCGGCCGCCCGGACGGGTGGCCCGTCGCAGTTCCGCCAAAAGGTACTCGCGTTCGTCGGTGGCGCGCCGCAACCGGGCCGCGTCGGTCATGGTGCGCGCGTCGTCGAGTTCGTTGTCGAGCTCGGCCAGCCGCCGTCTGTAGGCAGCCAGCGCCGCGCGGTCGAGGACCGGCTCGGACGGTGTCGGTGCGGTGGTGGGGGCCGAGCCGGCGTTGTCGAGCAGCCGCAGCGCGGGCACCTCGACACCGGGCGCGGCGAGGAGGGCGGCAAGGTCGTGCAGCCCTTTCGCGTCCGGTAGGTATACGGTTCGGCCACCGAAGCTGGCCTGCCACATGTCTCCGATGAGGTGGAGGCCCTCGTGGGTCGGTGGACGCCCCGGTCGGCCGGGCAGCCGTTCGAGCGCGGCGCGGGACTCGTCCTGCCACAGGCGGGCGCCGAGCCGGCGGTGGATGTCCAGCGCCCGTTCCAGCCAGTGGCCGGCGAGTTCCTGCTGGTTCAGGGCCGCGTACAGCAGCCCGACCCGATGGGCGTGTGCGCCCATGAAGCACACCAGCGCACCGTTGACCACGCAGGTGTGTGCCACCGGAAGCAGGTCCTCCAGTAAGCGTTCGCAGAGGACGCGGTCGTCCAGCGCGGTCGCGGCGGCCACCAGTTCACCCACAAACACCGACCACAGATAGGAGCGGTCGGTGCGCCAGTCCGGCAGGGCCAGCACTGTGTCGACCTCGCGGCGGGCGGCGTCGAGGTCGCCGGCGCGGGCCCGGAACCCGGCCGCGACAGCGTGGGCATGCGCGGGCACGCCGATCCACCATCGCACGGCCGCGTCGGCGGTCTCTCGCAGTTGAACCGGGTCGGCGCGGACCCGGATCACCTCCAGCCGCTGGGACATGAGCACATTGCCGGCATCATTGTCACCGATGGCCTCGCCGAACGCGGCAGCCTCGACGCTGAGCCGTTCGCCGAGTTCGACGTCGCCGTCGATGAGGGCGAGCGCCGCCTCGCGGGTGCGCAGCACGTAGGTGTGTCGGGGCTGGCGGAGCTGCTCGGCGGCGTGCCGGTACTGAGCGGCGGTGGCCCGAAATGCCGCCGACCCGCTTTCCAGCTGGGCGCTTGCGGACAGCAGCAGGGCCTGGGCGTAGCGTTCCGGATCTCCCGCCCGCCGTGCCAGATCGGCCATGTCCGCGGCGACGGCGACCCGATCTGCCGCGGTGCCCGGGGTCCACAGCGCGTCGTGCTGGGCCAGCAGGCAACTCGCCAGGGTGGCCGGGTCGTCCAGGGTCCGGGCGATCGCGACGGCGCGTTCGGCGAGCGGTCGTGCCCGTGGCCGTTCTGCGGGTACCGAGTGCTGGAGCTGTCGGGCCAGCGCCGCGGTCACCTCGGCCTCGGCGGCGTCGCCGCGGTCGGCGAGCGCCGCCCGCGCGGCCTCCAGGACGGCGATCAGCTCGGTGCGGGGCATGCCGAAGCGGGCACCGACCCGATCCAGTCCGAGGGCCACCGCCGCGAGCAGGTCGGGCTCCATCGTGGGAACGGCCCGCGCCCAGGCGTCGTCGAGCAGCGAACGGGCGGTGCCGGCGTCCCCGGAGCGCAGCCGCAGGTCCGCTTCCGCGGTGAGCGAGCGCACCAGTTCGCCCGTGGTGAGCCGCAGCCCCGCGTCGGTGATCGCGGTCCGCGCCCGGGCCAGGTGCCCGGCGGCCTCGGTGAACGCGAAGCGTTCCCGGTCGGCGTCGGCCGCCGCCCGCGCCCACTCCAGGGCATGGTGCGAGCCGGCGACAGCGACGGCGGCGGCGAAATGGCGGGCCAGCTCGGTCGCGAACACCGGACTGCCCCGCTCTCCGCGGTGCAGCAGCGCGATCGCGATCCGGTGGTGCAGGTCTGTGCGGCGGGCCGGCGCGAGCGTCGAGTAGACCGTCTCCCGGTACAGGTCGTGAGCGAACGCCGCCGTGCCGGAAGGCCCCGACGCGACGAGAACACCGGCGTCGGTGGCCAGGGCGACCAGATCACCAACGGTGGTCAACGATTCGCCGCACACCTGTGCCAACACGTCCGGCGAGACGGCGGTACCCGCCACCGCGACCGCCTCCAACAGCGTGACGCATGGCTGCGGGAGCCGAGCGAGCCGGCGGTCGACCGCCCCGCGCACCGCGGTCGGGACAGCGTCCGCGCTCCCCCCGCCCGCCAGCAGGTGACACAACTCGCGGGCGAAGAACGGGTGGCCAGCGCTGCGCTCGTACACCGGACGGGCCCAGCGCGTCGCGGCGGCATCCCCGGCGATCGTGCGGACGAGATCGTCGACCTCGTCCGGCGGCAGACCCTGGAGGGCGACCAGTTCGGCCGCGGTGGCGAGGTCGGCCAGGGCTCCGGCGACCTCGGGGCGTGGTTCGTGCGGTCGGTAGGCGCCGACCAGCACGACGCCACAGGCTTGGGCCCCGTGCGCAAGGAACCGGAGCAGGTCCACCGTCGAGGAGTCGGCCCAGTGCAGGTCGTCCAGTATCACCACAACGGGTGCGGAGCCGGCCGCCCGGGCCAGCAGCCGGCCGACCGCGTCGAAGACCTGTAACCGGTCCGCGCCGGAGCTCCCGGTGGCCGGGGCGGTCCACCCGGCGACCTCGGGAACCACCGCGGCGAGTTCGGGCTCTGCGGCGTCGCGCAGCCCGGCGTCGGCGTCCAGGAGAGCCCGCAGCGCCTGGGTCCACGGCCACCACGCAGGAGCCTGGTCACCGTCCCAGCAGCCGCCCCACCCGACCGTGGCACCCTGACCGGCGACGTCGTCGGCGAACCGGTTCAGCAGCGCGGTCTTGCCGATCCCGGCCTCGCCGGTGACCAGCGCGAGACCCGGCCGGAGCGCGGCGACCCGCGGGGTACTGGCCCGGTAGACCGCCGTCAGCCGGCTGAGCGGCTCGGACCGCCCGACGAAAAGGGGCACGCCGACATTCTCGCGCGAATGTGCCAGGCCGGATCTGGCGCGTGCCAGGGTCGTTCTGGCGCGGTACCGGGCGACAGTGCGACCGATGCTCCGGGAGGAACGATGAACGCCACATTCGACGCGCAGCATTACAAGAGCACCACCCGGGCCCAATGGCAGGAAGCCGCGACGGCGTGGCACCGGTGGGGCCCGGCGATCGAACGCTGGCTCGGCCCCGCGACGGAGCGGATGCTCGACGCGGCCGGCGTCACCGCCGGTAGCCGGGTGCTCGACGTGGCCGCCGGTGCCGGAGGGCAGAGTCTGGCGGCGGCTCGCCGGGTCGGCCCTGACGGCCAGGTTCTCGCCACCGACATCGCTCCCGCGATCCTCGACTACGCCGCCAAGGCCGCCGTCGACGCGGGTCTGACGAACATCAACACCCGCGTTCTGGACGGCGAGCACCTCGACCTCGCCGGCGGCGACTTCGACGCGGTGATCTCACGGGTCGGACTGATCTATTTCCCGGATCAGCCGGCGGCGCTGAACGGCATGCGGGAAGCGTTGCGTCCGGACGGGCGGATTTCGTGCGTGGTGTACTCGACCGCCGACCGAAACGGGTTCTTCTCGATCCCCGTGGGCATCATCCGCCGCCGGGCACAACTGCCGCCGCCGGCGCCGGGACAACCCGGCCCCTTCAGCCTGGGCTCGCCGGGAACCGCGGAGCGGGCGCTGCGTGCGGCGGGATTCCGGGATGTCACCGTCGACGTCGTGCCCTCGCCGGTACTCATGCGCAGCGCCGCCGAATGCGTCCGGTTCGAGCGCGAGTCGTTCGGCGCGCTCCATCAGATGCTGGCCGCACTGCCGGCCGCGGAGCAGGACGCGGCGTGGGACGAGATCGCGGCGGCGCTCGGCCAGTTCGACGGTCCCGACGGGTTCAGCGGGCCGTGCGAGATGCTCGTCGTCTCAGGAACCCGCTGAGTCCCGGCGGTCGGCGAACTCGCCCGGGCGGCACGGTCTCGCGGACAGCTTCGAGCCGGCCCGATCGACGCTGGCCGGGGGCGTCGCGGGCCGACGCCCACGTAAGCCGGCCGCGGACCGACACCCGCGCAAGCCGCCGCGGCCGGCCGCCGCCCGTGTGCGCCGGTGGCGGGTCGGAGCCTGTGTGGGGCGGTCGCGGCTCAAGCGGGCGGCCGTGGTGCCGATGGCCCAGCCGTGGACAAGCGTGCGCGATGGATGACGTTCGCGGCTGTCGCCGCGGTGGCCGCTGCCGGCGGCGCCACCGCCTGGGCGCTGCACCGACCGCGGCACCCCAGCGCCTCGGGCCCGCTCGCCCCGGACACCACCGGCTCGGAGCCGGCCTTCCCCGCCCCGAAGCCGCCCGCCGCGCCGCGACCACCGGTGCAGGCCACCCCGGTCGCGCCCGCCGGCCGGGCACCGCGCCGTCCGTTGGTGGCGGTGGCGTGGATCGTCGCCGCCGCAGTCGCCGTCGCGGCGCTAACCTTGCTCGACCCCGTCACCACCGCCGGGCACCGGGGTCCGCGCGCGGCCGCGTCGTCGCCGCCGCCGGTCCAGGCGCCAATCCCGGGAACGCCGCCGTACCAGCCGCCTTACGAGCAGCCCTACCAGCCGCAGGAGACCATCCCGACCCCGCCGTCGCCGGTGCCCGTCGGCGATGTGCTGCCGCCCGACGGCAGCGTGCTCATGGATGGCGACTCGGGTGAGGAGATGATGGTGCGGGTGCGCGTCAGCAACCCGGCGCCGAGCATCAACCCGTACGACCCGACCGGCCCGACGATCGAGCCGCGACTCGGCTATCGGCTGGTCGCCGTCTCGATTTTCGTCGAAAATGTCGGCGGCGTCCCGTTCATGAGCGACGTGGAGAAGAACACCTGGCTGGTGGACAGGGACGGCCGCACGTACCCGCGTCACATCGAGATGACCGATGCCCGCCAGGGCTACCCGGGGATCCGACTAAATCCCAGGTCGGGCCATGGGCGCGTGGCCATTTTCGAGGTGAAGGGCAATGTCGACCTCGATCGGTTCCGCCTGAGCGTCCATCCGGGCAGGGCGCGGCAGACCCAGGACTGGCGCCTCGCCTGAACCGTCGAGGAATTAGGAGTGTCACTGGCTTTGTCATCCAGCACATGAAAGAGGCCACGCCATGTGATCGGCGTGGCCTCTGAGCTGGTGGGCGATACTGGGTTTGAACCAGTGACCTCTTCCGTGTCAAGGAAGCGCGCTCCCACTGCGCCAATCGCCCGTACGTCGCCGTGCAACCACGGTCCCGAGGTGGAGACGGGATTTGAACCCGTGTACACGGCTTTGCAGGCCGTTGCCTCGCCTCTCGGCCACTCCACCGACGTGTCGCCTCAAGGTCTGGCGGCCTCCGAGCGGACGACGGGACTCGAACCCGCGACCCTCACCTTGGCAAGGTGATGCGCTACCAACTGCGCTACGTCCGCTTGTCTTTCGGGCGAACCCGGTGACGGATGGAAACTTTAGCCGAGTCCCCCGCCCCATGCCAAACCGGTATCCCCCTCCGGCGCGTCGCCGTCTGTGACCAGGCAAAACACTCAGTCCTCGTCGGAGGTCAGCACCTCCGTGATGAACTCCGTCGAGAACCACTTCGGCGCCGACGCCGTGAAGCGTTCGAGCGGCCACCCGGCCACGCCCTCGGGGACCACTCCCACGCGGCTGCCGGGAAGGTCGGTGAGGTTGGTGCGGTGGACGAGTTCGGGGCGGGCGGGCCACGAACCGATCACCACGAACGCCGGTATCCCCCGCCGGGACAGCGCCTCCAGCGTGAGCCCGGTGTGGTTGAGCGTGCCGAGGCCGGCGTGGGCGACGACGATCACCGGGCCGCCGAGCTGCTGGGCGAGGTCGGCGGTGGTCCACCCGACGCCCATGGGCACCAGCAGTCCCCCGGCGCCCTCGATGAGGACGACGTCGTGGGCGGCGCGCAGTTCGGTGACGGTGGTGAGCACGCTGTCGAGCGCCAGTGCGGGGCGCCCCGCGGCGCGGGCGGCGGCGGCCGGGGCCAGCGGGTCGGGGTAGTCGGCCAGCGTCTTGACGGTCACCGGGGCGGCCAGGCGGGCGACGGTGTCCATGTCGGACTCCTCGCCGGGGCCGACACCGGTCTGGGCCGGTTTGAGGACGGCGACGGTGCAGCCCGCCGCGCCCGCGGTGGCGGCCAGCGCGGCCGTTACGACGGTCTTGCCGACACCCGTGTCGGTGCCGGTCACCAGCAGAATGCTCATCGAGGACCCCGCGCCTCCTGGACGATCACGTCGAGTGCCTTCGCGAAGTCTTCCCGCGGAACGCCGGTGTTGATCGTCAGTCTGAGCCGGGACCGGCCGTCCGGTGTGGACGGTGGACGGAAGCAGCCGACGGCGACCCCACGCGCGGCACATGCCGAAGCCCACGCTACCGCCTCCTCCGGGCCCGCCGCATCGACGGCGACGACGCCGGCCGCGGGATCCGTCACAGTGAGGCCGGCCGCGCGCAGGCGGGCGACCAGTTCGGCGGCGCGGGAGGCGAGTTCGGAGCGCAGTTCGGTGCCGGTGCGGATGAGCCGGAGGGCGGCGCGCGCGCCCGCGGCCACGGCCGGCGGCAGGCCGGTGTCGTAGATGAACGTGCGCCCCGTGTCCACGAGGTACCGGTGCAGCTCGGGCGGACCGGCGATCACCCCGCCCGCCGCGCCGAAGGCCTTGGAGAGCGTGCCGGTGAGCACGAGATGCCGTTCCCCCGTAAGAGCGGAGGCGGCGACGGCGCCCGCCCCCGACGGACCGTGCAGGCCGAGGGCGTGGGCGTCGTCCACCATCAGTACCGCGCCCGCGGCGCGACAGGCCTCGTGCAGGTCGCGGAGGGGGGCCAGGTCGCCGTAGACCGAGAAGACCGACTCGGTGATCACCACCGCGGGCCCGTCGTGGGACGCCAGGGCCGCGCGGACCGCGTCCACGTTCTTGTGGGGGAACACCCGAAGTTCGGCCCCGTCGCGCACCGCGAAACGGCAGCCGTCCACGATCGAGGCGTGGTTGTGGGCGTCGGAGAGCACGAGCGTGCCGGGGCGGTGGGTGAGCGCGCGGATCGCGCCGAGATTGGCGAGGTAGCCGGAGGAGTAGACGAGCGCGGCCGGCGCGCCGAGCCAGGCGGCGAGTTCGGCCTCCAGGCGGGCGTGTTCCTCGGTGGAGCCGCGCACCAGCCGGGAGCCGGTGGCGCCGAGTCCGTAGGCGGCCAGCGCCGCCGTGGCCGCGGAGATCACCTCCGGGTGCCGGGCCAGGCCGAGGTAGTCGTTCCCGGCCAGGTCGATGACGGTGTCCCCGGGTGGTCGGGGGCGCAGGGTCCGCCGGAGGCCGGCGGCTGCGCGGCGTTCGGAGATCACATGCATGTCATCGAACGTCGTCATGCAGTCCACCTCGCGTGTTGTATGACTTCCACCAAAGTCCTTGTAGGGTATCGGCATGTCTGAGCGGATCATGGCGGCGGCCGAACGGGTTCTGGAGACCGGCGTCGGGCTGGACGAGGCCGGCGTGCTGGCGGTGTTACGTGCCCCGGACGAGCAGCTGACGCCGCTGCTCGAGGTGGCGCACCGGGTGCGGATGCGCTGGTGCGGGCCCGAGGTCGAGGTCGAGGGCATCGTGTCGTTGAAGACCGGCGGCTGCCCGGAGGACTGTCACTTCTGCTCCCAGTCGGGGCTGTTCGCGTCGCCGGTGCGCGCCGTGTGGCTCGACATCCCGTCGCTGGTCGAGGCGGCCAAGCAGACGGCGGCGACGGGTGCGACGGAGTTCTGCATCGTGGCGGCGGTGCGCGGGCCGGACGCGCGGCTCATGGCGCAGCTGCGCGACGGCGTCGCGGCGATCCGCGAGGCGGTCGACATCAACATCGCCGCGTCGCTCGGCATGCTCACCCAGGAGCAGGTCGACGAACTGGTCGCGCTCGGCGTGCACCGCTACAACCACAACCTGGAGACGGCCCGTTCGCACTTCCCGCTCGTGGTCAGCACGCACACCTGGGACGAACGCTGGGACACCCTGCGGATGGTGCGCGAGTCCGGCATGGAGGTCTGCTGCGGCGGCATCCTCGGGCTCGGCGAGACGGTGGAGCAGCGCGCGGAGTTCGCGATCCAGCTGCAGGAACTGGACCCGCACGAGGTGCCGCTCAACTTCCTGAACCCGCGCCCCGGCACCCCGCTGGCCGAGCAGCCGGTCCTGGCGCCGAAGGACGCGCTGCGGGCGATCGCGGCGTTCCGGCTGGCGCTGCCGAGGACCATCCTGCGCTACGCCGGCGGCCGGGAGATCACGCTCGGCGACCTCGGCACCCGGGAGGGCCTGCTCGGCGGCGTCAACGCGGTCATCGTCGGCAATTACCTGACCACCCTGGGCCGCCCGGCGACCGCCGATCTGGAGCTGCTGGCCGACCTGAAGATGCCGGTCAAGGCGCTGTCGGCGGCGCTATGAGCTTTTGTGATCGTTGCGGCGGCCCGGTCGGGGAGGGGGATCACACCGCCTGCCTGGCCGCCCGGCAGCTCGAGCCGCCGCGCTTCTGCCCGCACTGCCGGCGCCGGATGAAGGTGCAGGTCCTGCCGGCCGGCTGGCACGCTACATGCGTGGAGCACGGGACACTGTGAGCGGGCAAGGACCGCAGCTTGCGAGGACCGCCGTCGCGAACCGGTCAGCGCGGTGAGGATGGGCACGGCAGCGGCCCGCTGGGTGCTGCTGGCCACCGTTCTGGGGTCGAGCCTCGTCATGCTCGACTCCACCGTCGTCAACGTCGCACTCCCCCGGCTGGGCGAGGAACTCGACGCCGACTTCGCCGGCCTCCAGTGGGTCGTCAACGGCTACACGCTCACGCTCGCGGCGCTGATCCTGCTCGGCGGTTCGCTGGGCGACCGGTACGGGCGGCGGCGGGTGTTCGTCATCGGGGTGGTGTGGTTCGCGCTGGCGTCCGCGCTGTGCGGCCTCGCCCCCACCGTCGAACTCCTCACCGCCGGCCGCGCCCTCCAGGGCATCGGCGGCGCGCTGCTCACGCCGGGCAGCCTGGCGATCATCGCGGCGTCGTTCGACCCGGAGGACCGGTCGCGCGCGGTCGGGGCGTGGTCCGCGCTCGGCGGGGTCGCCGGGGCCGTGGGCCCGTTCGCCGGCGGTTTTCTCGTCGAGTGGAACTGGCGCGCGGTGTTCCTGGTGAACGTTCCGCTCGCGGTCGTGGTGGTGCTCGTGGCCGTGCGCCACGTGCCGGAGTCGAAGGATCCCGCCGCCTCGCACACGTTGGACCTGCCCGGCAGCGCACTGGCGGCCGCCGGCCTGGGTCTGCTGACCTACGGGCTCATCGCGTCGTCCGTGTGGATCTCAGCGGCCGGCGTGGCGGTCCTGGGTGGCTTCGTGGCGTGGCAACGGCACACGGCTCACCCGCTGGTGCCGCTTGACCTCTTCGGCAACCGGCGCTTCACGGCGATCAACGTCGTGACGTTCGCGGTGTATGCGGCGATCGGCGTCTTCTTCTTCCTGCTCGTGCTGAACCTCCAGGTGGTGGCCGGGTTCGCGCCGGTGCCGGCCGGTGCGGCCGTGCTGCCGGTGACGGTGCTGATGCTGCTGCTCTCCGCACGGGTCGGGGCGCTCTCCGACCGGGTGGGGCCCCGCGTGCTGCTGAGCGCGGGGCTGCTCGTGGCGGCGTTCGCGGTGGTGCTCGCCTCCCGGATCGGGGCCGGTGCCACGTACCTGGGGTCGGTGCTGCCGGCGGTGGTGCTGTTCGGGCTGGGGCTGTCACTCGTCGTCGCACCGCTCACCGCCACCGTCCTGAACTCCGTCTCCGGTGGGCACGCCGGGGTGGCCTCGGGCGTCAACAACGCTGTCGCGCGGGCCGCCGGGCTGCTCGCCGTGGCTGTCGTGCCGGTGGCGGCGGGCATCTCCGGGGACGACTACACGCAGCCCTCGTCCTTCGCGGCCGGGTTCCGAACGGCGATGCTGATCAGCGCCGCGCTCCTGACGCTGGGCGCGGGCCTGGCGTGGGCTTTGCTGAGGCAGCCCGCTGCGGTGCCCGCTTCACTCCCGCCGGCAGATCCGGTCGGGGCCGCTGGTTCGGGCGAACCGGCCGGCCCGGCACGGGAGCCTGCGCCGGTGGGGGTGGCGCCGTCCGGGGAAGGCGGCACCGAGCCGCTGGACGTGTCCCGCTGCATCCACTGCGGCGTGACCGCCCCCCAACTCCACCCCCGCTGAACGGCTCCCGCAGCCCCGCAGCGCCCGTGTCGCTGAGCGCCCGCTGGCGCGGCCTACGCCATCCTAGGAGGCTAGGCTCCTGACCTCGGTCCCTACGGTCGACTCAAAGACTCCGACAGCGGTCACAGCGCGGCGGCCGGCAGCGGGTCACGGTCAGCGGTGGCGGGGGCCGGTGGCCGTGACGGTCGCCGCGCGGCGGCGGGGGCGCAGGCGCGGCCACGGCGCACGCCGCCACGGCGGCGGTCCTGCAGGAGCGCCCCTCGCGCAAGTGGTGGGGCGATACGCACGTTAAGCACGCCGAATAACCGGCGTTTCGCCCCACCACTTGCGGCACGCCCATCCCGCGCGGCTCCCGCGGCCGTCCATACCGCCGGAAAAGACCGGCAAATAACGGCACGCCGGGCGCCACAACTGCAAGATCGGCGCGCGGACAGCGGCGTCCAGGGCCGCGCGCCGAAGCCGGCGGCCAGGGCCGCACCGGGCCGCGCAAGGCCGCACCCGGCGCACCGCAGACAAGGAAAGGAAAGCTACGGGCGGGGGCCGGGCGCTACCCACTCCGCCCCTGCCAGCGCCACCCGGTCGAGCAGGCGGGGCGCGAAGCGGCCGCTCACCGAGAAGCGCCCCCGTGCCTGCAGCGCCGCGTCCAGCTTGCGCGAATGCGCCGCGAAGCGGGTGATCCGGGCCGCCCGCACCCGCGCGTACTCCTCCAGCGCGTCGCCGATCGACCCCTGCACGGCCCCGCGCAGCACGTGCTGGAGCACCGCCGCGTCCTCCAGCGCCAGTCCGGCCCCCTGCCCCGCGTGCGCCGACATGGCGTGTGCCGCGTCGCCGGCCAGGGCGTACCCGCCGTGCTCGGCCGCGTGGGCGAACGCCGGGAGCGGACGCAGTTCGCGCACGGTCTCCTGCACGAGGTCCTCGGGGTGCGTGGCGGCGAGCAGGTCCCCGATCGGCGCGTGCCAGCCGGCGAACCAGCGGCGCAGCAGGGCGAGCTGGGTCTCCGGCGGTTCGGGCCGGGCGGCTCCGGGCACGGCCGCCGCCCAGTACAGGCCGCCGCGGCTGGTCCCGGGGGTGCCGAGCGCGGTGAACGTGAACCGGTGGCCGTCGCCGAACGACTCCGCACCTGGTGCCAGTTCCCCCGAGAGGTTGGGGGCTCTGAACCATGGGATCACCGCGCGCCAACGCGCGTAGCCCGCGCTGACCAGGGTGGCGGCCGGCGCGAGCCGGCGCCGGAGCATGCTGTCGGTGCCGTCGGCACCCACGACGAGGTCGGCGGAGCAGGTGGTCGCGCCGTCGCCGACGGACGGCCGCTGCGACGTCGGCCCGACGGTCCGCACGGCGAACCCGGTGCGGATCTCGACCTGGTCCCCCAGCCCTGACATGAACACGTCGTGCAGGTCGGCGCGGTGCACCAGGACCGGCCGGGGCACGGTGTCGTCGGTGGGGTGCAGGATCCGGCCGTCGGGGCGGCGCACGCCGAGCTGCGGCATCGGGGTCGCCACGCTTTCGAGGGCCTCGGCCAGCCCGAGGGACTCGAGTGCGCGCACGCCGTTGGGCCAGATCTGCACCGCGGCCCGGCCCGGCCGGAGCCGGTCGGCGCGTTCGAGCAGCGTTACCTTCCAGCCGGTCCGCGCGAGCCCTCCGGCGGTCGCCAGTCCGGCGATCCCCGCTCCGACGACGATCGCTGTGCGTTCGGACACCTACGGCTTGGCTTCGGCATCATCGGCAACGTCGCCGCCGGACTGCGGTCTGCGGAACGGCGTGTGGTCGGTGGTCGCCGGTGGCACCTCCGGCGCGTCGGAGCCGTGGTCGGCCGCCGCGGCCGATTCCTCGTCCGGAGCGCCGACCCTCGCGGGCTCGTCCCGACCGGCATCCGGACCGGCATCGCCGGCGTCGTCGCGATCGGCATCCCGGTCGGCGGACGAGCCGGCGCTCGACGTGGCGGAGTCGGCGGGAGTGACGGCAGCCGCGCGAGGATCGCCCGGGTCGACCGCGGTGATCGTCCCGTCCTCGGCGACGACGAGCCGCTGCCGCGGCCCCTTCGCGCGCAGGAAGTAGATCAGCGCGCCGACGAACACGACGATCGAGGTCCAGTTGTTGAGCCGCATGCCGAGGAAGTGCGACGCCTCGTCGGTGCGCATCGCCTCGATCCAGAACCGGCCCACGCAGTACGCCATCACGTACAGCGCGAACGCCCGCCCGCGCCCGAACTTGAACCGCTTGTCCAGCTGCCACACGAGCACCGCGACGCCGATGTCCCAGACCGACTCGTAGAGGAACGTCGGGTGGTACTCGCCCAGCAGGTCCGGCTCGCCGAGCGCGTCGAGCTTGGCCTCGCCGCGGGAGGTGTCGAAGTCGTAGATCTTCAGCGCCCACGGCACATCGGTGGGCCCGCCGTACAGTTCGTTGTTGAACCAGTTGCCCCAGCGCCCGATGCCCTGGGCCAGCGGCAGCCCGGGGGCGAGGCAGTCCGCGAGGAACGGCAGCGGCACACCGAGCCGCCGGCACGCGATCCACGCGCCGACCGCGCCACCGGCGACGGCGCCCCAGATGCCGAGGCCGCCCTCCCAGATGTACAGCGCCCGGATGGGTTCGCCGCCCTCGCCGAAGTAGTGCGCCGGGGAGGTGATGACGTGGTAGATACGGGCGCCGATGATGCCGGCCGGCACGCCCCACACTGCGATGTCGAGCACCAGCGACGGCGGCGCGCCACGCCGGCGCATCCGGATCTCGGTGACCACGCACGCGGCCACAATGCCGAGAATGATGCAGAGTGCGTACGCCCGCAACGGCAACGGCCCAATGTGCCACACGCTCTGGGTGGGGCTGGGGATCGCGGCGATGTTCACGGGTGCACACGCTACCGTCGCCGCCCGATCAGCGGTTGGCCTGGTGTCCTCCGGCGCCCGGTTCTAGGCTTTTCGACTATGAACTCAGTCACATCGGCGGTCGGTGCGGTGGTCACCGACGACGCCGGCCGCGTGCTGCTCTGCCAGCAGCGTCATGGACACCAGCGCTGGGGCCTGCCGGGCGGCGGGATCCGGCCCGACGAGAGCCCCGTGCACGCCGTGCTGCGCGACATCTTCGCGGAGATCGGCACCGAGATCGAGCTGGTCGACCTGGTCGGCCTCTACACGTTGAGCGGCGACAGCTGCGGCGACGACGTGCCCGACCTGGTCACCCACGTCTTCCGGGGCAGGTTGTCGGGCGGTCGTGAGGTGGCGCTCAACTCGCCCAAGGTCGGCCGCCTGATGTGGTGCGACACGGACGCGTTGCCCGAGGCACTGACCGCCACGACCCGGGCCGCGCTCGCCGACGCCGCCAAGGGCTGCTCGGGCGTCCTGCGCGCGGTCTCCCGCGACCCCGAGCCCGTTCTCACCTGATTTTTCCTTGTCGCGCGTCCGTCGTGGGCGCGACCGTAGTTCCCAGCCGCACCGCTCCGGGTCGATCCGCCTTTCGGCGTGACCGACCACTCCGCTGCCGCGTTCGCGTGCAGTGGAAAGGCGCCGCGCCGCACAGCGTTTCGGGTATCAGCGCGATCTCGTGCAGGAGGTTCTGGCCCGGGGCATGGTGCGCGTGCGCCCTGTCCCGCCAGCAGCGGGCGGTCGTAGTCCCGCGCTACTGCGAGGGACCTCTCCGGCAACCAGACCGCGGACCTGCGGCAGTCGCTGCACGCACACGCCCGGAGTGCACCCGAGGTGGACGGCGTGCTGGAGCACGCCCGCCAGCGCGCCGCGAGGCGGCGTCTGGGTCCGCCGCAGGCCCGCCATGATCGGCAGGACACGCCTCAGCCGCGCACCCCGGCGGCGAGGTCGGCGCTGAGCGTGCGCACTGCGTCGATCCCGCCGTCGGCCAGCGCGCTGACCAGCGCACTGCCCACGATCACCCCGTCGGCGTACGCGCCCACGGCGGCGGCCTGCGCCCCGTCGCGCACCCCGAGCCCGACCGCCACCGGCGTACCCGTGACCGGACGGACCCGCGACACCAGCGTCGGCGCCGCTTCGGAGACCTGTGCCCGCGCACCCGTCACACCCATGACGGCGGTCGCGTACACGAACCCGCGACACGCGCCGGCCGTCATGGCGAGCCGCGTGTCCGTCGACGACGGCGACACCAGGAACACCCTGTCCAACTGGTGTTCGTCGGCGGCGGCGATCCACTCGGCCGCCTCGTCGGGGATCAGGTCGGGCGTGATCAGCCCGGCCCCGCCGGCGCTCGCCAGGTCCCGCGCGAACCGGTCGACGCCGTAGCGCTCGATCGGGTTCCAGTAGGACATCACCAGCACCGGCGCGCCCGCCGCGGCGACCCGCTCGACGGTGCGCAACACGTCGGCGGCGCGGACCCCGGCGGCCAGCGCGGTCTCGGTGGCCCGCTGGATGACCGGCCCGTCCATCACCGGGTCCGAGTAGGGGAACCCGACCTCGATCGCGTCGACCCCGCACTCGACCATGGCGCGCATCGCGTCGATGCCCTTGTCGACGGTCGGGAACCCGGCCGGCAGGTACCCGATGAGCGCCGCCCGCCCCTGCGAGAAAGCCTTGGAGACGCTCATGGTGCTACCCGCTCGCTCATAGGATCTCGAACCAACTTCCGGCGGTCTCCACGTCCTTGTCCCCGCGACCCGACAGGCAGATCAGCACGGTCGGCGGCCGGCCCAGGTCGGCGGCGAGCGCCGGCACCGTCCGCAGCGCTCCGGCGACCGCGTGCGCGCTCTCGATCGCGGGGATGATCCCCTCGGTGCGGCACAGCAGCTTGAACGCCGCCATCGCCTCGGCGTCCGTCACCGGTTCGTAGGTGGCGCGGCCCGTCTCGTGCAGCCACGCGTGCTCCGGCCCGACCGCCGGGTAGTCCAACCCGGCCGAGATCGAGTGCGACTCGACGGTCTGCCCGTCCTCGTCCTGCAACAGGAACGTCCGCGCCCCGTGCAGCACACCCGTGGCCCCGCCGGTGATGCTGGCGGCGTGGCGGCCCGTGTCGACCCCGTCCCCGCCGGCCTCGAACCCGTACAGCCGCACACTCTCGTCCGGCACGAACGCGTGGAACGCGCCGATGGCGTTGGAGCCGCCGCCCACGCACGCCGCGACGGCGTCGGGCAGCGCACCCGTGCGGTCGAGGCACTGCTGGCGGGCCTCGACGCCGATGCCGCGCACGAAGTCGCGCACCAGCGCCGGGAACGGGTGCGGACCCGCGGCCGTCCCGAGCAGGTAGTGCGTGGTGTCGACGTTGGTGACCCAGTCGCGCAGCGCCTCGTTGATCGCGTCCTTGAGCGTGCGCGAACCGGTCGTCACCGGGATGACGGTGGCGCCGAGGAGCTTCATGCGGGCTACGTTCAGCGCCTGGCGGCGGGTGTCCTCCTCGCCCATGTACACGACGCACTCCAGGTCCAGGAGTGCGGCGGCGGTCGCGGAGGCCACGCCGTGCTGGCCGGCGCCGGTCTCGGCGATGATGCGCTTCTTGCCCATCTGCCGGGTCAGCAGCGCCTGCCCGAGAACGTTGCGGACCTTGTGCGCGCCGGTGTGGTTGAGATCCTCGCGCTTGAGCAGGATGCGCGCGCCCACCTCGGTCGAGAGCCGCTGGGCCTCGTACAGCATCGACGGCGCGCCCGCGTAGTCCCGCAGCAGCATGCCGAACTCCGCCTGGAAGGCCTCGTCGGCCTGGGCGTGCCGGTAGGCGGCGTCGAGCTGTTCGAGCGCGGCGATCAGCGCCTCGGGCACGAACCGCCCGCCGAACTTGCCGAAGTGACCCGTCGAGTCGGGCAGCAAGCCCGCCACCGAGGCCGTCATCGGACCGGCCGCGGGGTCGCCGGGTGGCTGCCCGCCGTCACGAGCTCGGCGACGGCGTCGCGCGGGCTCTTCTGCGTGACGAGCCCCTCGCCGACCAGCACGGCGTCGGCACCGGCCGAGGCATAGCGGATCAGGTCGTGCGGGCCACGCACCCCGGACTCGGCGATCTTGACGATGTTGCTCGGGAGTCCGGGCGCGATCCGTTCGAACGCCGAACGGTCCACCTCGAGCGTGCGCAGGTCGCGGGCGTTGACCCCGATGACCCGCGCACCGGCCTGCAGCGCGCGGTCGGCCTCCTCCTCGGTGTGCACCTCGACGAGCGCGCACATGCCCAGGGACTCGATGCGGTCGAGCAGGCCGGACAGCGTGTTCTGCTCCAGGGCCGCGACGATGAGCAGCACCAGGTCGGCGCCGTAGGCCCGCGCCTCGTGCACCTGGTAGCTGGAGACCACGAAGTCCTTGCGCAGCAGCGGAACCTCCACGGCCGAACGCACGGCCGCGAAGTCAGCCAGGCTCCCGCCGAACCACCGCTGCTCGGTCAGCACACTGATGCACCGCGCCCCGCCGCCGGCGTACTCCAACGCCAACTCGGCCGGGTCGGGGATCTCCGCGAGCTGCCCCTTCGACGGGGACGAACGCTTGACCTCGGCGATCACGCCCACGCCGGGCGCACGCAGCGCGGCGTAGGCGTCGCGTGGCGGCGGCGCCGCGGCGGCCAGTTCCTTGATCCGCTCCAGCGGGACCTCGGCCTGACGGGCGGCGACATCCTCGCGCACCCCGTCGATGATCTGGTCGAGCACATGGCCGGACCTGGCCTGATCGCGCTCTCCCGTCTGCTGGCTACCGTCTGGCTGGCTGTTGGAATCCGGCTCCGGTCGGCCCATCGGGATCTGCGGACTCCCCTCTCCGGGTGTCATGCGAGCGATGCTAAGTGGCGGTCACCATGGCCGGGCGCGCGGGGTGCGGCAAGGGTCACCAAATGGGCTACGGCATAATGTCCCGCCCTGGTCAGGCGGCCCGCAGAACCGAGATCAGGCGCCACGCGTGCGGGTGATCCAGCGGGTTGCCGGCGAAGTCGCCATAACGCTCGGTGACCTCCAGGCCGGCGATGCGTGCGGCGGCGGTCAGTTCGTCGACGGTCCAGAACCGTTGCGCCATCAGCTCTTCGTGATGCGTGGCGCCGCCCGGTCCGGCCACGTCGAGGGTGACGAGCAGGTGCGTGACCTGGGTCAGCGGGTCGATCGGCTCGTCGCCCCGCCCCCAACGGATGTGCGCACTGATGCCGTCACGCTCCGTGGTCCACTCGGTGTCGGTGCGCGACCCCGGCTGGAATCCGTCCGCCGGGTGCAGGCTCTCGATCACGTAGGTTCCGCCGGGGGCCAGGGTGCGGCGCACCGACCTCAAGTGTCCGATCAGCGACTCGAGCGTGAGCACGTGCGCCAACGAGTCGATAAGGCAGAAGACGAGATCGAACGTCTCGTCGACGGCGAAGTCCGTCATGTCGGCCCGAACGACCCGGGTCAGCGTCAGCCCTTCCGCCGCCGCGCGTTCGGCCACCCGGGCACACATCGCCGGCGACAGGTCGAGGGTCGCGGTGGCGATGCCGCGCCGCGCCAGTTCCAACGCATGATCTCCGGGACCGGCGGCCAGCTCCAGGGACGTGCGGACCGCGCCGCCGTGCCAGGCCAGGAGCGCGTCGACCTCGGCCGGGACGTCGCGGTAGGAGAAGGCCAGCTCGTAGCCCGCGGATGCGTCGAAGACGCTCACGCCACCGGCTCGCTTCGCTCCCCGGCACCGCGAGACACGTACGCACAGTGCCCCATGATTCGCTCCCGCAAGCGTCCGCTCATCGATCCGTCGGATCCTCGCCGCGGTCCAGCGCGTCCCACATCGCCGCCGGCCCCGTGGTCGCGCCCGGGCGCTCGTACCGGTCCCCCGTCGTGGTCCAGTCCCGGCCGCGGATCGCCATGACGCCTCCGTAGAACGGCCCGACGCCTCCCACGGCGACCAGTAGTAGCCAGCCCGTGCGCACATCGGTCGCGAGTGCGTGCACGGCACCACCGGCGATCGCGACAGCGGCGGCGGCCAGCAGCACCCCCACCAGGATCCGCCCGCTCCCGCGCACGGCCAGCAGCGCTCCGGCGCCGGCCAGCGCCAGCAACGCCGCCGCCGACAGCCACGGGTAGAGGTCGGCGCCGGTGCGTTCGGCCGGCGCGACCCCCGCCCACGGCCGCGACGCCGCGAACAGCACCAGCCCCGCACCGGCCGCGGCGGCCACGACGGCGTACGCGCGGCTCATCGCGCCCGGCTCCCCGCATCGGCCCCCGCGACACGGGCCGCCGCACCCGACACCACCCGGCTCCTCGCTGCCGCACCCGCCGCCGCGACACAGACGACGGCACCCGATACGACCCGGCAGCTCGCCATCGCCCCGGTCCCCGCTACACGGGTGGGCGGGCCCGGCGCGACCCGGCGGCTCGTCGCGAGTGAGCGGCTCGTCGGGCCGGCCCCGGCGGCCTTGGCGTCCGGTGTCATCGCGCCGGCCGTAGCGTCTCCGCCGCGGCGATCGCGCTCAGCACCGCGGCGGCCTTGTTGCGCGTCTCCGTCTCCTCGGCGCGCGGATCGGAGTCGGCCACGATGCCCGCGCCCGCCTGCACGTAGGCGACGCCGTCGCGGATCACCGCGGTGCGGATCGCGATCGCCGTGTCCATGTCCCCGCCGAAGCCGAAGTAGCCGATCACCCCGCCGTACACCCCCCGACGGGTCGGCTCCAGCTCCTCGATGATCTCCATGGCGCGCACCTTCGGCGCCCCCGACAGCGTCCCCGCCGGGAACGTCGCCGCCAACACGTCGAACGCCGTGCGCCCCGGCTCCAGGTCGCCCACCACCGTCGACACGATGTGCATGACGTGGCTGTACCGTTCCACCGTCGCGAACTCCGGCACTTGCACCGTCCCCGGGCGGCACACCCGGCCGAGGTCGTTGCGGGCCAGGTCGACCAGCATCACGTGTTCGCTGCGCTCCTTGGGGTCGGCCAGGAGTTCGGCCGCCAGCGCCGCGTCCTCAGCGGGCGTCGCACCCCGCCACCGCGTGCCGGCGATCGGGTGCAGCAACGCCCGCCGCCCCGTCACCTTCACGTGCACCTCCGGCGACGAGCCCACCACGTCGAACCCGTCGAAGCGCAGCAGATACATGTACGGGCTCGGGTTCGTGGCGCGCAGCAGGCGGTACACGTCCAGCGGATCGGCCTCGGTGCGCCGTTCGAAGCGCTGCGCCACCACGATCTGGAAGCACTCGCCCGCGCGGATGGCCTCCTTGGCGACCTCCACCGCCTTCTGGTACTCGCCCTCCGGGGTGCGGCTGGCGACCGGGCCGGGGAGCGGGCGTTCGACCGTGGCGATCATCGGCGGCGTGGGGCGGGACAGGGCCGTGGTCATCGCGTCGAGCCGGCCGATCGCCTGGTGGTACGCGGCCGAACGGGCGGCGTCGTCGGCGCCGGTGTTCACGATGGCGTTCGCGATGAGGACGGCGACGCCCTCGACGTGATCCAGGGCCACGAGATCGGTGGCCAGCATCATGCCCAGTTCCGGATGATGGAGATCGTCGACGGCGAGGGACGGCAACCGCTCGAACCGGCGCACCAGATCGTAGGAGAGGTAGCCGACCAGCCCGCCCGACAGCGGCGGCAGCTCGATCTCCGCCGGGTCCTCCTCACCGGTCAGCGCCTCCGCGACGGCCTTGAGGACCGCGGCCGGATCCCCCGAGAGGGGAACCCCCTCGGGCGGCGTCCCCAGCCAGACGGCCTCGCCGTCCCGCTCGGTCAGCGTGGCGGCCGAACGCACACCCACGAACGAATAGCGTGACCACGCGGCCCCGGCCGACCCCTGCTCCGCCGACTCCAGCAGGAACGTCCCCGGCCCGCCGGCCAGCTTCCGGTACACCCCGACCGGGGTCTCCCCGTCGGCGAGCAGCCGGCGCACCACCGGCACCACTCGGCGGGTGCGGGCGAGCCGCTGGAACGTCTTCTCGTCGGGCGAGACTGCACCGGTGGTCACTCAAGACTCCAAGGTGGTGAAGAAGCAGTTGTGGGCACCCGTGTGGCAGGCCGCGCCGACCTGGTCCACGGTCACCAGCAGAGTGTCACCGTCGCAGTCCAGCCTGACGGACCGAACGTGCTGGTGGTGTCCGGAGGTCTGCCCCTTCACCCAGTACTCCCTGCGGCTGCGCGACCAGTACGTCGCCCGGCCGGTCGTGAGGGTGCGGTGAAGCGCCTCCGCGTTCATCCACGCCAGCATGAGCACCTCCCCGGTCCCCTGCTCCTGAACGATCGCCGGGACGAGGCCGTCCTGGTTCCAGTTCAGCCGTTCGGCGATCTTGGGGTCGAGGGTCGATGACTCGGGGTTGGGCTGCACAGTCGGCAATTGTTGCGCACCTCGTCCGAACGGCACGACGCCGTCCCGAATCGGGGCTGTTTCCGAAGGGCTTTCGGCGGTAATTTGGCGGTGCGTCTCGGGCGTCTGTCCGGTCGCCGGCCACTCCCTCTCCACTCACTTCCGTTTGTCCGCCGAACGCCTTCGCGCGCCCTCGGCGGCTCTCGGTCGACCTTTTCATCGCCGGCGCCCGCACCGAGGCAGCGGGACGCTTCCCGTTGTCGCGCAACCCGCCTGACGGAGGACGCCGAATGCATCCCACCCCGTACCCCGGTCCCGCCGGTGGACCGTGGTCCGAGCCGCCCACACACGACGCCGCCACCGCACCGGACACCGCAGCCGAGCCGGACACCGCCACCGGGCCCGCCGCCGCTGCGCCCGAAACTCCCCTCGACACGCTCGCCCCGTCGGCCGACGGGCCCAGCTATACCGATCTCACGACTCCCCCGGACGCCGACCGGGACACCGCTTCGGACGCGGACCTCGCCGCTCCTTCGGATGCCGACCCCGACGCCGCCCTGAACGCCGGCGCCACGACCTCCGCGCCGGACACCGACGACGCGGGGACGCTGACCGAGGTCGACGCCTCCACGACCGACGCTTCCACCACTGACACCTCCACGACCGACGTCGAGGCCGACGACGTCGAAGCTCTCGGCGGGGAAGCCGGTGACGTGGATGTGACGGCGGATGCCGCTGTGGATACCGCACCCGGTGGGGAATCGGATGCGGCTTCGGATACGGCCGCCGACGAGGACGCCGAGACCGACGAGGTCGACGCGGACGCGGGCGACACCACCGAGACGGACAGCGCGGCCGACGCGACGGCCGCCGACGAGGAGGGCACGGAAAGCGCGGAAGCCGCCCCCATCGAGACGGCGGTCGAAGCGGATCCGGTGGACGCGGAAGCTGACGCCTCGGAGGCAGGGACAGGATCCGCCGACGAGGACGAGCCGGCCGAGGCAACCGACGATCAGCCGGAAGCGCTCGCCGACGAGACCGCGACGGACGACTCGGAAATCGCCGTCCCGGACGACATCGCGGCGGTCGAGGAAGCCGGCATCGAGGTGACCACGCCGACCGAGGCCCCGGAGACGGACGCCACGGATGCCGTGCCCGCCCCGGAGGCGCTGGAGGAAGCGGCGGCGCCGGCTTCCGAGGAGGACGCGCCGGAGTCCGCAGCGGCCGACGTGGAGGCGGCCCCCGAGGCGGAGTCCGCCGAGGCGGCCGAGGACATCGAGGCCGAAGCCGATGAGGATGAGCCTGCGGCCGCCGCACCCGCCGAAGCGGACGAAGCCGGTGCGGAAGGGCTCGCGGCCGACGACACGGCGGTGGACACGGCCTCAGCAGCCGACGAGACCGACGTCGAGGAAGCCGGTGGGACCGACGCCACCGCCGAGGCCGTCCCGACGGAAGACGACGCCGAGCCGGCTGTCGCGGGGACCGACGCGGTCGATGCCGACACCGAGGCGGCTCCGGCGGAAGCCGGCACGGACACCGCGCTCCTCGACGACGACGCGGAGCTCGCCCCGACCGAGGCGGACACCGAAGCGGCTCCGGCGGAAGCCGCCGCAGACGACGCGGCCGTCGAAGACCGCGCCGAGGCCGTGTCGGCCGAAGCCGAGGCCGCCCCCTCGGACGCCGACGCCGAGGCCGCGTCCGAAGGCGACGCGGATGCCGTTGTGGACGCCGACGCCGAAAGCGAGTCGGATGCCACCGCGCTCGGGGCCGAACCCGAAGCCGGGAGCGAGGTCGCAGCGGTCGATGCCGAGAGCGATTCGGACGATGACGCTCCCGTGGAGGCGCAAGCGCAGGCCGTGGCGGACCAGGACGAGGCCGCTACGGATGCTGCCGAGGCCGCACCGGTGGAAGCCGAGGCCGCTGCCGAGGATGAGGCGACCGAGGAGGACTCGACGGCTGCGGTCGTTGACGACGCGGCTGACGCGGCGGAGCTGATCGAGGCCGCGAAGGAGGATGACGCCGAGGCCGGTGCGGAACGGATCGCCGACGCCCTGGAGGCCGAGTCCGCGGTCGCCGCTCCTGCCGAGCCCGTCGACGAGGCCGAGGTCGACACGTCCGAGGACGACCAGGCTCCGGTGGACACGGCTTCGACCGATGAGTCCGTCGCCGCGGAAGCCACCGGTCACGAGGCCGCGGACGAGGAAGCCGGCCTCGACGCACCCGCCGCCGGCGAGGAAGCCGTCGCCGACGAAACTGCCACCGCTGAGGAAGCCGAGGCCGACGCTCCGGCCGTGGACGCTGCCGCCGGCCAAGCCACCGCCGAGGAGGAAGCCGTCTTCGAGGCACCGGCCGACGAAGAGGGCGCCGATGAGGAAGCCACGCTCGACACACCCAGCGACGAAACAGCGGCCGACGACGTGACCGCCGTGGCGGGAGCCGCCCTCGACGCGCCTGCCGACGAAGAGGCTGACGCCGACGAGACTGCCACCGCCGACGCACACGCCGACGACGTGACCGCCGCCGAGGAGGCGACTCTCGACGCACCCTCGGACGACGAAAAGGCCATCGCCGACGAAGCAGCGACCGCCGAGGCAGCCGAGGCCGACGCACCGGCCGCGGACGCGGCTGCCGACGAGGCGGCTAGCGACGGGGAAGGCGACGTCCAGACGGCGGTGGACGCGGCGGCGGATGACGCGCCGGCCGAAGAGGCGGCAGTGGTTGACACCGCTGCCGAAGAGGCCGCCCTGAATGACGCCGCTGCCGATGAGGTGGCGGCGGACACCGTGCCCGCGGGTGACGCTGCGGACGCGGAGGCCCCGATCGGAGCAGTCGACGCATTCGAGCCGGTCGCCGAGGCGGAGGCGGACGACGCGGAGGCGGACGCGGACGAGGCGCCTGCCGAAGAGGCGCCGGTCGGCAAGGGCGTGACCGGCGCGTCGATCGTGGAGGACGCATCCGTGATCGAGCCGCTGCCGGACGGGGCGGCGGTGGTGGCGGCCGACGAGCCGGCCGCGGACTCCGGTGCTGCGGACGAAGCGGCCGAGGGCATCGCCGCCGAGGCAGAGGCGTCCGCCGAAGAGGAGGCCGCCGCCCACACCGACGCGGAACCCGGCACCGCACCGGACGAAACTGCCGCCGAGGAAGAGGACGCACCCGCGCCCGCCGAAGCCGCGACCGACGTCGACGCCGAAGAGGAGGCCGCCGCGCCCGCCGAAGCAGCAGCCGACTCCGATGAGGAAGAGGAGGCCGCTGCGCCCGCGGTGGCGGAGGCCGACGCCGCACCGGACGGCGAAGCGTTCGTGGATGAGGGGCACGCGGCGGAGGTGGTGCCCGTTCCTGGTGGTGGGGCGGAGCCCGTGGTCGAGGGTGCGGTACTGCTGCGGCCGGGCGATGTTCCCGAGACGCGGATCGCCGTCTGGGCGGATGCCGAGGCGGAGGCGTTCCGGGCACGGCTGGTCGAGGCGCGGAACAGGTTCGTCGACGACCCGCACGAGTCGGTGACCGAAGCGGCCGCTGTCGTGACGGCCGCGGTGCAGGCGCTCGCCGACGCGCTGCAGCGGGAGCACGCCGCGCTCGACCCGCGGCAGGACACCGACAACCCCGACACGGAGTCGCTGCGGGTGGCGCTGCGTCGCTACCGGGAGTTCCTGGACCGGGTGCTGTCGCTGTAACCACGTTTCACGGTCAGGGGCCCTCGGCAGGTGTGCCGGGGGCCTCTTCGTTTCGGCGTTGCCTCCGGCGCGTATTTCATCTAGCGTTGAGTTCAACACCCGTTGAGTTCTTGGAGGTACCCTCCATGTCCATTGCCATCGAGGTCACCGACCTCGTCGTCACGCGGGGGCGGCGCCGCGTTCTGCACGGGCTCACGTGCGCCATCCCGCGCGGGAGCGTCACCGGCCTGCTCGGCCCCAGCGGCAGCGGCAAGACCACCCTGCTGCGCTGCGTGGTGGGGGTTCAGCGGATCGAGTCGGGCTCCGTGACGGTGTTCGGGGAGGCGGCGGGTGCGCCGTCGCTGCGGCCGCGCACCGGATACGTCACGCAGGCGCCGAGCGTCTACGCCGACCTCACCGTCCGGGAGAATGCGCGCTACTTCGCCGGCCTCTACGGGGTCGGCAGCGCCGGTGCCGATCGGGCGGTCGCCGACGTCGGGCTCGCCGAGGCCGCGGGCCAGCTCGTCGGCACGCTCTCCGGCGGGCAGCGGGCGCGGGCGTCGCTCGCGTGCGCACTCGTCAGTTCCCCCGAGTTGTTGATCCTCGACGAGCCCACGGTCGGCCAGGACCCGGTGCTGCGCAACGAGCTGTGGGGGCGGTTCCACGAGCTGGCGGCGCAGGGGACGACGATCCTGGTCTCCAGCCACGTCATGGACGAGGCCGGCCGCTGCGACCGGCTGCTGCTCATCCGCGAGGGCCACCTCGTGGCCGACGACTCCCCCGCCGCCGTGCGCACCGCCGCCGGCACCGACGACCTGGAAGAGGCGTTCCTGCGCCTGGTCCTGGCCGGGCAGAACTAGGAGCGAAAGATGTCCCCGACCCTCACCCTGCGCACCGCCGCCCGCATCCTGCGCCAGTTGCGGCACGACAAGCGCACGATCGCGCTGATCCTGGTCGTGCCGACCGTGCTGCTGACGCTGCTGCGCTACCTCTTCGACGACCAGCCGCAGGTGTTCGACCGGATCGGCCTGATCATGCTGGGCGTCTTCCCGTTCATCATGATGTTCCTGCTGACGAGTGTGGCGATGCTGCGCGAGCGCACCACGGGCACCCTCGAACGCCTCCTCACCACCCCGATCGGCAAGGTCGACATCCTGCTCGGCTACGGCCTGGCGTTCGCCGTCGCGGCGGCCGTGCAGGCGACGGTCGTGTCGATCACGGCGTTCTGGCTGCTCGGGTTGGACACCCGGGGCGACGGCTGGATCGTCGTGGTGCTCGCCATCGCCAACGCCGTTCTCGGGATGGCGCTGGGGCTGTTCGTCAGCGCGTTCGCCAACTCGGAGTTCCAGGCGGTGCAGTTCATGCCGGCGTTCGTGCTGCCGCAGGCGCTGCTGTGCGGGCTGTTCGCGCCGCGGGAGCAGATGGCCGGCTGGTTGCAGGCGATCAGTGACGTGTTGCCGATGACGTACGCCGTGGAAGCCTTGCAGGAGGTGGGCGCCAACGTGGAGCCGACCTCGACGATGTGGCGGGATCTGACGATCATCGTGGCGTGCATCCTTGTGGCGCTGCTACTGGGAGCGGCTACGCTGCGCCGGCGCACCGCCTGACGACGTTCCACCGGAAGGACATCGATGCCACGGACCGGAAGACGACCCGGCAACCAGGACACGCGGGAGGCGATCCTGTCGTCGGCGCGGAAGGCCTTCTCGGAGAAGGGCTTCGACGGCGCGTCCATCCGGTCCATCGCCACCGGCGCCGGGGTCGACCCGGCGCTGGTGCACCACTACTTCGGGACCAAGGACCAGCTCTTCACCGCGACCCTGGAACTCCCGGTCGACGTCGTCAAGGTGATGACCGGACTCGCGGCCGACGGGCTCGACGGCTTCGGCGAACGCCTCGTCCGCACCATCCTCGGCGTCTGGGACTCCCCGGCGGGGTCCGCGGCGGCGGCACTGGTGCGCAGCGCGGTGGCGCACGAGTGGACGGCCCGGTTGATGCGGGAGTTCCTGCTGACCCAGATCCTGCGGCGGGTGCTGGGCAGCTTCGACATCGACCCGGCCGAGGCCCCGACGCGAGCCAATCTGGTGGCATCGCAGATGATCGGGCTGCTGCTGATGCGCTACATCATCAAGCTGGAGCCGTTGGCGCACATGGATCCGGAGGACGTGGCCCGGATGGTCGGGCCGACCATCCAGCGCTATCTCACCGAACCGCTGAAATAGACGGTCCCCGCCGGCACGGGGAACATACCGGCGGGGACCCTGGGGGGCGGAAAAGCTCAGCCGAGCGAGCAGGTCGCCAGGACCTCGAGGCCCTGCGGGCGGGTGCCCTGGCGGCCGATCGAGATCGCGATGCGGTCCAGCGTCGCCGCGCGCTTGTCCTTCAGCGGGCCGAGGATGGCGTTCTGCACGAAGTTGGGGCCGCCCTGGCCGACGGTCTCCTGGAGGCGCTTGTTCGCCTCGGCGATCTGCGTGTCCAGCAGCGCGAGGTTGCGGTCGACCTCCGCCTGGGCCGAGGCCGGGATGTTCGCCGGAAGCTTGTCCTTCACGCTCGGGCAGACGATGCGCTGTCCGTTGCCGGCGGCCGGCGGGGCGGCCTGGCCACCGCCGTTCGCGGGCGGGTTGTTGGCCGGTGCGGTCGTCGCCGGCGCCTGGGGGGCGGCACCGCCGGCGTTCAGGGAGCATGCGGCGAACGCCTCCAGGCCCTGCGGGCGGGTGCCCTGGCGGCCGATCGAGATCGCGATGCGGTCCAGCGTCGCCGCGCGCTTGTCCTTCAGCGGGCCGAGGATGGCGT
>NZ_BOPF01000061.1 GCF_016863615.1 Virgisporangium aliadipatigenens | reverse complement strand
GCCTCGGCGATCTGCGTGTCCAGCAGCGCGAGGTTGCGGTCGACCTCCGCCTGGGCCGAGGCCGGGATGTTCGCCGGAAGCTTGTCCTTCACGCTCGGACACACGATCGTGCCGGGCGAGGCGGCGGTCGTGTTGCCGGCCCTGTTGGTGTTGTTGTTGGTGCCGGCGGACGCCACGCCGATCCCGATGCCGCCGAGTATCACCACCAGTGCGCCGGCGCCGATGACCGCCATGCGGCGCTGCTTGCTGGTCAGAGTGCGGTCTTCGGACGAGGGAGTGATCTCTGTGGACATGGTGCTGAACCAACCTTCCGTGCCGTGGTGGCTTCACCCACCGGTACGGAAGGAACGGGCTCAGGTTTTCGACCCGGTCCGTTTCAAAGGATCAATTAAGCCGTTCCCCATTTAGGGAATGCAATTCCCCACTCCCTGCAATTTTCAGAGCAGTTTCGCGAGCCGTCCGGCCTGCCCGGAGGCCCAGCAGACGCCGCTCGCGGTGCAGTCGACCGCGTCGAAACTCCCTGTGTCGAAACGCATCCAGGTCCGTCCGCCGTCGCGGCTGTAATCGCTGCCGGTGGGTCCGACCGCGATTACGTTCGGTCCGCGCCACGCGACGCCCGAGCGATACTCACCGGGCGTCTTCTTCGCTTTTTCCCAGGAACGCCCGGAGTCCCGGCTCACCGCCGCCGAGTCCGGTGCGACGGCCGGCGTGGTGTAGTCCCCGCCCACGGCGACGCCGTGCCACGGATCGCGGAACGCCAGCGAGTAGACGCCGGCGCTCGGCCCGCTGGGGATCGGCGTGTCGACGACGCTCCACGTGTGCCCGAGGTCGTTCGTGCGGAAGACCCGGGCGGTCGCTCCACCACCGGTGGCGAACCACGCGTGCCGGCCCGCCGACACCAGACACGTCCCGCTGGCGGCGAACGCGAACTCCCCGGCGAGCGCCGCGGGCATCCCGGCCGCCGGCAGCACCGTCCAGGACCGGCCACCGTCCGAAGTGGACAGTACGCGGAACTTCCCGTCGACCGGGTCGGACAGCGCGAGCCCGTGCCGCCGGTCGAGGAACGTCACGCAGTCGTAGAACGCCGTCGGATCGGTGTTGCGGAACGCCTCGACCCACGTGGCGCCGCCGTCGTCGGTGCGATAGAGCCGGGAATCCTCACCCGTCCCGATGGACAGCACCACGGCGGTGCGCGCGTCGAACGCCTCGATGTCCCGGAACTGCAGCGCCTCCGCACCCGCCGGCCCGACGGAACGCCACATCCGTCCACTGTCGACAGTGCGCAGCACGGTGCCGGCGCTCCCGCTGGCCCACGCCACGTGCGGGCTCACCACGGACAGCCCGCGCAGCCGGGCGGTGCTGCCGCTCTGCTGCAACTCCCACGCGGGGTCGTGCCCGGGCGTGAACCCGGAACCGGCGAGCAGGGCGACGACCAGGAGCGGTACCGACAGCAGCCTCACAACCGCCCAAGATACTTATTCAGTACCGTCGATACCAGGCCCGCGCCGCCGGAACATTGAGCAGGATCAGGTTGAGCACCGGCAGCACCACGCCGGACAGCGGCTCGCCCTGGCCCGTCCGCGCCACCGACACCACGGTGCCGGCCAGGCTCAGCACGCTCAGCACCAGCACGAACATCCGCGCCCAGCGCTTGCCCCGGCGCAACCGCCGCCCCAGTCCGATCGCCAGGAACCCGCTGAACACCATCAGCGCGGCGATGGCGATCCCGTAGCCCTGGACCGCCTCCCGCACCTCGAACGGCAGGCTCGCGGCCAGGTCATCGGCGCCCACACCCACCACGCCGGCCGCGAACCCGCCGAAAATCAGCACCAGGCCGGCGATGTAGTAGAGCCACGCGACGATGCGCACGGCCGCCGGCGCCGGACCGTAGCCGGGCGGCGGGGGCGGCGGCCCGTAGCCGCCGGGCCCCGGGCCGTATCCGTCGGGGCCGCCCTGGCCGTATCCGCCGGCACCGTACCCGGGCGGGTCGGAGGTCGGGCCGTGTCCGGGCGGGCCGTATCCGGGCGGCGGAGGCCCGTAGCCTCCGGGCCCGTACCCGGGCGGTCCGGAAACTTGACCGTACCCGGGTGGACCCGAAACCTGGCCGTACCCCGGAGGCCCGGAAACCGGCCCGTACCCCTGGGTCCGGTCATAGCCACCGCCGCCGTACCCCGGCGGCCCGGAAACCTGACCCTGGCCGGGCTGACCCGCCGGACCGTATCCGCCAGGGCCGTAGGCACCGGGGTCGGGCCCGTATCCGGCCGGGCCGTATCCACCGGCCACGGGTGGATACCCCTCCGGCACGGTCCGGGTCTGGTCCCGCTGCGCGGCCGAACGGGAACGACCCCGCCCGAATCGGTACGACATGCGCTCCAGAGTGCCCCATGCCGTCGACCGTTGGGGAGGCTTACGCCCCGTCGTCCGCCGATCCGACGGTCCAGTACACCTGGTTGTAGTCGACCAGCGCCAAAGGGTCACGCCCGTCGGACTCGTACGTGGTGACCCCGCAGTTGGCCGGCTCCTGCCCCTCGGGCCAGCGCAGCGCCCGCGTGTAGTCCCAGTGCTCCAGCGCGAAGCGCAGGCAGCGGATCGTGCCGCCGTGCGTCACCACCAGCACCTTCTCGCCGTGGTGGGCGCGTTCGATCGCCTGCAGGAACGTGTTGACCCGGGCGACCACGTCGGCCAGGCTCTCCCCGCCCGGCGGCCGCGCGAAGAAGCCGCCGAACGTGCGCCAGTACTCGGCCATCCAGGGGAACGCCGCCTCGGCCTCGTCCGTCGTCATGTCGTACGTGTAGCCGGGGTCCCGCTCGCGGATGTAGAGGTCGGCGCGCACGGGCATCCGATCCCGTTCCTCCGGGGAGTATGCGGCCAGAATGCCCTCGGCGGTCTGAATCGTCCGCGTGTAGCCCGAGTGGTAGACGGCGTCGAAGACGCCGAACCGGTCCCGCACCGCGGCGCCGGTCTGCTCGGCCTGCTTCAGCCCGTCGTCGGTCAGCGGGATCAGATGGTCGGGCGTGCCGCGCACGACCCGCCGGGCGGCGTCGTCGGCGAAGTACACGCTGCCCTGCTTGGCGTGGTTACGGGTGGACTCGGCGTGGCGGACGATGACGAGCCGGGACGGCTTCACGCGACGACCTCTCTTGTCTGATCGAGCCAGGACGCGAAGAGTTTCCCGTACACCGACTCCGGCTCGGCCACCAGCACGGCGTGCGGCCCGCGCTGGACCACCTCGCCGCGGTCGAAGACGATCACCTCGTCGGCCGCCTGCGCGGTGGAGAGCCGGTGCGCGATGGCGACCGTGGTCCGCCCCCGGGTCACCGCGTCGAGCGTGCGCTGCAGCCGCACCTCCGTCGCCGGGTCGACCGCGCTCGTCGCCTCGTCGAGGACCAGCAGGTCGGGGTCGGCGACGTAGGCCCGCGCCAGCGCGACGAGCTGCCGTTCGCCGACGCTCAGGGCCTCGCCCCGCTCTCCGACGGGGGTGTCGATGCCGTGGGGCAGTGCGGCCACCCAGTCCGCCAGGCCCAGCTCCTGGAACGCCAACAGCAGGGCCTCGTCGCTCAGGTCCGGCCGGGCGAAGCGGAGGTTCGCGGCCACGGTGGTGTCGAAGAGGAAGCCGTCCTGCGGGACCATCACGACGCGCCGGCGCAGCGACCCGAAGCCCACCTCCGACAGCGGCACCCCGGAGAGCACCACCCGTCCCTCGGCCGGGTCCATCAGCCGGGTCAGCAGCTTCGCGAACGTCGTCTTCCCGCTGCCGGTCTCCCCCACGACCGCCACCCGCGACTGTGCCCGGATGGTCAGGTCGACGTCGCGCAGCACGGTCGGCCCGTGCGGGTAGGCGAAGTCGACGTGCTCGAACCGCACCTCGATCGGCCCGGCCGGCAGGTCCCCGGCGTGCTCGCCGGGGTCGGCCACGTCCGGCGCCACGTCGCCGATGTCGAGCACCCGGCGCCAGCCGGCGATGGCGTTCTGCGCCTCGTTGAGCATCTCCGTGGCGACCTGCACCGGCTGGATGAACAGCAGCACCAGGAAGAGGAACGCCGTGATCCGCCCGACGCTGAGCGTGCCGTCGATGCCCAGGCGCAGCCCGACGACGATCACGCCGACGAGGGCGAGGCCGGCGACGAGTTCGCCGACGGAGAAGCTGGCGACGGTGGTGCGCATGGCGCGCAGCTGGGCGACGCGGTTGCGTTCGATGGCGGCGTCGAGGCGCTCCTCGGTCCGCCGGGCCACCCCGTAGGCCCGGATCACCTCGGCGCCGACGACGCTCTCGCCGACCGCCGCCAGGAGCGCTCCGATATGCCGTCGAACGGTGTCGTAGGCCCGCGACAGCCGCCGCTGGAAGAACCGGATCGCGAAGATCATCGGGGCGAACGCGAGGTACACGACGAGCGTGAGCTGCCACGAGTACGTCGCCATCACCGCGGTCGTCACGATGAGCTGACCCAGCGAGACGAGCAGGATGATGCCGCCCCACTGGAGGAACTGGCTGATCTGGTCCACGTCACCGGTCACCCGCGACACCAGGGAGCCCCGGCGTTCGGCCTGCTGGTGCAGCATCGACAGGTCGTGGATGTGCCGGAACGTGCGGGTGCGCACGTTGGCCAGCGCCGTCTCGCTGACCGTGAAGAGGCGCACGTTCATCAGGTAGCTGCAGAAGAGCGTGCCGGACAGCACGAGCAGCGTGACGGCGACGATCCGGCCGGTCGCACCCAGGTCCGGCCCGCCCGGTGCGCGCAGCCCGTGGTCGACGCCCTGCTGCACGGCGACCGGAACGACGACGCGTCCGATCGTGGCGAGCACCGCCAGGCCGAGCGTGCCCGCGAGGCCGACGCGCAGTTCGGGGGACATCTTGAGGCCACGGCGCAGCGTGCGCATGGCGGGCTCGGGCTGGACGGCGACCTCGTCGCGCGCGGCCTCAGTCGGCATCGGCATATGCGCGCTCCCGTTCCCTCTCGGCCTCGGCCTGCTCGTAGGCGGTGACCAGGTTGCGGTATCCCTCGACCTCGGCGAGGAGGTGCTCGTGGGTGCCGCGGGCGGCGACCCGGCCGTGTTCCAGGTAGACGACCTCGTCGGCGAGCGCGATCGTGGCCCGCCGGTACGCGACGACGAGGATCGACGCGTGGGCCTCGGCCCCCTGGCGCAGGGCGCCCAGGATCTCGGCCTCCACGCGCGGGTCGACCGCGCTGGTGGCGTCGTCGAGGACGAGCAGGCGCGGCCGGGCGACCAGCGCGCGGGCCAGCGTGAGCCGCTGCCGCTGCCCGCCGGAGAGCGACGTGCCGCGCTCGCCGACCTCGGTGTCGAGCCCGTCGGGCAGGTCGGAGACGAACTTCGCGGCCTGCGCCACGCCCAGCGCCCAGTGCACGTCCTCGTCGTCGACACCGGCGCGGTCGAGGGCGATGTTGCCGCGCACGGTGTCGTCGAAGACGAACGGGATCTGCGGCACCAGCGCCGCCGCGCCGGTGATCGCCTCATGGCGCAGTTCGCGCAGGTCCACCCCGTCGAGCGAGACCCGCCCGCCGGTCGGGTCGACCAGGCGCACGCTCAGCGCCGCGATCGTCGACTTGCCGCTGCCGGTCGACCCGACGAGCGCGACGGTCTTCCCCGCCGGCACCTCGAACGTCACCCCGTGCAGCACGGTCGGCCCGTCGCCGTAGGCGAAGTCGACGCCGTCGAAGCACACGGCGGCGGCGGTGCCGGCGGCCGGCAGTTCGCGGGAGCCGTAGGCCATGTCTCCGGTCGCCGACAGCACGGTCGTCACCCGGTCCCAGCCGGCGACGCTGCGCGGCAACTCGGCCAGCACCCAGCCGATCGCCCGCACCGGGAACGCCAGCACGGTGAAGAGGAACGCCACGCTGACCACCTCGGCGACGGTCGTGGCGCCGATGCTCAGCCGGTACGCGCCGATCAGCAGCACGGCGAGCGTGCCGATGTTGGGCAGCGCCTCCAGCATCGGGTCGAACGCCCCGCGCACCCGCCCCACCCGGATCAGCGCGTCGCGCAGCTGCTCGGTGTGCGCCGCGAACCGTTCGGTCTCGGCCGCCTCCCGGCCCATCGTCTTGACCACCAGCGCCCCGTCGAACGACTCGTGCGCGATGCCGCTCACCTCGGCGCGCAGCGCCTGCGCGCGGGCCGCCCGCGGGGCCATCCGGCGGGTGTAGACCACGTTGAGCCCGAGCAGCGCGGGGAAGACGGCGCAGCCGACCAGGGCCAGCACCCAGTCCGTGGCGAAGAGCGAGACGGCCGCCACCACGAGCATGACCACGGTCCCGACCGCGAACGGCAGCGGCGCGATCGGGTACCAGGTCGACTCGACGTCGGAGTTGGCGTTGGACAGCAGGGTGCCGGTCGGGTGGCGGTGGTGCCAGGACAGCGGCAGCGCCAGGTACCTGCGGGTCACCTCTCGGCGGAACCGGGCCTGCAGGCGGAACTGCATCGCGCCGGCCCCGACGCGACGGCCCCACAGTCCGGCGACCTTGCCGACGGCCACCGCCAGGATCACGGCCGAGGTGCCGACGAGCGCACCGACGTCGTAGTCACCCCGTTCGACCGAGGGGACGACCACCCGGCCCACGACGGCGCCGAGGATGTAGGCGGTGGCGATGGTGAGGACGGCGAAGAGAATGCTCCCGCCCACCGCGATCGTGAAGAGCCCCGGCTCCATGCGGATCGCCTGTCCGAGCACGTAAAGGCCCCGGCTGACGACCTTCCCGTCCCGTTTCTCCCCCAGATCTGACACGCGACCCCCGTCCGCGAGGCCCGCTCGCGTAAGTGTTCTTTTGGCTATCCATCCTTACCGGCCAACCCGGCGGCCGCATCCGGGATTCCGCTGTGGCGGCGGTCACATCGGAATTGGTGACTAAGGTTTTCCCGTGACCCGCTATGCCCGGAACGAGCGTCAGGCGCTCATCGACACCCTCGTCGCGGCCGGCCCCGACGCACCGACGCTGTGCGAGGGGTGGACCACCCGCGACCTCGTCGCCCACATGCTGATCCGCGAACGGGAGCCGGTCGCCGGCCTCGGTGTGATCGTCAAGCCCCTCGCCGGGCTGACGAAGTCCCGGCAGGAGAGCATCGCCAAGCGGGACTACGCGAAGCTGATCGAGCAACTGCGCAGGCCACCGGTGTGGAGCCCGCTCAGCAACCCGCTGACCGACGAGGTCATCAACCCGCTCGAGATGTACATCCACCACGAGGACGTGCGGCGGGCCCGGCCCGGCTGGAAGGCGCGCGCGATCGACCCCGGGCTGTCCGAGAAGCTCTGGGGGCGGGTGCGCGGGACGGGCCGGCTGAGCCTGCGGAAGTTCCCGGCGGCGGTGGTCATCGAGTGGCCGGGGCACGGGCGGGTCTCCGCCGGCGCCGGCGGTCCCGAGGTGACGTTGACCGGCGAACCCTCGGAGCTCGTACTCTTCCTCACCGGCCGGCAGGCGCACGCCGACGTCGCGCTGACCGGCCCGGACGAGCTGACCGGACGACTCCGGAGCGCACGCCTCGGGATCTAGGGTTGGCACTAGCGATTAGGTGACACTCACCCTTAGTCTTCGTGCCACGTACGGCGTGATGTCGATCACGTCTCGGTGTGGAGGCGCCCGTCATGACTGCGTTACCGTTCCGGTCCATTCCCGACATGTTTCTCAAGCGGGTGGCTCAGACGCCTGACGCGCGGGCGTTCGCCGCCCCGGCCCCGGGAGACGCCGGCGCGCCGGTGTGGCTCACCTGGAAGCAGACCGCCGACCGGGCCACCGCGATCGCGGCCGGGCTGCACGGCCTCGGCGTGCGCAACGAGGACCGGGTCGCCATCCTCTCCAACACGCGGCTCGAGTGGATCCTCGCCGACCTCGGCGTCATGCTGGCCGGCGCCGCCACCACGACGGTCTACCCGACGACCGAGCCCGAGGACGCGCAGTACATCGTGCGCGACTCCGGTTCGAAGGTGCTCATCGCCGAGAATCCCGAGCAGGCCGCCAAGCTCGCCGGACTCGACCTTCCCGTCGTGGTCATCGACGGGGAGCCGGCCGCGGGACAGCTGACGCTCGCCCAGTTGGAGGAGCGCGGCCACGCCGCCCTCGCCGAGCAGCCCGCCCTCGTCACCGAACTGGTCGAGACCATCAAGCCGGAGCACCTCGCCACGCTCATCTACACGTCGGGCACGACCGGCCGGCCCAAGGGCGTCGAGCTGCTGCACGCCGGCTGGGTCTGGGAGGGCTGGGCCCAGTCCGACCTCGGCATCATGAACTCCGACGACCTCCAGTACCTGTGGCTGCCGCTGTCACACTCGTTCGGCAAGACGCTGGTGTGCGGAGTCATCTACGTCGGCATGCCGACCTATGTGGACGGTCGCATCGACAAGCTCGTGGAGAACCTGGCGAAGGTGCAGCCGACGCTGATGTGCTCGGCGCCGCGGGTCTTCGAGAAGGTCTACAACCGGGTCATCGGCAACGCGCAGGAGACCGGCAAGCTGAAGATCCTGCTGTGGGCGGTGGGCATCGGCAAGCAGGTCGTCGCGCTCAAGCACGCCGGCAAGCAGCCCGGATTCCTGCTGTCGTTGCAGCACAAGGTGGCCGACCGGCTGGTGTTCACGAAGATCCGGGCCCGGCTCGGCGGGCGGATGCGGGCCATGGTCTCCGGTTCGGCGCCGCTCGCGGTGGAGATCGGCGAGTTCTTCCACGCCGTCGGCCTCAACGTCCTCGAGGGCTACGGGCTGACCGAGACATCCGCGGGGTCGTTCATCAACCGGGAGAACGCCCCCCGCATCGGCACCGTCGGCACGCCGCTCGGCGACCTGGAATGCAAGATCGACACCGACGGCGAGGTGCTGCTGCGCGGCACGCCGGTCATGCGCGGCTACCACAACCTGCCGAAGGAGACGGCCGAGGCGTTCACCGAGGACGGCTGGTTCCGCACCGGCGACATCGGCGAACTGGACAGCGACGGCTACCTGCGCATCACCGACCGCAAGAAGGACCTCATCAAGACCTCCGGCGGCAAGTACGTGGCGCCGAGCCACATCGAGGGGATGTTCAAGTCGGTCTGCCCGCTCACCTCGCAGGCGGTCGTCATCGGACAGGCGCGCAACTTCTGCACGATGCTCATCACGCTCGACCCCGACGCGCTCGCCCAGTGGGCCTCCGGCGGCCCGCTCGAGGGCAAGTCGTACCCGGAACTGGTCGCCGCGCCCGAGGTGCACGCCGTCGTCGACGGCTACGTCCAGGAGCTGAACGGCCGGCTCAACCGCTGGGAGACGGTGAAGAAGTTCCGCATCCTGCCGCGGGACCTCTCCATCGAGGATGGCGAACTGACGCCGTCGCTGAAGGTGAAGCGGAAGGCCGTCGAGACGGCGTTCGCCGGCGAGATCGACAAGATGTACGCCGGCTCGGTCGCCAACGTCTGAGCCGCTATATCTTTTGCACCTCGACCGACATCGGCTTCGACACGTCGACGGGATAGGCGCGGGTGGTCAGGAGATCACCCGCCGCCTTCACTCCGGAACCGTCGAGATCCACGTGCACGCGCACGACATAACGGCCGTCTGATTTCAGCGTACCGGGATCGATATCGAGCTCCTGCGGCCGATCCACCCGCATGTCCGCAAATGTCTTTGTCGCCACCACCTGCGCCGGCGCATCCATTTGCGAAACCTCCTCGATCGAAACGCGAACCGTCGCGGGCTCTCGAGGCGGATCGACGGGCGGCACAAGATTAATCGATATTGTCGTCATCACGTCACACTCCCAGGTTCCGCCCGACGGCCAATTGCCAGTCGTCCCGGTGCGGGGCCATGTTGGCATCGTCAGCCTAGCCCAACCGTCGAGGAGGGCATGCCATGTCACCGGCGCACGATTCCGAAAACGATGGAAACAGGGTCATCGGGGTCGGCGAAATTCGATCGTCTCCCGCCGTGGAAACCGCGGTGATCGACGGGGCGACGTTCACGAACCGCGCGATCAAATTCGTCGAGATCGACGGTTTGGCAATGGTCGAGGGCGATATTGTCCTGGGCTCCGCCGAGGAGGTGCGGGAGCAGACCCGCGAGCGCGTCGAGCACGGGCCGCCGGAGGCGGCGGCGGTCGTCACCGGCGACCGGTTCCGCTGGATCGGTGCCGTGGTGCCGTTCGAGGTCGACGGCAACCTGCCCAACCCGCAGCGGGTCACCGACGCGATCGCCCACTGGGAGCGGCACACCCGGCTCCGCTTCGTCGCGCGCACCGCCGCCAACGCGGCGCAGTTCCCGGACTTCGTCAGGTTCGTGCCGGGCAACGGGTGCTCGTCGGCGGTCGGCCGGCGGGGTGGCCGGCAGAGCATCACCCTCGGGTCGAGCTGCACCACCGGCAACTGCATCCACGAGATCGGGCACACCGTCGGCCTGTGGCACGAGCAGAGCCGGGAGGACCGCGACACGTTCGTCACGGTCGCGTTCGCCAACATCCAGCCGGGGTTCGAGCACAACTTCGACCAGCAGATCACCGACGGGGACGACGTGGGCCCCTACGACTACGGCTCGATCATGCATTACCCGCGGGACGCGTTCTCGGTCAACGGTCAGGACACGATCGTGCCGACCACCCCTGGGGTGGCGATCGGTCAGCGCACCGGGCTGAGCGACGGGGACGTCGCGGCGGTCCGCGCCATGTACGGTCCGGCGCCGGACTCCGGCCCCGTGGTGTCCTCCGAGTCCAACCGGCTCGACGTGTTCGTCCGGGGCACCGACTCCGCCGTCTGGCACAAGTGGTGGAACGGCAGCAAGTGGGACCCGTCGCCGAACGGCTACGAACGCCTCGGCGGCATCGTCATGAGCCGGCCCGAGTCGGTCACCTGGGGCTTCGACCGGCTCGACACGTTCGCCATCGGCACCGACTCGGCGCTATACCACAAATGGTGGAACGGCTCCGCGTGGGGCCCGTCCGACGAGGGCTGGGAATCGCTGGGCGGGATCTGCACGAGCCGTCCCGAGATCGCCTCCTGGGGGCCGAACAGGCTCGACGTCTTCGTCATCGGCACCGACTCCGCCCTGTACCACAAATGGTGGGACGGCAGCCGATGGGGACCGTCGAACACCTGCTTCGAAAGCCTCGGCGGAATCTGCACGAGCCCGCCGACCGCACTGGCCTGGGGACCGAACAGGCTCGACGTGTTCGTCATCGGCACCGACTCGGCGCT
>NZ_BOPF01000060.1 GCF_016863615.1 Virgisporangium aliadipatigenens | reverse complement strand
CGGATGACCGCCGTCGCCCGCCAGTCCGTCGGCAAGGTGCTGCGCGCCCTCGGAGCCGCCCGCGTGCCGGCCCTGCGGCTGGTGGAGCGCGATGGAGGCTGAACAAGGGGCCCGCGTGCTTTCCCAGCCGTTCGACCGGGACAGCCTGGTGGCGCTGCGCGCGACCGTGGCGGCCCACGCCGACGGGATGGGGCTGCGCGCGGACCGGCTCACCGACCTCGTGCTCGCCGCCCACGAACTGGCCACCAACGCCGTGCGCCACGGCGGCGGCGCCGGCCGGCTGCGGATGTGGGTCGAGGACGGCGAACTGGTCTGCGAGGTGGCCGACAGCGGGGACGGGTTCGCGTTCGAGCCCGACGACATGCGGGTCTACCCGCCGCTGGGCGCCACCGGTGGGCGCGGGCTGTGGATCGTGGCGCGCCTCGCCACGCGGTTCGACGTGACGACCGGCGCGGACGGCACCGTGGCGCGGTTCTCCCTGCCGCTCACGTGACCCGCTTCGCGTTGCCGGCCCTGATCTGCGCACTGGCCGGCGGTTCGGCGCTGGCGGTCGCCGTCGTGCGCACCTCGCCGCTGCACGGATACGTCAGCGAGGCCGGCGCCCCGAACGCCCCCATGCCGGCCGTCTACCGCAGCGGCATCCTGCTCATCGCGGCCGCGCTGGTGCTGCTCGCCGCCGCCGTGCGTCAGACCGAGACGGAGCCCGGGTCCTCGCGCCTCTTTCGCTCCCTGACGGCCCGGATCGCCTGGGCCGGGCAGGGCATGGCGAACCTCGAACGCAACGCGTGGCGCCTCGCCGTGCTGTGCCTCATCGTCGCCGCGCCGTTCGGGGCGGCCTCGGGCGCGGTCACCTGCTCGCCGGGCTGTCCCTTGCCGCCGTACGAGGCGGCCACCCCGGGCGACCTGGTGCACGGGGCGGCCAGCATCGGGGCGCTGTTCTTCGCCGGCCTGGCGATGATCATGTTCTGGCTGGCGCCGGAGAGCGGGAGGCGGTTGCGGTTGGCCAGCGCCACCGGGGCGATCAGCACGGTGCCGCTGCTGGTGGCGGTGGCGATCGCGATGCTGTTCCTCGGGCGGGGCTGGACCAGCGGCGTGCTCGAACGCGCCGCCGTCGTCGCCGCGCTCTCCTGGCTCGTCGCCGCCTCCTCGACCGCCATGCGGCGGCGGACCTGAGCCAGGATCACCCAGCCGATGGCCAGTCCGGGGATGCCGATGATGACCGTCGTCAGCGTGCTCGACGACCCGAACAGCGCACCGCCCAGCTGCTTCGCGGCCATACCCAGGCCCACGTAGCCGGCGCCCCACAGCGTCGCCCCGCTCAGCCCGTACGCCAGGAAGCGCGGGTACGACATGCGCAGGCTGCCGGCCGCGATCGGCACGATCGTGTTGAACACCGGCAGGAACGGCGCCGCGAGCACCATCTTGCCGCCGTTGCCGGCGAGCAGGCGTTCGGCGCCCACCCAGCGGGCCTCCCCGATCCGGCGGCCGAGCCAGCTACGGCGCAGCGGCCCGGACAGGAACCGGCCGACGGCGAACGTCAGCGTCCACCCGGCGAGTGTGCCGGCGACGATGGCGAGCAGCACGGTGACCGCTTCCCAGGGACCCCGGGAGCCGACCGCCGCGAGCACCGCGACATCGGCCGGCACCAGAACGCCCACCAGCGGAATGGTGTCGAGCATCAACACCCCGCCCAACACGAACCCGAGCAGCAGCGTGGACAGCTCGCCCACTCCGCCGAACAGTTCCTGCATGCCGCACCTCCCCCCGCTGGGTCCTATCCGGCACGTTATTGATCCGGAAGGCGCCGGACATCCGTCCAAGGGAGGCATCACACCCCGGGTTTCCCCGGAGAGACGGCCCTAAGTGGCTTCCGACAAGATTCAGCATGCCGCGCGCGGCTGAGAAATCGCTGAGCTGCGGCTGAGCGAACTAGTGATCTACCTGATACCTGTCGGCTACCGGTCAGTACCGGCGCTGCCCCGGGCCTATGCGGTGAGGAAAAGCCAGGTGGCGACGGCGCTCGCGGCCACTAGGAGGATTACCAGGGTCGCCAGGATCGTCGCCTGCACCCGCCGGCTCGAACGGCGCCCCGACGGCGGATCGCGGTCGTCGTCCGGGCCGAAGATGCTCGCCACCGGGTCCTCGACGTCCGGTTCGGCGGTCACCGTGCCGGTCGTGCGGGCGGCGGCGGACGGTCCGGTCCACCCCTGGGTGGAGTGCTGCTCGGCCGGCTGGTCGGCGGACCAGGCCGCCTCCGGATGACCGGACCACTCGTCGACGACCGCCGGGATGGTGTTGGTCGGGGCGTCCGACCAGTCCTCGATCTCGGTGGGCGGCTCGACCCAGTCGCTGCCGGCGGTCGGGTCGACCCGCACGGCCGGGTCGTTGCGCAGCGTCGGCTCGGTGCGTGCGGCGAGGTCGGCATGCGGAGCCGGGTCGTTGCGGACGGTCGGCTCGTTGGCCACGGTCGGTACCGATGCCGTGGGGCCGTCCGCCCAATCGGCCCGGGCGGGGGGCTCGGGGGCCCACTCCCGCGGTGCTGGCGCCTCATCGCGGAGCGCCGGCTCCCGGAGCACCGGCGGCTGCAGGCCCGGGCCGGGGGTCCGGATCGGCTGGTCCGGGCGGAGCGCGGCGTCGGGGTGCGCGCGGCGCCCCTCGGAGCGCTCGACCGGCTGCAGCGGCTCGGGGTGCGCCGGGTCCCGGTGCTCAAGGTGATCGCGCTGATCCGGGCGGTCCGAGGTGAGGGGCCGCCGGGGCGGCGGGGCCGCGTGCCCGGGGGCGGCGTGCGGTGCGGCACCGTGCGGCGGCGCCGCCTGCGGTGCGGCGCCGTTGGGGAGCGGCGCGACGTGCGGCCGGGCGGCCGGCACGGCCGGGCCTCCCACCGGCGCGGGACCGCCGTGCGCGGCCGGGTCGCCGTGGGCAGCGAAGCCGCCGTGCGCGGCCGGGTCGCCGGACGGGACCGGGCCGCCGGGCGGAACGGCGCCGCCGTGGGGGGCCGGGCCGCCGGGCAGGATCGGGCTGCCCGGCATCGCAAGCCCGCTGCGCTGACCGATCGCGCCGTCCGGGAGGACCTGCGTCGGCTCCCCGGCGAAGCCCTGATGCTGCTGCTGCGGCTCCGGCAGCCCCGAAGGCGAGGGCGCGTACGCCTGCCCCTCGTCGACCGGCGTCCGGCGCGGCCGCGGGCTGGGCCGGCGCGGCGGAGGGCCGGACGGATCCGCCGGCGGGAAGAACTGGGCGGCCGGATGGTCGCGATCCACCGGCGGCCGCTCCATGGACGGCGTCGTCCGGAGATCGCTCTCCGTCGGAAGTTCGTCGGCGGGGAAGGCCTCGACCGGATAGCCCTCGACCGCCGGTGCCGCCGCTGCCGGGAACGGCTGCGCCGTCGGATGCACCAGAGCGGCGACGTCCGCGTAGCCCTCCGTCGCCTGCCACGTGGGGTCCACGTGCGCCGGGTACTCCTCGACGACCGCGGCCGGCTGGTGCTGCGCCGCCACGGCGGCCTCTGAAAGGTACAGCCGCGGCGTGCCGGGCTGGTCGGCGTGCGGCGGATCCTCGGCCGGAACGGCCGGCAGCAGGTGCGTCTGGTCGGCGTCGTGGCTCCCGGCGGGCCCCGGATCGGGCGCCTCCAGGATGTCGGCGACGATCGCCGTGATGTTGTCCGGGCCGCCGGCGCGCAGGGCGAGGTCGATGAGGCGTTCGGCGCAGGCCTCCGGGTCCTCGTACTCCCGGAGCATGTCGGCCATGGTCTCCATGGTCACGACGTTGGAGAGACCGTCGCTGCACAGCAGGTAGCGGTCGCCCGCGACGGCCTGGCGCACCGAGTACGCCGGCTCGATCGGCTCGCCCTGGAGCACCTGCGTCACGAGTGAACGATGCGGGTGGTTGCTCGCCTCCTCGGCGGTGATCGCACCCTCGTCCACCAGCATCTGCACGTACGTGTGGTCCTTGGTGACCTGACGCATGTGCCCGTCGCGCAGCAGGTACGCCCGGGAGTCGCCGATGTGCACCATGGCGACGGTGCGCCCGGAGATGAGCAGGGCGGTGAGCGTGGTGCCCATGCCGCGCAGCTCGGGGTTGGCGGTGACGCCGGCGTGCAGCTCCTGGTTGGCTGCCGCCACGGTGTCGTCCATCGCGGCGATCATCTCGGGAGCCGGCACGTCGTGGTCCAGCTCGGCCAGTCTCGTGATGACGACACTGCTGGCCAGATCGCCCGCCGCCATCCCGCCCATGCCGTCGGCTACGGCGAGCAGGCGCGGACCGGCGTACACCGAGTCCTGGTTGGTCTGCCGGACCAACCCCGGATCGGTGCGCACCGCATACCGCAACCTCAATGACATGCCCTGGTCTCCATACCGCTCCCGCCGGTGGGGGAGAGCCTACTGACTCCCGGGTTGCCCGGCGACCGAGGCCCGGCAGATCGACGCGAGACGGCCGGTCCACGCATTCTGCTTTGGACGCGGGCAAGGTTCAAGATCGATCGTAGGCTCGGCGAATGGAGCTGGTGACCCTCGCTGACATCCGGACCGCCGCCGACCACATCGCCGGGGTGGCGGTGCGCACGCCCCTGCTGCCGGCCTGGTGGGCGGGTACCGACCTGTGGCTCAAACCCGAGGGCCTTCAGCCGATCGGGTCGTTCAAGCTGCGAGGGGCTTACAACACGGTCGCGTCCCTGCCCGAGGAGAAGCGCCGGGCCGGGATCATCGCGCACTCGTCGGGCAACCACGCCCAGGCGGCCGCGTATTCCGCGCGGGCGTTCGGGGTGCCGTGCGTCGTGGTGATGCCGAACGTGGCCGTCCCGATGAAGGTCGAGGCGACCCGGGCGCTCGGGGCCGAGGTCATCCTGGTCCCGCCGCCCGAGCGGGACGACGTCATGGCGAAGATCGCGCAGGAGCGCGGGCTCAACCGGGTGCCGCCGTTCGACCACCCGGACGTGATCGCGGGGCAGGGCACCATCGGGCTGGAGATCGTCGCCGACCTGCCGGACGTCGACGTCGTGCTGGTCCCGGTGGGTGGTGGCGGGCTCGCCTCCGGCGTCGCCAGCGCGATCAAGGCACTGCGCCCGGCCGCCGCCGTGATCGGCGTGGAGCCGGCCCTCGCGGCGGACGCCGCCGACAGCCTGTCCTCGGGCGAACTGCGTAAGTGGCCCACCGAGCAGACCTACCGCACGATCGCCGACGGCCTGCGCACCAACCTGTCCGAGTTGACCTTCGCCCACCTGTCCGAACGCCTCGACGGGATGGTGACCGTCAGCGAGGACGAGATCCTCGACGCGATGACCCGGATGGTGCGCGGCTCCCGTGTCCTGGTGGAGCCCAGCGGCGCCGTCGCGACGGCCGCCTACCTCCACCACCGCGCGGAGCTACCCCAGGGCCGCACGGCGGCCGTGGTCAGCGGCGGCAACGCCGACCCCAAACTGCTGGCCGACGTCTTCGTCTAGACAGCGATGCGGCGCGCGGGAGGGAGATCCCGCGCGCCGCCCGTGACTACGCCTTTCCGAGGCGGTCGAGAATCCACGCCGCCATGAAGGCCTCTTCCTTCCAGGAGTCGTAGCGGCCGCTCGGCCCGCCGTGCCCGGCGCCCATCTCCGTCTTGAGCAGAACGTCCGACTCCGGCGACACCTTGCGCAGCTTCGCGACCCACTTCGCCGGCTCGTGGTAGAGCACGCGCGTGTCGTTGAGGCTGGTCATGGCGAGGATCGCCGGATACCGCACATCGGTCACGTTCTCGTACGGGCTGTACGACTTCATGTACCGGTACACGTCGGCGCTCTCCAGCGGGTTGCCCCACTCCTCCCACTCGATCACGGTCAGCGGCAGCGACGGGTCGAGGATCGTGTTGAGCGCGTCGACGAACGGCACCTGCGCCACGATGCCCGCGAACGCCTGCGGCGCCAGGTTTGCCACCGCGCCCATCAGCAGCCCGCCGGCGGAGCCGCCCCGCGCGATGAGCCGGTCGGCGCTGGTCCAACCCGACTTCGTCAGGTGCTCGGCACACGCCACGAAGTCGGTGAACGTGTTGCGCTTGGCCAGCATCTTGCCGTTCTCGTACCAGGCGCGGCCCATCTCGCCGCCGCCGCGGATGTGCGCCACGGCGAAGGTGACGCCACGGTCCACAAGGGACAGTCGCGCGATGGAGAACCACGGGTCCATCGAGGCCTCGTAGGAGCCGTACCCGTAGATGACGCACGGCGCCGAGCCGTCGCGCGGCGTGCCCTTGCGGCAGATCAGGGAGATCGGCACGCGGGTGCCGTCGTCGGCGAGCGCCCACTCGCGGTGCTGCTCGTACTGCGCGGGGTCGTAGCCGCCGAGCACCGGCCGCTGCTTGCGCAGCACCAGGTTGCCCGTGTCGAGTTCGCAGTCGTAGATGGAGTCCGGCTGCACCAGCGACGTGTACCCGAGCCGGAACGTCGCCGTGTCGTACTCCGGGTTGTGGTCCGGCCCGACCGTGTAGATCGGCTCGGGGAACGAGATGTCGTAGTCGCGCCCGCCGTCGAGCGGCACCACGCGCAGGCCGGTCAGCCCGTCCCGGCGCAGCGCCACCACCAGGTGCCGGCTGAACGCGTCCACCTGGGTGAGCCGGATGCCCGGGGTGTGCTCGATCAGCGGCGTCCAGCCGCCCGGCGCGTCGCAGGAGGTGTACGCGAGGGCGAAGTCCTCGGCCCCGTCGTTGTGCAGGATCAGGAACCGGTGGCCGTGGTGCTCGACGGAGTACTCCACCCCGTGCCGGCGGGGCGCGATGAGCACCGGCTCGGCGGTCGGGTCGTCCGCCGGGATGAACCGCACCTCGCTGGTGATCTTGCTCCCGGCCTCGATGAGGATGAACTTCTCCGAGCGGGTGAGGTCGACGCCGACCCAGAAGCGTTCGTCGGTCTCCTCGTAGACGACGACGTCCTCGGACGACGGCGTGCCCACGGTGTGCCGCCACACCTTGTGCGGGCGCCAGGCGTCGTCGACGGTCAGGTAGAAGAGCGTGGACCCGTCGGTCGACCAGGCCGAGCCGTAGAAGACCCCGGGGATCTCGTCGGCGAGCACCTCGCCGGTGTCCAGCCGCTTGACCCGCAGCGTGAACCGCTCGTCGCCGGCGAAGTCGGTCGAGTAGGCGAGGCGGGTGCCGTCCGGGCTCACGTCGAACGTGCCGAGCGCGAAGAACTCGCTGTCGCCGGCGAGCACGTTGCCGTCGAGCAGCACCTCCTCGCCGGCGAGCGGGGCGCCCTCGCCGGTGGCCGGCGGCGCGGTCTCCCCGGGGGCGACCGCGCGCCGGCACTGGATGCCGTACTGCTTGCCCTCCTCGGTGCGCGTGTAGTACCAGTGCGCGCCCTTGCGGGTGGGGACCGACAGGTCGGTCTCCTGGGTGCGGTTCTTGATCTCGTTGAACAGGGTGTCGCGCAGCGCCGCAAGGTGGGCCGTCGCGGACTCGGTGAACTCGTTCTCCGCCTTGAGGTAGGCGATGGTGTCCGGATCTTCCTTGTCCGTGAGCCAGGCGTACTCGTCGACGACCGTGTCGCCGTGATGCGTGCGCTCAGCGGGAACGGTCTTGGCCACGGGCGGCTGCTGCGTCGTCACAGCCGAGAACGTTACCCGTCCCGGGGCTGCCACGACGGCGGGAGCAGCGCCGCGCGAGCCGTGCGGGCCGCCGTCAACTCCTCCTCCGTCAGGCTCTCCCGCCACCTGCGGCGGGTCTCGTTCATCTCGGCGATCTGCTCCGGTGTCAGCGTGGCCATGAGGGCTTGTCGGGTTTCGGTCATCTCGGCGAGTTCTTCCTCGGTGAGCGGGCGGTTCATCCGGGTGGTCCCTTCGATGAGTGCGATCAGGTGATGGACGTCGGGCTCCACCGCGCGATCAAGTGAGACCTGATCGAGTGAAGCGATCAGGTCGATCAGGGTGCGGCGCAACCGCTCGCCGGCGGTCAGCCGCTCCTCGACCCGGGCGAGCTGCGCGCGCAGCAGTTCGCGCGGGTCGGCGTCGGGCCCGTCGAGGACCCGCGCGATCTCGGCCAGCGAGAGGCCGAAGTCGCGCAGCGCGATGATCCGGTGCAGCCGGCGGACGTCGGCGGCGGTGTACCGGCGGTGCCCGACCGAGGTGCGCTCCGACGGGCTCAGCAGGCCCAGCCCGTCGTAGTGGTGCAGCGTGCGAACGGTCACGCCGGTGGCCGTCGCCAGTTCGCCGATACGCCAGGTCGTCATGTGGACGACGCTATGACCTGACGCCGGGTCAGGAGCAAGGCTCCGAGGCGTTCGAACATGTGTACGATGACGACCGGGAAGTGGGAGCGTGATGCGACGGCGAGGAGGACGGGTGGGACTGCTCGCCGACCTGGTCGACATGTGCGGGCCGGCACACGTGCGCGCCGCGCTCCCGGCCGACGCGCCCGGGCTCACAGCGGCGGCCGCGCACGTGGCACCGGCCGACCCCGGGCAGCTCGCGGCGGTGCTCCGGCTGGCCTACCGGGACGGCTGGACCGTCCTGCCGCGCGGGGCCGGCACCACGCTCGACTGGGGGCCGCCACCGTCCGATGTGGACATCGTCGTGGACCTGCGGCGGCTGGCCGGCGTGCGCGCCCACGACCCGGGCGGGCTCGAGGTGACCGTGGGCGCCGGCACGCCGCTGCGCGACCTGACCGCCCGGCTCGCCGCCACCGGCCAGCGGCTCACCCTCGACCCGCCGTACCTGGCCGACGGGGCCACCGCCGGCGGGGTGCTCGCGACCGGCGCCACCGGACCGCTCCGGCTGCGCGGCGGACCGCTGCCGGCCCTCGTGCGCGGCGTGGAGTACCTGACCGTCGACGGTTCGCCGCAGCGGCTGGTCGGGGACGACGCCGCCGACCTGTGCGGCTCCCTCGGCGCGCTCGGGGTGCTGACCGCGGTGACGTTCGCGCTGGCGCCGCGGCCGCCGGAGGCGCGCTACGTGCTCCGGTCGGTGCGCAGCCCCGCCGAGCTGATCGAGCTGATGGCGCTGCTCGACACCATTCCGCTGGGGATCGCGGCGATCGAGGCCGACTGGCCGCCGCTGGACCCGGTGAGCGCCCGGGTGCCGAGGCAGCGCACGACCGAGCCCGGACGGGCCGCCACCGTCGCCGTGCGCATCGAGGGCACCGCGCGCGCGGCGCTGCAGCTGTCGCGCACCGCCGTCACGCTGATCGGCGGCGACGCCGAGGCCCGCGCGGAGCCGCCCGGCTGGTGGGGCCGCGTGCCGGCGGGGCACACCCTGCTGCGGCTGGACGTGCCGGTCAGTGCGCTCGGCGCGGTCAACCTGGTGCTGCGGGACGTGACCGGCGGGGTCGCCGCGGTGCGTGGCTCCGCCGCGACCGGTGTGGTTCTGGTGGCGCTGCCGGAGGGATTTGCGGACGAGCGGGTGGTCGGGGTCGTGGAGACCGTCCGGCACACGCTGCTCGCGCGCGGCGGGCTGTGCACCGTGCTGCGGGCCTCGCCCCTGGTACACGCCGCGGCACGGGCCACCGACCGGGGCATCGCCGACGCGGCGCGGCTCAAGGAGCGCTACGACCCGTCGGGCCGGCTGGCCCCAGGCCGGCTTCCCCTGAGCGACGCGGAGTCGAGCTAGGGCCTAGACGGCCGCGATGTCGTACTCGGTCGCCGGGCCGGTGACGGTGCCGCGCAGGTGCGGGGTGCTGTCGGTGGCGTTCCAGACGGCCAGGTCCCAATCCTCGCCGGCCCGCTCGGCGGCGAAGGCGACCGCACCGGGCAGCGGGATCGGCCGCAGGAAGCGCACGTCGACCGTGAACGTCCCGGGCAGGCGCCCCTCCAGCGCGGCCAGGCAGCGGGCCTTCGTCCACATGCCGTGCGCGATCCGCCGCCGGAACCCGGCCAGCCGCGCCGCCACCCGCGAGGTGTGGATCGGATTGCGGTCCCCGGAGGCGTTGCGGTACCGCCGCGCCGTACCCGGATCCACCCGCCACACGGCCTGACCGGCGAGCTTCGCGCGCTCGGGCGGCGGGCCGCCGCTGCCGCGGCCGTTCTTGTGCAGATACGTCGAACGCCCCCGCCACACGCACGACCCGTCCGCGAACGCCTCGGCGACCACGTCGACCTGGCGGCCGCGTTCGTGGGGGCGCAGCCGCTGGGCCCGCACCCGCAGGCTGAACGTGTCCGACACGCGCACCGGCCCGAGCACCTCGATCCGGTTGGCGATGTGCACCACCCCGGCCAGCGGCAGCGGGAACGACGGCTCCGCCAGCAGCGCCAGGCTCAACGGGAACGCCATCACGTGCGGATACGTCGCCGGCAGCGCGTCGGTGAGCCGGAAACCGCACACCCGGTTGTACGCGGCCAGGTGGTCGAGGTCGACGGTAACGTCGCGGATCACCAGCTCGCGATCCTCGAGCTCTTCCTTCCGGGACGGCCGGCGCACCGTCTGCCACGCGGCGGAGCGATACAACGGGCCGAGCCGGGGCATCGCGCGAAGATCGCCGACCGCCGCCTCTTCCACCTCGGTCATCTCACGCCCCCAACAGGCTCTGGCCGCAGACCCGCACGACGTTGCCGGTCACCCCGCCCGACCCCGGCTCCGCCAACCAGCCCACCGTCTCCGCCACGTCGATCGGACGGCCGCCCTGGGTCACGCTGTTGAGCCGCCGCCCCGCCTCCCGGATCGTCATCGGCATCCGGGCCGTCATGTCCGTCTCGATGAACCCGGGCGCGACCGCGTTCGCCGTCACCCCGCGGTTGGCCAGCGTGGGCGCGAGCGAACGGACCAGGCCGATCAGCCCCGCCTTGGACGCCGCGTAGTTGGCCTGGCCGCGGTTGCCGGCGATGCCCGAAACGGAGGAGACGCAGACGATCCGCCCGCCCGCCGGCATCAGCGGCCCGGCCAGCACCGCCTCCGTGACGGCGGCCGGCGCGGCGAGGTTCACCCGCAGGACGGCGTCCCACTCCTGCGGACTCATCTTCGCGAGCGTGCGGTCCCGGGTGATGCCGGCGTTGTGCACCAGAACGTCGAGCCGGCCGTACCGGTCGGTGAGGTAGCGGACGAGGCGCTGCGGTGCGCGTTCGGCGGTCAGGTCCAGCTGCAGCGACGCCCCGCGCACGTCGTTGGCGACGGCGGCCAGCTCGGCACCGGCCGACGGGAGGTCGACGGCGACGACCCGTGCGCCGGCCCGGGCCAGCACGCCGACGATCGCCAACCCGATGCCGCGCGCCGCACCGGTCACGACCGCCACCGGACCCCCGTGCGCCGGCTCCGCCGGTGCCGGTTCGACCGCAACGACCTGACCGGAGACGAACGCCGAGCGGGTCGACAACAGGAACCGGACGGTCGACTCCGCCGCGTTTTCCGCGCCCGGGGCGACGTAGGCCAGGTTGGCCGTGCCACCGCGCCGCCCGATCTCCTTGCCCACCGACCGCACGAAGCCCTCGAGGGCCTGCTGGGCGGCCGCCTCGGCGGGCGAACCGCAGCGCGCCGGCGGCGTGCCGAGCACCAGCACCCGCCCGTTGGGCAGCAGATCCCGCACCGCCGGCTGCACGAACGAGTACACCGCCGCCAGCCCGGCCGGATCGGTGACCCCGGTGGCGTCGCAGACGACGGCACGCGGCCGCTCGCCCTCCTTCTGCGTGCCGGCCAGCAGCGGGATCACCCGGAACGCCAGCCGCCCCGACCCGCCGATGAGGAACGGCCCCTCCGGATCGGGCTCACCCTGGGTGTACCGGCGCAGCACGGGAGGCCGGGGCAGGCCGACGCCCCGGACGACCAGCCGCCCGGCCCGTGAATTCGCGAAGCTCGAATACCGGTCCATCGCCCCGTAACGTAATCGCCCATGCGGCGAGTTGCGATCCTCGGCGGCAACCGGATTCCGTTCGCCCGGTCCGGCGGCCGGTATGCCCAGGCGTCCAACCAGGACATGTTGACGGCGGCGCTGGACGGGCTTCTTGCCCGGTTCGCTCTGGCGGGCGAACGGATCGGCGAGGTCGTCGCCGGGGCCGTCCTCAAGCACAGCCGCGACTTCAACCTCACCCGGGAGTGTGTGCTCGGCTCCCGGCTGGACCCGTCGACGCCCGCGTTCGACCTGCAACAGGCGTGCGGCACCGGCCTCGAAGCGGTCATCACGGTCGCCAACAAGATCGCCGTGGGGCAGATCGAGTCGGGGATCGCCGGCGGCGTCGACACCACCTCCGACGCGCCGCTCGCCGTCAACGACGACCTGCGCCGCGTGCTGCTCGACGCCCGCTACTCCCGCACCTGGGGGCGCAAGCTGCGCACCGTCGGCCGGCTGCGCCCCACCCAGCTGCGCCCCGACGTCCCGCGCAACGCCGAGCCGCGCACCGGCCTGTCCATGGGGGAGCACGCCGCCCGCACCGCCGCCGAATGGGGCATCACCCGCGAGGAGCAGGACGAACTGGCCCTCGCCTCGCACCAGCGGCTCGCGGCGGCGTTCGAGAAGGGCTTCTTCGACGACCTGCTCACCCCGTACCTCGGCCTGACCCGGGACGAGAACCTCCGCGACACGAGCATCGAGAAGCTCGCCGCGCTCAAGCCGGTCTTCGGCGACACGATGACCGCCGGCAACTCCTCGCCGCTCACCGACGGCGCCGCCCTGGTGCTGCTCGGCAGCGAGGAGTGGGCCGCCGAGCGCCACCTGCCCGTGCTCGCCTACCTGCGCGACGCCGAGACCGGAGCCGTCGACTTCGTGCACGGGGGAGAGGGCCTGCTGACCGCCCCGGTGTCCACGGTCCCCCGGCTGCTCGCCCGGGCCGGCGTTTCCTTGGGGGAACTGGACTACTACGAGATCCACGAGGCGTTCGCGTCCCAGGTGCTGGCCACCCTCAAGGCATGGGAGCCGGCGCACGGCCCCCTCGACCGGGAACGCCTCAACGTCGTCGGCTCGTCGCTGGCGACCGGCCACCCGTTCGCGGCCACCGGGGCGCGCATCACCGCCACGCTCGCCAAGCTGCTCGCCGAACGCGGTTCGGGTAAGGGCCTCATCTCGATCTGCGCCGCGGGTGGCCAGGCGGTGACGGCGATTCTGGAGCGCCCATAATTGGCCCGTGATTCCTGACGTTCTCGCAGCTCGTTATGCCTCGCCCGACCTCGTCTCCATCTGGTCCCCCGCGGAGAAGGTGAAAGCGGAGCGCCGGCTCTGGATCGCCGTCCTCCGGGCGCAGAGCGAGCTGGGCGTCACCGTGCCGTCCGGCGTCATCGCGGCGTACGAGGCCGTCGTCGACGATGTGGATCTTTCCTCGATCGCGGAGCGGGAGCGGGTCACCCGGCACGACGTGAAGGCCCGCATCGAGGAGTTCAGCGCCCTCGCCGGCCACGAGCACATCCACAAGGGCATGACCTCGCGCGATCTCACCGAGAACGTCGAACAGCTGCAGATCCGCGCGTCGCTCCTGCTGATCCGCGACCGCGTGGTGGCGGCGCTGGCGCGCCTGGCCCGGCTCGCCACCGCACACGCCGACCTGGTGATGGTGGGCCGCTCGCACAACGTTCCGGCGCAGGCGACGACGCTCGGCAAGCGGTTCGCCTCGGCGGCCGAGGAACTGCTCATCGCCTACGAACGCCTCGACGACCTGATCCGCCGCTATCCCCTGCGCGGCATCAAGGGCCCGGTCGGGACGGCGGCGGATCAGCTGGATCTCTTCGACGGCTCCTTTGAGAAGGCCGCGGCCCTGGAGACGAAGGTGGCGGCCCACCTGGGCTTCTCCCGGGTGCTGGACAGCGTCGGCCAGGTCTACCCGCGTTCGCTCGACTTCGACGTGCTCTCGGCGCTGGCGCAGGCCGCCGCGGCGCCCTCCTCGCTGGCCACCACGATCCGGCTGATGGCCGGTCAGGAACTGGCCACGGAGGGGTTCAAGGCCGGGCAGGTGGGCTCGTCCGCCATGCCGCACAAGATGAACACCCGCTCCTGCGAACGGATCAACGGGCTCGCCGTGATCGTGCGCGGGTACCTCTCCATGGTCGGTGAACTGGCCGGCGACCAGTGGAACGAGGGGGACGTCTCCTGCTCGGTCGTGCGGCGGGTGGCGCTGCCGGACGCGTTCTTCGCCCTCGACGGGCTGTACCTGACGTTCCTGACGGTGCTTGCGGAGTTCGGCGCTTACCCGGCCGTCGTGGCGCGCGAGCTGGACCGGTACCTGCCGTTCCTCGCGACGACGAAGCTGCTGGTGGGAGCCGTGCGCAAGGGCGTCGGCCGCGAGGTCGCCCACGAGGTCATCAAGGAACACGCGGTGGCCGTCGCCCTGGCCATGCGCGAGAAGGCCGCCGCGGACAACGAGCTGTTCGACCGGTTGGCCGCCGATGAACGACTCTCCCTGAGTCGGGACGAGATCGACCGGTTGGTCGCCGACCGGGCGGCGTTCGTCGGCGCGGCCGGCGCTCAGGTGGCGTCGGTGGTGGGCCGGATCGAGACGATCGTCACTGCGCATCCCGCCGCCGCGGGGTATGCCCCGCCGCCGATCCTCTGATACCGGGCATTCGCGGATGAACGCGGCGCGGGTGGTGAGGCTTACCCGCGCCGCGCACCAGTGTGTGGGAACTGGTCACTGAGTCATATACCGATACAGGCCGCTGAAACCGACCCGACGAAAACGTGAGACGGCGTTCTCACGGGGACCTCACGCGCACCCGCTGTGATCACCCGTCCGGGGTCGGTGGCGAACACGCAGGTCGTGATCGGTCACGATGAGTCGACAGGTAGGCTTCGAGCCGCCCCTTTCGTGTTGAGTTGATGTCTCAGGAGTGCACAGTGGCCCGCGTCGTCGTCGACGTCATGCTCAAGCCCGAGATCCTCGATCCCCAGGGCCAGGCAGTCGCGAACGCGCTGCCCCGCCTGGGCGTGTCCGAGGTGAGCTCGGTCCGGATCGGCAAGCGCATCGAGTTGGAGTTCGACGGCGAACCCGACCTCGACCGCGCCCGCGAGATCGCCGACAAGCTGCTCGCGAATCCCGTCATCGAGTCCTTCACCCTCCGCGTGGAAGATCCTTCATGAGCGCACATCGCGATGCTTCGCATTCGAGTGAGTCGGCCGACGTCGAGGGGGACGGCAGCCGCCGCAAGGTCGGAGTGGTGACATTTCCCGGGTCGCTCGACGACCGGGACGCCCTGCGCGCGGTGCGCCTGGCCGGCGGTGAGCCGGTCAACCTCTGGCACGCCGACGCCGACCTGCACGGCGTCGAAGCGGTTGTGCTCCCCGGCGGCTTCTCCTACGGCGACTACCTGCGCACCGGCGCCATCGCCCGGTTCTCCGCGGTCATGGAGTCGATCGTCAAGGCCGCCGGTGAGGGTCTGCCGGTGCTCGGCATCTGCAACGGGTTCCAGATCCTGTGCGAGGCCCACCTGCTGCCCGGCGCCCTCGCCCGCAACAGCCACCTGCACTTCCGCAACCGCGACCAGTGGCTGCGGGTCGAGTCGACCACGACCGCGTGGACCGGCGGCTTCACCGACGGCCAGGAGATCCTCATCCCGGTCAAGAACGGCGAGGGCTGCTACGTCGCCGACGAACGCACCCTCGACGAGCTCGAGGCCGAGGGCCGGATCGTGGCGCGCTACGTCAGCGGCCCCACCGGCTACCTCGACGGCCACAACCCCAACGGCTCGCAGCGCGACATCGCGGCGATCCGCAACGAGGCCGGCAACGTCGTCGGCATCATGCCTCACCCCGAGCACGCGATCGAGGCCCTGACCGGGCCGTCCATCGACGGGCTCGGCTTCTTCAGCGGCGTACTGCGGCACCTCGCCCACCCTCGGGAGGTCGCCGCCACCACGGGAGCTAACGCATGACGGCCGAGGTCAGCACACCTGTCGAGGCGATCGAAGGGCTGGACACGGTGGCGCGCGCCGCCGACACGCCCGACGAGGAGCAGCCCTTCGCCGAGCTGGGCCTCCAGCCGGACGAGTACGAGCGGATCCGCCAGATCCTGGGCCGCCGGCCCACGCAGTCCGAGCTCGCCATGTACTCGATCATGTGGAGCGAGCACTGCTCGTACAAGTCGAGCAAGGTGCACCTGCGCCAGTTCGTGGAGAAGGCGCCGAAGAACGACCGCATGCTCGCCGGCATCGGTGAGAACGCGGGCGTCGTGCGCATCTCCGACGACCTCGCCGTCACGTTCAAGGTCGAGTCGCACAACCACCCGAGCTTCGTCGAGCCGCACCAGGGTGCCGCCACCGGCGTAGGCGGCATCGTCCGGGACATCCTCGCCATGGGCGCGCGCCCCGTCGCCGTCATGGACCCGCTGCGCTTCGGCGCGGCCGATCACCCCGACACCCGCCGCGTGCTCCCCGGCGTGGTCGCCGGCATCGGCGGTTACGGGAACTGCCTGGGCCTGCCCAACATCGGCGGCGAGGTCGTCTTCGACCCCTGCTACCAGGGCAACCCGCTGGTCAACGCGCTGAGCATCGGGGTCCTGCCGGCCAGCCGCCTGCAGAAGAAGGAAGCGACGGGCGCGGGCAACGTCGTCGTCCTGCTCGGCGCCAAGACCGGCCGCGACGGCATCGGCGGCGTGTCGGTGCTGGCCAGCGCCACGTTCGACGAGGGCAGCGACGAACGCCGCCCGAGCGTGCAGGTCGGTGACCCGTTCCTGGAGAAGCTCCTCATCGAGGCCTGCCTGGAGCTGTACGACGCCGGCATCGTGGTCGGCATCCAGGACCTAGGCGGCGCCGGTCTCACCTGCGCGCTGACCGAGACCGCCGCGGCGGCCGGCACCGGCATGCGGGTCACGCTCGACAAGGTGCCGCTGCGTGAGGCCTCCATGGAGCCGCACGAGATCCTGGCCAGCGAGTCCCAGGAGCGCATGCTCCTCATCGTCGACCCGGCCCGGCTCGGCCAGGTGCTCGGCGTGGCGAAGAAGTGGGGCCTGCTCGCCACGGCGATCGGCGAGGTCACCACCGACGACACCCGCCTGGCGATCACGTGGCGCGGGCAGACCGTGGTGGACGTTCCCCCGGGATCGCTCGTGGACGACGGGCCGGTGTACGCCCGGCCGATGCGCGAGCCGAGCGACCGCATCCTCGTCCAGGCCGACCGCGCGGAGACCCTCACCCGGCCCCGCACCGGCGACGAACTCCGCGAGACCCTGCTCACCCTCGCCGCCAGCCCCAACCTTTGCGACAAGTCGTGGGTCACCGAGCAGTACGACCGGTACGTGCTCGGCAACACCGTACTCGCGCAGCCCGAGGACGCCGGTGTGATCCGGATCGACGAGGAGTCCGGGCTGGGCGTCGCGATCTCGTTGGACGGCAACGGGCGGTTCGCCAAGCTCGACCCGTACACCGGCGCCAAGCTCGCGCTCGCCGAGGCGTACCGCAACGTCGCCGCCACCGGCGCGGTCCCGGTCGCCGTCACGAACTGCCTCAACTTCGGCTCGCCCGAGGACCCGCACGTCATGTGGGAGTTCGCCGAGGCCGTGCGTGGGCTCGCCGACGGCTGCCTCGAACTGGGCATCCCGGTCACCGGCGGCAACGTCAGCTTCTACAACCAGACCGGCAACACGGCCATCCACCCCACGCCCGTCGTGGGGGTCCTGGGTGTGCTCGAGGACGTCGGCTACCGCACGCCGATGGGGTTCTCGGCCGACGGCGACATCATCATCCTGCTCGGCGAGACGAAGGCGGAGTTCTCCGGCGGTGAGTGGGCCTGGGTGCAGCACGGTCACCTGGGCGGCACCCCGCCGAAGGTGGACCTCGCCGCCGAGGCGCGCCTCGGCACGCTGCTGCACGACGCGGCCGTCCGGGGGCACCTCGGTGCCGCGCACGACCTCTCCGACGGCGGGCTGGCGCAGGTGCTGGTGGAGAGCACGCTCCGGTACGGGCTGGGCGCCTCGCTGCTGCTGCCGGAGGACGCCGACCCGTTCACGCTGCTCTTCTCGGAGTCGACGGCGCGGGTGCTGGTCACCGTGCCGCGCGGGCACGAGAAGGCGTTCACGGCGATGTGTGCCGAACGCGATATCCCGTACACGCCGCTGGGCATGGTCGACAAGCGCAGCGGTGCGCTGGACGTGCGGGGCCAGTTCCGGATCCCGCTCGACGAGCTGCGGGCCGCCTGGACGGGGACGCTTCCCGCGCTGTTCGGCGGCTACGCCACGAACGTCACCGAGGAGGTCGTGCCGGACATCGCCGCCGTGGACACCGCGTCCGCGGTGATCGTGGCGCCCGAGGTGGCGTTGGCCGATGTGGACGTGCCGGACGACGAGGTGTCGCCCGCCGAGGCTACCGTCTCCGGAGGCCTGCTCGCGGGATCCGACCCCGGGTCCGATCCGGCCTCGGTCGGGTCCGCTGCGGCCGGATCGGGATCTGCCGAATCGGATGCGGGCGGCGCGATCGCGGAGTCGGCCGCTGCCGGCTCCGACGGCGCGGCTGCCGGATCCGCCACGTCCGGCTCGGATGCCGGCTCCGCCGCTGACACCGACGCCGGCGCTGACGTCGATGCTGAGGGCGCTGAGGGTGTCGTCGGCGCCAAGGGTGCTGGCGGAAAGCGTGCCGGTGTGCGGGCTGCCGGCGCCAAGGGGGGCGCCGCCGGGCGATCCGTCTCGGACGCCGGGCCCGCCTCGGACGCCGGAGCGGCTTCGGGCGCCGGTGCCGCATCTGACGCCGGCCTCACGCCGGGGAGCGCCGGCGCGGATGACGCTTCGGAAACCGCTGCCGACGCTTCGGGGTCGGCTACGGCGGCCACGTCCGGCACCGCCGCATCGGCCGCCGACGCGGAAGCCGCCTCCGGCAGCGACGACGCGGGAGCCGCCTCGGGCACCCTCGCGTCCGGTACCGCCGCGCAGGCGACGGCCGACGCGGGTGCTCCTTCGGACGCCGCCGTGTCGACGACCGCCGAGGGCGGGTCGACCGACCGGAGCGACGAGCCCGCCGACGCGGAGCCGGCCGATGCCGATCCGAGCGACGCCGCCGCGACGGCCGAGGACGAGGACGGCGACGCGAAGCCCGCGTCGGGTTCCGCTTCGGCCGGTTGAGCGGTAACGACGCACGCCGGTGACCGGGGAGCCGGTACTCAGCCAGCCCGGCACCGGTGTGCGCTTCGAGTGGGGCCTCGCGGGTGCGGCGGAGTTCGCCCGCACCTGCGCGGCTCTCGTGGTCGTCGAGGTGCTCACGTTCACGACCGACGTCGAGACGGCGGTGGCGGTGGGTAGCCGGGTGCACCCGTTCCCCTGGCCGGATCAGGCGGCGGAGTTCGCCCGCCGGATCGCCGGGAGCGTCGCGCCCGCTCGCGACGGCGTCGCCGATCTGGTCCTGCCCGCGCCGCTGGGAGCCGCGGTCGTGGCCGCGGCTGCTTCGACCGGCCGTCCCGTGCTGGCCGCCGGCCTGCGGAACGCCCACGCGGCCGGCGCCTGGCTGACCGCCGAGGGCTTCGGCACCCCCGAACGCCCGGTCGGCGTCGTGGCGGCCGGCAAGCGCTGGCCCGACGGCGGGCTGCGTCCCTGTGCGGCCGACCTGCTGGGTGCCGCGGCCGTCGTGGACGCCCTGTCCACGGGCGACGCGCTGCTGAGCGTCGAGGCGGCCGTTGCACTGGCGGCCTACGGCGCCATCCCGGACGTGGCGGCGGCGGTGCAGGGCACCGTGACGGCCCGCGCGCTGGACCCCGACACGGTAGCCCGCGCCACCGCCCTGAACGTCTCGCCCGCCGTCCCGCTCTACCGCGCGGGCGCCTTCACCCAGGCCTGAACCGCGCAACGAAAAAGCCGGCCCGAAGGGGCCGGCTCTTTCTGCGATTTTCTAGTCGTCCATCCAGTTCACCTGGCGGCCGCGCTGCGGGGGGCGCTCGTAGTTGCCGCGGTCGTAGCCACCGGCGCGGGGCGGCTCGTAGCCGCCGCCCTGGGGCGGGTACCCGCCCTCGTACGAGCGGTCGCCGCCGCGGCCGTAGTCACCGCCGCCGTACTGGCCGCCCTGCGGCGGGTAGTTGTTGCCGCCGGCCTGCGGGTAGCCGCCGTCGCCGCGGTCCGTGGGGTAGCCGCCGACGCGGGTCTCGCCGCCGTAGCCACCACCGCCACCGCCACCGCCGACCCGGGTCGCGTCGCCGTACTGGCCGCCGCCGCCACCCCGGTTGCCGTAGCCGTCGTCGTATCCACCGTTGTTGTAGCCGCCGTTGCCGTACCCGCCGCCCTGGGGCGGGTAGCCACCGACCTGCGTCGGAGCGGGTGCCGCGTACGGGTCGGGGAACTCGTCGAGCGGCGCCTGCGGCCGGACGATCTCGGTGGGCGCGTCGCTGATGCCGCCACGGGCCACGCGGGTCGCGTCGGTCGCACCGCCGTGGTAAGCGCCCCGGCTGCCCGGAACGGCACCGACGCGGGTGCGGTCGTCGTGCGGACCGCCGTCGTCGAAGTCGTCCTCCGGCTCGCGGTCGTCCTTGTTGCGGCGCAGCAGCACGACGATGGCACCGACACCGAGCAGAACGAGCAGGACGCCCATGCCGATCAGCACCCAGGAGAGCATGCTCGTGCCGTCCTCGTTGGCTGCCGGCGCGGTGTTGGCCAGGTCGGGAGCGCCCGAGTCCGAGGCGTTCGGGTCGGTGTTGCCGGATTCCTCGACCGTCGGCGGTGGGCTCGCGGCCGCGCTGCCGGTCTCCAGCTTCAGCGCCAGCCCGGTGACGGCGGAGTTGGCGTTGCCGTTGCGCGTGGCGGTGGCGGTCTTGAAGCCGGACTTCGTCGCCTCGACCGTGATCGACCCCGGCGGGATCGGATCGGCGGCCGTGCCCACGAACTTGAACTTGCCGTTGTTGTCGGTGCTGATGCGCTTTTCCTTGTCCCCGGCCTTCAACAGGACGGAGGCGCTGCCGATCGGCGTCGAGGTGGTGATGTCGCTGACGGTGCCGGAGACCTCGGTGACCGTGGGCGACTGCGACTGCTGCGCCTGCGGGCCCTTGAGGGTGATCGGGATCGTCTTGGAGCCGTTGACCCCGAGCTCGCCCTTGACCGTCGCCTGGCCCGTCAGCGTCTGGCCGGGCTGCACCGCCGAAGCGTTGGCCGAGACGCCGATCGAGAAGGACTTGTCCTCGTTGGGGTCCAGCCGGCCGACGTTGCAGGTGACGTTGGTGCCGCTCACCTCGCAGCCGCCGTTGGCCGAGATCTTCAACGCGCCGGCGACCTGGCCGCCGAAGTTGACGTCCACCTGGCCCGGGATCGAGCCCTGGGCGTCGGCGGCCACCTGGATCGTGATGCTGCGGTTGTCGTTGGGCCCCAGCTCGATACTGCCCGGCGCGGCAGAAACGGTCGCAGCGGCCTGTGCGGGTAGCGCCGGTAGAAGCACTACGCCGAGTGCGATGGTGGTCGCCACGCCGAGTCGGCGCAGAAACCCTCGTCTGTGCGTAGTCACGTTCTCAACCCTCCGGTGTCGGCCCACCTGTCTCGTCGCCGGCCGCCCGCCGGCCGAAATTGACGCTCCGTAGCCACATGTTTGCGCGTAACATTCACGTCGCCTGAAGCACCGCAGCAAACTATGCCTTGTTGACGGCGCAGCGCGAAACCCGGCACATGTTGCGGTCCGGCGGCGGCTGGTCATATCGTCCCGCTGTGTCCGCTAAATACCGTGATTTAGGCCCGGTTGATGCCGTTCTCGAAACCCTGGAACGCGGTGAAGAGCCGGATCGGACGACAGTGCGGGATGCCGTAAGAGTCCTGCTCGGGGCGTTGGCGGACCTTGCCCCTGGCCGATCGGTGGAGGTGCGGGTTCCGCCGTACGGTGCAATCCAGTGTGTGGCCGGGCCGCGTCACACCCGTGGCACCCCGCCGAACGTGATAGAGACCGACCCCCGCACGTGGATAGATCTGGCCACGGGGCGTAGTTCCTGGGCCGACGCGGTGAACTCCGGGCGCGTGCGCGCGAGCGGCAACCGGGCCGACCTCACCCCGTACCTTCCGTTAGCTGGGAGAACGCCCACAGCAGGGGCCGCTGGAGAGGCGTGACGCTGCTCGATTCCGGCTGACTCACGTACACTGTCATCTCGGCGACGGCGACCTTGCAGGATCAATCGCCCTCGGCAGCGCCACACGACCCCCAGACTCCCGCAGAACAGGAGCGGCAGTGCCCCGAGGCGACGGCCGGCTCAGCCACGACATCGACCCGCAGCAGCCCGGTCCTCAGGACGAATGCGGCGTGTTCGGTGTGTGGGCCCCCGGCGAAGAAGTGGCAAAGCTCAGCTATTTCGGTATGTACGCGCTCCAGCACCGGGGCCAGGAGGCGGCGGGCATCGCGGTCTCCGACGGCACGGGTGTGATGGTCTACAAGGACCTCGGCCTGGTGGCGCAGGTGTTCGACGAGCCCACCCTGTCCTCCCTCCGGGGGCACATCGCGATCGGCCACACGCGTTACTCCACCACCGGCGGCTCGACGTGGGAAAACGCGCAGCCGACGCTGCGCGCCACCGACGGTGGTACGACGATCGCGCTGGCGCACAACGGCAACCTGGTCAACACGGCCGAGTTGGCCCGCCGCGCGGCCGAGCTGGGCGTCGGCGACGTGGGTGCCACCTCCGACACCGCGCTGGTGACGGCGTTGCTGGCGGCCCGGCCGGACCTGTCCGTGGAGGCCGCGGCCCTGGAGGTGCTGCCGACGCTGCGCGGGGCCTTCAGCTTCGTGTTCATGGACGACGACACTCTGTACGCCGCGCGCGACGCCAACGGCGTCCGCCCGCTGGTGCTCGGCCGCCTTGAGCGCGGCTGGGTGGTCGCCAGCGAGACGGCGGCGCTGGACATCGTCGGCGCCAGCGTCGTGCGCGAGATCGAGCCGGGCGAACTGCTCGCGATCGACGAGCACGGCCTGCGTTCCAGCCGCTTCGCCGCGCCGGATCCCAAGGGCTGCCTGTTCGAGTACGTCTACCTGGCGCGCCCCGACACGACGATCTCCGGCCGCAACGTCCACTCCGCGCGGGTCGCGATCGGGCGCACCCTGGCCCGCGAGCACCCGGTCGAGGCCGACATGGTCATCCCGGTACCGGAGTCGGGCACCCCGGCGGCGATCGGCTACGCCGCGGAGTCCGGCATCCCCTACGGCGCCGGCCTGCTGAAGAACGCCTACGTGGGCCGCACCTTCATCCAGCCGTCGCAGACCATCCGCCAGCTCGGGGTCCGCCTCAAGCTCAACCCGCTGCGCGACAACGTGCGGGGCAAGCGGCTGGTGGTGGTCGACGACTCGATCGTGCGGGGCAACACGCAGCGCGCCATCGTGCGCATGTTGCGCGAGGCCGGGGCGATCGAGGTGCACGTGCGGATCTCCTCGCCCCCGGTCAAGTGGCCCTGCTTCTACGGCATCGACTTCGCGACCCGCGCGGAGCTGCTGGCCAACGGTCTCGACAACGAGGGGATCCGGCGCGCGATCGGCGCCGACTCCCTGGGGTATGTCTCCCTGCCCGGTCTCATCGCGGCGACCGAGCAGCCGACGAGCCGGCTCTGCCGGGCCTGCTTCGACGGCGAGTACCCGATCGAGCTTCCCGCCGACAACGTGATCGGCAAACACGTACTGGAGGGCCTGGTCCGAGCGGCGGCGCAGCCGCCCGCCAACGCTGCGCTCGACAGCGCTGACCATCCTGCCCTTCTCAGCCAGCCCTAAGGGGAAGAACGTGACGCACGTGGACGAGCGCGCATCCGGTGGTTCCGGTAACAGCCCCGACAAGCAGCTCTGGACGGCCGGCAGCGGCCGGGCCGGACGCCGGCGCACCGTCACCTACGCCGACGCCGGCGTTTCCATCCACGCCGGTGAGCGTGCCGTGGAGTTGCTCAAGGGCAAGGTGAAGCGGGCCCACCGGCCGGAGGTCATGGGCGACCTCGGCGGCTTCGCCGGCCTGTTCAAGCTGGACATGTCGAAGTACCGGGAGCCGGTGCTCGCCTCCTCGACGGACGGCGTCGGCACCAAGCTGGTGATCGCGCAGACCCTGCAGATCCACGACACGGTCGGCATCGACCTGGTCGCGATGGTCGTGGACGACCTGGTGGCGTGCGGGGCGGAGCCGCTGTTCCTGCTCGACTACATCGCGTGCGGCGAGGTCGTGCCGGACCGGGTGGCGGAGATCGGCGCGGGCATCGCCGACGGCTGCCGGTACGCCGGTTGCGCCCTGCTGGGCGGCGAGACGGCGGAGCACCCCGGCGTGATGCGCCCCGACGAGTACGACATCTCCGGTACCGGGGTCGGCGTGGTGGAGCACGACGCGATCCTGGGCAAGCACCGGGTGGAGGTCGGCGACGCGGTCATCGCGATGCGTTCGTCGGGTCTGCACTCCAACGGCTACTCGCTGGTCCGGCACGTGCTGCTCGGCCAGGGCCGGATGCGGTTGGAGACGGTGATCGACGAGTTCGGCAGCCAGCGCACGCTCGGCGAGGAGCTGCTGACCCCGACCAAGATCTACGCCAGGGACTGCCTCGACCTCATGAAGGAGTGCGAGGTGCGGGCGCTGGCCCACATCACCGGCGGCGGCGTGCCCGGCAACCTGGTGCGGGTGCTGCCGGAGACGGCCGACGCGGTGGTGGACCGTTCGACGTGGCGGCCGCAGCCGATCTTCGACCTGGTGCGCGCCAAGGGGCGCATCGAGGAGATGGAGATGGAGGCCACGTTCAACATGGGCGTGGGCATGATGGCCGTGGTGGCGCCGGCCGACGCCGATCGCGCGCTGGCGTTCCTCGCCGGGCGCGGGATCGAGTCGTGGCAGGTCGGTGAGGTCGTCGAGGGCACCGGCGAGGTGCAGATGGTCGGCTCGTACACCAGCGGCTGACCGCCGGGGCCGGTGATGGCATGGACCGGGATGAGCGGCGTGGCCGCCGTTCCCGAGTATGTCGTCCTCCAGCCGACCACCCTGTGCAATCTGGACTGCACCTACTGCTATCTCCCTCATCGGGCCCTCGATCGGCGCATGCCGGTCGAGGTGGCCCGGGCGGTGGCGGCGGACGTCAACCGCTGGGCCGCCGACAACGAACGCTTCTCGGTGGTGTGGCACGGCGGTGAGCCGCTGGCGGCGGGCCGTGATCACCTGGCGGCGTTGATGGCGCCGTTCGAGGGCGTCGAGCACCATGTGCAAACCAACGCGACGCTGATCGACGACCGGTGGTGCAACTTTTTCGCTGCCCACCGCGTCCGAGTCAGTGTGAGCGTTGACGGCCCGGCTGTCCGTAACGGTCAGCGGGTCACACGGGGCGGCGCGCCGGCGTACGAGCGGATCGTGCGCGGGGTGGACGCGCTGCGCCGGCACGAGCTGCCGTTCTCGGCGCTGTGCGTGGTGAGTGATCCCCGGCCGGAGCTCGCCGCGGAGCTGTACGCCTACTTCCTCGACCTGGGCTGCGACGTTCTCGGGATCAACATCGAGGAGCAGGAGGGCGTCAACGCCCGCGCCAACGCCCACGCCGAGTCGGACGTGCGGGGATTCTGGGCCGCCCTGGTCGAGGCCTGGCGCCGGGATCCGCGCATCCACCTGCGCGAGATCGAGTACACGCTCCGGTACGCCGGTGCGGTCCTCGCCGGCACCGCGGACGGCGTGCTGCCCCGACGGTTGGACCCGATCCCGACGGTCGCCGCGGACGGCCGCGTCTTCGTACTCTCCCCCGAGCTGGCCGGCTTCACCGACCGGCGCTACGGCGACTTCTCCTCCGGCACCGTGCGCGACACGCCGCTCGCCGAGATCCTGGCGGGCGCGGTCGAACGCACCCCGTGGCTGCGCGAGTTCCTCGACGGCGTCGAGGGCTGCCGCGCCACCTGCCCGTACTTCGGCTTCTGCGGCGGTGCGCACGCGGCCAACCGGTATTTCGAGCACGGCCGGTTCGACGTCACGGAGACGGACCACTGCCGCAACAGCAAGATCCGCCTACTGGAGGGAGTGCTCGACCATGCCGCCAACCGGTGATCCCGTGGAGGCCCGCCTACGCGCCAACGCGGAGGGGTTGAACGCGCTCCTGGCCGAGGCGGAGGAGGCGCGTGCCGCCCGCGCCGAGACCGGTGGGGACGGCGACAGCGCGGTGTGCGCGTGGAACCACTTCGAGAACATCCCGACGTTCTACAACTGGAACAACCGGCCACGCTGAAGCGCGCACGCGTCGGAGAACGGCTCGGCGTGAGCCGGCCGCATGCACCACCGACGCACAAGGTCCCGGCGGCTCATGGAGTCGCCGGGACATCACACGTCATCGCTGGATGGTCCGCGCAGGATGCGGGCATGACACAGGCACGCGGAATCCCGCGTGCCTGTGCAGGCCTAATTCCTCAGGATCCGGGCGAACCCGGCGTCACCGAGAGCCCCAACCGGAGCCGCCCCTGCTACCCCCGCCACCGTTGGCCTCGGGACCGTCGTCCTCGTCGAGGTCTTCGTCGTCCTCGTCGGCGTCCGCGTACTCGTCGGAGTACTCGGACTCGACCGGGTCGGCGGACCCACGGCTCGCGGCAAGCTCACGCTGCAACGCGGCGAGGTCGGTGTTCGGGGAGTGGTATTTCAACTCCCGGGCCACCCTAGTCTGCTTGGCCTTAGCACGGCCGCGCCCCATGGCTCGACCCCCTCGCACAGAATTAGGGGCAGCCATTACCGGCACGCCCCACACGTCAGGCATCTCTCGTGGCTCATACGGTACATGTCGCGGGCACCATTCGGCATCTCGCCCTCCCTGACTTAACCGGTGGCGTTCCACACCCGGTCGGCGGACGCCCGGTAAGCCCCGTCTCCGGTACCGGTCGTCACGCCTTACACGCGTGTCCCGGTCAGCGGGGCAGAAGGATGCTCCGCAGCCGTCCGACCTCGGTCATCCGGCGTTCGGCGAGCCGGTCGGCCGCCACGGCCGGGGGCACGCCCTCGTCCGCGGCGAGCTGCAGGATCTGCCGCGTGGTGTCAAAAATCCGGCTGGCCCGCTGGCGCGCCCGTTCGAAGTTGAAGCCGTGGATCTCGTCGGCGACCTGGATGACGCCGCCGGAGTTCACCACGTAGTCGGGCGTGTACAGAACGCCGCGCTCGTCGAGCAGCTTCTCGATCCCGGGGTGGGCCAGCTGGTTGTTGGCCGCCCCGGCGACGATCGTGGCCCGCAGCGCCGGCACGGTGTCGTCGTCGAGGGCGCCCCCGAGGGCGCAGGGCGCGTACACGTCGATGTCCGAGCGGATCAGGGCGTCCGCGTCCGCCACCAGCGATACCTGGGGAAACGTCGTACGCGCCCACTCCAGCGCCGACTCCGACACGTCGGTGGCCACCACCTGCGCACCGTCGTCGAGCAGGTGCTTGGTGAGGTGCTTGCCGACCTTGCCCAGCCCGGCGATGCCCACGGTGCGGCCCGCCAGGGTCGGCGTGCCCCAGCGATGTTCGGCGGCGGCGCGCATGCCCTGGAAGACGCCGTACGCGGTAAGGACCGACGAGTCACCGGCGCCGCCGTCGGCCTCGGAGCGCCCGGTCACGAACCGGCACTCCCGCGCCACCACGTCCATGTCCTGCACATACGTGCCCACATCACAGGCCGTGTAGTAACGACCGCCCAGCGACTCGACGAACCGTCCGTAGGCGCGCAGGAGCGCCTCGCTCTTGTCCCGGGTCGGGTCGCCCCAGATGACGGCCTTGCCGCCGCCGTGATCGAGGCCGGCGAGGGCGTTCTTGTAGGCCATGCCGCGGGACAGCTCCAGCGCGTCGTGGACCGCCTCGGCCTCGCTCGCGTAGGGGTAGAACCGGGTGCCGCCGAGCGCGGGGCCCAGGGCGGTGGAGTAGATGGCGACGATGGCGCGCAGCCCGGTCGACTTGTCCTGGCAGAACACCACCTGTTCGTGGCCGGTGTCCGCGGTGAAAACGCTCATGCTGGCTCCTTAGGGCGGGGCCGAACCGTCCTTGTGGGACTGCCCGGCGGCGATCAGGGCGACGGCCGGCGCTGGGTGTTGCCGGCTTGAACATGAGCGTAGGCCCCGGTAGGCGCTTCGGCAGAAGGCTCGCGTCGCGGCACTCGCCGAACGGCATTCCGTGCGAGTATCGCGAGGTGCCGTCCCTGTTCGCGTCTTACCTCCGGGTCTACGAACCGCTGGCCGCCTTTGACCGGAGTCGGCAGCTGTTCTGGCGGCGCTATGTGCAGGAGGGACGCGCGGTCGCCCCGCTGGAGGGGCCCGGCCGCCAGCGCACGGCCGTGCTGGAGGCGCTCGGCGCCAGTTGGACGCGGCTGCCGGACCTGCCCGACGAGGCGTACATCCTGGAGGGCGACGACACCCTGCTGGTCTGCCCGTGGAACCTCAAGGTCCGGGTGGCCGAGGCGGCGCTGACCGCGCGGGACGGCGTGCCGGCGGTGATCGCGGACGCGTTCGTGCCGCCGGCCCTGGCGGGTCAGGCCCGCTCGGTGGTGGACGACTGGCGTTCCGGGGCGCGGGTGTTGGAGCGCGGGCTGCCCCGGCTGCACGAGCAGGTCTCGACGTGGGGCGTGCCGCTGCGGTGGTTCGTGTTCGTGCAGCTCTCGGAGCGGGAACTGACGCTGGGGCCGTCCCGTCGGGTGCTGCGCTACCGCACGGAGATGTTCCGGGCGCGGCAGCGCGCGCAGCGGGCGTACACCGTGCTCGACCGGGCGCTGGGGCAGGCCCCGATCACGATGGCCGTGGCGGAGACGGCGCGCTGGCTGGAGGAGTTCCACGACAACTCGACCGTGGAGCTGGACTACGGCGGCCTGGTGGACCTGCTCTCGGACGAGCAGCTCTCGGCGGACGACTCGCCGGCGCTGGTGTCGAGCGGCCTGTCCGCGGTGGAGGCCGGCCGCGGCGAGACGGCCACCGACGCCTACGAACGCCTCGTCGAGCGCTGGCGCGCGATTCAGCTCCTGGAACGCTGCAATTGATCACGCCGTAAGACCGAAATCTGACCGTGCGGGTGGTGCCTGGCTAACTGTGCCCTTTGGTGCAGTGCGGCAAGGATGACCAATGAGTGGTACCCCTGGCGGTTTGATGGCGCCGGTCGGACATGTGAGCTGGCTGTTTGGACGGTTTTACCGGCGTAATTTGGCCGATCCTGGGCGTTGCTTAGATGAAGTACGTTCGTATCGGTCGGGCACGGAACGTGATCGCGAGATGGATTAATCCGCTTTCGCCATGCGAAAAACGGAAAAAATGTCAGATTGTTCATCCATCCATACAGTCACCTTCATCCGTTCGGGTAATGTCGGACATCGGGGACCAGCCGGACTATAAGAAGCGCGTTCGGCCGGCGGGACCCCGGTCGTCGCTCCTGAGCAATGTGGAGGAGAACCGATGGCATCGCGCACGCATGAACCGGAGCCGCTGCTTACACCGGCAGAGGTTGCGTCGATGTTCCGCGTCGACCCGAAGACCGTCACGCGGTGGGCCAAGGCCGGCAAGCTCAGTGCGATCCGCACGCTGGGCGGGCACCGGCGCTACCGCGAGTCGGAGGTACGCGCGTTGCTGCAGGGGCAGATCCCGCAGCAGCGTCAGGGCGACTGAACACCTACCCCCGTCTTCTTTACCCCTCAGGGGCGTGAGCCAGGGCCGGCTCCGCCCCTGTGTCGTTTTTAGGGGTGGGGCTTTTTTCGGGCTAGTGTGACTAGTCCTTTTTACCCTACTTGCCGCGTTACGTCCAGTTCCTCGCGGTTCCGTGTGGGTAGATCCGAGGGACTGGACATGGCCGGTAGAGTACGCGAGCAGTGTCCTCAACCGGCGTCGAAGACGCCCGGCTCAGTGCGGAGATGTTGTAGTGAAGCTGTCGATCCTGATGCCGGTCTTCAACGAGGAGGCCCGAGTCGCCAACGCTGTCAAGCAGGCGCTCGACGTCAAGTACCCGTGCGAGATCGAGTTGGTGGTCGTCGATGACGGCAGCCGTGACGCGACCGCCGAGATCCTCAACGGCTTCGACGATCCGCGGATCTCGGTCGTGATCCACCCGCGCAATCAGGGCAAGGGTGCTGCGATCAAGACCGCCGCGCAGTCCGCCACCGGCGACTTCATGGTGATCCTCGACGCCGACCTGGAGTACGACCCGCAGGACATCCCGCGCCTGCTGGAGCCGGTGCTCGACGGCCGTGCCAAGGTCGTCTACGGCAACCGCTCGTTCGGCTCGCACAGTTCCTTCTCGTTCTGGTACGTCATGGGCAACAAGGCCGTCACCACCGCCGCCAACATGATGTACAACTGCTACATCGGCGACCTGGAAACGTGCTTCAAGCTCATGCCGTTGGAGCTGTACCGCGAGCTGGCGATCAAGTCGCGCGGGTTCGGCATGGAGGCCGAGGTGACCGGCAAGCTGCTGCGTGCCGGCGTGCGGCCGTTCGAGGTGCCGATCAGCTACCGGGCCCGCACCCGTGAAGAGGGCAAGAAGATCACCTGGAAGGACGGCGTCGAGGCGCTGTGGATCCTGGGTCGCGAGCGCACCCGCCGCAAGGGGCGCATCAAGGTCGAGTCCTGACCCGCAGGTAGCACGCTGACGAAGGTCCTGCCGGCCGCCCGATTCAGGTGGTCAGCAGGACCTTTCCGATGTGGCCGCTGTCGGCCACCACGCGGTGTGCCTCGGCGGCGTCGCGCATGGGGAAGCGCCGGTCGACGATCGGGCGGATCAGCCCCGCCTCGATCAGCGGCCACACCTGCTGCCGCACGCCCGCGACGATCCGCGCCTTGTCCTCGATCGGCCGGGCGCGCAGGGTCGTCCCGGCGACCGTGGCCCGCTTGGCGAGCAGCTGCCCCAGGTTGATCTCGGCCTTGGTGCCGCCCTGCAGCCCGATGATCACGAGCCGGCCGCCGGTGCGCAACGCCTTGAGGTTTCGGGCCAGGTACGACGCGCCCATGATGTCGAGGATGACGTCGGCCCGGACCTCGGCCGCGAAGTCGGCGTTCTCGTAGTCGATCGGGGTCGCACCCAGCGCGGCGATCCCCTCATGCTTCGACGCCCGCGCGGTGGCGTACACGGTCGCGCCGAGCGCCGTCGCGTACTGGATCGCGAACGTGCCGATCCCGCTCGCCCCGCCGTGCACCAGCAGCGTCTCGCCGGCGCGCAGCCGGGCGACATCCACCACGTTGGACCACACGGTGCAGGCCACCTCGGGCAGCGCCGCCGCCTCCTCCAGGGAAACCCCGGCGGGTATCGGCAACAGGGAGCCCGCGTGCACGGCAACCCGTTCCGCATAACCTCCACCGGGAAGGAGGGCACACACCTCGTCGCCCACCGACCAGCCGGTGACGGACGAACCGAGGGCGGTTATCCGGCCGGAGCACTCCAGGCCGGGGTAGGGCGGCGCGCCCGGCGGCGGGTCATAGCGGCCCTGGCGCTGCAGCAGGTCGGCGCGATTGACCGCGCTCGCCACCACATCGACCAGTACCTCGTCAGGTCCCGCCACCGGGTCGTCGACCTCGGTCCAACGCAACACCTCCGGCCCGCCGGGCTCGGAGATGACAACCGCGTGCACGGATCAGCGCTGCGGCACCCGGGCGATCGCGACCACGGACTGCCCGAACGGCGGGGTCACGATGCGCTCGGCGAGCCGGGTCAGCGGCGCCACGAACCGGTCGTAGACAAGCACCAGCTTGCCGGGTCCGGGCATCAGCCGCAGGATCTTGGTGGTGAATACGTAGCCGAACAGCCCGAGGGTGTTGGCGTAGTGCAGCTTGACGATCTCCAGGCCGGCCGCCTCCATGGCAGCCCGCATGGACTTCTTCGTGTACCGGCGCACGTGGCCGGTGGCAATGTCGGCCGGGCTCATTGCCCACTGGAACGCCGGCACCACGATGATCACGTGGCCGCCGGGGCGGACCAGCTCGCCCATGCTGCGCAGGGCGTCGACGTCCTCGTCGATGTGCTCGAGAACGTTGTAGGAGACCGCGGCGCTGTAGTCGCCGGGCTCCGTCGCGGGCAGCAGCAGCTCCTTGACGTCCATGTTGGCGTCGTCGGAGAAGCGCTCCTTGAGCGCGACGATACGGTCGGGCTCGGCTTCCGTCACCGTCATCCGCGGAACGTGGGCGCGCCACTCCTCCGCGTAATCGCCCGTACCGGCGCTCACCTCGACCGGGTGGTCTCCGAGGTAAGGTACGGCGAAGTTCACGAACCACTTGCGGTGGTTCTTGCACATCGCCAGGCCCTCAAGGACCTCGGACTGGACCTTCTGGTCGCCCAGGATTTCGGCCATCCGTTGTCAATTCCCGTCGTCCGGCTGATCTGATCTCTTCGGCAGAACCCGCGTAGCCTACCCAAGCGAGATTTCGGGAGCATCTCGGGCGCCGTACACTGCGCCGAGTGATTCCGGCTCGTTATGAACAGGGGCAGGTGGGGGCTTGAGCAGCTCGCTGACGACGCTGGACGCACCCCCTCCCGAGCCCGCTCCGTCGAGTGAACCGGAGCGTCCGGAGCCCCGTCCCAACCGCCTCGCCGACGCGTTCGCGCTCGCGTTGTACGTGGTCATGGCGTTCATCGTTACTGCTCCGCTCTGGCGCGGTGACGGTGTGCTCAAGGAGAACCGGGACGACCCGATCTTCTTCCAGTGGATGTTCGTCCATGCGTCGCGGATCTTTACGCATGGCGAGAACCCGTTCTTCGCCGAGCAGATGAACGCCCCGTTCGGGTTGAATCTGATGGCCAACACCTCAGTCCTGGGGCTGGCAATTCCACTCACTCCGGTGACGCTGTTGTTCGGCCCGTGGATCAGCTTCCTGATCATGACGACCGCCGGCCTCGCCGGCACGGCGTTCGCGTGGTACTTCGTGCTGTCGCGGCACCTGACCACGCAGCGCGCGGCGGCCATCATCGGCGGTGTCTTCTGCGGGTTCGCGCCGGGGATGATCTCGCAGGCGATCGGCCACCCGAACATCATCAGCCAGTTCCTGGTGCCGTTCATGGTGTTGGCCGTGATCCGGTTGAGGCGGGCGCCCGAGCGGTGGTTGCGCACCGGGCTGACGCTCGCCGGGCTGGTGGTCTACCAGGCGTTCATCAACCTGGAGGTGCTGTTCCTCGCCGCGCTCGTGCTCATCGTGTTCGCACTGTTCTACCTGGTGCAGCGGCTGCGTGGGGCGCGGGTGATGGTGACGGGCGCGTTCAAGGCGGCCGGGGTGTGCGCGGCGGTGGCCGGTGCGCTGCTGGCGTTCCCGGTGGCGTGGCAGTTCTTCGGGCCGTCCGCCTACCACGGGCTGCCGGACGGGGTGCAGGAGTTCGGGACCGATCTGTTGGCCGCTTCGGCGTTCTCCCGAGAATCGATCATCGGATCACCGGAGACCTCGTACGGCCTGGCCTCCAGCGGCGCGGAGGAGAACACCTTCTTCGGCTCGCCGGTCCTGCTCGCGCTGCTCGGCGCGGCGATCGTGCTGCTGCGGACCGCCGGCGGCCGGGCGCTGGTCGCCACGCTCCTGCTCTTCTGGGGTTTCTCCCTCGGCCCGCACATCCGGATCAACGGCGAGCTGACCGACATCCCCGGGCCGTGGTACCCGATCTCGCAGCTGCCCCTCTTCGACTCGGTGGTGCCGACCCGGCTCGGGCTGGCGCTGATCCCGATGGTCGGCCTGGTGCTCGCGCTGGGGATCGACCGGTTCCGCCCGGACCGCTTCCGGCCCGCCGTGATCGCGCTGGTCGTCGCGGCGTTGCTGCCGTCCGGGCCGACACCCCTCACGGTGTCGGGTCCGCACGTGCCGCCCACGCCCGCGTTCTTCACCAGTGGGAACTGGCGCCAGCACGTGCCCGACAACGGTGTGGTCATGACGTTGCCGCCCGGCTGGGTCTCCTACCTCGGCGCGATGCAGTGGCAGATCGACACCCGCCTCGACTTCGACATGGTCGGCGGCTACTACCTGGCGCCCACGCCCGGCGACCCGAGCAAGCGGGCGAACTTCGGCCCCGCCTACCCGCCCACGATGCGCCTGCTCTGGTACGTCGGCGAGGGTGGCGGCGAGGTCTACGTCAGCGACGAACACCGCCGGCTGGCCCGCACGGATCTGAAGGACTACCACGTGACGACGCTGATCCTGCCGGCCGCGCACCCGCGGGCGGCGCAGGTGAAGTCGTGCGCGACGCAGCTGTTCGGGCAGCCGCAGCGGGTCGACGACGTGTGGCTGTGGGACGTGCGGTCGTTCGTGGCGGGCGGTTGACGGCATTTGCCCCATGGCAAGGTGCCACATGGCACATAGGTATAGCGTCATTCGCGTTGTGGCTCCATACTTGCGGTAACGCGACAGCGGCACCCGGCAACCCGGGTGCCGCTCGCGTCTCTCCATCGGGAGGGAGGTAGCGATGCGCACCTACTACCGGGGCCCCGACGTCGTGGTCAACGATCAGGTCTTCGAGGTGTGCGGCCCGAAGCCGCAACGGTTCCTCGTCGCGAGGCTGCGGGACGTCCACGTCGTGCGGACCACGCGGAGATCCTCCTGGGGGCGCGCCACCCGCGCGTTCGAGCTGTGGGCCTGGTACGAGCGGGACCGCGTGCAGATGTACAGCAGCCCCGACGAGCGGGTGTTCGGTCAGGTGAGCCGTGCGCTGCGGCGGGCCATCGAGGCGAATGAGTAGCAGTCCACCCTGGAGATCGTCCAGGTGGTACGGTGGCGCCGAAAACTGAGCCACGGCTTCACATTCGTGCCGCTTCGCCGGAAGGCCGCCCATGAGCCCCGGGGAATCCCCAGTCGTCGCGCGGAGACGGGTACGTCTCGCCCTACGCCGCGCCCGTGAGGCGATGGAGTTGACCCAGGGCCAGGTGGCCGAGGAAATGGAGTGGTCCCTCAGCAAGGTCATGCGCATCGAGAACGGCGACGTCAGCATCTCCGGGACCGACCTGCGCGCACTCCTCGGCCTGTACGGGATCACCGATCGGGAAGTCGTCGCACATCTCATGGACGACGCCCGCACCTCGCGTAAATCGGCGGCCGTGTCGGCCGGGAAAACCGGCGGCGGCCGCCCGTGGTGGGCCGAGTCGCGCATCCGCGGCAACCTGACCACGCCGCTTCTCCAATACGTCCAGTTCGAGGCCGACGCCACTGCCGTGCGGCAGTACCAGAACGTCCTCGTGCCGGGCTTTCTCCAGACGGCCGAATACGCGTCGGCGGTGCTGGAGAACTATCGGTTCGACCTCTCCTCGGAGAGCATGGCCGCGCGCGCCGAGACCCGGATGCAGCGCCGCCGCCAAGTGGTCGAACGTGATGACCCGCCGGAGGTCCTGGTCATCCTGGACGAATCCGTGGTGTACCGGGAGATCGGCTCCCGCGGGGTCATGGGCCGGCAGCTCCGTTCGCTGGTGCACGACACCAACCGACCGGACGGGCACGTGCGCATCCGCATCGTGCCGTTTGCCGCCGCCGCTCCCATCGCACTGTTCGGTCCCTTTCTCATTCTCGACTTCGAGGAGGAGGAAGGCGCCGTGCTCTACCGGGAGAGCCACCTGACCGATGAGATCAGTCACACGGCGGCGACGGTTTCCCGGCACCGCCAGATCTTCGAACGGCTGTGGGACCTGGCCTATTCACCCGAGGACACGGCGCAGATGTTCGCCGAACGCGCCGAAATGATGCTGCAGGAAACTTCCTTGGATAAATGAACGGGATTGGTGAAATGGTGGTCCAGCCGCACTCGTCAACGGAATGGGTGCGCAGTTCTTACTGTGCGGACGCCTCCTGCGTGGAGGTGGCCAGAATCGGCGACGCGATCGGTATGCGCGACTCGAAGGACCCGGACAGCCCGGTGCTGCTGTTCACCGCCACGGAGTGGGAGGCGTTCCGCGCCGGTGTGCTCGCCGGCGAGTTCCGCTTCGCCTGAGGCTTGCCCGTCGCTGGCCCCGTGTCCCCAGGTCGGGGGTGCGGGGCCGGCACGCGTGGCGCGGACCATATACCTTCGTCTCTGCATTCAGCCACGGGGGGAATTGATGAAGCGCGTAGGCGCGACGGCGTTGGCCGTCCTGATGGTCGTGTCCGCATTCGGTATGGCCGGCTGCAAGGGGCGCAAGTCCAGGGGTGGGCGTTCCACCTCGCACGCGGGGGCGCAGGCCACCGACCGCAACAACAATCCTTCGCCGACCCGTTCGCCCACGCAGGCGGCCGGCCGGAGCTGCGCCGAGATTCTGACGCAGGTCGTCACGGACACGAAGGTCCAGTGGAAGCTCGACAGCGCCGCCACCCAGGCGACGGCGGACAGCCAGAACAAGCCCGGCAGCCGCTCGTGCCAGTTCGTCGTCGCGGGCACCAGCGCGTTCCCGCAGGCGAAGATGACCGTGCAGCTCTACCGGCCCCGGCCCGGCACGGACACGCCCGAGAAGATGCGCGAGACCGCCGCCAAGCAGGCGGAGAACTGCGCCGAGAAGGTGTCCGGGCCGTCCGGCGCCACGCTTGCTGTGCAGTGCCTGAAGAAGGCGAGCGGCACCGCGTTCGACGTGCGCACCACGTACAGCGGCGCGAACGGCTACGTGCTCGTCCTGGTGTCGGCGCAGCCCACGACTGCGGCGTCGACCGCGGTGCAGACGAAGGTGCGCGATGTGTCCCGCGCGGGGGCCGGTGTCGCGTTCGACATGATCTGACGATGAGCGACTGGCTGGCCGACACCCGAACGTCCTACGACACCGTCGCCGCGAGCTACTCGGACCTGCTGCGCGACGGGCTCGACGGGCAACCGCACATGCGGGCGGCGTTCGCCACGCTCGCCGAGCTGGTCGACGGCCCGATCGTGGACGTCGGGTGCGGGCCGGGCCACGTCACCGCACACCTGCGCGCGCTGGGCGCGGAGGCGTTCGGGATCGACCTCTCGCCGGGGATGGTCGAGGTGGCCCGTCGCGAACATCCGTCGGTGCGGTTCGAGGTGGGCTCCATGACGGCGTTGGGGCTCGCGGACGGTTCGGTCGGCGGGGTTCTCTCCTGCTGGTCGCTGATCCACCTGCCGGATTCCGCCGTCGTCCAGGCGCTGGCGGAGTTCCGGCGGGTGTTGCGGCCGGGCGGTGTGCTGCTCGTCGGGTTCCACCTGGGGGACTCGGCACGGGTCAAGACCGAGGGATACGGCGGGCATCCGATGAACGTGACCGTGTACCGGCGGCCGGTGGCGCGGATGCGGGAGTGGATGCGGTCGGCGGGGTTCGTGATGACGGCGGAGACCGTCCTCGAACCCGATACGCCGACGCCGGGAGCCCTTCTCTTCGCTTACCGCCCGGTCGCCGATCAGATGACGTAAACCGGCACGTCGAGATCGTTGTAGCCGGCCGGCACGCTCGTCACGACGGGAGGATCGCCTCCCAGCCGGTGGTGCCGGTACGGACCGCGGCCTCGGCATCGGAGATCGCTGTGGTCGGGAGGAGCAGCGTTGCCTCATCCGCTTCCGCAGCCGTCAGCATGCCGATCATCGTGGGATGACCGGCGAACAGAGCGGTGAGTGCGGTGGCGTCGAGGACTCGCGGGGCGGTCACGCCACCTGAGAGCGTCGGGCCCAGAATCGGGCCGTTTCCTCATCGACCCGGCGCTGCTCCGCGTCGAACCCGGCCTTCTGCTCCGGCGTCAGCTCTGGCACCGAGTCCCAGCCCATCGCCGCAGCGAGCCGCTCGACGGCGGAAGGCGTAGGTGTGGAGTCGGTGCGGGTCGTCATGACCGCCACGCTACAAGGGAATCGATGATCGAAGGTGCCTGGGCGGCTATGTACGCGCGGTCCGGCGCCTGGTGCGCCACGGGCACCTTCGTGATCAGCGGATCGCCACCGAGCCGCCGTCGCCCTTCGCCCGCGATGCCGCTTCGAGCGCCCGGGTCGGCACCTGGCAACACGAGAGCGCACACGGCGAAGCCGATGCGGACACCGCTCGCCGGCTCGGGATCGGGCCCGGCGAGCCGGTCATGGTCACGCGGTACGTGTTCCACTCGGACGGGGAGCCGATTCAGATCTCCTACTCGCGGGAGCCGCTCGCCGTCACCGGTGGCACCTCGGTCGAGTGGCCGGAGGACGGACCGGCGCCCGATGAGGTGCGGGATCTACGGCTGCCGCCCCGGTCGCCGATGATGTTCGTGATCGCGCGGACGTACTACGCGGACGGCGTGGCCGTGGAGACGGCCGACATCGTGGTGCCCAGCGACAGATACGAACTCGTGTACCGCACGCCGGTTCGCTGACGACGTGGTGGCCGCGGGGTTGGTCAGGGGGTGCGGGCGGTTTGGGGCCTGCCGGGTGATCGGCGCGGGTCGGAGACGCGCACCAGATCGGCGCGGTGCTCCCGCAGCGTGACGGCCAGTGCCTCGTGGTCCTGTTCGCGAATCGCGCGGTACAGGCGGGCGTGCACCTCGATGTTCTCGTCGACGACCTTGGCCGCCTCGTCGCCGGCGTACTGGGCGCGCACCAGGGTCGCCCGGATCAGGGTCACGATCGATTCGTACATCCCGGCCAGCACGGGGACTCGCGCCGCGCGGGCGATCGCGGTGTGCAGCCGCAGGTTGGCTTCCAGGTACTGGCGCGCGTCGTCCCGGGCGGTCCGCAGTTCCTCCAGGGCCCAGGCGATGTCGCGGCAGTCCTCGGGGGTGGCACGTGCCGCCGCCACGGTGGCGAAGCTGTCCTCGAGCATCGACCGCGCCTCGAACAGGTCGACGGGATCGACGTGCAGGCCGCGGAACCAGACGTCGATGACGCCGAGTCGCAGTTGCGGCGGCGGTTCGGCGATGAACACGCCGCCCTGAGCGCCCTGCCGCACGTGCACGATGCCGCGTTCGCGCAGGATGCGCAGCGCCTCGTTCATCGCGCTCGCGCTGACCCCGAATCGGTCGATCAGCTCGGTGCGCAGTGCGAAGCGGGCGCCCGGGTCGAGGCTCTGCGCGAGGATCTCGTCCTCCAGGGACGAGGCGATCCGTTCGGGAACGGACGGCATCACACACAGCCTCGGTCGCGCATCATCACCGCATCTTCGCACGGGTGCCGGGCGCCGCCGTGCGCGTCACCGCGCCGGTGTCGGTTCGCGGTCCGGCGCGGTGAGGAAGTCCGTGACCAGGGCGGTGAACCGGTCGGCGCGTTCGATCTGGACCCAGTGGCCGCATCGGGCGAACACGTGCAGCTCGGAGTTCTCGATGAGGTGCAGCAGCCGGAACGAGACGTCGAGCGGAATCACGTTGTCGTCGCGACCGTGCACGAGCAGCGTCCGGTGCCGCAACGCGGCGATGTCGTCCTCCGCGACGGCCAGCGCGTCGAGCACCCGTTGCCGGGGTGCGGGGAACATCGCGGCGTACGACTCGTGGACGCCGGGGCGCATCGCCGCCGCCAGGCGCATTTCGGCCAGGCCGTCCGCCAGCCGTTCGGTGTCGTAGGTGAAGACGTCGAGCAGTCCCCGCATCGACTCCAGCGAAGGCTCGAAACCCCACACCGCCTCCAGGCCGTCGGTGATCGGGAAACGCACTCCGACGCTGCCCATGAGCACCAGGCGGTCGACGCGGTCCGGCGCGACGGCGGCCAGGCGCATCGCCAGGGCGCCGCCGAAGCTGTTGCCGACGATCGACACGCGGGAGATGTCGAGGGCGTCGAGGAAGCCCAGCAGGTGAGCGGCCCACACCTCCGGGTCGTACCTGCCGTCCGGCGGCCGCTGGGTGTAGCCGAACCCGACGATGTCCGGAGCGACGACCCGGAACCGGCTCGACAGCGCGGGCAGCACGGTTCGCCAGTTCGCCCACGCGGAGACGCCGGGTCCGGAACCGTGGATGAGCAGCACCGGCGGCCCGTCGCCGCGGTCGTGGTAGTTGGTCGCGGTGCCGCCGACGTCGATCGTCAGGCCGCGCTCGGGAGTGCTGGAAGCCATGGCCAGATACTTACATAAGTTTGAAGAATTTTCGACGCCGCAAACATCTGGTCATCACCGAGTGCTGGGCATACTCTCGTGAAACTATCGTAAGTTTCTGGTGGGGGTGATCGAGCCGTGCCCATCATCACCGTGCATCCGGCCGCCGTCCGGGTCGTCGCGCCGCCGGGGCGCACGATCGTCGAGTCGTTGCGTCTCGCGGGATGGCGCAGCCGCTATGCCTGCCGGCGCGGGGGCTGCGGCACCTGCAAGGCGCCGCTGCTGCGCGGTCGCGTCACGTACGAGCAGCCGCTCGCCGAGTCGGTCCTGACCGCCGCCGAACGCTCCGCCGGCCTCTGCCTGCCCTGCCGGGCGGTGCCGGTGGACGACATCGTCATCGCGCAGGGCGAGCACTCCCTGCGCCCCATCCTCGCGAGCTCACCGTGTCCGCCCCGCCCGCCGTTCCCAGAGGAGTAGCCATGTCAGTCATCCGGCTCGGATACGTCCACATCCGTGTCACCGACCTCGCCCGGGCCCGCGCCCACTACGCCGACACCCTTGGCATGGACGTCGTCGCGGAGGAGGCGAACCGGGTGTACCTCAAGTCCTGGGACGAGGACGACCACCACTCGGTGGTGCTCGAGGAGGGCGGCGTCGGCCTGGTCAAGTTCGGCTACAAGGTGACCGGGGCGGACTCGCTGGCCGACCTGGAGAACCGGGTGGCCGCCTTCGGCGCGACCTCGGTGCGGATGAGCAAGGGGGACAACGTCGGCATCGGCGACGGACTGCGGGTGACCCTGCCGTCGGAGCACACCCTCGAGCTGTACGCCGACGTCGAATACCTCGGCACCAAGGTGGGCAAGCTCAACCCGGATCCGTGGCCCCGCGACGGCATCCGCGGAATCGGCGTGCCGCGGATCAACCACGCCCTCATCACCGCCGAGGATCCGGCCCAGTTGGAACGCTTCTTCGAACTGGCGCTGGGCTTCCGCCCGGCCGAGCGCCTGGTGGGCGGCGACGAACCGGACGACCTGGTCGGCTCCTGGATGTTCTGCGGCGAGAACCCGCACGACATCGCGTTCGTCAAGGGGCCGAACGGCAAGCTGCACCACTTCGCGCATCAGATCGACGACTGGAGCGCGTTGCTGCGGGCCGGCGACGTGATGTCGATGGACGACGTGCCGATCGACTTCGGGCCGACCCGGCACGGGATCACCCGCGGCGGCACCATCTACTTCTTCGACCCGTCGGGCAACCGCAACGAGGTCTTCTCCGGCGGCTACCGCACCGGACCCGACTTCCGGCCGATCACCTGGACGATGGATCAGGCCGCCCGCGGCGTGAACTACACGCACCGGGAGATCGACCAGGAGTTCCTCTCGGTCGTCACCTGATCCGACCCTGATCGACGGCGCCCTTGGTCTGCCGAACCGCAGGCCAGGGGTGGGCGGAGGGCAAGGGATTCGAACCCTTGAGGACAGTCACCTGCCCTAGTGGTTTTCAAGACCACCGCCATCGGCCACTAGGCGAGCCCTCCCGGCGGGCACCATGTGCGGCGCCGCGCACCAGTCTGCCAGAAGCGTCCGGCTCAGAGGTCGAGGGCCGTGCGCAGTGCCATGTCGACGATCTCCATCGTCTCGTCCGTGAGGCGCCCCAGGTGCTTGCCGAGCCGTTCGGCGGCGATGTAGTTCACCCGCCAGCCGAGGACCGCTCCGCCGATCGGGTCCTCATCGCGGAGCGAGACGGCGAGCATGCCGCGCATCCCGATGGGAATCTCCGGGTGCACCTCCGCGACGATCGCGGTGCCGGCCTCGGTCAGGCGATCCGTGGAGACGACGACGAAGCGCCGGTCGAGTGCGTCGTGATGGAAGACGTCACCGCGCCTCACGCCGCCCACCGGTCGAGGTCCCACGTGCGGTCGGCCTGCTCGGCCTCGAACCGGGCAACCGCGGCGGCCTCCTGGCGGAGCAGCGCGTCGCGGGCGAGGTCGGCGATCCATGCGGAGACGTTGCCGCCGGCGGCTGCCTTGATCTTGTCGGCCAGCTCGTCGGGAACGGCGATCGTCAACCGCGTCATAACGCGGATCATACCGGCCTTCATACTCCCTTAAACAGGAGCTAATCCGTTGCAACCGCCTCGGCACCGGCGGTGATCGATGCTGTTCCGTGGAGCAGGCGCAGCCGCGCGCTGGTGAGCCAGGCGTCGGCGCGTTCCTCGTCGGGGTGTTCCGGGAGGGCCGGGCGGGCCTCGTCGAAGGCGTGCGAAGCGGCCGCGATCCGCTGCTGGGCCAGGTCGAGGTCGCCGTCGGCCACCCGCCGACCGAACTCGTGGTACGACTCGGGGTCCTCCAGGCGCACGGTCAGGGTGCCGGTGCGGTACAGGCCGAGGCCCTGGTCGAGCAGGCGGGCGAGGTGCCGCGCGTGCTTCGACGTGCGGTTGCGGGTCTCCGAGGAGAAGGAGTCACCCCGCCGCTCCAGGCGGGTGAACTGCTGCGTCGCGTAGCCGAAGTACGAGTCGCGCACCCGCTGCGCGCTGAGCAGGGCCGAGCGCAGCTCGATCAGTTCGCGGCCGAGGTCGGTGACCGTCTCGTACAGCTCCTCGGGGAGCCACACCAGCTCGGTGACCGTGGGGTTGCCGCCGATGGCCAGGCGCAGCCACTTCGCGACCTCGTGCAGCGTCCGGTCGGGATGGTGGCTCACGATCGACTCGGTGGGTCGGCGCAACCCGAGGAACTCCTCCGTGGGCGCGGCGAACACCCCGAGCCGGTCCACGTCGGAGTCCGGCCCGGCGAGGCCGTAGGCCGTGGAGCCGACGATCCCGGACAGCAGCAGTGTGTTGCTCACCCGATCGAGGATCGACCCCCGCGTCAAGCCGAGCAAATGCTTTG
>NZ_BOPF01000059.1 GCF_016863615.1 Virgisporangium aliadipatigenens | reverse complement strand
CCGCGGCGACAGCGACCGTGGGCCGCGTGGTGGGGACCGGGAAGGTTTCCGGCCGCGTGGGGACCGCGAGGGCGGCGGCTTCCGGGGGAATCGCGACGGCGGTTTCCGGGGCGGCGACGGCGATCGTGGGCCGCGTCGCGAAGGTGGCTTCCGTGGCGACCGCGACGGTGAGCGTGGGCCGCGTGGCGGGGACCGCGAGGGGTTCCGGCCGCGTGGGGACCGTGAGAGCGGCGGCTTCCGGGGCGACCGTGAGCGTGGCGGGTTCGGGGGGCGTGAGAGTGGCGGCTTCCGTAACGAGCGGGGCGGCGACCGGCAGGGAGGTGCGCGGGAGTGGCGTGCCGAGCGCGGGGAGCGGCCGGCGTTCGGGCGGGACCGCGCGGGTGCCGGTCCGGACCGCGGTGGGCGGCCCTGGCGGGACGAGCGCGGTGAGCGTGGATCCCGGGAGGGCCGGCCGGGCGGGCGTTCCGAGGGGCGGCCGTGGCGGGAGCGAAGCGACGACAGCCTCGCCGACGGGCGACCGCACGGCGCCGCTGAGGCGGATGCCGAAGCCCCCGACGAGGCCGTCACGCGGGATCTCGACCTGCCGGAGGACATCGATCCGCGCGAGCTGGACCCGCAGGTTCGCCAGGAGCTGCGTTCGCTGAACCCGATCGTCGCCGCCGACGTCGCCAAGCGGCTCGTCGCCAGCGGGCACCTGCTCGACGAGGATCCCGAGGTGGCGTTGGCGCACGCGCTCGTGGCCCGGCGCAAGGCGTCCCGGCTCGCGTCCGTGCGGGAAGCCGTCGGCATCGCGGCGTACCACTCCGGCGAGTGGGCCACCGCCATCACCGAACTGCGTACCTACCACCGGATCGCCGGCAAGCAGACCCACCTGGCCGTGATCGCCGACTGCGAACGCGCGCTGGGCCGGCCGGAGAAGGCCGTCGACATCTACCGGAACACCACGCCCGGCAGCCTGGAGCCCGACGAGGCCGTCGAACTGCTCATGGTCGCCGCCGGTGCGCGTGGCGACATGGGCCAGACGGCGGCCGCCGTGGCGATGCTGCAACTGCCGGACCTCGAGAACGACGACCTGCCCTGGGTTGCGCGGCTGCGGTACGCCTACGCCGACGCGCTGCTGGCGGCGGAACGGCGGGACGAGGCGCGGGCGTGGTTCGCGCGGGCGGCCGAGGCCGACGCGGACCTGGTCACCGACGCCGCCGAACGCCTCCTCGAACTCGACGGCGTGGTGCTGGAAGACGAGGACGACGACGAGTCCGACGCGCCGTCCGAGGCGGCGGCCGGGGGCGACTCCGACGCGGGCGCATCCGCGGACGGGCCGGTCGGGGAGTCGGACGACGAGGACGACCTCGACGCCGACGAGGACAGCGACGCTCCGGTCGACGAGTACGACGACGACGAGGACGACGACGAAGACGAGGACAGCGACGCTCCGGTCGACGAGTACGACGACGACGAGGACGACGAGGACGAGGACGACGAGGACGGCTTTGACGACGGTCCCGTCGATGAGTTGGACGACGACGCCGACGAGGACGATGTCGACGGGCCGGTCGATGAGTTGGACGTCGACGACGAGGACGGCTCCGAGGACGAGGACGGCTTTGACGACGGTCCCGTCGATGAGTTGGACGACGACACCGACGACGATGACGACGTCGACGGGCCGGTCGACGAGTTGGCCGACGCCGACGCCGATGACGCCGTAGACGCGGATGACGCCGATGACGACGGGGATGTCGCGGGTGGGGCGGTCGACGGGCTGAGCGACGACATCGACGACGACTGGGCCGACGATGAAGACGATGATGCCGATGACGACGACCCCGAGGACCGGGACGTTCGGGCCGGCGACGTGCCGGCCGGGGCGGCACGTGGCGACGCGGACGGGTCCGTGGCACGCGACGGTGCGGCCGACGGGCGGACCAACGGGGTCGCGGGCACGACCGCCGGCGGCGCCGCGGGGCTGGCGGTGCGGTTCACCGGCGGGGACGAGTAAATGAGCGACGCGCTGGTCGACCGGTACGACCTGTTCGTGTTCGACCTCGACGGGGTGGTCTACGTCGGCAGCGAGGCGGTTCCGGGGGCGGTGCCGGCGCTGCGGCGGCTGCGGGAGCGGGGCGCGGGCGTCGCCTACGCCACCAACAACGCGTCGCGCCGCGCGCCGGCCGTTGCCGAGCTGATCAGTGGGCTCGGCGCGCCGGCCGACGCCGATGAGGTGATCACCGCCGCGCAGGCCACCGCCAGGGTGCTGGCCGCGCGGTTGGAGGCCGGGAGCCGTGTGCTGATCGTGGGCGCCGACGCCCTCGCCGACGAGGTGACCGACGTGGGGTTGGTGGCCGTTCGGTCGGCTGATGAGAAGCCGGTCGCCGTGGTGCAGGGATACGGGCCGGAGGTCGGCTGGAAGCAGCTCGCCGAGGGCTGCGTCGCCGTGCTGGGCGGGGCGCTCTGGATCGCCACCAACGGGGACCGGACCCTGCCGTCGCCGCGCGGCCCGCTGCCGGGGAACGGGGCGCTCGTCGCCGCCCTGGCCACCGCCGTGGGCCGGCAGCCCGATCTGGTGGTGGGCAAGCCGGAGCCGGCGCTGTTCGAGGACGCGGCGCGGCTGCGTGGCGCGCAGCGGCCGATCGTGGTCGGCGACCGGCTGGACACCGACATCGAGGGCGCCAACCGGGCCGGCATGGACAGCCTGCTGGTGCTGACCGGCGTCACGCGGCCCGAGGATCTGCGGGACGTGCCGCCGGAGCACCGGCCGACGTTCGTGGCGCCCGATCTCGGCGGGCTCTTCGACGACTCGGCCGTCCCGTTCGAGGAGTTCGGGAAGTCCGAGTAGCTCGGGAGGAGCGCGGGGGCTACAGCAGCTTCTGGAGCTTGAGCAGGTCGAACACGCCCGCCTTGACCTTGAGGCGGCCGTCCCGGAACGCCTTGCCGCCGTCCAGCGTGCCGTTGGCCAGGCCCACCAGGTCGTCGCTGCCGATGATCAGGCGGATCTTGGCGTTGGGGTCGTCGCCGTCGGCGAGGTCCTGGATGCGGCTGTCCTTGAGCCGGCCGTGGAAACCGGTGCCCAGGTCGGTGAGTGTGCACCCCAGGGAGCGGTCGAGGTCGACCTTGTTGCCGCTCGCGGCGAACTTCGCCGAGAGCTGCTCCAGCGCGGTGCGGCATTCGTCCAGCGTGGCCACGGGGATCTCCTCGAAGGTCGGCGTGGGAGGATCTCGAACGCTACCGCACACGACGGCATCGGCTCTGGGTAGCGTGGTGGCCTTACGAGAGGAGGCGCTCATGCGGCAGGACGCCTGGCGCGCGTACGCGGAGATCGTGCTCGGGATGACCGAGGCGTCCCGGAAGCGGGCGACGAAGGTCGCCAAGCAGTTCCTCGGCAAGGGCGGTGCGACGGCCGAACAGGTGCAGGCGTTCGCCGATGAGCTCTTCAAGGCCGGTGTGGCCAACCGCGAGCAGCTGACGCAGGTCGTTCGATCGGAATTGGATCGGGCGCTCGCACGGGTGGGTCTCGCGAAGGCCGAGGAGGTCGCGACGCTGGAATCCCGGGTCAAGGACCTCGAGGCGCAGCTCGCGACCCGGGAGACGACGGCGGCCGCGCAGAAGTCGGCCGAGGAGGCGCGGGTCGAGGTCGCGGCGGCGACCGGGGTCGGCGCACCCGTGCGGACGGTCGCCAAGAAGACCGTGGCGAAGAAGGCGGTCGTGGCGAAGAAGGCGCCCGGTTCGGCGGAACCCCTCGCCACCGTGGAGGTCGTGCCCACCGCCGCCACCGGCACCACCGCCAAGGCCGACGCCGCGGCGAAGGTCGCGCCGGTGAAGAAGACGGTCGCGAAGAAGGCCGTCGCGAAGAAGACCACCGCCGGGCCCGCCTCGGCGCAGCTGCCGGTCAAGAAGGCGGCCCCGCGGAAGTCCACGGGCGGCGCGCAGTGAGCGACGGCGAGGCCACCGGCCACCCGCGCGTGGACGCCGCGATGGCGGAGCTGGAACGCGTCGCGTCGCGGCCGCCGGCCGACCAGATCGCCGGCTACACCCACGTGCACCGCGAACTCCACGAGACCTTGGCCGAGCTGGACGAGGAGCGCTGACCGGGCCGGATGGCGCGACGCAACCGCCTCGACAAGGAACTGGTCAGGCGCGGCCTCGTCCGCTCCCGTGAGCAGGCCGCGGAACTCGTCACCGACGGGCGGGTCGAGGTGCGCGGGCTGGTGACGCTCAAGCCCGCCGCCATGGTCGACCCGGCCGACCCGGTGCGCATCGTCGGCGACGGCCCCGAGTACGTGTCGCGGGGCGGCCACAAGCTCGCCGGCGCGCTCGACGACTTCGCCGCCGCGGGATTGAGCGTGACCGGCCGGCGTTGCCTGGACGCCGGCGCGTCCACCGGCGGCTTCACCGACGTGCTGCTGCGGCGCGGTGCGTCCGAGGTGGTGGCCGTGGATGTCGGATACGGTGAGTTGGCCTGGTCGTTGCGGACCGACGAACGGGTGCGCCTGTTCGAGCGTACTAACGTGCGTACGCTCACCGCCGACGCCGTCGGCGGGCCGGCGGAGCTGACCGTGGCCGATCTGTCGTTCATCTCGCTGCGGCTGGTCCTGCCGGCACTAGCCGAATGCACCACGGGAGATCTGGTACCGATGGTCAAGCCGCAGTTCGAGGTCGGGAAGGGCCGGGTCGGACCCGGCGGGGTGGTGCGGGAGCCCGCGCTGCGCGCGGAAGCCGTGCTGTCGGTCGCGTCGAGCGCGGCCGAGCTCGGGTTCGGCGTGGCCGGCGTGACGCGCAGCCCGCTGCCCGGGCCCTCCGGCAACGTGGAGTTCTTCCTGTGGCTGCGGCGCGGTGCGCCCGCGGTCGACCCCGCGCTGGTGGAGGCCGCCGTCAATGGCTGACCGTGAGGCGCTTCTCGTCACGCACACCGGCCGTCAGCGCAGCACCTCGCACGCCCGGACCGTGGCCGCCGACCTGATCAAGGCCGGGTTCCTGGTGCGGGTGATGGCGGAGGAGGCGGGCGAGCTGGACCTGCCGGGGGTGGTGCCGGTTCAGGGGCGGCACGCGGCCGAGGGCACGGAGATCGTGTTCGCGTTGGGCGGGGACGGCACGTTCCTGCGCGCGGCCGAACTGGCCCGGCCGGCCAAGGTGCCGCTGCTCGGGATCAACCTGGGCAAGGTCGGGTTCCTCGCCGAGGCGGAGATCGCCGACCTGGACTCCGCCGTGCGGGACGTGGTGGCGCGAAACTACACCGTCGACGAGCGGTTCACGCTGGACGTGCTGATGGAGTGCGACGGGCAGGTGACCGCGCGTTCGTGGGCGCTCAACGAGGTGTCCGTGGAGAAGAGCGCGCGGGAACGCATGCTCGAGGTGATGGTCGATGTGGACGGCCGGCCGCTGTCCCGGTACGGCTGCGACGGCGTGGTGGTGGCGACGCCGACGGGGTCGACGGCCTACGCGTTCTCGGCGGGCGGGCCGGTGGTCTGGCCGGACGTGCAGGCGATGCTGCTGGTGCCGATCAGTGCGCACGCGCTGTTCAGCCGACCGTTGATCACCGCTCCGGAGTCGACGATCTCGATCACCGTGGCGCCGTACACGACCTCGGCGCTGGCCTCGTGCGACGGGCGGCGGGTGTTCAACCTCACGCCGGGCGCCGTGGTGACCGTGCGGCAGGGCGACGTGCCGGTGCGGGTGGTGCGCCTCAAGCGGGACCCGTTCACGGATCGGCTGGTGGCGAAGTTCGGGCTGCCGGTGGACGGGTGGCGCTTGCGGTCGAAGCCGCCGACGGCGGGCTGAGCCCGGCGAGCTTTGGTTCGCCCCGTTTTGTCCGCGCCAGAACTGCAAGATCGGCGGAAACCGGGCGGTGCGAGCGGGGCGCCACGAGCGAGCTGTCATACCCCGGGGTTAGTGTGCTGGGCGTGCTGGAGGAGCTCCGCATCACCGGACTGGGCGTCATCTCGGACGCCACGCTGCCCTTGGGGCCCGGCCTCACCGTCATCACGGGTGAGACCGGGGCCGGAAAGACCATGGTCGTCACCAGCCTCAACCTCCTGTTCGGCGGTCGCGCCGACGGTGGGCGGGTGCGGGCCGACCCGGGTCGTGCCGTGGTCGAGGGCCGGTTACGGCTGGCCGGGGCCATCGGGCCGGGTGTGCAGGCACGCGTGGTCGAGGCCGGCGGCGAGGTCGACGACGACGGGACGGTGCTGCTCAGCCGCACGGTGACCGCGGAGGGCCGGTCCCGCGCGCACGTCGGTGGGCGCGCGGCGCCGGTGGCCGTTCTCGCCGAAGTGGGCGGAGCGGTCGTGGCCGTGCACGGCCAGTCGGACCAGCTGCGGCTCCTGCGTCCGGCCGAGCAGCGCGGCGCGCTGGACCGCTTCGCCGGCGAGGCGCACGAGAAACTGCTGGAGGGCTACGCCGAGCGGTACGGGCAGTGGCGCGCGGTCAGCGACGACCTGGACAACCGCCGGCGCACCGCCCGCGAGCGCAACCAGGAGGCCGACCTGCTGCGGCTGGGCCTCGACGAGATCACCCGGGTCGATCCGCAGGCGGGCGAGGACGACGCGCTCAAGGCGGAGGCGCAGCGGCTGGAGCACGTCGAGGGGCTGCGCACCGCCGCGCAGGTCGCGTACCTGGCGATCGCCGGCAGCGGCGACGACTCGCCGGACGCCAGCGGGATGATCTCGACGGCCCGCCGCACGCTGGAGGGCCAGTCGGGCGTCGACCAGTCGCTCGGCGACCTGGCCGGCCGGCTGGAGGAGGCGGGCACGCTCGTCGCCGACGTGGCGCTCGAGCTGGCCGGCTACCTGGACAATCTGGACGCCGACCCGGCCCGCCTGCAGGCGGTCTACGAGCGGCGGGCCGCGCTGCGCGGGCTGACCCGCAAGTACGCCGAGGATGTCGACGGCGTCATCGAGTGGGCCGAGCGGGCCAAGGCCAAGCTCGCCGAGCTGGACACCTCCGACGAGCTGCTGGAGGAGCTGGACCGGGAGCGGATCCGGCTCGCCGGCGAGGTCGCGGAGCTGGCCGGGAAGCTGTCGGCGTCGCGGCGCGAGGCGTCGGACCGGTTCAGCGAGGCGGTCACCACCGAGCTGGCCGGGTTGGCGATGCCGCACGCGCGGGTGCAGTTCGTGATCTCGCCGAAGCCGGCCAATCCGCCGGTGCTGACCGTCGAGGGTCGGGAGACCGGCGTGGGGCCGGACGGCGCCGACGACGTGGAGCTGCGGCTGCTGGCCCATCCGGGTGCGCCGCCGCTGCCGCTGCAGAAGGGCGCCTCCGGTGGCGAGCTGTCCCGGGTGATGTTGGCCATCGAGGTCGTCTTCGCCGGGGTGGGCGGCCCGCCGACGCTGGTGTTCGACGAGGTCGACGCCGGGGTGGGCGGCCGTGCGGCGGTCGAGATCGGCAAGCGGCTGAGCCGGTTGGCGCGTGATCACCAGGTGCTGGTGGTGACGCACCTGCCGCAGGTGGCGGCGTTCGCGGACCGGCATCTGGTGGTGGTCAAGGACACCGGCGGGGCGGTCACGACGAGCGGCGTGCAGCGGGTCGAGGACACCGACCGGGCGCGCGAGTTGGCGCGGATGCTGGCCGGTATGCCGGACTCGGACCTGGGCATCGCGCACGCCGAGGAGCTGTTGGCGGTGGCGAGCCGGGAGAAAGCAGCACGTTAAGCCATAAAGCCCACTGTTAAGAACATTTCGGTCACAGGGTGCGAGTCATGCTGAGCGGATTCGCTCCGGCGTGCCAGGATGGTTCACGATGCGTCTTCCTTCCTTGCGACGGAACAGGCCCGCCGAGGCGGGCGAACTGGCCGGCACCGCGCGCCTCGACCGGCGCACCAAGCGGCTGGTGGGGCGACTGCGCCCGGGTGACATCGCCGTCATCGACCATGTAGACCTCGACCGCGTGGCCGCCGACTCGCTCGTGGCCGTCGGGGTCGCCGCGGTGCTCAACGCGAAGCCGTCGATCTCCGGCCGTTACCCCAACCTCGGTCCCGAGGTGCTGATCCAGGCCGGCGTGCCGCTCATCGACGACCTCGGCGACGAGCTGTTCGAGAAGCTGCGCGAGGGCGACGGCGTTCGCATCGAAGGGGACAAGGTCTTCTCCGGTGACGAGCCGGTTGCCGAGGGTCGCCGGCACGACGCCGAGACCGTGGCAGAGGCCATGGCGGCGGCGCGTGAAGGCCTGTCGGTGCAGCTCGAGGCGTTCACCGCCAACACGATGGAGTACCTCAAGCAGGAGCGGGACCTGCTCCTCGACGGCGTCGGTGTGCCGGACGTCAAGACGCGTATCAACGGGCGACACTGCCTCATCGTCGTGCGCGGCTACGACTACAAGGCCGACATCGACGTGCTGCGGCCGTACATCCGGGAGTTCAAGCCGGTCCTCATCGGGGTGGACGGCGGGGCCGACGCCCTGGTCGAGGCCGGTTACACGCCCGACATGATCATCGGTGACATGGACTCGGTCTCCGACGACGTGCTGCGCTGCGGCGCCGAGGTCATCGTGCACGCCTACCCCGACGGGCGCGCGCCGGGGCTGGCCCGGGTGCAGCAGTTGGGTGTGCCGGCGATGACGTTCCCGGCGGCGGCCACGAGCGAGGACATCGCCATGCTGCTCGCCGACGACAAGGGCGCCGAGCTCATCGTGGCGGTGGGCACGCACTACACGCTCGTCGAGTTCATGGACAAGGGACGCGGCGGTGCGGCATCCACGTTCATCACCCGGCTCAAGGTCGGCGGTAAGCTGGTCGACGCCAAGGGGGTGAGCCGGCTGTACCGGCAGAATCTGTCGACGTCCTCCCTGGTGCTGCTGGTGCTCTCCGCGATCGTCGCGATGGGGGCCGCGGTGGCGATGTCCACCATGAGCAAGGCCTACCTCGGGGTCCTGGCCGAGTGGTGGGACAACTTGATGTTCGAGCTCTTCTCGTAGCTCACCCGACGCGTTAGGCCGGTTTCGTGATCAACTTTCGGTACCACGTCGTGTCGCTGACGGCGGTCTTCCTCGCGGTGGCCCTCGGGCTGGTGGTCGGGACGGCCGCGTTCAACGGGCCCGCCGCCGAGGAGCTGTCCGACCAGGTCAGCAGCATGCGCAAGCAGAACGACGCGTATCGCACCCAGCTCGACGACCTCAAGGAGGCGGCCGAGCAGGAGGAGCAGTGGGCCACCGACGCAATGCCGTACATGGTCGCCGACAAGCTGGTCAACCGCCGCGTTCTGCTGGTCACCACCTCCGAGGTCGACAAGGCGTACGTGGACGGCATCACCACCGCGCTCACCACCAACGGCGCGAAGATCACCGGCCGGTTGACCCTGCAGAAGAAGTTCGTCGAGCCGGGCAGCAACCAGGCCCTGCTGGAACTGGGCGACCTCGTGCAGCCGACGAGCGTCACCGGCCTGCCGTCCAACAGCAACGGCGTGGAGACCTCCGCCGCGCTGCTCGGCGCCGTGCTGCTCGACCGGCCCGCCGCGATCCCGGCCGACGACCGGCGCAAGGTGCTCTCCGGCTACACCAACGGCGCGTTCGTGACGCCGGCGCCGGAGCCGACCGCGCCGGCCGAGGTCACGCTCGTGCTGACCGGCAACCCGTACGCCGACAAGGAGGGCGCGAAGCTCAACGCGGCCCTGAAGACGTTCGTGGAGCAGTTCGACAAGGCGGGTCCGATCGTGGTCGCCGGCAGCGGGACCGGCGGCGACGGCAACCTGCTCGCCGCGATCCGGGACGACGCGACGCTGGTCAAGCAGGTCTCCACGGTCGACTACGTGGCCTCGCCGAAGGGGCGGGTGGCGACGTTGCTGGCGCTGAAGGAGCAGCTCGACGGGCAGGCCGGTCACTACGGACTGGGCGGGGGCGCGACGTCGCTGCTGCCGCGCCTGGCGGGGGCGCGCAATGGGTCCTGAGCTTCCCGCGAGGTCCGGGGTCGGTGCGGGTCATGGCGCGTAGGCCGCTCGCCGGGAAGACGAAGCGGCGTGGGCGGGGTCGGCTGATCTCCGCTGTGGTGGGGGCGTTCGCCGCGCAGGCCGCCGTCCGGGGTGTGCTCAGCGTGCCCGACTACCGGGAGGCGCTCGCCCGCACCAACTTCCGGGGCCACGAGGTGAGCCTGGCTGGCGGGATCGGACTCGCCGCCGGGGCCGGGGTCGCCGCCGCCGTCGCCGGGGGACCGGTCGGCGCGGCCGCCGCGATCGCCGGCCTGGGCGCCGGGGCGGTCGGGGCCTACGACGACATCGTGGGGGCGCGGCCGGAGCACGGCGGGGCCAAGGGCTTCCGCGGGCATCTCAGGGCGTTGCGGGAGGGGCGGGTCACCACCGGCCTCGTGAAGATCGCCGGGATCGGGGCCGCGGGGCTCGCCGCCGCCGCGCTGCTGGAGCACCGCCGGGCGCGGGGCTTCGGTGCGGCCGCGGGGGCCGGTGCGCCGGCCGGTCGCGGAGCCTTCGGGAGCGGCGCGGGGAGGTCGGCCGCCCGGGGAGCCTTCGGGCGCGGCGTCGGTGTGCCGGCCGGGCGCGGGGCGGGCCGCCGTGGCGGCGCCTTGTCGAGCGCGGGCCGCCGGGGCGCCGAGGACCGCGCTGCGCGTGGGAGCGGGGTGCCGCGGTCGATCGCCGGGGCGGTCGCCGACGTCGCCGTCTCCGGGGCGCTGATCGCCGGGACCGCCAACCTGTTCAACCTCTTCGACCTGCGGCCCGGCCGGGCGCTCAAGGTCGGCCTCATGGTGGGGGCGCCGCTCGCCGTGGCGGGCCCCGGTGCGCCGGTCGCCGCCGCCGCGGCGGGTGCGGCCGCCGCCGCCCTTCCCGATGACCTGGGCGAACGCACGATGCTCGGCGACGCCGGCGCCAACGCCCTGGGCGCCGTGCTGGGTACCGCGCTGGCTGCCCGTTCGGGGCGGAAGGCGCGGCTGGCGCTGCTGGCCGGGGTGGTCGGGTTGACGGCCGCCAGTGAGAAGGTCAGCTTCACCAAGGTCATCGAGAACACGCCGCCGTTGCGCGCACTGGACCGCCTGGGCCGCCGCTCCGGCTGACCCCGGGCCGACCCCGCGCGCAAGATCGCTACGTGCTACGGAAGGGTGTCCCCCGGGAACGCCTTCCCGTAAAAGTGACGATCTTTCAGGAGAGCCGCGTGAAGTTCGGGTCCGCCGCCGCGCTCATCGGCGGGCTCACGCTGCTCAGCAGGCTCGCCGGGTTCGGGCGGATCCTGGTCTTCACCTGGGCGGTGGGCGCCGGCCCGCTCGGTGACGTGTACCAGGCGGTCAACACCGTGCCGAACATCGTCTTCGAGATCGTCGCCGGCGGTGCGCTCGCCTCGCTCGTGGTGCCCGTGATCGCCGCGCCGCTGGCCGCCGGGGACCGCGAACGGGTCGCCGCCACCGCCGGCGCCCTGCTGACCTGGGTGCTGGCGCTGCTGGTGCCGGTGGCGGTGGTGGTGGCGTTCGCGGCGGGGCCGATCGTGTCGCTCGTCGCGTCCGGGGCCGACCCCACGGAGCGGGCGCTCGGCGTGAACATGCTGCGCATCTTCGCCCCGCAGCTGCCCCTGTACGGGGCGGGCATCGTGCTGACCGGGCTGCTGCAGGCGCATCGGCGGTTCGCGTGGCCGGTGATCGCGCCGCTGCTGTCGAGCATCACCGTCTCGGGCGCCTATCTCGCGTTCGCGGCTGTCGCCGGCCGGGCGCCGGGCGTGGACGCCGTGGGACCCGGTGGGCTGACGGTGCTCGCCGGCGGGACCACGCTCGCCGTGGCGGTGCTGACGCTGTGCCTGGTGGTGCCGGTTCGGCGGTTGGGCGTCGGGCTGCGGCCGGGCTTCGCGCTCGGCGAGGTGGCCGGGCCGGTGCGCCGGTTGGCGGTGGCCGGCGCGGTGACCGTCGGCACGCAGCAGGCCGGGCTCGCGCTGGTCGTCGTCCTGGCCTACGGGGGGCCGCCCGGGTCGGTGGTGCTGTACAACCTGGCGCAGACGATGTTCCTGCTGCCGTGGGCGGTGTTGGCGGTGCCGGTCGCGACGTCGGCGTTCCCCGAGCTGGCGCAGCGGCACGCCACCGGCGACCGGGCCGGGTTCGGGCGGGTGACCGCGCGGGCGCTGCGGGCCGTGCTGCTCGCGGGGGCGTTCGGGTCCGCCGTGCTGATCTCCGTGGCCCCCGACGCCGCCGTCGTCCTCGCCTCCCTTTCGCGGGAACGCCCGGAGCCCACCGCCCTCTCCGCCGCCATGATCGCGTTCGCCCCGGGGTTGGTGGGCTACGGCCTGTTCGCGCTGCTCTCGCGGGTGCTGTATGCCCGGCAGGCGCCCGGAGCGGCGGCCGCCGCCACGGCGGTCGGCTGGGCGGTGGCGGCCGGGGCGGCGCTGGCGCTGGCGTTCGGGCTGCCGGTGGCGGACCGGGTGGCGGCGCTCGCCGGCGGGAACACCGTCGGCATGCTCGTGCTCGGTGTGCTCCTGCTCGCGGCGGTGTACCGGGCAGCCGGCCGCGACGCCCTCGACGGGGCGCCGCGCGCCTTCGCCGCCGGGATCGCCGGGGCGGCTGTCGGGGTCGGCCTGGCCTTCGCCGCGCGCACCGTCGTCGAGCCGAACGGCTCCGTGCCGGGCGCGATCGCGCACGGGACCGTGGGCGCGCTGCTCGCGACGGCGGGCTTCCTGGCGGTCGCCTACCTGCTCGACCGCCGCGACCTCGGCCCACCGGCGGCGGGACTCCTGCGCCGCGTGCGCCGCACCCGCCCCGCCGAGCCCGCGCCGGCCGACGCGCCGTGAACCCCTCGCACGCCGATCTTGCAGTTGTGGTGGGCGCATAGCGGAGCGAACTCGGGCACGTCGGGCGCCACAACTGCAAGATCGGCGGGGCGTGGGGGACCAAACGGGTGGACGTGCCGCGCGGGGCGGGGGTGTGGAGCCGGTAGGTTCGCAGGCGACAACGACGACCCGGGGGAGAGACGCGGCGTGGTGGCACGGGTGGGGCTGGTGTTGGCCTCCAGTACCGGCGGGGTCGGGCGGCACCTCGCCTCGCTGGCCGCGGGACTGGTCGCGGACGGGGTCGAGGTGACCGTGTTCGGGCCGGCGGCGACCGGCCGGGACTTCGGGTTCGCCGGGCTCGGGGCCGGGTTCGTGCCGGTGGAGATCCCGGCCACGCCGCAGCCGAGGGACGCGCTCGCCGTGCGGGCGTTGGGCCGGGGGATCGCCGCGACGCGGCCGCAGGTGCTGCACGCCCACGGGCTGCGCGCCGGGCTGGTCGCCGGCCTCGCCCGGGGCAGGACGCTGCCGTTCGTCGTCACCTGGCACAACCAGGTCATGGGGTCCGGGCTGCGCAGGCTGCTGCTCGGGCCGCCGGAGCGGTACGTGGCGCGGGCCGCCGACGTGACCCTCGGGGCCTCCAGCGACCTTGTCGAACGGGTGCGTGCCCTCGGCGGGCGGGACGTGCGGCTGGCGCCCGTCGCCGCGCCCGACCTGCCGCCGCCGTCCCGGGGCCGGGAGGCGGTGCGGGCGGAGTTCGGGGTGGCCGAGGGGCGGCCGCTGGTGCTGTGCGTGGGGCGGTTGCATCCGCAGAAGCGGCACGACGTGCTCATCGACGCCGCCGTCCGGATGACGAGCAAGCCGGTCGTGGTGATCGCGGGGAGCGGGCCCGAACACGACGTTCTCGCCGCGCGGATCGCGCAGACCAACGCGCCCGTGGTGCTCGCCGGGCACCGGGACGACGTCAACGATCTGCTCGGCGCGGCCGACCTGGCCGTGGTAGCCAGCGACTGGGAGGCGCGGCAGCTGTTCGCGCAGGAGGCGCTGCGGGCCGGTGTGCCGCTGGTCGCCACGCGCGTCGGCGGGCTGCCCGAGCTGGTGGGCGACGCCGCCGTGTGGATCCCGGCCGGCGACGCCGTGGCCCTGGCACACGCCGTCGACGACCTTCTGGGCGATCCGGCCCGACTTCGGATGTTCCATCAAAAAAGCCTGGAAACGGCGAGGAGCTGGCCGACGGAGGCCGGGACGGTCGCACAGGTGCTGGGGGTCTACCGGGAGCTCGCGCCGTGAAGCGGATGCTGCCGGTCCTCATCGCGCTCGGCGCGGCCCTGATCGGGATGCTGTCGCTGCTGCCGCAGCCGAGCGCCGAACCGGTGCTCGACTCCGCCGAACGCGTCATCCTCGTCGGCGCGCCCGGGCTGCGCTGGGACGACGTGTCGCCGGTGGAGACGCCGACGCTGTGGGCGTTCGCGCGCAAGGGGTCGGTCGGGGCGCTCACCGTCCGCTCCGGGCGCAGCCCGACGTGCCCGGTCGACGGGTGGCTGACCCTCGGCGCCGGCAACTACGCGCGCGGTGGGCCGGACCCGGTCGACGGGGTGTGCCCGCTGACGTATCCGACGCTGGTGCGCACCGACGCCGGGGCGAAACTCGACAAGTCGGAGCACGACGCGATCGTCGAGGACAACAAGGAACACACCGCCGGCGTCGAACTCGGCGCCCTGTCGGAGTCGGCGCGCTGCACGGCCGCGGTCGGGCCCGGCGCGGCGGTGGCGGCGGCGCGGCCGTTCGGGCGGATCGACCGGTACGCCCCCGAGGCCGGGCCCGGCATGCGCGAACTGCTCGACGCGTGCGTGCTCTCCTTCGTCGACCTCGGCACCATCGACGGCGAGGGCACCGAACGGATCGTCGCCGCCCGGCAGGCCGACGCGGTGCTCGCGGCGGTGCTCGCCACCCGGCCGGAACGTTCGCTGGTGATCGTCGCGGGGCTGTCGGACACCGGCGACGCGTCCCGGCTGCACGTGGTGGTGGCGCAGGGGCCGGGGTTCGGGCCGGGGTGGCTCAGTTCGCCGTCGACCGGGCGGGAAGGGTACGTGCGGCTGATCGACCTCGCGCCGACCGCGCTGCGGGCGTTGGGGCGGCCGGTGCCGGGGCAGCTGTTCGTCGGCGCCGCCGCCAACCCGAGCGCGGGCCGGCCGACCGACGTGGACGACGCGGTGGGGCGGCTCGCCGACGCCGACCGGCTCGCCGGGGCACAGCGACGCGTGTCGACGCTCTTCTTCGCCGGGCTGACCGTGGCGCAGCTGGTCCTGTTCGTGCTGGTGTTCCTGATGCTGCGGCGGGACACCGTCGACGAACGGGTCTGCTGGGCGCTGACCGCCGCGGCGGTGGCCGTTCCGGCGGCGATGGTGACCGACATCGTCCCCTGGTGGCGGGCGAGTCGACCCGGGCTGAGCTTCGTGCTGATCTTCGCGGCGGTGCTGGGCCTGGTGACGGCCGCGACCGTGCGGCTGACCCGGGGGAGCGGCGCGCTCGGGCCGCTCGGCGGGGTCACCGGTGCGGTGGCGTTCGCGGTCGGGGTCGACGTGCTCACCGGCGCGCGGCTGCAACTCGACGGCGTCACCGGCTACTCCGCCCTCGCCGGCGGCCGCTACACCGGCATCGGCACGATCGGGCTGGGCGTGTTCGTCGGTGCGGTGCTGTTCGCCGCGGCGAGCGTGGCCCAACGCGTCGGCCGGTCGTGGCGGCCGGTGGTGGTGGCCGTGATCGGCACCGTGGCGGTCGTCACGGTCGGTAGCCCGCACTTCGGGGCCGACGCCGGCGGCGCTGTCGGATTCACGGCGGGCGTGTGCGTCGCCGCGGCCATGTCCTCGGGCGGGTGGCTCACCGGCCGCCGGCTCTCCTGGGCGGTGGTCGCCGCGTCGGCGCTGACGGTGGCGTTCGCGCTGATCGATCTGAACCGTCCCGTCGACCGGCGCGGCAGCGTGGGGCGGTTCCTCGCGCACATCGGCGACGGGACCTCCGGGCTGGTCGTCAACCGCAACGGCGCCTCGAGCGTGGTCACCACGCTGACCAGCCCGTTGACGCTGCTGGTGATCGGCGGGGTGGCGTTCCTGTGGCTGGCGCAGGTGCGCGCGTGGGGCGGGCTGCGGCGGGTGTTCGGGCTCTTCCCGGCCGTGCGGGGGGCGTTCGCCGGGACCGTGGTCGCGTCGCTGCTCGCCGGCGTGGTCGACGGCGTGGGCCTGAACGTCCTCGGTGCCGCGCTCGCCGTGGTGCTGCCGTTGACCGTTCTGGCGTTGCTGCGGGTGCGCATCGGAACGACCCCGGATCGCCCGATCAGGGAGCGCCTACCCGTTTAGGCCGTGTGTCGAAGTGGCTGGCCGGCCTGCGGCGGACTCAGACGCCGCCTGGCCGCACGCCGGTCACACCCGGATACGACACCGGTATCGGGCGCGCCCGGCGCTCACCCAGACGACGCCTGAGCCTCGCCTCGGCTCGACCGACCACTTCGACACGCGGCCTGAAGGGCAGTGTCGCGCGACCACGGGCGGTGCTGGTGTTACTGTGAAATCCCGTGGACCGCGGTCCCACCCTTCACCACCTACGTGCGGACACCACGGGAGCGGCATTGGCCTCAACGGCTAGGACGACCAGGCACATCTTCGTCACCGGAGGCGTCGCCTCCTCACTCGGCAAAGGGCTGACGGCATCGTCGCTCGGCAACCTGCTGAGTGCCAGGGGACTACGGGTGGTGATGCAGAAGCTCGACCCGTATCTCAACGTCGACCCTGGCACCATGAACCCGTTCCAGCACGGCGAGGTCTTCGTCACCGACGACGGGGCCGAGACCGACCTGGACATCGGGCACTACGAGCGGTTCCTCGACCGGGATCTCTCCGGCAACGCCAACGTCACCACCGGGCAGGTCTACTCGGCGGTCATCGCCAAGGAGCGCCGCGGCGAGTATCTCGGCGACACGGTGCAGGTCATCCCGCACGTCACCAACGAGATCAAGGCGCGCATCCGGGCGATGGCGGAGCCGGACGGCGGGCTCATCCCCGACGTGGTGATCACCGAGGTCGGCGGCACGGTCGGCGACATCGAGTCGCTGCCGTTCCTCGAGGCGATCCGGCAGATCCGCCACGACATCGGCCGGGAGAACTGCTTCTTCCTGCACGTGTCGCTGGTGCCCTACCTGGCGCCGAGCGGGGAACTGAAGACCAAGCCGACCCAGCACTCGGTCGCCCAGCTGCGCAACATCGGTATCCAGCCGGACGCGATCGTGTGCCGCAGCGACCGGGAGATCCCGGACAAGCTCAAGCACAAGCTGTCGCTCTACTGCGACGTGGACCGGGAAGCGGTCATCGCCGCTCCGGACGCGCCGAGCATCTACGACATCCCGCGGGTGCTGCACGACGAGGGCCTCGACGCGTTCGTGGTGCGGCGGCTGAACCTGTCGTTCCGGGACGTCGACTGGCGGCGCTGGGACGACCTGCTCAAGCGGGTTCACCACCCGCGCCAGACGGTCACCGTGGCGCTGGTCGGCAAGTACGTCGACCTGCCCGACGCGTACCTGTCGGTGTCGGAGGCGATCCGGGCGGGCGGGTTCGCGCACCGGGCCCGGGTGGAGATCCGCTGGGTCCCCAGCGACTCGTGCGAGACCCCGGCCGGGGCCGCGGCGGCGCTCTCCGGCGTGCACGGCGTGGTCGTCCCGGGCGGGTTCGGCGTGCGGGGCATCGAGGGCAAGATCGGCGCCGTCCGGTACGCCCGCGAGAACGGCATCCCGACGCTGGGCCTCTGCCTCGGGCTGCAGTGCATGACGATCGAGGTGCTGCGCCACCTGGGCGACGTGCCGGAGGCCAACTCGGCGGAGTTCGACGCCGACACCAAGCACCCGGTGATCTCCACGATGGCCGATCAGGAGGACATCGTCGCGGGCAAGGGCGACCTGGGCGGGACGATGCGGCTCGGGGCGTACCCGGCGCGGCTGGAGCCCGGTTCGCTGGTGGCCAAGGCGTACGACAGCACCTCCGTGAGCGAACGCCACCGGCACCGCTACGAGGTCAACAACTCCTACCGGGAGGCGATGACCAGGGCCGGGCTGAACATCTCGGGCACGTCGCCGGACGGCCGGCTGGTCGAGTTCGTCGAACTGGACCGGGCCCTGCACCCGTTCTTCGTCGCCACCCAGGCGCACCCGGAGCTGAAGAGCCGGCCGCACAAGGCGCACCCGCTGTTCGCGGCGTTCGTGGGGGCGGCCGTGGAGTATCTGGCCCAGGACCGGCTGCCGATCAACCTGCCGCCGGCCGAACTGTCGGACGACGAGCGGACCGCGGGCGAGCCTGACGGTTCTGCCGTCCCGGCTCAGGTGCGGATGCCAGGATGAAGCCCGGTCTTTTGACTTCGCGCGGGAGGCGGCAGTGAGCGGACGCTTGCGGGAGCGAACCATGGGGCACTGTGCGCTTGTGTCTCAGGGCGCCGGGGAGCGAAGCGAGGCGGCGTCATGAGTGTCAAGGGGTACGAGGTGTTGAACACCACCGAGCGTGCCGCCAACAGGGTGTTCCGGCTGATCACCGACGAGGTCAAGATGCCCGACGGTGACACGGCCGAACGCGATTACCTGCGCCACATCGGCGCGGTGGGCGTGGTCGCGATCAACCAGGACGGCGAGGTGGCGCTGATCCGTCAGTACCGCCACCCGTTGCGGCGCCGCCTCTGGGAGCTGCCGGCCGGGCTGATCGACGTCGAGGGTGAGCCGCTGGTGGAGGCGGCGAAGCGGGAGTTGGCCGAGGAGGCCGACCTGCGGGCCGCCCAGTGGGACCTGCTGGTCGACGCCAACCCGAGCCCGGGCTGCTCGGACGAGGTGATCCGGCTGTTCCTGGCGCGGGATCTCTCGTACGTGCCGCAGGAGGACCGGCACGAGCGCACGCACGAGGAGGCCGGGCTGGTGGTGCGGCACGTGCCGCTCACCGAGGCGGTCGACATGGTGCTCTCCGGCGAGATCACCAATGCCGCGTGCATGATCGGGCTGCTGACCGCCGCCCGGTACAAGTCCTACGGGTGGGCGGGTCTGCGCAAGGTCGACGAGCCGCTCAAACGATAGTTTTCTGCGACGGTCCGCCGTGGTGCGGACCGTC
>NZ_BOPF01000058.1 GCF_016863615.1 Virgisporangium aliadipatigenens | reverse complement strand
CCCCGCCGAGCCCGCTGCGCTCCACGGCGGGGCGGCTGCGCGCCCCGCCGCTCCGGCTCCGCTTGCCGGGTCCGGGGGTGATCCGCCGCTCGAAGTGGTGGGGCGTTACGCAGGTCATCGCGCGGTTTTGACCTGTACAACTCCCCACCACTTGCAGTGCCCTACGCGCCGCGGGCGTTCGCGCTGCTCACGGCAGCCGCATCGTCATCCACAGTGGACGGTGGTCGGAGGCGGTGACGACCCGTTCGGGGGAGCCGCACTCGTGGCCGCCCGACGCGTCGGTGAAGAGGTAGTCGATCTTCACCGTGCGGGCGTCGTCCGGCGGTTCCGACATGTAGCGGGTGCCCTGCCCCGTGCGCGGCGCCGCCCGGTCGGCCTGCGCGCACTCCACGAACGACCCGTACGCGGGGGCGATCTCCGGCGAGTCGGGGCGCAGGTTCAGGTCGCCGCCGAAGACGACCCGTTCGGTGCCGACGTGGGCCAGATACTCCGGCAGCTGCTGCCGGCGGAACGCGTACGTCGGATCGTCGCCGTCATAGCTCAGATGCGCGTTGCAGACCCGCAGCCGCCACGCGGGAACCGTGGCGCAGGCCGCCACCCGCCACTCCTCGCCCTCCGGCGACGGCAAGTAGCGCACGCTCCACTGCGTGCTGCCCTCCGGCAGGGCGAGCGCGATGCCGTAGTCACCCCGGCCGTGGTCGCAGCGGACGGCCGGCGCCGCGGCGGGATCGTCGCCCCGCTTGAACTTGATCGGGGCGAAGCGCACGTCCCAGCCTCGGCCGTAGTGCTGCTCGAGTTCCTCCTCCAGCGGCCCGACCACCGAACGGCACACCTCCTGGAAGATGGCCGCCTGCGCGCCGCTGGCCCGCATCCGCGCACGCACCGTGCCGGTCAGGGCGCCCCGGTGCGTGTAGAAGTGGCAGGCGGCGTTGTTGCCGGCGCAGAGGTTCCACGACAGAACCGTGACGGAGCCGGGCGGCCCCTGCTCGGGCGCGGCCGAGGACGACGAGACCGACGCCAGCGTGGAGAACGTCACCAGGGCGGTGAGGACGGCGGCGGCTGCGCGGAACCCACGGCGGCGGCGCGGCATGACGCACAGGGTAGATCGCGACGCCGCCATCTTCCATGATCGGTACGTTTGGCACCGGGGTGACCTGAGAAGACACCGGGGTGCCAAAGGTGCCGATCATGACGGGTCCCCCCGCGCGAAGCGCGTCGCGCCGAGCAGGAGCGCGGCGGTTGTGACCGTCGCGAGGACGGCCGGGCCCCGTCCGGTGGGGGACGGGGCCCACGCCGCCCAGCGGGCGTCGGAGAGGAGGAGCGCCGCGACGGGCGGCAGGTAGAGCAGCGCCAGCACGGCCGTCAGCGCGGCGGTCGTCCCGCGCAGGAGCGCCGCCACGCCCAGGCCGAGCAGCGCGACGAGCACCAGGTGCAGCAGCGCCCCGCCGATTCCCCGGCCACCCGTGGCGGCGAACCCGTGGTGCGCCAGCAGCGGCCGGCCGAGCGTGACCGCCCCGCCGACCGCCACCAGCGCGGCCGGCAGCACCGCCGCCAGGAGCGCGGCCGCCTTCGCCCCGAACGCCGCCGGCCGCCACGGCACGGCCGCCAGCGTGTACGTGATCAGGCCGGTGCGGTACTCGCCGGTCGTCACGAGCACCCCCAGCAGCGCGAACGCCGCCTGTCCACAGTAGACACCGGAGAGCGCGAGCCGGGCCGGGTCGCAGCCGTCGGCACACGCGACCGTGCGGGGATCGGCCGCCGCGCACACGAACGCCGACACGGCCACCGTCGCGGCCGCCGCGACGAAGGGCAGGGCGGCGGTGGAGCGCAGCGTCCACAGCTTCGTCCACTCGGCCCGGAAGGCGCCGGCGAGCGGGGCCGGCGCGGCGCGGAAAGGCCCCGGCGCGGCGGGGGTCATGCGTCCCGCCGGCGGAGCGTCGCGTAGCCCGCCACCAGGGCCGCCGCCGCCCACGCGCACAGGATCGCGAGGCCGAGCCAGGGCGTTCGGGGCCAGGGGAGCAGGAACCCGTCGTCCGTCTCGCGCACGCGCTGCACCGCGAGCCCGGCGAGCGGACCCGAGCGCTGCCACCAGCGGGCCACCGCCGCCGGCAGCAGCGGCGTCAGCACCACCGGCACGTACAGCGCCGCCGCCAGGAGGCCGATCGCCGCCGCGCCCCGGCGCAGCGCCGTTGCGAGCCCCAGCCCCATGAGTGCGAGCAGGGCGAGCACGGCGGCCGTCCCGAGCACCATCCGCAGGGCGTCGAGCGGCGGGGCCGCGTAGGCCGGTGCGGTGAAGCCGCGGCCGCGCAGCAGCGGCTGGGCGAGCAGCAGCGCGGCGAGACAGGCGACCGCGGCCGTCCCGAACACGGTCGACCCGGCCACCAACGCCTTGGCCGCCAGCACCCGACCCCGGCGCGGGCACGCCGCGAACGTGGCGAGCGCCGTGCCGCCGCGGTACTCCGCCGACAGGACGAGCGTGCCGAGGACGACGGCGGGCAGCATCGCCAGGATCGTTCCGGTGGTGGCGACCGCCACGCGGCTGCCGTCGTCGGCCCGCCCGAGGATGTCCCCCGAGCCGGTCACCGCCACCATGCCGTCGACCGCCACGTCGTCCACAGTGGACGGCCGGCGCGCGCCGACGTCGGTCGCCCGCCAGCCCGCACCCGGCGGTCCGCCCACCGCACCGCCCGGTGCCGGCTCGGTCAGCGTGACGGTGTCGAAGGTGGCCGTCGACGGGCGGGTGCGCAGCATCGCCGGGCGCACCGGCACGCCGCGGGTCGCACCCGGCGACGTCACGAACAGCCCCACCGCAAGCGGCCCCTCCGGCACCGGAGCCGAGCCGACCGGCAGCCAGGACCCGCCGTCGCGGGAGACGGCGGCGGTGACCGTGGCGCCGGCGCGGGTCAGGCGCAACCAGCGCGCCGAGGGCCCCGCCACATCGGTCCGGAACCCGGACTGCAGCCGCGTGCCGTGCCCCGGCGTGGCGAAGAGCGCCGCGTACGGGGCGCCCGCCACGGGCCCGGCCTTGACCATGACGCCCGCCATCGCCCACGGGTGCGTGGCCTCCTGGGTGAGCAGCCGCGCCGTGAGCGTCCCGTCGCCGGCGAGCGGCCGGTGCACGAACCGGAACTCGTCCACATAGGACGGTGCGGCCGGCGCCCCGGAGGAGACGGCGAGCGCGAGCCCGACCAGCGCCCCGGCCATGACGAACAGGCACCACAGCGCCCCGGGCAGCGTCCGCAGCTTGAGCCACTCAGCGGCGATCATCGGAACTCCACCGCCTCGGCCGTCAGCGCGAAGTAGGCCTCTTCGAGCGTTCGGGTGCCGGCGGCGGCGATCAGCTCCCGCACGCCGGTGTCGGCGAGCAGGCGCCCCCGGCCGAGCACGAGCAGATGGTCGGCGGTGTCCGCCAGTTCGCTCATCAGGTGGCTCGACACGAGGACCGTGCGCCCCTCGGCGGCCAGGCCGCGCAACAGGGTGCGGATCCAGCGCACCCCCTCGGGGTCGAGGCCGTTGACCGGTTCGTCGAGCAGCAGCACGGGTGCGTCGCCGAGCAGCGCGGCCGCGATGCCGAGCCGCTGCGCCATCCCGAGCGAGAACGTCCCCGCGCGGCGGCGCGCCACCGCCGTCAGGCCGACCCGTTCGAGGACCTCGTCGACGCGGTGCCGGGGGATGCGGCCGGCGTGCGCCAGCCACCGCAGGTGATCCCGCGCGCGCCGGCCCGGATGCGCGGCCGCGCCGTCGAGCAGCGCGCCGACGGTGTGCAGGGGGTGAGCCAGCGACGCGTAGGGCGTTCCTCCGATGTGGACGGTGCCGGCGTCGGGGCGGGTCAGCCCCAGGAACATCCGCAGCGTCGTGGACTTGCCGGCGCCGTTCGGGCCGACCAGACCGGTCACCCGCCCGGCCCGCACGGTGCACGTGAGGTCGTCGACGGCGATCGTGCGGCCGTAGCGTTTGCGCAGCCCGTTGACTTCTATGTCCATGCCGCCGAGCGTCGCCGTTCCGGCCCGCGGGCACAGGAGTGCGGCCCCCGAGCGGCGTGGTAGGGCTGTCCCTACCGTCTACGGTGTCGGCCATGACGCGGTTGCGGGACGCCGTTCGGTTGCCGCCGAGGGCGCTGTTGTCGACGCTCTGGCCGGTGCGGGCGCTGGCCTACGTGCTCACCGGTGCGGTGTCCGGCGCGGTGACGCTGGTGTGGATCGTGCTGACGTCCGTCGGAGCCCCCGCCCTGGCCGCGCCCTTCATCTCGGTCGAACGCCACCGGCTCGCCCTGCTGGGCTGCGCTCCACCGGCCGCCCCGCGGGTCCGGCACCGGTACACGGATCCGGTCGCCTGGCGGGCGTTCGCCTACCTGGTGCTGCACGCCACGGCGCTGCTGCTGCTCGACGCGGCGGCCGTGGCGGTGGCGTTCTGGCCGGTGCTGCTGATCGGCGGCGGCACGTTCACCCGCGCGGCGGGCGGGGGCGACGCGGTCGACGTGTGGGCGGGGGTCGTCGTCGGCGTGCTCGTGCTGCTGGCCGTCGTCGTGGTGGCCGTTCTCGCCGTGTACGTCGTCATGCTGGCCGCACTCGCCCACGCCGAACTGGCCCGGCTGCTGCTCGCCCCGCCCGACGACGCGGTGGCGCGCTCCCGTTCGCGGCTGGTCGACGCGTTCGAGTCGGAACGCCGCCGCATCGAACGCGACCTGCACGACGGCGCCCAGCAGCGCCTGCTGGAGCTGGGGCTCACGCTCGTCGCCGCCGAACTGGAGCTGGACGACGACCCGGCGGCCGCGAAACCGTTGCTGCGCAAGGCGTCCGGGCAGGCGAAGGCGGCCCTCGCGGAGCTGCGCGAGCTGGTGCGCGGCATCCATCCGCGGGTGCTCACCGACCTGGGCCTCGCGGCGGCCGTGGCCGAACTGGCCGACCGCGCGAGCGTGCCGACCACGGTCGACGTCGTGCTGCCGGCGCGGCCACCGTCCACAGTGGAGTCGGCGGCCTACTTCGTGGTCGCCGAGGCGCTCGCCAACGTCCGGCACGCCGCCGCGGAGCGGGTGACCGTGACGGCCCGCCGCCTCGGGCCCGCGCTCGTGGTGCGCGTGCGCGACGACGGCACGGGCGGCGCGGACCCGGCGAAGGGCACCGGACTGACCGGGCTCGCCGACCGGGTGGCGGCCCACGGCGGCACGCTGCGCCTGTCCAGCCCGGCCGGCGGCCCGACCGTCCTGACCGTGACGCTGCCGTGGTGAGCCTGCGCGTCGTGCTCGCCGACGACGCCGTCCTGCTGCGCGAGGGGCTCGCGGCGCTGCTCGCCAGGTTCCACCACGAGGTCGTGCCGGTGGGGGACGCGGACGCCCTGCTGCGCGCGGTGGAGGAGCAACGACCGGACGTGGTCGTGACCGACGTGCGGATGCCGCCGACGCACAGCGACGAGGGGATGCGGGCGGCGCTGGCGCTGCGCCGCGACCACCCGGGGCTGCCGGTCCTGGTGCTGAGCCAGTACGTGGCCACGGCGCACGCGGCGCGGCTGCTGGAGTCCACAAGGGACGGCGGCGTCGGCTACCTGCTCAAGGATCGCGTGCTGGAGGTGCGCGACTTCGTCGAGGCGGTCGAACGGGTCGCCGCCGGCGGCTTCGTCGTCGACCCCGAGGTGGTGCGGCACCTGCTCGCCCGGCGCGCCGACCCGCTGACCCGGCTCACCCCGCGCGAACGCGAGGTGCTCGGCCTCATGGCGGAGGGGCACTCCAACGCGGGCCTGGCGCGCACGCTCGACGTCACCGAGAAGGTGGTCGAGAAGCACATCAACAACATCCTCACGAAGCTCGACCTGCCGGCCGGCAACGCCGAGGACCACCGGCGGGTGCGCGCCGTCCTGGCGTACCTGCGCGGCTGACCCGGTGGCACTATGCTCCGCTGTCGGTAGGCCGTAGTGCAGAGGTCGTCACGCCACCTTCCGTAGCTGGAGGACGCCGGTTCGAATCCGGTCGGCCTACCCCTGACTGTCCTATGTGGAGGGTGCCGGGTGCTCACCGCGTTGCGCGCCGATGCGTCGCAGTGGCGACGGGTGCGCGCGGAGTCGTTCGACCGGAGGACCGTGGCCCGGGCGACGGCGCTGCGGGAGGCGGGGGACTGGCGCGGCGCCTGCGCGGCCACCCGGATCGACGTGGCGGTGGACCTGGACGACGTGCGGCACCGCTACGGCGCCGGGACGGCCGACGCGATCGAGGGCGACCTGCGGCACTTCGCCCCGGACCTGCTCTGGTGGCACCTGCCCCGGCACGTCGGCGGCCTGCGCACGCTGCAACCGCGACTTGACGTCGTCCTGCCGCCGCCCACCGATCGGGACGCCGGGCCGCTGCTGCGGATCCGGCTGCCCAAGTCGCCGAGGGGGCCGCAGCGGCTGCGCCTCGACGTGGTGACGCGCGAGGAACTGCGGCAGCGCCGCTGGTACGTGACCCCGTGCCACACCTGGGACGTGCGGCGCGCCGGCGAGCTGCGCACCGCGTGGGGCGGCTCCGCGACCCGGATGCCGCTGTTTCGGCCCGACGGCACGCCGCTGCCGGAGCCGGAGCGCGGGCGGGGCGAGGATCCCGCCGCACACACCGAACGCGTCTACGCCATGCTCTACGCCGGCGAGTACGGCCGGGCCTGGCAGGCCTGCGGCATCAAGGTCGTGTACACCGCCCCGGAGTCGCTGTACCGCAACGGTGTCGGTCCGGGCTGCCCGGTCGACCTGATCCGGCAGGTGCGCGACGCCGGGCGGGCCTTCCGCACCCCGCGAGTGTCCACTGTGGTCGGTGCGCACGTCGCCTTCGAGCTCACCGAGGAGGCGACCGTGGCCCGGGTCTCCGCGCCGGACGTGTACCGGGAGGTGCCGGTCAGGGTGCCCGTCGACGCGGTGCCGGTCGACCTGGTGCTGCTCGCCGACGGGTCGCTGCGGCCGGGCGACCTGCACCCGCTGGTGCGCGCGGCGCTCTTCCCCGGGACGGACGCGTCGCCGGATCCGCCACCGCCGCCGCCCGCGCGAGCATCCCTGACGCGGGTGCGCTGCGGCGGGCAGTGGCACCGGGCCGGCGTGATCGCGGGCGCGTTCAGCCTTCCCGAGCACTCCGCGGCCGAACGCGAACGCGAGCGCATCCTGCGCGCCGTCGGCGGCACGAGCGGCGGCTGTTTCGCCGCGGAGCAGGGGTGGACGGAGGGCGGCGTGCGGCTGCCCCGCGCCCTGGAGCGGCGCCGCCGCGAGATCCGCACCCGGCTGCTGGCCGGCGACACCGACTTCCTGCTGGACGGGCTCGCCGACGGCAGCATCGACCCGCGCATGCGCGACGGTGCCGGCTGGACGCTCACGCACATGGTGATGTGGGTCGACTGGCGGCGCGCGCTCCCGGCGCTGCTCGACGCGGGCGCCCCGCTGGACGCCGGGGACCGCATCGGGCGCACACCCCTGTACGTCGCCGTCATGAACGGCGCCGACCCCGACCTCATGCGCCGGCTGCTCGCACTGGGCGCCGACCACCGCGCCGGGACCGTGCACGGGTCGTACCCGTCCTACGTGGCGCACCAGCGTTCGGACTGGCAGGACCTGTCGTTCTTCCCGGACCCGACGTCCCACTGAGGAGGCACCGTGAAAAGGCATCTCTACCAGGGCGAGGCACCCGACGACGAGTTGGGCGCGGTGGTCCACGGGCCCGCGCTGCTCGGTCGGGCCACCGGCGTGGCGGTCGGGATCCGGTGCGTGTTCGGGTACCCGGGCGGGCTCGCGTTCACCGTGGTGCTCTGCGCCACCGGCGTGCACGGCGAGGCGGCGGCCCGGCAGCACGGGTACCACGCCCCTCCGGGGCCGGTCCCGCTGCCGCCGCGGCTGTCGGAGCTGACCATCGAGGCCGAGGTGAACGGCATTCCGGGGCCGGTCGGCACGGGCAGCGGGCAGTCGTACTGGCGCGACGAGCGCTTCTGGTCCGAGTCGCACTGCTTCGTCGACGTGCTGCCCACCGACGGGCGGCTGGTGCTGATGGCCCGCTGGGTGCAGGTCGGCCTCCCGCGAAGCCGCACCGAGCTGACCCTGAACGGCCTGGACGGGCTCGCCGGAAATGTCATCGCGCTGCGCTGAGAGGGGCTCCCCGACCGGGGAGCCCCTCTCAGCACGGGGGAGAACGGTGGTTCAGCTGACGGTGCGGGGCTGAGCGGAGAGCAGGACCTGGGTCCAGCCGCCCTCGTCGACGGTTCCCTCACCGGTGAGGTCGTCGCTCTTGCCGTCGTAGGGCTCGTCGTCGATGTAGCGGTACATCGAACCGTCCGGCTTGTGGCCGAAGTAGACGCCGCCGCCCGGGCTCATCAGGGTGTCGAAGACCTGCCAGGTCGAGGAGCGCAGTTCGAAGCGGGGGGTGTCGCCGGGGCCGTTGATCCGGTAGGAGATCAGCGCGCCGCCGCTGGTGGTGCCCATGATCCACTCCTTGCCGGTGGCAGTGAGCGTCTTGAGCGTGAAGCCGGCCTTGATGAACGTGTTGCCGCCGATCGAGCTGGGCTTGGCGGTGGTGATGTCGTAGCGGCGCAGCTGGCCGTCGTCGCCCGCGATGCCGAACAGGTGGTTGTAGCCGTCGAACGCGAGCAGCCGGTGGGTCCAGCCCTCACCGATCTTCACCGGCGGGTCGTAGATCAGGTTGTTCCTGTTGGTGATGACGTCGACCCGGAACAGGTGGCCGGCCTCGTTGGTGACGAGGACCGTGTTGAAGTTGAGCGTGGCCATCGCCACCGGCTTGAAGCCGAGCGTGCGGCTGGAGACGATCGCGCCGTGCGTGCGGTCACCGGTGGCGGCGTCGACGGCGGTGTAGGTCATCCGGCCGTCCTCGAGGAAGCCGTAGATGTTCGCCTGGCCATCGGGGTTGGCACCGGCCTGGGTCCACCACGAGGTCTGCCGGCGGGCACCGGCCCAGCTGAAGCTGAAGTGGATGTGGTCGGTGTGCGGGTTGTCGCCCGAGTAGGAGCGCCAGCCCTCGTCGTGCCGGGCGGCGGACCAGATCCGGTGGTTCCAGATGATGTACATGATGCCGAGGCGGCGGGCCATGGCGTGCTTGTTGCCGTGCGAGTCGGTGGCGAGCAGCCAGTTGAGCACGTCGGTGGCGTCGGCGCGGTCGTTCGCGTTGTTGTAGTTGAGCATGTAGTCGAGCGCCCGGCCCTCCTTGTGCTCGCTCGTGCCGCCGGAGTCGCAGGCCCGGGTGATGTAACCGGTGTGGCTGCCGTAGGTGCGGTTGAGCAGCGAACGGAAGTCCACGACGCCGGGCTTCTGGGTCGGGGAGCAGGTGTCCTGCGAGTCGGTCGGCGCGTAGCCGTCGATGGAGGACGGGAAACTCGGGGTCTCCGGTGCGGCCGAGGCCGCCGACGGCGCCACGAACAGGGTTCCGGCGGCGACCGCCGCTCCGAGTACCGCGCCGAGGGTACGGCGCAGTGCGACGATTCTCATGATCGTCATTCCTTCCTTCGTGAGGGTTGGAACTGAGGGGGAACGCGCGGTCAGGCGACCGTGCGAGGCTGAGCGGAGAGCAGGACCTGGGTCCAGCCGGCGTCGTCGACCGTTCCGGCGCCGACGAGGTCGTCGCTGCGGCCGTCGAACGGGTCCCGGTCGACGTAGCGGTGCAGCGAGCCCTCGGGCTTGTGCCCGAAGTAGATGCCGCCGCCGGCGCTGAACAGGCTGTCGAAGACCTGCCAGGTCGTGGAGCGCAGTTCGTAGCGGGGCGTGTCGTTCGGGCCGTTGATCTTGTAGGAGATCAGCTGCCCGCCGTTCGTGGTGCCGAGGATCCAGTCCTGCCCCGTGGCGGTGAGCGTCTTGAGGGTGAACCCCGCCTTGATGAACGTGTTGCCGCCGATCGACGTCGGCTTGGCGGTGGTGACGTTGTAGCGGCGCAGTTGGCCGTCCTCGCCCGCGATGCCGAACAGGTGGCCGTAGCCGTCGTAGGCGAGATGGTGGTGCGTCCACCCCTCACCGATCTTGACCGGCGGCTCGAAGATCAGCGAGTTGTTGTTGGTGAGCACGTCGACGCGGAACAGGTGGCCCTCGGCGTTCGTCACCAGGATCGTGTTGAAGTTGAGCGTGGCCATCGCGACCGGCAGGAAGCCGAGCGTGGCCGAGGAGGTGACCGCGCCGTGGGTCCGGTCCCCCGAGTCGGCGTCGATCGCGGTGTACGTCATCCGGCCGTCGGCGAGGAACCCGTACACGCTCACCGTTCCGCTGACCGCGTGGCGGCTCCACTGGCCGAAGTCGGCGGCCCGCGCCTCGTCCCGGTCGATCGCCGCGCCGTCGAGCGTCAGGTTGTTCTGCACCTGGCGCAGTTGGGCGCGGGAGTCCCAGTTGCCGCCCGACCAGGCGTACGTCTGCCAGCCCCAGCTGATCTTCCCGGCGTCGAAGAGCCGGTCGATGACGCCGTAACCGCCGTACGCGCCGGTGCGGGCGCGGCCGAGCACCGAGGCGATCCCGTCGAAGTAGGCGTTGATCGCGCTCTGCTGACCCGGCTGGGCGTCGAAGTCGACGCTGAAGTAGATGGGTCGCGACGCCGGCATCCCGCAGGCGAGTGCCTGCCGGTGCGCCTCGGTGGCGTTCGCGGCGCCGAGCGAGTGGCCGGAGAGCGCCTCGCTCGGCGTGTTCTCCCAGTTGCACACGATGTCGAGCCCCTCGGCCCGCAGCGCGTCGGCCTCGGAACGGCTCAGGTTCTTGCTGGAGTTGTGGCTCAGATACCGGCAGACGAACGAGTACCCGGCGTCGGCGATCACGCTCGGCCGGGGCCGGCCGTACGAGTAGTCGATACCGCGAACGGTGGCCGCGAAGGCGGGCCGGCCGGAGCCGAGCCCGACCGCGCCACCCACCGCCGCGGCGCCGAGCCCACCCAGCACGACGCGCCGGGACAGACCTGTCATGACTTCCTCCCCGCTGGTGTTCTTCCTTGCGGGGAAAAGAATCCGAGAGGCCGCTCCAACGAATCTTCAGTCGCGCTCCAGCCGGTCTAGACCAGCGCGAAAAGCGTTGTGTAATAGGCGGATCACGCTGGGCTGACTACTGTTTCATCGGCGCAGCGCTATATGGTGGTCGCGCCGGGCGTTGGCCCGATTGATGCTCACCTGTCCGAAGCGGAGGCTCGCGCATGGATCGGCCGAGTTGGGCACCGGACGACATCGACCTCGACAAGCCCACCGCCGCCCGGGCGTACGACTACCTCCTCGGCGGCGCGCACAACTTCGCCGCCGACCGCGAGATGATCCGGGCCGCGATGTCGTTCATGCCCGACCTCGCCCTGCAGGCGCAGGCCAACCGGGCGTTCCTGCGGCGGGCCGTGCAGTATCTCGTCGACGTGGGTGTGCGGCAGTTCCTCGACATCGGCTCGGGCATCCCGACCCGGGGCAACGTGCACGAGATCGCGCAGCGCGCCGCGCCCGACGCGCGCGTCGTCTACGTCGACATCGACCCCGTCGCCGTGAGCCACGGCCGGCACTTCCTCGCCGGCAACCCGCACACGTACGTGCTCCAGGAGGACGTGCGCAACCCGACGGACATCGTCAAGCACCCCGACGTGACGGACCTGCTCGACTTCGAACGCCCCATCGGCCTGCTGATGGTCGCGCTGCTGCACGTCGTTCCGGACGCCGACGACCCGTACGGCATCGTGGCGCACCTGCGCGACGAGCTCTCGCCGGGCAGCCACATTGTCATCGGGCACGGCACGCACGACAGCCGTCCCGAGGAGGTGGCGAAGCTGACCGCCATCTCCCGGCAGACGCCGACCGCGATGAGCACCCGCACCAGGGAGGACGTGGTGCGCTTCTTCGACGGGTTCGAACTCGTCGACCCGGGCGTGGTGTGGGCACCGCTGTGGCGGCCGGACTCGCCGGAGGACGTGCCGGAGGACCCGGGCCGTTCGGGCAACTACGTCGGCGTGGGGCGCCTCGGGTGAGCGGCCCGGCCGGTGCCGCGGCGTTCGCTCACGCGTGGGCGGACCGGGTCGCCGGCACCTCGTACGTGTCGATGACCCGCGCCGAGAGCCGGATCTTCCTGGGCGCGCTCACCGGGCGCCTCGCCGCCGTGCTGGCCGCCGAGGAGTTCGACGCGGTGGCGGTGCACCAGGTCGGCACGGACTTCTTCGACGCCGGCTACACGGCTCCGGAGGCGCTCGGCCGCACCGTCGCCCTCGTGCACGAACGCCTCCTGCGCGACCTCGGCCGCACCGATCCCGACGGGCGGCTGGGGCGGCTGATCGACGTGCTCGCCTCCAGTTGTGCGCGGGCACAGCTCGACCAGACCCTCGACGCCCAGGAGAACATGCGCCGCGCCGCCCTGGTCGCCCGGATCCGCGCCGAGCGTGCGCTCCACGAGTCCGAGGCCCGCTCGCTGCACGCGGCGCTGCACGACCCGCTGACCGGCCTGCCCAACCGGACCCTCTTCGCCCGGCACGTCGCCGAGGCGTTCGACGCCGACGATCGGATCGGCGTGTGCTTCGTGGGGCTCGACCGGTTCAAGGCGATCAACGACAGTCTCGGGCACGGGGTGGGCAACGCCGTGCTCACGGCCGTCGCCCAGCGGCTGCGCGCCGTCGGGGAGCAGTTGTTCGTGGCGCGGCTGGGCGGCGACGAGTTCGCGGTGCACGTTCCCCGGACGACTTGTGTGGACGACGTCCTGAAGGTGGCCGACCGGGTCCTCGCGACGGTCGCCGCCCCGATCCTGGTCGACGGCCGGGAGCTGACGGTGACCGCGAGCGCCGGCGTCGTCGAACGCCCCACCTCCGGCACCGACGCCGGCGACGTCCTGCGCGCGGCCGACATCAGCCTGCACTGGGCGAAGGCCGACGGCCGGGACCGCCCGGCCGCCTTCGACCCGGACCGCAACGCCGCCGACGTCGCCCGCTACGAGCTCGCCGCCGCGATGCCGGGCGCCCTGGCGCGCGACGAGTTCTATCCGGTGTACCAGCCGCTGGTGGACCTGAACAGCCGCCGGCTCGTCGGGGTCGAGGCGCTCGCCCGCTGGCGGCATCCGGTGCACGGACGACTCCCGGCCGGGTCGTTCATCGGCCTGGCCGAGGACAGCGGCCTGATCGTGCCGCTCGGCCTTCGCCTGATGGAACTGTCGTGTCGACAGGCCAAGCGGTGGAACGGCCCCCTCGTCAGCGTGAACCTCGCCGTGCGGCAGATCCGCAGGCCCGGCCTCGTCGCCGAGGTCGCCGCGCTGCTGGACCGGGTGGAGCTGCCGCCGGAGCTGCTCCAGTTGGAGATCACGGAGAGCGCGGTCCTGGAGCCCGACGACGAGACGGTCGGCACCCTGCGCGCGCTGGACAACCTGGGGATCCGGCTGGTCATCGACGACTTCGGCACCGGCTACGCCAACCTCGCCTACCTGGCCGACCTGCCGGTGCGCGGGCTGAAGGTGGCGGCGGCGTTCCTGCGCGGGCAGGGCTTCGACAGCCGCCGCGCCGCCGTCCTGGAGGCGATGATCTCCACGGGGCGCGCGCTCGGGCTGACCGTGACGGCCGAGGGGATCGAGACGCCCGAACAGGCGCGCACGCTGCGCCGGATGGGCTGCCATCTCGGGCAGGGCTGGTACCTCGGCCGGCCCACCGACCCGTCGTCGATCCGGCTCGGTTAAGGCTTTCGTCAAGAGCGACCGGATGATCCACCGTCCACTGTGGAACCCGCCGCACAGTGGGGTATGCAGCTCGCCGAGGTCAGCATCTTCGGTGTACGCACGAGCGTGACGGTGCTCCGGCACAAGCACTGCTCGTTGCGCTACGTGCTGATGCCGGTCGTCCACGTGGGACGCCCCGACTACTACGAACGCCTCGCCGCGCGCCTCGCGCGGTGCGGGCTGGTCGTCGCGGAGGGGGACGACTCTCCCAGCTCCACCGGGTTCGCCTTCGTGACGGCACTGCGCTGGAGCGGACAGCGGCGCGGCGGTCCCCTGGTGCACCAGGACATCGACTTCGCGGCGCTCGGCGTGCCGGTCGTCCGGCCGGACGCCCCGAACTCGGCGAACCGCCGGCGCGACCGGCTCACCTGGTGGGACTGGGCCGACGTGGTGCTGCTCCTGCCGTGCCTGCTCGTCTCGATGGCCGTCGGCGGCCGGAACTGGCTGGCCGCGCGGATGCTCGACATCTCGGATCTGGACGAGCCGCGCATGAGGTCGGCGGCGCTCACCCGCATCTTCGTGACCCGGCGCGACCGCGCCCTGGTGGCGACGCTGATCCGGCTGCACGACGAGCACGAGGGGTCGGCGCCCCGCGACATCGGCGTGATCTACGGCGGTGCCCACTTCCCGGCGGTGGTGCGGGCGCTGGCGGGCGACCTGCGCTACCGCCCGGAGCGCGACGCGCAGTGGCTGACGGCGATCGACTTCTAGGACGCGTCTTCGGGGCTGATGCCGTTCAGGAGCCAGCGCAGGCCCTGCTCGAACGAGTCCCGGCGGTCGACCCCCAGCAGCGCCGTGAGCCTCGGGTACGCGCCGCTGTCCGTCATCGCCCGCAGGTGCGCGACGTCGTGGCCGCCGGCGGTGCCGGCCCGTTCGCGGGACTCGCGCAGGACGGCCCCGCTGGTGTAGTCGCTGACGGCCCGGATGATCTGCCACTTCTCGGTGGGCGTCGCCGGCAACGGGTCGAGCGCGGCGAGGGACAGTTCGAGGTGGCGCAGCATGTTGGGCCCTAGCGTGCTGGTCTGTGACCGCCGCGCGATGGCGCCGATCAGCCACGGGTGGCGCAGGGCGGCTTCCCGTTCGAGGCGGGCGATGGCGATCGTGGCCTCGCGCCACTGCGCGGGCAGGGGACCCTCGGGCACGGTCTCGGCGGCGACCTCGTCGATCATCAGGTCGAACAGGTCCTCCTTGCGCTCGATGTACGTGTAGAGGCTCATCGCGCGGGCGCCCAGCTCGGTGGCGATGCGGCGGATCGACACGGCGTCGAGGCCCTCGGAGTCGGCGACGGCCACGGCGGCGCGAACGATCTGCTCCCGGCTGAGCGTGGGGCGCTGCTTGCGTTCCGCTCGCGTCCACACCGTCTCCACCTGCGGGAGTTTACAGCGTACCGATTGGCGCTACAGTGTACGGCGTGACGATACATCGTACGGAAAACGATACGGCGTACGAACCCCTCGCCTCCGAGGGCGCGCTGCGCAGGCTGTCCCTGGTGGTGGCGCTGGGCGCGATCATGACCGTGCTGGACACCACGATCGTCAACGTCGCGGTGCAGGTGCTCGGCCGCGAGATGGACGCCCCGATCAGCACCATCCAGTGGGTCGTCACCGGCTACACGCTGGCGCTGTCGATGACCATCCCGATCACCGGCTGGGCGACGGGCCGGTTCGGCGGCCGGACGCTCTGGCTCACCTCGCTCGTGCTGTTCATCGCCGGTTCCGTGCTGTGCGGGCTGGCCTGGTCGCCGGCGAGCCTGATCGCGTTCCGGATCGTCCAGGGCGTGGGCGGCGGGCTGCTCATGCCGGTCGGCCAGGCCATGCTCGCCCGCGCCGCCGGACCGAAGCGGCTCGGCCGGGCGATGGCCGTGGTGTCGGTGCCGGCCATGCTCGCCCCGGTGCTCGGGCCGGTCCTCGGCGGCTGGCTGCTCGACCACGTGAGCTGGCGGTGGATGTTCCTGATCAACGTGCCGGTGTGCGGGATGGCGCTGCTGCTCGCCCTGGTGCTGCTGCCGCGCGGCGCGGACCGGCCCGGCGAGCGCCGGCCGCTGGACACCCGTGGGCTGCTCCTGCTGTCACCGGGCCTCGCGGCCCTGGTCTACGGACTCTCCGCCGCCGGCGACAGCGGCCGTCCCGACACCCGCGCGGTGCTCGGCATTCTCGGGGGAACGCTGCTGCTGGGCGGGTTCGTCCTGCACGCCCTGCGCCGCCGGGACGCCGCCCTGGTGGACGTGCGCCTCTTCGCCGACCGCGGCTTCGGGGCATCGGCCGCCGCGCTCTGCCTCTACGGCGTGGCCATGTTCGGCATCGTGATCCTGCTGCCGCTGTTCGACCAGATCGTCCTGGGCGGCGACACGCTCGAGGCGGGACTCCTCGTCGCGCCGCTCGGGGCGGGGGCGATCATCACCATGCTCGTGGCCGGACGGCTCACCGACCGGGTCGGCGCCCGCGTGCCCACGGTGCTCGGCCTGCTCGTCGTCCTCGCCGGAACGGCCGCGCTCACCACGATCGGCGCCGGCACCGGCCCCGGCGTCATCGCGGGGATGATCTTCGTGATCGGGCTCGGGCACGGACTCGTCACGCCGTCGCTCATGGCGGCCGCGTACGTGCGGCTGTCCCGCGCGGCGATCCCGGCGGCCACGGCGCTGGCGACCGTCGTCGTGCGGGTCGGCTCCGCGCTCGGTGCGGCGGTCGGCGCCATCGTGCTGCAACTGCTCGCGCCGTCGGCCGACGACCTGCTGACGGTGGCGGGGGAGCGGCTGGTGCCGGCGTTCGAGGGCAGCTTCAGGTTCGCGGCCGTGGTGCTGGCGATCGCCGTGCTGCCGGCCCTCCTGCTCCCGAAGCCGTCCACAGTGGACGGTCACTGACCCGGCCCCGCCGTCTCCCGCAGCGTCGGGTCGACGGTCGCGAGAACCCCGTCCGGATCGCCGTGGAGAACGATCCGCAGCACCTTCTGGAGGGCGTTGGGGTTGTTGAGCACCGCCACCCCGTTGACGTCGAACACCTCGTCCCACCGCGCCCAGTCGTAGGCGCCGGGCGCCGCGACCATCCGCTGTCGCAGCTGCCACACGTTCATCGCGCAGCCGGCCTCGCGCAGGGCGCCGTCGACGACGAGGTCCTGGAGCAGGTGTGTCGTGGCGCCGTGCGAGGACTCCGTGGTGACGATCGCGGAGACGTCCACGAACGGCAGCCCCTCGCCGACGAAGTCGAGGAACTCGAAGCTGTCGAGGCTCAGGTCGCCCGGCAGCACGACGACGGGCCCACCGGAGCGGCGGGCGGCCAGGTCCAGGAGCCCGGCCAGATACGCCTGAGGAACGTCCGCCAGGTCCAGTTCCACCGTGACGACCCCGGTCGACGGCCCCTCCTTGCCGTGCACCTCGAGCGCGGCCCGGAACGGTTCGGCGACGCCCCGCAGGGCCAGGCCGGCCGCGTGTGCCCGGATCCGCAGCACCTCGTCGGTGAGCCGGACGGGGTCGTTCAGCGCGGCGTGCGCCACCCGCAGGGCGGCCGCGGTCTCCTCGTCGAGGCCGTCGAAGGCGTGCCGCAGGGAGTGCGCGGAGCTGAGCCGCTCGATCGGGGTGCTCGGCGGCAGGGTGGCGAACGCCGCGAGGGTGGGCGCGCGGCTCGCCTCGACGTCCGCCAGCGCGCTCAGGTAGGCCGTCACCGCGCGGTTGCCGCCGTCGCGCTGCAGCGCGAGCACCTGTTCCGTCGAGAGCGGGAGCCCTTCCGCCCCGGCCGCCGGACGGAGCAGCGGCGCGAGGTCGGCGGCCGGCGCGGTCTCCGGTTCCGATCGCTCGGCCGGCCGTTCCGGGGCGGCCGCGGGCACCTCGGCCTCCCGTTCCCGTTCTCCGCCCACGCCGCCCAGCATCGCGGCGCGGAACTGTCGCCCGGCCGACCCGCGGAAGCGGAGCCGCAGGTCGGGTGCTTCCGGTGCGCCGCACACCTGCACGAAACCCGGCCGTTCGTCGGATCAACCCTCAGGTGCCCGGCGCCGCCGCCGATGGGACGGCGTGTCCTCCGTCACGCTGCCCGACATCGGCGACCTGATCGACGTCTCGTGGGCCCAGGGTCAGCCGCACCCGTCGCGCGTCGAGGATCGGGCCGACCGGCGGTTCGTCATCGCCGCGCCGTTCGGGCTGGCCGAGCTGCCGGAGGCCGACAGCGGGCTCGAACTCGCGTGGCTCGCCGACGGCGCCCGCCTCGCCGCCCCCGCCGCGTTCGTGGAGAAGCTCGACGCACACCTCGCCCAATGGGTCCTACGGATCACCGGCGAACCCGAGCGGCGCAACCGGCGCGCGTACGTGCGCGGCGGCGGTGGCGAACAGGTGCGGCTGTGCCTCGCGAGCGACGACGACGTGCGCATCGACGGCCGGGCGGTCGACATGGGCGAGGGGAGCGTGCGCTGCCGGCTCGAACGCAACCCGTTCCAGCCGCACGACCGCGTGGACGTGACGCTGCGGCTGGACGAGGAGACGGTGGCGCTCACGGGTGAGGTGCTGTCGACGAAGTTCGACCGGGACCGGGACCACGAGCTGGTGGTGGTGTACGCGCTGACCGAACCGACGGCGCGCGCCATCCGCCGCCACGTGCTCAACCGCCAGCTCGCCGAACGCCGCCGCAGCGCCGGCTAAAGAACCTCCACGACCAGCTTGCCGAACGTGTGCGCCCGCGCGAAGTCCACGCACGCCCGCGGGGCCTCGTCGAGCGTGTACCGGCGGCCGATCGTCGCCGGCAGCACGCCCTTCGCGGCGAGTTCGGCGACGGCTCGCATGCCGCCGTGCACGCCGTCGAAGTCGAGCACGAACCGCAGCGCCACGCCGTCGCCGATCGACTGCGACACCGGCGGCGGATACGTGATCGTCAGCAGCCGCCCGCCGGGGCGCACGGCGGCGGCCAGCCGTTCGAGGCGGTCGCCGGGCAGAACGGCGTTCACCGCCACGTCCACGCCGTCGGGATAGTCGTCGTAGCCGACCGTCCCGTCGGCCCCGAGCCGGCGCAGCGCCGCGCGGTCCGCAGGGGTCGAGGTCGCCACGACGCGCGCGCCGGCGTGGCGCAGCAGCGGCACGATCGCGGTGCCCGTCCCGCCGGTGGCGCCGACGACGAGCGCCGTCTCCCCGGGGCGCACGGCCGCGACCGCCGCCACCGCGCACGCGGTCATCCCGGAGGTCGCCAGCGCCGCCGCGTCGGCCGGAGAGACGCCGGCGGGCCGGTGCGCGACCATCGGCGTCTCCGCCTCGCAGACCAGGTACTCCGCGAGCGAACCCGTCCCGACGGACGGCCGGCTCCCACCCATCGCGCGCAGCACCCGGGGGATCGCCACGCCGAACACCTCGTCGCCGGGCGCGTAGGAGTCCACCCCGGTGCCCACCTCGACGACGGTGCCGGCGAAGTCGTTGCCGGGCACGTGCGGGAACGCCAGCGGGGTCCCGCCGCCGGCGGGCAGCAGGAGGTCGGCGGGGTTGATCGCGGCGGCGGCGACCCGGATCAGCAACTGTCCGGGCCCGGGCCGCGGGACGGGCACCTCCCCCACGGTGAACGTCTCCGGGGGTCCGTACGCGGTGACGACGACTGCGCGCATCAATGCTCCTTAAGATGACCGGGCGGTCAGGTTAAGGCTAAAATGACCGGGCGGTCAACTTGGTATCGTTCCCCCGTGAGATCTTTGCGGGCGGATGCGGCGCGCAACCGGGCCCAACTGCTCGCCGCCGCCGCGGACGAATTCGCCGAACGCGGCCTCGACGCCTCCGTCGCCGACATCGCCCGGCGGGCCGGGGTCGCCAAGGGCACCGTCTTCCGGCACTTCGCCACGAAGGACGAGCTGATCGCCGCGATCGTGCTGGACCGCATCGACGGACTCGTCACCGCGGGTGAACGCCTCCTGCGCGCCGACGACCCCGGCGCCGGCCTGCTGGAGTTCCTCGGCATCGCGGCCGACCAGCGCCAACAGCGCGACCTGACGTTCCTGCACGGGACCGGCGTGGCGGGCGTGGCCGCCGCGCAGCAGCGCCTGACCGCGACCGTCGACGCGCTCGTCGCGCGGGCCCGCGACCACGGCGCCCTGCGCGACGACGTCACCGGCACCGACGTCTTCCTGCTCATGTGCGCGCCGAACTACGTCACCGGCTACGTGCCCGACGCGGCGCCCGACCTGTGGCGCCGCTACCTGGCGATCATCTTCGACGGGCTGCGCCCGCAGGGCGCCCATCCGCTGCCGCTGCCACCCCCGCGCCTGTGAGCGCCTGGCGGGTCGACCCCGTCGGGCCCGATCGGTTCCGGGGGCACGGCGCCGACGGCGCGGCCAACCGCGTCTTCGGGGGCCAGGTGGCCGCGCAGGCGCTCGCCGCCGCCGGTGCCGACCTGCCGGATCAGGCGCCGGCGTCCGCGCACGCCAGGTTCGTCCGCGAGGGGCGCAGCGCCGATCCCATCGACTACACGGTCGAACGCCATTCCGCCGGCTTCTGTCGCGTCATCGCCGCGCAGCGGGGCCGCACGATCCTCACACTCGACGCGGTGTTCCGCCCGGCTGCTCCTGTTTCCCCCGCTGCTCCTGCCGGGCCGCAGCCGCTCACCGGTTGGACCCCGTCGACGGAGGAGGAGGCGGCCTGGCTCGACGGCCTGGCGAAGCGGATGCCGTTCGAGTTCCGGTTCGAGGCGCGGCCGACCCTGCTCGCCGGCCGCCGCGGCGACATCGTGGACGGGCAGCGCTTCTGGCTGCGCACCGCCGAACGCCTCCCGGACCACCCCGCCGCGCACGCCTGCGCCGTGACGTACATCAGCGACCTGCTGATGGTGTCGACCGCGCTGGCCCGGCACGGGCTCGCCGGGACCAGCCCGGGGGTGCAGTCGGCGAGCCTCGACCACGCGGTGTGGTTCCACGGGGCGTTCCGGGCGGACGAGTGGGTGCGCTACGACCAGACCAGCCCGACGGCCGCCGACGGGAGAGCGCTGTGCGAGGGCCGCATGACGAACGCCGCGGGCGAGTTGATCGCGACGGTCCGCCAGGAGATCCTGACCCGCGTGCCCTGAGCGGGACCGCACTCGATCGCTCGGCGTCCCTGGGGCTCGCGCGCTTCTGGGGCCCACGCGCGCCAACGCGGCTCACGTGCTCACGCGCTCGCGTGTGGCTCGTTGGCGAAATGCTACGCGTGCCACGTAATGCCCGGGTGGGTTAGGTGGCACGCGTGGCATTCGTGCGCTCGGCCGGGGCTTGTGGCCTAGCCTCCTAGGATGCGTTACGCGGTGTGCGGGGCGCGACAAGGCACGCGGCTGCGGCGAAGCCCCGCGGGCCCGGGTCAGCGTTTGCGGGCGAGCCAGACCTCTTCGACGGGCCACTGCCGCGCCCAGTCGCTCGTGACGAAGTCGTTGTCGGTCTCGGCGAGCTCCGGCGCGTACACCTCGATCAGGTCCTCGACGTCGAAGCCGTTGGCGCGCAGCAGCCGGATCCAGTCCCCGTGTCCCATGTGGAACTCGATCTCGGTCTCCTGCTCCCAGGCGAGCCGGTGGAGGCCGCGCTGCGGGCGCAGGAGTCGAACGCCCGCGGCTCCGGTCTCGGGCACGCAGAGCATGAGCAGCGTGGAGTTGCGCAGGAAACTCAGCCGGCCACCGGGGCGCAGCAGCCGGGCGGCCTGCGGCACCCACTTGTACGGGTCGCACCAGATCGAGGCGCCATACTCGCTGATCACCAGGTCGAACGCGGCGTCGCGCAGCGGTGGGCGTTCGGCGTCGGCGTGGATGAGCGGGAAGCGCAGGCCGAACTCCTCCTGCATGAGCCGCGCGGTCGCCAACTGGCGGCCGGAGTTGTCGAGGCCCACCGGGCGGGCCCCGGCGCGGGCGGCCCACGCGGAGACGTAGCCGGTGCCGCAGCCCAGTTCGACGATGTCCAGGCCGGCCAACTCGTCGGGCAGCATCGGCGCCTCGGCCTGCGGAACGCCGTAGATGCCCCAGGTCGGCTCGGGCTGCGCCCACTGCTCGCGGGCCTGCCGGGCGTAGTGCTCGGCGCGGGCGTCCCAGTGGGCGCGGTTGACGGTCACGTGCGACACGGCCTCATGATGCCGACCGTCGCGTTCGCCCGCCAGCGAAAGGCACTGCCAGCAAAAAGCGTCGGCGGGATCGTTGCCAGGGGTTGGCAGGATCCTGTGCGTGATCGCGCGGCGCGTCCTGCGGACCCTGGCGGCGACGGCCGTCGTCGTCGCGACGTTCGGCTGCGCGAACATCTGGGGCGCCAACCCGGCCGACGGCGCCTGCGGGTACCGGCCCGAGGGGCTGGTGGACAGCGACGTGGTGGGCACGTGGCAGTCGCCGGCCGGCACCCGCCTGCTCCTGAACGCCGACGGCACCTTCATCTATGAGCCGGGCGCCTCGGGTGGGTCGGGAGGGGCGAGCCCGTCGGCAGCCCGGAGCCCGGTCGCGAGCCCGTCCCGACCCGGCTTCGGCCTGCCCCGCCCGTCCCCGACGGCCACCGAAGGATCGGCCGCCGGCCGGCCGCAGGGCAGCGCGAGGCCGTCGCCCGGCGGGAGTCGTTCGAGCGGGGCAGGCGTGGAGTCCGGCACCTGGACCCTGTTGCCGAAAACCGACAGCGGCGACTTCGAGTCCGATCCGCCCACCCTCAAGTGGCTCTACGTCACCGGCACCCGCGAGGCCCCGTGGCTGTACCGCTTCGGGGACGCCGACCCGGACGCCTGCGTCCTGGTCCGCTACGACCGGGTACCGAACTGACGACTCTTTCCGCCGCACGGGTCGAGCGAGTTGCCGCCGGCCGCACCCCGGGGAACGATGGCCGAAACGGACGTTTCGCACCCGCGGAGGTGGGCGATGCACATCCAGCGGTATCTCGCCGAAGAGGTCGTCGAGGATTACGCGGACGGCATCATCCCGCGCCGCGAGGCGCTGCGCCGGCTCGGCCTGCTCGGCGTCGCGGCCGCCGTGGCGGCGCCGATGCTCGCGGCGTGCGACAGCGCGGACGGCGAGCCGCCCACCCCGGCCGCCCCGTCGGCCACGCCGTCGGGCAGCGCGCCCGCCGGCCCGCAGCCGGTCGCCACCCAGCCGATCACGTACACCGGTGCGCAGGGCCGCACGCTCATGGGCGCGTGGGCGCCGGCGGCCGACCCGAAGGGCGCGGTGCTGGTGATCCACGAGAACCGGGGCCTCACCGACCACATCAGGTCCGTCGCCGGGCGCCTGGCCGCGAGCGGCTTCTCCGCGATCGCCGTCGACCTGCTCTCCGCCGAGGGCGGCACGGCCACGTTCACAGACCCGGCGCAGGCGACCGCGGCGCTCAATGCCGCGCCGCCCGGACGGTTCGTGGACGACATGAGGTCCACTGTGGACGAACTGGGGAAGCGCGCACCCGGTAGGAAGGTCGGCGCGGTCGGGTTCTGCTTCGGTGGCGGCATGGTGTGGCAGTTCCTCGCGGCGGGTGAGGCCCGCCTCGCGGCGGCGGCGCCGTTCTACGGACCGACCCCGGACTCGCCGGACTTCGCGGGGTCGCGCAACGCCGCCGTGCTGGCGTTCTACGCCGAGAAGGACAGTCGGGTGAACGCCACACGCGAGACCGCGCGGGCCGCCCTGACCAAGGCGGGGCTGACCCACGAGATCGTCACGGTGCCGGGGGCGGATCACGCGTTCTTCAACGACACCGGTGCGCGGTACAACGCGCAGGCCGCCACCGACGCCTACACGAGGCTGGTGACCTGGTACGGCAAGCATCTCGGCTGACTTGTGACCAAGCGCCGGCGGTATCGATACTGGGCCATGCGCCGCCTCTTCGCCGCCGTCGTGCTGGTCGCCGCCTACGCGCTGTTCGCCGTCGTCCCGGCCGGGGCGGGGACCGCCGGACCGCGCACCGTCATCGCCAACCTGTTCGAGTGGAACTGGCCGTCCGTCGGCACCGAGTGCGCCACTTTCCTGGGGCCGCGCGGCTACGGCTACGTGCAGGTCTCCCCGCCGCAGGAACATGTGCGCGGAGCCGAGTGGTGGGTCGCCTACCAACCGGTCAGTTACCGCATCGAGTCGCGCAAGGGCACGCGGGCGCAGTTCCAATCGATGGTCAACGCCTGTCACGCCGCAGGCGTAAAGGTCATCGTGGACGCGGTCATCAACCACATGGCCAACACCGACAAGTCCGGACCCGGTTGGGCGGGCAGCGCCTGGAGCCACTACGACTACCCGGGCACGTACCAGACGCAGGACTTCCACCACTGCGGCCGCAACGGCAACGACGACATCGCCAACTACAACGACCGCTACGAGGTGCAGAACTGCGAGCTGGCCAACCTGGCGGACCTCGACACCGGCGCGACGTACGTGCGGGACCGCATCGCGGGCTACCTCAACGATCTGCTGTCGCTGGGTGTCGACGGGTTCCGGCTGGATGCCAGCAAGCACATGCCGGCCGCCGACATCGCGGCGATCAGGGCGCGGCTGTCGCGTCCGGCGTATCTCGTGCAGGAGGTCATCTTCGGTGCCGGCGAACCCGTCACGCCGAACGAGTACACCGGCAACGGAGACGTGCACGAGTTCCGCTACGGTCGCGACCTGGCCCGGGTGTTCCGCAGTGAGCGCCTCGCCTATCTCGTCAACTTCGGCGAGGGCTGGGGCCACCTGCCGACCGGCGTCGCGAACGTCTTCGTCGACAACCACGACACCCAGCGGGACACGCCGGGCACACTGACGTACCGGGACAACGGCCTCTACGCGCTGGCGAACGCGTTCATGCTCGCCTGGCCGTACGGCTCGCCCACGGTGATGTCCAGCTACGAGTTCACCGATCGCAACCAGGGGCCGCCGTCGGACTCGTCGGGGCGCACGCTCGGCAGCACCTGCTTCAGCGGCGGCTGGCGCTGCGAGCACCGCTGGCAGGCGATCGCGAACATGGTGGCGTTCCGCAACGCGGTCGGCGGCGCGGGCGTCGTCAACTGGTACGACAACGGTTGGCAGCACATCGCGTTCGGGCGCGGGAACGCCGGCTATCTCACCATCAACGACGAGGACTTCGCCGTCACCGGGCGCAGCTACCGCACGAACCTGCCGGCCGGCCGTTACTGCGACGTCATCCACGGCGACTTCGCGGGCGGCTCCTGCACCGGTCCGGTGTACACAGTGGACAGTGGCGGCTGGTTCGCCGCCGACGTGCCGGCCCACGACGCGATCGCCCTCCACGCCGGCGCCCGCGTCTCATA
>NZ_BOPF01000057.1 GCF_016863615.1 Virgisporangium aliadipatigenens | reverse complement strand
GTGAACTCACACCCGTGCGAGCGGGACCGCCGTGAGCTCACACCCGTGCGGCGGGGTGGCGGTCGGGCGGGTGGTGAGCTGGGCGGCTGGACGCGGACCTGGCAGCGGAGGGGTCGATCGAGCGAAGCGGGATCGACCCGGAGCGGTCCGCCGCGGGAGCAGCGGTAGCAGTCCGGCGGACCGTGGCAAGAAAGAACCTTAAAGCCAGCCGCGTTCCTCGGCTATGCGCGCGGCGGCGGCCGAGGTGCGCGCGCCCGTCTTGCCGATGGCCGAGGAGAGGTGGTTGCGGATCGTGCCCTCGGACAGGTGCAGGGTGCCGGCCAGCTCGGCGACGCTGCGCCCGGTCGCGGCGGCCACCAGCACCTCGTGCTCGCGCGCGGTCAGCGGGCTGGGGCCGGTCGCGAGCGACTCCGCCGCCAGGGCCGGATCGACGACGCGCAGCCCCGAGTGCACCCGCCGGACGGCGTCGACCAGCTGCTCCGGCGGCGCGTCCTTCACCACGAAACCGGCCGCTCCCGCCGCCATCGCCCGGCTCAGGTACCCCGGCCGCCCGAACGTCGTGCAGATGATGATCCGCACCTCGGGCATCGCCCGGTGCAGGGCGGCCGCCGCCGCGAGCCCGTCCAGGCCGGGCATCTGCACGTCGAGCAGCGCCACGTCGGGGTCGACGCGCCGGGCGGTGGGCACCACCTCGTCGCCGGCCGCCACCTGGGCGACCACGGTCAGGTCGGGCTCCAGGTCGAGCATGGCGGCCAGGGCACCGCGCACCAGCGCCTGGTCGTCGGCGAGCAGCAGCCGGATCAACGCTCCTCCTTCTGGTTCGCCGCGGCGTCGGTCCCGGTCGCGGCGACGGGCCGGGCCGGGGCGGCCTCCGTGCCGGCCGATGCGCGCAGCAGGAAGCCGCCGCCCTCCAGCGGGCCGGCGGTCAGGTCGGCGCCGACCGCCGCGAGTCGCTCCCGCAGGCCGGTGAGCCCGTTGCCCTCCGCGGGGGCGCCCGAGTGCGGGCCGTTGTCCCGGATCTCCAACCAGGACGGGCCCAGCCGGATCTCGCAGCGGGTCGCGCCGCTGTGCCGCAGCACGTTCGTGACACCCTCGCGCACCACGTAGGCGAACGCGCCCTGCAGGCGGGGCGGCACGTCGTCGACGGCGTTCGGGAGGTGGGCGGTGATCTCGGCGGCGGCCAGCGCGGCCCGCACGCCGGCGAGCTCCGCCACCAGCGACGGCTCGCGGTAGCCCGACACGGTCGAGCGCACCTCCGCCAACGCCTGCCGGGACAGCTGCTCCAGGCTGGAGACCTCGTCGGTGGCGCGCTCGATCTCGCCGGACTCCAGCAGCCGCCGGGTCAGCGACGCCTTCACGGTGATCGTGGTGAGGCTGTGCCCCAGCAGGTCGTGCAGGTCGCGGGCGACCCGGGCGCGTTCCTCGCGGACGGCGGCCTCGGCCAGTTCCTCCTGCGCCGCGTGCAGGGCCCGGTTGGTGCGGATCTGCGCCCCGAACAGGGTCACCGTGGCGGTCACCGACACCAGCGTGACCATGTCCCCCCACAGCGACGAGTCGTGCGCGAACAGGATCAGCAGCGCGAAGAAGCCCACCACGGTGCCGTTGAGCAGCACCGACTCGCGGAACGGCAGCAGGATCCCGGCCGAGGCGGTGGCGTAGATCAGCAGCGTGACGGTGCGCAGCCCGTGCATCGCCACCAGGGAGGCGGCGAGCGCCACCAGCCAAACGCAGACGAGCAGCTTGGTCCGCAGCGGGCGACTCCAGCTGAGGATCGGAAGGGCGCAGTAGCTGGCGGCGTACGCGAGGCACAGGAAGACCGTGGCGACCCGTTGGGCGGTCGAGGTCGCGTCCTCGACCAGTTCGATCGAGGTGACGAGCAGGAAGATGCCGAAGAAGAGGGAGATCCGCAGGCCCCAACGTCGGCCGGCCGGCCCCCGACGGAGGCCGGCCTCGCCGGTCGTGACGTGCGGAGGCATCGCCCGCAGCCTAGACGCGGGCCGCGTCGCGGGAGTATCGGCGGGCGGCGATCAGAGCCGCTGCGGCGGCGTAGGCGCCCAGCACGGCCACCGCCGTCCCGATCGCGGGGTGCGGGGCGAACGCCGAGTGCCCGACCTCGCGCAGCCAGTACGTCGGCGTCGCCTTCATGATCGTCTGCATCCACTCCGGCACCACCTCGGCCGGGATCCACAGCCCGCCGACCAGGCCGAGAACGATCGTCACGGCGCTGGTCACCGGCTGCTGGCTCTCCGGCGTCACGAACTGGCCGATCACCAGTCCCAGCACGGTGAACGGCAACACCGCGAGCCACAGCCCCGCCGTGACCGCGAGCCACTGTCCCGCGTCCAGCCGCACGCCCATCACCGCGCCGAGCACCGACACGATGAGGATGGCCGGCACCGCCAGCAGCATCGCCAGCGCGGTCTTCGTCAGCAGGTAGCCGGTGCCGGTCAGCGGCGTCAGCCGCAGTTGGCGCTGCCAGCCGAGGCCGCGTTCGACGGCGATCAGCGAACTCGTCGAGAACGCCGCGCTCATCGCGCCGTACGCCGCCATGCTGACCATGAGCGAGGCGCGCACCGGCGTGCCGTCCGGGTAGTTCTCGCCCTGGTCGCCGAAGATGCCGCTGTAGACGAGGAACAGCACCGCCGGCAGAGCGACCGTGAAGATGAGGAAACGACTGTTGCGGATCAGGATTCGGATCTCGAAGAGCAGGTAGCGCGGGTTCATCGGGCTTCTCCCCCCGCGAGAGCGGGCTCGGCGGTCAGGGTCAGGAACGCGTCCTCGAGGTTCACCGCGGTGATCTCGATGTCGGCGGCGTCGGGGTAGCGGGACAGCAGCGCGCGCACCGTCGCGTCGGAGTCGGCGCAGGAGAGCACGACCCGGCCGGCGCGCACGTCGGCGCCGGTGACGCCCGGAAGGCGTTCCAACTCGTCGGTCCCGACGCCCGGGACGACGGCCCGCAGCGTCCGGCCGCTCGCCGCGGCCCGGACCTGGGCCACGGTCCCGTCCGCGACCACCCGGCCGGAGCGCATCAGCACCACGCGGTCGGCGTAGGACTCCGCCTCCTCCAGGTAGTGCGTCGCGAAGATCACCGTGCGGCCGGCGCTGGTGTAGTCGCGCATCGCCCGCCAGAAGTCGCGCCGGATCGACACGTCCATGGCGACCGTGGGCTCGTCCAGGATCAGCAGGTCCGGCTCGCTCACCAGCGCCAGCGCGAAGCGCACCCGCTGCTTCTGGCCGCCGGAGAGCTTGTTGGTGCGGGTGTTCGCGATGTCGGTCAGGCCGACCTGCTCGAGCACCGCGCGGGTGCGGCCGGGACGTCCGTGCAGCGCGGCCATGATCCCGACCGTCTCGGCCACCGTGGCGTTGTCGCGCAGCGCCCCGCTCTGGAGCATCGCGCCGATCGCGCCGGAGCGGATGGCCTCTTCGGGGGAACGGCCGAAGACGCGCGCCGTGCCCTCGTCCGGGCGGGTCAGGCCCAGGATCATGTCGACCGTGGTCGACTTGCCGGCGCCGTTCGGGCCGAGCAGCGCCACCACCTCGCCGGGCGCGACGGTCAGGTCGACCCCGTCCACCGCTCGCACGTCGCCGTACCGCTTCCGGAGACCGCTGAGGGAGACCGCGGCCCCGTCCTTCTGCATCTCGCTCATGGGAGAGACGATGCCGGTGGGGCGTTCGGGGAGCCTCGATAATCGGTAACGTCCCGCGCATGACACCTGTCATGCTTTGCGCATGGCACGAGTCCTGTCGGTCAATCTCGCCGTGCCCAGATCCAATCCCGCCAAGGGCGTGGGGATCACGGGCATCGACAAACGGCCGGCGGACGGCCCCGTCACGGTGCGCCCACCCGGGCCCGGCGGCAGCGGCCTCGACGGCGACAAGATCTTCGACGTCGACAGCCACGGCGGTGCGGACCAGGCGGTCTACGCCTACGCCCGCGAGGACCTCGACGCCTGGGGTGCGGAGCTGGGTCAGGAGCTGCCCGGCGGGGCGTTCGGCGAAAACCTAACCACCGCCGGGCTCGCCGTCACCGACGCCCTCATCGGGGAACGCTGGCGGATCGGTCCCGACGTCGTCCTCGAGGTCGCGGTGCCGCGCATCCCGTGCGGCACGTTCGCCCACTGGATGGCCTCGCTCGGCGCCGCACCGGAACGCGGCTGGCAGAAGCGCTTCACGCTGCGGGCCGTGCCGGGCGCGTACCTGCGGGTGGTGACCGGCGGGCAGATCCGCGGCGGCGACCCGGTGGAGGTGATCGAGCGGCCGGATCACGACGTGACGATCGGGATCACGTTCCGCGCGCTGACCCGCGAGGCGGAGCTGTTGCCACGACTGCGGGACATCGCGGCGCTGCCGCAGGACGTCCGCGACCTGGCCGATCGCCGCACGTCCCCGTACGCATCCTGAAACTCGGACCCGGTCGACCGCCGCACGTCCGTTCGCACCCGAAAGAGGCTCCACCGCATGAGCGCGACCCTTATCGCCCGTGATCTCTCCGCCGGGCACGGGGAGAAGGTGCTCTTCTCCGGGCTGGACCTGGTGGTCGCGCCCGGCGACGTCATCGGCCTGGTCGGGGTCAACGGCGCCGGCAAGTCCACGCTGTTGCGCGCCCTCGCCGGGGTCCTGCCGACCGAGCACGGCACCGTCCAGCGCACCCCGCCGCACGCCACCGTCGGCTACCTCCCGCAGGAGCCCGAACGCCGCCCCGGCGAGACGGTCGCCCACTTTCTCGAACGGCGCACCGGCGTGGCCGACGCGCAGCGCGCGCTCGACAAGAGCACCGCGGCGCTCACCGAGGGCCGGCCCGGTGCCGACGACGAGTACGCCGTGGCGTTGGAGCGCTGGCTCGCACTGGGCGGGGCCGACCTGCCCGAACGCGCCGCGCAGGTCGCCGCCGACCTGGGCCTCACGGTCGACCTGGACCATCCGATGACCGCGCTCTCCGGCGGGCAGGCCGCCCGGGCGGGTCTCGCGTCGCTGCTGCTGTCCCGCTACGACGTCTTCCTGCTCGACGAGCCCACCAACGACCTGGACCTGGACGGGCTGGCGCGGCTGGAGGCGTTCGTCACCGGGCTGCGCGCCGGGGTCGTGCTGGTCAGTCACGATCGCGAGTTCCTGGCCCGCACCGTCACCGACGTCCTGGAGCTGGATCTGGCCCAGCAGCAGGTCAACCACTACGGCGGCGGATACGAGGGCTACCTGGAGGAACGCGCCACCGCGCGCCGGCACGCCCGCGAGGCATACGAGGACTACGCCGAGACGCGGGCCGGTCTGGAGCAGCGCGCCCGCACCCAGCGCGCCTGGATGGAGAAGGGCGTCCGCAACGCCCGCCGCAAGGCGACCGACCCCGACAAGTTCGTGAAGAACTTCCGCGCCGAGTCGAGCGAGAAGCAGGCGGCCAAGGCCCGCCAGACCGAGCGCATGATCGAACGCCTCGACGTCGTCGAGGAGCCCCGCAAGGAGTGGGAACTGCGCATGGAGATCGCCGCCGCGCCACGGGCCGGGGCGGTGGTAGCTGCGCTGCGCGGCGCCACGGTGCAGCGGGGGGCGTTCACGCTCGGGCCGGTGGACCTGCAGATCGACTGGGCCGACCGGGTGGCCATCACCGGCGCCAACGGCTCCGGCAAGTCCACGCTGCTCGCCGCCCTGCTCGGCCGGCTGCCGCTGGACTCCGGCCACGCGTCGCTCGGCCCGGGCGTCGTCGTCGGCGAGATCGACCAGGCGCGCGGCCGGTTCCTGGGGGACGAGACGCTGCTGGACGCGTTCCGGGTGGCGGCGCCGGACCTGTCACCGGCCGACGCGCGCACGCTGCTGGCCAAGTTCGGGCTGCGCGCCGATCACGTGCTGCGGCCGGCCGGCACCCTCTCCCCCGGCGAACGCACCCGCGCCGGCCTTGCCCTGTTGCAGGCCAAGGGGGTCAACCTCTTGGTGCTCGACGAACCGACGAACCACCTCGACCTGCCGGCGATCGAGCAGTTGGAGTCGGCGCTGTCGACCTATCCGGGCACGCTGCTGCTCGTCACGCACGACCGCCGCATGCTGGAAGCCGTGGCGACCGACCGCCGCATCGAGGTGCACGGCGGCCGGATCACCGAACGGGTCTAGCGCGTGTCCGTGCCGGGCGGCGCGGGCGGCTGCCACGGCATGTACTGCGGGATCGGCATCGTCGCCTCGGAATCGGGGGCGGCCGGATAACCCACCCCGAACGGATGCTCGGCGACGGCCGGCGGCGACTGGGCCGGCTGGTACGGCGCCCCCGGCTGCGGGACGCCCTGCGGCGCCATCCCCTGGGGCGGCATCCCCTGCGGGGGCATCCCCTGCTGCGGCGCGGCACCCGGCCACGGGGGCTGCTGCTGGTGGTGCTGCGCCCCCGGCCACTGCTGCTGCGGCTGCGGAAGGGGCGGCTGCTGCGGCTGCGGAAACGGCTGCTGGTGCGGGATCGGCATCGGCTGCACCGGGAACTGCGGCGGCGGCGCGACGGCCTCCGGCCGCGCCACGGGCGTCTCGGGCGCACCGGTGCCGCCGGCCGCCAGCTGCGCCATGTACTGCTTCGCCGGGTCGTGCCGCTCGGCCTCCTCGGTGTACTGCAGCACCATTTTCTCGGTCTTCGACTTACCGGCGCCGATCTGCTTGGCGTCCTTGCGCTTCCACCACGGCGTCAGGCTCACCTCGACCGGCCGCGACGCGCGGGCCACCACCACGGCCGTCCCGAACGGCAGCGTGCGGATCTCCTCCGGGGAGAGCACCCGCCGCCCCTCGTGCCGGCTGGTCTTGCCGCTCGGATCGCGCACCTCGCCCATGAGGCGGGACACGTCCTCGAGGTCCTCCACGTTGCCGGCGCCGCCCATGATGACCCGGATCGCCGCGTTGTCCCACATGATCATCGCCTCGTGCACGCCCCACTTGCTCCGGGCCTGCGACAGCGACTGCAGGTAGACGTGCAGCGAGATGGAGAAACCGCCGGAGTCACCCATGTAGCCGGGCAGGTTGGGCATCGGGGCGATGTGCGCCGCCTCGTTGAGTTCGACGGTCAGCGGCGGGTCGAGGCGGCTGCCCGGCATCTTCGACGCGATCTTCCGGATCTGGTCGAACATGTCCTCCATCATCGCGGTGACGATCGGCGCGACACCGCCGCCCTTCTGCTCCTTGCCCAGGATGTAGAGGGTGTTCTGACCGGCCAGGAACTCCTCCATGTCGAGCACCTCGTCCGGCTCCGGCGAGCAGGCGTCCAGCACGTTCGGGTCGCTGAAACAGGCGAGCGCCTGCACCAGCTTCGACCACGTGGCGCCGACCATCTGCGCCTCGCCGTTGGCCAGCGCCTCCAGCGACGCGCCCCACCCCTTCACCGCGGCACCGGCCGCCTCGGCGTGGCGCAGGATGTCGACCGGCTCCGGACTGGTCGGCTTGGTGGCCCACCGCATCACGTCGCGCATCGTCTTGCGGCCGACCGCCGCCGCGTGCAGGTACATGCGCAGCGCCGAGATCGACGCGTTGGTGTAGAACGCGCCCGCGCCGTCGGTGGAGAACCCGGCACCGATGATCACCGCGGTCGCGCGGCTGGTGGCGATCCGCGGGTTCTCCGCACCGGCCACGAGGGACCAGCGGTACTTCTCCGGCCAGTTGGTCATCCCGTTGGGGTCGAAGACCAGCACCTTGCCCAGCTTGGCGCGCATCGCGTACGTGTTGGTGAACGCGTCGGCGCGGGTCGAGGTCACGATTGCCGCACCCGGCGCGTCGATGGTGTACGGCGCGCAGAAGTGCACGTCCTTACCCTGTCGCGGCGGGGCCAGCACGATGAAGACGTCCTCGACGGAGCCGTAGATCTCCTGCCGGGAACGCACGTCGCGACCCAGGTAGAAACCGACCTGCTTCGGGTCGACGTTCTTCTTGCCCTTGGTCGACGGGCGCACCGAGCCCGCCTTGCGCCGCATCGCCGCGACACCCAGCGTCTTGCGGATCTCGTTGCCGGACGCGAAGCCCAGCCGGAACCGGCGACTCTCACGCCGGCGCCGCCAGTTGAGGGCGAACTGCACCCCACGGAAACCCGCGTAGCCGAACGGCGAGAGCAGCACCAGGAAGATGAAGAGGATCAGCCAGAGTGGACCGCTCCGGGCGCCGGTCACCGCCAGCCACGCCGCGGCCGGATCGCCCGGGTTCTGCGCCCACAGTTTCACGATGTTGCCGATGTTCTCGCCGGAGGACGCGGGCCATCCGTTGCCCGTGAGCACCGCCGACAACTGGCCGGCCAGCCACAGCAGCCCGCCGAGCACGATCACCAGCGCGAAGATGCCGATGATCGGCAGCACCAGTGCGAATCCGTCGCTGTTCTTCTTCTGTCCCGTGGTGGCCCCGCGCGGCATCATCGTCCGCCCCCGTAAAACGCCATGTCGCTACTCCCCCGTCGGTCAGTTGACCGTCTGGCCGCTCACGGGCGTCGAATAGAACTCCGCCCGGACCATGTCCATGAACTCGCGGCGGTCGTCGTCCCTGAGCCACACCGCCGGCGCCGGCTCCGTGTGGTCCTCGCGGCACGAGATGAACACGTCGCCGAGTTGGTACGTGCGGTTGTTGAGCTGGTTGAGGAACTCGTCGTTGGACCGGATGCCGCCGCCGTCGGCATACGTGTCCATGTAGTACTCCCACAACGAGGTCAGGATCATCAACGACAGCCGGTGCCGCCACCAGCACGGCCGGATGAGGAAATGCAGGCTGTAGGCCTTGACGATGTGTTCCACCCAGGCGAACAGCTCCTGCCAGGCCAGTGCGCGCTCGGCCCCGGTGACGACGTCCCAGTCGAGCGGGTGCCGCACGGTCAGCGTCGGCGCGGGCGGCTCCGGGGCCGGCTCCGGCTCCCGGGGCGCCGCGGGCTCCTCGACGGCCGGCACCGGCAGGGCCGCCTGCAGCCGCTCGACGGCCTCGGTGAGCTTCTCGATCGAGGCCTGCTGATGCTGCACAACGGACAGGAGTCGTTGCACCTCGGACGACAGGTCGCTCATCGATTCCCCCGCACCACCGACCCGACGAACAGACTCCGACCACCGTAGCCGATCGATACCAGGCGGGGCGGTATTTACGGGCGTCGAACCAGGTAGGGCGGCATGACGAGCAGGTCGACCTCGGGCGCCTCGGCGAAGAGTTCCACCGCGTGCGCCGGGGTGAGCACCATCGGCCGGCCGCGCAGGTTGAGCGAGGTGTTGATCAGCCCGGGCAGGCCGCTGACCCGGCCGACCGCCCCGAGCAGCGCCCCGAACTCCGAACCGTCGGCCACGTGCTGCGCCCGGGTGGTCCCGTCCACGTGCACCCCGGTGGCCACGCGGTCCCAGTCCCGTTCGCCGACCCGGTGCACGCACAGCATGTACTCGGTCAGGCCGGCCACGGCCGGTTCGATGTCGATCGCGTCGAACCCGGCCCCGGTCAGCGCCAGCGCCGCCGGACGCCACGCGGCGCGGCCCTTGATGACGTTCAGGCGGTCGAGCGTGGTGCGCGAACGCGGCGACGACAGCAGGCTGCGCGCCCCGAGGGCCCGCGGGCCGACCTCGATGGGGCCGTCGAACCAGGCGACGATCTCGCCGCGGTCGAGCGCCTCGGCGACCTGCGCACGCAGCTTCTCCGGCTCCAGGGCCTGCCGCGGCACGGATTCCGCGTCGAGCGCCGCCTCGATCGCCGCCGTGCCGACCGCCGGGCCGAGGAAGATGGGCAGCGGATCGGCGGGATCCCGGCGGCGCACCGGCTCGCCGAGCACGGACGCGGCGAGCAGGCCGGCACCGATCGCGGCGCCGCCGTCGTGCGGGGCGGTCGTGCTGGAGACCCGGCGGTAGCCGCTCTCCAGGGCGAGGCGGCGGTTGAGGTGTGCGTTCAGGGCGACGCCGCCGGCCACCAGCAGCGCGTCGTGCCCGGAACGCCGACGCAGCCGCCGCGCCAGCGCCATGCCGACGTCCTCGACGGTCTCCTGCACGTCGGTGGCGAACGTCGCGTAGTCGAACGTGTTGCTCGCGCCGGCCGCGTACGGGAACGCGCTCGCCTCGAAGATCGCCGTCCACTCGTGGGCCAGCCGTTCCTCGGTGAACCCGCCGGAGGGCAGCCCGCGCAGCGCCGGATCGAGCCGGAACTCACCGGCGCCGTCGTCGAACGTCATGAACCGGCGCCCGCTCGGCCGCCCGTAGGAGCTGAGCCCCATCAGCTTGCCGGCGGCGTCCCAACCCAGCCCGGCGTAGAACGCGGCCGCCTCGTAGAAGATGCCGATCGACCACAGTGGAGAGTAGCGGTCGAGCAGTTCGAAGCGGCCGTCCCGCACCCGGAACAGCGACGTCGACCCGGCCCCACCGGTGCCGTCGGCCACCAGGACGTCGGCGTCCCGGTGCGGGTTGAACCAGTACGTCTGCGCGGCGTGGCAGAGGTGGTGGTCGAAGAAGAAGATCTCCTTGTTGCGCAGTTCGGCGGCGAGCGTCGGGAACACCGTCTCGGTCAGCCGGTCTGTGCCCAGCACACCGCAGGGCAGCGCGCTGTCGACCCGCCGCGCGATCTCCGGAGTCGCGTCGGCCCACGCGTAGCCGATGGCGTCCACATCGGACGGTCGCAGCCCCTGCTCGGCCAGCAGCAGCCGCAGCGTCTCCTCCGGCCCCTCCCCGGGCGCGAACCGGCGCCGGCTCAGCCGTTCCTGTTCCAGCGCGACGACGACCCGGCCGTCGACGACGAGACAGGCCGTCGCGTCGTGACACCAGGGCGAGTCGGGCCGACCGATGATGCCGACGACGATCATCGGCGCCTCCCCCGTAGCAGCAGTGCGGTGGCGGCCGCCGCGGCACCGGTCACCAGCAGACGTTTCCTGATCCCGGGCCCGATCCGGAAGGAGAACCTCCCGGCGTCGGGGTTGCCCCAGTTGAACCGCTTGACGAGCAGGTCCGGCCGGCGGCGGCGGGCGGCGCTGCGCACCCGACCGGACTCGTACAGCACCGACCACGCGGTCTGCGTGCCGACCTCGAGCGGCGTCGCCTCGGGATGGCGCCCGGCGAGTTCGACCGCCTCGCTCACGAGCCATCCGGTGGCCGCCGCAGCCGCGGTGGACAGCGGCGACAGGCCGCGTCCGCCGGCGACCAGCCGCGCGCACAGCGCGCCGAGCGCGGCGCTCACGACCGGGTTCTCGTAGCCGAGCCGGGAACGCTGCGGGTAGTGGCGGACCAGTTCGGACTCGGCCCAGCCGTAGTTGCGGGAGCGGCGGGCGTTCTGGGCGAACGAGTTCCACGTCTCGGTGTCGTGCCAGGCGAGCACCTTCGGCACGCCGTGCAGGCGCCAGCCGGCCGCCCGCAGGCGGATGCACGCGTCGACGTCCTCGCCGCCGACCGGCGCGCCGTTGCGCTGCCGCGCGAAGAGGTCGGCCCCCAGGACGGCCTCCCGGCGGAACGCCGACAGGGTGGTGACCGCCCACGTGACGTCGCCCTCGGTGGTGATGTCGGCGAAGCCGGCGAGCAGGTCGCTGTGCAGCGCCGCGTCGAACGCCCGCGTGCGTTCGCCGACGAAGTCCGCGTTGACGAAGATCGCGCCGGTGCGCCGGGGGTGCTGCTCGGCGATCGTGCGCAGCAGCACACCGAGCCCGTCCGGAACGACCCGGCAGTCGTCGTCGAGCATGACGACCCACGCGCTGTCGGTCAGTTCGAACGCCAGCCGCCGCTTGCTGACGCACGACGGGTCGTCGGGCCGGTGGATCAGCCGCGCACCGTCGGGCACCGCGCGCGGCGTCCGGCTGCTGTCGAGCACCAGCACCGGAAGCGACACACCCGCCGCGGCCAACCCGTCGAGCACCGAGCGGACGGCGCGGTCGCGCAGCGCCGGCCGTTCGTGGCTGATGACGACGACGGTCGCGTCGGGCGCGTCCATCGTCACCGGGCCTGTCCGGCCAGCGCCAGCACCTCGCGGCCGACCTGTGCCGCGCCGTCGAACGACGACCACGGGTTGCCCGGGCGCAGCGTCGGCGCCTTCGCCGGCCGGTCGATCGCCTCGCGCAGCAACGCTTTCAGGGTCTCCCGCGCGGCGGCGTCGGTGGCGAACCGGGTGCCCAGCTCGACCGCCCGCGCCACGCCCTTGTCCTCGGAGAGCCCGGCCGGCAGCGTCTCGTACCCGTCGAGCCGGTCCCACGTGATGAACGGGACGTCGGCGAAGAACTGCTGGTAGCTGCCGACCTGGCGGTGGTGGCTGTAGTTGGCCCCGGGCAGCACGACGGTCGGCACGCCGGCCCGCAGCACCTCCCACATGATGGACTGGCCGGGCAGGGTCACCAGGCGTTCGCTCGTGGCCAGCGTGCGCATCATCTCGTCGAACGGCAGGTCCGCGATCCGCGCCCGCACCGGCGCGCCGAGCCGGCGGATCGCGTCGGCGGCGCCCGACGAGCAGGTCACCGTGATGCCGTCGGGGTCGCCGACCACCTCGGTCACCACGTCGATCAGCGCGCGCAGATACGTGTGGTTGCCGCCCATCGGGGACATCGCGCCGCCGAAGTTCAGCACCGTGCCGGAGCGCGCCGCCGGCGCCGCGTCGGGCATCTCGTCCACGATCTGGGAGACCAGGCGGATGCCGCGCGCCGGTGCGCCCTGCGCCGCGATGCGTTCCGCCACTCCGGGGAACGCCAACGCGAGGTAGCGGTCGACGAGGTCCGGCCGCAGCGGATCGGCCGTCCACATCCAGTACAGCGCGTCGACCACCACGGTGCGCAGGCCGCGTTCGCGGGCCACGAGCGGCCGGTCGAAGTCGCCGAAGAAGACCGTGACGGCGCGCGGATCCCGGCCGACGGCGTCCGGCAGCCCGTCGACCTCGGCGAGCAGCAGCCGGTCGCCGAAGAGCCCGCTGTCGCGTAGGAAGTCGTGCGCGATGCCGTCGCCGACACCGAACACCGGCACCTCGGGGTGGTGCTGGCGCAGCCAGCGCGCGACCGCGGTGGCCAGCGCCGCCGGCCCGAACCCGAACGTGGCCGGCACCAGATAGACCGGAACACCCTCGCTCATGCCGCCGCCTCGCTTCGCTCGCCGGCGCCACGAGACGCGGGGCGCACAGTGCTGATGATTCGCTCGTGCGAGCACTCGCTCATTTGTCGTCCTTCCCCCAGGCGGCCGCGTCGGCGCGGATCATCGAATCGACACCGGCGGCGATCCGCCCGGCGAGCACCGCGCGGTTGGCCGCGAACTCCGCCGACTCGTACGGACCGTCGTGCTCGAAGTGCAGGCAGCGCAACGCCGGTTCGGCGCGCCACGCCGTCACCACCGACGTCACCGCCCGCACCTTCGCGAGCAGGTCGTCGTCCTCGCAGCCCCAGCCCCGGTAGCCGTCGTAGTAGCCGCCGACCGCGTCGAAGACCTCCCGGCGCAGCAACATGCTGCCCCAGTGGAACGCCGCGCGCCACCGCAGCTGCTCGGGCGGCGCCGCGCGGAGCACCTCCTCCGGCAGCGGAACCATCAGGTCGTCGCCGTCGTACACGAAGCGTTCGTCGGGATGCGGCACCGGCCGTCCGGCGGCGTCGCGCAGCAGCAGGCACCGCTTCTCGTGGCCGAACACGTCGAGCGCGTCGTCGTCGACCTCCAGCGCGTCCGACAGCAGCCGGTACATCCACGGCTGCGCGAGCGCACCGGCGCCGGCGAGGCGCTTCGCCCGTTCCAGAAAATCGACGCCCACGGGACGGACGTCGGCGTCGGCCAGATAGAACCAGGAACCGCGGGCCCGCGCCGCCGCGACGTTGCGCAGCAGTCCGGGGGCGGCGGGCGAGACGTCGGCGGGGATCACCCGCACGCCGGCGGGCAGCGCCGGCACCGGCCCGTCGGCGACCGCGACGACCACCTCGCACGGAACGCTCTGCGCCAGCCAGCTCGCGCACACCACGGGAAGCGTCTCCCGGCCGCGGTGCGTGCCGAAGAGCGGAATGACGACGCTGACGTCGGTCATGCCTCCAGTGCGCTTTCGAACACCGCACACACCCGTTCGATCTCCTCGGGACCGTGCGCGGCACTGACCAGCACCTGGTCGAGCGGGTGGTACAGAACGCCGCGCTCGTACAGGCGACGGCACAGGTCGTCGGAGTCCAACGACGCGGGCAGGTCGAGGCGGAAGAAGGTCGGCACACCCGACACACCGACGTTGTATTTGCCGCCGATGTCGCGCAGCGCCTCGTAGAGCGCGGTCGAGTTGCGCGCGAACCGCTCGTACCCGCCGTCGGCCAGCGCGCGCAGGCATTCCAGCGCCGCCGCGACCGAGACCAGCTCGGAGGCGTAGGTGCTGTACACGCTGAACGTCTCCGTCGAGGCGAGCAGGTCGGATCCGAGCAGTGCGGCGATCGGGAAGCCGTTGCCGATGCCCTTGCTCACCACGGTCAGGTCGGCCGGGATGCCCCAGGCGGCCGACACCGTCGGATAGGCGAAGCGGAAGCCGCTCTTCACCTCGTCGAAAATGACCACGGCGCCACCGGCCCGGGCCGCGTCGACCACGGCGCGAACCGCGTCGGGCTCCACGGTGTCCGTGGTGGGGGTGACCACCAGGCAGGCCGCCTCGCCCGCCAGCGCCGCCACCCGCGCGGCCAGCGCCGGCGAACGCCAGTCGAGCCGCTCGACGCGGAATCCGCCGAGGTCGCTCAGCTCGCCGAGCGGCAGGAGCCAGCCGTGGTACGAGGTGGTCAGCACCGCGCGCCGCCCGGTGGCCTTGACGGCCGTCGTGATGGCGGCGTGCACCGCCTCCGAACCGGTCTTGAACAGCGCCGCGTGGGTCGCGCCCGGGCACAGCTCGACAAGGTGCCCGGCCAGCTCCGGCTCTCGTGGGTGGCGCAGGCTCACGGTCGCGCCGCTGCCCACCGCCTCGCGCACCGCCGCCACCTGGCCCGGGTGCGCGTGTCCGAGGATGACGGCGCCGCTGCCGCAGAAGAGGTCGATCAGCTCACGGCCGCCCGGCTCCACCACCCGCGCACCGCGCGCCGCCGCCATGAACGCCGGAACGCCCGCGGAGATGGGAAACTGGTGCCAGTTCTGGCTGCCGGGCGCCAGGCGGGAAATCCCGCCCGAAGCATCGTGCGCTGTCAAGTGTCAAGCCCCCGCTCTTCACCGGCATCGACCAATGATCTTCGACGCCTCGGCCGAGCCTAGCAAGGGCGGCACAAACGTCAAGTGTCGAACGCCGTCGACGATCTTCGATGGACGCATCGACGAGATCAACCCCTCGCGCCGAATGGGACCTCCTCGTATGCTGGCGACACCGCGTCGCCCCACGACGGTTCGACGCGGCACCGAGTTGCCTGAAATCACGAGGGAGGCAGCGAATGGTACGGCTGGAAGAAACACTCACCCACTTCGACATCTATCTCGGCGACGCATGCAATTTGAAGTGTGTCCACTGTGCATGTTGGATCAATGAGAGCGCCCCGCGGTTCGATCCGGACGTGTTGGAGGCGCGCCTGTTCGAGGCCGTCGGCTACGCGGTGGAAAACTGCCCCAAGCTCGACAAGGTGATGCTGATCGGCGGTGAGCCGTTCATCCACGAGGGCATGGTGCGCTTCCTGGAGAAGCAGCGCCTCGACGTGATGATCACCGTCTACACCAACTTCGTCTGGCCGAACCCCGACGTGGTGCTTCCGGACAACGTGTACTTCCTCAGCTCGATGGACGCGCCGGCCCAGGACATCTACGGCCAGCTGCGCCGCACCAAGGACTTCCGCTACTCGCAGGAGATCATGCGGGAGCGTTCCAGCAAGCTGCTGCACATCGACACGACGGTCTCCAAGGGCAACCTGCTGCACATGGACGCGATCTTCGACATCACGCGGACGTACCCGTGCACGCATTGGTTCCTGCCGATCGACCCGCGAATGATGCGCTACGAGGACCGGATGAAGAACGGCGGCACGCCGACGCCGACCGAGCTGAGCAACACGTTGCGCACGGCGGCCCGCACGAAGTCCCTCATGCTCGACGACGACGACCTGCGCGTGGTCGAGGACTTCTACCGCCGGCGCGGTGCCGAACTGACGCCCGAGGGATTCGAGCGCACAAACGACTTCGACACGTTCCGCGGGATCTATCTGTCGGGTGTCAACAAGTTCAAGAACGAGACGTTCGACTACCGCAAGGACATGGCCGAGCAGAAGATCACGCTGCCCGGCACCGGACAGCACCGCTGCGCCGCCATCCGCCGGTACATGGAGATCAGTTTCACAGCTGACGGCCAGTTCGTGCCGATGGTGCACTGCCCCGAGCTGTGGGACATCCTCGCCACCCAGCGCGGCCCGGGGCTGCCCTCGTTCAAGGCGCTGATGGACTGGGAGTACGAGGCGCGCGGGCGCAGCGGCTGCCAGACGTTCTGCGGGCGCACCCAGTTCCTCGGCATCGACGAGTACGAGGACACGTTCCGGCACATCGCCGTCGAGCCCGCCTGAGCATGTACCGCTTCGGCAAAGAGGAGAGCGACGCCGCCGCCCGCGTGCTGGAGAGCCGGCAACTGTTCCGGTACCTGCCGGACGCGCGGGAGGCGGACACGTTCGAGGGGGCGCTGGCCACCCGGCTCGGCGTTCCGCACGCGGTGGCCACGTCGAGCGGCACGGCCGCGATGATCAGCGGCCTGGCCGCGCTCGGCGTGGGGCCGGGCGACGAGGTCGTGGTGCCGGCGTACGGCTTCGTGGCGAGCGTGCTCGCGCCGCTGGCCGTCGGCGCCGTGCCGGTCGTGTGCGACATCGACGAGAGCCTCACGATGGATCCGGCCGACCTGCGCCGGAAGATCACGCCGCGGACCCGCGCGGTGCTGCCGGTGCACGTGCACGGCAACGCGAGCGATCTCGACGCGATCCTGGCCGTCGCGCGGGAGCACGACCTGCTCGTGCTGGAGGACGCGTGCCAGGCCATCGGCGGCACCTACCGGGGACGCGCGCTCGGCACCATCGGCGACGCGGGGGCGTTCAGCTTCAACCAGCACAAGATCCTGACGGCCGGTGAAGGGGGCGCGCTCGTCACGCCGAGCACCGACGTGTACGAGCGCGGGTTCATGGCGCACGACGGCTCGGCCAACTTCAGCCGGCACGCGTTCGCCCAGCCGATGCGGGCCGGGCTGGCGTTCCGGATGACGGAGGTCGCGGCGGCCGTCCTCAACGTCCAGTTGGGGCGCCTCGACGGGATCCTCGCCGACCTGCGGGCACTGCGCTCGCGCGTCGCGGAGGCGGTCGAGTCGGCGGCCGTGCTGACGCCGGTGCCGCAGCACGACCCGGACGGCTCGTGCGGCACCAATCTCGGGTACGTCTTCGCCGATGCCGTTACGGCGCAACGGTTCCAGGCCGCCGCGGACGGGCGCAACATCGACGCGTTCTTCGGCAACGAGTACGGCCACTCGTTTCGCGAGTGGACGATCGTGCACGAGGGGCGCGGTGGCCACCATCCACTGGCCAACCCGTTGCGGGACACCGAGTGGCGCCAGGACGCCGACGCCTGCGCGCGCAGCGAGGACATCCTGAGCCGCACGGTGTTGCTGCGCTACAACTTCGACGTCACCGACGCCGAGATCGACAAGATTCACCAACGGCTGGCCAAGGAGTTCGGCTGATCGGGACCCGCGCGGCGACCGGGCAGGTGCCTCCGGTCGCCGCGCGGGCCCGGGCGCTCAGCGGTGCTCGCCGACCCGGATCACCGTGACGTCGTCGAGGTCGCCCACCACGTGCCACGGGTCCACGACCACCGACCCGGCCGGGAAGTCGAACGCCGCGAACGCCCGCTCCGGGCAGCCGATGAAGTAGGCCGCCGGCCCCTGCGGGAGGTCGCTCGTGGCGATGTCGTCCGGCGTCGCCACCAGCGTCATGTCGACGCCCTTGGCCGCGGCGAGGTTGACCATCAGCACGGTGGAGCTGCCCGTCTCGATGGGCACACCGGGCTTGTAGGCGGTGCCGAGCACCACCAGCGGTCGCCCCTGCGCCGCCTTCACGAAGGTGTCGCCGAGCCAGCCGACGTACGCCTCGCGCTGGAACATCAGCGCCGAGAAGAGATCGGCGCCCAGGTCCAGCTCGCCGGCGAGCCAGGAGAGCGCGATGTTGTCCCGCGGGTGGCACGGGCCGCCGTCGCCCATGCCCGGGCCGATGTACGTGGGGCTGGCGAGCCGGCGCGTCGAGGAACGCAGGATCGCGAACACGTCCGCGGCGTTGGCCCCGACCTGGTGCGCCGTCTGCTGCACGACGTTGGCGACGGTCACCTTCGCGCCGACGAACGTGTTGTAGGAGACCTTCGCCAGTTCGGCGCTCTCGTAGGAGACCTCGAACGTCGGGCAGTCGTTGCGGCGCATGCTCTCCAGCACCTCCTTGACCACCAGCGGCTTGCTCTCCCCGTAGCCCAGCAGCACGAACTCCGGCGTGCGCAGGTCGGCGGCGACCGTGCCCATCGCGATGAACTGCGGGCAGTACACGAGGCTGTGCCCGGCGGTGTACGGCAGCACGTGCCGGCGCACCCCGCCCGGCAGCACGGTGGAGATGACACCGATCTCGATCGGCCGGTTGGCGACCGCCACGACGGCGCGAACCGCCGCGGTCAGCGCCTCGTAGGAGAAGTCCGCGCGGGTCTGCGGCAGCGGCGTGATGCCCTCGTACAGCGGGCCGTGCGGCGTCTCCACGGCGACGAGCACGCAGTCGCTGTCGTTGACGACCTCGGCGAGGTCGCGGAAGTGCAGGTCGAGCGTGTCGTCGAAGGTGGCCGACAGGGGGCCGGCGCGCTCCGCGTCCAGCTCGTACGGCGCGAGCGAGTCGAGGCTCATCCGTGCCGGGTCGAGGTCGTAACCGAGTACCCGATGACCGCTCTGCGCCAATGTGATCGCGGTCGGCAAACCCAACTTGCCCAGACCGACGAGCCCAACCGATGCCATCCCCGTGTTCCTTTCACCGCATGGTCCCGCGCCGCAACACAACCGTCCACAATGGACGGTTACGCTTTGATCGACTTGAGTACACTAACCGCTGCCGCGAGAGCGAAACAAGACGAGCAAAGTCACTACGGCCGGTGCCCGCGCAGCAGGATCCGGTACAGCGGCGAGGCCACCGCGCCGAGCCACACCCGCACCGGTCGCGACAGCCGGCGCCGCCACTCGTCATCGAGCGTGACCTGCCCGAACCCGCCGAACCGGGCCGGGTTGCCGCCGAGCACGTGATAGGCGCGCGGGGCGTCGCGGCGGACCTCCCCGGCGTCGAGGAGACCCAGTGCGCGGACACACCGGTCGACCGCACCCGCCGGATCGGCGCACAGCTCGTCATACGACATGCGCACATACGGCACGTCCGGGAAGAGCCGCCGGAAAAGCGCCGCCTGCACCGCGTTGACACACCACGCCGCACCGGTGCGCAGCGCCGAACGCGGCTCCATGTGCCAGTTGCGGTCGCCGGACTCGGGCAGTGGCTTGCGCCGCCGCCAGCTCCACACGACGGCCTGCGGGCGGCGCAACAGGTGCACGACGCGCAGGTCGACGGCGCCGGTGCTGGCCAGCGCGTAGAAGTGCAGCGGCGTCTTGGAGTTGTCCAGGAGCGTGTCGTGCCCGGCGGCGAGGGCCCGGAGCGCGTCGAGGACCGGGTCGTACGCGGCGAGCCCGCGCGGCGGCCGGCCGGCCCGCCCGGTCCACCGGCGGCGCAGCGCGGCGGCGCCGAGCCGCAGGCAGAAGCGTCGCCAGCCCCGGCGGTTTTCCACCAGGGAGACCCACTCCTCGTGTGCCGGGTCGGCGACCAACGCGGTGAGCACGGCCGTCCACTCTGGACAGTCGACCGCCGGCTTGCCGCAACTGCACGGCTCGGCGTCCTGGTAGCTGCGCGTGACGATCGTGTCCAGCTCGCCGACGGCCCGGGCGTCGCGCAACCGGGCGGCGAGCAGGAACTCCAGCAGCGTGCTGCCGCTGCGCCCGGTCCCCATGATGCCGACGACGGGTACACCCATCGCTTGTCACCCCCCGTTCAGCGTCCTAATCTACAGCGCGGGAACGACAGCGGAAGAGCGCACACGGGGGTGATCGCGATCGAGGTCGACGCCGCCCCGCTCGTGGTGGGTTTCGATGACGTGCACGACGATCCGGTCCGGGGACTGACCGTCACGCTCGGACCGTCCAATGTGGACCGTCCGATCTGGACGTACTGGTTCCCGATGATGTGCCGGTTGCGCCCGGACCTGATGCGGCCCGTCCCGATCGGCACGCTCGACGCCGCGACGCGGCCGTTCGTGTATCCGATCGAGGTGCGCTTCGAGGCGGAGCAATGGTCGCGGGACGCGCCGCCCGGGGAGCCCGTCGCGGTGCTGAGCCCGGCGGCCGAGCGCGCCGTCGGCACGGGTCGGGTGATCGTCGTGATCTCCATCGCGCACGAGGGCAACTCGCTGGCGCTCGAGCCCGGTTCCGACGCTCCGGTGCTGCTGGACCGGGTGGCCGCCTTCGCGCGGTGCTACGGACTGCCGCCCGAGCGGTTGTGGTTCCTCACCGGCAGCCTCGACGGCGTGGCGTCCGTCGCGGCGTGGCGGCAGGCCCGGGGGCTCGCCACCGTGCCGTTCACGGTGCGCAGCACGGAGCCGTTCTCGGCGTTCACCGGCGCGTGCGTGCGCGAGAGCCTGCGCCACGGCCGGGCACCCACCGCCGCCGTCGACTTCGCGCGTCGGCATCCGCACCTGGTCGGGTGGCGTTCCACCACGGTCTCCTGGACGGCGCGGCCGTTCCCCGGGCTCGGGGCCGCGGCGCCCGACGAGCCGGCCCGGTTCCGCTACGCCTGTCTCAACCGGATGCTCCGGCCGCACCGCTGGCAGGTGCTGCGCCGGCTGTGGACCGCGGGCGCGCTGGACAAGGGCCTGGTCAGCTTCCCCCTGCCGGACGCGGAGGACCTGGTGGACCTCGGCGTCGACCCGGCCGCCCCGGCCACCCGCGAGCTGCTCTCCCGGCTGCCGCTGGAGATCGACCGGACGGTCTTCCTGGACAGCGCGCGGATCTTCGGCGACAACGCCGAGTTCGTCGGGCTGCACCCGGACGTGGTGCTGCGCGACTGCGCGATGGAGATCGTCACCGAGACCCTGCAGGACGGCCGGTTCGTCTCGGAGAAGGTCTTCAAGTCGCTGCTCGGGCGCGGGCCGGCCGTGGTGGTCGGCACCGTGGGCACGCTCGACTACCTGCACTCGATCGGCGTGCGCACCTGGGGCGACCGGGTCGACGAGAGCTACGACCGGATCGCCGACCCCGCCGCGCGCCTGGACGCCGCCGTCGACGCCGCACTGTCCTATGTGGACGGTGACGGCGCGGACGCCACGGCCGTCCGCGCGGAGAACCTGCGCTGGCTGCTCGACGCGCCGAAGCCGTGGGACGCGCTCACCCGCGAGCTCGCACAGACGCTGGCCGGCCTGTGACCGCGCCGTTCGATCGCATCACGACCCGGTGCGCGGCGCAGGGCGACTGGCCGGGGATCATCGCGCTGCTCGACGAGGCCTTCCTCGGCGGCGGCGACCCCTCGGGGTGGGACGCCGAGCGCGCCGTCTACGCGCCGGAGCGGGCGCTCGTCGCGCGCGACGGCGAGCGGGTCGTGGCGCACGTCGCCTCGTACGGCCGCGACCTGGCCGTGCCCGGCGGCACGCTGCCGGCGGCGCACGTCGCGCTCGTCGCCGTCGCGCCCCTCTACCGCCGCCGCCGGTTGCTCTCCACCCTCATGCAAAAGCATCTGGTCGAACGGCGTGCGGCAGGCGAAAGCCTCGCTGTGCTCTGGGCCAGCGAGGGCCGCATCTATCAGCGCTTCGGCTACGGGCTCGCCTCGACCCGCCTGGAACTCGACGTCGACACCCGGGCGGCCGGCCTGGACACCGCCCCCACCGCATACCTGCTGGAGGACGCGGTGCCCGCCGACGCGATACCGCGGCTGCGCGACGTCTACGAACGCCTGTGGCGGCACCGGCCCGGCTGGTCCGGCCGGACGGACACCTGGTGGCGCCGGCTCACCGAGGACCCGCCCGCCCGTCGCGGCGGCGCCACCCCGTTGCGCGCGCTGCTCGCCGTCGCCGACGGACAACCGCGCGGTTATGCGCTGTGGCGGGCCGAGCCGCGCTGGGACGACGCCGGCCCGCGCGGCACGGTCGACCTCCGCGAACTGGTCAGCGCCGACCCGTCCGCCACGCGTGCCCTGTGGCGCTTCCTCTTCGCCGTCGACCTGACCAGGACCCTGCGCTACCGCTTCGGCGCCGCCGACGACCCGCTCGCACACCTGCTCGACGAACCCCGCCAGCTGCGCGCCACCGTCGCCGACGCGCACTGGGTGCGGCTGCTCGACGTCGCCGCCGCGCTCGCCGGGCGCCGCTACCGCACACCCGTCGACGTCGTGCTGGAGGTGCGCGACGCGCTCATCCCGCAGAACGCCGGACGCTACCGGCTGCGCGGCGACCGTTCGACCGCGTCCTGCACCGGAACCACCGCGGACGCCGACCTCACCCTCGACGTCCGCGACCTCGGCGCGGCGTATCTCGGCGGGACGCCGCTGACCGCCCTCGCGGCGGCGGGACGGGTCGCGGCCCACCGGCCCGGCGCGCTGGACGCCGCGGCCGACGCCTTCTCCTGGCGGCCCGGCCCCTCGGTGGTGGAGGACTTCTGAGCCGGCGGCGGCCGCCGGGTAGCATGGCCGACCGGGTCCGGCACTGGCAAAGGGGTGGGAAATGAGCGGCGATCGCCTGCTCGTGGCGCTGTACGGGCCCACCTCGTCCGGCAAGACCGCGCTGTCGGTCGACGTCGCGCACCGGCTCCGGCGCACCCTCGACCGCCCGGTGACGGTGATCTCCGCCGACTCCCGCCAGGTGTACCGGTACATGGACATCGGCACCAGCAAGACCACGGTCGAGGAGATGCGCGGCATCCCGCACGAGATGCTCGACGTCGTCGAGCCCGACCACAAGCTCGAGTTGGAGGAGTACGCCCGCCGCGCCCGCGAGCACATCGGCGCGGCGTTCGCCGCCGGCCGCGTGCCGTTCGTCGTCGGCGGCACCGGGGTCTACGTCAAGGCGCTCGTCGACGGTTGGGAGATGGACGCCGTCGGCGCCGCCCGCCGGGGACTGCGCCAGGACTTCCCGCGCAGCATGGCCGCCGACGCGCACGCGATGCTGCGCCGCCTGGACAAGGCCGCGGCCGCGAAGGTCCACCCGAACAACTACGAGGCCGTCATCAACGCGCTCGCCGCCCGGATGGCCTCCTCCGGCGGGAGCGGCGGCGGCACCGCGGCTCCGCGCACGGTCCTCCTCGGCCTCGACCCCGGCCCGCGCGCCGTCGACGAACGCCTCGCCGCCACCTACGACCGGCAGGTGGAACGCGGGCTCCTCGACGAGATCGAGGAGCTCAACGAGCGCTACGACCTCGAACGGGAGAAGCGCCGGCGCGGCGCCGACAGCCCCAACCAGGTGCTGCACACCCACGGCTACCGCGAGTACTTCGACGTGGCCGCCGCTCGTGGCCGCCCGCTGGCCAACCTCACGGCGGCCGACCGCGCACAGGTGCGCGAGCAGGTGCTCGAACACATCCGCGGGTACACCCGCCGCCAGCGCTCCTGGTTCAAGAAGCTGCCCGGCGTCAAGATGGTCACCTCCCCCGGCCAGGCGGCGGCCGCCATCGCCAAGAGCCGCTGACGTGGACGGACCGCTGCGTCTCGGGGACTACCTCGAGGACCCGTGGCTGCGCGGGCACACCGGGCGGGAGTTCCTCGGTCGCGACCCGGCCGCCGAGCGCGCCGCCGTCGCCGCCTACCTCGCCGCGCAGGAACCCGCCTGGCGGGAGCTGACCGGCGGGTGGGCCGACCGGTTCGGGCCGCTGCCGCCCGGACACCGGCTCACCGTGTTCCTGCTCGCCGGCAACGAGGCCGACCTGATCGGCCCCTGCCTGACGGCCCTCGCGACCGACCTGCGCTCCTCGGGACTCGGGCGGCACGCCGAGATCCTGGTGGTCCGCCAGCATCTCGCCGGCACGAAGCGCGACGACACCGCCGCGATCGTCACCGCCTGGGCCGAGCGGCACCGCGCCGACGTGACGTGCCGGCTGGTCGAGGTCGAGTGGCCGGCGGAGTGTGCCACGTTCCTGCCGTTGTCCCGCAAGCTCGCCGTCGACATCACCGCCACCCGCATGCTCGCCGGGCCGCGTACCGCACCGGTGTACCTGATCACCGAGGACGCCGACGTCGAGTGGGTCGAACACGGCCGGGCCGCGCACGTCGTGCGGGCGTTCGACGCCGAGCCGCACCTCGACGCGCTGCGCGGCTGGCACCTGCGCAGCCTCGACCTGCTGGAGTACCTGCCGCTCTTCGTCGAGCGGCTCACCTGGCGGGCCTGCGAACACGCCCTCGCCGACCCGCGGCTGCGCCCGGAGCGCGGCGGCGACTACAACTTCGCGTGGAACAGGGTCGTCACCGCCGGCTGGAACGTCGCGTTCACCATGGAGGCCTACGCCCTCGCCGGCGGCTACACCACAAGCGTCGAGCTGTTCGAGGACATGGATCTCGGGCAGCGCATCTCGGTCATGCGCGGCCGGCACACCGGCACCGGGTTCGTGCCCGGCACCGAGACGATGCGGTGGATGCCGTACGAGGCGTGCTCCGACGGGCGGCGCGCGTTCGGCGCCCTGGTCGACGGCAGCGACCTCTACGGTGCGGCGCCGTCGCTGGACGGGTTCGTCGAGGCCACCGCCCGCACCCGCACGTGGTCCATGGTCGACGCGGCCGCCCGCGCGGCGAACGGTTTCGTGCCGCCCGACGCGGTGGACCTGGTGCTGGAACGCCGGCGCGAGGAGGTGGCGGCGATGGTGCCGGACACCGCCGCGCTGGAGTTCGTCATGGACGCCGCCGCGCGGGCGCTGGGCGGGCGGGACGCGTCGGCGCTGGCGGCGCGACAGCGGGAGTTCCTGGCGGCGGCGCGGGCCGTCGCCGGTGGCGCCCCGTCCGCGGCCTCGGCGTCGATCCTGCGCCGCGAGACGGCCTACTCGACCCGGTCGTAGACCCAGATAGTGGTCTTCATGCCGAGGAGCCTGATCGGGAAGCGTTCGCGCAGCCGCAGCGCACCCGGCACCGCGGCCCGGTCGACGGCCGGCGCCAGCAGCACCACCCGCCCGCCCGGGCGCACCACCCGCGCCATCTCGCCGAGCACGGTGCGCAGCCAGGCCTTCATCTCCCCCTGAACGGCGTACTGCTCGCCGAACGGCAGGTTGGACACGCACGCGTCGACGCTGCCGTCGGCGTACTCCAGCCGGCGCGCGTCACCGTGGCGCACCGTCGCCTCGGGAACGTTGGTGGCGGCCACCCGCACGGCGTCGTCGTCGATGTCCAGCCCTTCGGCGGCCCAGCCCGCCTCCAGGGCCTCGGCCAGGATCGTGCCCGAACCGCAGCAGGGGTCGAGCAGCAGCGGCCGGCGCCCCTCCGCCTCCGGCTTCGGCTCGTGCGCCGCACCCGCCAGTTCGACCATCGCGCTGGCCACCGTGGGGCGCAGCGCACCCTCGCGCTCGACCAGGCGGCCCTCGTGCTGGCGGGTCGACGCGTCGGTCAGGCGCAGTCCGGCGACGATCCGGCCGGCCGCGTACTCGCTGACCCAGACCTCGATCTGTGCCGGGTCCGCCACCCGCCAGCGCGGCCGGTCCCGGGCGATCACGTCGACGAACTCCTGCCGCAGCTGCGTGCGCAGGAACGCGCGTTCGTGCAGCACGCGCGCGATCACCCGGTACGACATGCCGGTGCTCAGCGGGCGTACCTGGTCGGCCCAGACCGAGAGCGCGCGCTGCACCCGTTCGGGCCGCCACATCCGGCCGGCGATCTGGACCGGCCGGTCGCCGTCGCCCCGCGTCGTGCGCCCCACCTCGACGAACAGGTCCTCGACCAGGCTCAGGTCGGCGACCTCGCCGCGCCTGCCGCGGGCCACCTCGAAGACCACGACGTCGGCGCGCCCGTCGAAGCCGCTGTCCTGGACGGTGACCCCGGGCAGCCGGTCGAGTGACCGGGCGACCAGCGGCGCCAGGCCGGGCACCGCCATCGCGAACATCCGGGTGACACCGGCCGGCAACGGCGGATCTTCGCGCCGGCGGGGCGCGGTGCGGTCCTGCGGGCGCGGACGGGACCGGTGCGGGGGCGGGTTCTGGCGGCTCATGGAAGGGCCGATTATACGGACGCCGCGGATCGCATCCTTCGGGCCAGCCGCCGCACCTGCAGGCCGGTCAGCACCGCCGGCCCGTGACCGAGCCGGCCGGCCAGCAGGTCGGCCCGGATCACCAGCACCTCGGAGCGCTCCTCGGCCGTCCCGTCGGTGGTGCGCATGATCCCGGTCGGGAACTCCGCGCCCGACACGACCAGCACCGGCTGCACCGGCGTGCGCAACGTCCTGGCGACCCGGCGCGCCGCCGACGCCGCGTGCCGCACCGGCCGGTCCAGACGGGTGCCGCCGGCCACCAACCGGGTGCCGCGGCCCGTCGTCCCCACCTCGCCGTCCGGCTCGCACAGGTGCACCGCGAACGTTCCGGTCGACCCGGTCACCACCGTCACCGAACGGCCCTTCGCCGTGGGCACCCGCCAGCCGACCGAGTGCCCGGGCCCCAGGTTCCGCAGCGCCCCGTGGAGCGCCTCGGCGTCGGGGTCGTCCTCGGGCGGCGCCGGGATCCGCCGCGAACGCATCGGCGGGCTGAGCCGCCACACCAGCACCGCGATCGTCACCACGTAGCCGACCAGCCAGCCGTGCCGCGGCGCGACCAGCGACGCCGTGAGCAGGACGGCGAAGTTCACCGCCCAGGCCAGCATGATCGTGGCGGCCGGCCGCGGCGCCCGGCTGACCATCGCGCACAGCCAGACGACCGCCCCCAACGCGACCGTCGCCGTGGTGGCCGACGGCACGAACGCGATCGACGCCAACGCCGGCAACCGCATCGTGCTGAGCACGCCCACCGCCGGCGTGGTGCTCACCCACCACAGGATGGCCAATGCGCTGGTGAGCAGCGCCCGGTGCACCTCCCACGCGACCCACAGCAGCCCGAGGATCAGCGCGACGAGGAACCCGACGGCGAAGCGCGAATGGTCGTTGAGCCACGCCATCGCCGTCAGCAGCGCCACCGCGAACAGCGCGATCGTGTAGGTGCGGCGGCGGTCGGCCGTCTTGCGAGGCCGCGCCGGCCGGATCTCATCCAGCCGCCGGCGCGCCCGTGTCACGAGTCCACTCATACGGTGTCGCTCAACCCCAGTAGTTGACCTGGTGCGCGATCAGCACCGGCTTCGGATCGATGTGCCCGGTGAACAGGGCGCCGCTGCTGTTGAGCACCTCGAAGTGCAGGTGGCAGCCGGTCGAGTTGCCCAGGTTGCCGACCTCGGCGATCTTCTGGCCCTTCCGGACCGTGTCGCCCTTGTTGACGAACAGCGCCTGTTCATGGCCGTAGCCGGTCATCACGTTGCTGCCGTGGTTGATCTCTATGTAGTTGCCGTAGCCGTTGGCCGGACCCGCGAAGGCCACCACGCCGTCGGCGACCGCGTAGATCGGCGTGCCGCAGCCGGCGCCGATGTCGATCCCCTTGTGGTTGGTCGAACCGCCGTCGCCCGGCGACGCGCGCAGGCCGAACTCGGAGGTCACCACGCCGGTCACCGGCCGCGCCCAGGGTCCCGCGGAGCCGCCGGAGGCCACCATGCCCTTGACCCGGCCGACGCCCATCACCTTCGCCCAGCGGCCCGGCTCGTACTTGGAACGGATCACGCCCCGGTCGCTGCTGTACGCCTCGACCACCTCGCCGTTGCCGATGTACATCGCCACGTGGCCGATGTACGCCTGCAGCCGGCTGGAGTAGTCGTTCTGGGCGCGGCTGCCGTTGTCCATGAAGAGCAGGTCGCCGGGCATCAGCCCGGACCCGTCGGTGACCGGCCGGCGCTTCACGATGTCGATCCGCTCGTCGTCGGCCTGGTCGACCGCGCGCCGGTTGATCTGCACGCCGACCGACTTGTACGCGGCGAGCATCAGCCCCGAGCAGTCGTAGGAGTCCGGGCCCTCGGTGGCCCACACGTATGGGTAGCCGACCCGCGCGACGACGTACGCGACCACCTGCGCCAGCAGCCCGGAGTCCAGGCCGCTGCACATCTGCGCGTCGACGTTCGTGGTGTCGGTGACGCCACCGGAGAACTTCTCCGCCCAGAACAGCACGTCGTTCTTGTAGAACTCGTGCGGGTTGTACGCGCCGATCGCCCGCAGGACGCCCTCGGGGCCCTCCAGGAATCCGTTCTTCACCAACAGGTTCGCCGCCGCGAACACCCCGTCGGCGACGCTCTCGTCGGTGACCTTGCCGTCGTTGTCGCCGTCGACGCCGTAGGCCCTGAACGTGGCCGGGATGAACTGCATCGGGCCGTACGAGGCGTCGCTGTTGGCGCCACGGTCCCAAGTGGACGGATCGGCGCCGTGCCGGGTCTCCTGCCACGACTGCGCGGCGAGGAAGAACCACGGGACCCCGAACTTGCGTTCCGCGTCGTGGAAGTACTGCGCGTAGGGAACCGTCTTGCCGGCGTGCTCGTACGTCTCGGGCAGCGGCCCCGGCGTCGCTTCCGGGTTCTTCGTCTGCTGGCGCTTCGCCGGATCCGGGTCCCACTTCGGCAGCGTGAAGTTGTAGTTGGTGGGCACCCCGGCGCCCGCCATGGTGGCCGCGCAGCCGTCCTCGTTGGCCGCGTCGCGGAACCCGATCAGGCTCGAGATGCTCTGGATCATCACGATGACGAGCAGCACCGGAGCGAAGAGCGCCACGATGCCGGCGATCACCTTGAAGCCGCCACCGCCGCCCGCCCCACCACCGCCACCGCCACCGGACCCGCGGGCCGCGTTCGCCGCGTTGCGCACCTGACCGGCCAGCTGAACGGCCTTGAAAATCGCCATTGGAGCCGGCATCTGTCCTCCCCCGTGTTAGATGGCCGTCACCGCATCCGCACCGTCGACCGCGCTTGCCGGCATCAACCGACTTCGCGATACTGCCCACTGGCGCGAGTGCCGCGGAGCCCTCCGGCTACCGAGGAAAACACACCAACGGGGGAACAGACATGCGCATTCTTCGAACCGTCGCCGTTGCCCTGACGGCCACCGCGGTCGTATTCGCGGGTACCGCGTGCGGTGGCCCCGAGGCCCCGGACGATCCCAAGTCGACGCTGACCGATCTCACCAAATACATCGCCGACGACGACGGCGACGCCGCCTGCGAACTGATGCTCGAGCCGGTCCGGGACACGTTCGCGACCGACAATGACGCCGACTCCTGCGAGAAGGCCGTCAAGGCCCTGCACGCGAAGGTGGCCGACAAGAAGGCGTTCAAGGCGATGGTGCCCAACGGGCTGAAGGTCGACGGCGGCACCGCCGAAATCACCGGCGCCTGCAACCGCGGCTGGTTCCAGCCCGACGGCAGCCGCGACAAGCTCGACTTCAGCCCCAACGCCCTCGGCAAGTTCACGCTGAAGAAGACCGACGACGGCTGGTTCGTCAGCGAGTACCGCGGCGGCAAGCACTTCGGCTCCTGCGGCGGCTGAACGGGCGTCAGCGGTTGCCGTTGCCAACGTCGCCCTCCCCCGGATCCCGCACCGCGGTGACCATCCAGACATTCGCCTGCTTCACCAGCGTCAGCGTGAAGCCCATGCGGCCCGGCTTGGGTGCGACGCCGTCGGATGCCACGGTGCGGTTTCCGGCGACCGTGAGCACCACCTGGGTCTCCCCGATCAGCGCCCAGCGCGCCTCGGTGACCTGGTAGGTGATGATCTCGTGCCGGTCCATGACCGGGCGGACCCGCTGGTAGCGGGCCAGCACACTGTCCAGCGAGTCCTTCGACACGAACGGCGAGATCGCCGCGATCTGCTTCTCGGCCGTGTCGTTCCACCGGCCGTTGGCGAACACCTCCAGGAACGACATGGCCCGGCCGGAGGCCGCCGTGAGGTCGGCCTCCGACATCGGCGCGACCGGCGGCGCGGTGTAGCGCGGCGGCAGCGACTGCGGTCCGCTGGGCACCGGACCGACGGACTGCCGGTCGTCGTGCTCGATGCCCGTCGGCGGCGGCGTCGCGCCACCGCCCGGCGCGGCCGGTGACTGCGCCGCCGGCTGCTGCTGCCCGGCCCGCGCGCTCGCCCTCGGCTCGTCGGGTTCGTCCCCGCCGCCGAGCCCGGCGAACGCCACGATGCCGAGCAGCACCACGATGATCACCACCGCGCCGATGAAGATCCGCCGCCGCAACGGGTCGACACTCGACCATCCCGTAGCCATCGCTCATCCCCTCGCTTTCGCTACGGCCGGTTGCGGTTGCGGTTGTTGTTGCGCGGGTCGTACTGGCGCCGCTGCCGCTGTTGTTGCTGCTGCTGCGTCGCGTTGAGCCGTTCCACCGCGGCGATCACCTCGTCGAGCTGCTTGGTGTGCCGCTTCTGCTCGCTGACCTGCTGCTCCTGGCGGGTGTCCTGCTTCGTCTCCCGCTGGTGCTGCCGCTGTTGCTGTTGGGTCCGCTCCTCTTCCTTGCGCTTCTGCTCGGACTCGGACACCACGCTGCGGCGCATGTGGCGGTTCATGAAGACCTCGTCGTAGGCCTGGCGCGTCTTGCCCGGCGTCATGCCGCGGCCGGCGCCGGTGAGGGCGCCCTTCCACGGCGAGATGCCCGCGTGCTTGGCGCCGACCGCGCCACCGATCGCCCCGGTGGTGATGCCACCCAGGAGCTGGCTGGCCTTCCCTGCCATCTCGCCGTCGGTGTGGAAGTCCTGGCTTCCGGAGAACTTCAGCGCGAACGCCTCCGTGAACCGCTTCCGATACGTGAAGCCGATCGCCGCGATCATGCACACCAGGACCAGCTTCATGATCCACGGCATGTTGATTGTCAGTACGACCGAATACAACGCCATCAACAGGCCGACGAACAGACCGAGCACGATCCGCTTGACGAACGTGCCGAGCAGCAACTCCAGCCACCGCAACAGAATCTGCGTGCCGAAGCCGGGTATCAGGCCGATCAGGAACGCCGCGGGTGCCATCAACGCGAGCATGATGGTGGCGATCTGCAGCATCAGATACGCGAGCGACACGACGATGATGATGATCGCGATCGACGTGGAGCCGACCAGCGCCAGCACCGCGATGCCGAACCGGTTGTCCGAGGCGCCACCGCTCCAGTTCTTCCAGTACTTGGTGTCCTTGGCGTTCTCCGACACCTGTACGCGGGAGTACACCCACGTCGCCTCGTCGAACTGCTCATCGGGCACACCGAGTTCGTTCTCCCGCATCAACGAGCGGTCGCACGCCTTCATCGTGAACGTGCGCGGCGTGACACCGGCGTCGTTGCGGTGCTCCGTCCACCAGCGCCCCTGCTCGGTGTCCTCGCAGATCTGCGGCTTGCCGCCCTTCATCGTGCCGTCGTTGTTGCGGCGCTGATCGCGGTAGTCGGCGATGTTCCCGCCGTTGTCCTGCACGTCCCGGAACGAGTACGCGTTGTGCTTCAACATGCGCAACGCCATCTGGTCGTCGTTCGTCGGCGTGCCCGGCTGGCCGTTCTCCTGCCGGTTGGCGCGGTTGTAGCTGCCGAGCATCCCCACCACGTACGGCGTGAAGATGGTGACCTCGTACAGGGACTCCGCCGCACAGTCCAGCGCGATGCTGCGCCGCTTTCGCAACGCCTTCTGGTCCTCGGTGAAGTCCGAACCGGTGCCGCTGAAGTCGGGCTCGGAGCAGTTGGTGCCGGTGAACGCCGACAGCACGACCGAGGTGATGTCGTTCGTCCAGTCGTTGACGGTCTTCAGCATCGACGAGGCGTGCGGCCCACCGCCGCCCGGCGCCCCGCCGTAGAAGAACGCGAAGCCGGCCACCAGCACCATCGCCATGAACTTGCCGAGGATGTTCGACGCGCCCTCGCGGCTGAACAGCCACTTCCACGCCAGCACGATCGCGCCGATCAGCACACCGACCGCGAACAACTGCAGGAAAACGTCGATGTGGATCTGCTGGATCATCATGTCGAGGGTCGCCTTGGTCCCGCCGACCTCGCCGTTGGGCGAGAGGAACACGTCGAGCAGGTCACCGCGGAACGTCCAGGAGAAGATGAGGATCGACATCGCCGCCAGATGCTTCGTGTCGTGGAACACGAAGTTCGCGGCGTCGTTGTAGAAACCGGCCTTGCTGAAGCAGTCCAGCCAGAACGTCGACCACGTGGTGCCGGCCACCCCGTACTGGCCCCACTTGGTGGTGGGCTTGTCCGGGCGGTTCTTCCACTCCTGCTCCAGCACCATGCCGACCATGCCCTCGTCGGCCCGCTCCGGCTGGAACACCTTGCGGTCGCACCAGGTGTTGATGTCGAACGCGTCGAGGATGTCGGCCTGCGCGGGACCGCCGGCGAACGCCAGACCGCTGCCGGCCACGACGACGAGCAGCAGCATCGCCACCCGCCGGCGCAGCATCGGCAGGGCCGTCACCGCACGCGCCAGCCACCGCCCCGCTCCGGTGCCGGTACGCGCGCGGTCTGACCACTTCACCTGACGCAGGAACGCCTCGTCGTCGGCACTGCGCTGCCGTACGAGGACCTGCCCGGCGGGACGATCCATCGAACCCAACTCCCCCGAATATCAGTTCGACGACGGGACGGCACCCTGTGCGGGCGCATCCCTCAGTACGGTGGTCCGCGCCGAGTCGGAGCGGATCGCGTCGGCTTCCTCGAGCGTGTCGGCCACCCCGAGCACCCGCCCCGACGTGTCGGTGACGATGCGGCGGGCGGCCGACTGGACCCGACCGGTGCCGTCGTCCGGCGTCGAGTCGAACGCGGCCACCACCTCGGGCAGGTACGACATGTCGACCCGCATCGTGCCGACGTGACCCCGGATGTCGCGCATGATGCACTCCGAGTGCCGGCCGGTCGGCAACGTCGCGATGGCGTTGCGGTGCTCGGCGTTGTCGGAGATGCGCAGCAGTTCGATGTCGGCACTGATCTCGCCCGGATCCTCGGAACGGAACACGAACATCGTCGTGAGACAGTTCCGCACGTCCTCGGCGAGCAGGTCCTTGGCGTTCTGCGACACCAGCACCAGCGCGGTGTTGCGCGAACGCCCGAGCCGCGCGACCTCCGCCACGAGCTGCGCACCCTGCTGCGTCTGGGTGACCGCCCACGCCTCGTCGATGACCAGCGCCTTCGGGCCGGTGTACAACGGGTCGGTGACGAGGCTGCGCGTGTAGTGGGTGACCAGATACAACAGCGTCACCGACAGCCGCTGCGCGTAGGTGTAGCGGTCGACCGAGACCTGCGCGGTCGGCAGCGACAGGCCGGCGAGCGTGATGATGCTGAGCCGGTTGCGGACCAGCTTCACGTCTACCCGCGCCTCGGAGAAGCACAGGTTGCCCAGCGGCAGTTCGCTGATCACCTCCAGCAGGCTCCCGACCGAACGCGCGATCGACACCTGCTGTTCGGTGTACATCGAACGGGACGGGTTGAGCGCCTCGACGCCGCCGGCGAGCAGCAGGTCGATGACCTTGCGCAGGTTGGGCGACGGCTGCATGGAGACGTAGCGGATCGCGCCCACCACGGCGTTCTCCCGCTCGGCGGTCAGCTCGCCACCGAGCAGCAGGCGGATCGTCTCCATCGCCAGCAGCACACCGGACTCCCGCGACTCCGACAGCGAGAACGGGTCCAGCAGGCCGGCCATGTTGGCGCCCAGCTCGAGGATCCGCACGTCGCCGAGGCCCTGGATGGTGGCCAGCCCCTTCGCGTCGCCCTTCGGGTCCAGCAGCACGGTGGTGATCCCGCGGATGGCCGCCTGGTACGCGATGGTGAGCGTGGTGAACGTCTTGCCACCACCGGGCGCGCCGACGATCGCCACGCCCGGCGGCTTGTTGTTGCGCGGCGCGAACAGCGGGTCGAAGTAGACGATCTCCTCGCTGCGGCCGGTGGTGCGGCCCAGGTACGGGCCCTGCCCGTCACCGAGGCTGTTCGTGGCGGTGAACAGGCCGGCCGTGATCGTCTCCAGGTCCTGCACCTGCCGGTAGGCGCGCACCTTCAGCCGCACCCGGTCGCCGGGGAACTGCTCGACGAACAGGCGCAGCTGGTCGTTGGGCGACCAGGCGACATCGATGCCGATGTTGCGGTAGTGCTCGATGAGCACCTCGCAGCGCCGGGTCAGCTCGTCCGGGCTGTGCGCCGAGACCATGAGCCGGCCGGCCCCGTACACCAGGTACTTGCGGGCGCGTTCGACCTCGACGTCGAGCGAACGGCCGTCGGCGAAGGCGTCCTCGACGCTCGTCGGCACCTCGGCGCCGGAGACGGCGATGTGCCGCCGCTGGCCGGCGACCTTCTGCAGCTGCTTCTCGACGTCCTTCTTCGCCTTGCGCGGCGGGTGGATGTCCCACCGGGCGGAGAACTCCACCGGGAAGCCCAGGCTCGGGTCCTCGGCGTGGTGGATCCACGGGTTGCCGTCCCAGGTGTCCATCTCGCGCGGCACCCGGGAGACCGACAGGGTCGCCACGTACGACGTGTACTCCCGCTCCGGCGGGGTGCCCCCGTCCTCCTGCCGGTACGAGTCGAGCTGCTTCAGGTAGTCCCAGTTGGGCTGCGTGATCCGCAGGTAGTAGCGGCTCTCCGTGTTGTCCACGACGCCCTCGACCAGGTGCTGCACCTCGCCGCTGCCCCACGGCTGGTTGCGGCGGGTCGAGGCGGGCGGCACCGGCATGGCCGGGTGCATGTGGTGGCGGAACAGCCAGGTCAGCTCGTCGATCGAGGCGGGCACCGCCTGGAAGGCGCCGCCGCGCAGCATCCGCTGCACCGGCGTGGCCTTGCCCCGCCACTTGGCGATCTCCTTCTCGTCGATCACGTCGTCCGGCCCGACGACCGAGTCGGCCATCAGGCTGAACCAGCGGCCGACGGTGGCGAACGCCGCCTTCAGCTGGCTCGTCGCCTCGTCCGTGCGCGAGCCGAGGCGCACGCCGAGGTAGACCTCCTTCTGCAGGAACTGCTCGTCCCACAGGTGCTGCTGCTGCGCCACGAGCAGGTCGGCCCAGCCGTCGACGCCGTGGTGGGTGCGCTTGTCCAGCTGCTCCGCCCAGTCCGCGATGTCGTATTCGCGGAACACCGTCTTGAGGTGGATCTGCGTGTCGGTCAGACCCGCGAGGCTGTGCGCCTGCGACTGGATGACCCGGTCCCACTCGTCCGCGGTGCGGAACTCGACCGAGACGGTCGGCAGGCGCAGGTAGGTCCACGCCTCGGTGTCGGTCAGCAGGACGGAGTCGTCGAAGTAGCGCACCGACAGCCGGGCCGGCAGCGCGGTGCTGGTGCGGTCGGCGCGCTTGGCGCCGGAGGTGTTCATGTATGCGAATCCCGCGATACCCGCGAGAATGAACAGCGCGATGACGATCATCCGGTCCTCCCCCTACCGGTCCGGAATCCACCGGCTCGCGGTCAGCATCACCGGCCGGGTGGGCTCGGCCGCCGCCAGCGCGCTCAGCGTCTTCGGTTCACCGGCCCGCGCCACCATCGAGCCGAGCACTTCCTCGATGGTCTTCTCGTGCGCCACCGGCCGGTCGGCCTGCAGCATCACGAAGACGGGCGGGCCGACGTAGGCGAGAAACGCCAGACCGGCGTTCTCGATGAACTGGCCGACGTCCACCAGCAGGCACAGCGGCACCCAGATGATGGCGGCGCCGATGCCCGCGAGCAGCTGCGGGACGCTCACGCCGTTGCGCAGCGGCAACCGCACGTCGTCGAACGCGTAGATGCGTACCCGCATGTTCCATGCATGGGTGTAGGTACGTACCAGCAACTGTCACACCTCCTTCGCCGGTGGGCGTCGCGCGGGCCGCGGTGCCGGCGTTCCGGCACCGCGGTGTCCACAATGGACGGTCAGGACAGGATCGTGTTGATGATCCCGCCGAGCGACTTCAGGATCGTGTCGCCCCACTGGATCAGCGCGTAGACGAACGCGCCCAGGAACAGGAATCCGATGAACCCGGCGAGCGACTTCTCCTCGCCGAACAGGTACTTCAGTCCGAAGGCACCGACGAGTACCGCCGCGATCGGCGCGACGAAGGCCTTCAGCTCGTTGGCGATCGACTGACCCGTGGCCGCGAGCACTGTCGGCTCGGCCACGACGCTCATGACCTCGTGAAGCATTTTCTTTCCTCCAACAAACGTTCAGTGCGCTGCTTTATTCGGTCGACTGCGACGCCGCCGACCCCGATGGGTTGGGGGAGGCCGCCCCCGACGTCTGCGCCGAGCCGGAAGGCTTCGGTGACGCCGGAACGGAATTGGTCGGTTGGGGCGACGGCTGCGGTGCCCCGCCCTTGGCCGGTGCGACGTCGGCGGTGTCGACGCCACCCTCGATCCGCTGCACGAACCACCGGCCGCCGATCTGGCGCATGGTGAGCCGGTATCCCTGCAGCAGGGTGCCGCCGGACGGCAGGCGCCACCGGACCCGCACCTCCGCCTCGCGAACGGTGCCGTCCTCCCGCTCCTCGACGACCGGGACGAACAGCTGCGGCATGTCCACGAAGGACACCGTGCCGTGCAGCCCGTAGATGCCCGAGTCCTCGGTGATGACCTGCGCCAGCTCGGAACTGGAGCTGCCGTACGCCCGGAAGAACGTGTCCAACGTGGGCGTCAGCACCGATGCGAGCGCACCGTCCGCCTCGCGCGTGTCCAGCGGAACCTCCACCCCCGCGACCGGCGGACACGCTACGAACGCAGCGTAGGCCGTGATGGCAAACGCCTTTCCCTTGTCGGCGGAGTAGACCGAGACATCCATGCACGTCCAACCGCCGGGCGTCAGGAACGCGGCGATGTGCACGATGCCGTGGCTGTCGTCCTTGGCGGTCACCCCGGCCACCACGGGCTGTCCGTTGACCCGCTGAACCCCCTTGCTGTCCCAGCCGAGCTGCGCGTCGGTCGCGTCGGGGAAGAACATCTTCAGTTCGTTCGCCCGCGCCGTCGTGTTCTTCTCGTCCCAGTTGAGATACGCGCTGGCGAACCGGGCGGCGTATCCGCCGGCGGCCGTCGCCGGATAGTTCGCACCGGCGGCCGGCTTCGGCGGGTCGTACAACGCCTTGCCGGTCAACCGGTACACGCCGTTGACGATCAGCACCAGCAGCGCGATCACCATGGCGGTCAGCAGCGCCAGCCGCTTCCAGCGCCCGCCCGCGAGGCGGGACCGCTTGCGCTTCTTGCGCCCCTGGCCGGCCGGCTCGACCGTGCCGTTCTCGATGACGAAGTCGCGACCCGCCTCGGCCGAGGCGCCACGCGTCGCGTCGAGGCGCGCCTCGAGGCTCGCGTCCGGCGGGACCCGACTGTCCGAAGTGGACGGTCGACGGCCGGCCTTCGCCGCCGTCGCGGCGTCCTTCTTCTGCTGCTTGCGCTCCTTGCGGGTCAGGCGCTTGGCCGGCTGCGCCTTGCCGGGCGGCGCCGACCGGTCGGCCGAACGACCCGACGGCCCCCCGCCCTGGCCGGAACCGGCGACGTAGGGACCCGAACGCCCGCCCTGCGGCTGCTTCGCCGGCGGCCGGTACGGCGGCGTCGGCGGCCGGGTCGGCGGCTGCTCCACCGGCGGCGGATACTGCGGCGCCGGCGGCTGAACGGGCACCTGCGGCGCCGCGGGCGGATAGGCCGTGGCCGGCGGCGCGTAAGCCGTCTGCGACGGCGCGGCGGACACCGGGTACGCGGCCGGCGACGGCGCGGCCGAGACCTGGTGGGCGGATGTGCCCCAACCGGCCTGCTGCTGGGCCTGCGACGCCGGGTCGACGGTGGGGTTCCACGTCGGCGGGTGCGGGCCGGGCGGCGCGGACGTCGGCGCGTACGCCGCCTGCTGCGGCGCCCCGTGCCCCGCCTGCTGGCCCGCGGCGGCGTGGTTGACCGTCTGCTGCGCGGCGGCGGCCTGCTGATTCGCGGTGCCGTGGTTGACCGTCTGCTCCGACGCGGGCAGGTGCACCGCGGCGTGCTGGGCCGCGGCCTGCTGCGCCGCCGCCTGTCCGGCCGCCTGCTGCGCCGGCGTGAGGCCGGGCTGCGGATACGTCGGCGTCGCCTGCCCGGACGTGTGCGTCGACTGCCAGATCGGCACCGGCGCGGACGGGCTCGGCGCCGAACGCCACGACGGCGACACGGTGCCGCCCGACGGGTCCGCGCCCCCGGCCTGCGCGGCCGGGTCGTTGGCCACGTCGCGCGGCGCGAGGAACCGCGCGGGCGGCGGCTCCGACCCGCCGCCGTTGGCCGGCGCAGCGTCGGTCTCGTTGGTCTGCGTGGAACGGTAGGTCGTGCCGACGTGATGCGTCTGGACGGTGGGTCGCGCCGCTGTCACGACGTCCGGGCCCTCGACGGAGACCGGGCGGGCCCGTCCCGTAGGCGGTACCTGCGTGCCCGGTGCTCCAGCGTCGACGGGCTCCCGTGGGACGTCCGGATGTGCGGCGCCCACGACCTCACCCTGGTCGTACTGGCTCATTTTCTCCCCCGTGCATTACCTGGCCTGGCGCTGAAACCGTTCGCTCGCCGGGCGTCCCGGGGACGCCGCGGTGCCTCTCAGGTGAAGTATTGCCGTCCGTCAGTGCTTTTAGCTCGGGTCGGCCTGTTGCTGACTGTCAGCCGTGTAAGCGCCGTCGTCGAACAGGTGTCGCCGGACCTCCGCCATCTGGCCCAGCCGGGTATGGATGTCCGCGCGGAGCGCGTCGGCGCGGCGTAGGTCGCCGGTGCGTTCGCACGCGAGCACCTCGCCGGCCGCGTCTACGCTCGCCGCGACGCTGTCCGACACGGCATTGACCACCTGCTCGAACTCCGCGGAATCCAACCGCTCGCCGCCGAAGGCGATGATGTCGTCGCGGGTCTCCTGCATGCCGACGATGTCGTCGACGAGGTCCTCGGGCACCTCGACCGTGCCCGGCGGCCGGTTGGCCATCCGGACGTCGGCGACGTGGAACAGTCCACATAGGACAAGGAGGGCGACGAGGATGAGCCACGACGTCCAACCGACGACATCGCGGAACGTTGCGACGAGCAGCGCGAGGAAGACGAGGCCGGAGCCGATGGCGAGCACCCGCTTGCCCCGGCGCACCTGCTCCCAGATCCGCTCGTATTGGGCCTGCGTCTGGGGTGGAACATTGCCGAGAACGAATGCACCCCCGGCCGAGTGGCCGTAGAGCCTACCCAAGAATGAGCGCTGCGCAGCGCGCAGCGAACCTCCAGCCACAACCGAGCCCCCGTGCCGATGGTCTATGGAGACGCCACCATAACATGGGTATTCAAAGACGCCAGCATATCAATATCGACGGGTGCGTTAGCCTACCTGCATCGATGTCTCGTGAGGGACCTAGCAGATGAACGAGTCAACGGGGGTAGTACTGTCCGCCCGCCCGGTGTGGTTACGCGCCGGCGACGGCAGGGCTTCCAAACATCTCCGGCTCCGCGTGGAGTACGAGACGGACGACGGACTCCGGGAGGAGCAGTTCCAGGTGCCGTACCGGCCGGGCATCCGGGTCGGCAGCACGGTCACCGTCGCCGAGCGGCGCGGCCGCGGCGTGCAGTTGGTGCTCGACGAGACCGCACCGGTCGAGTGGTGGCGCCCTACGCAGGTACGCAGCGGGTTGCTGACCTACGCGGCGATCCTCGGCGTGATGCTGGTCTTCGGTGGCGTGGTGCTGGGCGGGGTGATGTACGGCTCGCGCGGCACACCCGTTTCACCGTGGGGTCCGGGCGGCAGTCCGGTGCCCTCCGAGAGCCTCACACCCTCGGGCGTCTCCCCCTCCGGGGCGTCCCCGTCGGGCCAGTCCGCGCCGCCGTCCGTCACCCCGGGCAACTGAACGATATCTGTCCGAAGTCGTATTCGAAAAGCGCCGGAAAGCTGCCGGTCGAATCGCCGAAAAAATGCCGATGCCTAACGGCGGTTACGAGAATTCACGATCGTTATTCGGGTTTCGGCCCACGGCTCAACACCCCGGCGAACATCGTCAGCAACGCGCACCCGGCCGCGAAGTAGAACACGTACGGATACCCCACGAGCGCGATGGCGCCGCCGATCAACCCGGCCACCCCGAGCCCCAGGTCCCAGAACGACGTGTACGCCCCGAGCGCCGCGCCCTGCTCGGCCGGCTTCGAACGGCGGATCACCAGCAGGGCCAACGCCGGATACAGCAGCGTGAAGCCGGCGCCCAGCACGGCCGCGCCGATCGCCGCCTGGATCCACGTCTGCGCGGTACCGAGGATCACCAGGCCGGTGGCCTCGCCGACCCCGCAGAACGCGGCCACTATCCCCGGCCCGACCCGGTCCGGCAGCCGCCCCGCGACGATGCGCACCGACACGTAGACCACGCCGAACACCCCGATGATCGAGGCCCCGTCGGTGATCCCCTTGGCGTCCAGGTGCAGCACCACGAACCCGGTCAGCGCCGAGTACCCGAAAGCCGCGAGCAGGATCGCGGTGCCCGGCACCACCACGGCCGCCGGCACCAGGCGACGGGACACCGCCCCGCCGATCGGCCGGTCGGCCGACATCGTCAGCAACACCGCCGCCGCGAACACCGGCAGAGCCACCGCCGCGGCCCACACCAACCGGTAGCCGCCGAAGCCGAGCAGGAACGTCCCGAGGACCGGCCCGAGCGTCCAGCCGCCCCACATCGCCAGCCCGTAGTAGCCGACGAGCTGCCCCCGACGGTCGGCCGGCGCGACGGCGACGACCCGCACCGAACCGGCCGTGAAGATGGCGGACTCGGCCAGCCCCATGACCAGGCGGGCGCCGAACAGCGCGGCCAGCCCGAACGGCGCCGCGTACAGGGCGCCGCAGAGCACCGCGACGAGGATGCCGACGAACATGACCCGACGGCTGCCCCACCGCTGCGCGAACTGCCCCGCGTACGGCCGGACCAGCAGCGCCACGAACCCGGACAGCGCGAACGCCACACCGACCAGGAACGCCGAGCCGCCCAGTTCGTCCAGGACGTACGGCGGGATCGCCGGGATCACCACCCCCAGCCCGGTGAACGCGATCAGCACCGCCAGGAAGAGCCGGGTCAGCACCGGCCAGAACGGCTCCTGCGGCGCGGGCGGTTTCGACGGCGCCTCGGGCTGCCGCGGCCGTGGTGCGGAGCGGCCGTTCTCGTCCGGCGCCGGCTCGTGGAACTCCCACGGCATCGTGGGCTCGCGCATCGGCGGCAGCCGGTTGGATCCCTGGCGCGGCACGGTGCGGACGTTCGGGTTGCGCGGATGCGCGGTCGGCGCGCCCGGCACGGAGGTGTCGATGCGCAGCGTGCGGTCGGTCTCCAGGGGGATCACGCTGGTGCGGTCGACGGCCGACGCGGCGTTGACGGTGCGCAGCGGCACCGTGTCGGCGGTCTCGACGTCGGGCGGGGGCGGCCGGCCGTGGGCCTGTCGGGGCGCCGGAGCGGGACGCCGCCCGCCGGAACGCCCGTCGGCGCCGGGCTGCTGAGCGTCGCGGCGGCCGCGGTCGGGCCGTGGTCCCCCGCTGCGCGGACCGGCGCTGTACAGGCCGTCGCCGCGCGGCGCGTCCTCGCGTCGGGAACCGCGCCGGCCCGCGTCGGGTGCGCCGACCGGTCCGCGGCCGGTGCCGAGCGCGGGCGTGCGGTCGGGATCCACCGTCGGGGCGCGGTCGGAGTAGCGCACGCTCGACGGCACGGCCCCGCCGGAGCGCGGCCGGCCGTTTCCGGCCGGCGGGCCACCGCCGTCGCGCCCGCGCTGGGCACCGGCCGGGGCCGCACTGTCGTAGAGCCCGTCCCCCCGGGAGCCCCGTGCGGCGCCACCGGCGCCCGACCCGGAGTCCCGCCGCCCGTCCCGCGAAGAGCCACCGGCCGGCCCACCGCCACGAGGCCCGGGCGAGGGAGCACGCGAAGGATCACCGGCGGGATGCGCCTCACCGCCCTGCGGCGGCGCGGCGTTCTGCTGGGCCCGTCGATCCGCCGTCCTGCGCAGTCGCGCCCGCAACGGCTCCCGCCCGTGCGGCTGCGACGGAAATGTCGGCAGGTCGGCCCGCCCCCAGCCGCCACCGGTGGACCGGTCGACCGGCGTCACCTCGGGCGTGCGCTGCCATCCCCCGCTCTGGGTGCCCGGCGTGCGCGAGCGCCCACCGGCGGGTGGCTGTTCAGGCGGCTGGTCGCCCCGCGGTTGCGCGGATCCGCGCCGGGCCCGTCGGCCCTCCGGATCGGGGGGACGTTGCGGCGGCGTGGTCACCTCGACTCCCGTCGACACATGCGGATACCTCCTCGCCGCCCAGCACGGCTACGGTACCTGCCGCGCGCCTCCTACCGGCGCCCAACAACACTCCGACCAGCACCGCACCACCCCCGGCAAGCTCGGTGCCGGTGAGCCGTTCACCCAGAAGGATGGCCGCCGACACCAGTGCGAACACCGGTGCGAGCATCGCGAAGGGCGCCACCGTCGCCGCTCCGTAGCGACGCAGCAACGCTGCCCACACACCGAACGCGAAAAGCGTCGACAGATACGCCACGTACGCCACCGCGCCGACGGCGACAAGAGACAGGGATCTCACCTCGGTCCATACCACTGACGGGCCCTCGACGGCCAGGGACAACACGATGAGTACCGGGGTGGCCACGACGCTGACCCAGACCATGAAGTTCAGCAGGTCGGTGGCGGCCGCCTTGCGCATGGCCACATTGGCCACTCCCCACGCCGCCCCGGCACACACCACGAGCACGAACCCCGAGAGCGGCCCCACCGAGGAGCCGAAGCCGACGAGGACCAGACCGCCCGCGGCGAGGACCAGACCGAGCACGGCACGCGCGGTCGGCCGTTCGCGAAGCAACACGAACGCGAGAGCGGCGCTGAAAACGGCCTGGCTCTGCAGCACCAGCGCGGACACCCCGGCCGGCATCCCGGCCGCCATCCCGGCGAACAGCAGCGAGAACTTCACCACCGCGAGGGACATCGCGACGGCCACGATCCACCGCAGCGGCACCGTGGGCCGCCCCACGAAGAACACCGCCGGTATCGCACACGCGCCGAAGCGCAGCGCCACGAACAGCAGCGGCGGCATCGTGTCCAGCCCCACCGCGATCACCACGAAGTTCAGTCCCCACACGGCCGCCACGACGACCGCGAGCATCACGTCCCGAGTTCTCACGGGTCCAGGGTCGACCGGAAAACCGTGAAGCACTATCGAAAAGAAATGAATGCGCTTGTTAGCATCACTGAATGATCGAGCTGGGCAGGCTCCGGGCGCTGTGCGCCGTCGCGGGCCACGGGACCGTCACCGCGGCCGCGGCCGCCCTGCGCTGCACCCCGTCGGCGGTCTCGCAGCACCTGGCCAAGCTGGAGCGGGAGACCCGTTCGACGCTGGTCATGCGGGAGGGGCGGGGCATCCGGCTCACCGAGGCCGGGCGGGTCCTGGTCGAGCACGGCACGCGTGTGCTGAGCGCGGTCGAGGCGGCCGAGGCGGCCCTCGCCGCGCATCACGGCTCCGTGTCGGGACGGGTCACCGTGGCGTCCTTCCCGACCGCGTGCCGGGGGCTCATGCCGTTCACCCTGAAGAAGCTGGCGACCGATCACCCGGAGTTGCGGCCGGGGCTGCTGGAGGCGGACCGGGACCTGATGGTGGAGGCGCTGCGGCGCGGCACGGTCGACGTGGCGGTGCTGGACGAGTGGCCGGAGATCCCGGTGGCGCTGCCGGACGAGATCGCCCACCGGGAGCTGGGACACGACACCGCCGACCTGGTCGTGCCGGCCGGACACCGCCTCGCGAGCGGCCCGTTCCGGCTGGCGGAGCTGGCCGACGAGCGGTGGATCGGCGCGATACCCGGCTCGGTCTGTCACGAGTGGCTGCTGCGCGCGGTCCCCGGCGTCTCTCCCGATTACCTGGTGGCCGAGTTCGAGACGCAGCTGACGCTGGTCGCCGCCGGGTTGGGGGTCGCTTTCGTGCCGCGGCTGGCCCGCACCGACCTGCCGGACGGGGTGGTCGTGCGCGAGGTGACGCCGCCGGCCCGCCGCCGCGTGCTCCTCGCCTGGCGCCGCGCTTCGCAGCCCAGACCGGCGGTCTCGGCCACCCTCTCCGCACTGATCTCCTCGTGGAACGACCTCAGCGCACGAGCTGTCCCGCAGCCCGCATAGTGCGCTTGACGTCCACAATGGACAGTTCGCCGAAGTGGAACACGCTCGCCGCGAGAACGGCGTCCGCGCCGGCGTCGACGGCCGGCGGGAAGTGTTCCGGCGCACCGGCACCACCCGAGGCGATCACCGGGATCGTGACGGCCGCGCGCACGAGCGTGATGAGTTCGAGGTCGAACCCGTCCTTCGTCCCGTCCCGGTCCATCGAGTTGAGCAGGATCTCGCCGGCGCCCAGTTCGGCGCCCCGGCGGGCCCACTCGATCGCGTCGAGCCCGGCACCGCGCCGGCCCCCGTGCGTCGTCACCTCGAACCCGCTCGGCTGCTCCACGGAACGCCGCACGTCGAGCGAGAGCACCAGCACCTGGCGCCCGAAGCGCTCGGCGATCTCGGAGATGAGTTCGGGCCGGGCGATCGCCGCCGTGTTGACGCCGACCTTGTCCGCACCGGCCCGCAGCAGAGTGTCCACATCGGACACACTGCGCACGCCACCGCCCACGGTCAGCGGGATGAACACGCTCTCGGCCGTGCGGCGCACCACGTCCAGCATCGTCGCCCGCCCCGACGAGGAGGCGGTGACGTCGAGGAACACCAACTCGTCCGCGCCGGCGGCGTCGTACGCGGCGGCGAGTTCGACCGGATCGCCGGCGTCGCGGAGGTCGACGAAGTTGACCCCCTTCACGACCCGCCCCGCATCGACGTCCAGGCACGGAATGACGCGAACGGCAACGCTCACGATTTGTACGCCTCCACCTCGACCTCGAAAAGCATCGCCGGATCGATGAACCCGGACACCACGAACATCGACGCGACCGGCTTCACCTCCCGGAAGAACTCCGCGTGCACGGCGCCCACCGCATCGGCGTGCGCCCGGTCCGTGATGTACATGCGCGTGCGCACCACGTCCCCGGGAGCGGCACCGGCCCGCGCCAGGGCGGTCAACGCGACCGTGAACGCCTCGCGCGCCTGCCCCGCCGGATCGCCCGGATGCGTCACCCGACCGTCCACAGTGGACGTACACCCCGCGGTCAGCAGGAACGGTCCCGCCTTCACGACCCGGCAGTACCCGATGACGTCCTCGTAGGGACCGCCCGAGCCGAAGCGTTCGATCACGTCAGGTTGCGCAGGGTGTGCAGCGCCTCGGCCACGGTGAAAGCACCGGCGTACAACGCCTTCCCGACGATCACACCCTCGACACCGACCGGCTCCAGCGACGCCAACGCCCGCAGGTCGTCCAGTTTGGACACCCCGCCGCTGGCGATCACCGGCTTGTCGGTGCGCTCGCACACCTGCAGCAGCAGCGTGACGTTCGGCCCGGTCAGCGTGCCGTCGCGCTGCACGTCGGTCACCACGTACCGCTGGCAGCCGGCGAGTTCGAGGCGTTCGAGGACGTCGAAGAGGTTGCCGCCGTCCTTGGTCCAGCCGCGCGCCGACAGCGTCTCGCCGCGCACGTCCAACCCGACCGCGACCTTGTCGCCGAAGCGGCCGCAGACGTAGTCGCACCACTGCGGGTTCTCCAGGGCGGCGGTGCCGATGTTGACCCGGGCGGCGCCGGTGGCCAACGCGCGCAGCAGGGTGTCCTCGTCGCGGATGCCGCCGGAGAGTTCCACGGCGACGTCGAGCTTGCGCACCACCTCGGCGAGCTGCTCGTGGTTGGAGCCGCGGCCGAACGCGGCGTCGAGGTCGACGAGGTGGATCCACTCGGCCCCGTCCCGCTGCCAGGCGAGCGCGGCCTCGAGCGGATCGCCGTACACCGTCTCCGAACCGGCGGCCCCCTGCACGAGGCGGACCGCCTGCCCGTCGGCCACGTCGACGGCGGGAAGCAACTGCAGTGTCACGGCTCAGATCCTCCGGTCAAAACTGATAACGATGAGGGCGGGTGCGGCCACCGCCACGAGAACGGTCAGACCGATGCGGGTCGGCAACGAGTCGACCAGGTACCAGACCAATACCAGCACAGCGACCGACGCCATCACGATGGCGGCCCGCTGGCTGCGCGAACGCCGCGCGTACAGCCGGCCCGCGCGGCGCGGCTTCGGCACGAGCGCCCGCGCCTTCCGGGCGAGGGTCCGCCGGGAGGCGCGGCGCCGCTGTTGCCGTTCGCGGGCGGCCCGCGTCTTCTCGGCCTCGGCGAGCCGGGCCGCCCGACGGATCGCGCGCTCTTTAGCCAAGGCTGTCGACCCAGTTTTTCAGGATGCGGGCGCCCGCGTCCCCGGACTTCTCCGGGTGGAACTGGGTGGCCCACAACGATCCGCTCTCGAACGCCGCCACGAACGGCTCCCCGTGCGTGGTGACCGCGGCGCCGGGGACACCCGGGATCGGCCGCGCCGCGTAGGAGTGCACGAAGTAGAAGCGGGTGTCCCCCGCGACGCCGGCGCCGAAGCGCGACTCCGCCGGCCACTCGACGGTGTTCCACCCCATGTGCGGCACCACGGGGGCGTTCAACAGGGAAACCGTCCCGGGGACGAGACCGAGCCCCTTGGTGACCACCCCGTGCTCGTCCCCGCCGTCGAACATCACCTGCATGCCCACGCAGATCCCGAGCACCGGCGACCCGGCGCGCACCCGGTCGGTGATCACCGGCCCGGCCCCGATCCCGTCGATGCCGGCCATCACCGCCGCGAACGCCCCGACGCCCGGAACGACCAGCCCGTCGGCCCGGGACGCGAGGTCCAGGTCGGGGGTGACCGTGACGTCGGCGCCCGCCCGCTCCAGCGCACGCTCGGCGGAGCGCAGGTTGCCGGAACCGTAGTCGAGCACGACCACGCGCGGCCCGGTCATCTCATTCACCTCCGAGCGACAGCCGCAGCACACCCGCCGCCGCCGCCATCACGGCGAGCACACCGAGCAGCGCCGAGGCGGTGATCGGTGCTCCCTGCCGCTTCAACGACCAGGCCCCGCCGAGCAGTACGCCCGCGAGCCCGAAAAGCACAATCGGAAACACACTCATGTCACAGCACGCCCTTGGTGCTGGGGATCTGGCCGGCGTTGCGGGGATCCACCGCGCACGCCACCCGCAGCGCCCGCGCGACGGCCTTGAACTGCGCCTCCACCACGTGGTGCGCGTCCGGCTGCGCCCCCGGCCGGGACGCCCGCAGCACACTCACGTGCAGCGTGATCCTCGCCGTGTGCCCGAACGACTCCCAGATGTGCCGTGTCAGCGACGTCGGGTAGATCGGCCCGATGTACGGGGCGATGTTCGTCGGCTCGTCGTGCACCACGTACGGCCGGCCGGAGAGGTCGACCGACGCCTGCACGAGCACCTCGTCCAGCGGCACCAGCGCGTCGCCGAAGCGGGTCAGCCCCGCCTTGCTGCCGAGCGCCTCCGCGAACGCCGACCCGACGGCCAGCGCCGTGTCCTCGACGGTGTGGTGCGCGTCGACCTCCAGGTCGCCGACGGTCTGCACCTTCAGGTCGAACCCGCCGTGCTTACCCAACTGGGCGAGCATGTGGTCGTAGAAGCCCACACCGGTGGAGATGTCGGTCTTGCCGGAGCCGTCGAGGTCGAGTTCGACCAGGACCTTGCTCTCGTGAGTGGCACGTTCGATCTTGGCAGTACGCATTAGAGGACTTCCCTCATCGCAGTCAAGAAGGCATCGGTTTCCCGGGGATCGCCGGCGGTGACCCGCAGCCAGCCGGCGAGCCCGACGTCACGGATCAGGACACCCTTGTCCAGCAAGGCTTTCCACACGGCGGCCTGATCGTCGAACCGTCCGAAGAGGACGAAGTTGGCGTCGCTGTCGGCGACCGTCAGGCCCATCGCCCGCAGTTCCGCGACGATGCGGTCGCGCTGGGCCTTGATGGCGTCCACAGTGGACAGCAGCGCCGCGGCCTGACCCAGCGCGGCCCGGGCGGCCGCCTGCGTCAGCATCGACAGGTGGTACGGCAGGCGCACCAGCAGCACGGCGTCGACCACGGCCGGATCCGCCGCGAGATAGCCCAACCGCCCGCCCGCGAACCCGAACGCCTTGCTCATCGTCCGGGTCACGACCAGGCGCTCGTGCCCGGGCAGCACACTGAGCGCGCTCGGCACACCCGGCCGCGCGAACTCCGCGTACGCCTCGTCGACGATCACCATCCCGCGCGCCTCGGCCGCCACCGCCCGCACCACGTCGAGCGGCAGCGCGGTGCCGGTCGGGTTGTTGGGCGAGCAGAGGAAGACCAGGTCCGGATCGTGCTCGCGAACCTGCGCGACGGCGTCCTGCGGGGTCAGGTCGAAGTCGGCGCCGCGCCGGGCGGCGATCCACTCCGTACCCGTGCCGGCGCACAGCAGCGGGTGCATCGAGTACGACGGCGTGAACCCGAGCGCCGTGCGCCCCGGCCCGCCGAACGCCTGCAACAGCTGCTGCTGCACCTCGTTGGAGCCGTTGGCCGCCCAGGTGTTGGCGACGGTCAGGCCGTGCCCGAGGTACGCGGCCAGGTCCTCGCGCAGCGCGACGGCGTCCCGGTCGGGATACCGGTTGAGCTCGCGCAGCACCCCGGACAGCGCCTTCTCCATCGCCGCCACGACCGGCTCCGGCGGCGGGTAGGAGTTCTCGTTGGTGTTGAGCCGCACCGCGACGTCCAACTGCGGCGCCCCGTAGGGCTTCAGCCCGACCAGCTCCGGCCGCAGCGGCAGCGCGCTCATGAGGGG
>NZ_BOPF01000056.1 GCF_016863615.1 Virgisporangium aliadipatigenens | reverse complement strand
GGACACCCGTCACTGCGTCAACAGCATCTCCGTCCGTCTCGAACCCCGCGACGCGAGCGCGTAGCACCTCGCAGCACCCGCCGGGACGGGCGTCGGACATTCGTACCGCGCGGAGGTCCTCGCGGCTTTCGCGACGGCTCCCGAGATCGATCCCCGCGAGTTCCGGCAAAGCCTCGACGCCGTCGTCGACCAGGAGTTCCCCTCGCGTGAGTGGTAGCCCGCCCACGCGAGGCCTGGTCGACACCCGACATCGTCATCGTCATTCCGCCCGGTCGACTCGCCCGGCCGAGCGGTGACGCCGGCGCACTTGTCGGCCGGCCGCACCACACCGTGGATTCCACGGAACAGGCCAGCTTCGACCCGCCCCAGAAGTCCCGGCATCCGCAGTTCCGACAGCATCACATCGGGACGCTCAAGCCACCCCGTCGGCTGCCTCACCGACGACGGTCACATCGATCCGTCGCTCGAACACCCCACGCACCCGGTCGCGCGCGACGAACCATTTGTTGACTATCTGTAGTCACATAGAAACACTAAGCGGTCTCACGGTGGGGCGGAGGATCAACGCGGCGCCCCTCCCCGGGCGCACTTCCGGCGTCGAGCGTTCCGGCGCGGGACGCGACCCGCTCCCGCGCGACGGCCGGCCCGATCCGCCGGGCACCGCAGGCGAAGCGCCGTGCGCGGGGAAGGCCACCAGAGGCAGCGCCGGGCGTCCCGTCGCGAGAAGAGGACCGCGCGGAAGCCGGAGTCCGGAAACCGCCGGCAGATCCCGCACACCGGGGCCCGGGAACGTCCACTAAGGACACCAACAGAAAGTCGATCACACTGTCAAGAGCGCCACCGTCGGCGATCCGCTGCCGCATACCGTTCTCGCGGCCGTGGCGGAACAACGCGGAGTTGACCGGCGCGCGCCGGAACTCGCCCTTTGCTCATGAGAGCGACGTTCCGGGGCATCCGCCACGACCCGTCCGGGATCCACCGATCGGTTGATGCGTGGGCGACAGGATACGTGCGCCTATTGCGACACCGTGATACCGACGTAGAAACGAAACACGGGGCCGGTCAGAAATCGAACGAGGGGACGACATGGCGGGAGATCTCACGCCGACCCTGCTACAGACTCCGCAGTGGTCCGACGACATGCTCGCAGCGGCCGGGATACCGGTGCTCGACGCGCCGTTCGTGAGCGTCGGCGGCGGTATCGGCAGCTTTGTCACCGTGGACTACCTGCGCATCGCGGGCGTTCCGGCATCCTCGATACGGGTGCTGTCCAACCTGGACCGACCGTGGCAGACCTACGAATACCTGACCCGGGTGTCGCAGATCCCGCACCGGGAAAGGATCCGTTCGGACTCGTCGTCGCGGCCCGACAACATCTGGGGATTTCCGTCGTACGCGGTGTCGGAATTCTGGCAGGACAAATCCCTGAAACCACTGTTGCACGTGCTGGGTGAACCAATCTTCGCCGACTATTGGACACCCCGGGTCGGAATGGTCTTCACGTCCATGAAACGTGAGGCCGACCGGATCTCCTACGATTCGATGCTCGCCAAGGGCGTGGTCCGCATGGTGCGCAGGCGTGCCGGCGGCGGCTATTTCACGATCCTGACCCCGCCGGCCGGCACGGCACCGACCCGGCGCGTGGCGTTCCGGTCCCGCTTCGTCCACCTGGCCGTCGGCTATCCGGGCCTGCGGTTCCTGCCGGACCTGCAGGAGTTCCGCGAGCGGTACGGCGACTACCAGCGCGTCGTCAACGCCTACGAGTCCCACGAACACGTCTACGAGGCGCTCAAGACCCGGCCCGGCACCGTCGTCGTGCGCGGCGGCGGCATCGTCGCCTCCCGTGTGCTGCAACGCCTCATGGACGACCGGGAGAGGTTCGGCCTGCAGACCCGCATCGTGCAGATCTTCCGCACCTACGTCGACGGGCCGCACGGGCCGCACCTGTGGATGCGGCGCAAGGGCGGCGACGGCTGGGCCTACCAGGGGTTCAACTATCCGAAGTCGGTGTGGGGCGGCCAGCTCAAGGCGCAGATGCGCCGGCTCGACGGCCCCGAACGCGCCCGCCTGTACAAGGACATGGGCGGCACCAACACGCCGAAACGCCGCCGCTGGCAACGCCAGATGCGCGACGGCCGCAAGGGCAGCTGGTACTTCCCGATGCAGGGCACCGTCGAGCGCGTCGAGCCGAGGCCGAACGGCGGCGTCATCAGCCACGTCCGCAACGGCAACGACATGCAGTCGGTCCCGGCGGACTTCGTCATCGACTGCACCGGCCTCACGGCCGACATCGACCGGCACCGCGTGCTCGCCGACCTGATGCTCCACAGTGGAGCGTTCCGCAATCCGTTGGGCCGTCTGGAGGTCGAACGCCACTTCGAGGTCAAGGGCACCGCCAGCGGCGACGGGGCGCTGTACGCCTCCGGCGCCGCCACGCTCGGCGGGTACTTCCCGGGCGTCGACACGTTCCTGGGGTTGCAGGTCGCCGCCCAGGAGATCACCGACGACCTGGCCCGGCGCGGCTTCGTGCGGCGCATCGGGCCGTGGCGTTCCACGGCGCAGTGGGTGCGCTGGTTCCTCGGCAAGCCGGTCGGAGGGTGACGATGGTCCCGATTCTGTTCGGCCGGATCCAGACCCGGCTGTTCCTGCTGGCGACCGTGGGGTCGCTGGTCACGTTGGCGCTCACGCCGGTGCTGCCGGGGTTGCGCGCGTCGTTCGTGGTGCTGGCCGCCGTCGCCGTCCTGGGCATCGCGTGGGAGTGCGTCTATCACCTGATCATGCAGTTCCGGTGGGAGAAGGACTGGCCGTCGCTGTTCGGCCTGCTGACCGGCGTCTCCGAGGGGATCGTGGTGTGGCTGCTGCTCCCGCTGATCGGCCTGCGGCCGCCGGTGTGGGCGTTCGTGCTGCACTTCACGACGGTGTGGATCATCGTGTGGCTGGTGGCGAACGGCCCGATGCGGGTGCCGTTCCTGCGCTGGCGCTTCCGGGGCGGGCGGCTCGTATGACGGGGATGATCGTTCGCCCGTTCCCGGGACAGGGTCTCGTGGCGCGCGCCGGGGGCCTGCTGATCGTGTGTGCGGCCGTGCCGTCGGCGGACGCCCTCTTGTCCTTGATGGAACGGGTTCAGCGCCTCGACGGCGACGGCGAGGAACTGGTGATGCGCGCGGGCGGCCTGCTCGCGACCTCATCGCTGTCGGCGGCGGTCGCCGGGATCACCGCCGAGGGCCGCCTCGCCGTCCTGGTGAACGGCTCCGCGCGCGCACTCGCCGGTGGCCCGCGGGACCGTTTCCGGCTGTCCGGCCCGAAACGGGCGCACCGCCTGAGCGACGGGCCGGTGCACACGCTCGTGCTGACGCTCGGCCCCGTCCCCGAACCGGACCCGCGCACCCGGCTCGACGCGGGCGTGGTGCCCGGCGGTGGCCTCATCGCCGACCTGACCCGGGTCAGCGCGGCACTCCCGTCAGCGGCTGCGTCCCCCGCCCGGGGTATGACCGCCGCCAAAGCCCACCCGCCACCCTCCCCCACGGACGCCCGCCCACTGCCGCAGCTCACGGACCCGCCGACGCCCGCGACGGTCGCAATACCCACCGGCGCGCCGACACCCGCGACGGTGCCGCTGCCCACAGGCGTGCCGGCGTCCGCGACGCCACCGGGACACGCAGGCGCGCAGACGCCCGAGGCCGTCCCGACCGCCGCAACGGTGGCACTGCCCACAGGCGTGCCGGCATCCCCCGGCGCGCCGACAGCCGCCACCGTGTCGGGCCCGCCGGGCGATCCGGCTGCGGCCGGCGCGGCGGCGTCCCACGGCTACCCGGCGACCGTCGCCGTGCCCGGGTCGGGTGGTCCGGTTCCGGGCGGCACCGTTCCGGCCGGGGCTGTCGCCGATCCGGGGAGCGCGGCCACCCAGGTGATCGCGCACTCGGGCGACGGCGCCGCCGTTGCCGACCGCGCGGCGGAGGAGCCGGCCCGAGCCGGACGCCCGCAAGGCCCGGCCGCGCGGCCGGCCGCGCGGCCGGCCGCGCGCCCCGAGGACGAGCCGACCCTCCCGGCGCAGGTGCCGGGCCGGGCCGGAGAGGCGGCTCGCCCTGCGGCACAAGCGCCGTACGGGCTTGCGGACGCGGCACCTCCCGCAGCATCAGCCGCTCCCTCATCGGGAGTGGGACCGTCTATGCCGGCCGCAGCGCAGGCGGGACCGACCGCGCCACCTCCGGCCCCCACCACGCGGACGCCCACAGCAGGCGGGCAGTCGGCGCCCGCCGCTCAGCCGCCGGCACGGCCCGAGGATGAGCCGACCCTGCCGGCTCAGGCGGCCGCACCGGGTGCACAGCCGACGCCGGTGATCGCTACCGACCTCGGCAGCGCCGCCACCCAGGCGCTCGCCCTGCCCGCGGGGAGGGCCGCCGGCGTCACGGATCCGGCCGACGCGCCGACCCAGGCCGGACAGCCGCTCGCGCCGGCCGCGCAGCCGCCGACCCGACCGGAGGACGAGCCGATGCTGCCGGCCCGGGCACCCGTCGACGGCACATCACAGCCGACGCCGGCTGAGCGGCCGGGCACCACGGCCGATAAGGCGGCGCACCCGCCTGTCCAAGCCGTGCCGCAGGCCGCACCGGCGGCCACGACCGATTTCGGCAGCGCCGCCACCCAGGCGCTCGCTTCCCCGGCATCGTCCGGATCGGCCGTGCCGCAGGCACAGGTGCCGCCCGTCCACACATCGGCCGCATCGCCGTCGGTGGCGGCACGGTCTGCGCACGCACCGGGACCGCAGCCGGCAGCGGCGCCGCCGGCAGCTCAGATCGCTCAGGCGGCGCATGCCCCGGGCGCACCGGCGGTCGCCGCGCCCGCAGGGGCGCCGCCGGCGCACGTCCGAAGCGCAGCAAGTGCGCAGGTGCCGCCGGCACAGACGGTTCCGCCCCCGGCAGCAGCGCCACCGGCGCATGTGGCGGGCGCACCGGCCGGGCAGGCGCAGGCGTTCGCCCCGGTCGCAGCGGCGCCACCGCCCGGACACGCACCGGCCGCGCAAGCGCCGTCCGCGCACCCGGCGGGCTCCGGCGCGGCGGCGGGGGCGGCGGCAGGGGCGGCGCAACGTTCGTCCACTGTGGACGAGTCGACTGTCCCGAGTGGACCGCCCGAGGAGACCGTCGCGCCGCGGCCGGACAGTGCTCCCCCGGACCCGCGCGCAAGTGTGGCTCCGCCGCCCGCGCGCCCGGTGCAGCGGCGGACGGCCCCGGTGCCGATTCAGCCCGATCCGGCGCAGCCGTACGAGGTCGTGCTGCTGATGCCCGGCCACGCGCGGCCGCTTCCCCCGGCGCCGCCCGCGCGGCCGGTCGACTCGGCCGCCACGACCGGGCCGATGATCCACGGCATCCGGTGCGCCAACGGCCACTTCACGGACCCGACGGTGCCGTTCTGTGCGGTGTGCGGCATCTCCCTGGTGCAGCTCACCGCCGTCCGGCAGCTCGGCAAGCGGCCGCCGTTGGGCGTTCTGCTGCTGGACAACGGGACGACGGTGCGGCTGGACACCGATTATGTGATCGGCCGGGAGCCGGAGTTCGACGACGACGTGGTGGCCGGGCGGGCGCGCCCGCTGCGGATCGCCGGTTCGGGAACGGGTATGTCGCGCCGGCATCTGCGCCTGACGCTCAACGGCTGGCACGTGCAGGTCGTCGACCTGCAGTCGGCCAACGGCACGCTGGTCCAACTGCCCGGCGACACCGCGCCGCGCCGCATCCCGGCGGGGACGCCGGTGACCGTCCGGCCGGGATCGCTGGTCGGGTTCGGGCGGCGGTGGCTGCGCTACGAGTCCCATCGGAACCCGTGAGGAGACAGTGGTGCAGGGGATCGCGGACTACACGTTCGTCCGGCCGCTCGGCTCGGGCAACAACGGCCACTTCTTCCTGGCCCGCCGGCCGCCGCGGCTGCCGGTCGAGGCGGAGTTCGTGGCGGTGAAGGTGCTGTCCGCGGAGTCGACGGAGGTGGCGTTCCGGCGGGCGACGCGGGAGCTGACGGCGTTCGCGGCGGTGCGGTCGCCGTATCTGGTGGCGGCGTACGACGCGGGGCAGCACGACGGGGTGTTCTTCTACTCGACGGAGTATCTGCCGGAGGGTTCGCTCGACGACGCCCCGCAGCCGTGGGACCCGCCGAAGGTGCTGCCGGCGGTGGCGCACGCGGCGCGGGCCGCCGACGCGTTGCACCGGGCGGGAATCGTGCACCGGGACATCAAGCCGGGCAACATCCTGCTCGACGCCGGCGGCGGGAAGCTGACCGACCTGGGGCTGTCGCACCTGTTCACGGAGGGGGTGACGGTCACCGGGATGGGTTCGCTGGACTCGGTGCAGTACGTCGACCCCGGGATCCTGCTGGGCGAACCGAGCGGCCCCGACAACGACGTCTGGTCGCTCGGCGTGGTGCTGCACCACGTGTTCGCCGGCCGGGGCGTGCACGGCGAACTGCCCCGCGACGACGGGCTCATGGCGCTGCGCCGCGTGCTGTCGACACCGCCGCGGATCAGCGAAGCTCTGGCCGTTCCCGTGAAAGAACTGATCTCCGACTGCCTGGCACCGGCGGGACGCAGGCCGACCGCGGCGGTGGTCGCCGAACGGATCGAGGCGCTCGCATGACCGCGGAGCAGGTGGCGACGCTGCTGCTGGCGCTCGGCTGCGTCATCGCCCTGGCGCGCCTGTTCGGGGCGGCCGCGAAGCGGATCGGTCAGCCGCCGGTGATCGGCGAGATCGTGGCCGGGATCGCGGTCGGCCCGAGCCTGTTCGGTGCCGGGCTGGGTGACGCGCTCTTCCCGACGGACATCCGTCCGGCGCTGGCCGCCCTGGCGAACGTCGGCCTGGTGCTGTTCATGTTCATCGTCGGCTACGAGATCGATCCGGCGACCCTGCGTGGGCGCGGGCGGGCGGCGGTGTCGGTGGCGCTCGGCTCGACGCTGCTGCCGCTGGGCCTGGGGGTGGCGCTGGCGTTCTGGCTGGCCGGGCGGCACGACGTGCGGAACGTGGCGGCGTTCGTGCTCTTCCTCGGCGCGGCCATGGCGGTGACGGCGATGCCGGTGCTGGCGCGCATCCTCGCCGATCGCGGCATGGTGCGCACCACCGTCGGGGCGATGGCGTTGGCGGCCGGGGCGGTCGGCGACATCGTGGCGTGGTCGCTGCTGGCGTTCGTGGTGGCGATGGCATCGGCGTCGGGCGTGGTGCCCTGGCACCTGGTGCTGATCGTGCCGTACCTGGTGGTGATGTTCCTGCTGGTGCGGCCCGCGCTGAGGAGGCTGGCCAAGGAGAAGCTGACGCCGGACGTGCTCGCCCTGGTGCTGGTGGGGCTGCTGCTGTCCTGCTGGTGCGCGGAGTGGCTCGGGGTGCACGCGATCTTCGGGGCGTTCCTGTTCGGGGCGGTGATGCCGCGCGACCGGCCGGCGCTGCGCCACGAGATCCTCGGCCGGCTCGAACAGGTCAGCGTCCTGCTGCTGCTCCCGTGCTTCTTCGTGATCGCCGGCCTGCGGGTCGACCTGTCCGCGTTGGGCGGCGGCGGCCTCGTCGAACTGGCGGCCATCCTGCTCGTGGCGATCACCGGCAAGGTCGCGGGCGCCTACGCGGGGGCGCGGCTGCACGGGATGGACCGGCGCCGTTCCGGTGCGCTCGCCACGCTGATGAACACCCGGGGCCTCACCGAGCTGGTGATCCTGACCGTGGGCCTGCAGTTGGGGATCCTGGACACCCGGATGTTCTCCATGATGGTCGTGATGGCGCTGGTGACGACCGCGATGGCGGGGCCGGTCCTGGCCGTGATCTACCCGGCGGGTCAGGTCGAGGCGGATCGGATGGCGGCCGAGCGCGACGCCCTCGGGGCGCCCACGGCGTTCCGGGTACTGGTGGAGGTCCCGCCCGGCGAGCACGCGGCGTCGGTGGTGCGGGAGGCGACCCGGCTGGCCCGCGAACGCGCCCCCGCCGCGGTGGTCGTCCTCAACCGGCTGGTCCCCTACCCGTCGCCGCCGGAGGTGAGCACCGGCCTGACCGGCGAACTCCTGGCGATGACGGCCGCGCTGACCGAACTGGCGGAGCTGGCCGCCCCGATCCGCGACGCCGGGCTGACGGCGCATGTGACCGCGCATTTCACCACCGATCCGATCGGCGACCTCGCACATCAGATCTCGGCGGCGGCGCCGGACCTGGTCGTGACGGCCGGCAGCCGCACCGACTGGCCGAAGGGTGTCCGCCACGTGACGGTGAAAGCCATAGAGGCACGTGACGGTGAGGCCGTGAAGGCATCCGGTGATGACACCATGAAGCGGTGATCATCAACGAACGCCGCTTCGCCGACCTGGACGTCTTCACCTTCCACGCGCTGGTGAAACTGCGCTGCGACGTGTTCGTGGTGGAGCAGGAGTGCGCTTATCCCGAGTTCGACGGCCGCGACGTCGAACCGGACACCCGCCACCTGTGGATCAGCGACGACACGAACCAGCCGCTGGCCTACCTGCGCATCCTGGCGGACCCGGGCGGCGTGGCCCGCATCGGCCGGGTGGTCACGGCGCCGCACGCCCGCGGCCGGGGCCTGTCCCAGCAACTCCTGAAGTCGGCCCTCGACCGCATCGGAAACCGCACGTGCGTGCTGGACGCACAAAGCCACCTGGTCGGCTTCTACGAACGGCTGGGTTTCACGCCAAGCGCCCCCGAGTACATCGAGGACGGCATCCCGCACACCCCCATGCAGCGGTGAGCGGAGGGATCCGGCCGCCGGAGGCGCCGCGACCGGACGCGGGCGTGAAAGCGTAGGCCCGCAGGGCCCAGCGGTGCGGCCCGGGAGGCAGCGGTCGCGCCCCCGGCGGACGTGCGAAATGAAAGCTCTAAGAAGCCCGCCGCCCCGACCGATGGGGATCGGGTGGTCCGCCCGTGGCTGTTTCTGCCGTACGCGGTGGTCGCGGCGTCGGTCCTGACCCTGCCGGTGACGCTCGTCCGCCCCGGGACCTACTTCGCCTGGATCGCGCTGTCGTTCCTGGCGACGCACGTCGTCGGGCTCGGCATGAGCGCCCGCGCCGCCACCCATCCCCGGCTCGACCCCGGCACCCGCCGCCCGTGGCGCTTCCTCGTCGCCTTCTTTCTCCTGCTCATCGTGAACGGCATGAGCTTCGGCGCCGCCATGGCGCAGAACGGCGGGGTGCCGCCCAGCCGGATCACCCCGATGCTGGTGGTGTCCGTGCTCGCGCGGCTGGCGACCGTCCCGGTGCTGCTCGCGGGGATGCTCTCCTTCGCGGCCGAACCGCTGGGCCGGCGCGCCCGCTGGAAACTCGCGATGGACGTGACGACCGTCGTCGGCGGCGGCGGGATGGCGTTGTGGTATTTCGTGCTGGCGCCGGCTCTCGAGGACGGCGCGGCGACGCTGAGCCGGGCCGGCCTGGTCACCGTCGTCTACCCGGTCGGCGACCTGATCCTCATCGTCGGGATCGGCACGGTGCTGCTGCGCGGCGCGGCCGGTTCGGCGCGGCGGCTGCTGCCGCTGCTGCTGGCCGGTGCCGTGCTGACGCTGCTCGGCGACGTGTACCTCGCGCACAGCACGCTCTACCGGCCGAACGAGCTGACCCCACCCTGGTTCATGCTGGCCACGCTGATGCAGTACGCGCTGCCGGCGTTCGCGGCGGCGGAGCAGTGCCGGCTCGCGGCCGCGCCGCCCGGCGACGACACCCGGCCGCGGCCGTTGCGCCCGCACAGCTCGTTGCCCTACGTGGCGCTGGCGCTCGGCTTCGGGCTGCTGGCGTTCGCGGCGATCGAGGCGGGCCCGTACCCGTGGGCGGGGCTGGTGGCGGGGGCGTGCGTGATGACGTTCGGCGTGGCGGCCCGGCAGGTGGTGGCCCTGCGGGAGAACCACGCGCTGGTGCTGACCGACGCGCTGACCGGCCTCGCCAACCGGCTGCGGCTGAACGAGGCGTTGCAGCGGGTGCGGCGCTCCGGTGCGCGAGTGGCGGCGCTCGCCATCGACCTGGACGGCTTCAAGCAGGTGAACGACTCCCTCGGGCACGAGGCGGGCGACGCGGTGCTGACCGCGTTCGCGGCGGTGCTGAAGCGCACGCTGCGCCCGGACGACCTGTCGGCGCGGCTCGGCGGCGACGAGTTCGCGGTGCTGCTGGAGGAGGTCGGCGAGGCGGAGGCGATCGCGGTCGCCGAACGCATCCTCGCCACGATCCGCGACCCGGTGCCCGTCGGCACGCAGCTGGTGCGCATCCGCGCCAGCATCGGCATCGCCGTGTCGGAGCCGGGCGCCGCCCCCTCCCCGCGGGAACTTCTGCACCACGCCGACATCGCCATGTACGCGGCGAAGCGGCGGCAGCACAGCGGCTGGCGGCTGTACTCGGAGGAGACGATGCGCCAGGACCGGGAGGCGGCGGCGCTGCGGGAGGACCTGCTGCGCGCGGTCGACGCCGATCAGCTGCGCGTGCTGTACCAGCCGATCGTCGCGCTGGCTACGGGCGCGCTGGTGGCCGTGGAGGCGTTGGTGCGCTGGCATCATCCGACGCGGGGCGTGGTGCCGCCGGCGGAGTTCATCCCGGTGGCGGAGGAACTCGGCGTGATCGACGACATCGGCGCGTGGGTCCTGGAGCAGGCGAGCCGGCAGGTGCGCCGGTGGCAGGAGCGGCTTTCCCCGGGTCGCACCCTGCACCTGAGCGTGAACTTCTCCGCGCACCAGCTGCGCCGCCCCGCTCTCGCGGCCGAGGTGCTGGAGACGTTGCGCCGCACCGGCCTGGATCCGCGCGATCTCGTGCTGGAGATCACCGAGAGTGCGCTCGTCGACGACGACTCGGCCGTTCCGCAGCTGCACGAACTGCGTGGGCACGGGGTGCGCGTGGCGCTCGACGACTTCGGCACGGGCTACTCGTCGCTGCGGTACCTGACCCGCCTGCCGGTCGACATCCTCAAGCTCGACCGCTGTTTCGTCGCCGAGCTGAACGGCGACCCGGAGGGTTCGGCGGTGGCGGAGGCGGTGATCCGGCTGGGTCAGATCCTGCACCTGGACACGGTCGCGGAGGGGATCGAGGATCCGGCGCAGGCCACCGAGCTGACGCTCCTCGGCTGCCGGAACGCCCAGGGCTTCCACTTCGCCCGGCCGCTGCCGCCGGAGGCGTTGACCGCCCTGCTGGAGCAGACGACCCCGGTGCACCTGCCGACCGGTCACCCCGTCTACCCGGGCGCCTGAGCCTCGCCCGCCTGGCCCTCGCCCGCCTGGGTCGAGGCGCGCAGCGCCGCCGCGATCCACACGCCCAGGTCGGCCAGGTCGACGTCGGCGTACTCGTCCGGGGTCCCGTTGATCGCGGCTACCAGCGCGAGGTACCGCCCGTGCGTCGAGTCGAACCGGGCATCGTCCTCGGTCCCCTGCCGGTGGATCTCGGCGATCTGCGCGTAGCCGGCGGCCAGCCGCGCCCGCCGTTCGGCGGTGGCGGGCACCCCGGCGGCCGCCGCCGCGCCGTCCGCGGCCCGCACGGCGAGCTCCTGGGCGTGCGCCGACCCGGCAGGCAGCCCGGACCGGTACGCCGCGATGATCCGTTCCATGATCCTCGCGCCGCTGGAGTGGATGAACTCCTGCATCGGCGCGGCGGTCATCCGCTCCCCCGGCTCCGTCGCGAACGTCTCACGCAGGTACGCCCGCACCGTGTCGCGGAACGACGGGTCGCGCAGCAGCGACGCCAGTTCGATCCAGGCGGCGAGCTGTGCGGCGGTGGGGTCGTCCGGCAGGTGCGGCCGCACCGCACGGAGCCGGTCGACGAAGTCGGCGGGCAGGTCGGCGCCGACCTCGTTCCAGAACGAGTCGACCAGCAGCGCGCGCTCCCCGTCGGGCATCGACACCAGGCGGTGCATGAGGACCGCATGCTCGACCGGGCTCTCCTCGCGGTTCAACGCGCGCAGCACGGCTCGGCGGACGCGCAGCTCCCGCTCCTGGCGTTCGACCAGCTCCAGATGCTCGGCGAGCAGGTCGCGCAGGGAGAGTTCGCCCGCGACCAGGCGCCGGATCTCGTCGAGCCCGGTGCCCAGGTCGCGCAGGGTGCGGATCATTTCCAGCTGGGCCACGGCGCGCATGTCGTACAGCCGGTGGCCGGCGTGGGAGAGGCCGGCGGGCCGCACGATGCCCTCGTCGGAGTAGTAGCGGATCGCGCTGACGGTCAACCCGGTCCGGCGGGCGACGTCCCCGATGGGATAGAGCTCTTCCATGCCTGCCACTGTGCCGGCTCGAGCCGCTTGAGCCGCAAGCTCTCTTTCCGGGGCGGCGTCACCAGGGCAGCGGCCCGGACGCGTCGACGTACGCGCCGGTGGGGCCGTCCGGGCCGACGCACGCCATCCGCACGATGATCTCCGCGCCCTGTTCCACGGTCTGGATGCCGGTGTTGCCGTTGAGGTCCGTGGCCGTGTAGCCGGGCTCGACGGCGTTGATCCGCATCCCCGGGAACGCCTTCGCGAACTGCACCGTCACCACGTTCACCGCCGCCTTGGAGGCCGGGTAGGCGACCCCCGGGTAGTGGAACGTCGGCGTCCCGGCCGCGGTGAGGCGGGTCAGCGAGGCGAGCCCGCTGCTGACGTTCACGACGACCGGCGCCGTCGAGCGCGACAGCAGCGGCAGGAACGCGTGCGTCACGCGCACGAGCCCGAAGACGTTCGTCTCGAACATGTCGCGCATGTGGTCGGCGGTCGCCTCGGCCGGGCCGATGATCCGGTTGCCGTCGCCGCGCAGTTCGATGCCGGCGTTGTTGACCAGCACGTCCAGCCCGCCGCCGGCCTCGACGACCGCCGCAGCCGCCGCCACGGAGGCGTCGTCGGTGACGTCGAGGACGAGCGGCCGGGCGTCGAGGCGTTCGGCCGCCGCCCGTACCCGGCCGGGGTCCCGTCCGGCGACCCACACGGTGTGGCCGAGGTGGCGCAGGCGGCGGGCGGTTTCCTGGCCGAGGCCCTTGTTCGCCCCGGTGATCAGTGTCGTCGTCATGCCGCCAGCGTCCGCCCGTCGCCGCCGTTCGGGCACCCGCCCGATTTTCCTGGGAACGGCGGTACCAGGCTCACCCGCTCCGGAGGAAGCACACTGGAGCGCATGGAGTTCGGGCGGGCCGTGCGCCGCTGGCGGGACCGGGTGCGGCCGGAGGCGGCCGGGTTACCGGCCGGCGGGCACCGGCGCGCGGCGGGCCTGCGCCGCGAGGAGGTGGCCCTGCTGGCGGGCATCTCGGTGGACTACCTCACCCGCCTGGAGCAGGGCCGCGCCGCCAACCCGTCCGGGCAGGTCGTCGAGGCGCTGGCCCGCGCGCTGCGCCTGACGGACGCCGAACGCGCGCACCTGTTCGGCCTCGCCGGCCTGGTGCCACCGGGTCCGGAGGCGGTGCCGACGCACATCTCGCCGAGCGTGCACCGGATGCTGGACCGGCTGGCCGGCACGCCGGTGGCGGTGTTCGACGCGACGTGGACGCTGCTGAGCGCCAACCGCGAGTACGCGGCCCTGATGGGCGACCCGTCGGGCCGGCGCGGCCACGAGCGCAACGGCGTGTGGCGGAACTTCTGCGGCCCGCCGCAGCGGGTGCGTCAGACGCCGGAGGAGCGCAGGGCCTTCCGGGCGGCGCTGGTGGCGGACCTGCACGCGACGGCGGCCCGCTACCCGGACGATCCCGCCCTGCGGAGCCTGATCAGGGAGTTGCGGCAGAACGAGGACTTCGCAGCCCTGTGGGAGAACGGCGGGGTCGAGCCACACCGCGCCGCACGCAAGATCATCGACCATCCGCAGGTCGGCCCGCTGACGCTGGACTGCGACATCCTCACCGTCGCCGGGAGCGACCTGCGGATCATGGTCTACACGGCCGCGCCCGGCACCGATGACGCCGAACGCCTCGCGCTGGTGACCGTCCTCGGCACCCAGTCCCTGGTCTGAGGGCGCCGGCCCGGATCAGGGAAGATTCGCCACAAGGTCGGTGACGGAGCGCCGCCGTCCCGTGTAGAACGGCACCTCCTCGCGCACGTGCCGCCGCGCCCGCGAGGCCCGCAGGTCCCGCATCAGGTCGACGATGCGGTGCAACTCGTCCGCCTCGAACGCCAGCATCCACTCGTAGTCGCCGAGCGCGAACGACGCCACCGTGTTGGCCCGCACGTCGGGATACCCGCGCGCCTGCCGCCCGTGCTCGGCGAGCATGTCGCGGCGTTCCTCGTCGGGCAGCAGGTACCACTCGTACGAGCGCACGAACGGGTACACGCACACGTACTGCCGCGCCTCCTCGCCGGCGAGGAACGCCGGGATGTGGCTCTTGTTGAACTCCGCCGGCCGGTGCAGCGCCATGTTCGACCACACGGGTGCCAGGTGCTGCCCGAGAGAAGTGCGCCGCAGCATCCCGTACGCGTCCTGCAGGGCGTCGGCGGTCGGCGCGTGCCACCACACCATCAGGTCGGCGTCGGCGCGCAGCCCGGCCACGTCGTAGAGGCCGCGCACCACCACGTCCTTGCCCGCCAGCTGCTCGACCAGTTCGCTCAGCTCGGTGGCGTAGGCGGCGCGGTCGGCGGAACCGAGCGGCGTGTCGACCCGGAACACCGACCAGAGCGTGTACCGAATCGTGTCGTTCAATTCCTTGATCCGCGACGCGTTGGTGGTCATGCGTCCGAGTCTGCCAGAGCGGAAAGGACCCGTTCGGCGGCGACCCGACCGGAGCGGACGCACGCCGGAATGCCGACGCCGTCGTAGGCGGCACCGGCCAGGGCGAGCGTGGGCGGCAGCGCGGCGCGGGCGGCGGCGACCCGGTCGAGGTGGCCGGGGGCGTACTGCGGCAGCGCGCCGCCCCAGCGGTGCACGTGAGCCGCGAGCGGGGTCGCGGGCGTGCCGGCGATCGCGGCCAGTTCGGCGGCGGCGATCGCGGCCAACTCGCCGTCCGGCCGTTGCAGCAGGGCCGTCTCCCCGTACCGCCCGATCGAGACTCGCACCAGCGTCCGCCCCGGTCGCCGCAGGTGCGGCCACTTCCGGTCCAAGAATGTAGAGGCTTTTATATGGAACGGCGTCACGGCCGGCACGAGAAACCCCGACAGCTCGGCACCGTCGACGCTGGGCAGTTCGCACTCGGGGAGTTCGAGCGTGACGAGCACCATGCTGGCGTAGTCGAGCACCTCGACGGGTGCCACGGCGGCCGGCGCGCTGTCGGCGAGCAGCCGCGCGGCGGGCGTCGCCGGCACGGCCAGCACGACCGCGTCGGCGATGAACGTCTCCGGATCGCGGGTCGACCCGACGGTCAGCCGCCACCTGCCGACGCCGGTGGGGCAGAGCTGCCGCACGGGACGGCCGGTGCGCACGTTGTCTGCCCCGACGGCGTCGACCAGTGCGCCCGTCAGCGACGACAGTCCACTGTGGAGCGTCGCGAACAGCCCCTGCGCCGGCGGGCGCCGCTCCAGCACACGGCGCACCGCACCGGTGAGGGTTCCCTCGACGGCACACGCCTGCGCCAGCGCCGGAACGGTCGTCGCCAGCGACAGCCCGTCCGCCCGCCCCGCGTAGACGCCGCCGAGCATCGGGTCCACGAACCGGTCGGCCACCTCGTCACCGAGCCGCGCCCGCACGATCCGCCCCACGGAGACGTCGTCGCCGGAGCTGAGCAGCGGCCCGTTGTCGGCGGCGCGTTCCATCGAGGGATCGCCGGGGATGCCGAACAGGGTGCCGCCCGGGATCAGGTCGAGCCCACCGGAGTCGGTGACGACGCCCGCGCGGGCGGCCTTCGGGCGTTCCAGGGAAGCGGTCAGTCCGAGAGTGTCTATCAGCTCCGCGGCCGGACTCGGCGCGCCCGTCTGCGGATCGCGGACGGCGAACGCCTCGGCGCCGGTCTCCACCGGATCGCCGGAGGGCAGGGCGACCGTCCGCAGCTTGCCCCCGGGCGCCGGCGACTGTTCGACGACGAGCACGTCCGCGCCCGCCTCCGCGACCCGGTGGGCCGCCGCGAGCCCGCTGATCCCGCCCCCGACAACGACGACCCGCACGCTCTCCCGCCCCCTACCGCTGTGCGGTGTGGACCAGCTCCACGACGCGGGTGAGCGCGTCGGGATCGGTCTCCGGCAGCACCCCGTGCCCGAGGTTGAACACGTGCCCGGGAGCCGACCGGCCCTCCTCCAGCACACGGCTCACCTCGACCGCCACCACCTCCGGCGGCGCGAACAGCACGCACGGATCGAGGTTCCCCTGCAGCACCCGCCCCGGCACCCGCTTCGCCGCTTCGCGGAGCGGCGTCCGCCAGTCCACGCCGACGACCTCCGGCCCCGCGTCGGCCATCGCGGGGAGCAGCTCGCCGGTGCCCACCCCGAAGTGGATGCGCGGCACGCCGGTGATCGCCTCCAGGACCGACCGCGAGTGCGGCAGGACGTAGCGGCGGTAGTCCGCCTCGGACAGCGCACCCGCCCACGAGTCGAACAGCTGCACCGCCTGCACCCCGGCGTCGACCTGCACCCGCAGGAACGTCCGCGTCATCGCGGCTAGCTTCGCGCACAGCGCATGCCACACGTCGGGCGCCCCGTACATCAGCGCCTTCGTCCGGGCGTGCGTGCGCGACGGCCCGCCCTCGACCAGATAGCTCGCCAGCGTGAACGGCGCACCCGCGAAGCCGATCAGCGCGGTGTCGCCCAGTTCGGCGCGCAGCAGGCGGACGGCCTCGGCGACGTAGTCCACCCGGTCCGGGGTCAGCTCGGGCAGGGCGGCGACGGCGGCCGCGTCGCGCACGGGCTCCTCGACGACCGGCCCCACGCCGGGCTTGATGTCGAGGTCGATACCGGCGGCGGCCAGCGGCACCACGATGTCGCTGAACAGGATCGCCGCGTCGACGTTGTGCCGGCGCACCGGCTGCAGGGTGATCTCGCAGACCAGTTCGGGGCGGCGGCAGGACTCGAGCATCGGGATGCCCTCGCGCACCTTGCGGTACTCCGGGAGGGACCGCCCGGCCTGGCGCATGAACCACACCGGCGTGTGCGGCACCGGTTCGCCCCGGCAGGCCCGCAGGAAAGTGTTCATCGGTCGGCCATGCTATCCCCGCCCGATCTGCAAGGTGCACGGCCGTCGGCGTGCCTCGGCAGGAATCGACGCATGCCGGCCTAGGCTGCGGACATGAACACCGCGTCCGTCACCGCGTCTCAGGCGTTCGCCGACGCGGTGGAGACGCTCCGCTCGGTCACTCCGCGTGACGAGATCGAGCTGGAGGAGGTTCCCGCGCCGCAGAAGCTGGCGCCGTTCGCGCACGCGCTCTCCGGCACGGTCCTGCGCGACGGCGAGGAGGTGGCCACCGGCCGCCTGATCCTGCTGTACGACCCGGACGGGCACGAGGCGTGGCAGGGCACTCGACGCCTTGTGACGTATGTCACCGCCGAGCTGGAAGCCGAGCTGGCCGCCGATCAGCTGCTGCCCGCCGTCGGCTGGAGCTGGCTCACCGACGCGCTCGACGCGCTCGACGCCGAGTACACCGCCGCGGGCGGCACCGTGACGCAGACGCTCTCCACCCGCTTCGGCGCGCTGGCCGGCCCTCCGGCGGCCGCCGACATCGAGATCCGCGCCTCGTGGACCCCGCGCGACGACGACCTCGGCATCCACCTGCGGGCCTGGTGCGAACTGCTCGCGTCGACCGCCGGCCTGCCCCCGCCCGGCGTGACGGCGCTGCCCTCCCGGTGAACGCGAAGGGCGGGCCCGATCGCCGGACCCGCCCTCAGCAGCACATGGCTCAGTCGAGGTAGCGGAACGCCTCGTCACACACCTTGTCGGCCTCGGCGTTCTTCTGCGCCGCCAGCGCGGCGTTGCCGGCGGCCTCGGCCTGGCCCGCCTCCACCAGCAGGTTGATGCAGTTGGAGATGACCTGCTTCTGCCGCTTCAGCTCGTCGGCCTGCCCCTGGGCGCCACCCAGGTCGCGCTTGGCGGTGTCCCGCTCGCCCTCGACCCGCTTGACGTCGGCCTTCAGCTTCTCGACCTGGGACTTGAGGTCGGCCACCTCGGTGTCACGGGCCGCGACGGTCTTCTTCTCGTCGTTGTAGTCGCCGGTACGCGTCGTGTACAGCACGGCGAGCACCGCCGTCGCCAGCAGGAACACCACCATCAGCGACGCGAAGATCGGCATGAGCGGGCTCTTGCGCTCGCCGGGCTGGGCCGGGCCGAGCGGCGGGCCCTGGACGGGGCCGCTGACCGGCTGGACCGACATCGGCGGGCCGGAGTACGGCAGACCGGAACTCGGCGGAGCGCTGGCCTGCGCGTTGGGGTCGTAGTAGCCGCCGAACCCGGCGTTGGGGTCCTGGCCGTAGGCGGGCGTCGGAGCCGGGGTCGGCACGAACGGCGGCGCGCTGTCGGGTGCGCCGATCGGGCCGGGCTGCTGCGGCGGCGTGTAGCCACCGGGGCTCGGCTGCTGCGGGTAGCCCTGGGCAGGCGCCGGCGGGTAACCCGATCCATCGGAGTACGGGTACTGCTGAGGCGGCTGACCTGCCGCGGGGTCACCGGGGTATGACATCGTTCCTCCATCAGGCGGTGCCGAGCTGCGCCTCGACCGCGCGCCCCATCAGCAAATATCGAAGGTCTCGCACAGGACCGCCACCGGAATTCCGAGGCTGAAGTTCTCGACGTTCTCCAGCTTGGCGTTCACGACGCCGACGACCTGCTTCTGCGCGTTGATGACCGGGCCGCCGGAGTTGCCCGGGTTGACCGGCGCGTCGAACTGCAGGACGGGGCCCTTTGAGGTCTCCCGCAGGATGCTCACCACGCCGCTGGTCACCACGCCCTCGATCCCGAGCGGCGCACCCACGACGACGATCGGCTGTCCCGGCCGGGCCGCCTCGGCCGCACGCTGCAACCGGGGGAACTTCTCGGTGGAGGTCAGCACCGCCAGGTCCTTGCCGACGTCGACCTGCTGGATCGTGGCGTTGTAGCGGCGGTTCTCCTGCTCCAGCGTGACCGTCTTGATCCCGCGGGCGAAGTCCTGCTGCACTACGTGCGCGTTGGTGACCAGGTAGGTGGCCCCGCCGTCGGCCTCCCTGCCGAAGGCGAACGCCGTGCCGGAACCGCCGGTGACGTTGACCCGGAAGACGCTGGGCTTGACCTCCTTGGCGACCGCCTCGGGGTTGAGCACGCTCTTCTCGATCTCGTTGGCGCGGCCCTCCAGGGCGCTGGCCCGCTTGTCGGCCTCCGCCTTCACGGCCGCCGTGTCGGCCTTGGCGTCCTCGACGTCGTTGCGGGTGTCGTAGAGCAGGACGCCCTGCACCAGCACGATGATCAGCAGGAGGACGGCGAGCACGGCCGTCAGCGGGACCGTGTTGCCGCGCCGCGGCGGCGGGGCGGCGGTGGCGTAGCCGGGCGACGCGGAGCTCTGCGCCGGGAAGCCGTATCCGCTCGTGGGCGGTGAACTGACGGCCGGCGGCGCCGAGAACGAGGACGTCGCGGGCGCCGACGGGGCACCGGCCGAGTGCGGGGAGTACCGCGGGAAGTGCCCTTCGGCGGCAGACTCATCCGAACGGTTGCCGTAATCAGCCTGACGGCCGAACCCGGACGTGGCGGGCTCGGCGGAGGTCGACAAACCGGTCGGCCGCGCGTACGGCGAATGCGGCGCGTCGTACTCGGCGCCGGCGTGGCGGCCCTCCCGCTCGGCGCCCGGCGACTCGAACAGGTCGTAGTGGCCGGTGCGCTGTGCCGGAGCGGAGTCGCTGCGTGGGGCCCATTGCCGGTCGTCCGCGTCCCGATCGGAGGATGCGCTACGGGAGCCAGGACTACCTGCGTCGTACCCCGGAGTCATCGTGTGCCGCCCTCCCCATTGACCGGTCCCGGTCCACACTAGCCAGGGCCTTCAAGCGCCGACTCGGGGCGACCGTACCCGCCCCGGCACTGCCCTGTCTTCCCCGGTTCCGTCACGTTCGCGTCTTATCGGTACACAGGTAAGGCCCCATGCGACCGACGCGCCGGGGTGGGCGCTGCGCGACCAGCGCATTGTGGCGCCGTACGGTGGTCCACGTGACGGACGAACCCCCAGCTACCGAGAGCGTCGACGACGGCCCCTTACCACCCGTCCTCACCGCCCCGCGCGACGGCACACCGGCACCCGTCACCACCGCCGAGGAACTGGCCGACGTTGCCGCCCGCTTCGCCGCCGGCACCGGACCGGTGGCGGTCGACGCCGAGCGCGCCTCCGGTTACCGGTACACCCACCGGGCCTACCTGATCCAGCTGCGCCGCGCGGGTGCCGGCACCGTGCTGATCGACCCGGTGCCGATCGCCGACTTCAGCGGCCTGCAGGCGGCGATCGGCGACGCCGAGTGGATCCTGCACGCGGCCAGTCAGGACCTGCCCTGCCTCACCGAGCTGAAGCTGCGGCCGACCCGGCTGTTCGACACCGAGCTGGCCGCGCGGCTGTGCGGGTTCGAGCGGGTCGGCCTCGCCGCGCTCACGGAGAACGTGCTCGGCTACCGCCTGGAGAAGCACCACTCCGCCGCCGACTGGTCCACCCGCCCGCTGCCCGCCTCGTGGCTCACCTACGCCGCGCTCGACGTCGAACTTCTGCTCGAACTGCGTGAGCACCTCGGCGCCGAGCTGGACAAGCAGGGCAAGACGGAGTGGGCGGCGCAGGAGTTCGCGGCGCTGGTGGCGGCCGCCGGTGAGCCCGCCCGCGTGCGACCCGACCCGTGGCGGCGCACCTCCGGCATCCACCGCGTGCGCGGCGCGCGGGCGCTGTCCCGCGTTCGGGCCCTCTGGCAGGCCAGGGACCAGATCGCGCAGCGCCGGGACATCAGCCCGGGGCGGGTGCTGCCGGACACGGCGATCATCGCCGCGGCGGAGGCCGACCCCAAGGACGAACGCGCGCTGGTCGCACTGACCGGCTTCGGCGGGCGGTCGATCCGGCGGATGGCGGGCGTCTGGCTGGACGCGTTGTCGGATGCCCGCGCACTGTCGGATTCCGAACTCCCGGTGAATCCGCCGGCCGACGGACCCCCGCCGCCGCACCGCTGGGCCGAGCGGGATCCGGTGGCGGCCGGGCGCCTGGTGCGCGCCAGGGCCGTCGTCACCGAACTGGCCACGGCGCACCGCGTTCCGCCGGAGAATCTGATCACACCGGACTCGGTGCGGCGGCTGGCGTGGAGTCCGCCGGCGGAGATCACCCCGGAGTCCGTGACGGCGGCGCTGCGGGCGTTGGGCGCGCGGGCGTGGCAGACCGACCTGATCGCCGCGCGGCTGGCGGCGGCGCTCGACGTGCCCGCGGTGGTGGCCGCGGAGGAGCCCGTCGACGGCGACTGAAGCTGTGCGCCAGTCCACAACCCGCAACTTCTTACTGGCGAGTAACCTTGGACGGAGCCCGTAACCGCCCAAGGAGGCTTCCGTGCCCCGTTCCGTCCGGGATGTCGTCTTTGTCGACGGCGTCCGCACGCCGTTCGGCAAAGCCGGCGGCATGTACGCCAACACCCGCGCCGACGACCTGGTCGTGCGCTGCATCCGCGAACTGCTGCGCCGCAACCCGCAGCTGCCGCCGGAACGGGTCGACGAGGTGGCCGTCGCCGCCACGACCCAGATCGGCGACCAGGGCCTGACCATCGGCCGCACCGCGGCACTGCTCGCGGGCCTGCCGAAGACCGTTCCCGGGTACGCGATCGACCGGATGTGCGCCGGTGCGATGACCGCCGTCACGACGGTCTCCGGCGGCATCGCGATGGGCGCCTACGACGTGGCGATCGCCGGCGGCGTCGAGCACATGGGCCGCCACCCGATGGGTGAGGGCGTCGACCCCAACCCGCGGTTCCTCGCCGAGCGGATCGTCGACCCGTCGGCGCTGGTCATGGGCTCCACCGCGGAAAATCTGCACGACCGGTACCCGAGGATCACCAAGGAGCGGGCCGACGCCTACGGGCTCGCCTCCCAGCAGAAGACCGCCGCCGCGTACGAGGCCGGCAAGCTGCAGCCCGACCTGGTCACGGTCGCCACGCGCGACCCGGAGGCCGGCTGGGGGCTGGCCGTCAAGGACGAGGCGCCGCGGGACACCTCCCTGGAGAAGCTCGCGTCGCTGAAGACGCCGTTCCGGCCGCACGGGCGGGTCACCGCCGGCAACGCCGCCGGGCTCAACGACGGGGCGACCGCCTGCGTGCTCGCCGCCGAGGACGTGGCCCGCGAGCTGGGGCTGCCGGTCGGCATGCGCCTGGTCAGCTACGGGTTCGTCGGCGTGGAGCCGGAGATCATGGGCGTCGGGCCGATCCCGTCGACCGAGAAGGCGCTGCGCATCGCCGGGCTGTCCATCGCCGACATCGGCCTGTTCGAGCTGAACGAGGCGTTCGCGGTGCAGGTGCTGGCGTTCCTCGACCACTTCGGCATCGCCGACGACGACCCGCGGGTGAACCAGTGGGGCGGGGCCATCGCGGTCGGCCACCCGCTCGCCAGTTCCGGTGTGCGGCTGATGACGCAGCTGTCCCGGCAGTTCGCCGAGCGGCCGGACGTGCGGTACGGCCTGACCGCCATGTGTATCGGCATCGGCATGGGCGGCACGGTCATCTGGGAGAACCCCAACTGGGAGGGTGGCAAGTGAGCGACGAGATCGTCACCAAGGCGCTGCTCCGGTTCGTGAGCGTGCCCGGGCTGGACCGGCCGGCGGCACTCATCACCCTGGACAACGGGCTCGACCACACCAAGCCGAACACGTTCGGCGCCGGCGGCCTGGCCAGCCTCGACGCGGCGCTGACCGAGGCGTTCGCGGCGGCACCGTCGTTCGTGGCGGTGACCGGCAAGCCGTTCATCTTCAGCGTCGGCGCCGACGTGACGGCCATGGGCAAGGGCGGCGATCCCCTGGAGGCCGCGCGGCGCGGGCACGAGGTGTTCGGGCGGCTGCGCACGTCGAGCGTGCCGACGTTCGCGTTCGTCAACGGGGCGGCCATGGGCGGCGGCCTCGAACTGTCGCTGCACTGCCACTACCGCACGCTCTCCACCGGCGCGGCCGCGCTGGCACTGCCGGAGGTGTCGCTGGGCCTGGTCCCCGGCTGGGGCGGCACGCAGCTCCTGCCCCGCCTGATCGGCATCATGGGCGCGGCGCAGGTCATCGTGCAGAACCCGCTCATGCAGAACAAGATGCTCAAGCCGAAGGACGCACACGAGCTGGGCATCTCCGACGCCCTCTTCGAGCCGGCCGACTTCGTGGAACGTTCCCTCGAATGGGCCGCCTCGGTGGTGCGCGGCGAGACGGCGGTCAGCCGCAACGAGGCCGACACGTCGATGTGGGACGGCGTGATCGCGTTCGCCCGGCAGACGCTGGACCAGCGACTGCACGGTGCGGTCCCGGCGGCCTACCGCGCCCTCGACCTGTTGGCCCTGGCCAAGGACGCCCCCTTCGAAGAAGGGGCGAAGGCCGAGCAGCAGGCGATCGCCGACCTGATCCGCACGCCCGAACTGCGCAACGGCCTGTACGCCTTCGACCTGGTGCAGCGGCGGGCCAAGCGGCCGGTCGGCGCGCCGAGCTCGGCGCTCGCGCGGCCGGTGACCAAGGTCGGCATCGTCGGGGCAGGGCTGATGGCCTCGCAGCTCGCGCTGCTGTTCGCGCGGCGGCTGGAGGTGCCGGTCGTGCTGACCGACCTCGACCAGACGCGGGTGGACAAGGGCGTCGCCTACGTGCTCGCCGAGATCGAGAAGTCGGTCCAGAAGGGGCGCCTCTCCGAGGGCAAGGCCGCCAAGCTGCGCGGGCTGGTGAGCGGCTCGGTGGACAAGTCCGCCTTCGCCGACGCCGACTTCGTCATCGAGGCCGTCTTCGAGAACCTCGACGTGAAGAAGCAGGTCTGGGCCGAGCTGGAGAAGATCGTCCGGGAGGACTGCGTTCTGGCGACCAACACGTCGTCGCTGTCCGTCACGGCCATGGCGGCGGAGCTGGCCCACCCGGAGCGGGTGGTGGGCTTCCACTTCTTCAACCCGGTGGCCGTGCTGCCGCTGCTGGAGATCGTGCGCGGGACGCGGACCGACGACGCCACGCTGGCGACGGCGTTCGCGGTGGGCAAGGCGCTGAAGAAGTCGTCGGTGCTGGTCAAGGACGCGCCGGCGTTCGTGGTCAACCGGCTGCTGACGCGCTTCCAGGGCGAGGTCTTCCGGGCCATCGACGCGGGAACGCCCGTCGAGGTGGCCGATTCGGCGTTCGACCCGCTGGGCCTGCCGATGCGGCCGCTGGCGCTGCTGCAGCTCGTGGGTCCCGCCGTGGGGCTGCACGTGGCGGAGACCCTGCACGAGGCGTTCCCGGACCGCTTCGGCGTCAGCGCCAACCTCGCGCGCATCGTCGCCGAGGGGAAGACCGGCTTCTACGACGCCGACGGCGCGATCGACCCGGACGTCGTGGCGCTGCTGCAGGTCGGCGACGCCCCGCTCACCGGCGAGGAACTGCTGCGCAACGGCCTGGAGGCCATGGCGCAGGAGATCCGGCTGATGCTGGACGAGGGCGTGGTCGCCGAGGCCAAGGACATCGACCTGTGCCTGATCCTCGGTGCGGGCTGGCCGTTCCACCTGGGCGGCATCACGCCGTACCTGGACCAGAAGGGGTACTCCACCTTCCACTGAGTTCCACCTCGACGGCGGCCTCCCCGCACAATGGGAGGCCGCCTCGCTTTTAGTCCGTTTCGCGATATTTACTCATGAAACGTCCTACGCTTCCCTCTGATCGTCTAACGGGGGGAAACGATGGGACGCTCGCGTCTTGCCGCATATCTACTGGCCGGAGCGCTGTCGACCAGTTTCGCGGTGCTGCCGGCCACCTCGGCCGGGGCGCTCTCCGCCACGGTGGTCACCGAGAGCACCAACCTGAACGTCCGCACCGGCCCCGCGCGCTGGTACCCCAAGGTGGACAGCCTGACCAACGGCACCGCGCTGGCGCTCGACTGCCAGGTCGACGGCGAGACCGCCACCGGCACCGTGCGCACGACCAACAAGTGGGACCGGATGCGCGACGGCACCTACGTCTCCGACGCCTACGTCCGCCGCGCCGGCTCGCTGCCCGAGTGCGCCACCACCCCGGGCCGCCCGCCGGGCACCTGGACCCATCCGCTGCCGGGCTTCGCCGTCCAGGGCGGCTGGCGCACTCCCCAGCGGCCGAACCACCAGGGCGTCGACCTGATGTCGTTCAAGGGAACGCCCATCCGCGCCGCCGCCGCGGGGACCGTCCTGGAGATCGTCTGCAACATCCAGCCGGGCGGCAGCTGCGACGTCGACGGCACACCCAAGTCCAAGGGGTGCGGCTGGTACGTGAAGATCGGCCACCCCGGGAAGATCGCCACGCTGTACTGCCACATGCTGCGCCGGCCGGAAATGATCAAGGTCGGGCAGAAGGTGAAGGCGGGCGACGTCATCGGGCTGATCGGCACGTCGGGCAGTTCGTCGTTCCCGCACCTGCACTTCGAGGTGCACGTCAACGCGCCGCCCACCAGTCCGGAGAACGCGGTCGACCCGTTGACGTTCATGGCGAGCGTCGGCGCCCCGCTCCCCCGCGCCTGACACCCGCCTCTCAGCCCGAAGATCCAGTCCTGCGGCCGCAGGGCTGGATCTTCGTTTTTGGGCGGACGTGGGCGACTTGTGCACCGCATAAGGTCACTGAGCAGGTCGTGACGAGTGAGCCTCGCGTCCGTAATATGCCCCGGGGAACGTCGGGGCTAGCCGGGGAGCCGACCGACGGACGTCGATGACGCCGATAGTCCGAAACCGAGGTCTGGATGAGGAACCGCAGCCGCTCGATCCGCCGGAACATCGCCGTCCTGCTGGTCCCGCCGTTCGTCTCGCTCGTGGCGCTGTGGATCTTCGCGACCACGCTCGCCGCCGGTTCCGCGCTCGACCTGCTCAACGCGAACAGCGTGTACCAGGATGCGGGCAAGCCCGCCGAAGCGATGGTCGTCAAGATGCAGGAGGAGCGGCGGCTCTCCCAGGCATACCTCGCCGGCAACCGCAACGACGCCCGCAAGCTCACCGAGGCGCGCACCGCCACCGACCGGGCCATCGCCGACTTCCGCGCCAAGGCCGGCAGCGACACCCTCGCCGACGCGGACGCGCTGCTGAAGCCCGCGGTGAAGGGGCTGCTCGACGCCACGGTCACGTTCGTCGCCGCGCGGGAGCAGATCGACGGCGGGCAGATCGACCGGGGCGCCGCGATGAAGGCGCAGACCCAGTCGATCGACGCCGCGTACCGGCTGTTCGCCGCGCTGCCGAGCGCCACCGAACGGGAGGTCAGCCGCGACGCCCGCACCTCCGTGCAGCTCAGCCGCGCCCGCGAACTGCTCCACCAGGAGGACGCGCTGCTCGCCGGCATCCTCGTCGCGGGGAAGTTCCAGGCGGGTGAACCGGCGCAGTGGGCACAGGCCGTGGGCGCCCAGCGGTTCCTCTACGCGGAGGTCCTGCCCGAGGTGCACCGGTCCTCCCGGCCGGCCTTCCAGAAGATCTTCGCGAGCGACGCGGGCAAGCAGCTGAAGGCGTTCGAGGACAAGCTCCTGAACGAGGCCAGGGTCGGCGGACCGGTACCGGCGGACGTGGCCGCGGGCTGGGCGGACACCTTCGGTCAGGTGGCGCAGGAACTGCGCCGGGCGGAGTTCGCGGCCGGCGAGAGCGTCGTCGAACGCGCCACCCCGGCGGGCATCGCCGTGCTGCTGCGGCTCGCCGGCGCGGCCCTGCTCGGCCTCCTCGCGATCACCATCTCCGTCATCGTGTCGGTGCGGGTCGGCCGCTCGCTGGTGCGGCGCCTCACCGGCCTGCGCGGCTCCGCCGAGACGCTCGCCCAGGAACGGCTCCCCTCGGTCGTCGCCCGGCTGCGCGCCGGAGAGACGGTCGACGTCGCCGCGGAATCCCCGCCGCTGGACCTCGGCTCGGACGAGATCGGCGCGGTCGGGGCGGCGTTCAACCGGGTGCAGCGCACCGCCGTCGAGTCGGCCGTGCAGGAGGCCCGGCTGCGCGCCGGCCTGAGCAACGTCTTCCTCAACATCGCCCGGCGCAGCCAGACGCTGCTGCACCGCCAGCTGACCCTGCTCGACAAGATGGAACGGCGCGCCGCCGACCCGCACGAGCTGGAGGACCTGTTCCGGATCGACCATCTCGCGACGCGGATGCGGCGCCACGCCGAGGACCTGGTGATCCTCGCCGGTGCGGCACCCGGGCGCGGCTGGCGGCACCCCGTCCCGCTGGTCGACGTGGTGCGCGGCGCGGTCTCCGAGGTCGAGGACTACGCGCGCGTCACGGTCGCGGTGCCGGAGACGTCCGTCGCGGGCCGGGCCGTCGCCGACGTCATCCATCTCCTCGCCGAGTTGATAGAGAACGCCACCTCGTTCTCGCCGCCGCACACAAAGGTGCAGGTCGGTGGGGATCTGGTGCCCAACGGCCTGGCGATCGAGATCGAGGACCGCGGGCTCGGCATGGCGGCGGAGGCGATCGACGACGCCAATCAGCGGCTGGCCGGCGTTCCCGAGTTCGACCCGTCGAACTCCGCCCGCCTCGGGCTGCTCGTCGTCGGCATCCTCGCCGGCCGGCACGGCATCCGGGTGACCCTGCGCCCGTCGCCGTACGGCGGGGTCACCGCGATCGTGCTCATCCCGCCGGACCTCATCGGCGGCACCCCGCGCCGCGAACTCCCCTCCGCCGACCGCGCGCCGGACCCGGCACCGAACGGTGGACCGTCCACTGTGGACGGCCGCGTCCCGGCATCCCGCACGCCGCTCGACGAACGCAGCGCGATCGACCTGGTGGCCAACGAGATCACGCTGACCGATCTGCCGCCGATCGTGGACGGGCTGCCGGTGGACGCGGCGGTGTCGCCCACGGGCGTCGCCGCTTCTCCCACGGGCGTTTCTTCTCCCACGGCGGTCTCTTCTCCCACCGGGGGCGCTTCTCCCACGGGCTTCGCTTCTCCCACCGCGAGCGCGCGGGACGGGAAGCGGGTGCCCGGGTCGGCGGAGCCGATGGGGACGCTCTTGCCGGGAACGTTGCCTTCCGGCGCGGTGGACCCGGCGTCGGCGCCGGCGCCGCTGCCCGACATCGACCTGCCGCCGCTGCCGTCGCGGCGCCGCTCGGCTCCCACGCCGGCCTCGATCCCGACCGGTCCACCCGCGGCCCCGGCTCGCACCGCGGCGTCGGCCCCGACTCCCACCGCGGCCTCGGCGCCCGTTTCGGCCCCGGCTTCGACGCCGGCAGGCGCGCCGGTTTCGGCGCCGGCGAGCGCGCCGACAAGCGCGCCGGTCGAGGCCGCCGCCGGGGACGGAGCGACCGTCGTCGACCCCGCGCCCGCCGAGGCGGGGACCGCCGTCGAGGCCGAGTCCGACGACGACGGGCTGCTCCCCCGCCGCCGCCGGCAGGAAAACCTTCCCCCGCAGCTGCGGGACGGCCCGCCCCCGCCGTTGACCTCCCTCTCCGGGGAGTCCGAGGCGGACGACGAGCCGACGACCCGTTCGCCCGCCGAGGTGCTCGCCATGATGTCCGCCCTGCAGGCCGGCCTGGCCCGGGGACGGCGCGAGGCCGGCGGAATCGTGCCCTCCGACCCACCCGCATCCACCGGCGACGCCGAAGGGGACCACCAATGACGAACACGACCAGCCGCACGGCGAATCTCGCCTGGTTACTGGACGATCTCGTGGACCGGGTGCCGCCGATCCAGCAGTCGATCGTGCTCTCGGCGGACGGGCTGCTGATGGCGACCTCCCGAGGGCTGAGCCGCGAGGACGCGGAGCACCTGGCGGCCGTCTCGTCCGGGTTCCAGAGCCTCGCCCGCGGCACCGGCCGGCACTTCAAGGGCGGGCCGGTGCGCCAGACGATCGTGGAGATGGAGTCGAAGTTCCTGTTCGTGACGGCCGCCGGGCAGGGCGCCTGCCTGGCCGTGTTGACCGAGACCGGCTGCGACATCGGAGTGGTGGCCTACGAGATGGCGATGCTGGTCACGCGCGTCGGGCAGTACCTGACGGCGCCGCCCAGGACCGATTCCTGAGGCGGGACCTCCGTAGAGAGTGATTCGACGTGCGTGACGAAAGCGATCCCGGCCACGAGTGGCTGGACGACGAGGCGGGTCCGGTGGTCCGGCCGTACGCCGTGATCGGCGGCCGTACGAAACACGCCCGGCAGTTCGACGTCGTCGCGTTCGTCGTGGCGACCGGGCGGCACGGCGGCGGGCACCTGCAGCCCGAGCACCGGCGGTTGCTCGAACGTGCCGTCGAGCCGGTCTCGGTCGCCGAGGTCGCCGCTCATGTGGACCTTCCGCTCGGTGTGGTCCGCGTCCTGCTCAGCGACCTGCTGGCGGACGAACTGATCGTGGTACACGAACCGGACGGCGCGACCCGTCCGGCCGAGAACGTCCTGGAGGCGGTGATCAATGGGCTCCGCTCGCTCTGAGCGTTCCGGCTCCACGGTGGTTCCGCACGGCATCAAAATCCTGATCGCCGGTGGCTTCGGTGTCGGCAAGACGACCCTGGTCAGCTCGATCAGCGAGATCCGGCCGTTGCAGACCGAGGAGGTGCTGACCGACGCCGGCATCGGCATCGACAACCTCGACGGGCTGGACGACAAGTCCACGACCACGGTCGCCATGGACTTCGGCCGCATCACGATCAACGAAGAGATCATCGTGTATCTGTTCGGGACGCCCGGGCAGGACAGGTTCTGGTTCCTCTGGGACGAACTGGCGCTGGGTGCGCTCGGCGCCGTCGTGCTGGCCGACACCGGACGGCTGATCGAGTGCTTCCCGTCGGTGGACTACTTCGAGCGCCGGGGCACGCCGTTCCTGGTCGCGGTGAACTGCTTCGACGGCGCACGCCGCTACACCGCGGACGCGGTGCGCGACGCCCTCGACCTGGATGCCGGCGTGCCGGTGCTGCTCTGCGACGCGCGCGAACGCATCTCGGTGCGGGACGTGCTCATCCAGCTCGTCCAGCACGTGATGACCAAGCCCCGGCAGAACGGCCTCAACTAACGTCGATCTTGCAGTTGCGGCCTGCCCGCCTTTGCCCCGCCGCGTCCCAGCCACAACTGCAAGATCGACGGAGGCTCAGCGTCGCGGGACCGTGGCGGTCCCGGTAAGGACGGGCGTTAACGCCGCCAGTGGGAGGCGCACGGTGACCTCCAGGCCGCCCTCCTCGCGCGCCTCCGCGCCGACCGTCCCGCCGTGCGCGTCGCAGACCGCGCGCACGATCGACAGGCCCAGGCCGGAGCCGCGGGCACCGGTGCGTTCGCGGCCGCCGCGCCGGAACGGCTCGAACATCGCCGGCACGTCGCCCGGCGGCACCTCGAAGCCGGTGTTGCCGACGACCAGCCACGCGTGTGCCGCGTCGCAGCCGGTGCGCACCCACAGGCGGCCGCCGAGGCTGTTGTAGCGCACGGCGTTCTCGATGAGATTGCCGGCGAGACGGTCGAGCAGGGCGGCGTCCCCGACGACCGGAGCCGGACGGAGATCGGACTCGACCTCGATGCCGATGCGGCGGATCTCCGGCTGAACCGCCGACAGCGCCGCCGCGACCCCGGCCGCAAGATCGGCGTGTGCCTTGCGGGTCAGCCGGCGTCCGGCCTGCGCCTCGGTGCGCGCCAGCAGCAACAGCCCCTCGATGAGCGCGTTGGCGCGGGTCGACGCGTCGCGGACCACGCCCGCCATGCGCTTGTACTCGGTCAGGTCGGCGTCCGGGTCGCTGAGCGTCACGTCGATCTCGGTGCGCATGACGGCCAGCGGGGTGCGCAGCTCGTGCGAGGCGTTCGCGACGAACCGCTTCTGCGAGTCGAACGCCACCGCGATCCGGTCCAGCATCGCGTCGAACGTCGCCGCCAGCTCGGCAACCTCGTCGTCCGGCCCCGAGTAGTTCATCCGCGCGTCCAGCGAGTCGCCGGAGAGGCGCTGCGCGGTCGCGGTGACCCGGCGCAGCGGCCGCAGCGAGTGGCTGGCGATCAGGTATCCGCCGGCGACGCCGGTCGCGGCCACGGCCACGAGCGCGACGGCCCCGTAGACGAGGATCCGTTCGTCGGTGACGAGCAGCCACGCGAACAGCACGAGCACCGCACCGACGACCAGCAGCAGCGCGCCGGCGAGCGCCGCCATGCGCAGCCGGAGCGTGAGCTTGAACCGCCCCTCGTGCGGCGTGTAGACGGTCACGTGACCGCGCCGCGCAGCCGGTAGCCGGCTCCGACGACGGTTTCGATCAGCGCCGGTTCGCCGAGCTTGCGGCGCAGCGTCATCATCGTGACCCGCACCGTGGTGGTGAACGGGTCGGCGTTGGCGTCCCAGACCCGTTCGAGCAGTTCCTCGCTGGAGACGACGGCGCCGCGCGCCTTGAGCAGCTCCTCCAGCAGCCCGAACTCCTTGCGCGTCAGGTCGAGCGGCCGTCCGCTGCGGGCCACGGTGCGCCGGGCCTGGTCGAGCACGAGGTCACCGACGGTGAGCACCGGCGGGGCGGCCGGGGTGGCGCGGCGGCCGAGGGCCTGCACGCGCGCCACGAGCTCGTCGAACGCGAACGGCTTGGACAGGTAGTCGTCGGCGCCGAGCTGGAGGCCCTCGACGCGTTCGGCGACGCTGCTGCTGGCGGTGAGCATGAGAACCCTGGTGAGCGCGCCCGAGCCGACGAGGTCGGCGCAGATGTCGTCGCCGTGCACCCCGGGCAGGTCCCGGTCCAGGATCACCACGTCATAGCGCGTCACCATGGCCATCTCGTGCCCCTCGGCACCGTCGTAGGAGACGTCGACCGCCATGCCGTGCCGGCGGAGGCCGCGTCCGATGGCGTCGGCCAGGTTGCGTTCGTCCTCGACCACGAGTACCCGCATGGACGACATTGTGTCCTGTCGACGCTCTACCTCGTGGGCGGCGGTAGTGCGGTCGCGTACCGCCAGATCAGCAGTCCGCCGCCGCGTGCCCGGCAGACGAGGTGCATGCCGGTGGCGTCGCAGGGCGACTCCGCCCGGTGCGGGCCGAGGGAGAAGAGCCGCCCGTCGGCGGTGCTCATGAGCGCGACCTGCGTCTCCATCAGGACCGTCCGGAAGATGGGCACGACGTCGGCGTTGCGCGGGCCCAACCACGCCCACCCGTCGAGGCTGCGGATGACCTGCGCGGTGGCGGCGTCGAGGAGGATGGTGCCGGTGCGCCCGGTCCGGCTGGCGACCTCGGCGAGGAGGCGCCCGGGCGGGCCGCTGCCGACCAGGCCGAACGGGTAGCGGACGACCACCTCGCCGGTGCGCGGATCGACGGCCAGCGTGCTGCCGCCCTCGTCGGGCAGGCAGACGTGCGGGCCGCAGAGGCCGACGTACGCGTTGTTGTTCCAGTCGATCGCAACTGTCCACAGTGGACTACCGGTCCGCGGGTCGTAGCCGTACGCCGAGGCGGCGCGGCCCCGGGTCTCGACGGCGACGAGGATGCCGTGCAGCAGGAAGGCCATTTCCACCGTTCGGCTCACGCCGGAGCCGGGCCAGTTGGCGAGCGGCACGCGGGTGCCGGTCTCCGGTTCGACGAACTCGGCGCTGTCCCCGTCGGCGAGGATCAGTCCGCTCGGCCGGTCCCACCCGAGGACGCTGAAGACCTGCCGGGGGTCGCCCTCGAAACGCCACAGTTCGGCGCCGTCGCTCCAGCGCCGGGCGACCAGGTGGCCGCTGTAGTTGGTCGAGTCGAAGTCGGACTCGTCGGAGCTGAAGACGGCCACCCGTTCGCCGATCGAGGCCACGCGGCCTTCGTGCCGCCAGCGGACCGCACCGGTCGCCGCGTCGAGGACGAGATACCGCGAGGGCGGCGTCTGGGTCGTCAGCAGGACCAGCTCCGGGGTCACGCCGAGGATCCGGTAGGACGCCGGGACCGTCGTGCGCCAGCGTGTCCTTCCGTCGAACGCCACGGCGCGCACCGCCGCCCCACCGGGATCCGTGAAGAAGATGCCGCCGGGCGTCACCACGAAGTCGGCGCTCACCTCCAACGGGACGACGATCGGCGGCCCGTAGCGCGGCGGCACCGGTGGGCCCGAGGCGGCCAGCGGCAGCACGAGCAGGAGCGGCAGGAGCAGCAGGGCCCGGCGGAGCACCCGGCGGCTGGCCCAGCGCGGCAGCGGCCGGGGCTCTTCGGGCGGCTCCGGCCGGTCGAGGTCGATCAGTGTGGCGGTCACCCCGTACGTTCCTTCGCGTCCGCGGGAAGGCGCCACACCTCCAGGTCGCTGGAGGCGGTGCGGCAGATGAGGATACGCCCGCCGACGTCGCATTCGGAGTACCAGCCGGGCAGCGCGACCAGCGGCCGCAGCACGCCGGTCGACAGGTCCAGGCGCCACAGCCGCCCACCGGGGGCCGCCGCGGAACGCAGCAGGATCTCGGTGCCCATCCGCCCGACGAGTTCGGACGCCGGCAGCTCGAGCTTGAGCGCGCCGGTGGTCAGGTTGTGCACGCGCAGCATGGGCGGGCCGTCGTCGGCGGCGGAGACCACGAACAGGCCGTAGTTCGGGCCGATCCGCCAGGAACGCCCGCTGACCCGCCACCGTTCCGCGCCGGACGCGGGGTCCAGGCCGATCGTCATGCTCGGCGGCCCGACGCAGATCACCGGCCCGCAGCGGCGGCTGAGGAAGCTGTCCAGGTCGGGGCGGAGGAACTTGGGCGGCGGCGACACGACCGATTCCCAGTCGAGCGTGAGCGCCGGCGCCGAGTAGCCGCGGAAGGCGAGCCGGGAGCCGTTGCGCTCGGCGACGAGGAGCTTGGTGCCGGCGGCGAACACCCGCATCAGCGGGCTGCTGCGCGGATCGTCGCCGAGGGTGAGGCTGCCGGTCTCGGCCCCGGTGCGCAGGTCGTAGGCGCGGATGGTGCCGTTGACGTTCACGGCGAGCCAGGAGGCGCGGCCGGCGGGGTCGATCCCGGCGGAGAGCGTGGCGCCGTCGGGCACCGTCATCGCCCAGGCGGTGGTGCCGTTCACGGGGTCGACGCCGGACCAGACGAACTCGGCGTTGGGGATCGGGTCGAAGCCGACGGTGGCCTCGGTGCAGCCGTTCACCGGCCGCTTGAACACCACCAGGTCGCTCTCGGCGACCTGCCAGACGGGCGCGCCCGGGAGGGTCCAGCGGCCGAGCCCGGTCGCGGCGTCGACGCCCTCGGTCCGGAACGTCTGCATGCCCCGGCAGGCCTGCGGCGACAGCAGCACCATCGGCCCCACCGGGAAGATGGCCGACCGGACGGCCGGCTTGTACTCCCAGTGCACGGCCCCGTCGCCGGAACCGTACGAGGTGATCGCGATGCCGTCGTCGCGGTCGACCTGGGCGATGATCTGCTCCCCGGCCAGCCGCGGCGCGTCGCCGACCCGCGGCACGGAGAGCATGAGCCGCGGCGGCACCGGCGGCGGGGTCGCCGAGCCGAGCATGATCACGCAGATGCCCACCAGCAGGAGCAGCATCATGACCGGCTCGGGTCGGCGAGGCGGGCCCTCCTCGGGCTCGTACTCCGCGTCACGATCCATTACGCCGAGGTCGATGACCAACGGGGCGTCCGTCACACATCCATTGTGCGGCGGCTCACGTCGATCCGGTATATCAAATCGTTACCTTATTCTGAGCCGGCACGTGGACGGGCAGCTCAGCGAGCCAGCCGGTGACCTGACGGGCCACGTCCTGAGCGGTCAGCCCCAGCTCGGCCATGATCTCCGCGCGGGTGCCGTGCGGGTGGAACCCCGCCTCCACACCCAGGTCGCGCAGCGGCACGTAGACGCCGTTGTCGCGCAGCAGCTTGGCTACCGCGTCACCGACGCCGCCGGCCCGCATGCCGTCCTCCACCGTCACGACCATCCGGTGCGCGGCGGCCAGTCCGACCAGTTCGACCGGAACGGGCCGGACCCACCGCGGATCGACAACCGTCACGGTGTAACCCTGCCCGGTCAGACGCGCGGCGACGTCGACCGCGACGTGCGCCATGGCCCCGACGGCGACCAGCAGGACATCGGAGCCGCCCTCGACCAGAACGTCGACCGGCCCCACGGTGTCGACGGCCGGGAGATCGGCGGGCACCGAGCCGGTGGGGAACCGGACGATCGTCGGCCCGTCCTCGACCGCCACCGCCTCGCGGAACTCCCGCCGCAGCGACGCCGCGTCGCGGGGCGCCGCGATGCGCAGCCCCGGAACGACCCCGAACACCGACATGTCCCAGACGCCGTAGTGCGACGGCCCGTCCGGTCCGGTGATCCCCGCCCGGTCGAGCACGAACGTCACCGGCAGCTTGTGCATCGCGACGTCCAGCAGCACCTGGTCGAACGCCCGATTGAGGAACGTGGCGTAGACGGCCACCACCGGGTGCAGCCCGCCGATGGCCAGCCCCGCGGCCATCGTGGCGGCGTGCTGCTCGGCGATGCCCACGTCGTAGGCGCGTTCCGGGTACTTGCGCATGAGCTTCGCGATCCCGGTCGGCCCGGCCATCGCGGCGGTGATGCCCACGACGTCGGCCCGCTCGTCGGCGACGGTCACCAGTTCGTCCGCGAAGACGCTGGTCCACTTGAGCGACGACGGCGCGGTCGGCTTGCCCGTCTCCACGTCGAACGGCCCCGGCCCGTGCAGGCAGTCCGCCTCGTCGTCCTCGGCCGGCCGGTACCCGTACCCCTTGCGCGTCACCGCATGGACGATCACCGGCCCGCCGAAGCCCTTCGCCTTGCGCAGCGCGGCTTCCATCGCCTCGAGGTCGTGCCCGTCGACCGGCCCCACGTACTTGATGCCGAGATCCTCGAACATCGCCTGCGGCGCGACGGCGTCCTTGATGCCCTTCTTGACGGCGTGCAGCGCCTCGTACAGCGGCGCGCCGACGAGCGGAGTGCGCCCGAGCGACTCGCGCACCAGGTCGAGCACCTTCTCGTAGCCCGGGTTGAGGCGCAGCGTCGACAGGTGGTCGGCGAGCCCGCCGATGGTCGGCGAGTACGAGCGGCCGTTGTCGTTCACGATGATCACGACCGGATTCTGCGCACCGGCGATGTTGTTGAGCGCCTCCCAGCACATGCCGCCGGTGAGCGCCCCGTCGCCCACGACCGGCACCACGAACCGCTTCTCGCCGCGCAGCGCGTACGCCTTCGACAGCCCGTCGGCGTAGGAGAGCGCGGTGGAGGCGTGCGAGTTCTCGATGATGTCGTGCTCGCTCTCGGCCTGGCTCGGGTAGCCGGTGAGGCCACCGCGCTGGCGGAGCAGGTCGAAGCCCTCGTGCCGACCGGTCACGATCTTGTGCACGTACGACTGGTGGCCGGTGTCGAAGAGGATCCGGTCCTTCGGCGAGTCGAACACCCGGTGCAGCGCCAGCGTGATCTCGACGACCCCGAGGTTGGGGCCGAGGTGCCCACCGGTGCGGGCGACCTTCTGGACCAGGAAGTCGCGGATCTCGGCGGCCAGCACGGAGGCCTGGCCGGCGTCGAGAGACCTGAGGTCGTGCGGACTCCGGATCCGGTCGATCAGCCGCTCGCCGGTGACGGGATCACTCTGCTCGCTCATGAGGGGCGAGTCTATCCACGTGAACTGGCAACGCATCCCGAACGTGCCTGACCTGCGACAAACCTTCACAGGTGCTTAAGGCCTGGTCCGCCGGCCAGTGGCGGCCTGCGCCGGGCCCAGACGCCGCCTCGCGGCGCCGGCGAGCCACCCGGATACAACACCGGTATCCGGGCGCCCCGCCGACTGGCGACGCGACGCCTGGACCTCGCCGCAGACTCGCCCTGGCCGGTGGATCAGGCCTTAATCCGATTGCCGCAAGCGGATATCCATCCCGATCGTAGTGACATGTCGACCCTGACCGTCACCGCCGAGCGGCTCGTCATCCACGAGCACACCAACGCCGATGCCCTCGAACTGGCCCAGGTCGGCCTCTACCGGGCCGTCGTCGCGAAGGGGGCCTACCGGACGGGCGAATACGCGATCTACGTCCCGGAGGGTTCCGTCCTGCCGGCCGCGCTGATCGAGGAGCTCGGCCTGACCGGCATGCTCGCCGGGAAGGACCACGACCGGGTCAAGGCCGTCCGCCTGCGCGGCGAGATCTCCCAGGGCATCGTCTGCCGCCCGTCGGCCGTTCGGGATCTCGATCTGGAACGTCATCACGACGAGCGCACCAACTTCGCCGACCTGCTCGGGATCACCAAGTGGGTACCGGAGATCCCGGCGCACATGTCGGGCGAGATGGTCAGCGCCCCGGGGCTGCTCCCCTGGCTCGAGGTGGAGAACATCCGCCGCTACCCGACGCTGTTCACCCCCGGTGAGCCGGTCGTCGCGACGGAGAAGATCCACGGCACGGCCTGCCTGACGACCGTGCTCGCCGACGGCAGCACGTTCGTCACCTCCAAGGGGTTCGGGCACCAGCGCCTCGGGATCGTGGAGTCGCCGCGCAACCTGTACTGGCGCGCGGTGCGGGCGCACCGGGTGGCAGAGTTCGCCCTCGACCTGCTGCGGCGTCACGGGGCGGCGCGCGTCGGCGTCTTCGGCGAGGTCTACGGGCAGGGCGTGCAGGACCTGGGCTACAAGGTCAACGCGGGCGTCGAGCCGGGGTTCGCGGCGTTCGACATCGCGCTGGACCTGCCCGACCGCGGGATCGTCTGGCTCGACCCCGCGGCGCTGGTCGAGGCGGCCGGCGACGCGCTGCCGCTGGTCCCGACGCTGTACGAGGGCCCGTACGACGAGGAGGCGCTGATCGCGCTGGCCGACGGCAGCACGGTGCTCGGCGGCGGCGCGCACATCCGGGAGGGCGTCGTGATCCGCCCGGCGACCGACCGCTGGTCCGAGGTGACGGCCGGCCGCGCGATCGGCAAGTTCGTCAGCCCGAAGTACCTCACCCGCAAGGGCGGCACCGAGTTCGAGTGACCGGGCTTGCGTCGATCTTGCAGTTGTGGCGCGGATTCATCGCCCCGAATCGGGGCACGCCGGGCGCCACAACTGCAAGATCAGCGAGTCAGCAGCCCAACGCACTCGACGTGGTGCGTCATCGGGAACGCGTCGAAGCCGCGCACCGTCTCCAGGCGATAGCCGTGCGCGGCGAAGGTCGCCACATCCCGCGCGAACGCCGCCGGATCGCAGGCCACGTACGCCACCGCCCGCGGTCCCCGCTGCGCGATCGCCTCGACCACCGCACGGCCGGCCCCCGACCGTGGCGGATCCAGGACCACCAGGTCCACGCTCCGCCACCGGGGGTCGGCCAGCGCACGCCGCACGTCGGCGTCGACGACCCGCACGTTCGTCAGGTCCCGCAGGCTCCGGCGGGCCGCCGCGACCGAACGCCGGTCCGACTCCACCGCCGCCACCCGGTACAGGTGCGGCGCGAGCGCGGCGGCGAAGATCCCGGCACCGGCGTACAGGTCCCAGGCGGTCTCCCGCGGCTGCGGGTCGAGCAGTTCCCGCACGGTCGCCGCGAGCGTGTCCGGGGCGGCGGGGTGCACCTGCCAGAAGCCGGCGGGATCGATCCGCCACTCCCGGCCGCCGACCGTCTCGCGCACGATCTCGGGCCCGTCGTACAGGCGCAGCGGCGCGTGGTGCCGGTGCGCGGGTCCCCGGCGTGGGGTCGGTGCCGCGGTCGGCCGGGTCAGCACCGCCACGTCGCCGCCGGAGGTGACGACCGCCTCGACCGCCGACAGGCCCTCCCACTTCCGCCCGGGCAGGTCCAGGGCGTTGATCGCCGGGTGCGCGATCGGGCACTCGTCGACCGGGATCACCTCCGACGAGCGGTGCCGGTGGAAGCCCAGCCCGCCGTCGTCCGACACCGCGAACTGCACCCGGGAGCGCCAACCGAGCGGCCCGCCGGGGAGTTCCGCGACCTCGACCGGCAGCTCGACGCCGGCGAGTCGCTGCAGCTGCTCCCGCACCACGGCCGCCTTCAGCGCACGCTGCGCCGGCGGGAGCGCGTGCTGGAAGTCGCAGCCCCCGCACGCCCCGGGGCGCGCGTACGGGCACGGCGGGGCGGTGCGCTCCGGCGACGGTTCGAGGATCTCGACCGCGTCGGCCCGCCAGAAGCCGGACTTCTTCTCGGTGATCTCGACGCGCACCTTCTCGCCGGGCAGCGCGTGCCGCACGAAGAGCACCGGTCCGTCGTCGGGCCGCGCGACGCAGTGCCCGCCGTGGGCCACCGGCCCGACCGTGATCTCACTCACCGAGCGACTCCCCTCGCGGTCCACGGGCAGGTCCGCGCACAAGAGTCGCGTCGAGCCGTTCGATGTTGCGGTTCTCCAGCGACTTCAGCTGCCATGGAACGCTCGTGACCATGACGCCCGGCTCGAAGAGCAGCCGCCCCTTGAGCCGCAGCGCGCTCTGGTTGTGCAGCAGGTTCTCCCACCAGCGGCCCACGACGTACTCGGGGATGAACACGGTCACGACGTCCCGCGGGGAGTCGCGCCGCAGCCCCTTCACGAAGTCGATGATCGGCCGCGTGATCTCCCGGTACGGCGAGTCGACGACGGTCAGCGGCACCGGGATCTCCCGCCGTTCCCACTCCTCCTGCAGCGCGCGGGTGTCGTTGTCGTCGACGTTCACGGTGACGCCGGTGAGCGTGTCGGGGCGGGTCGCCTTGGCGTAGGCCAACGCCCGCATCGTGGGCTTGTGCAGCTTGCTGATCAGCACCACGGCGTGGTTGCGCGAGGGCAGCATCGGGCGTTCCTCGCTCGGGGTCAGCTCCGCCGCGACGGTGTCGTAGTGCTTCCTGATGCCCGTCATCAGCACGAAGATCACCGCCATCGCCACGATCGCGATCCAGGCCCCCAGGAGGAACTTCGTGACGAGCACCACGATGAGCACGCCGCCCGTCATCGTCAGGCCGAACATGTTGATCGCCCGCGAGCGGATCATCCGGGCCCGCGCCTTCGCGTCGCGTTCGGTGCGCAGCAGCCTGTTCCAGTGCCGGACCATGCCGGTCTGCGACAGGGTGAACGACACGAACACCCCGACGATGTAGAGCTGGATCAGCCGGGTCACCTCGGCCTGGAACGCCACGATGAGCACGATCGCCAGCAGCGCGAGCGTGACGATGCCGTTGGAGAACGCCAGCCGGTCGCCGCGGGTGTGCAGCTGACGCGGCAGGTACCGGTCCTGGGCCAGGATCGACCCGAGCACCGGGAACCCGCTGAACGCCGTGTTGGCGGCGAGGAACAGGATCAGCGCGGTCATCCCGGCGACGACGTAGATGAGCGCGGAGCCGCTGCCGAAGACCGTCTCGGCGAGCTGCACGGTGACGGTCTTCTGCACGTAGCCGGCGCCGTCGGTGATCTGTTCGGCCGGGTCCTCGACGAACTGCAGCCCGGTCTTCTGGGCCAGCATCACGATGCCGGTGAGCATGATGATCGCGATGGTCCCGAGCCACAGCAGCGTGGTGGCGGCGTTGCGGCTCTTCGGCTGCTTGAACGCCGGCACCCCGTTGGAGATCGCCTCGACACCGGTCAGCGCCGCACACCCCGAGGAGAACGTCCGCAGCAGGAGGAACGCGAACGCGAAGCTCTCCATGTGGTCGTGGCCCTCTTCGGCGATGACGTGCAGGCCGGCGCTGGGCGCGCGCAGGTCGTCGCCGAGCAGGTAGATCTTGACGAAGCCGGTGGCGATCATGCCCAGGATCACGATCATGAACCCGTACGTCGGGATCGCGAACGCCGTCCCCGACTCCTTGAGCCCACGCAGGTTCATGGCGGTCAGCACCGCCACGGCCAGAACGGCGATCAGCACCTTGTGCTCGGCGACGTACGGCACGGCCGAGCCGAGGTTCGACACGCCGGAGGAGACCGACACGGCCACCGTGAGGATGTAGTCGACCAGGAGCGCGCTGCCGACCCCGAGCCCGAAGCGCGGCCCGAGGTTGACCGTGGCCACCTCGTAGTCGCCGCCGCCGGAGGGGTAGGCGTGCACGTTCTGCCGGTAGCTCGCCACCACCGTCACCATGATCACCGCCACGGCGAGCGCGATCCACGGCGAGTACACGTACGCCGCCGCTCCCGCGATCGAGAGCGTCAGGAGGATCTCGTCCGGCGCGTACGCCACCGAGGAGAGGGCGTCGGACGCGAACACGGGTAACGCGACGCGTTTGGGCAGCAGCGTGTGCTGAAGGTTGTCCGAGCGGAGCGCCCGGCCGACCAGCAGCCGCTTGAACAGGGAAGTGGGTGAGGCCACGGGCTTCAAGGGTACGGCTGTCCCGGCGACTCCTCCGCCCGACCACCCCGGTATCGCCACGGCATGTCATGCTCACCCGTGGCACTGACGCACCGTGAAAGGGACCCGAGTGCACGTGGTGATCATGGGCTGTGGTCGGGTTGGTTCGACCCTCGCCCAAAGCCTTGAGGCGCGCGGCCACACCGTCGCGATGATCGACGTCAACCCGGACGCGTTCCGGCGTCTCGGCTCCGAGTACCGGGGACTGACAGTGACCGGGGTCGGCTTCGACCGGGAGGTGCTGATCTCCGCCGGCATCGAACGCGCCGACGCCTTCGCGGCCGTCTCCAACGGCGACAACTCCAACATCATCGGTGCCCGGGTGGCCCGCGAGACGTTCGGCGTCCAGCGCGTCGTCGCCCGCATCTACGACGCCAAGCGCGCCGAGGTGTACGAGCGGCTCGGCATCCCCACGGTCGCCACGGTGCGGTGGACGGCCGACCGGATGCTGCGTCACATCGTGCGCGACGACACCACCGAGGTCTGGCGCGAGCCCACCGGCAAGGTCTCCATCATCGAGATGGCGGTGCACAACGGCTGGGTCGGCAAGCCGCTGCGCGCCCTCGAGGAGGCCACCGGCGCCCGCGTGGCGTACGTCATGCGGTTCGGGCTCGGCGTGCTGCCCACCCCCTCGATGGCGTTGCAGGACGGGGATCAGGTATTCATGCTCGTCACCGATGACATGGTGCCGACCGTGCTGCAGACCGGCGCGGCCACGCCCGAGGAGAAGCCCGCATGAGGATCGCGATCGCGGGAGCCGGCAACGTGGGCCGCTCCATCGCCCAGGAACTGATCGACAACGGGCACCAGGTGATGCTCATCGAGCGCCAGGCCAGCATGGTCCGCCCCGAACGGGTCCCGCAGGCCGAGTGGATCCTCGCCGACGCGTGCGAGCTGTCCAGCCTCCAGGAGGCCGACCTGTCCGGCTGCGACGTGGTCGTGGCGGCCACCGGCGACGACAAGGTCAACCTGGTGGTGTCGCTGCTGGCGAAGACGGAGTTCGCCGTGGCCCGCGTGGTGGCCCGGGTCAACCGCGCCGAGAACGAGTGGCTCTTCAACGAGCAGTGGGGCGTCGACGTCTCCGTCTCCAAGCCGCGCCTGATGGCCGCCCTCGTCGAGGAGGCGGTGACCGTGGGCGACCTGGTGCGGCTGATGACGTTCCGGCAGAGCGAGGCCAACCTGGTCGAGATCACGCTGCCGGAGACGGCGCCGTTCGTCGGTCATCCCGTGCGGGACGTGCCGCTGCCGCGCGACTCGGCGCTGGTGGCGATCCTGCGCGGCAAGCGGGTGCTGGTGCCGAGCCCCGACGACCCGCTGGAGGCCGGCGACGAACTGGTCTTCGTCTGCACGTCCGAGGTCGAGGACGGGGTGCGGGCGGTGATCCTGGGGGCCGACAGCGTCGAGCGCACCCGGAACTCGTCGCCGCCTAGGCCAGTTGGCGGGTCACCCGCCGCGCGTACCAAGCCGTGAACGCCAGCAGCAGCGCGTAGGGCGGCCAGCCCAGCACGAGCCGGGCGATGCCCAGCAGGTCGTCCTTGTGCGCGAGGTACAGCAGGGCCTGGGCGCCGACCTTCAGGAAGTACACGACCGCCCAGATCACGGTCAGCTTGCTGAACGTCTTCAGCAGCACCGGCTCGTCCCGCCAGCGCGTGCGGCCCCCGTCTACCACCACGGACCACACGTAGCCCACGATCGGCCAGCGAAGGGCCACCGAGATCAGCATCGCGATGGTGTAGCCGGTGCTGATCAGGATGCCGGGGAGGTAGAAGTCCCGCGCCTCGCCGCTGCGCCAGGCGAGAAAAGCGCCCAGGAAGATCCCGAACAGGCCGTTGACGGCGTGCCGCACCGGCTGCTTGCGGGCCAGCCGGAACGCCCCGATGAGCAGGCCCGACGCGACCGCCACGATGACGGCGGGGCGCAGCTCCCACACCATGTTCGCGATGACGAACACGGTCACCGGGATGCTCGACTCGACCAGCCCGCGCCAGCCGCCGAGCTGTTCGGAGAGCTGTTCGGAGAAGGACGGCTCGGGCTGTTCCTCGAGGGGGACGGAGGTCTCCGTCGTCGGTTCGGGCCGCGTCATGAGGTCGCTTCCAGCTCGTAGTACGGGTTGTAGATGACCTTACGGTGATCTCGTAGCGCGATGCGACCACGCGCGGTCAACGACGCACCGGGCTGGATACCGGGGATGTGCCGGCGACCCAGCCAGACGAGCGTCACCAGGTCGCTTCCGTCGTACAGCTCGGCCTCGAGTGTCGGCAGCGTGGTGCGAGGAGTGTAGACCACCGTTCGCAGCCGGCCGGTGACACTGCACAATTCGCCCCGCCGTGCGTCACATGCGGGGGTGCTGCCCGATTCGGCGGCGTCGCGCTGGAGCTCCTCGGCGTCCAGCTCCGCCTCACTGGCGAAGATGCGCCGGAAGAACCGGCTCATCGGATTCTGTGGGTTCGGCATGGCGGCGTGGTCATCTCCTCGCGCGGGCGGCACCGTCACCATCATGGCGCGCGGTGCCGCCCGTCGTGAACAGCCCTACCGACGCGGCCGCGGCGAGGGACGCTTGCGCGGCGCGGGCGTCTCGGCGGCGGGCGCCGCGGGCGCCTCCTCCGGGGCGGTCACGCCGGCCTGCTCGTGCATCTCGCGGGGCAGGCGCAGCGGCAGCGGATCGCGCACCGGCATCGCCTCGTGGCCCCGGTCGACCACCAGTCCTTCGAGGACGGCGTCGAGCGGTGCGGCCGCCGCCGGGTCGCTCGCCGCGCGGCCCTGATACACCGCGCGGACCATCCAGCGCGGCCCGTCGATGCCGACGAAGCGGATCTCCGTGGTCCCCTCCGGCGTCCGCACGCGGCCGCGCAGCTCGACGCCGTACGGGCCGTCGATCTCGTCCGCCGACGCGCCGTCCTGGACCAGCTGCTCCTTGATGTCCTCGCGGACCTCGTCCCAGATGCCCTCGGTGCGCGGTGCCGCGAAGGCGCCGAGCTGCAGCAGGCTGTCGTCGGCAGCGAGCAGGACGTTCTGGATCTGTCCGTCGGGGTCGGCCTGCACCCGCAGCTCCACGCCCGAGGGGACGGGGACCTTGAGTCCGCCGAGGTCGATGCGGTCGCCGTCCTTCGGCGCCTCGGACACGTCATACGGTCCGGTGGAACGCCCGGAGCTCGGCGCCTCCTCGTCCGGCCCGGTGTCGACGTCGTCCCGCTCGCGGCGGCGGGCGGTGTGCCTGCCCTTGTCCGCCTTCTTCCGCGAGAAGATCACTGAACTGCCTCCAAATCGGCCTGCCCACCCGTGGACCCGTGTCCGCCCGCGCCGCGACTGCTCGTGGTCAACTCGTCGGCGACGGTGAAAACCGCCCGCTCCACCCGCTGAACGACCAGTTGCGCGATCCGGTCACCACGGGAGATCTTCGCCACGTTAGCGCGGTCGTGATTGACCAGGTTGACCAGGATCTCCCCGCGGTAGCCGGCGTCGACGGTGCCCGGCGCGTTGAGGACCGTGACGCCCAGCCGCGCCGCCAGTCCCGAGCGCGGGTGCACCAGTCCCACGTAGCCCTCCGGCAGTGCGATCGCGATCCCGGTCGGGACGAGAACGCGTTCACCGGGCGCCAGCTCCACATCGCGCGCGGCGTAAAGGTCGGCTCCCGCGTCGCCCGGGTGGGCGTAAGCGGGCAGCGGCAGATGCGGGTCCAGGCGCCGCACGGCCACCGCGACGGGGGTCTCGGTCAACGGAGTTCTCCTTCTGGTCGCCCCTATCCTGCCCGGTCGCCCGCGCCTGGGCACGCGTACCCTCTCGGTATGGATTCCCCCTACCGCGAACGGCTCACCGTGCCGTGGTGGTGGTGGCTCGCCGCGCTGGCCCTGGCCGGCATGATGGCGGCGGAGATCTTCCTCGGCCGGCCCGGCGTCCTGACCTACGTGCCGTACGCGGTCCTGGTGCCGCTGGTGCTCTACGCGCTGTGGCGGCTGGGCCGCATCGACATCGAAGTCGACGACGCCGAGCTGCGGGTCGACGACGCCCGGCTGCCGCGGGAGTTCATCGCGGAGGCCGTTGCGCTGGACGCGGACGCCCGCCGCGACCTGCTGGGGCCGCACGCCGATCCGCTCGCGTTCGTGATCCAGCGGCCGTGGATCGGCGGCGCCGTGCAGATCGTGCTCGACGACCCGGCCGACCCCACGCCCTACTGGGTGATCAGCTCCCGCCGTCCCGGCCTCCTGGCGGCAGCGCTCGGCGGCTCTTCCGCAGGTCCCGCTGCACCTCTTCAGCGAGATGGAGCGTCGCCCGCCGGTTGAGCACGCCGGCCACCACGGCACCGGTCATCAGCGGCCCCAACGTCGTGAGGTTCCGGCCGAACCGTTTGGCCAGCCTTTCGCGCAGTTCCTTGCGCGCGGCCGTCCCGAGCGCGGCCGCGATGCCGCGTCCCGGTGCCAGCGGGTTGACGCCGCGGCGCTGTGCCCACGCCTGTACGAGGGCGACCGCGCGTTCCGTCGGCTTGCCCGGTACCGGTTGTCCGTAGACCTCGTGCAGTTCCCCGATGAGCTTGATCTCGATGGCGACGACCGCGACGGTCTCCGCGGCCAGCAGGACCGGCGCGGTCAGCAGGGCCGGGGTGACCACCCACTCGATCGCGGCGACCCCGCCACCGGTGGCGCCGATACCGGCCGTGGCCCGGGCGGCGTTGCGGATCAGGCGGTCGGCGAGCTCGTCCCCGGACTTGCCGTTGTGGTGCCTGCGCAACGTCTCCAGGTCGCGGATCGGTAGGTGCGGGGCGACATCGGTGATGGCCTGTGTCATCCATCGGACAGCCGCCCGCGGGCTGAGCGTGCCGACGAAGCCCCGCGTCTTCGCCTGAGCGCGCACGAGCCGGCCGAGCAGCTTGCGCCGCCTGGCCGGCTCGACGTCCTCCTCGACAAGCTCCGTTACCGCGTCGGTCACCTCAGGATCGCGGTCCGGTGGGGTCATCGCCGTTGCCTCCCGTCAATCAGGTGCGGGTGGTTCGGTGTGTGCCCGTTGGCCGGTCACGCCAAACGGTCAGGCACACTCGCGGCAGATGTACTCCCCGTTGCGCTCGGCGGCGAGCTGGCTGCGGTGGTGCACGAGGAAGCAACGCGAGCAGCGGAACTCGTCGGCCTGCATCGGCACGACCCGCACACTCAGCTCCTCGTCAGCCAGGTCGGCGCCGGGTAGTTCAAAGGTCTCGGCGACCTCGGTCTCGTCGACGTCCACGATGGCCGACTGTGCGTCAACCCGCCGGGACTTCAACTCCTCAAGGCTGTCCTCGCCGAGGTCGACCTCGTCACGCCTGGGGGCGTCGTAGTCGGTGGCCATCGGTTCTTCACTCTCCTATGTCGATCTGCGCCGGGTGGTGTCCCCCGGTGTAACACCGCTGGTCGCGGATTCGGTGCCCGTCCCGCTGCTATTAGCCGACGTGCGCGCGCACCTTACCGGCGAAGTCTGAGAAATGTACGCCCCCGGACCTCAATTTGTTACCGATGTGACTCAGTCGACACCAGCCCGGGGTGGACAACGTTAGAAGCACGACAGGGGTTGCGGGCCATCGGCGCGCCGGGGGTTGATCTGGCGCTTTTCCGGGTACCCGCTACCCTCGGCGGTTAACGGCCCGGGTTCAGACAGGAAAACCTGGCTCGGACGGGGAGTTGGTGGGAGTGAGCCTGGCGCGCCTGAGGGCACTCATCGTCATCGGTGTGCTCGTCGTATGCGCCACGGTGCTCGTCGCCGTAGCCATCGTCAAGGACCGGCAGGCCGACGACACGCGGGCGGAGGGCTGTGCGGCCAACGCCGTTCCGGTGAATCTGAAGCTGCCCAGCACCGCCGACCAGATCAAGGTCCGGGTGCTCAACGGCACCGACACGTCGTCCCTGGCCTCGCAGGTCGCCGAGGCGTTCCGCAGCCGCAAGGTGCAGGTCGTCGAGGAGAAGTCCGAGGGCAAGAAGGTCACCGACGTGGCCGTCATCCGGTACGGGCCCTCGCAGGTGGGCGCCGCCTGGTTGGTCAACGCCTACTTCCTCAATGAGGCCAAGCTCGCGTTCGACATCAACCGCAAGGACGACGTGATCGACGTCGTCGTCGGCACCAAGTTCAAGCAGCTGGGCAGCTTCACCGAGAGCAACCAGGCGCTGGCCGTCGCCGGCAACCCGCCGCTGCCCGAGGGCACCTGCGACGCCAACGCGAAGTGACGCGCCCGTCAGGGACCGCCGTCGGCGTCGGCCTCGACCAGCAGGTCGTGCAGTTCTTCGTAGACGGCCTCATTCGCCGCCAGAACGAACCGGCGCCCCGGCCCCTCCCCGCGTAGGCCGGTGACCCGCAGACCCGCCTCCTCGGCGATGAGGCCCCCTGCCGCCCGGTCCCACGCGGCGAGTCCCTTCTCGAAGTAGGCGTCGACCGCGCCCTCGGCGGCCAGGCACAGATCCAGCGACGCCGCCCCGAACCGTCGGATGTCGCGCACCCTCGGGAGAACCCTGGAAATCACGGCGGCCTGATGGGCCCGCCGGCGCGCGTCGTACCCGAACCCGGTCGCGATCAACGTGAGACCGAGTTCACGCTGGGCCGAACAGGTGAGGCGCCGACCGGCCCGCCAGGCGCCTCCGCCTCGGACGGCCGTCCACTCCTGACCCGTGACGGGATTGCGCACGACCCCGGCGACCACGACGCCGTCGACCTCCGCCGCGAGCGACACGGCGTACTGCGGCAACCCGTAGAGATAGTTGACCGTCCCGTCGATCGGGTCGACGATCCACCGCACGGCACCGCCCGCCGAGGGCTCGGCGGCGCCTCCGGTTTCCTCGCCGAGGACCGCATCACCCGGCCTGAGCTGCTGCAACGACGACTTCACCAGATCCTCCACGGCCTTGTCGGCAGCGGTGACCACGTCGGTGATCGTCGATTTTGTATCGATTCCGGTCACTCCGTCGGTGCGCATTCGGAGGGCCAGGTCGGCCGCTTCGCGCGCCACGCCGAGAGCAACGGTGAGCAGTTCCGCGGGTTCTGTCGCCACAGGGCCTAATCTTGACACCACGTCGCAGACGCGCGCCGGGTGGCCGCGGGCGGATGATCGCCGCTGACGGCGTTACAATTCACCCCTGCCCGCATGTCAGGGATCACCCCGATCGACAGCGTGCGGGCCAGTGACAACTACCCGGTCCCTCTTTTGCGGCCCTGCCGCGCGATCGACCGGGTCGGCTCCGCTCGACGAAAGCCACGGGAAGGTCGTTCGTGACAGTTGCCCGCCAGACTGGCGCCGACATCCGTTCACTCGCAGACGCACTCATCGCGCGGGCCAATGCCGCCGGCGGGCAGGTGACGTCGGCGGAGGTTGCAGCCGCGGTCGAGGACTCGGGGGTCAACCCCGCTCAGGCGAAGAAGCTGCTGCGCGCCCTCGCCGAGGCCAGCGTCAACATCGTGGTCGACGACTCGGCCAACGGCCGCCGCCGCGTGTCCGCCGCACGGGCCACCACCCCGGCCTCGAAGGCGGCGACGGCGCGCACCTCCGCGCCGGCGAAGCCCGCCGAGAGCGGTGACGCGGCGGCCGCCCGGCCGGCGAAGGCGGCCCCGGTCCGCAAGGCGGCGGGCGCCGCCCCCGCGGCTCCGGCGAAGGCCGCCGCGAAGGGGCCGGTGCCGAAGGCCCCCGCGAAGGCCGGCGCCGCCAAGGCCACCAAGCCGGGCGAGCCCGGTGCGCCCGCCGGCGAGGAGCCGGGTGAGGGCGACCTCGAGGCCGAGGCGATGGCCGTCGAGATCGAGGAGATTGTCGAGGAGCCGGCGGAGGTGGCCCAGGCGGCCGAGGCCGACGCCCAGGCCGACGACGACTTCGCGTGGGACGACGAGGAGTCCGAGGCGCTCAAGCAGGCCCGCCGCGACGCGGAGATGACGGCCTCGGCCGACTCCGTCCGGGCGTACCTCAAGCAGATCGGCAAGGTCCCGCTGCTCAACGCCGAGCAGGAGGTGGAGCTCGCCAAGCGGATCGAGGCCGGGCTGTACGCCGCCGAGCGGCTGCGCGCCGCCGAGGAGGCCGGCGAGCAGATCCAGAACCCGATGCGCCGCGACCTCGAGTGGATCGGCCGCGACGGCGAACGCGCGAAGAACCACCTGCTCGAGGCCAACCTCCGACTGGTCGTCTCGCTCGCCAAGCGCTACACCGGACGGGGCATGGCGTTCCTGGACCTGATCCAGGAGGGCAACCTCGGT
>NZ_BOPF01000055.1 GCF_016863615.1 Virgisporangium aliadipatigenens | reverse complement strand
TGGTCACCCTGTCATCGCTCCTTCGCTGGAACCGGTCCGGAGCCGGCAGCAGCTCGACGACCCGTTCGAGCACGACGGAGGCGACGTGCTCCGGCTCGCGCTCGGCATCCAGCACCAGGTAGCGGCCCGAGTCGTTGGCGGCCAGGTCGAGGAACTGGTAGCGGACCCGTTCGTGGAACGCCAGCGACTCGCTCTCCAGCAGATCCGCGCCACCCGAGCGGGACAGCGCCCGCCGCAGCCCGACCGCCGGGTCGAGATCCAGCAGGACGACCAGGTCCGGCTTGAGCCCACCCGTGGCCCAGTCCGACAACCAGGCCACCTCCTGCACCGGAAGCGTCCGGCCGGCCCCCTGGTACGCCAGCGACGAGTCGACGTACCGGTCACTGATCACCACCGCGCCGCGATCCAGCGCCGGCCGCACCACCGTGGTGACGTGGTGCGCGCGGTCCGCCGCGTACAGCAGCGCCTCCGCGCGCGGCGCGACCGCCTCGCCCTCCAGCAGCAGCCGCCGGATCTGCGCACCCGCCGTCGTGGCGCCCGGTTCGCGGGTCACCACGACGTCCCGGCCGGCCCGCCGCAGCGCGTCCGCCAGCAGGTTCACCTGCGTCGACTTGCCTGCGCCGTCGCCGCCCTCGAAGACCAGGAACAGCCCGCGCACCGGCTTCGGCTCGGCCTTCACCAGCGGGCGTCCGCGCACGGAGGCCCACAGGTCGGCCAGCAGCGGCACGCCGTGCTTGTCGTCCATCTGCTTCAGCGCACCGGCGCCGGCCATGACGCCGCAGACGCCGGCGACGATCAGCAGGATGCGGGTCGTCGACAGTTCGACCGTGAACGGCCCCAGGTCGAACGTCGGCCGCCCGCCCGCACCGACCAACGTGCTGGAGAGCGCGATGGTGAACATCAGCACCACCCGCACGCCCGTCTGCACCACGGCGAACGCCCGCCCGCGCACCTCGTCGTCGACCTCGCCACCGAGCAGCGTCGTCCCGGACAGGAACGCCATCCCGGCACCGGCGCCCACGAACAGCGTCGCCGTCACCGCGAACGCCAGCTGCGGCGCGAGCGCGAGCACGATCACGGAGCCCGCCGCCAGGATGATCGACAGCCCGAACCAGCGCCGCCGCGACAGCGCGCCGACCAGCCGCGGCCCCGCCACGATGCCGCCCGCCAGCCCGATGAACAGCGTCGCGAACAGCAGGAAGAACGCCGCGTCGCCGCCGTACAGTTCGCGCGCGTAGAGGTTGGCCGTGCCGACCACGACACCGCCGCCGGCGAACGCCCCCAGGATGCCGAGCACGAGGCCGCGCACCAGCGGGGTCTGCCCGACGAACTTCCAGCCCTCCAGGAACTCGCGCAGCATCCCCGGTTTGCGCTCGCCGGGTCCCGTCGCGGCGGCCCGGCCGCTGATCTCCGGGATGAGGAAGAAGACGATGAGGGCGTTCGCCAGGAACGTCAGCGCGTTGAAGTAGAGCGCGACGTCGGTGGCCTCGGCCCACTCCGGCACGTCCCACTGCCCGAGCAACGAGTTGAGGCCGGCGAGCAGCAGCGCCGCGGCGACCGGGGTCACGCCGTACGTCGTGGCGAGGCTGAGCTGGTTGGTCGCCTCCAACCGGGCGCGTGGCACCAGGTTGGGGACGGCCGCTTCCTTGGCCGGCGTCCACAGCATCGCCACGGCCTCGATGACGAACGTCGCCACCGCCGCCCAGCCGATGACCAGCGCGGGATTGTCCGTGAACAGCGTCGCCAGCGGGATCGACAGGAAGAAGACGAAGCGGATGACGTCGCAGACCGCCATCGTGAAGCGCCGGTCGAAGCGGTCCGCGAGCACGCCCGCCATCGGCCCGAGGATCAGCGCCGGCAGCAGGCGCACGGCGATGACGGTGCCGAACGCGGCACCTTTCGCCAGCGAGTTGTCCACCTGGGCCGCCGCGAACGTCGACGTCGCCAGCAGGCCGAGCCAGTCGCCGAGCGCGGAGAGACTGAGCACGGCCCACAGCCGCCGGAACGCCCGGATCCGCATGATCGCCTTCAGCTCGGCGATGCCGGAGAGGTCGACCTGCTGCTTCTTCGCCTGGGCCGGCCGCCGGCGCTCGGGCCCCTGGTAAGCGGCCCGCTCATCGGCCTCGCGCGGCTCCCGCTCCGCTTCCGGGACGGGCACCACGACGGTGGCGTCACCGGCCGTCGGCGAACCGATCGGAAGGATCACCGTGGGCTCGGCCGGCGGCAGCGGCCCGGAGGGAACGATCATGGTGGCGTCGGGCGCCGGTGGGCGGCCGGTCGGGATGACCGTCGTCGGGTCCTGCGCCGGCGGGGCGCCGGTGGGCCGTTGGGCCGGCTCCGGCTCCGCCGATGAACGGTGCGGGTCCGGATAGACCGGAAAGCCGTCCGCGTTGACGGCGGGCGGCGTGGGGATGATCACGGTCTCGTCGGCCGGGGAGGTCGCCGGGCGACGCTCGCCCCCCACCGCCGGGATGACGGCGGTCGCATCGGCCGGCGGCCGCGCGGAAGTCACGGCCGGAATCTCGGCGGTCGCGTCCGCCGGGGCCGCGGGCCCAGCCGACGGCCGCTCAGCCGTCACGGCCGGAATCACGGCGGTCGCGTCCGCCGGCGGCGGCGCGCCATCGGCCACGGCCGGAAGCACAGTGGTCGCATCCGCCGGCGCCGTCACTCCCTCGGCCGACGGCCGCTCAGTCGTCACGGCCGGAATCACGGTGGTCGCATCGGCCGGCGGCGCCGCGCCATCGGACTCTGCCGACTCGGCGGTCACGGCCGGGATCACCGAGGTCGCATCGGCCGGGGCCGTTACCCCCTCAGCCGACGGCCACTCAGAGGTCACGGCCGGAATCACGGCGGTCGCATCAGCCGGTGCTCCCGCACCTTCAGACCCGGCCGACTCGGACACCACCGCCGGAATCACGGCCGTCGCATCACTCGGCGCCGTATCAGCCGAAGAAGCAGGCTCAGCCAAGGAGGCAGGCTCAACCGGAGAAGCCGGCCCAGCCGCAGGCGGCGCCACCTCGGCCGGAGACCGCCCGGACGCCGCACCCGCCGAGGTTACGCCCGGCGAGGCGGCCTCGAAGGGGTCAGGCTCCAACCCAGCGGACTCGGATGAAGTCGCCTCAAACGAAGTGGGCTCGGCCGGGGTGGACGCCGCAGCACCGGCCGATCGGCCACGCCGCGCCCGGCTGGGACGCGGCCGCCGCCCGGCCGCCGCCGGCGGACTCACCGCCGTGGCGTCGCCCGACGGCACCGACCCGGCCGTGCCATCCGCCCCTTCGGATTCCGCAGCGGCCGCCGATTCGGCCGACGCCGGGCCGTCCGACGCCCGCCCGGACTCCCCGGGCGCCGCAGGAGCCGTGGGTGCCGTGGCCTTCCTCGCCCGCCGCGCTTTTCCGGCCCTGGATGCCCCACCGGCAGACCCGGCGGCATCGTCGGTCCCCACCGCCTCACCCGACGACCTCACCGAGGCCGCCGAGGTCGAGGAGCCTGCCGAGGTGGAGGAGGCCGCCGAGGCGGACGAGGCCGCCGAGGTGGCGGACGCGGCCGATTCCGGCGAAGTCGAAGAAGCGCCGGAGGTCGAGGAGGCCGACGAGGCACTGGCCTCCGGCGACGCAGCGGACTCCGGCCCGGACGCGAGCCGCGAGATCGTCAGCGGATCGACGGCCGAAAGCCGCCCGAGGTCCGGCCAGCCCTCATCGACCGGCGGGTGCACCGGCTCCCCGCCGGGCGGCGGCAGGATCTCCCCGGCCGCGTCCGCGGCGGATCTCCACTGCTGCTCGGGGCTCGCCGCGAGACGTTCCGCGTGATCACCCTGATCAGCGCGATCGCCGTGGTCGCCGCCCCGGGCGTCGGACGTGCCGTCCCTCGTCACGGTGGCTGACCTCCCCGTCGTTCAACGCCGGACCGTAGGATCCGACGCGCTGCTAACTCTAACCAAGTGCGGTTTCCGGGCCTGAGCGGGCGAGCCGCGGGTCCGATACGGTGCAGCGGTGACGCCCGCGGACGCCCTCTACGACCGGTTCGAGCGCGCGACGGCCGCCCTGCCGTCCCCGGTCGGCATCGTCGACCTCGCCAGTTTCGACGCGAACGCGGACGTTCTGGTCGCGCGTGCCGCCGGCAAACCGCTGCGCCTGGCGAGCAAATCCGTGCGCAACCGCGAGGCGCTGCGGCGGGTGCTGGCCCGGCCGGGTTGGCGGGGGATCCTGGCGTACACGCTGCCCGAGGCGCTGTGGCTGACCGGCTCCGGTGTCACCGACGACGCGGTGGTCGGTTATCCGACGGCCGACCGGGTCGCGATCGCGACACTCGCCGCCGACGAGCGGGCCGCGGCGACCGTCACCCTCATGATCGACGACCCCGCGCAGTTGGACCTGGTGGACAGCGTCGTCGGGCCCACGCGGCGGCCCACCATCCGGGTGTGCCTGGAGCTGGACGCCTCGTGGCGGCCGTCGAAGCAGGTGCACGTGGGGGTGCGACGTTCGCCGGTGCACGGGGCCGCGCAGGCCGGTGCGCTGGCCGCGGAGATCGTCAAGCGGCCCGGGTTCCGGCTCGTGGGGATGATGTCGTACGAGGCCCAGATCGCCGGATTGGGCGACGCCCCACCGGGTCGTCCCTTGCGCGCCGTCGCCATCCGGTTGATGCAGTCGCGCTCCCAAAAAGATCTGTGGGAACGTCGTCAGCGCGCCGTCGCCGCCGTTCGTGAGCACGCCGAGCTGGAGTTCGTCAACGGCGGGGGTACCGGGAGCGTCGCGGCCACCACGACGGATTCCTCGGTGACGGAGATCGCGGCCGGCTCGGGCCTGTACGGGCCCACGCTCTTCGACGGGTACCGGGCGTGGCAGCCGCACCCGTCGGCGTTCTTCGGGCTGTCGGTGGTGCGCCGGCCCACGCCCGGCATCGCGACCGTGCTGGGCGGCGGCTGGGTCGCCTCCGGCGAGGCGAGCCCGACCAGGCAGCCGTCGCCGGTGCTGCCGGCCGGGTTGGAGCTGATCCCGCTGGAGGGCGCCGGCGAGGTGCAGACGCCGTTGACCGGCCCGGGAGCGAGCCGGTTGCGAATCGGTGACCGGGTCTGGTTCCGCCACGCCAAGGCTGGTGAACTGTGTGAACACCTGCCGGCGCTGCACGTCGTCGAGGGCGACGCGGTGACCGCCGAGTGGCCGACGTACCGCGGCGAGGGCATGTCCTTCCTCTGAGCGGGTACGCCTTCTGCGACGACGGAAGGAGAAGCTCGTGGATCGCGTTTCCGATCTCCGTGGCGCCGATGTCCTCGACCGGCAGGGTGAGAAGATCGGCCGGTTGGGCCAGCTGTACACCGATCCGGCCGGGCAACCCGCCTGGGCGACGGTGCAGACCGGCTGGTTCGGGCTGCGGGAGTCGCTGGTTCCCCTGTACGGCGCCCAGTGGACGACCGAAGGCCTCCAGGTGCCCTACGACAAGGAGACCGTCAAGGACGCCCCGAACGTCGACGTCGAGCCGGACGAACCGCTGACGACCGACGAGGTGGCCCGTCTCTATCGGCATTACCAGTTCGACTGGGACGACAGCCGAGCGGCGTACCGCACCGGGGTGACCGATGCCGAGACGGCGTACCAGGACGTGCGCGCGGATCGGCCGACGACCGGTTCGGGGCTACGCCGGTACACCGGGTAGGACATCCGATGATCGACGGCCACCTGTACATCGGGTGGCCGTCGATCGACATGTACAGGGGCTGAACAGCCAAATATCTCCGGCCGTCCGGATCGCCCCATCGGCATGCCGTGATTTGTACGGTCGGCGCCATGGACATCGCGGACGAACACGTCCCTCCCCGGATCGTGGTCAACGCCGCCGAACTGGCTCTGATCCAGTGGGACCGGCGGGTGGGGACGTCAGGCTTCCGCGCCGCACGCGCCGACGCCGGGCTGCTGTCGAAGGTGGACCAGCACTCGGCCGCGGTGCGGGACGCGCTCGCCGGTGCCGACGACACGGTCACCGCGACCGATCTCGCCGCGTACGCCGACGGGGTCTGCGACACGGCCGGTCAGCGCGGGTTCCACCTGCCGGCGAAGCTGACCGTCGAGGACTGGGCCGACCCGAGTTGGCCGCTGGTGCGCCTGCTCGCGGTCTGTCAACTGGCGAGGACCCACCGGCTCGTCCCCTGATGCGTAACACTGGGGTACGTGCGGTGGCGGGAGGCTATGCGGCAGGCGCTGTATGACGCCGACGGCTTCTTCGTCCGCCCCGGCCCCGGCCCGGCCGGGCACTTCCGCACCAGTGTGCACGCGTCGCCGCTGTTCGCGCGGGCGATCTGCCAACTGCTGATCCGGGTCGACACCGCGCTGGAGCACCCGGACCGCATCGACCTCGTCGACATCGGTGCCGGACGGGGCGAACTGCTCAGGGCCGTGCTGGCCGCGCTGGAGTCCGGGCCGGCCGTCGCTCTGGATGTTCCACCGAAACTGAGAGAGCGGGTGCGGCCTGTCGCGGTCGAACTCGCGTCGCGCCCGGCGGACCTGCCGGAAGAGATCGAATGGACCGACCGGGCGCCGGAGGCGACCGTCGGACTGCTCACGGCGACGGAGTGGCTGGACAACGTGCCGCTCGACGTCGCCAGCGGGGATCCGCCGCGGTATCTGCACGTCAACGGGCGTTCGGGCAACAGGGTGACCCGCCGCGACGAACGGTGGCTGCAGGCCTGGTGGCCGCCGACCGGCGTACCCGGCACCCGGGTGGAGGTCGGGCTCCCGCGCGACGAAGCCTGGGCCGAGGCGGTCGGCACGGTCAAGCGCGGCCTGGCGGTGGCGGTCGACTACGGCCACCTGCGCGACAACCGCCCCGTCTTCGGCACACTGGCCGGCCACCTGAACGGCCGCCGCGTCCCACCGGTCCCCGACGGCAGCTGCGACGTGAGCGCCTACGTCGCGATGGATTCCGTCGCCGACGCGGGCAGCGCGGTCGCCGGCAGCGAACCGGTCCTGCTCACGCAGCGGGCGGTGCTGCGCGCGCTGGGCGTGCACGGGCGGCGGCCGCCGCTGGGTCAGGCGCGCGAGGATCCGATCGGGTACGTGCAGGCGCTGGCGCTGGCGAGCGCCGCGGCCGAACTCACCGACCCGGACGGCCTCGGCGGACACTGGTGGGTAATCCAGCCGGTAGGATTGGCGGTCATACCTGAGGTACTCTCGTTGGCATGACCGCCAAGGTGACCCTCTCCTTCTCCGATCAGACGATCGCCGACGCGCGCCAGATGGCCGAGCGCGAAGGCGTGTCGCTGTCGGCGTGGATCGACAAAGCCGCACGTGAGCGCGCATTACGCGAGATCTTCACGGCCCACGCCGCCGCCGTCCGGCGGGCCGGGCTCGACGACGAGGCGCGCGCCCTGGCCGACGAAGAGGATTACCTGGCGAGCCGTGCGGCGCGGTGAGGTCTGGCTGATCAACGGGGCCCGGGAACGCCTCGGACTGATCATCAGCTCCGACATCTTCAACGAGACCGAGGTGCCGGTCCTCATCGTCGCGGAGGTCACCGACCGGCACGAGCTGCGCGACTCACCACTGTCGGTGCCGCTGGGCGAGTACGTCGTCATGCCGGACCGGCTCTCGTCCCCGCTCAAACGCTGGTTCACCGAACGGGTCGAGGTCGCCGACACGGAGACCATGCAGCGCGTCTCCCGGGCCCTGCGTATCCTCCAAGACCTATGAGCGCGCGTGGGGGCGGTGCGGCACCGCCTGGACTGAGGAGTGCCGGCCGCGAAGCGGTTGGCGCGACGAGGGAAGGTGGTGCCACCGGCACCGCCCCGACGCGTGCGCGGGCGACATGAGTCGCGAGGTTGTCGTCGGGACCGGTGCCGGGCTCGACACCGCCGACATGGTGCTCAACATCGGGCCGCAGCACCCGTCCACGCACGGCGTTCTGCGGCTGCGGCTGGTGCTCGACGGCGAGCGCGTCATCTCCTGCGAACCCATCGTCGGCTACATGCACCGGGGCGCCGAGAAGCTCTTCGAGGCCCGCGACTACCGGCAGATCATCGTGCTGGCCAACCGGCACGACTGGCTCAGCGCGTTCAACAACGAGCTGGGTGTGGTGCTCGCCGTCGAGCGGCTCATGGGGCTGGAGGTCCCCGAGCGGGCCGTCTGGCTGCGCACCGCGCTCGCCGAGTTGAACCGGGTGCTCAACCACCTGATGTTCCTCGGCTCGTACCCGTTGGAGATCGGTGCGATCACGCCGATGTTCTACGCGTTCCGGGAACGGGAGACCATCCAGGCCGTCCTCGAGGAGGCGTCCGGCGGGCGGATGCACTACATGTTCAACCGGGTCGGTGGGCTCAAGGAGGAGGTGCCGGCCGGCTGGACCACGCGGGCCCGCGCCGCCATCGGCGAGGTGCGCCGGCGCCTCCCCGACCTCGACAACCTGATCCGGCGCAACGAGATCTTCCTCGCCCGCACCGTCGGGGTCGGTGTGCTGTCGGCCGCCGACGCCGCCGGCTACGGGGCGTCGGGTCCCGTCGCCCGCGCCTCCGGGCTCGACCTGGACCTGCGCCGCGACGAGCCGTACCTCGCCTACGGGTCGCTCGACGTGCCCGTCGTGACGCGAACGACCGGCGACTGCCACGCACGGTTCGACGTCCTGCTGGAGCAGGTGTACGTCTCGCTGGACCTCGCCGAGCAGTGCCTGCACCAGGTCGACACCCTGCAGGGGCCGGTCAACGTGCGGCTGCCCAAGGTGCTCAAGGCGCCCGAGGGGCACACCTACGCGTGGACCGAGAACCCGCTCGGCATCAACGGGTACTACCTGGTGTCCCGGGGCGACAAGACGCCGTGGCGGCTCAAGCTGCGCACCGCGTCCTACGCGAACGTCCAGGCGTTGGCGACGTTGATCCCGGGGTGCCTGGTGCCGGATCTGATCGCGATCCTGGGGTCGATGTTCTTCGTGGTGGGCGACATCGACAAGTAGCGCGGCGAGGTTCGGGCCGGCGCGGATGCGGTCGAATCCGCCTGCGGCTCGGGCCCGCCGCCGTTGCGGCCCACGCCGCGGGTGATCGGCCGCTTCGGTGCGTCGGCGCCCTACTTCCACGCCAGCCGCCCCGAAGGGCTCCGCGCGAAGCGGTGGCCGACCAGCAGGCGGCTTACTCCCAGTCGTCGGCGGCGCGGCGGCCGCGCGGCGGGGGCTGGTCGTAGTCGTCGGCGTCCCGCGACCGGCCGCCGCCGTACTCACCCGGCCCGTAGCCCGGCTGGCCGCCGTACTCGTTGCCGGCCGGCGGACGGCCGTACTCACCCGGCGGACGCGCGCTTCCGGCCGGACGGCCGCCGTACTCGCCGCCGCCAGAAGGACCACTGACCGGCGGGCCGTACTCACCCGGCGGACGCGCGCTTCCGGCGGGACGACCGCCGTACTCACCGCCACCCGAAGGACCACTGACGGGCGGGCCGTACTCGACCGGCGGACGCGCACTACCGGCCGGACGGCCGCCGTACTCGCCGCCGCCCGGGCGTCCGCCGTACTCCGTGCCGCCGCGGCGCGGCTGCTCCACCGGCGTACGGGCCCGCTCGTCGGTGCCGCGTTCGGTGGCCCAGTCGGGGACCGGCTCGCCGGACGGGTTGGCGGGCAGGGCGGCCCGGCCCGGTGCCGGTTCCGGCGGTGGTGCCACCCGGGCGCGGCCGGTGCGTTCGGGCTCGTCCTCGAAGAAGCCGCCGGTGTGCTCGTCGGCGAAGAAGCCGCCACCCGGTTCGGGCGCACGCGCGCGTCGGCCGGTCGTGCGTTCCGCGTCGAAGCCGCCGTCGTACACGCGGGGCTCGGGTGCCGCGCGCCGGCCGCCCGTGCGTTCGCCGTCGAAGCCGCGCGGGCGTTCCCCCTCACGGCGACCGGCACCGGAAACGGGCGCGGCGCCGGACCACTCGGCGTCACCACGACGGCCGGCGCCGGAGACGGGAGCCGCACCGGCCCACTCGCCCTCGGCGCGGCGGCCGCCCGGAGCGGAAACCGGGGCGGCACCGGCCCATTCGCCGTCGGGCTGCCGGGACGGGGGGCCCGGTGCGGGAGCGCCGCCCTGGGCCCAACGCCCGCTCGGCTCGTCGTCATCGCCGCGGCGGCGCCGGCCGGTCGGCCCCTCGCCGGGGGGCGGCGGCCGGTGCGTCGACGACGCCCACCGGTCCTCTACGTGCATCTCGGCCGCCGTCGGGTCGACCCGCACCTCGGCGCGCCGCTCGTTGACGTGCATCTCGCTGCCGTGCTCGTCGACCCGTGCGCTGGCGCGGCGTTCGCCCATGCGCTGCTCGGTGCGACCGACCGGTGCGCTGCGCCGGGCCGGTTCCGGCTGGTCCTGGTACGGGTCGGGCTCGCGTCGCTGCTGCGGAACGGCGACCGGCTTGGCCGCCCCGTACACGGTGCCGCCGTCGTCCACATAGGTCTGCCGGGTCACGTGGACCGTCTCCGTGTGATGCACCACACCGGCGCTCGCCTGCACGGGGGCCGGGGCCGGCGCCTGCGGGGCCGGTGGGGCGTTCAGGTGGCTGCGCTCGACGTGCGCACGCAGCACCTCGATCTGGCCGCGCAGCGCCTCGACGGTGTCGGTGAGCGCGGAGACCCGTTCGGCGAGCGAACGGTGGGTGGCCTTGGCCGCGTGCGCGATATCGGCCCGGAGATCGTCACGGAGAGCTTCGATCTCTTCCTCTACGTAACCCTCCATGCCGCCTCGGTCACCGGCCCGGCGGCGGGCGAGGAGCGCTCCCACGGCGACCAGAATGACGGCCACCATGAGGAAGAAAGCGCCCACACGCAGGAGAAATCCGTCCCCGCCGGCCACCAGCAGGAGGCCACCGACGGGTGCCGTCCCGACGCCGCCCCACAGCAGGGCAGGCGCCGGTCCGTTGCTACGTTCCGTGCCCTCGGCCGACATGGATGTAGACCATACCGAGTGCGCGCTATCGCACGCCACGCCGACCGAGGGGCAACGATTTGATCAGGCGAGCGACTCGTCGGTGGAGAAGACCAGGCCGATGGAGATGCTGCCGGTCTTGAGGGCGTTCTTGGTCTGGGTGCCGCCGGCGTCGAGGCTGGCGAACCGGCCGACCTTCAGCCCGTACGTCTTCTCCAGACCCAGCTGGCAGAACGGCCGCTGCGGGCACTCCGGCGGACCGCCGAGCACCGTGGCCGTCCCGGAGCACTTGCTCGCGAACTCCGACAGCGTCTTCACGCCGTACTTCTCGGCGAACGCCGTCGTGACGGCGAAGGCGTTGGCCGTGACCGCCTGGGACGGCTTGCCGAAGGTGAGGCCCACCTTCTTGCCGATCTCGGTGAGCGCGGCAGCCGTCTTGTCGACGTCCGGGGAGGCGATCGGCGCGTTCTTGGCCGCTTCACCGTTGACCTTCGCGTTGAGGAACTCCGCCAGCGTCGCCGCGTACTCCGGCAGCACCTGCACCTTGCCGGCCTCGAGGTCCGGCTCGTAGAGCTCCCGGTTGCCGATTTGCTCCACCTTGACCGTGTAGCCGGCGGCCTCCAGCGCGATCTTGTACAGGTTGCCCAGCACCTGGCTCTCGCTGAAGTTCGCGGCGCCGACGGTGATGCTGCCGCCCGCGCCCCTCGTGATGCCGGCCGTGATGTTGGCCGTGGCGGCGAACTCCTTGGCGGCCACCTCGGCGGTCTTGCGGTCGACGTTGACGGCCTTGTTGAGCGCGATCATCTTCGGCGTGTCGAGCGCCGCGGAGACCTTGTCCAGGGCGGCGAGCAGCTCGGGGCTGGACGCCTTGCTGTTGACCGCCGGGAGGATGTTGTCGGCGTTCTGCAGCTTCTTGTCGTCGGTCAGCGCGACGAACTTCTCACCGGCGACCGGCGCGCATCCGGCACCGCTGGCGGCGTCGGGCTTGGTGGTGCCGGAGGAGCCCTCCTCGCCGCACGCCACGAGGCCGAGCGCGGCGACACCGAGCGCCAGGCCGGTCACTAACGTTCTGGAAAATCTCTGCATGGCGACGGCGCCCGCCTTCCGTGTCCCGGTCCCCGTGGGAGGACCGCGTGTCCGACGGGCAACTCTGCGCGCCCGCACCAAATACCCAACCTCGCTGATCGGGTATCGGCAACCGGACGAGGGTCACAGCTTGGACAAACGCAACCCCTTGGGGGTGACCAGGCGCTGCAGCAACGCACCGAGGCCCTCCACCAGCAGCGCCAGCCCGACGACGAGGATCCCGCCGGCCAGCACCTGACCGCCGCCGGTCGCCAGCCCGAGCCCGAAGCCGGCCGCGATGATCTGGCCGAGCCCGCCGCCGTTGACGAACGACGCCAGCGCCGCCGTCGCCGCCACCTGCACGGCGGCCGTGCGCAGGCCGGAGGCGAGATAGGGGACGGCGAGGGGCAGTTCGACCCGCCACAGCCGCGTCCAGCCGGACATGCCGACCCCCTTCGCGGCGTCGCGGACCTCGGGGTCGATCTCGCGCAGCCCGGTGTAAGCGGTCGCCAGCAGCGGGGGAACGGCGAACACGGCCAGCGCCACGATCACCGTCGCCTTGCCGAAGCCCAGGGCGGTCAGCGGAAGGATCACCAGCAGCGCCATCACCGGCACGGCCTGGGTGAGGTTGGACAGCACCACGACCGCCGTGCCGCCACGGCTGCTGCGGCCGAGCGAGACGCCCAGCGGCCACGCCACGACGAGCGCGAGCGGCAGCGCGGCGAACATGATGAACAGGTGCTCGCCGAGGCGTTCGAGGATGCCGCCCGGGTTGGTCCAGTTGAGCGGGTCGTTGATCCACGTGACGAACTGGTCGAACGCGTTCATGCGGCCCTCCGGCGGGTCCAGGGGTTCGTCGGGCCGATGGCGTTCATGCCGACCGCCTGCGGGTCCACGGGGTGAGCACCCGGCCGACCAGCAGCAGCACCAGGTCCAGCACCAGCGCCAACGCCACGCACAGCACCGCCGCGGTGAGGATCTGCGCCTTGTAGAAGTTGTTGGTGAAGCCGTCCATCAGCAGGCTGCCCAGGGCGCCCTTGCCCACGATGGCGCCGACGGTGACCAGGGCGACCGTGGACACGGTGGCGAGCCGGATCCCGGTCAGCAGCCCCGGCAGGGCGAGCGGCAGTTCGACCCGCCACAGCCGTGCGAACCGCCCGTAGCCCATCGCCGTCGCCGCCTCCCGCACCTCGCCCGGCACCTGCAGCAGCGCGGTCAGCGTGCTGCGCACGATCACCAGCAGCGCGTACGTGACGAGCGCCAGCACCACCGCCGAACGCCGCGACGGCATGATCGGTCCCAGGATCGCAAGCAGCCCCAGCGACGGAACGGTGTACAGCACGCCGGTCGACACCAGAATCGGGGTGGACAACCTACGTACCTGATAGGCAAGGATGGCGAGAGTCACACCGATCACGGCCGCGATGAGCACAGATTCGGCGGTCAGCAGTACATGCTCGATCAGCGCGGTCCGAATACTCTCAGCGTTGTCGCGCACGTAGCGCCAGGACAACCAGGGGTTCTCCGCCGCGGGAGCGGCCAGCACCCGCGGCCCGTCGAGAAGGGACATCCGTGGACGGTACCCGGAAAGCTGCACCCATCGCTCTCCAGCGCGTGCGCAAGCAGTACCCGGACGGCACGGTGGCCGTGGGCGAGCTGAGCCTCGAACTGGCCGCCGGCGAGACGACCGTTCTCATCGGCCCCTCGGGCTGCGGCAAGTCGACCGTTCTCCGCATGATCAACCGGCTGATCGAGCCGACCTCGGGCGCCGTGCTCATCGACGGCGAGGACGTCACCAAGAGCGATCCGGACCGGCTGCGGCGCGGCATCGGGTACGTGATCCAGCACGTCGGCCTCTTCCCGCACCAGAACGTGCGCACCAACGTGGGCACCGTGCCGCGGCTGCTCGGCTGGCCCGCCGCGCGGATCCGGGAACGTTCGGACGAACTGCTCACGCTCGTCGGCCTCGACGCCGCCCGTTACGGGGACCGGTACCCGCACGAACTCTCCGGCGGGCAGCGGCAGCGCGTGGGGGTGGCCCGGGCGCTCGCCGCCGATCCGGCCGTGCTGCTGATGGACGAGCCGTTCTCGGCGGTGGACCCGATCGTGCGCACGCGGTTGCAGGACGAGTTCCGGCGGCTGCAACGCACCGTGCGCAAGACGGTCGTCCTGGTCACGCACGACATCGACGAGGCCGTCCGGCTCGGGGACCGCATCGCCGTGCTGTCCGAGGGCGGCAAGCTGGAGCAGTTCGCCACGCCGGCGGAGCTGCTCGCCGCGCCGGCCAACGACTTCGTGCGGGAGTTCGTGGGTGGGGACCGGGGCATCAAGCGCCTGGCCGTCACGCCGATCCCCCGGTCCAGGCTGACCCCGGCCGTGGACGGGGACGCGCCGGTCGTGGCCGCCGACGCGACCCTCCAGGACGCCCTGGCCGCCATGCTGCGCGAGGGGCGCGACCGGGTCGCCGTCCGCGACGATTCAGAGCTTCTGGGGGAACTGGCGGCAGCGGACATCGTCGCGGCGCTGGCGGAAGATCTCCCACCAGCGCCGCAACCCGCCGCGTCTTAAGGCCTGCGGCCCGCCATCGAGGCGAGGCCGACGATCCACCCGACGATGAGCCCGTAGGCCGTGCCTCCCGTGGCGGCCACCACGGAGTCGTCGGCCGGCGCGCTCGCCGCGATGAACCACGTCAGAAAAGCGGCCAGCGCCGCCGCGAACATGTAGGCCGCCCACCCGACCAGGAAGGCGGAAATGCCGCCGCGGGCACGGGAGAGCTGCGAACCCGCCATCAATGACACGAACCCGTACGTGAACGCGATGAGCAGGATCGCCTTCAGGTTGGCGGCCAGGAGGTCGCGCAACGGAAGGTCGTCATCGAAGGTCCACGCCGGCCAGGCCAGGGTCGTCAGAAAGAGTCCCCGGTCGGTGTCGTCTACCCAGTCCCGATACCACGGACTGCCGAAAATCAGCACGAGGATGAACGCGACGAGCGTCGCGGTGGACGCCGCGGTCCGGTAACGCCCACGGTTGAATGCCATGCCGGGGATATGACCGGCACGGCAAAATCCTAAACGCAGGTAAATGCGTTACTGGCTCATTGCGTCAGGTAGTCGATGAACGCGGCCCGCAGCAGCGGCTCCGACTCCCCGTACCCATGCCCGGTCATTTCACGCCACAACGCGACCGCGTCGTCGATGGAGGCGCCGACGGCCCCCAGGGAACCGTCCAGCGACTCGGCGTCGTCCGCGTGCGGCAGGTGCCGCAGCAGGTTCCAGAAGAATTTGACGTCGCCGTGCTGGCGGGCCTTGGCGAACGCGCGCTTGCGCAGTTCCTCTGTGGACAGTCCGTCGAGCTCGGCGATAGTTCCGCTCATGCGAGGCAGCGTAACGTCGCCGAGCGGCGCCGGCACGCCATTGCGGATCACGGTCCGCACCCCGCTGACCGATCGCAGCCGGCACACCCGCACAGTCATACGTCAGCGGGTGGACCAGCGGTCGTCCCACGATGCGCCCGACGAAGACGTTCCCGAGGAAACGGTCTCCGAGTGCGCACGACGACGGCCGAACGTCTCGACGAGCCGGCTCGCGACGAGCCCGATGACGATCGCACCGGCGGCGAACGCCACGGTGTCGACCTTCCAGGCCTCCGCGTCGGCATAGCGCATGAGCAGCGAGATCCCGACCACGCCGAGCAGCGTCCCGAACAGGCCGCCGCGCCGGCCGTAGACCGACACGCCGCCGAGCAGTACGGCGCCCAGGGCGAGGGCGGTGAGCCCGATGCCGTTTTCCGACGGGTGCACCTCGCGGTTGGTCAGTGCCAGCAGAACCCCGGCCACGGCCGCGAGCACGGACGAACCGACCAGCGCGAGTCCGGCGGTCATCCCCCCGCTCCCCCGCGCGGCGGGGTCACCCTCCGGCCGGAACCGCCCGAACGACCGGCGCATCCCCGGAATCATGCAGATCACGCCGCCCACGACCGAGAGCACCGCGAACCCGCCGAACCACACGACGGCCTGGCCGTCCGGCTCGTACGCACCGGCGACCACCTTCGCGGTGTCCTGCGACTGCATCCAGGCGATCACGGCTAAACCGACGGCGAGGCTGGCCGCCCACGACGGCACGTGCAGAACGACCACCACGACGGCCATCACCAGACCGGCCCCGACGACCAGCAGCGCGGTGACCGCGGCGGTCGGCAACAGCCCACGCTCGGAGTTGGCCGCGAAGAACATCGCACTGCCGAAGGCGAGCGACCCGACCGCCAGGTTGGGCACCGCGGCGCGCACGCTCAGCGCCATGCCCACCGCCACGAGCCCCAACACCGCCGCCGTCAGGTACATCTGCGGCAAATCGGGCCCCTTCAGCACCCCCGCGTCGGCCTTGTGCAGCAGGAACGCCACCCCGCCGACCGCGAGCGCGAGCAGCGCCTCCCAGCCGAAGTGGATCCCCAGCCGATCGGACACCGGCTCCGGCTCGGCCGGCTCGTCATCACGCTCAGCAACCGGCTGCTCGGAGTAGTTCGACTCGGAGCCGTAGCTTTCCGAGTTGTAGCTGTCGACCGTGAACGTGCCGGTGTGGTACGCCGACCCGTTGCTGTGCGCGCCGAACGAACTGTCGGAACCCGCGTCGTCCTGCCGGTCGTCCAGGTAGGCCTGACTCTCCCGGAAACTGGACTGACGGTACCCAGGCTCGTCGGTATACGTGGATCCACCACGGAACCTGGTGCTTTCGTAGGACACGCCCGCCTCCCAACGTGTCGTCGGCTGAGCGCACCGTACCTTCGCTTCGCCCGGGTCGGTAAGTCCCTGTGGACAACAGATTCGCACCCGGTTCCAGCAGGTTAAAGGGCGCCTTAGGAACGCCTTTACGGGATCTCCGGCACACCTTTCCCCATCCACCCGGATCCATGGTTATCCACAGGCGGCAACTTGGTGGTTACAGGGGGCGGGGCGGCGGTTTACGCTCGCGGTGTTTTGTTCGGCGGGGGCCGAGCCGGGGGGACCGGAATGCCGAAGATCGATGACCCGAGCGGACCGTTCGACGACGCCACAGTGATCGAGGTCGATGCCACGAGCATCGACGGGTTCGCCGGCACCATCGAGGGCCAGGTGACCGCCAACTACATTCCGTATGCGGCGCGGATCGTGCCCTCCTACGAGTTGGGCGCCCGCTTCGGCTTCGCCAACCGCAGCGCGGAGGTCAAGGCCGCCCGGGACCGCCACACCGACTGCCTGCGCGGCGCGATCGATCAGTTACGCGGGTTCGCCGAGGCCTCCCAGGCACTGGTCGCCGCGGCCCGTTTCGTGGCCGAGAAGTACCGCGACAGCGACGCGTTCTCGGCCGCGACCGTCGACGAGGTGGCGCAGGAGCTCAACGCCGCGATGCGCACCGTGCAGAAGCAGCGGGGTGATGCGGTGTGAGCGCTCAGGACTGGGCCGGGATCGAGGTCCCGGGGATGTACGCGGTCGCCAAGGTCGGTGCGGATCCGGAGTCGTGGCAGCAGGTCACGGCCTGGTACAAGACGTTGGAGCTGCTCAACTTCCATGAGGAGCAGCTCCGCATGGCGCGCGACGAACTGGCGGAGAGGTGGCCCCCGGACAAGAGCCCAGCCGCCGCCGCCTTCGTCGCCTACATGGACCGACTCATTGATCAGCTCAACAAGGCTGAGGATGACGCGGCGACCAACCACCGCGCTCTGGGCTTGCTGCTACAGAGCCTGGCCCATCTCAAGACCGACATGGCTGCACTCAATGCCAAGTACGAGGAATACGAGGAAGAGCAGGCCAATCGCAACAAGAATTTGGTCAATTACGCCGAGCACAGCGGTGGAACGACGTGGCGGGAGGAACTCAACACACGGGGCCGGCAACGGATGGCACAGGCGGATCAGGAGGTGTTCGAAGCCTCCCGCCAAATGACCGTCCCCCAGCCGAGTCCCAAACTCGAAGCCTCCCCGGCCGTAAATACCTTCCACCAAGAGGGCGGGGCTGATACAACCGCGCCCGCCGCGCCCCAGCACAACTCGTCAGGGTTTCCGACGGCGGTCGTCCCCGCGCCGCACGAGGTGGATGTCTCCCTCGGAGCGCAGCACCCTCATCTCATAGCCACACCTGACGATCCGCCGGCAGACCTCGCTGGCGGTCCCGAGACCGGCGCAGAGACGCCGGTTACGCCGATGCCGTCTTCCGGCGGCGGAACGCCGGGCAACCGAATCAGTGCGCCGACTCCTGTACCGGGGTGGATCCCACCGGCCGCCGGGCCAACACGGATCAATCCGCCTGGCGGAGTCATCGGCTCGGTGCGAAACCCGCCGGCCACGTCGCACAGTTCCGTACCCGCTTCCGGAGTACCCAGCGGTCGGGCTGGTGGCCCTCATACGTCCGGCGCGCGACGCGTCAGTCCGGTCGGAGGGGTGATCGGCGAGACCCGATCACCGATTGGCCCGGCAACTGCAAACGGTCCGGTTAGGACCGGCAACCATGCTGCGCAAAGCCCGCCTCGTACGACGAACCCAGGCGGTCCCACGGGCACCGGCGTAGGTAGGGCCCAGCGGCGGCGCCACGGCCCCGAACGACCTGGTGATCCGGAGGCGTATCGCCTCTGGCCGGTGGCTGAGGGAGTTCCGCCAGTTATTGAATCCCGCCCCGAGCCGTATCACGATCCGGGGCCTGGAGTCATCGGAATCGATCGGTGATGCAGCAGAAGGTGCGTCAGCTTTTCACTCTGGCCACTTTGTCGGTCCTGTTCGCCCAGATCGTGCTTCAGTCACCGGCGCGCGCAGACGAAACCCGGGACCGGCAGTGGCACCTCGGCTTTCTGGACGTTGCGGCGGCGCACCGAATCAGCCAAGGAGAAGGAGTAACGGTTGGTGTCGTTGACTCGGGAGTCGACATCAAACACCCGGACCTGGCGAGCGCCGTCTTGCCTGGCACCAACTTCGTCGGTGGCGACGGTTCCGTTGACGGTGACGGACATGGCACCAAGATGGCGGGCCTCATCGCTGCGCGCGGCAGGCCGGGCGACAAGGGCGCGCTCGGAATTGCACCGAGGGCAAAGATCCTCCCTGTCGATTCCGGCATCGACAATTGGCAAAGCGCTGACGGGGTGGACTGGGCCGTAGAACATGGTGCGCGTGTTCTCTGCCTGGCCTTTGGCTCCGAAAGCGTCGGCACCGATCTTCCGCCTGCCATCGAAAGAGCGCTGGCGGCCGACGTCGTTATCGTGGCAGCGGCCGGTAACCGGCCAGAGAACGGCAACATTGTCCATCCCGCGCGGCATCCCGGTGTGGTCGCCGCCGCAGGTATCGACAAGGACGGCAATCATGCGAGCGTCTCAGCCACCGGTCCCGAAGTGGTCCTGGCCGCGCCGGCCGTTGACATCGTCAGCACCAGCCTCAACAACGGCTACAGCTCCGGCACCGGGACGAGTGATGCGACCGCGATCATCGCCGGTGCTGCCGCGCTGGTGCGCTCGAAGTTCCCCGATCTCAAGGCGTCCGAGGTCGTTCGTCGCCTGACCGCAACGGCTGTCGACAAAGGCGCTCCGGGCCGGGACGACGAATACGGCTACGGCGTCGTCAATCTCGTCGGTGCGCTGACGGCGGACGTTCCGGCCTCGGCGGTGCCGACTCCGGACGCCGCGCAACCGCCGGCAGGAAACTCCGACGGCTCCGGACCGGATCCGGTCGCCGTCGTCCTGCTGGGACTGTTCGTCGTGGGGGCCGTCGGCATCGTGGGCATCACCGCGCTGTCGGTGCGGCGTTCGAGGCGGGCGGGACGGGGGCCACCCGGCGGGTGAGCTCAGTTTTCGGCCTGCTCCTGGTCGTCTTCGCGTTCGTCGGCGTGGCCGGGCTTTGTCGGGTCGCCGGCGGACGGGGGTGGGGGCACGCGGCAGGCGCGTTCGAGGAGTAGGGCGCCGATGGTCAGTGCCACCGCTCCCACGAGGCCGGTCAGCCCGGGCGGCAGGTCGGCCTCGGCCGCTTCGAGGCGACCGATCTCGGTCAGCAGCCACACGCTGAAGCCGCCGTAGACGCCGGCGAAGAGGGCACCCGCCAGCGCGGAGGCCTTCGCCAACACCACGTACTTGGCCACGAGCAGCGGATCGACGGGAGGCAGGCCCTTGCGGCGGTCGATGCGGGCCTTGGTGTTGGCGGCCGCCGCGAACTCCAGCGCCGCCAGGCCGAGCAGGGTCAGGGCGGGCAGCCAGGGGATGTCGGGAAACTCGTTGTACAGGCGGCTGATCAAGAGCCAGGACAGAGCTGCCGCGCCGAGCCCGGCGACGACGAGGGTGGACGGTCGGGTCGGCTGGACGCTCGGCCGCGGGTTCCGGTCGTCGGGGAGGGACATGGTTCAAGTCTCCAGGGAAATGTCGTCACACGCGCGGAGCGCGCCGAGGTCGTCCAAGACGGGTGCGGTGCGTACGAGGTCGTACACGAACCCGTGTCCAGGCAACTGCGCGTACGGCTGAATGTCCAGCCAGGGGCGCAGCACGAATGCGCGGAGGTGAGCGCGGGGATGCGGCAGCGTCAGTTCGGGGTCGTCGCTGATCACCGGTTCGTCGGCGTCGTTCCAGGCTGCGATCACGTCTACGTCCAGGGTGCGCGGGCCGAACCGGCGCTCCGGATCACGCACGCGGCCGGCGGCCGACTCGAGCGAACGGACGGTGTCCAGCCAGTTCGCGCTGCCGTGCGCCAGGGCCACGGCGTTGAGGTAGTGCGGCTGGTCGGCGTCTCCCCACGGGGGCGTCTCGTACACGCCGGACACGACCAGGACCGCGTCGCCGAGTGCGCGGATCGCGGTGCGCAGGTGGTCGACGCGGTCGCCCAGATTGCTGCCGAGGGACAGCACCGCCCGGCTCATGGGCGTTCGCGGCGGATCGTGACCGCCACGTCGCCGAACTCGTGCGGGATCGGCGCCTGCGGCTTGTGCACCGTGACCGTGGTGGCGCGCACGCGTGCGTCCGCGAGGCAGGTGTCGGCCAGCCGCTGCGCGAGCGTCTCGATGAGGCGCACCGGCGGGCCGGAGATCACCGCGACGAGCTGGCCGGCGAGTTCGCCGTAGTGCACGGTCTCCACGACGTCGTCGGTGCGCGCCGCGGGCCGGAGATCCAGCTCCAGCTGCACGTCGACGACGAAGTCCTGGCCCTGTTCCCGTTCAAAATCGAAAACGCCGTGGAAACCGCGGGCCCGCAGCCCACGAAGCGAGATCAGGTCGGTCATCGGTGGTCCCGGGTGGCTTGCCACACCTTGATCGCGTCGACGTTGGCGCGGACCTCGTGGACGCGCACCCCCCACGCGCCGGCGGCGACGGCGAGGACGGTGGTCGCCACGGTCGCGGCCTCGCGCTCCTCCACCGGCCGCGGGCCGTCCGGGCCGGCCAGGAGCGCGCCGAGGTAAGACTTGCGGCTCGAGCCGACCAGCACGGGGAATCCGAGCGCGAGGATCTGGTCGAGGCGCGCGGCCAGTCGCCAGTTGTGCTCGGCCGTCTTCGCGAACCCGAGCCCGGGATCCAGCACGATCCGATCCGCGGACACGCCCGCCGCCAGCGCGGCGTCGACCCGGGCGCCGAGTTCCGCGCACACCTCTTTCACCACGTCCGTGTACACCGCGAGATCGCGCATCCGCTTCGAGTGGGCGCGCCAGTGCATCAAGATCCAAGGACACCCGGCGTCCGCGGCGACCCGGGCCATGTCCGGATCCGCCAGGCCGCCGGACACGTCGTTGATGACGACCGCCCCCGCCTCGACCGCCACCGCCGCCACCGTCGCCCGCGTCGTATCTATTGACAGGGGAACGCCTTCAGCCGCCAGCTCGCGGATCACCGGCAGCACGCGGGCACACTCCACATCCGCGTCCACCCGTTCGGCGCCGGGGCGGGTCGACTCGCCGCCGATGTCGATCAAGGCGGCCCCGTCGCGGCGCATCTCCAAAGCGTGCGCAACCGCCTGGTCAACGCCGGTGTAGCGGCCCCCGTCCGAGAAGCTGTCGGGGGTGACATTCAGCACGCCGACGACGACCGGGCGCGACACGGCCAGGAGTTCCTCCACCCGACGAAGGTACCCGCCGACCCGTGTGGATCATTTAACTGGCCACCCGACCAGGCGTGGGACAAACTGGGACGTGCCAGCCTCACGCGGCCGTAGTCGGCAGGTTGTTCGAACGGAGAGCCCCGACGTACGCTCTGCACGTGGCTGCTATTCGGAGGGTTAAACCCGACAAACCACACATCTTTGCCCAAAACCCTGGATAGCGGCCGGGCCGGGGACGACACAGGGGTCGGTTAACCCATCCCGGTCGTCCGATCGGCGAGGCTAGAGGCGCGACGGTGCACCCGTTCGCGACCGGGGAGGTTAGACGCAGAGATGAAGCTCCTGGAGATCGGCCAGGCGGTGCTGAGCTACAGCAGCATCGTTGACGGACTCACGGCGCCAGATCCCGACGCGCCGAACGAGATCGACACCGACGGCATCCTCACGTTCTTCGCGAGCAAGATCGCTCCGATCCTGCTGGCGGTGCTCGGCGTGATCTTCATCGGCCGGGCCAGCAAGGGCGAGGTGTCCAAGGTGCTGACCAGTTCCGCCATCGCGATCATCGGGCTGGGCTTCATCGCCGGCGCTGCCACGCTGTTCTTCGTCGGAGAGACGCTCATCGACCTGATGTTCAAGTAGGCACGATGCGGCTCCGCACCGACGACGACATCTACCGCGCGAGGCTGGTCTACCTCGGCCCGCCGGGTTACACGCTGCCCGTGCAGCTGTCCTACGCGCAGTACGGCCTGTTCATGCTGCTGGTGCCGCTGTACGTATTCATTCATTACCTTTTCACGTTCAAAGTGGAATTATTTCCCGCGTGGGAGATTGCTCTGGCGATCGTCACCACGTCCCTCATTTTCCGTTACGTCGATCCGGACCGACCGGCCCGGATGGTTATCCGCACAGCTCTGACCGACTGGCGCCGCACCCGCGAACCCCGGGCCGAGCAGCGTGAATCGCGCTTGGTCGCCACCCGAATTCGCATACGTGAGGAGCTCATATGACCCGCACCCCTCCCCGCGCGGGACCGTCCCAACCGGGCGGACACCAAGGCAGCGTGGCGGGATCCGGAGAGTCCACCTGGGACGAGCCGGAGTCGGGCTACGAGGACGAGCCCACCGACTACGACGGCGGGCTCCAGGCGGTCGCGGACGGCGGCCGGGTGGCGATCTTCCACGGGCCGGGTGCGCAGCCGCAGGGCATGTCCGCGCCGGCCGAGGTCGACTCGCCGTTCCTCGGGCTGTTCACACGCGGGGAGCCGGGTGCGCCGCCGGCCCGCCGGAGCAACGGACACCCACGACAGGCACCGGCCGCCCGGACCGAGATGCCGACCATCGATCCGCTGCAACTGCCGCCGCTGCACGACGAGCCGGCCGGCACAGTTGCGACGCCACCGCTTCCCGTTCCGGAACGGGCGTCGGCCGGCAACGGTTCGCAAGCGCCGCGCACCAACGGGAACGCCGCGGCGCCTCCCGTCGCCGGGCAGCGGAGGGAGGACGTAGCGGCCGCCGCGGTGGAGAACTCCACTGTGGACGCTGTGCGGGAGCCGGCCGTCGTCGAGAGCCCGCGCGCACCGGCCGCACCGGAGGTGTCGGAGCCTTCGCAGCAGGCGCCGAGCGTCGACAGTGAGCGGAGGAACGGCGACCGGGTCGCGGGCGACCTCGACATCGCGGGATCGGTCCCCGCCGACCACAGCGCGAGCCAGGGCGGCGGCGCGGTGGAAACGGTGCCGCCTTCCGAGGCCGAGCCGGCCGTGAACGCCGTTTCGGGAGCGGCGCGCCCGGGAGCCACGGTCGCGCCCCCGGAGAGGGATCCTGACTCCGGCCCACTACTCGCCGGCACGTCTGGCACCCGGTCGAGTCAGCCCGACGTGGACGACGACGGCGTTGCCCAGGGGGCGGCGGGATCGGGTTCGCGGACGGAACGTGCCGGGCGGCGCGGCAAGGCGGCCGCGGCGGCGGAGCGCAGGACCGTGCGGCGTCGGACCGTGGCGCCGGCTCAACCCGAGCAGCAGGCCGCTGACCAGCCGGTTTCGGCTCAGGGCGCGCGGCGGGCGTTCGGCGGGGTCGAGGATTGGCAGCCGCAGGCGCCCGACGTGTCGGCCGGCAGCGGACCGGTGCGGTCTGAGCGTCCGGCGGCCGAGTGGCCGCCGGAAGTCGCTCCGCCGGCGGAGCCGTTCGCCGCCGAGGGCTACGGGGCGGCAGCTTATCCGGGTGCCGAGGTGCAGGCTCCCTATCCAACGGCCGAATCGCAGGCCGGATACCCGGCCGATGCGCAGGCTGGATACGCCGCTCCGGTGCAGCAGTACGGGCCCGTGCCGGGGAGTGTCCCGCCGAGCGCGGTCGCTCCGGCGGCTCCGGTGGGTCCGCCGTCCGCTCCAATGGGCGGGTATCCGGCACGGCCGCCGGTGGATGCTCCCTACGACCAGGCCGCTCACCAGTATCCGGTGGCCGAGCCGGCCTATCCGGCGCACAGCCGCCCGGCGAGCCAGCCCGCGGGCTATCCGCGCTACGGCACCGAGGTCGCCCCCCGGGAGCCGGGGCAGGTCGTGCCGAGCTCACGACGTTCCCCCGCAAAAACGCCGAAGGAACGCGACCGCAAGCCGCCGAAGCGAGCGCGACTCGACAAGACGCCGAAGCCGAAGAACCGCGACCGCGACCCCTCGGTCGAACTGGCGATCACCGAGATCGCCGGGCACCTGACCTTCACCCCGAACGCGGTGACGGCCTGGTACACGCTGCCCGAGGTGCGGTGGGCCTTCCGCCCGGACGCGGACCGCGAGGCGCTGCTGATGGCGATCTCGGAGCAGTACGCCGGGCTTGCCGGATTCCGCCTGCACCTGCGCCGGACGACGCGGCCCTTCCCCGCGGACCAGTGGGCGCGGATGGTGGACCGGAGCACGCCGTACCCACTGCCCACTGTGGAGGGTGCGCCGTCCTGGGGCGATCACCTGGTCGCCGCGCAGCAGCACCTCATCGCGCTCAACCACGCCGAGGGGCAGACGTTCCTCGGGATCCAGTTCGCGCGGCGGACCCTCGGCGACACGTTCGCCGAACGGATCGGGCGGCTCTTCAACAAGGGCGTCGGCGACGCCGAACGCCGGCGGATGTCACGCACCGTCGAACAGTTCGACGAGGTGCTGGGCGCGTTCGGCATGCGCGGGCGCCGGGTGACCGCTCGTGAGCTGGAGTTCCTGCTCTACCGCTCGGTGGCGCTGGGCATGTCGCCGCCGAGCGACACCACCGACGTCGAACACGGTGGGTGGGAACGCGGCGATCTCCTCGCGCTGACCGAGCAGATCGAGCGCTACCGCACGCCCTACGGCTCCACGGTGAAGCTCGTCAACCGGCTCACCGACGAGGAACGACACGTCGCCATCCTCGCCGTCGGCCGCATGGAGCCACTCGAGATCCCCGAACGTCACGAGCCGTGGCTGCACTTCCACGAGCGCCTGCCATGGGCGATGGAGATCTCGTCCAGAGTGGACATTCTGGGGCCGGGCGACTCGTTCCGGAATCTGGAGCACCGGCTCCGCTTGATCCGTTCGCAGCAGCAGGACTACGCCGAACACGGCATCGACGCGCCCCCCGAGCTGGAACGGCTCGCCAAGCGCGCGCTGACCATCGGCGACGACATGACGACCGGCCTGCCCGTCGACTCGTCGCGGGCCCACGGCTGGCACCGGATCGCCGTCAGCGGCCGCACCCGCGAGGAATGCCTCGAGCGCGCCCGCCGCCTCACCCAGCTCTACTCGCGCGAAATGCGGGTCTCGCTGCAGCACCCGAAGAACCAGGACTGGCTGGCCCGCGAGTTCATCCCCGGGGAGCCGCTGGCCAACACCGGATACCTGCGGCGCATGCCGGTCAAGCTCTTCGCCGCCGCGCTGCCCCAGGCCGCGTCGACCGTCGGCGACCGCCGCGGAGATTTGATCGGTCGAACGGCGGGTACGTCCCGCCGGCCCGTCTTCCTCGACCTGCACTTCCCGATGGAGGTCCGGGAACGCTCCGGACTGGCCGTCTTCGTCGCCGAGCCCGGCGGTGGAAAGTCCACGCTCATGGGCGCCCTCGGCTACCTCGCCGCCCGGCGAGGCGTCCAGGTGACGCTCCTCGACCCGTCCGGCCCGCTGGCCCGCCTGTGCCAGATGCCCGAGGTCAGGCCGTACGCGCACGTTCTCAACCTGACCGGCTCGGAGCAGGGCACCCTGGCGCCGTACGCGCTCATCCCGACCCCGCAGCGGGCCCACTTCGCGCAGGGGGTCGAGGGCGACCGGGAGTTCGACATCGCCCTGTCGAACGCCCGCGCCGAACGCCGCATGCTCGTTCAGGACATCTGCATGATGCTCGTGCCGCCGCAGGTCGCCCGCGAGGCCTCCACGGCGACCCTGCTCCGGCACGCCGCCCGGCAGATCCCCGCCGAGGAGACCTCCACCCTCGACGACGTCGTCAAAATCCTGCGGGAGATGGGCGATCCCGACGCCTCCGAACTCGGCAACCTCCTGCTCGACGCCGCCGAAATGCCGCTCGCGATGCTGTTCTTCGGCAAACCGCCGACCGGATCGCTCGGCTCCGACGCGGCCCTGACCGTCATCACCATGGCCGGCCTCCGCCTGCCCGACCTCAAAATCGAACGCGAATACTGGTCGGCGGAAGAAGCCCTGGCCCTGCCGATGCTGCACACCGCCCACCGGCTCGCCGTCCGCCGCTGCTACGGCGGCGACATGTACCGGCGCAAGCTCGTGGGCCTCGACGAAGCACACTTCATGGAAGGCTGGCGCTCCGGACGCTCGTTCCTGGTCCGACTCGCCCGCGACTCCCGAAAATGGAACCTCGCCGCCCTCGTCGCATCCCAAAATCCTCGCGACATCCTCGGGCTCGACGTCCAGAACCTGGTCTCGACAGTATTCGTCGGCCGAATCGCCGAGGACTCGGAGATCGCCGCGGAAGCACTGCGACTGCTGCGCGTGCCCACCGACGTGGGCTACGAACAGACACTCGCATCGCTCTCGCAGGTGGACTCGTCCTCGTCGACCCGCCTCGGATTCCGTGAGTTCATCATGCGTGACGTCGACGGACGGGTGCAGAAGACCCGTGTCGACGTCTCGTATGTGCCGGACCTCTTGACGTACCTGGACACCACACCGGCGTCGACCATCGACCCTGTGCTCGTCGGACCGCGGGATCCTGAGGAGACCTGATGAAACGGCTCGCAGCGTCAGCCATGGTTGTTTTTGTGGCGGCGACGATGACGCTGTTCGGGGGGACGTTGCCGGCTTCGGCGGATGTGGGGGTGCCGGAGCGGGGGCCTGGGGGGCCGGTGCAGGCGCCGGCTAATCCGTGTTCTGTGGAGGAATGGCAAAACCCAGCCAACTGGACGAGGTGCGTTGACGGACTAACCAAGGTCGACGATCCGACAGAGTGCTTGAACGCGCCGACTCCCAATACCCCCGATTCTGGCATGGCCGGATGGTTCGCCACCAAACCCGAGGGCGATCAAAAGGACGGCGTTACCAGTAGATACGAGCAGTATGCATATGCAGGATACAACTACACGACGTACGACATTGATTGCGTCCCCACCACCATGCATCCGGACTACGTGTTCCAAAACACGGTAGCAAATGGCGAGATGCTGGTCGCGACCTCAATCGTCGGAGCCTCCAACGCGATCCGAGAGCGCGCCTGGGCGCCGAAATCAATGTGGGGATGGGCCGACCCGCTGGTAGATCAAGCCACTAAGGCCGCCTACCGCAAGGTATTCACCGTATTCGGCGCGATCACGCTCGCGATCCTTGGACTTTACCTTCTCTGGCGGTCCCGCCAATCCGACATGAACGCGACAATGACAACCGTCGGTTGGGCAATTGTTGTCATGGTCGGAGTTACTGCCGTGGCGTCATGGCCCACTTGGTCGGCGAATTCAGCCGATAGCGTGCTGGTAAGCAGCTTGAACGTGGTCCACAGCGCCGTAGGCCCACCGGCTCAGGATATGGACCCGTGCGTAGCACTCAATCCGGCGGCCTGTAAGGACAATCGCCCTCCGGCCGTTCGCGCCAGCGGCACCGTGGTCGATGGCATGGTTTATCGCAACTGGCTTAGAGGAATGCTCGGTTCAGCCGACACCGAAACCGCCAGGAAATACGGCCCCATCCTCTACAGTGCTAAGGCATACTCCTGGACCGAGGCGGACAACATCAACAACGATCCCTCCGCCGACAATGCGCTGCGAAACGTCTATATTCAACAGAAACGCGATCAGTGGATGAGAGTCGCCGCGCAGATTAAGGCGGAAGACCCTGATGCATACGAACATCTCCAAGGCAAGCGCGGCATGGATCGAATCGGTGCCGGGTTTATTGCGATCCTTGCGGCACTATTCTTCGCCTTCTTTGACCTAACGGCATCCATTCTCGTCTTGTTGGGCTTTGTAATCTTCCGCTGGGCGGTCATCGCCGCACCGATCCTTGGCACTGTGGGAATTCTACGACCGGCGAGCGCCGGAATACGCCGTCTCGTCAACATGGTGATCGCGGCCGTATTCAATATTGTAATCTTCGGCGCAGGCTCGGCTGTTTACCTCTTCGCGGTAACTCTGGTGCTGGGAACCGATCTGCCTGGTTGGCTGCAGGTCGTACTAATCTTGTTGACCGGCGTTGTCGGTTGGCTTTTGCTGCGACCCTACCGCCGAGTCACCCAACTTAGCGGCAAGGATCCATCAAGAACGCTTAGCATGCTGTTCTTCCGGGATCAACAGCGACGCGCCGGAGACGACGCAGAACAAGATGGTCGCACGACCGAGCTGGCCGCACTTGCACGGGCTCGCCTAGCGATTGAGACACGACTCAGGCCAGAGACAAGGACCGAAGACACAGCAGTCCGCCCAGTCGCTGATCCTGCCGGGCCTGAGAAAAACGCACAGCTGCGAGCGCCCGTCCGGGCCACAACCGGTCAGGCCCAATGGACGACCCCGAACGACGACGGCCCAACAAACTACGCTATTTACCGGCCGAGTTCACGTGAGGCGGCCATGCCCACACCTCGACCCGAAACCGAGTCGATGCGGCGATAGGAAGGAGTATCCACGTTGGCGCGATCTCTACTCCGGATTCTCGGCACACGGTATGGCATTGCGCTGATGCTTCTTGTCGTTGTAGTTGCCGTGGTCAGTCTGGCCAGAGCCGTAAATGGACCTAGCGACTCCTCGCCGGTTACTGTGCGGCCCGCCCCGTCAATGCCGATCGGACCGTCCTCAGACGAGTTGGGGGACGACGGGGTCGCTACCGAGGAGAGTCCTCCTGCCGCATCAGTTAGCCCCGGAGCCGCGGTTCCCGAGGCTGTAGCGATGAGCTTCACCAACGCATGGCTCAAGCGAGATTTGACAAGTGCCGCCTGGCTCCAGGGCATTCGCCCGTTTTCGACCGCGAACCTGATCGATCTGTTACGCGAAGCAGATCCGGCTTCCGTTCCGGCAACCGAGGTTCGCGGAAATCTTGCCATCAAGGCACGTAATGCGGGTCTAACCGAGATCACCGTGCCGTTATCATCTGGATCCCTCCACCTAACCTTACTTGCCGCGAATGGGCGCTGGCTCGTTGACGCCGTAGAGTGGATCAAGCAATGAGCCGCAATTTGCGTCGGGGGCGGGTAGCGCTCGCAATCGCGATAGCTGGCGCGCTTGCGCTAATTTGCTGCGGGGGCGGTGCGTCGTTGTTCATGTTTACGGGCCTGTTCAGCAAGAACGATGACGTATCGACGAACAATTGCGGACTTCAGACGTCGGTCGACCTAAACAAAGCATTTCCGCGCGTCGGCACCTTCGGTGACGAACAGATGCGCAATGCAGCCATCATTGTTAGCATAGGCCAAGAGATGCGGGTACCCCCCAGGGGGTGGGTCATCGCTGTCGCGACAGCCATACAAGAGTCGTACCTGAACAATGTTGGCCATCTCGGAGAGGCTAACGATCACGACTCACTCGGACTTTTCCAACAACGGCCGAGTCAGGGATGGGGAACTCCTGCCCAGATCATGGACCCGCGATACTCGTCGAGAAAATTCTACGAAAAGCTGATGACTGTACCCGGGTGGGAGGGCGCACCACTAACAACAGCGGCACAACGGGTGCAGCGCAGCGCGTATCCAAATGCATACGCGCGACATGAGAATGTCGCTACGACTATCGTCAACACCATCACTGACGGCGGAGCTCGCGCTGCCGGGAATTCTGTCGACATGCGATGCGTACTAGGTGCTGAGATCTCTGCTTCTGGATGGACCTCTCCCGTTCTGGGAGAAATCGTGTCAGGCTTTCGGACGGCATCTCGACCGACACACCATGGGGTGGATATAGGGGCGCCACGCGGGGCTGAGATTCATGCGGCATCCGCTGGCCGCGTAATCCAGATGCGGTGTGATGCTCGAACTTCAGACGGCAGACCTTGGGGCTGCGGTCGAGATGGATCGCCCAGTATCAAAGGCTGCGGCTGGTATGTCGACATTCTGCACGCCGGCGGGATCATAACGCGCTATTGCCACATGGGCGCGCCTCCAAAGGTTTCAATCGGGCAGACCGTGACCGCCGGCCAATTGCTGGGCCAGGTGGGTTCGACAGGGAACTCATCAGGTCCCCACCTTCATTTTGAGGTTCATCGCGATGGGGACCGCAGTAGTGCGGGGGCCATTGAACCGGGGCGTTTTATGCGGGAAATGGGTGCACCGCTCGGTGACGGAAAACCATGAAGTGGGAATCCATCGAGCCAGCAGACGACCGGCATCCGAAACCAACCGTATATTGCCCCTGTTCAGCGGTTCCCGACCCACGAGGCATGCGCGCCATGGTCGGCAGCCGTGCACTCGGCTGGCGGGGCGATATGCGTGCCGACAGTCCGATCACGCAACGTGGGCGCACCTACGTCCCTATGTTGACGGAACATGACTGGTATCGGGCCGAAGAGGAACAGTTGGAGGTTTTCGCTCCTCTTGTTCCGATCGAGAGAGTTTGGATCGAGTTGGTCGGATATTTCTCCGACTCGGACCCCAGCGGCCCTGACGCTCCTCTGGCCATTCCGGTTGGCAATGAGCGGCGAATTGCCGGCAGGCGCATTGTCCATGTACCACCCGAAAATGGAAAGGAAGAACGAGATCTGCGAGCTATCAGTGAGATATTTTCCGTCGGCTACGAAACATTCGTACTGACTGCTCGGGAAGCTGATTGGTACCGATGGGCTTGGAGCGGAAAGATCCCAGCGGCCAGGAGACTGACCTCCCAGACGCTTTGGGTGGAGTGATCATTCCTTGTGCGCTTCACAGAGCCGCCAGCCGTTCTGCTCAATGAACGTAAACCGCCAGTTCAGAGACTCGCGATAAACATTTGAAGCGGTACTGTAACTGATATACAGTTCGGCATTTGCGGTTGATACGTTTTTGCCAGATTCGGTCGTGAACTTTTCGATACCGACCTCGATTTCGACCTCGGAACCCTTCTCACGCGCCTTAAGTTCGTCTAGCACAGATTCCAATTCCGTTAATCTCGGGTCTTCGCAAACAAAGAGCTCAACCCGACCGGGAACAGGGTTATTGAACCGCACATTCAGGTATTGTTGGAGCACTTCGCCGGGATTTTCGCGATGGACCTTCGTAGCTTTGTCGTACCAGAAATAGCCGACAGCCGCCCCCAGCAGTACGACAGTCGTTAAGATTAGAATGATCGCCGAAAGTGGAATCTGTCGTCGCGACCTGAACGAGCTGGACCCTGTCGGCTTACGCGGATCGCTGGTCTCCAATTCGAGCCGCGACTCCGCCTCTCCCCCCGCTCCCCCGTTCCCCGCCCCAGACGCGCCCATCCCCAAACCCTATCCACATCCACGCCGAGACACATCAAGCCGCAGCCCTGCAGCCGCATCGAAGATGCCTGCCCCAACGTGGGCGGCGTCGGACGGCGGAGTTACGTTACCGTTCCGGGCAACGACTCGGCAGGGAGGAACCGGTGGCACGGCTGCGCACGCGGGTCGAGCGCGCTGCTGCGTTGCATCGCCAGGCGTCGGCCGCTGCGGTGGCCGTTCAGCAGGCGGTGGAGAAGTATTCGCCGGCCATCGCCCCTGCCGAACAGTATGCCGAGCAGCGTGAGCTGGCGGCCCGTCTGCGTGCCACCGTGGCGGAGCTGGCACCGGGCTGGTTGAGCGCGTCGCTGGATGCGGTGCCGCCGGCGTTCCCGATCGGGGATGTGGGGCCGGCGCCCTATGTGCGGCTGGGGACGGCACATCCGCTGGATGATGCGCGGTTCCCAGTATTGGCGCCGCTGCTGGGTGTCGGGCATCTGGCGATCGACGCGGATGCGCGCGACGCGCGGGTGGCGGGCCTGCTGCGGAGCCTCATTTTGCGGCTGATCGCCTCGGCGCCGGCCGGTTCGGTGCACATCCGGGTGGTCGACGCGGCGTGCGACGGCGAGACGACGGCGGCGTTCAACGGTATCCCGGACGTCATTCCGGCGCCGGTCACCGATCATGTGGGGCTGAGGACGGTTCTCGCGGATGCCGATGCGTGGATGCGGGCGCCCGAGGAGGATGCCTACCTGGTGCTGGTGATCGCGTCGCTGCCGGAGCTGACCGACGGCACCGACATGTCGCACATCGCGCATCTTGCCCGTAACGGCGCGAGCCGCCGGCTGCACCTGATCGTCGCTGGCTGGCCGCCTCCGCCGTTGACCGCCGAGACGACGCAACCGCCGCTGGCCGACAGTACCCAGATCTCGTTGCGCAATCCGCACGCGTGGGTGGGCGATCCACCGGCGGCCACGTATGCCGGCAGCGGCGTGGGCCCCGCGCGGCTGAACTCCCCGGTGTACCTCGATCCGGACCCGTCGGCCGAGCTCATCAGCCGAGTGCGTGATCATCTGGCGGCGGCGGACCGGCCGTTGCCGGGAGAGCGCTCCTCGTGGACGGCTCCGCAGCAGCAGTGGACCGGTTACGTGGCGGCCGCGCGGCGCCTGGACACCGTTCGGCGTGATGCGGCGAAGGTGGTGGCGGAGCAGACGGCGCTGGCCAAGCGGGTGCGCGCCGAGTTGGGCACGCTACGCGGGCAGATCGGTGGCCAACAGGCCCGGATCGGTGAGCTGGTGCGCGACGGTCAACCGGTTCCACTGAAGCCTCTGGGGCAGGAGCAAGCGGCCGCGGACGCCGCGCTGGGACGACTGGCGCACGCGGCGTCGACGCGGCGGGTCCGTCCTCCGGACACGTCGGAGAACACCGGCGGGATCCGTCGACCGGCTCCCTTCGGTCCGCCGGACGCGGCCTCCACCGGGACCGTCCCGGACGTCTCCCGCCCTTCATACGGAACTCCCGGCTCGCCCACCCCGGTCGACGATGCGGGCGCGCCGTCCTCGGGCGGTCCGCCGATGGCACCGCCGGTGAGCGGTGGACGCCCGCACCCGCCCGGAGCGCCGACGACCGGTGCCCCGTATCCCACGAGCGGCCCCGGCGGCCCGGTACACCCGACCAGCGGCCCGCACGGCCCTTTCCAGGGTGGTCCGCCCACCGGACAACTGCGGCCGACGAGCGGCCCGCACGGTCCGTTCCAGGGTGGTCCGCAGACGGGTCAGATGCGGCCGGTCGGCGCCGACCCGTCGGCGACCGGCCAGATGCGCCCCGTGCCCCCCGGCCAGCCGCGCGGGACGGTGGTGCGCCCCTGGGGGCCGCCCGTGTCCGGCGTGCCGCATCCGGCGTACTCCAGCTCGGGGGCGTTCCCGGTGGTGATGGTGCCGCCGAGCGCTCCACCGGCGCCCGCGGAGACCCTGGCGCCGGCCGCCAGCCCGCGCCTGCCCGAGGCCGCACTGTCCATGATCGGCGAGGCCCGGGCCGCGCTCCAACGCGCCGACACCGAGCTGGCCGACATCGACGAACGCATGAAGCGTTCGCCGCGTGTCTACAACACGCTGGTGTACTTCGGTTTCGCGGTGCTGTTCGGGCTGCTGCAGGTGCCGATGTTGACCCTGCTGGCCAGTCGGGACGGCAAACTGTCGGTCGTCGCGAGCGGTCCGTGCGGGCTGTTGTTCGCGGTGGTGGCGTTCGGGTGCGCGTGGGCGACGATCGGGTTCACCGACCGCCGTCCGGACGGCCAGCGCCCGCCGCGCACACCGTTGACGGGCTTCGTCATCAGCCTGCTCGCCGCGACGCCCGCGCTCCTCGCCATCGTGTGGGCGATCCAGGACGCGATCACCAACTGATTCCGGTTTTCCACAGCGCTTTGTCCGTTTGGCGCGAAGTTATCCACAGCTAAGCGATGCCTCTGGCGGGGGCGTCGGGTGGCGTGCGGAGATGGTTCCGCAAGGACGTCCCGCGTCTGCTGTGGAGGTTCCCATGCGATACAGGCTGTTGTGCCGGCTCGCCGGCGGGCTGGCCGGCCTGGCCGTTGTCGCGTTCGTCGTGCTGCTCGGTCTCGACGAGTGGCTGAGCCGGGGCGCGACGGTGCGACGCGGCCATATCTACGGCACCGCCGGTGGTGAGCCGACGATCGTGTACGGGGAGCCGCGCGGCACCCGATGTACGGTCGACGGCCGATCCGTCCTGGTCGGTCCGCGCTGGCGGCGGTGGTTCGACCGGTTCACCGGGCCGGCCGGTGGCCTGCGGCTGCCGGCCGAGCCGCGGTCCCGGTCCGTGACCTGCGAGCGTGCCGTGCGGGTGGTCGAGGGTCGGCCGGCGGCGCTCTCGGAGCTGCCACGCCCGTGGTGGCTCGGCGCGCTGTTGGGCGTGGCGATCGTGGCGCTGGTCGTCCGGGCCTGGGCCGGCCGGGCCCTGCGGCGGCGGCTTCAGGCGCCCGCACCGGTGGCGCGGGGCGTCTGGCCGGTCCGACCACCGGTCACGAGCCGTCGCCCACGACGGGCGGAAGGCGGGCCGGCAGCGGTGGAGCGTTCGTGGACGTCGAGTGCCGCGCCGAGGGACGGCGATCCGTGGGCCTCCGGCGGCGCGCGGCCGACCGGCCAGCGACCCGCAGCCGCAGATGATCCGTGGACACGGGACGACGAGCCGTGGACCGGACACCCGTCCGGCCCCGACCACACGCCGCCGACCGGCCGGCGACCCGCGACCGCGGCTCACGCCCGGACACCCGACGCCGCGCCCTGGACCGGCAACCGCCCGGCGCCCGCCCTCATGCCGCCGACCGACCACTTGCCCACCGCCCGGCCCACCGCCGCGGATGATCCGGGGAGGACCGGCCACACGACGCCGGGCCTCCACCCGCCCGCAGCACCCGGCCACCCGCCACCGACCGGCCGCACCTACCCGCCGGCCGCCGCCTGAGACGCCCACAGGACACCCGTAGACGCCGAGCAGCGTCCAGGACGTGTCGTCGGATCATTCCGCTCCGCAGGGGCCCGGACGCCGCCTCGGGCGTCGCAGACTCGCCTGATCCACGAGACACGCCCGACGGCGTGCGGCGCGAACGACACCACGAAGGCGCAGGGGCGAGGAAAGAGCCCTCAGCCCCGCAGGATCAACGTCATCGCCTCGGCACGCGACTTCGCGTCGTCCCGCAGCATTCCCCGCACCGCCGACGTGATCGTCCGCGAGCCGCCCTTCTGGACCCCTCGCATGGCCATGCACATGTGCTCGCACTCCAGCACCACGATCGCGCCGCGGGGGTTCAGCCGTTCCATGAGCAGGTCGGCGATCTGAGCGGTGAGCCGTTCCTGCACCTGCGGCCGTCGGGCGAAGACCTCGACGAGCCGCGCGAGCTTCGACAGGCCGGTGATCCGCCCGTCCGGCCCGGGCACGTAGCCGATGTGCGCGACCCCGTGGAAGGGGAGCAGATGGTGTTCGCAAAGGCTGGTGACCTCGATGTCCCGCACGAGGACGAGTTCGTCGTGGTCCGCCTCGAACGTCGTGGTCAGCACCTGACCGGGGTCGACCCGCAGGCCGGCGAGCAGTTCCGCGTAGGCGCGGGCGACCCGGGCCGGGGTGTCCTTGAGGCCGTCGCGGTCGGGGTTCTCGCCCACGGCGTGCAGGATCTCCCGCACAGCGGCCTCGATACGGGGCAGGTCCACGGCGCGTTCGACCGGGCCGCCCTGGTGCCGTCCGTTGATGAGCCGGGCGGCGAGGTAGTCGAGGTCCTCGGGGTCCGGTTCGGTGGCGCTGTACCGGCCCCTGGTGGAGCCGTCGCCGTTCGGACTGCCGTTTGCCGTGGTCACGGCTCCCGACGGTACAACGGCTGCTGCGAAAACGGCGTCGGCCCCGTCCGAAGTGGGACGGGGCCGACGCTGGTGATGTTCAGGTGTTCAGTGGACGCCTTCGGTGCTGGTGTCGCCCGCCTTGCCCACGCTGACCGACGACTGCTCGTCGTGCGGGGGCGGCGGGGGCAGGGCCGCGGCGTCGCTGCCGTTGGCGCCGACGGCCGGCCGGCGACGGCGACCGTTGGTGCTGTACGGCGCCATCGGCGGGCGCTTCTCGACGCGCTCGCAGATGCGGGCCATGTCGGCCTGGCTGATGGTTTCCTTCTCGAACAGCTCCTCGACGATGTTGTCGAGGACGTCCCGGTACTCGACCAGGATCTCCCACGCCTCGTCGTGCGCCAGCTCGATCAGGGCACGCACCTCGCCGTCGATCTCGGCGGCGACCTTCTCCGAGTAGTCCCGTTCGTGGCCCATGGTGCGCCCCAGGAACGGCTCGCCGTTGGTCTGGCCGTACTTGACGGCACCGAGCTTGCTGCTCATGCCGTACTCGGTGATCATGGCGCGGGCCAACCCGGTGGCCTTCTCGATGTCGTTACCGGCACCGGTGGTGGGCTCGTGGAAGACGAGCTCCTCGGCGGCGCGGCCACCCAGGGCGTACGCCAGGGTGTCGATCATCTCGGCGCGGGTCTGCGTGTACTTGTCCTCGGTCGGCAGCACGAGCGTGTGCCCGAGCGAACGGCCACGCGGAAGGATCGTCACCTTGTGCACCGGCGCCGAGTGCGGCAGCGCCCAGGCGACGAGCGCGTGCCCGGCCTCGTGGAACGCGGTGATCTTCTTCTCGTGGTCGCTCATCGCCCGCGTCTTGCGTTCCGGCCCCGCGATCACCCGGTCGATGGCCTCTTCGAGGTTGTCGTTGATGATCGCCTTCTTGTTGTGCCGGGCGGTCAGCAGGGCCGACTCGTTGATGACGTTGGCCAGGTCGGCACCGGTGAAGCCGGGCGTGCGGCGGGCTACCGAGTCGAGGTCGACGTCCGGCGCGAACGGCTTGCCCTTGGCGTGCACCCGCAGGATCGCCTTGCGGCCCTCCATGTCGGGCCGGTCGACGGCGATCTGCCGGTCGAAGCGCCCGGGGCGCAGCAGCGCGGGGTCGAGGATGTCGGGCCGGTTGGTGGCGGCGATGAGAATGACGCCGCCCTTGGTGTCGAACCCGTCCATCTCGACAAGCAGCTGGTTGAGCGTCTGCTCCCGCTCGTCGTGCCCGCCACCGAGGCCGGCGCCACGATGCCGGCCGACGGCGTCGATCTCGTCCACGAACACGATCGCGGGGGCGTTCGCCTTGGCCTGCTCGAAGAGGTCCCGCACGCGGGAGGCACCGACACCGACGAACATCTCGACGAAGTCCGAGCCGGAGATCGAGTAGAACGGCACCCCGGCCTCACCGGCGACGGCCCGTGCGAGCAGCGTCTTACCGGTACCGGGCGGCCCGTAGAGCAGCACGCCCTTGGGGATCTTCGCCCCGAGCGCCTGGTACTTGGCCGGCGCCTGCAGGAAGTCCTTGATCTCGTGCAGCTCCTCGACGGCCTCGTCGGAGCCGGCCACGTCGGCGAACGTCGTCTTCGGCGTGTCCTTCGAGATGAGCTTCGCCTTGGACTTGCCGAAGTTGAGGACCCGGGAGCCACCGCCCTGCATCTGCGACATGAACAGCAGCAGCAGGATCACCAGCACCGCGATCGGCAGCAGGTTGACCAGCAGGCTGACGAAGATGCTGTCCTTGGTGACCTTCGTGTCGTACTTCGTGATCTTGCCTTCGGCGACGAGCTTGTCCAGCTCGGCCTGCAGCTCGTCCATGGACTCGGCGGGGATCGATGCCTGCACCCGGGTGGTCTTGGTGCCCTTGACCTCGACGGCTTGCTTGAGCTCGAGGTTGAGCGTCTGCTCCTTGTCCTCGAGCACCACCATCTTGGCTTGGCCCGAGCGCAGGTTGCTGAGCACCGAAGAGGTGTCCCACTTGGTGTAGCTCGGACCGCCCGAGATCAGGTAACTCAGGGCTATCGCGCCGGCGATCACCAGGATGATCCACACCAGCGGCCGGCGGAGCAAACGCGTACGTTCCATATCGTCGTCGGGCGCCGTGCGCCCGGCCCCTCCCGATCGGTAAGACCGTCACCCCCGCCTGGCCGGGTGCCGGAACGGGGACGGATGCCGCCCTCGGCATCCGGTTATTTGACGGTACACCGTGCTTGGAGGTGTCGTGGATCGCCCGTTAACACCTTGGGGGATTCACAGCCCTCGCAGGCGGCAAATGGGCCTAATTCGTCAGGAACGCCCGTAGACCGACGGCTTCAGCACGCCCACTCCGGGCAGTTCCCGATAGCGCTCCGCGTAGTCGAGCCCGTATCCGACGACGAATTCCGAGGGAATGTCGAACCCGACGTAGCGCACCGGGACCTGTACCCGCACGGCGTCGGGCTTGCGCAGCAGCGTCACCACGTCGACCGACTTGGCCGACCGACTGGCGAGGTACTTGAGAAGCCACGACAGGGTGAGCCCGGAGTCGACGATGTCCTCGACGACGATCACGCTGCGTCCCGCGATGTCGCGGTCGAGGTCCTTGAGGATGCGCACGACACCGGAAGACGTGGTGCCCTGCCCGTAGGAGGAGACGGCCATGAACTCCACCTCGACCGGCGGGCCGTACCGGCCGAGCGCGCGGGCGAAGTCCGCCATGAACATGATGGCGCCCTTGAGCACTCCCACCAGGAGCACCGACTCCGAATCGGCGAAGTCGGCGGCCACCTGTTTGGCCAGCTCGTCGGTCCTGGTGCGGATGTCCTCCTCGGTCACGATCATGCGGTCGATGTCGTCGGCGTACCACGAGCCTTCGGCCATGCGACAAGGGTGCCGCATGATCCCGGCGAAGGAGGGGCGGGGTCTGATGTTCCGGCGTATTTCACAATCCGCCGTCGCAGCCGGTCGAACCGGCCGCGACGGCGGGTAAGAGGTGCCGCCGGACGGTCACCGACGGCTTACCCGGAGACCTTCGTGGGTCTCGTGCCAGTCGGCGCTGTCGCGCGTGTCGGAGGTCCAGCCGGCCGCCGAGGCGACGACGAGCCAGAGCAGAAAGACGAAGAGAGCGAGTTCCATGGCCAGTCCTTAGGTCTCGAGTGGTCTGGCCGGTGCACCGGTTGTGCTTCCAGCATGGTCCCGCCCGAGCCGCGGCGACAGTGGCAGAAACGCCACGCACCTTCAACATCCTGCCACCTTTGCGGTAGCCTTCTGAACCATGCTCGCCAACGTCGCGGTCCTGGTCCTGCCCGAGGTCGCCGTCTTCGAGCTGGGTGTGTTGTGCGAGGTGTTCGGCTACGACCGGACCGCCGACGGCCTGCCCGGCTACGACTTCGCGGTCTGCTCGCCGGACGGTGCGCCGGTGCGGACGCAGGCCGGGTTCGCGCTGACGCCGAGCCACGGTCTGGAGCGGCTGGAGCAGGCGGACCTGGTGGCCGTTCCGCCTTACGACACGTCTGTGGACCCGCCGGAGGAGGTCCTGGAGGCGTTGCGCCGGGCCGCCGCGCGCGGGGCCTACGTGATGAGCGTGTGCTCGGGGGCGTACGCGTTGGGGGTCGCGGGACTGCTCGACGACCGGTGCTGCACCACGCACTGGCGGCACACCGACGAGCTCGCGAGCCGCCATCCGGCGGCGAAGATCGACCCCAATGTGCTCTACGTGGTCGACGACAACATCCTGACCAGCGCCGGCACCGCCGCCAGCATCGACCTGTGCCTGCACCTGGTGCGCCAGGAGCACGGTTCGTCGGTGGCGACCGCGCTGGCCCGGCGGATGGTGGTGCCGCCGCACCGCGAGGGCGGGCAGGCGCAGTTCATCGAGACGCCGATGCCGCGCACGTCCGAGGCGCCGACCCTGCAGCCCCTGCTGACGGTCGTTCTTGAGACGCTCCACGAGGCGCACACGGTGGAGTCGCTGGCCGCGCGGGCGCACATGGCGCCGCGGACGTTCGCGCGCCGGTTCCGGGCGGAGACGGGGGCGACGCCGCACGACTGGCTGATCGCGCAGCGCGTACTGCTCGCCCGCCGCCTACTCGAGGACACCGACCTCGGCGTGGACGCCATCGCGCTCCGCACCGGGTTGGGCAGCGCCGCCACCCTGCGCCACCACTTCACCCGCCGCATGAAGACGAGCCCGAACTCCTACCGTGCCACGTTCAAAGGAAAAGCCGCCTAGAGAGAGTTTTTACGCGCGTCCGTCGGGCGCGCGACCGTACGCTCCCGCGCGCACCGCTCCGGGTCGATCCGCCTTCGGCGTGATCGACCGCTCCGCTGCCGGGCTCGCGTGCGGTAAGAAATCCGGCGCGTCAGTAGCCCAGGGCGGCGCCGTCGGCCCTCGGTTCGGTGCCGGCCACCAGGCCGCCGTCCGCGCCGCGCCAGATCGCCTGGCCGAAGCCGTAGAAGGGCGGGTCGTCGGTCACGGTCAGCTCGTGGCCGCGGTCGCGCAGGTCGTCCTGCACCTCCGCGGGCACGTCCGGCTCGACGTGGACCCGTTTGCCGGCGTGCCAGTACCAGCGGGGCCTGTCGAGCGCGGCCTGCGGGTCGAGGCCGTCGTCCACTGTGGACAGCACCATCTGGACGTGCCCCTGGGGCTGCATGTGGCCGCCCATCACGCCGAACGGCCCCACCGCCGCCCCGCCCCGCGTCAGGAAGCCCGGGATGATCGTGTGGTACGGCCGCTTGTGCGGCGCGACGACGTTAGGGTGGCCGGCGTCGAGACTGAACCCGGCGCCGCGGTTCTGCAGGGTGAAGCCGGTGCCCGGGGCCACCACGTGCGAGCCGAAGCCCATGTAGTTGGACTGGATGAGGCTGACCATCATGCCGTCCGAGTCGGCGGTGCACAGGTAGACGGTGCCGCCCCTGGCCGGGTCGCCCGGTCCGGGATCGCCGGCCTTGTCGCCGATGAGCGCCCGCCGCGCCGCGACGTACTCCGGCGCCAGCAGTGCCTCGGCGGGGACCGACGTCGACGGGTCGGCCACGTACGCGTGCGCGTCGGCGAACCCGAGCTTCATCGCCTCGATCTGGGTGTGCACCGACTGCGTGCCCGCGAACCCGTCGAGCACGGCCAGCGCCTGCAAGGCCGCGACGCCCTGGCCGTTCGGCGGGATCTCCCACAGCTCGTGATCGCGGTAGCCGGTCGAGACGGGGTCCACCCAGGTGGAGGTGTGCTCGGCGAGATCCTCGGCGGTCAGCAGCCCACCGGTCTCCGCGGCGAACGCCACCAGCGCCTTGGCCGTCTCGCCCCGGTAGAACGAGTCCGCGCCGGTCTCGGCGATCAGCCTGAGCGTGCGGCCCGCGTCGGCGTTCGTGAAGTGCTCGCCGGCCGCCGGGGCGCGCCCGCCGGGCTTGAAGACCCGCAGCCACTCCGCGAACTCCGGCCCGGACAGCCCCACGCCCGCCCTGCCCCAGTGGAACGCCGTCGTCGGCGACACCGGCCAGCCGTGCTCGGCGTACCAGATCGCGTCCTCGAAGAGCGTGCGGAACGGCAGCCCGCCGAAGCGTTCGTGCAGGTCGCGCCAGCCGCCGGGGGCACCGGGCACGGTCACCGGCAGCCAGCCCCGCGCCGGAACGGCCCGCGCCGCCGTCCCCTGCGTCCCGCCGAGCGCGGCCACCGGCGCCTCCGCGTGCGCCTGCGCGCGTTCGAGGGTCAGCCCGGCCGGCGAACGTCCGGAGGCGTTCAGCCCGTGCAGCCGGCGGCCGTCCCAGACGAGGGCGAACAGGTCGCTGCCGATGTCGTTCGAGCCGGGCTGGGTGATCGCGAGCGTGACGGCCGTCGCGATGGCGGCGTCGACGGCGTTGCCGCCCCTGCGCAGCACGGCCATCCCGGCGGCGGCGGCGAGCGGCTGGCTGGTCGCCACGACGCCGCGCGGGGCGTGCAGCGGCTTGCGTCGCAGATGCGGAACCCAGGTCACGTGTGCACCCCTGCCCTCGATCGATCGATGGAAGCCTAAACCTGCAGCAGGCGACCGTCGCGGCGCGCCACGCGGATCCCGCCGGGCAGCGCCACCGGCCCCTGGCCGCGCCACTGGCACACCAGCGCGTCGAGCGCCGCGATGTGCCGCTGCGAGAGCGCCTTCGCGCCGAGTTCGGCCGCGTAGAGGCGCAGCACGCGGGTGCGGGTGGCGGCCGGTTCGGCGGCGAGGGTGGCCGCGGAGAGGCCGTCGCCATCGCGGGCGGCCTCCGCGGCGCGGGCGGCGAGCGCGTCCAGGGCGGCATTGTCCGCGGCGATCAGGGCCGCCGCGCGCGCCAGGTTGTCGATCACCTTCGGACCCAGTGTGTGAACGAGGGTCGGCAGCGCACCCCGTACCCGCGCCCGCGCGAAGGCCGGATCGGCGTTGTGCGGATCGTCCCAGGGCGTCAACCCGAGCGCGAGGCACGCGGCCCGGGTCTCCGCCCGCCGGATGTCCAGCAACGGCCGCAGGAACGCGATCCCGTCGATCTCCCGCCGGGACGGCATCCCCGCCAGGCCCCGCGGGCCGCCGCCGCGCGCCAGCGCCAGCAGCACCGTCTCGGCCTGGTCGTCACGGGTGTGTCCCAACAGGACGGTCGACGCGCCCACCTCGCGCGCGGTGGCGCACAGGGCCTCGTACCGGGCCGCACGCGCGGCCGCCTCGGGGCCGCCCGGCCGGCCGGTCACGTCGACGGCGACGCCGATCGACGGCGCCAGGCCGGCCTCCCGGCCCCACGCGGCGACGCTCTCGGCCCGCGCGCCGGAGCCCTCCTGCAGCCGGTGGTCGACCGTGATCAGTCCACAGTGGAGCCCCAACCGGGGCGCCACGAACGCCGCCGCCGCCGCCAGCGCGAGCGAGTCCGCTCCCCCGGAGCACGCGATCAGGACACGCCGCTCCGGGCGTTCCCCCAGAAGTGCTCGTCGAACGGCGACCCGGACGGCGGCGACGGGAGGGGCGAGCCCTGCCACCGATCAGCCGGCGACCGGGGCGACCCGCGCGACCCAGAGGTCCGGGTCGGAGAGCTCGGGAAGGCGGGGCAGGGTCAGCGGCGACGACCAGATCTTGTTGAACGCGGACATCCCGACCCGCTCGACGACCTTGTGCACGAACCGACGTCCCTCGGCGTACTGGCGCATCTTGACCTCGATGCCGATCAGCCGCCGGACCATCTTCTCCACAGGGTTGCCCTCGCTGCGCCGCCGGTTGAACTTGGCGCGGATCTCCGCGACGGACGGCACGACCTCCGGCCCCACCCCGTCCATGACGAACTCGGCGTGCCCCTCGAGCAGCGTCATCAGCGCGGTCAGCCGGTCCAGCACGGCCCGCTGCGCGGGGGTCTGCACCAGGTCCAGCACGGACGCGCGGCTGTCCGGATTGCGCGTGGCGTCGGCGACCGTCGCCACCCCGCGCCGCACCCGCTCGAACATCTGGTCCTTGTCCAGCTGCGACGCGTCCACGAACGCCTGGACCTCGCCGAGGAAGTGCGCGCGCAGCCACGGCACCGCGGTGAACTGCGTCCGGTGGGTGACCTCGTGCAGGCACACCCAGAGCCGGAAGTCGCGCGGGTCGGCGCCGAGCTTCCGTTCGGCCTCGACGATGTTGGGCGCGACGAGGAGCAGCTGCCCCGGGTCGCCGGAGAACACCTCGTACTGACCGAGCACCCGGCCGGAGAGGTAGGCGAGCACCGTGCCGGCCTGCACACCGGTCATCCGCGAACCGATGGCGGTGCCGACGTTGTTGCCGACCTTGCCGTTGGCGAGGCGTTCGGCGAGCGGGTTGACGACCTCGCGCAGCCCGTTGATGTTGACGGAGGCCCAGTCGCGGCGGTCGACGATCCGCACGGGTGGGGCCGCCGGGGCGGTGAGCCCGGTGTACTCGGCGACGTGGCGGGCCGCCTCGTCGGTCAGGTCGCGCAGCTCGGTGACGGCAGCGGCGGCCTCCTCGTAGGTGACCCGGGGGCCGGACTTGCCGAGCGCACCGGCTGTTGCCGCGGCGACGTCCCAATCGACGAACTGCACCATGCCCCCACGTTACCCGGCCGTCGCCGCATGCGACCGGCGTCGCGGTTGCTGGCTGTGAGGTTTAGCAGCCGCAGTTCGCCAGGGCGACGGCGATCTTGTCGAGCGCGTCCTGTGCCGGGCCCGTCCCACCGACCGGGACGTTGTCGGCGAGGATCGCGAACGCCAGCAGCCGCCCGTCCTTCGTGGTGACCACTCCGGCGATGCCGCTGACCGAGCGCAGCGTGCCGGTCTTGGCGCGCACCGCGCCGGGGGCGTCGATGGTGGGCTTGGCGAAGCGTTCGGCCAGGGTGCCGGTGTACTTGGCGACGGCGAGGCCGGTGATGAGGGCGCGCAGCTCCGGATGTTCGGGCTTGGCGGCCATGGCCACGATCTCGGCCAGCAGGGACGGGCTGACGCGGTCGCCGCGGGCGAGGCCGCTGCCGTCGACCTGGGTGAGTTCGGCCGCCGGCAGGCCCAGCTCGCCGACGGCGTCGCGGATCGCCACCCCGCCGCCCTCGAACGTCGCCGGCTGGCCGCGCTTGATCGCCACGTGCCGGGCCAGCGACTCGGCGATGACGTTGTCGCTGTCGGTGATCATGAACTCGACCTGGTGCGCGAGCGGCTGGGACTGCACGGAGCCCAGTTCCGCGGCGCCCTGCGGGGCGGTGCCGCGGGTGACGGTGCCGGTGGCGCCGAGCGCCTTCGCGAAGATCTGACCGGCGGCCAGATCGGGATCGGTGTACCGGCGCGTGGAGCCGGCGGTGTCCTTCGGGTTGACCCGCCCGCCGTCGGCCATCAGTCCGGTGATCGGCGCGACGACGCCGTTGGTGGCGATGTCGCTGTCCCACGGGCCGACCCGCGGCTCGCCGAAGATCGTCGCGTCGACCACCACCGAGGTGACGGCCTGCCCGCCGAGCGCGTTCTTCACCTGGCCGGCCAGCGCGGTCAGGCTCGGCGCGCCCGGGTAGCGGCCGGTGGCGCCGCCGGCGATGGTGGCGTCGCCGGCGCCGACGAGCACGACCTGCCCGGGTGCGCTGCCGGCGACCACCTTCGTCGTGAACCGATGCGTCGGCCCGAACGTCTTCAGCGCCGCCACGGCCGTCGTGATCTTGATGGTGGAGGCCGGCGTCGTCGGCGTGTCCGAGCCCTTGCCCGCCAGCACCTGGCCGGTAACGACGTCGATCACGTGCATGGTGACGTTCGGGCCGAGGGCGGCCGCGCTGGCCAAGGGCGTCACCGCCGACGCCACCTTCGCGGGGTCGGGCAATGTGCCGTCCTGCGCCGCCGGAAGGACCGCCAGCGCCGCCGGCGCACTGCCCGGGCGCCACGCGGTCGGCGGATCACCGGCGAGGCGTCCGGCCAGGTAGTCGCCCTGCCACAGCATCGCGCCGGCCGCGCCGAAGCACAGCGCGAACGCCGTCACTCCCGCCACGAGCGCGCGCGTCTGTCGCCCCTGTGACATGTGCCTCCCCCTCGTCCCCACGCCGTAAGGGAGACTAGCCGTCAGTAACGATGAGGTTCTGACATGAGTGGAGCAGTTTGATATGGAGTACTTCGACGTCACGGTGGAGATCCCCAAGGGCCACCGGAACAAGTACGAGGTGGATCACGCCACCGGCCGGATCCGGCTCGACCGTACGTTGTTCACGGCGACCCAGTACCCCGCCGACTACGGCTACATCGAGGGCACGCTCGGTGAGGACGGCGACCCGTTGGACGCGCTCGTGCTCGTGCAGGAGCCGACCTTCCCGGGCTGCCTCATCAAGTGCCGCGCGATCGGCATGTTCCGGATGACCGACGAGAAGGGTGGCGACGACAAGGTGCTGTGCGTGCCCGCCGACGACCCCCGACGTGAGCACCTGCGGGACATCCACCACCTCTTCGAGTTCGACCGGCTGGAGATCCAGCACTTCTTCGAGGTGTACAAGGAGCTCGAGCCCGGCAAGAGCGTCGAGGGCGCCACCTGGGTCGGCCGCACGGAGGCCGAGGGCGAGATCAACGCCTCCCGCGACCGGTACCGCAAGGGGATCGCCGACGGCACCTACCACGAGCCGGGCGTCCACCTCCACCCCTAGATCCTCTGTGGGAACGTCCGGGTGGCCCCAGGGCGGTGTCACCCGGACAGGCCCCGCATGAACGTGTACAGCTCCAGCACCGCGCCGGCGAGCGGGATCACCGACACCAGGCAGACCGTGTCCACCACGTCCGCCACCCGGCCCAGGTACGGCGAGGGTGTGCGTCGGCGGTACCGCGCACCGGCCAGCGCCACGAGCACCACCCCGAACGCCAGCAGCGGCGCCGTCGCCCGCCCCGGCGTCCAACCGCCCAGCACCGGCACGGCCAGCAGCAGCGCCACCCCGCCCGCGAGCAACGGCACGCGCTGGCGCACCGTCACGAACAGGCGCGCCCGCATCAGCAGCGCCAGCGCGGCGACGGTGGTCAGGATTCGGCCCGCGGTGCCGGTGGGCACCAGCGCCCACGCCGCCCCGGCCGCGGCGACCACGCAGCCGGTGAGCAGACCCGTCAGCACCTCGTCGCCACGGGCGACCGCCGCGCGCAGGTGCGCACGGTCGGCTTCGGTGCGCGTATGGCGTTCGACCGAATCGAGCGTGTCGTCGGGGAGGGTGACGACCGGCAGCGGGAGGCGACCGAGGCGGACCGCTGCCGGTGGGGCGATCGTGACGCCGAGGACCGCGAGCACGGTGAGCACGGCGGCGGCCCGGGCGTCGAGGCCGGCCAGGGCGAGCAGCGCCGCGCCGCCGAACAGGCCGCCGACGGTCGCACCCGCCACGAAGATCCGCAGCCCGCGGGCCACCAGCACGGCCGAGGCACAGGACCACAGCAGCAGCCCGGCGGCACCGCCGAGCAGCCGCGCCGCCCCGCTTCCGGCGCCCACGAGCGCGACCCCGCCGACGAACGCGAACGGCAGCCCGTAGGCACCGAGCACCGTCCCGACGACGGCCTCCCCGTAGGCGCGCGCGGCGACGACGGCCGCCCCCAGGATCGCCACCGCCACCCCGAGCAGCACCGTCGGGTCACCCGCGGCGGGCTCGCGCAGCGGCGCCACCAGCGCGGCCACGGCCAGAACGCCCGCGATCGCGAGCGCCGCCGCGCGGGTGGCGTCGGGCGACCAGACGGGCCCGAGCCGGCGCGCCCCGGCGGCGATCTCCTCGACGACGTCGTCGTACTCCAGCTCCGGCCACCGCTGGCGGGCCGGCACGAGGTGCAGCACGGTCCCGTCGTCGACCGCCGCGTCGGCGAGCGAACCGGTCGGGGCCAGCGGCGTGCCATCGGCCCGGTGCAGCAGCCAGCCGCCGTGCGCCTGACCGACGTCGGCGAGCCCGTCGCCGGCACGGCGCAGCAGCTCCGGCAGCAACTCGGCCAGCGGGACGGCGTCCGGCAGCACGACGTCGACGCGGCGCTGCGGCGAGGCGACGGTGACGCGAGTGAGGCCGGTCGATGCGGCGGGCATCGACCAGGAGTACCACGCGGAGCGTGATCATGTGTACCGCCCGCCGTGATCATGCGGCTTGCCTGGCGCGATCATGGACGCTCAGCGTGATCATCGGGTGCCGAAGTGTCACACCGGCCGTCTAGTCTCCTTAGGCCGGCGTCGATGTCGCCGGTCGCGCCGTGCGGAGCCCGGCCGGCCGCCGCGTCGACGCCGGTCCGGCTCGCGTCGATGGGGAGGGAGGCTGCGGTGGGCACTGTCGTCGTGCGTCGGGGTGACCGCCGACCAGCCCCTGAGCTGCCCGAGGGCCAGGTCCCGGTGCCCGCGCCGCCACCCGTGCCGGAGCCGGTCGGGTCCCGGTGGGGGCAGCTGGTGCAGTTCCTGCCGATGCTGCTCGGCACCGTCGCGACCGCGCTGCTCTTCGCCGGCCGCAGCGGCGACCGCTACTCGCTGATCGTGGGCGCGATCTTCGGCCTGTCGACGCTGGGGATGCTCGCCACCACGTGGGGCTCCGGCGGCGGCCAGCCCAAGAAGGCCGAGATGATCGCCGCCCGGCGCGACTACCTGCGCCAACTCGCCGTTCTGCGGCGTCGGGTGCGGGAGACCGCGCGCCGGCAGCGGGAGGCGCTGCACTACCGGCACCCCGAGCCGGGACAGCTGTGGTGCGCCGCGGAGAGTCACCGCATCTGGGAGCGTCGGGTTTCCGACGGGGACTTCGGGGTGGTGCGGGTCGGCGTCGGGCCGCAGACCCTGGCGACGCCGCTCGTCCCGCCCGTCTCCTCCGAGCTGGAGGATCTGGAGCCGGTCACCGCGCTGGCGCTGCGCCGGTTCCTCGACACCTACTCCGTGGTGCCGGACCTGCCGGTGGCGGTGTCGGTGCGCTCGTTCGCGCGGGTCTTCGTGCGCGGCGGCGACGCGGCGCGCGACCTCACCCGGGCGATGCTCGGCCAGCTCGCCGTCTTCCACTCGCCGGACGACCTGGTCATCGCCGTGTGCGCGGCGCCGGACCGCCGCGCCGAGTGGGAGTGGACCAAGTGGCTGCCGCACGCCATGCACCCGAGCGCCGTCGACGGCGCCGGGCCCGTGCGCCTGGTCGCCACCAGCGCCGCGGTGCTGGAGGAGCGCCTGTCGCCGCTCATCTCCGGCCGACCCCGTTATGTGGGAACGGCGAGCGCGGCCACCCCGCACGTCGTCGTGGTGCTCGACGGGGGCGATCCGGCCGGGGCGGAGCAGCTCTCCGGCGAGCGGGCGTTCGACGGGGTGACCCTGATCGACCTCGACCGTTCGCCGCCACGGCTGCTCGACCGCACGATGCTGGTGCTCTCGGCCGGCGCGGGGATCCTGCGCACCGCCACGCTCGACGAGTCGGGCGAGGCCGGCCGGCCGGACGCGTTCAGCCGCGTGGAGGCCGAGGCGCTGGCCCGCGCGCTGGCGCCCAAACGCCCGGTGGGTACCGCGTCCGGCGCCGACGAGCCGCTGCGCCGCGACGCCGGCCTCGCCGCGCTGCTCGACATCCGCGACCCCGCGGGCTTCGACGTGGTGCGGGCCGCCGCGCCCCGGCCCCAGCGCCAGCGGCTGCGGGTCCCGATCGGCGTCGGCACCGACGGGCAGCCGGTCGAGCTGGACCTCAAGGAGTCCGCGCAGGACGGCATGGGGCCGCACGGGCTGGTCATCGGGGCCACCGGTTCGGGCAAGTCCGAGCTGCTGCGCACGCTGGTGCTGGCCCTGGCGACCACGCACGCGTCCGGGGCGCTCAACTTCGTGCTCGTCGACTTCAAGGGCGGTGCGACGTTCGCCCCGCTGGGGCGGCTGCCGCACGTGGCCGCCATGATCACCAACCTCGCCGAGGAGCTGTACCTGGTCGACCGCATGACCGAGGCGATCAACGGCGAGCTGGTGCGCCGCCAGGAGCTGCTGCGCGCGGCGGGCAACTACGCGTCGATCCGCGACTACGACGCCGCACGCGCGGCCGGCACGCCGCTCGCGCCGCTGCCGACGCTGCTGATCATCTGCGACGAGTTCAGCGAACTGCTCAGCGCCAAGCCCGACCTCATCGACCTGTTCGTGCAGATCGGACGGGTGGGACGTTCGCTCGGCGTGCACCTGCTGCTCGCCTCGCAGCGGCTGGAGGAGGGGCGGCTGCGCGGGCTCGACACGCACCTGTCGTACCGGGTCGGACTGCGCACGTTCTCGGCGTTGGAGTCGCGCGCCGTGCTGGGTGTGCCGGACGCCTACGAGCTGCCGCGTTCGCCCGGGCACGGCTACCTGAAGTTCGGCACCGAGCCGCTGGTGCGCTTCCGCGCGGCGTACGCCTCCGGCGCCTACCGGCCGCCGCACGCCGCCCCCGACGCGCTGCGCCGGTCGCCGGTGCTCGACTACTCGACGCACGACGTCTCCCTCCCGCCCGCACCCGCTCCGGTGCGGGAGCAGCGGGAGCAGGGCCCGACCCTGCTGGACGTCATGGTCGGGCGGCTGGCCGGGCAGGGCGTTCCGGCGCATCAGGTGTGGCTGCCGCCGCTGGTCGACGCGCCCGCGTTCGACGCGCTGCTCGGTGTGCCGGCCGTCGACGCGGCCCGCGGGCTGACCGTCGCCGACTCCGGCCTGCACGGCGCGCTCCGGGTGCCGGTGGGCATGATCGACAAGCCGCTCGAGCAGCGACACGACCCGATGTGGCTCGCCCTCGAGGGCGCGGCCGGGCACGTCGCGGTGGTCGGTTCGGCGCGCAGCGGCAAGTCCACGCTGCTGCGGACCCTCGTCACCGCGCTCGCCCTCACGCACACGCCCGGCGAGATCCAGGTGTACTGCCTCGACTTCGGCGGCGGTGCGCTCGGTGGGCTCGCCGACCTGCCGCACGTCGGCGGGGTGGCCGGCCGGCAGGAGACCACGTCGGTGCGCCGCACCGTGGCCGAGATCGTTTCGCTGCTCGCCGCGCGCGAACGCCGGTTCGCCGAGCAGCGCATCGAATCGATGGCCGAGTACCGGCGCCGCCGCGCCACCGCACCGGGCGACGATCCCTACGGGGACGTGTTCCTGGTGATCGACGGGTGGAGCACCCTGCGCACCGACTACGACGAGCTCGAGCTGACCATCACCGACCTCGCCACCCGTGGGCTCGCGTACGGGATTCACGTCGTGGCGGCCGCCATGCGCTGGAACGATTTCCGGCCGAGCATCCGCGACCAGTTCGGCACCCGGCTGGAGCTGCGCCTCGGCGACCCCAGCGACTCCGAGGTCGACCGGCGCCTGGCGCGTCAGGTGCCCGCCGGCCCGGGGCACGGGCTCACCGTCGACAAGCACCACTTCCTCGGCGGCGTGCCCCGCCTGGGCACCGGCGAGCCGGCCGACCTGATCAAGGCGATCGCCGACGCGTGGCCGGGTCCGCGGGCCCCACGCGTGCGGCTGCTGCCCGAGGTGGTGCCGTACGCCGACATCGCGACAGCCGCCCTCCACGAACGCCCGTGGGCGCTGCCGATCGGCATCGACGAGTCCGACCTCGGGCCGGTGCTGCTGGACTTCGCGACCGAGCCGCACCTGCTGCTGTTCGGCGACGCGGAGAGCGGGAAGACGTCGTTCCTGCGGGCGCTGGCCGCCACGATCATGGCCCGCTTCACCCCCGACCAGGCGCGCATCCTGCTGATCGACTACCGGCGCGGCCTGCTCGGCGGCATCGCCGGCGAACATCTCATCGGCTACGGGAGCGCCGCGCAGCAGGCCAAGGACCTGATGGACGCCGTCGCGGGGCGCCTGCAGCTGCGGCTGCCCGGCCCGGACGTGACCGCCGAGCAGCTGCGCACGCGGTCGTGGTGGGACGCGCCGGAGGTGTTCCTCCTCGTCGACGACTACGACCTGGTCTCCTCGGGCGGGGTCAATCCGCTGCACTCGCTGATGGACTACCTGCCGCAGGGCCGGGACATCGGGTTCCACCTGGTGCTGACCCGGCGTACCGGGGGCGCCGGCCGGGCGCTCTACGACCCGGTGATCCAGCGCATGCGGGAGCTGTCGGGGCCGGGGTTGGTGCTCTCGGGCAGTCGCGATGAAGGTAGCTTGATCGGTAACGTCCGCCCGGAGCCACTGCCGCCGGGGCGCGGTCGATTGATCACGCGTCGTGAGGGCGTTCGCCTGATCCAGCTCGCATTCCGGGAGTAGCCCAGATCCTGCCCGTCCGGGCCGAAAGAAAACGCCAGAAATACCCAGGAACCCTCTCGCCCGTCTTGCGCCCAACGGCCAGAATGGACGCACCGTGCGCTATCTCCCGACCCGCCTGTGGACCGCTCTGCGCGCTGTCCTGGCGATTGCCGTGATCGTCTCGTGCACGTTCGGCGTGCCCACGATCGCGCGGGCCGACTGGGTGCGCGACGATCAGTGGCAGCTCGGGGCGCTCAACGCCGAGGCCGCGTGGCGCCACACCACCGGTTCGGGCGTGATCGTGGCGGTCCTCGACTCCGGCGTCGACGCCACCCACCCCGACCTCATCGGGCAGGTGCTCCCCGGTATCGACCTGGTCAAGGAGGGCGGCGACGCGCGCACCGACCCGGTCGGCCACGGCACCACCGTCGCCGCGCTCATCGCCGGCGAGCGTGACGATGCGGGCGTCGTCGGGATCGCGCCCGACGCGAAGATCCTTCCCGTGCGGGTGCTCGACGAGCAGAACAGGTACGAGGACGCCGCCGTCGTCGCGCACGGCCTGCGCTGGGCCGTCGACCACGGCGCATCCGTGGTCAACCTCTCGCTCGGTGGGCTCGCCGAGTCCGAGGTGCTGGCCAACGCCGTCGCCTACGCGGCCAGCCGCGACGTCATCGTCGTGGCGTGCACCGGCAACGTCGCCCAGACCAACGGTCCGCCGCAGGTGTGGTACCCGGCGCGGCAGCCCGGGGTGCTGGCCGTCACCGGCCTGCGCGCACCACCCTCGGTCACCGGCGGCACCGGCTGGGCGGACTGGACCAACGGCACCAACCCCGGCCCCGAACGCCTCTGGCAGGGTTCGCTCACCGGCCCGCAGACCGTGTTGAGCGCACCCGCCGCCAGCCTGCTCGGTGCCCGCCCCGGCGGTTACTGGAAGGTGCAGGGCACCAGCTTCGCGTCCCCGCTCGTGGCGGCCGCGGCGGCGCTGGTGCGTTCCCGCTATCCCAACCTCAGCGCCGCGAACGTCATCAACCGGCTCATCAGCACCGCCGTGGACCTCGGTGCCGACGGACGCGACGACCGGTACGGCTTCGGGCAGATCGACCCGCTGGCCGCACTCACGGCCGAGGTGACCCTGGTCAGCGCCAACCCGCTCACCGGCCCGGCCGGGTCGCCGGCGACCAGCCGCGGCGGCTCGGCGGGTGCCCCGGCGCCCCCGGCGAACGACCCCGACGCCGGCAACCCCGCCCAGGCCGGCACACCCGCCGACCAGCCCGCACCCGGCCAGAAGAACCCCTCGTCGTCGAAGCCCGGATCGTCGAGCGCCCCGGCACACGGCGCCGCGGGCACACTCCTGTCCGGCTCGTCGTCGGTGCCGACCGCGACGCTGGCCGTCGTGCTGGTGCTGGCGGTCGCGATCCTGCTGCTGCACCGGCGTGGTTATGCGCGCCGGTACCTGCAACGCGGCCGCCACTCCCGCTGACCCGCGCTCCCCGCCCCCGAAGTGGGAGGCCCGGAGGCGGGGCGGCAAGGGATCAGGCGCACTCGCCGGTGCCGGCGCTGTCCGTCCGGGTGCGGCCAAGTTCGGCCACCTCCGCCGCCGCCTTGGCCGTGACCGCGAAGCCCGTCTGCGGATCGTCGGCCGCCGCCGCGAAGATCACCCCGAGCACCGAGCCGTCGGTCGACATGAGCGGCCCGCCGGAGTTGCCGCTGCGGACCAGCGCCTTGATGGTGTAAACCTCGCGGGTCACCCGGCCGGAGTCGTAGATGTCCGGACCGGTGATCTCCCGGACCTCCCGCACCCGTGCGGCCTGCGCGTCGTAGGGCCCGTCGAGCGGATACCCGAGGACGACCGCGTCGGCGCCGCTGTTGGCCTCCTTGTCCGCGAACTTCAGCTGCGGCGCATTGAGCCCCTGCACGTAGATCACGGCCAGGTCCCGGTCGGGGTCGTACACGACCACGCGCCCCGGCTTACGCCCGTTGGCCGTCTCGACCTGCACGGACTTGGTGCCGGCGACGACATGCGCATTGGTCATGACGCGTTCGCCGGCATAGACGAAGCCGGTGCCCTCGATGCGCCGCTGGCAGGACTGCGCGTTGCCGAGCACCTTCACCACGGAGGCGCGGCTCTTCTGCACCAGCGGCGAACCGGCCAGGGCGGGATCGGGGCTGGCGACCTCGCGTTCGCGGGTGGGGACCAGCCCGTCGAAGACCCGCGGGAAGCCACGGGTGTCCACGGTGTCGCGCAGCGCCTCGGAAAGCGCACGCGCGCTGTCGGGCATGACCTTGTCGACCGCGCCGATGATTGCCGAGTTGCTGACCGAACGGGCCAGCCACGGCAGCGACGACTGGCTCAGCGGCGCCGCCACGAGCCAGATGACGAGCAGCACCGCGACCATCGACACGAAGGCGCCACCGACGTCGTCGGCCCGCTGGGCGTGGCGGTTGCTGATGACGTTGCGCACGCGGGATCCGAGGAACCCGGACAGCGCCTGCCCCACGACGGCGAGCCCGAAGATGACGACGATCGACACCAGCACCCGTGTCGACGGGTCGTCGAACTGTTCACCGGCAAGGGGTCCCAGCTGCAGGCCGACGAGCGCTCC
>NZ_BOPF01000054.1 GCF_016863615.1 Virgisporangium aliadipatigenens | reverse complement strand
GATCCCGCGGTTCAGCACGTCCATGCAGGAGAAGGTGGGCCTGTGGGGACGTCTCGGCGCCGCCATCAGCCGCCGCCGGTGGGTGGCCACGATCGCCTCGCTCGGAGTCCTCGGCGTGCTCACCGTCGGCCTGACGGGCAACACCAGCGCCCTGCGGGAGCAGGACCAGTTCCTGTCCACGCCGGAGTCGGTCGCCGGCTTCACCACTCTCCGTCAGAACTTCCCGGAGCTCGGCGGCATGCCCATGACGATCTACACGCGGCCGGCCTACCAGGACCGGGTGCTCGACGTCGCCAAGCGCACTCCAGGTGTGGCTCAGGCCTTCCCGGGTGAGACAAGGGGTGGCTGGGTCGACATCTCCGTGTTCCCGAAGGATGAGCCGGAAACCCCCGCCGAGTACGAGACGATCAAGCGGGTGCGCGCCGCCGTGCACGCGGTGCGTGGGGCGGAGGCGATGGTCGGCGGGCCGAGTGCGGAGAACCTCGACACCGAGCTGACCACCAGGCGCGACGAGAAGCTGGTGATCCCGCTGGTGCTCGCCGTCGTCCTGATCATCCTCGGGCTGCTGCTACGCGCGATCGTGGCCCCGCTGGTCCTGATGGCCACCGTGGTCGTCTCGTTCGCCGCGGCCTTCGGTGGCAGCGTGTTCATCTTCGACACGGTCCTCGGGTTCAAGGGGATCGACTATACGGTGCCGCTGCTGGCATTCCTGTTCCTGGTGGCGCTCGGCGTGGACTACAACATCTTCCTGACCCACCGGGCCAGGGAGGAGGCCGTGCGCCTCGGCACCAGAGACGGCATGCTCAAGGCCCTGTCGGCCACCGGTGGCGTCATCACCTCGGCAGGCGTGGTTCTGGCGGCCACCTTCGCGGTCCTCGCCTCACTTCCGCTGGTGATGCTGGTCGAGGTCGGGTTCCTGGTCGCCTTCGGCGTACTGCTCGATGCCCTGCTCGTGCGGTCGGTCCTGGTGCCCGCCCTGACCCTGCTGATCGGCCGGCGGATGTGGTGGCCGAGCCAGCTGTCCGGTCCTTCGGAGCCGCCGAGCGGAAAACATGCGCTCCTCGACGAGGAGGAGTACGTGCTGCAACGGTAAGCGCGGCAGTACGGACGAGATCCGGGATGGGCCCCAGGCCCGTCCCGGATTTTCTTGGGTCCGACGGTCGCCGTCCTTCGGTCCTGCGCACGCGCCGGGACCGGGTCGGCGCATCGCGGTGCCCTGCCGCCCGGTGATGGGTCGCTTGTCCTGTGCCGTGCGTCCGGGGCCCGGGTCGGTGCATCGCGGTGTCCCGCGTCGGCGGTGAGCCGCGCGGGACCAGGTCCGAGGGTTGCGGTCCTTTGGCGCTGTGCCGTGTGGCCGGCGCCGGGGGTCGGTGCACCGCGGTGTCCTGAGTAGACGATGAGCCGCGCGGGGCCATGTCCCAGGGTTGCGGCCCTTTGGCCGTGCGCCGTGTGGCCGGATCGGCGCATGGCGGTGTGTCCGGCGTTGACGGTGAGCCCCGTGGGGGCCATGGCCGACGGCTGCGCATCGCGGTGCCCGCCTCGACGGTGAGCCGCGCGGTGCCATACCCGAGGCCCACCGGCCCTTGCCCAACGCCGGAGCGCCGGAGCGCCGGGGCGGCAGGGCGGCGGGGCGGCCGGGTCAGCGCATCGGGGAGTGCTCCCCGGCGGTGAGCTGCGCGATCGGGGCGGGCGGGCTCGCGGCCGGAAGTTCGACCCGAAGCAGCGCGCCACCGCGTGCGGAACGGGACACGGCGGCCCGGCCACCGTGGGCGTCGACGACCCGCTGCACGATCGACAGCCCCAGACCGGATCCCGGCAACCCTCGGGCGCTGTCGGCTCGGTAGAACCGGTCGAACACCCGCGGTGCATCAGCGGCGTCGATGCCCGGCCCGGCGTCGTCGACCTCGAGCACCGCCGACGCGCCCTGGGCACAGAGCCGGACCTGGATCGGCTGGTCCTCGGGGGACCACTTGCCGGCGTTGTCGATGAGGTTGAGCACCGCCCGCTGGAGCGCAGCGGGACGCCCGCTCACCCACACGGAGTTCACGTCGAGCGCGAGCTCGATGTCGGGCATGCGCGAACGCGCCCGGGTCGCGGCGGCCACCACCACGTCGGCGAGGTCGAGCAGCGCGGTGCTCTCGTCGGTGACGTCACCGCGCGCCAGGTCGGTCAGCTCCGCGGCAAGGGTGCTCAACTCGACCACCTGGGCGCCGAGATCGTTGAGCAGCCGGGTCCGGCTCTCCGCCGGCAGCGCGCTGTCCAGCGTGCCGCGCCGATCGAGCCGGATCAACAGCTCGACGTTGACGCGCAGGCTGGTGAGCGGGGTCTTGAGCTCGTGGGCGGCGTCCTCGGCGAGCAGCCGCTGGGCCTGCCGGGAGTCCCGGAGCGCGGCGAGCATGTTGTTGATCGACTGGATCAGCCGCCGGATCTCCCCACCGCCCTCGTCCGGGATGTCGGCGTCGAGGTCCCGGGTGTGCGCGACACGTACCGCGGCGGCGGTCAGCCGGTCGACCGGTGCGAGCGCGGTCCGCGCCACGGTCCGCCCGACAAGGGCGCCGCCGGCCACGCAGAGCAGCCCGATCAGCAGCATGCCGAACCCGAACTCGTTGATCGGGCTGTCGTCGGCGAGGCTCGCCACCTGGACCGCGCCGCCGCCGGCCCGCAGCGTGTAGATGAGGTAGCCCTCGGTGCCGCCGATCGACTCCATGACGTCGGCCGGCCCGCCCCGTGCCACGCGCGCGGCGCTCTTGCTGACGGGGGGCAGGGCGGGTTGGCCGGCCGGCGTCCGGGTCGAGCCGTCGGGCAGGATGACCCGCACCAGCCGACCGGATCCCGGGTACGGCCGTAGCTGGACCTGCGCCGGACCGGCGCGCTCCACGTCCGTCGCCAGGACACGGGAGTCGGCGCGTAGCTGTTCCTCGGCGGTGTCCTGCAGCTTCCGGTCCATCAGCTCGCTGGCCACCTGGAAGGCCAGGAACACGCTGACCGCGATGGCCGTCGCCGCGATCACCGTCAGCCTGGTCCGCAGGGACTGCCGGCGCCACCATCGGGTCAGCCGGCTCGGTTCCCGGCGGGCGTGCCTGCTCACGGAGGAGTCTCCCGCAACGTGTATCCCAGGCCGCGCAGCGTGTAGATCAATCGCGGTTCACCCTCGGCCTCCATCTTGCGGCGCAGGTAGCTCACGTATACCTGGAGATTGTTGGCGGTGGCGCTCATGTCGAAGCCCCAGATCGCCTCGAACAGCGCGTCGCGGGTCAGGACCCGGGTCGCGTTGCGCACGAGGACCTCCAGGAGGGAGAACTCGGTCCGGGTCAGGCGCAGCGCCCGCCCGCCCCGCCACGCCTCGAACCTGTCGGGATCGAGCCGGACGTCGGCGTACGACAGGACCTGCGACTCCTCGTCGGTCGGCGTGCGCCGGCGCAGCAGGGCCCGCACCCGGGCCAGCAACTCCTCGGTGGCGAACGGCTTGGGCAGGTAGTCGTCGGCGCCCGCGTCCAGTCCCGCCACCCGGTCGGAGACCTGGTCACGGGCGGTCAGCATCAGCACCGGCAGATCCCGACCCGCGGCCCGCAACCGCCGGCAGGCCTCCAACCCGCCGAGGCGGGGCATCATCACGTCGAGGATCAGCAGATCCAGCGTGTCACCGGCGGCCCCGTCGACCCCGTCGAGCACGGCGAGACCGTTGGCGACGGTGCTGGTGTCGTAACCCTCGACCTGGAGCACCCGCTCCAGCGACTCACGGATGGCCGCATCGTCATCCGCGATCATGATCCGCACGCCGGCCGCCCCCTTCCAGTAGATGCTTTGGCGCCCATTTTCCTTGATCAACCTGAGGTCAGGATTAGAGCGTCGCAGGGGACCGCGCTCTTACGCATACCAAAGAAATGGAGCTCATGAGCAGGGGAGGAGCGGAAGACCAGCATCGCACCCGACAACACCGCCGGGTCAAGGCCACGGCCCGTAGTCGGCCGACGCCCGAGCGCTTTAACGGTCGTCTCAGCTTCGCCTCATTGCCACGGTCCGCCGGACTGCTACCGCTGCTCCCGCGGCGGACCGCTCCGGGCCGATCCCGCTTCGCTTCGATCGGCCACTGCGCTGCCAGGTCCGCGGGCCCAAGATCATTGCCCCGCGACCGGGTGGTACCGCGGTGCCGTTCTGCGTAGCGCCGTGTCCCCCGCGGACGGAGCCGGTTACCGGGGCTGCTCGTCCCAGCGGCTCAGCTCCGCTCGGATCTCGCGTTCGTCGGCGACCCGGTCGCGTTCGTCGGCCTCGCGTTCGCGCAGATCGGCGAGGCGCTCGCGTTCGTCGGCGACGGCTGTGCGCCGGTCGGCGTCGGCGTCCCGCCGGTCGGCTCGGGCCTCCCGGTCCGCCAGTCGCTGCGATCGCAGGTCGAGGCGGCGGTCGCGGTCCTGCGCGGCGGCGTGCCCCTCGGCGGCTGCTTTGTCGTGTGCGCTCAACCGGGTCTCGAAGTTGATGTCCCGCTGGTCGGCGTCGGCGTCGCGCTGATCGGCGAGGCCGTCCCGTTCGTCGACGAGCTTTTCCCGGGCCGCCACGATTTGCATGCGGTGGGCCAGGTCGTCTGCCTCGTCGTCGCGAGCCACGCCCCCATGCTAGAGCCTTGTGCCGGCGGCAACGGTCGTTGTCGACCGGGCCGATGCCCCGCCCGTGGAGCGCCGAGGGGCGCCCACCGGATGCGGTGGGCGCCCCTGGTGCGAGTGCCTCACCTGTAGGTGACGTCGCTCCTGGTCACCTTGCAGTTGGCGTCGTTCCAGCCCTCGCCGAGGTAGGTCGGCTCGCTGCCCTTCGGAACGCCCTGGTACTTGCCGCAGACGGTCTTGCCCGTGCTCGTCGTGATCCGGGTGAGCGTGGCGGTGTCGCCCCAGTTGCTGTTGATGCCGGCGACCATCCCGACGCCGTCCAGGAGCACGTTGTCGACGATCACGTGCCGCTGGTACGAGCTGGAACAGTTGCCGCAGGCGCGATAGAGCTTGCCGCCGGTCTTGGCGTAGAACCCGGTGATCTTCACCGTGCCCTTGCCGTTGTGCTGGAAGATCTTGTCGCCGGCGGATCTGGCGCCGCCGCCGATGACGTAGGACGTCCCGCCGCTGGTGTCCTTGAACGTGGCGGCGTCCTCGCCCACGTCGTTCCACCAGACGTTCTGCAGGGTGCAGGTGCCCTCGCAGTGCACGCCGTCACCGGCGGGCGAACCGAGGATGACGTTCTTGAGCGTGGCTCCGTTCGCCAGCTTGAAGATCGGGTCCTGGCTCTCGCTGCCGCTGCCGTCGCCGGCGCAGCAGTACGTCTTCATGCCGCCGTCGAACGTGCCGGAGACCGAGATGACGCCGCTGACCGACACCGAACCGGCCGACGTCGGCCACTGGCCGGTCGGGGTGCCGCTGCCGTTGCTCGGGCCCGGGGTCGGACTCTTGGTGGGGCTGGTCGTCGGGCCGGCCGTGGGACCCGAGGTCGGGTTCGAGCTGCCGCCGGCGTACGTCTCGAACTCGGCGATGCGTGGCGCACTCGAGGCGCTGGTGATCTCGAAGGTGACCTTCTTCAGCGAGGTCGAGGAGAAGCTGACGTTGCCGGGGCTGCCGCTGCCGCTGGCGAGCACGGCACCCGAGTCGTGGTTGAGGACCCGCCAGGCGCCGATCGAGCCGCCGCCCGGAGACTCCTTGATGACGGCCGAGGAGACCGTCGTCGCGCTGCTCCATTTGACCGAGACGGAACCGGTCGAGCCGCTCGGCGCCCAGTAGGTGCCGGTGTTGCCGTCGATCACGTTGCCGTAACTGGTCCCGCCGGCCTTGCTGGAGCCGTCGGCGCCGGCACCGATGCTCAGGTTGTCTGCCGCGAAGGCGTTCGGCACCTGCAGCGCCAACACGACGCCCGCGCCCGCGAACGCGGCGGCTCCTCCGGCTGCCAGCCGGAGAGCGACTGCTCGTCTCATTCGTGCTTCACCTTTCGGAGGGGGGGGGTGAGGTCACGCGGCCCGCCTGGAACGGGAAAGCGCTTTCCTAACCGGCCGAAAATAGGCGCCGTCCGATTGCGATGCAAGAGGAAGTCTGGCTTGAGGTGATATTGCCTGAAAGGGCGAATCAGGACGGCGAAGGCCCTCGCACCGCTGGGTGGGAGGGCCTTCCGGCACAGCGGGAGTTCAGGGGGTCAGGGTGTGGATCCGGCGGGGCCGGAGCACACGGAACAGGACCGCCCCGACCAGCAGCAGCGCGGTGCCGATGCCGACGAGCCACCAGACGTTCACGCCGGTGACGGGGAGTCCACCGCCGGCCCCGGGCGCCTTCGTCGGGGACGGCGACGGCGAAGCGGACGGCGACGGCGAGGCGGCCGGCGGTTCGAGCCCGGCGAGGAACTCCTGCGGCGTGCCGACCGCCGCGGTCAGCGCCGCGAGGTAGCCCTGCGTCTGGCCCTGTGCCGACGGGTGCAGGGTGGTGCCGGCGTTGAGCCCCTCGACGCCGATGAGCCACGGCGCGGTGGAGCAGAGACCGTGTCCGGCGAACGGCTTCGTCACGTCGACGTACGTCGCGCCGGCAGCGGTGGCCTGGGCGCGGAGGGCGGCGTTCAGGCCGGTGACGGCTTTGTCGCCGAAGTCGCGCACCGTCTTGGGCAGCGGCAGCCGCGAGCAGCTCTCGGCGCCCTCGAACGGCAGCGCGTAGCCCAGGACCGCCAGCTTCGCCTTCGGTGCGGCGGTCTTCACGGCCTTGAACAGCCCGTCGAGGCGGCCGGGTAGTTCGGTGGTGAGCAGGCGTTCGATCTCGGCCAGTTTGGCCGCGCACGCCTGCGCCTGTGCCGGGTCGGCGCACAGCCGCACCGCCGAGAGCAGCGCGAGGTCGTTGCCGCCGATGGTCAGCGTGACCAGATCGGTCTTGTCGTTCAGGGCGGCGAGCTGGCCGGCCACGTCGACGGTTGTCGCACCGGCACAGGACTTCTGCGTCAGCGTGACCGCCTCGGGAGCGCCGGCCGCCCAGAGCGTCGCGTAGGCGCCCTGGCTGACCTTGCAGGTGCCGGTCTCGCCGCCCGCCCCGAGGCCGGAGGCGTAGGAGTCCCCGAGCGCCACATAGTCCACTGTGGACGCCGCCGGCGCGGCGGTGGCCGCACCCGGGGCAAGGAACGCCGCGACGACGATCGCCGTCGCGGTCAGGTATGTCGATTTCACGCGGGCAATGGTCGCGTTCAAATGTGGAGATCAGGTACCCCGACGGGTACGAACTAGTGGATCTACTGCCTGTTGGCCGGAGAACCTTGCGAATCGATCATCTCGGATACCTCCCGGGGACTCCGGTGCCTCCTTGAGGACGCCGCGAACGAGGACATTGCCCCGCCCCGATCGTTCCTCCTAGCGTCGGCGGCACATTTTTGCGACGAGGCCGAGAGGTGCGAATGGCTGCCTACTCCTACTGGCAGGGAGCCTCGGCACGCCGACCGTTCGCCTCCGGGGCGCCGCCGTCCTCGGCCGATGTCGTGGTGATCGGCGGCGGGCTGCTCGGCTCCTGCTGCGCCTACTGGCTGGCCCGTCGCGGGCGTTCGGTGCTGCTGCTCGAGCGCGACGGCGTGGCCGCGGGAGCGACCGGCCGCAACGCCGGCTTCGTCGTTCCGACCACGGCGCGGGCCTACTCGGAGGTGGTGCGCCAGCACGGACCGGCCGTGGCGCGCGCCGTCCGGCGCCTGGCCGTCGACGGCACCCGCATGTTGACCCGGGTCGTCGTCGACGAGGGTGTCGCCGCCGACCTCCGTTCGACCGATCTGATCGAACTGGCGCTGGACGGCGAGCAGGTCCGCCTGGCGAAGCGCGAGGTGGAACTCTCCGTCGCGGACGGCTTCCCGATGTCCTGGCTGGACCGGGACGACCTGGCCCACGTCATCGGAACGCCGCTCGACGACCGGATCGCCGGTGGCACCACGGTTTCCGGCGCGCTGGCCAACTCCGTGGCCGTCACCGACGGGATCATCGGTGCCGCCGGACGGCTCGGTGCCGCGGTGCACACCGGGGTCACGGTCAATGCGGTGCGGGCGACGCCCTCCGGTGTCCGCGTCGACACGAACCACGGGGTCGTGCACGCCGCCCAGGCGGTGATCGCCGTCAATGCCTGGAGCGGCGAACTGGTGCCGCGGCTGGCCGACGTGATCCGGCCGGTGCAGGGGCAGGTGATCGCCACGCCCGCGATGCCGGCGCTCTTCCCGGCCGGCATGGCGGCGCCGATCAGCGACAGCGGCGTGTACTGGCAACAGGATCCGGACGGTTCGGTGATCCTCGGCGGGTGCCGGACGGTGACCGCGCCGCCGGCCGACCCCACGGGCCAGGTGCCGCAGCCGGAGGTGCACGAGGCGCTGCTGCGGGTGCTGCCGAGCCTCTTCCCCGCGCTGGGCCCGGTGCGGTCGGCGCACTCGTGGGCGGGCGCGATGGCGTTCACGGCGGACGGGCTGCCGGTCGCCGAACGGGTCGACGAGTCGGTCTGGGCGGTGGGCGGGTTCAACGGGCACGGCATGCCGTTCGGGGCGATCGTCGCCGACCTCGTCGCCGAGTGGGTCTGCACCGGCGTGCGCGGAACGCGGCTGGCGCCGTTCGCGCTCGACCGGGCGACCCTGGGCGGGTCCTTCGCATGACCCTCGACGTCATCGGAATCGGCGCGGGACCGGCGAACCTCAGCCTCGCCGCGCTGCTCGTCGCGGAGAGCGGCGTGCGGCTGCGCCTGTTCGAGCAGCGGCCGGCCGTGAGCTGGCATCCCGGCATGCTGCTGCCGGACGCGCTGTTGCAGGTGTCGCACCTGAAGGATCTGGTGACGCCGGTCCTGCCGACCAGCCCGCACTCGTTCCTCGCGTACCTGGTGGAGCACCGGCTCTTCTACCGTTCACTGGCCGCCGGCTTCGAACGGCCGAGCCGGGCCGAGTTCGACCGGTATCTGCGCTGGGTCGCCGGGCGGCTGCCGTCGATCGAGTACCGACGGCGGGTGGAACGCGTCGACCACGACGGCACCGGTTTCGTCGTCGGCACCTCGGACGGGGAGCACCGCGCCCGTTCCCTGGTGCTGGGCTGCGGCCCGGTGCGGTTCGTGCCGGAGTGCGCGCGTGCGCACGTCGGCGAGACGGTGTTCCACACGAGCGACTACGTGTACCGGCTGCCGCAGCCGGGCCGGCGGGTCGTCGTGATCGGCGGCGGCCAGAGCGGCGCGGAGGTCTTCCTCGACCTGCTGAACCGGGGCCACCGCGACGCCACACTGATCACCCGCCGGTCGAACCTGCTGCCGCTGGACGACTCGCCGTTCACCAACGAACTTTTCACCCCGCACTACGCGATGGCGTTCCACGGACTCGACCCGGCGGCCCGACGCGCACTGCTGGCCGAGCAGGTGCTGGCCAGCGACGGCGTCTCGGCCGACCTGCTGCGCGGCATCTACCGGCGGCTGTACGAGCTGCGGGCGGAGTCGGCCGTGCGGGCGCAGCGCGAACTGGTCGACCTGCGGCCGGCCGGCCGGGGCTGGTCGCTGACCCTGCGGCACACCCGGACCGGCGCGGCGACGCACGAGACGGCCGACGTGGTGGTGCTCGCCACCGGCTACCGGCACGACCTGCCGGCGTTCCTGGAACCGCTGCGCGGGCGCATCCGGTACGAGGCCGACGGTCCGGTCGTGCGGCGCGACTTCTCCCTGGACTGGGACGGCCCCGAGGAGTCCGCGATCTTCGTGCAGAACGGCGCCCGCCACAGCCACGGCATCGCCGACCCCAACCTGAGCCTCCTCGCGTGGCGCTCCGCGGTCATCGCGAACAGCCTGCTCGGCAAGCAGTTGTACGACATCGACGACCGGCCGTCCGCCGTCACCTGGGAAGAAGCGAGGGCGTGAAGATGACAGACCCCCGGCTCACCGCGACCGGCGATCCCGACGCGCCGCCCGGCATCGGCTGGGACGTGATCGACCTGCCGGGTGCGCCGTTCACCGTGGCGCGGCTGAGCGTGGCGCCGGGCTGCACCACGCCGATCGACTCGCACGCGGTCACCGAGGTCTGGGTGGTCGCCCGGGGCAGCGGCGAACTGCGCTACGACGGCGCGGCGGGCATCCGGCTCACCGAGGGCGACGCGGTGCGCTTCGTGCCGCCGCGCACCCATCAGCTGGTCAACGACGGGACGGAGACCATGGTCGTGCACTCCGTCTACTGGCTGGACGCGCGGTGAACCACGTTCTGCTGCCGATCGCTCCGACGCCCAACGGCCGGCTGCACCTGGGGCACATCGGCGGCCCGATGCTGAAGGCGGATGTGCTCGCCCGGCACTACCGGCGGGCCGGCGAAACCGTCGCACTGGTCGGGTCGACCGACCCCTACGACTCGTATCTGTTGTTGCGCGCGCGGGAGACCGGCATGTCGCCGGAGCAGGTCGTCCGGCACTGGCACCCGCTCATCGAGGCCGACCTGCACGCCGTCGGCATCGTGCCCGACCGGTTCCTGAACTTCCTCGACGAGCCGTGGCGCCGGCGCAACCACGACGCCTGCCTGAACATCGTGCGGGAGCTGCGGGCGCAGGGACTGGTGACGGTGCGCACCGAACGGTTCCCGTACTGCGCGGGCACCGGCGCGTTCGTGACGGGCGGGTTCGTGCGGGGGCGGTGCCCGCGCTGCGACGCCGCGATCGCCGGCTACTTCTGCGAGGAGTGCGGGCACCACTTCCGGCCCGAACAGGTCACCGCCCCGCGGTGCGGGTTCGACGACTGCGTGCCGCGGGTGCGGGACGTTCCCTGTCTGTACGCGCGGCTGCCCGATCCGGAGGCGGTCCTGCGGCGGATCGCGGAGATCGGTGTGCCGCAGCTGTACGGCGGCGTCGTGCGGGAGTACCTGCGCGTGCAGGGGCCGGAACTGCGGCTGACCCACCCGGGCACCTGGGGCGTGCCGGTGCCGGTCGAGGGCAGCCCGGTGCCGCAGGTGGCGTTCACGTATGTCGTGGGTGGGCTGGCGTTCCTCACGCTCTCCGCGCGGATCGGCGCGGCGGAGCTGGGGCTGGCCGACGATGCGCCGGTGCACACCGTCACGAGTTTCGGGTTCGACAACTCGTTGCCGTTCCTCCTGGGCGGCCTGGGCCTGGCGATGGCGCTGCCCGGCCGCCGGCCGACGGACCACATGCTGCTCAACCACTTCATGACGCTCGACGGCAGCAAGTTCTCGACCAGCCGCAACCACGTGATCTGGGCCGGTGACGAGGTCGAGGAGAGCGGTGGCGACGCCGTCCGCGCCTACCTCGCCGACCGCAGCCCCGCCCGCTCGGTCACCGACTTCTCCCGCACCGGCTTCGCCGACTACCGCGACAAGGTGCTGCGCGGCCGGTGGCGCGAGGCCGTCGGGCACGCCTGGGAGGCGGGGACCGGGACCGCGCCGTCCGCGCTGACCGCACGGCTCGACGAGCTGCTGTCCGTGCAACAGCAGGCGGTCGAACCGGCGAACGACGACCTGCCGCGCTTCCTCGCCGCGGTGCAGGCCTGGGTCGACGACGGTGCGCCCGCCGGCGGGGCGGCCTGGTGGCTGCGCGGGCTGGCCCTGCTGGCCGCGCCGGTGACGCCGGAGTTCGCCGGTCGGCTCTGGCGTTCGCTCGGGCTGTCCGGGGAGCCGCGCCGCGCCGCGTCCGACGTTCCGACGATCTCGCAGGAGCAGCCGTGCGCTACGCCGTGAACGTCCCCATCTTCGACGGCTTCGCCGACCCGGGAACGGTCGCCGCGCTCGCCGTCGAGGCCGAACGGGCCGGCTGGGACGGTTTCTTCGTCGCGGATCACCTGCAGACGGACTTCGGCATCGTGCTCCCGATCGGCGACGCGTGGATCACCCTGGCGGCGGTCGCGGCGCGCACCGAACGGATGCGGATCGGCCCGATGGTCACCCCGCTGGCGCGGCGCCGGCCGTGGAAGGTGGCCCGGGAGACGGTCGCGCTCGACATGCTCGCCGGCGGGCGGCTCATCCTCGGCGCCGGGCTCGGCTATCCGCCGGAGGCCGACTTCGAACGGTTCGGCGAGGACGGCGACCCGACGGTGCGAGCGGAGAAGCTCGACGAGGCGCTGCACATCATCGCCGGGCTGTGGAGCGGTGCGGAGTTCGCGTACGAGGGCAGGCACTTCCGGCTGGGGCCGGTCACCTTCGAGCCGCGGCCGGTGCAGCGGCCCCGGATCCCCGTGTGGGTCGGCGGGATCTGGCCGAGGCCGCGCCCGTTCCGCCGGGCGGCCCGCTGGGACGGGGTCGCGCCGATGGGCGAGGGGCTGCACTACACCGAGATGATGAGCCCGAAGGACATCCGCGCCGTGGCGGACTTCGTGGCGCGGCACCGGCCGGGCGATGAGCCGTTCGACCTCATGCACTGGGGAGTGACCCCGAACGGCCGGGCCGGCGCGGTGATGGACGAGTACGCGGACGCCGGCGCGACCTGGTGGATGGAGACGCTGGACCCGTGGTCGAACGGCTGGACGGGATCCGGCCCCTGGCCGCTGGAACGCATGACCGAGCGCGTGACGCGCGGACCGAGGGGCTGAACGCATGCCGCTGCAAGGGTTGGTCGACGGCTACCACGATCGCGCGACGCGCGGTCTCGGCACCCGCGACCTGGGCGCCCACCGGGTCAAGGCGTACGTGATCGAGGCGCGTGGCCGCCGGGTCGACCCGGAGCACGCGGAGGCTGCGCTGGCGCTCGCGGCCGAGCAGCTGGCCGGCCACGCCGACAGCACCGGCCTCGCCGTCGTGATCCTGCACGCCGGCGAGGACGGCGACTACCTGATCGTGCGGTCCTGGGCGGCCGACTACCAGACCCGGCAGAGCATCCTCGTCGGCCCGCCCTCGGCGCCGGAACGGATACGCCCGGCCCCGGCCGGCGTCGGGCCCTGCGTCTGGGAACTGGCGGTCCTGGCGCGCGAGCGTGCCGCCTACGTCGACCGGGTGCTGCGCGGCACCGGCCCGCTCGAGGAGCGCCTCGCGGCGTGGGCGGCGGAATCCCCCTGGCTCACGGCGACCCCGATGCGCGGCACGCACGTCCTCCTCGAACCGCTCGACCCCGCGCACGCGGCCGGCCTGCTGGCCGCCACCGCCGACGACGAGGTGTGGCGGCACCTGCACCTGAACCGGCCGGCGGACGAGGCCGGGATGGCCGCGATCATCGCCGGCGCGCTGCGGGAGCAGGAGGCCGGCGGGCGGGTGCCCTGGGTGCTGCGCGCCGCGGGCACCGGCGCGATCGTCGGCACCACCTCGTACTACGACCTGAGCGAGGGCCGCGGAACGCTCGCCATCGGGCACACGATCGTCGGCCGCCCCTGGTGGCGCACCGGCGTCAACACCGAGGCGAAGCTGCTGTTGCTGGGGCGGGCGTTCGACGAGCTGGGGGGCGGAGCGCGTCGAGTGGCACGTCGACACCGAGAACGAGCGCTCCCAGCGGGCGGTCGAGCGGCTGGGCGCCACCCGTGAGGGCGTCATCCGCCACCACCACCGGCGCCAGTCCGGCGGGGCGCGCCGCGACATGGTGCTCTACGGGATGCTCGCGGCGGAGTGGCCGCGGGCCCGCGCCCGCCTGACCGCCTGAGCGCTTCGTGCGCCTCACGAGAATAACGGCGAACGGCGTTGACCCTCCCGCGTCGCGGCGGACAGCATGGGCGCACCCGCGACTGCAGTGGAGGTCATCGATGAATGCCGACTCCTCGCTTCCCGTGGACCCCGAGACGTTTCCCGCGGACTTCGAGACGTTTCTCGTGGACTTCGAGACCGCCGAGGTCATCACGCCGATGATCTACCCGCCGCAGCCGACGCTCGCGGTGACCGGGACCAAACCCGACCTGGTCACCGAGGTCACCCTCCGGCCGCTCGCCTATGTCGAACGGCCGGAGTACTGGGGCATCGAGGTCACCGGCACGCGACCGGGCGGGCCGCACCCGATGCAGCCGATCGCGAACGTTCCCTACGCGGTGCAGCTGCGCGTCGACGACGTCATCGGCACCGCCGGCATCGAGGTGATCGGCGCGAACGGCTCCGAGCGGATCGACGTCGCACACGCATCCGAGGATCAGGCGCAGCGGTAGCCGCGTCAGTTCGCGGACGGGCCGTGCAGTCGCGCGGTAAACGCCGCCAGCCCCGGCCAGCCGGCGCGGTGCAGCACGTACACCACGCTCTGCTCGGCGTCGACGGCGTTCGGGTCCACCGGCACCGTCCCGGCGGGGGCCGCCACGAAGCCGAGCCGTTCCAGCATGCGCACCGAGGGGGTGTTCCACCGGTAGACCGACACGGCCACCCGCTCGAGTGTCGGGTCGGCGAACTCCCGCTCGACCATTGCCGCGAGGGACGCCGTGGCGAAGCCGACGCCACCCCGCACGCCGGGAGCGTTGATGCAACCGCCGGTCAACGTGTGCGGATCGGCCCGCCCCCCGAAGGCGAAGGTGGCCGGCGAGCCGTCGGGGCCGTACGTCACGTACGTGGTGAGCGCACCGCCGGTCGCCGCGTCAACGAACTGGTCGAGGCTCAGGTCCAGCGCACCGTCCGGACCGGCGTGCCCGAGCACACCGGTCCGGACGATCTCCGCCAAGCGCTCCGCGTTCACGAACAGGCGGACCAACTCGGCGTCGCCGGGCCCGACAGGGTGCACGGTCAGATCGCGTGGGAGGACGCGTCCGGCGTGGGAACCGTCAGGCATCGGTTACCGTCTCAGCAGTTCGCCAGGCGGCTGAGCGCCACGATGGCGCCGGCCGTGGGTGCGATGGACTGATCGATCATCAGCTCCCCGATCTCGTCCGCCCGGTCGGTGTCGCCGACGAGGTCGGCGAGCAGGTCGTCGGAGATTTCCGAGGCGGTGCTCTCAAGTTCCAGCACAGTCGACATTTCTCCTCCTCCTTCGTTCGTTCTACGGATGTTCATTGCCCGCGACCGGCGCTCCGGCGGGTCGCAGTCTCGGGGGCAGCTCGGGCACGCCTGCCTCGGCGAACGGCGGGAGCCCGAGCCCGCTGCGCCGTTCGTCGATGTGGTCCGGGTCCTCGACCGGCAGGGGCCGCCACCGCGTGCCGACCCGGTGGAACTGCGTGCCGTAGCGCTGCGGCCGGCCGCGGTGCATGAGGACGCGGTCGACCAGGTAGGCGACCTGCCAGGCGGGTGCGTCACCGCCGTCGACGGCCTCGATCAGCAGATCCAGCGCCTGGCGTTGGAACGCGAGGTCGGCGTCGGCGTGCAGGGTCAGCAGCCAGGCGTCCTTGCCGCCCTGGTCCCCGACGAGGCGCAGCCCGGGCCAGCCGTGTGCCCGGATGACCTGCCGCAGCCAGGCGGTGTTCTCGCGGTCGTTGGCCCGGATCGCCGCGGAGTCCCCGTCGGCGCGGGCGCGCTGGTCGCGTTCGACCCGGCGGCGCAGTTCCGCGGCGATGCTCTCCACTCAGTCCTCCGCGTCCGTCAGGTCGAACAGGCCGAGCCCGGGCCGTTCGACCGAACAGGCGTGGCCGGCGAAGCCGGCGAGGTCGGCGGTGCCGAACGCGGGTTCGGCGGGCGGGGTCCAGTCGCCGCGCTGCCAGGCGTTGACCGCGGCGGCCAGGTCGACCCGCGTGCCGAGGTGGTGACCCACCACGCTGACGTGCTTGCGGACGAGGCTGTGATGCACGGCGTTCCAGTCGGCGTCGGAGGCCCGGCCCGCGTCGCCGCAGACGACGTACCGGCCGCCGAGTCCCAGGAGCGGGATCGCCGCGGCCAGCCGGGCCGTCCCACCGGGGTCGATCACGGCGTCCAGCCCCTTGGCCGCCAGGGCGTACCGGCGCGCTTCGCGGTCGAGCGAGTCGACCACCTCGTCCACACCCTCGATCTCCCGGGGGAACGGCATGAGCGCCAGCACCCGCACCCGATCCGCGACGAGCGCGCTGACCAGGGCGGAGCCGTGTGCCGTGTGAGCGTCGCAGACCAGCGCGCTCTCCCCGGACGACAGCGCCAGCCGCCGAACGACCGCGAAGGCGGCCTGCCCGGTCACCGCGACGGCGGCGGCGATCCGGTCCGGCATCTCGGGCGGCACCGCGAAGAGCGCCCGCGCGGGCAGGCGCAGGTACCGGCGGGAGGCGGTGAGCGTGGGGAGGCCCTCGGAGCCGGTGTCCGGCGGCGGGGGCCACTCGGCGCACGGCACCACCCGGTCACCGGTCCGCAGCGTGCGCACCGCCGCGCCGACGGCCACGACCTCGCCGACGAAGCGCGAGCCGATGCCCCGGGCGGCTCCGGCGAGGCGCCTGCCGTCGTCGGGCAGCACCGCTACGTCCCGTTCCGTCAGCCCGAACGTCTCCACCCGCACCAGCACGTGGTCGCGGTTGTAGTCGGCGTCGGCGGCGAACCGGATCCGGGGCACGTTCGCGAGCCCGAACCGGACTGTCCGGTCGCCGACCCGGGTGCTCACGCAGTACCGCCACCCGGCCGGCGCCGGCGTGGCGCCGGTGTCGGCCAGCACCGCGGTCATCGTGGTCGGCGGGGTCATCGCGTTCCGGCCTCTCCCGCCGCCATCCGTTGGATGTGTTCGATCAGCGCCAGCGGCGGTACGCAGCCCCCGTCGGACTCGGAAAGGTCGGAGACCGCGAGCCCGCGCACCGGACCGGCGAAGTGGAACCCGTCCTCGGCGAGCGTCGCCGCGACCCGCCGGTACGGTCCGCGGCGCACCGCCGTGCCGGAGATCGACGGCGCGACGAGCACCGGTGCCTCCGTCGAGATCGCGATCGCGCTGGCGACGTCGTTCGTGATGCCGGCGGCGCACCGGGCGAGGAAGCTCAGCGTCGCCGGCCAGACGACCACGAGGTCGGCCCACTTCGCCCAGGTGACGTGCAGCGGCCCGGCCTCCGGCGCCACCGCCCACTGGCTGGGCACGACCGGCCGGGCCGTCACGGCTGCCACCGCCGCCGGGGCCACCAGCCGGCTGGCCGAATCGGTGAGACACACCGCCAGTTCGACCTCGTACGTGGCGCGCAGGTGGGAGAGCACCATCGGCAGTTCCATGATCGAGGGCGCGCCGGTGCCGATGAACAGCAGGTGTTCCAGGCCCAACGGTGTTCGGCTCACGGGGCTCCCCCCATCGCGCGGGCCGTGTGGGACAGTGCCCGGCCCAACGCCTCGAACTCCGCGGCGATCCCCCCGGTGCGATGGGCGTCCACGAGCCGGGTCGCCCAGCCGTATCCGCTGCTCGTCGCGGCGGAGTGCGCGGCGTCCGGAACGTAGGCGCCGATGCCCCGCTCGACGTTCCACGCGAAGCCGGCGACCCGTGGGTCGCGTAGCTCGTCGGGGAGCGCCGCACGCACCAGGCTCAGCAGGCGGGGCAGGTCGGCCGGTCGCGCGTAGGCGATGACGCAGTCCGCGCGGGCGTTCGAGCGGGTCGAGGTGGTGCACTTGACGTGCGCGACGAGGCCGGCGTCGGCGACGGTGCGGACCAGGGCGAGCCATCCGTCGAACGTGTGCTCGGCTTTGACGTTCACATAGATGCGGGCGAGTCCGGGCTCGGCGGGGGCGAGGGTGCCCGACCAGATCAGCCAGCGACCCTCCTGGGCCAGCCCCACGGCCGGGACCCGCACGACGGACCCCTCCTCCACCCGAACGCCGCGCGGGGCAAGGATCCTGATGCCGGCGGCGTCGACCAGCACGGCCCGCCCATCCGGTGCGGCGCCGCCCGACCCGAACCCCCGGTGCGCCACGCGGTGCCCGGCCAGGGCGGCGGTGGCGCGTTTCAGCTGCTCGGCCACCCGGTCGCGGTCGGACCAGTCGTCGTCGCCGTCGAGCCGGCAGTGCACCCGGCGGTACACCCGACGGATCAGTGCGTTCCGGTCGCCGGGCGGGGTCGACCCGCAGACCTCGGCGAACGTCCCAGCGATCTGGGTGACCGCCAGCACGCTCGACACGTCCGTGCGGCCCGGCACGGCGGGCTCGTGCGGGCGGCTCGGCACGGCGGGCTTGTTCGAGTGGCTCAGCACGGCGGGCCTGCCGGTGCCGCGAGGAGGGTTGCGAGGCGGCCCGGGTGGCGGAGCAGCGCGCCGCCGATCTCGGTGAACAGGACCGTGGCGCGGTCGTACGGCCCCACCGCCGGGCGGGTCACCGCGTGCGTGAGCAGCGCCAGACCGGTCAGCGCGCCGAGCAGCGCGGTGCGTGGCGCGACCCCGCCGGCGGCGGCGTACCCGTCGAGGACGGCCGTGAGGTCGCGGCGGGCGGCGCGGAGGATCCTGTTGACGGTGGCGCGCAGGGCCGGCCCGTCGGAGTCGTCGGCGGTGCCGGCGGCCAGCCGTCCGGCGATCATCGACGCGGCGAGCGCGGCCAGGTCCACCTCGGGCCGGCCGGTGCCGCTGGCCTCCCAGTCGACGAGTTGCGGCACGCCGTCGCGCGGATCTTCGGGCCGCGCGGCGGAGCCCTCGTCGGGGCGCGGATCGGGGCGCGCGGCGACGCAGAAGTTGTCGGTCCGCGCGTCGCCGTGGCACCACGCGGTCCCCGCCAGCGCGGCACGCGACGCCGCACGCGCCGCGCGGTCCAGGGCGGCGTCGCGGTGCAGGGCCCCGAGGACCCGCCGCTGGCCGGCGGAGAGGCCGAGGTACACGGCGAAGCCGATCGGCTCGGTCGCGGCGGGGCCCAGCCGCACCGGCCGGTCGAACGGGCAGGGCCGGGCGTGCAGGCTCGCGAGGACTCCGCCGGCGGCGGCCGCCAGCGCGGGCCGCGTGCCCAGTAGGGCGTCGAGGCGCGGCCCGGGAACGCGCACCAGGACGGGACGCCCGCCCTCCACGCCGGCCACCGGCGGCGCCAGCGGCAGCCCGAGCGGTCCGGCCACTCCCGCCGCGGCCCGCGCCGCCTCGACCTCGAACCCCTTCACGTCACCGAGACTCGTCTCGACCTGTGATCACTTGCTAGTTCACAAGCTGTCCATTCGTGCCCAGGAGCGCTCGATGACCGGTTCGCCGGTCCGGCGGATCTCCGGGGGTTGCGGGCCGAAAGCCCTGGTGGGCACCTATGCGGAGAAGCGCTCGAAGAGCGGGAGCCGGAACATCGCGTACGTGAACTTGCTGGTGATTCGCCCGGTGGCGTCGAAGTGGAAGACGTCCACGCCGTGCCACTGGAGGCGCCCGCCGTAGCGCAGCCGGGCGAACATCCGCATCGGCAGCGACGCGCGCCGGCCGTGCTCGCCGGTCAGGTCGAGCCGGCAGGCCCAGCGGATCACGACCCGCCGCTGCGGCTCGTCGACGATCTTGTCGTACACGTCGAAGTACATGGCGCCGTAGCGCCCGGCGAACAGCGGCGCGAATTCCTCGCGGATGGCCGCCACGCCGCGCCGTTCGGGTTTGCGGCCGGGCAGGTAGACGGCGTCGGGAGCGAAGAACGCCAGCACCTTGTCGAGGTCCGGGGCGGGCTCGTTGAACGCCGCCACGAAGGCGTCGACGGTGCTGCTGAGATCCGTGTCGATGTTCGGCATGGCGGCGAAGTTAACAGAACAGCGTCTCCTTAACAAGAGATCGCTGTTCTGTTAGGCGTTGGATATGGTGAACCCGCTATGGAAACGCCGTTCCGGCGCGCCCGGCGCCCGGATCAGAAGGACCAGCGGCGCGAGGCGATCGTCACCGCCGCCCGCCGACTCGCGGAGCGTTCCGGGGTGGCCCGGGTCAGCCTCGGCGACATCGCGACCGAGGTCGGCCTCGCCAAGTCCAACGTGCTGCGCTACTTCGGCACGCGCGAGGAGATCTACCTGCACCTGACGATGCGCACCGGCACCGACTGGGCGGAGGCCGTCACCGCGGGGCTGCCCCACGCGCGCGGCATCCCGGCGATGTCCGGCGTGCTCGCGGACGCGTTCGTGGACCGGCCGCTGTACTGCGACCTCACCACGCACGCCGAGACCATGCTGGAGCACAACGTCTCCGTCGCGGCGCTGAAGGTGTTCAAGGAGTGGGCCATCGGCATGTACTGGCAGGTCGGCCGGGGCATCTCGAGCACGTGCCCGGAGCTTTCCGCCGAGGACGGCGCGGCGCTCGTGATGGCCGCCAGCGCGTTCGTGGCGAAGCTCTTCCCGCTGACCCGGCCGCCCGAGGCGCTGCGGGAGCTGTACGCCCGCGAACCGACGATCGCGCGGGCGTTCCCGCCGTTTCGGCCGACGCTCACGCGGATGGTTGCCGCCACCGCCGCAGGGATACCGCTGTCCCGCTGACGCTACAGCGGGGCGCGCAGGCTGACGCTCGACGGTGCGAAGCCGTGCCGGGCGTAGAACCGTTGCGCGCCTTCGTTCGCCGCGTACGCCGTGACGCCGGCGCGCACCGCCCCGCGCTCGCGCGCCCACGCGAAGAACGCGGCGACCAACCGGCCGCCGACACCGCTGCCCCGCGCCGGTGGCGCCACGCGGATGCTCTCCAACGAGGCCACCTTCGTGCCCGGGCGGAGCACATCCGGTTCCATCACACGCCCGACCAGGTGACCGAGGACCGCATCCCCGTCGCGGGCGATGAGCGGGACGGCGTCGAGGTCGTCGAGCAGCGCGGTGAAGTAGGCGTCGCCGCCGCGCGCGGCCCACTCCGGATCCCCGTAGGGATCGTGGATCTGGAGGTCCTCGTGGAACAGTCCGTCCACAGAGGACAGGAAAGCGGCGCGATCGGATTCGGTGGCGACGGTGACGATGAGTTCTCCCATGTCCGACGAGCCTAGGATCACCGGCGTGGATCGGAGGTCGGTGGCGGTCGACGCCGTGTGCGCCGCCGGCTACGTGGGCCTGCTGGTGCTGCTGCGGCACGACGACCCCGTGGCGGTCGGGCTCGTGGCGGCGACCGGGCTGCCGGTGGCCGTTCGGCGGGTGTGGCCGGTGCCGGTCCTGGCCGTCGTGGTGGTCGCGTCGGCCGTGGCCGTGTCGTACGGGGCGGTGCGGGATCCGTTCGTGGCGGTGGCGTTCGCGCTGTACGCGGTCGCGCTGACCAGCCGGTGGCGGGTGTGGCGGCCGGCGGCGGTCGCCGTCGTGCTCGTCGTGGCCACCGCCGTCGGGACCGCGCCGGTCGAGCTGTCGGTGCGGTGGTGGTGGAGCGGGCCCGGGTTCGTCGTGGTCGGGCTGGCGTTGACGACGGGTTCGTGGGCGCTCGGCGGTGCCGTGCGCGAGCAGCGTGCGACCGCACTCCAGTTCTCGCGGGAACTGGCTGAGCAGGCCGTCGTCCGCGAGCGCCTGCGCATCGCGCGGGAACTCCACGACGTCGTCGCCCACAGCATCGGGGTGATCACCGTGAAGGCCGGCGTCGTCAACCACGTGCTCGGCGACGGGATCCCGGGCGAGGCGGGCGAGGCGCTGCGGGTCATCGAGGCGACCGGCCGGGAGGCGCTGGCGGAGATGAAGCACATGCTCGGGGTGCTGCGCGACGACCCGCCCGAGATCGCGGGGCTCGTGCGCAACGCCGAAGCCGCCGGGCTGCGCGTCACCGTACGGGCGGACGAGGTGCCGGAACCGTTGCGGCCGACCGTGTACCGCATCGTGCAGGAGTCCCTGACGAACGCCGCCAAGCACGCCGCCCCCGCCCACTGCGCGGTCACCGTGGCGGCCACGGCGGGGGAGATCCTCGTCGAGGTGCGCGACGACGGCACCGCCGCGGCACAGTCCACACAGGACGGTCACGGGCTCCTCGGCATCCGCGAACGGGCCGCCGCCCACGGCGGAACCTGCGAGGCCGGGCCGATGCCCGACGGCGGATTCCGCGTCACGGTAAGGCTGCCGGCGTGACCGACGACGTGCGTGTGCTCGTGGCGGACGATCAGGCGCTGCTGCGGGGCAGTTTCACGTTCCTCATCGACCATGAACCGGGGATGACGGTCGTGGGGGAGGCGGGGACCGGGCACGCGGCGGTGGCCACGGCTCGGGCGGAACGCCCGGACGTCGTCCTGATGGACGTGCGGATGCCGGACCTCGACGGCATCGAGGCGACCCGGCGGATCTGCGCCGACCCGGCGACGGCCGGGGTGCGGGTGCTGATCCTGACGATGTTCGACCTGGACGCCTACGTGTACGCGGCGCTGCGCGCCGGGGCGAGCGGCTTCCTGCTGAAGACGGCTCCGCCGGCGGACCTGCTGGCGGCGATCCGCGTCGTGGCGGCCGGGGAGGCGCTGCTCGCCCCGTCGGTGACCCGCCGGCTGGTGGACACGTTCGTGCGCGGGAGCGCCGCTCCGCGGCCGGCTGCGGCACCACTGGAACGCCTCACCGACCGCGAACGCGAGATCCTCATGCTGATCGCCACCGGCCTGTCGAACGCGGAGATCGCCGAGGCGCTGCACCTGACGGTCGCGACGGTGAAGTCCCACGTGAGCCGGCTCCTGACGAAGCTCGACGCCCGGGACCGGATCCGCCTGGTGATCCTCGCCCACGAGGCCGGCCTGGTCTGATCACCCGCCGCCGGCGGGTAGCGGGCGAGGGCGGCTCAGTCGCGGCGGGACGCTACCGCCGAAGCCGTCGCGACCGCGAGCACCAGCAGCGCCACCGCCACCGCCGCGTGTCCGGCCAGACGCCCGGGCGGGATCCCGGCGTTCAGCCCGCGCACGACCGGGCCCACCGGCGGCACCGCGTTGGCGATCAGCAGGAACCCGTCGAGCAGCAGCGCGAGCACGACCGCGTAGCCCGTGCGCGGCACGACCGGCCGCGAACAGAGCAGCCCCGCCGCGATCCCGGTCACCGCGCAGATCCCCTGGGCGGTGGCGCCGATCGCGACGTCCGCGGCCGTGACGGTGTGGGTTCCGGCGACGATCGGGAACACCAGTCCCACGGCGGTGAGGGCCGCGGAGAAGACGAGCGCCGCGAGCACGTGGGCGACGAAGACCCGCGGGAGGCCGCCGGCGGCGACGGCGGTCATCGCCCGCTGGGTCTGCGACTCGGTGTTCACCTGCACGGCGGTGAGCCAGGTCAGGCAGACGAACAGCGTCATCGCGCACGCCGCGTACGAGCCCGTCAGGGGGCCGAGGTCGTTCATCGTCAGGACCACCACCGCCGACGCCCACAGGATCAGCGGCGGCAGGTACGCCTGACCGTGCACCGTCATGGACAGCGTGTAGCGCACGAGTGCGGTCACCGCCGCACCCCGCGCACCGACCAGCCCTCGTGCAGCGCCACGGCGAGGAGTTCGTCGCAGCGGGCGCCGTCGACCCGGATCCGCACCACGCCGCCGTCGCGGTGCGCCTCGAACACCCCCGGCATGCCGCGCCACGGCGGCGGCCCGGAGCCGGCCAGGTCGACGACGGCGGTGTCCACTGTGGACGTTCGGGCGACGAGCCGGCCGCCGTCGATGTGGTGCACCACGGTCGCGGTCGCCTCGAGCACCGCCTCCCGGTGGTCGGTGAGGACGACCGTGCCGCCCGCGCCGGCCACGTCGGCGATGAGCTCCCGCAGCGTCGCGTGCGCCGAGGCGTCGAGGCCGCTCCAGGGTTCGTCCAGTACCAAGAGCTCCGGTGGAACGACCAGAGCCTGCGCCAGCGCCACCTTCTGCGCGTTGCCCTTGGACAGGTCGCGCAGCCGGGTCGCGTCGCCGCCCACGAGTGCGAGCCGGTCGAGGAGTTCGCCGGCGCGGCGGCGGGCCCGATGCGTGTCGAGGCCCCGGATCCGGCCGTGGTGCGTGAGGTAGTCGCGGGCGGAGACGCGCTGCTGCGCCGGGAAGCGTTCGGGCACCCAGCCGACGGGTGCGGGCCGGCCGGTGACCGTGCCGGTGCTGGGTCGCGACACCCCGGCGACGATGCGCAGGAGGGTGGACTTGCCGGAGCCGTTCCCCCCGGTGACGGCGACGATGTCGCGAGGCCGCAGGGTCAGGTCGACGCCGCGCAGGACGGCCGGGCGGCCCGGGTAGCGCTTGCCCACGCCGCGCAGTTCGATCATGGGAACGACCCTGCCGCATCGGGCGGGCCCGCACATCCGTCCCGGGAATTCAGTCCTCAGGCGAAGATCGCGGCCGGGGTGCCGGTGTACCAGACGTTCTCGATCCGCATGGAGCGCACCACCCAGCGCGAACCGTCCCGAACAAGTGCGACGTCGTAGAGGTTCTTCAGCAGGGCGTGTACGGCGTGGTCGGCGCTCAACAGGTGCTGGGCCTCCACGAGGGCGGTGAGCCGGGCGGCGTCGCCGTCGAGGCGCACGCGCGGGTTGGTGACCACGTGCGTGGTGTCGACCCGCCCGGCGAACCTGCCGAGGATCGTGTCGACGATCGCGTCCCGGCCGGTCATCAGCGGCACCTCGGCTCCCCAGCGGGCGGCCGCCGGCCGGAAGTCGAGCGTGGCGTCGACCGCGAACGCCGACGCGAACAGGTCGCGGTCGCGCAGGTCCTGCCCGAGCCCGAAGCGGTACAGGGCGTCGACCACTTCGACGCGGTCGCGCAGCTCTTCGGCGGAGGCCGTGGCGAGTGCGCGTTCGGATGTGACGTACATGCCTCCACGGTCGTGCCGCCGGCGGCGCGGATCAACGGCCGTCCCTGCAACGATCGTGAAGCCGGGCTTGACGATCGACGGGGGTGGAGATGGAACGGCAGGAGCTGGAGGCGTTCCTGGTGCTGGCGCGGGAGCTGCACTTCGGCCGCACGGCGGCGCACCTGGGCCTGACGACGGCGCGGGTCAGCCAGCTCGTGCGCGCCCTCGAACGCCGCGTCGGCGTGCCGCTGTTCGTGCGCACCAGTCGCCGGGTGGCGCTGACGTCGACCGGCCGGCGGCTGGAGGAGGACCTGCGCCCGGCGTATCAGCAGATCAGGGCCGGCCTGGCGAGGGCGGTCGCCGACGGGCGTGGCCTCACCGGAGAGCTGCGCGTCGGGTTCGTCGGCGCGGCGGCGGGACAGTTGGCGATGCGGGCGGGGGAGGCGTTCCGGCGCCGGTACCGGGACTGCGCGGTGCGGCTGCGCGAGGTACACATCGGCGGCGCCGCGGAACGTCTCGCCGACGAGTCGGACGACGGGATCGACCTGCTGCTGGGCTGTTTCCCGATCGAGGGCCCGGGCCTCACCGCCGGCCCCGTGCTCCTGTCCGAACGGCGGATGCTGGCCGTGTCGGTGCGGCACCCGTGGGCGCGGCGGGGTGCCGTGTCCGTGGCCGAGCTGACCGGTCAACCGATGGTCGATGCGCCGTGCTCGGTGGGCCCGACCGCAAACGGCCCACGGGCGGAGACCTTCCAGGAGGTGCTCACGCTGGTCGGTGCCGGCCGGGGCGCGTTCGTCGTCGGCGCCCACGCGGCCGAATTCCACGCCCGTCCCGACGTCATCTATGTCCCGCTGCGCGACGCGCCCCCACTGGAGTGGGGTCCGGTGTGGCGCACGACCCGCGCCACCGCCCGCGTGCGCGCATTCATCGACGCGGGAACTTTCTCCGCCCGGGAAACGACTGAATGACAGGCGTCAATTCCTCGGGAGGAAAAATGGAGCGCAGGACCCTGCTGGGCGCGGCCGCCGCGGCACCGCTGACCGGCCCGGCCGTCGCCGCCGCGTCGAACCGGAGCGCCGGCCGGCCGCTGCGCGTGCAGGTCGTCATGTTCGACGGCGCGGAGGAGCAGGACTACACCGCCCCGTACGAGGTGTTCTCGCTCGCCGGCCGGCTCAGCGGCGGCGCCGCGCGGGTCTCCTACGTGACGGCCACCGGCCCGCGCGTGGTGACGGCGAGCTGGGGCACCAGGGTCGAGGTGGCGAACGGCTGGGCGCCGCGCGAGGCGGATCTGCTGGTGGTGCCCGGCGGCGGCTTCGGCCGGCCGAACGAACCCGGCATCTGGGCCGAGATCAACGAGGGAACGCTGCCGCGCCTGCTCGCCGCCGCCGCCCCGCGGCGGGGCCTGACCGTCTCGTCGCTGTGCACCGGCGCGATCGTCCTGGCCGCCGCCGGCCTGACGAGCGGCCGCCCCTGCACCACGCACACGGGTGCCAAGGCGGAACTGGCCCGCCGGGGCGGCGTCGTCAAGGACGCGCGCGTGGTGGACGACCGCGATCTGGTGACCGCCGCGGGTGTCACGTCGGGACTCGAACTGGCGCTGCACCTGGTACGTCGAGAACTCGGCGCGGACGTCGCGATCGCCTGCGAGAACGTCCTTGAGTACGAAAGCCGTGGCATTGTGTGGACGTCGTGAGGGTCGTTCCTTAACGGACTCCAAAAGCCTTTAAGGAACGTTGACCCGGTCACCGTTCCCGGGATTAGGTATGGCATCCCAGTCGATGCCTGTCCCCCAAAGGTGAACATGTCCAGAAAGCGCTCTCTGAGCATTCTCGGCTTCACTGCCGTGCTCGTCGCCGCCGCCGCGGCCGCGATCCTGCCGATGACGGCGTCGAACGCCGCCGAGGCATGCGCCGCCGCGTACAAGAACGACGCGGTGTACACCGGCGGCGCCAAGGTCTCCTACAACGGCCGCAACTGGATCGCCAAGTGGTGGACCCAGTTCGAGGCGCCGAGCACCGGCGGTTCGCAGGTCTGGAAGGACAACGGCCAGTGCAGCGGCAGCAGCGGCGGGGGCACCAACCCCGGCACCAACCCGGGCACCCAGTGCAACTACCCGAACTGGGCCGCCGGACAGTTCTACGCCGAGGGCTCGATCGTGAAGTACACGAACGGCCAGTACTACAAGGCGACGCATGAGAACCCCGGCTACGACCCGGTGATCAGCACCTGGTTCTGGTCGCCGTTCTCCTGCACGGGCGGCGGGGGTACCAACCCCGGCGGCGGCAACACCGGCGGCGGCAACACCTCCGGCTTCGTGGTCAGCGAGGCGCAGTTCAACGCGATGTTCCCGGGTCGCCGGCAGGACTTCTACACGTACGCCGGCCTCGTCACCGCGCTGAAGAAGTACCCCGCGTTCGCGAACACCGGTGACGACACCCGCAAGAAGCAGGAAGCGGCGGCGTTCCTCGCGAACGTCAACCACGAGACCGGCGGCCTCGTGCACGTCGACGAGATCAACCAGGCGGTCTGGGGCAACTACTGCGACCGCAGCCAGCCCTACGGCTGCCCGGCCGGCCAGACGGCCTACCACGGCCGCGGCCCGATCCAGCTCAGCTGGAACTTCAACTACAAGGCGGCCGGCGACGCGCTCGGCATCGACCTGCTGGGCAACCCGAACCTGGTCGCCACGGACTCGTCGGTCTCCTGGATGACCGGCATCTGGTACTGGATGACCGGCACCGGCGCCGCCGGCATGACCTCGCACGCCGCGATGTCCGGCGGGCACGGGTTCGGCGTGACGATCCGCGCCATCAACAGCATCGAGTGCGCCGGCGCCCACCCGGACCAGGTGCAGAGCCGGATCAACGCCTACAACAAGTTCGCGGGCATCCTGGGCGTGAGCCCCGGCGGAAACCTGTCCTGCTGACGAGCTTTGCTACAGGGGAGGGGAGAGGTGCGGTCCTGGGGGGTCGCACCTCTCCACGCGTCTACTGCAGCAGCTTCACCCTGATCCGTTCGGCGTCGCGCGGGGAGAAGCGTTCGAAGACGGCGAGCGCGTCGCGCCAGGCGTTCCGGGCGGCGACGGGTGTGCCGGCCGCGTACAGGACGTCGCCGATGTGGGCCATCGCGCAGGCCTCGCTGTAGCGGTCGCCGACCCGGCGGAAGATTTCGAGGGAACGGGCGTACGCCTCGGCCGCGCCGTCGAGGTCGCCGAGGCGGTGCCGGATGAAACCCAGGCTGTCGAACGTGTTGCCGGCGCCCACCGGGTTCTCCAGCGCCTCGTGCAGGGCCAGCGCCCGCCCGCAGTAGTCGGCCGCGTCGGCGAACTCCTCCAGATGCGCCAGGTGCCAGCCGGTGGCGTTCAGCGCGACGGCCTCGCCGGTGCGGTTGCCCGCCGCGCGGAAGATGTCCAGGGAGCGCAGCGTCGCGGCGAGCGCGTCGCGGTGCCGCCCCTGCTGTTCGAAGACCCAGCTGAGATTGATGAGCATGTTGGCCTCGCCGGTGCCGTCGGCCAGCTCCTGGTACAGCTCCAACGCCCGCGTGTAGTGCGCGCTCGCCTCGTCGTAGCGGCCCAGCCGGCCGAGCGCGCCCGCGAGGTGCCGGTGCCCGTCCGCCTGTCCGCGCAGGTCGCCGAGGCGCCGCGCCGCGTCGAGGGCCACCTCCTGCACCGCGATCCAGTCCCGCCAGTAGCCGCGCCGGTCCAGGATCGGCGCGTAGGCCCAGGCCAGTTGCCAGGCGTGCGCGTCCAGTCCCAGGTCCGCCGCGGCGGTCACGGCCGCGAGCAGCGTGTCGTGTTCCTCGGTGAACCACCTGAGCGCCGCATCGGTCGTGCACAGCACCTGGGGAATGACTCCCGGGAGGGGTTCGACCAGCGGGACGGCGTCGCGGCGCGGGTTGAGCAGGAGCGTGGCGGCGTGGGCGGTGCGCAGGTAGTGGTCGAGCACGCGCCGCACGGCATTCGTGCGTTCGGCCGGCGGCTCGTGGGCGTGCGCCAGATGGGCGGCGTACGCGCGCAGCAGGTCGTGCGCCGCGAACCGGCCCGGCACCGGCTCGGCGACGAGATGCCCGCGGGCGAGGTCGCGCAGGAGGCGTTCGGACTCCTCGACGCCGACGCCCGCGAGGCTGGCCGCCGCCGCCGCGGTCACGTCGGTGCCCGGGTGCACCCCGATGAGGCGGAACAGCCGGGCCGCCTCGGGCCGCAGCGTGCGGTAGGACCAGTCGAACACCGAGGCGATGTCGGTCGCCGGGTCGGTGCCGGAGAGCGGACCCGCCGGGAAACCGTTGGCGTCACGCAGTTCCCCCGCCAAGGAAGAGAGGTCGAAGCCGGGGCGCGTCGCGGCCCGCGCCGCGGTGATGGCCAGCGCCAGCGGGAGTCCGGCGCAGCGGCGGACGATCGCGTCGACCGCGTCCGGCTCGGCGGTGACCCGCTCCTTGCCGATCCGCCGGGTCAGCAGGTCGGTGGCCTCCGAGGAGGAGAAGAGCTTCATCGGCAGCGGCCGTGCGTCGGCGACGGCGACCAGCCCGGTCAGCTCGTCGCGACTGGTGACCAGCACCATGCACGTGCCGCTGCCGGGTAACAGCGGCCGCACGTGCGCGGCGTCCCGCGCGTTGTCGAGGACGACCAGCATCCTCCGTCCACTGAGGAGGGTCCGGTACAGGGCGGCCTGCGCGGCCTCCCCGTCCGGCACGCGCGGCCCGGAAACCCCGAGCGCGTCCAGGAAACCACGCACCGCCTCACCGGCCGACACGTGTGTGCCCGAGGGCTCGAACCCGTGCAGGTCCACGTAGAGCTGGCCGTCGGGGAAGCGTTCGGCGGCGCGGTGCGACCAGTGCACGGCCAGCGCCGTCTTGCCCACGCCGGCCGTCCCGGTGATCGCGCCGACCGCGCCGGCGCCCTCCGCTCCTTCCGCGGCCGTGCGCGCGGCGAGCGCGTCGAGCACGGCCAGCTCGGCGTCGCGCCCCACGAACGTCGGCGGCCGCGCGGGAAGCTGCGCGGGGCGCGGTGCCTGGGCGGCCTGCTCGGCCTCGCGGGGTGCCACGTCCCGGCGCAGGATCGCCTCGTGCAGCCGGGTCACGTCGCCGGTGGGGTCCACGCCCAACTCGTCGGCCAGCCGGCAGCGCAGCTCCCGGTAGGCGGTGAGCGCCTCGGACTGGCGGCCGCAGCGGTACAGCGCCAGCATCGCCAGCTCCGTGAGCCGTTCCCGGAACGGGTACCGCACCGCCAGTTCGCTCAGCTCGGCGACGACGTCGGCGTGGCGGCCCAGCGCCAGTTCCAGCGAAAGGCACTCCTCCCAGGCGGCCAGGCGGCGCTCGGTCCACGCCGGTGCGACGGACTCGACGAGACGGCCGCCGAGGCCGTCGAGCAGCTCGCCGCGCCACAACGCCAGCGCCGCCCGGAACGCCGCCACCGCCCCCGCGGGATCGCTGTCCCGGCCCGCCCGGGCGGTGGCCACGAGCTTGTGGAACCGCTCCGCGTCGAGCCGGTCCCCGTCGACGGCGATGCGGTACCCGGCCCGCTCGGTGGCCATGGTCTGCGCGGGCGCACCCGCCGCTACGAGGCGCCGCCGCAGGTCCGCGGCGAGGTTGCGCACCTGGCGCTCGGCCGTCGGCGGTGGCTCGTCCTCCCAGACGGCGGCCGCGAGCCGCTCGATCGGCACGGTGCGCCCAGAGTCCAGCAGCAGGCCGGCCAACAGCCGCTCCTGCCGTGTACCGCGTAGTCGCAGGCGGGAGCCGTCGGCCCACACCTGCAACTGACCCAAGACATAGAACTCGATCAAGATCTCATGCTGAGCGACGGTGATGACAACTCGATGACAGATCGATTATCACCTATCGGAGTCTCACTGCATATCCGCAGAACCGAGGGAGGCACCTTCCATGGCACCGACCCGGCTATCCATCGCGGCCCTGGTCGGCGGGCTGCTGGCGACGTTCGCCTGGGCGGCCCCGGCGCAGGCCGCCACCTACTCCGCGCCGCTGCGCACGGCGGTCTCCTCGCTCACCGTCGCCACCGAGGTGCGCACCGGCTACAACCGGGACCTCTTCCCGCACTGGATCGACGCCGACGGCGACGGCTGCAACACCCGCTACGAGGTCCTCATCGCCGAGGCCACCACCAGGCCCACGGTCGGCTCCGGCTGCTCCCTCACCGGCGGCCGCTGGTACTCCTACTACAACAACACGTACTACACGCTCCCCTCCGACCTGGACATCGACCACATGGTGGCGTTGGCCGAGGCGTGGGACTCCGGCGCGCGCAGCTGGACCACCGCCAAGCGCCAGGCGTACGCGAACGACCTCACCGAGAGCCGCGCCCTCGTCGCCGTCAAGGACAGCGTCAACCAGTCCAAGAGCGACCGGGACCCGGCCGAGTGGATGCCCACGAACAGCGGCGCCACCTGCCGGTACGTCCAGGAGTGGGTGGCCGTGAAGAAGCGGTGGGCGCTCACCGTCGACTCCGCGGAGAAGGCGGCGCTGACCGGCTACGCGGCCTCCTGCACGAACGTCACGATCACGGTGACGCTCTACTAGACCTTTTCTCCCGTAGTTCCCCGCTGCCGGAGGCCGGTCCTCGCCTCAGGGACCGGCCTCCGGTGGGTCTATTGCGGTGGCCGTCCGCGCGGTGATCCTGCTAAGCATCACGCATGAGCGGACGCTTGCGGGAGCGAATCATGGGGCACTGTGTGCTCGCGTCTCAGGGCGCCGGGGAGCGAAGCGAGGCGGCGACATGAGCGGGAGATTGCGGGCGATCGCCAAGGAAACGCTGGAGCTGCTGGAGTCCGGCCGGTATCCCGCTACCGACGCGGCCGTCGCCGGCACCCGCCTCTACCTCCCCGACGACCCGCTGCCGGCGCGGTCCACTGTGGACGTTCCGGTGGTCGAGGTGACGCGGGAGAGCACGCTTGTCGCCGCGCGCCGGCTGGCCGGGGACGGGCCGGTGGCCGCGCTCAACTTCGCCTCCGCGCGCAACCCCGGTGGCGGGTTCCTCGGCGGGGCGCAGGCGCAGGAGGAGAGCATCGCGCGGGCGTCGGGGCTGTACCCGTGCCTGAGTTCGGTGTTCGAGTTCTACGAGCACCATCGCGCCGAGAAGGATCTGCGCTACAGCGACCGGGTCATCTACTCGCCGCGCGTGCCGGTGTTCCGCGACGACAAGGGGCGGCTGATCGACCCCGCGTACGAGGTGTCGTTCCTGACGGCCGCCGCGCCCAACAACGGCGCCGTGCTGCGCAGCCAGCCCGCGAACGCGGCGACGGTGCCGGCGGTGTTGGAGCGCCGCGCGCGCCGGGTGCTCGACGTCGCCGCCGCGCACGGGGAGCGGCGGCTCGTGCTCGGGGCGTGGGGATGCGGCGTGTTCCGTAACGATCCGGCTGTGGTTGCTGAGGCGTTCGCCACCGTCCTGGGTGGGTTCGATCACGTGGTTTTCGCCGTGTTGGATCATGTCAGCGGGACTCCCGTGTACAACGCCTTCGCCGAGCGGTTCGGCGCCCCGCGCGCCGTCTGACGGGTTCGGTACCCGCGGACAGACCGTGTCGGGCGTTCAGGCGTTAGCTCTGGGTTGTCTCAAGGTTGCGGTAAGTGTTGCCGAAGATCGGAAGGAGAGCTTCCGGGAAGGTGGTGCGAGATGCGGGACATCTTTTGGACCTGAGGCGTAGGTGAACATCAGGGGCGCACGAGCCGACGAACTCGAACTACTGCGGGACATCGAGCGGGCCGCCGGCGAGTGCTTCCGGGCCGTCGGGATGCCGGAGATCGCGGACGACGAGCCGTTCCCCGTGGCACAGCTGGCCGGCTACCAGCGCGACGGGCGGGCGTGGGTGTCGGTGGACGACGCCGACCGGCCGGTCGCCTACCTGCTCGCCGACGAGATCGACGGGGCGCTGCACATCGAGCAGGTGTCCGTGCACCCCGACGCCGCGCGGCGTCGCCTCGGCCGCGGCCTCATCGAGCACGCCGCCGGGGTCGCCGCCGCGGGCGGGCTGCCGGCCCTGACGTTGACCACGTTCATCGAGATCCCGTGGAACGCCCCCTACTACGCGCGCCTCGGCTTCGTGCCGGTGCCCGACGCGGAGCTGACGCCGGGACTGCGGGCGCTGCGCCGCCACGAGGCGGAGATCGGCCTGGACCGCTGGCCCCGCACCGCCATGCGCCGCCCGGTCACGCCGGCCGCAGGTAGTGGGGACCTATCGCGGTTATGAGCCGCTCATGACCTGCGTTTCGCCCCATCACTTGCCCGGCCCGGTCAGGCGGGGACGCGATGCTCGGAGAGGTGGGCCAGCACCGCCTGGTTGGCCTCCCAGCCGTCCGGGAACTTCACCGCCTCGTTGAGATACATGCGGCCGGTCGAAGGGTGCGCGTCGAGCAGGTCCGGGATGCCGGCCCGGGCCACCACCACGCACGCGTGCCGGTGCCGCGACGTCAGCACGCACAGCCGCCCCGACTCCAGGTGGAACGCGGTCGCGTCGCGCCGCCCGGACAGCGGATGCCACACGATCGTCACGTCGTACTCGCGCCCCTGCAGCCGGTTGGCGGTGTCGACGGTGATGCCCGTGTCGGCCGGCAGGTGCGCGCGCACCGCCGCCGCCTGGTCCCGGTGCGCGGTCCCGATGGCGATCCGGTCGGCGGTCACCGGTGCCCCGTCGGGTGCCTTCTCGGAGACGGCCACGGCGCTGCGTTCCAGCAGCCGCGTGGCCAACTGCGCGCACGCGCGGGCCACCTCGGCGTCGGTGCGCAGCGTCTGGCGGCGGGGCAGCTCGTGCAGGGCCCAGCCGGTCGCGGCGGCGGTCTCCAGCGAGTAGTCCACAGTGGACTTCCCGAACGCCCGCGTGCGGAAGAAGAGCGAGCGGTCCTCGGGCCCCGTCCCGGAGGTGAAGGGCGTGTAGGGGTAGAAGGCCTCCGAGACGACCGGGGCGGCCGTGGCCGGAAGCCGCCAGGAGACCTCCAGGCGATGCGGCTTTATGGACGGGTTGTGCGCGAGGAGGACCGCCATCGCGCTCTGCTGCGGGTCCCACGACAGGCCGGCCCACCGTTCGGTCTCCACCACGGAGAACGGGTCCAGCTGCCCCGGATCGCCCACGAACAGCGTGCGCTCGAAGCGCCCCGCGATGCGCAGCAGGGCGTCGGAGCGCATCTGGTACGCCTCGTCGACGATGGCCCACGGCCAGCTGCCGTCGGTGACCGTGGCCCACTTGGCGGCGGTGCTGATGACGACGGCCGAACCGGTGAGGTTGCCCATCTTGCTGTCGACCACGACGTTGCGATGGCCGGCGACGCGGGCGCTGGCCAGGTAGCCGTCCCGGGAGAGGCGGCCGACCTGCGAGTCGGGGGCCGCGGCGGCGATGCCGGCGACGAGGTCGTCGACCTGTTCGTTGGTCTGGGCGACGATGGCGAGCGGCTCCCCGGCCCCCGCCAGGTGGGTGGCGACCCGCTTGACGAGAGTGGACTTGCCGGCGCCGGGCGGTGAGTCGACGACCACGCCGGGGCGGTCGCCGTGCAGGAAGTCCTGCATCACCGCGGGAAAGACGTCCACGGTCACAGTGTCCCCCGCGCAAGCGTCGGGACGGCGCCCGCGGTGTCGCCTTCCCTCGTCATTCCGGTCGCTACGCTCCCTGCACTCCTCAGTCCAGGCGACACCGCGCCGTCCCGCCGCGCGCTCATGACCAGTCCTCCACGGCGTCGTCGTTCGTGGGCACGTACTGCTGGGGCGGGCCGCCGTGCGTCCACGGCGTCTCCTCGTTGGCGGGGAACCGGTCCGGCTGCCGGAACGCCGCGTCGAGCGCGCTGTAGGTGAGGCGTTCGCCGACGGCGGGCACGCTGCCGGGCGGCGCGACGAGCGAGTTTCCCATGCCGCCGCTCAGTTCGAGCTGTACCTCGTAGCCGCCGCTGTCCAGTGTGGACACCCGCACGATCACGGCCTTCTGCTTGGGCCGGGAGCGGTCGCTGACCGTGGCGCCCGGCGTCAGGCGCAGCGGGTCGTCGGTGTGCACGAGGATCTGCGGGCGCAGCTTGCGCCGGCCGCTGCTGGCGTCGATCCGGTCCGGCGCGGCGTACGTGACCGTGCCGGCGAAGGCCTCCCCGCCGAGCCGGTATTCGGCCATCACGAGCGGATCGTCCATGGCGCGCTGCACGTCGTAGACGTTCTGGGCCCGTTCCATTGTGGACAGTCGTCGGGCGGCGGCGGTCGCGCTGTCCCGGCGGGCCTGCGGCAGCGGGTTGTCGCCCGCCAGGTAGGTGACGTAGTTGGTGAAGCTGTCGCGGTCGTCGGCCCAGCGTTCGGCCACGGAGGCGCCCGGCGACAGTCCACCGAGAACGTCGATGCCGCGCCACATCAGGTGCCAGGTCGGTTCCAGCTGGGAGTTCAGGACCTTGCGCAGTCCGTCGAAGTGGCGCGGGTCGCGCTCGTGCCGGGCGATCGCCGGCGACAGGATCTCGTTGTCGAACGTCGGATCGGTGGCCGGTCCGGCCGGCGGCCACAGATCGGCGTCCTCCGCGTCGGCCGCGGCTTCCACGGGGGAACGCCCCTCGGGCGGCGCGATCCAGCCGAGCAGCGCGGCGAGATTGGCGTCCTCGGTGGAACTCTGCCCGGTGGCCCAGTGCATCGACAGCGCCCGGGTCATCGCCACCATGAGCGACGAGCCGGGATGCTCGGCGCGTTCGGCGAGGAACGTCAGCCACCTCCCGAGCAGCGGCACCACGGGATCCACCGCGTACGGCCCGTCGGTGCGGCGCAGCCGCGTCGAGCGGCCCAGCAGCCGGGTGAACGCCACCCCGGCCGGATTCGGCACGATGAGCTGCGGCGCGTCGGAGAACCGTTGCCGCACCTCGCGACCGCGGTTGATCGGCACGTCCTCGCGGAAGTGCGTGAAGCTCCTCAGGTAGTCGAGCACCAGGTGCCCCAGCTCGGCGGCGAACGCGAAGCGCTGCGCGCGGTTTCGCGGCTGCGGCACCACGAGCAGGTGCGGCGCGGCGCGATCGTCGCCGACCAGGGCGGCCAGCGGGGCGTTTGCCTCGCCGGCCAGCGCCAGCGGCACGAAGACCAGCGGCCGCGCTCCGATGTGGACGTGGCGCACGGTGGTGAGCGGCTGGGCCCGTTCCTCCCGGACGGCGATGGCCCGGGCGAGGGCGGTCAGTGCCGTCAAGACAGGCACTCCGTGCGCATCCGCAGGGCGGTGCGCAGGGCGTGGGCCGTCTCCGCCAGCTCCACCGTGGGAGCCAATCTGCCTTCGGCGAGGCGCAACGCCGTGTCGACGAACTCGATGCCGCCCAGTTCCTCGCGCACGGTGCGGCCGAGCGCGTGCGTGGTGCCCCGCGCCTCGGCCCGGCAGAAGTAGGAGAGCTCGCACATGTCGAGACAGTCCGGGGAGTAGCGCGCCTCCACCTCGCCGAGCGCCGCGACGACCTCGCCGGCCGGCCGGGTCGCCGTCCCGTCCCGTACCCCCAGGTCGAACGTCAGCCCGGGGTCGAGCGTGGCGAGCAGTTCGTCGACGCGGCGCAGCCGGGACAACTGTCGCTTGAGGACGGTCAACTGGCGGCGCACGTCCAGGAGCGTGGCGACCGGCCGGTTGGAGAAGTTTTCGGGGCACACGAGGATCACATTGTGCGACACGCGCTGCGGGTCGTGCCCGAGTTCCTCGAACAGGCGACGCAGGGCCAGCACGTACACGGCGGACTGCACGGCGGCGGCCGCCACCTTGCCCCCGTCGGCCTGCCCGTCGATGACCGGGAACGACTTGATCTCGATGATGTGGAACTGCGCGCCGACCTGGAAGGCGATCAGGTCGGGCTCCAGATACACCGTGCGGCCGCCGATCGGCAGGCCGAGCAGCGGGTGGTCGAAGAGCGTGCCGGCGCCCTCGACCCCGGCGGCGGCGCCGTCGATCATCCGCCGGGCGAGGGCGTGGCGCACTTCGCGGCTGCCGTTGCCGCCCGCCTCCTCCAGGTCGTTGTATGCGACCTCGGCGATGTCGAGGCCGAGCCGTTCGCGCAGCATGGTCAGCAGCTCCGCGCAGCCGTTCGCCTTGACCTGCGCCTCGAAGGCGTTCCCCCGGGTGATGGCGAAGGTCGACTGGCCGAAGGGCACGGGGTGTCCGATGTGAACGGACATCGCCTTCTTGTCGACGCCGGCGGCGTCGAGAACGGCGCGGCGGCGGCACCCGGGATTGCCGGTCAGGGCGGCGATGGTGCGGGCGTTGTGGTTGACCGGCGCGACGTCGCCACGGAGCCGGTCCAGGTGCGCTTCGGTGCTGGTCACGGGAGCGTTCTGCACGGTGGGAGTCCTTCGCGGGGGGAAGACGTGGGGAAGCGTCAGGTGCCTGTTCTCGAACGGACGGCGCGGAGCTGGGTGCCGAAGAGCTGTCCGACGTCGTCGAGATGCGCGCGGGCGCGGGCGGCGGCGGCCGTGCGGTGCGAACGGTCGACGCCCGTGTGCGAATCCAGCTCGGCGCGGGCCGCCCGGATCACCGCGGCCGGCGCGGCGGTCCCGATGCCACTGGCGGCGCCCGGGATGTTGGCCCCGAACATCCACAGCAGCCGGGCCACGCCACCGTCCACCTTGGACAGCCGCTCGGCGTGCTCGGCCACCCGTACCGCCGCCGTGAGGAAGTCGACGCGCGGGCTGAGGGGGCCGACGATGCGGTGCTCGAGCGGCCAGGTCGAGACGGCGAGCAGGCCGCGGGCCGGGGCGAGCCGGTCGGCCGTCAGCGCCGCGCACAGGTAGTACGGACGCGCGAACGGCGCCGACCGGAACGACCGTTCCTCGTCCCGCCGCAGGCTGGTCAGCTTGGCACTCGGCACGTCCTCCCCGAAGAACGCGTGGTGCACCTGGACGACGAGCCGCGGCGCAGCCGGAACGGAGAGTAACGACAGTGCGGTGTGCACCTGCTCACGCAGGGGCAGGAGTCCCGGGACGGCCCGCTGCCGGGGTGGCAGCGGCGCGGCGGGTGCCTGGTCGGCGAGGTCGTCGAGGGCCTCCTCCCAGGCGTCCTCGGCCCGTCGCAACTCGGCCCGGAGGGTGCGCGCGGTGGCGCGGTCACCCGTGGTGACGGCGTGGCGGACGGCCGAACGCAGGCGCTCGATGCGCCGTTCCAGCTCCTCCACGGGCTCCGCCATGATCCGAAGGTAAGTCCTCCAGCAATTTCCAGCAATAACCATTTCGGGAGAAAAAAATCGTGGGGTTGTCGAATTCGTCGACCCGCCGTTCGACGGGTGGGTGTCGGAGCACAATGCCCATCGGGCACCACCGAGGAGGACACCATGGCGCAGTACCTGATCCTGATCTACGAGTCGGAGGAGTTCTACGAGCAGGCCACGCCCGAGGACTGGCAGAAGGCGATGGACGACCACGCCCGGTTCAGCCAGCAGGTCCCCGAACTGGGCGGCCGGATCCTCGGCGGCGAGGCGCTCCAGCCGACCGCCACCGCCACCACCATTCGCGGCGACATCGTCACGGACGGGCCGTTCGTGGAGACGAAGGAGGCGCTCGGCGGCTATTACGTCATCGAGGCGGAGGATCTCGACAAGGCCATCGCGATCGCGAAGCTCTGCCCCGCCGGTGGGGGCGGGGTGGAGGTCCGACCCGTCATGAAGTTTGACGAGTAGGGCCGTCCGGGAGGCGGTCGCCGACGCGCACCGTCGCGAGTGGGCCTTCGTGCTCGCCGCGACGGCGCGGGTCGCCGGCGACCTGGATCTCGCCGAGGAGTGTGTGCAGGACGCCTACGTGGCGGCCCTGGACGTGTGGCTGCGCGAGGGCGTTCCGGCGAATCCGGGTGCCTGGCTGACGACGGCCGCGCGGCGGCGGGCGATCGACGCCCACCGGCGGGCGCAGGTGTTGCGCACCAAGTTGCCGCTCCTCGTCGAGAGGGTCGAGCCCGGGTCCACTGTGGACGATATCCCCGACGACCGGCTGCGCCTGGTCTTTACGTGCTGCCACCCGGCGATCGCCCGCGAGGCGCAGGTGGCGCTGACGCTGCGGCTGGTGTGCGGACTGAGCACCGGCGAGATCGCGCGGGCGTTCCTGGTGCCGGAGGCGACGATGGCGGCGCGCGTGACGCGTGCGAAGAAGAAGATCGCCGCCGCCCGGATCGCCTACCGGGTACCGGCTCCGGAGGAACTGCCGGACCGGCTCGACGCCGTTCTCACGGTGGTGCACCTGCTCTACACGACCGGCCACACGGCGCCGGAGGGGGAGCGGCTGGTGCGCACCGACCTGGTGGAGCGGGCGTTCGAGCTGACCCGCATGCTGCGGATGCTGATGCCCGACGAGCGCGAGGTCCGCGGGCTGCTCGCGCTCCTGCTTCTCACGGACGCCCGCCGCGACGCCCGGACCGCCCCGGACGGCCGTCTTCTCCTTCTCGCGGAGCAGTCGAGGGAACGGTGGGATCGCGCCGCCATCGCCGAGGGACGCGCACTGGTGCCGGGGGCGCTGCGCGGTGGCGCCGGCCGGTTCGCGTTGCAGGCGGCGATCGCTGCCCTGCACGCCGAGGCGCCGTCCTATGTGGACACCGACTGGCCGCAGATCGTCGGCCTGTACGACGTGCTGCTGCGGGTGTGGCCCTCGCCGGTGGTGGCGCTGAACCGGGCGGTCGCCGTGGCGATGGCCGACGGGCCGGCGGTGGGGCTCGCCGCGCTCGACCCGCTGGTGGACGACCCGCGGCTCGCGGGCTACCGCTATCTGCCGGCCGCGCGGGCGGACCTGCTGCGGCGGCTGGGCCGGGCCGGCGAGGCGGCCGCCTGCTACCGGCAGGCGTTGGCCCTGACCGACAACGGCCCCGAGCGGGACTTCCTGACCCGCCGCCTGAACGAGGTCCGCGGCGCTTAACGCCTCCCACGGCGGCGTCCCTCCGCTGCCTGCGGTCCAGGCGCCGTGCTCTGCACTCGCTCACAGTGTTTCCCGCTCAGTGCACGGCTCCGCCCCACGGCGGCGTCCCTCCGCTGCGCTGCGGTCCAGGCGCCGTGCCATGCACTCGCTCACAGGTACCCGAAGCGCGTCATCACCTCGCCGTGCCGATCGACGATGCGCTCGGCCAGCGCCGCGGGCAACTCGTCGCGCCAGCCGCCTGCCCGGCCACGGCGGAAGAAGCGCTCGGCGTGCGGTGGACGTTCCCGGAAACCGGAGCGGGACTCGAGATCGGCCAGGACGGCAAAGTCGGCCCGGCGGACGGCGGCGGCCAGGGCCTCGTCGGTGAGGTCGAACCCGGCGAGCCGCACCGCGGGCGCGAACGCCGGCACCGGATCGGCCAGCGCGTCCTCGTAGCGCAGCACGTACACCGGGAACCGCCGCTGGTCGACCCAGCCGAGCACATGCTCCGACCAGGTCCCGAAGTACTGGCGCACCTGCTTGCCCGGCCGGGCCGGGTGCAACGGCGCCGTCGCGTGCGGAACGCACAACCGCCGCACCGCCTCCTCGAACGACACCCCGGAGTGGTGCGCCATCGACACGGCCACGTCGCGGGGGTCACGCACCAGGTAGACGGCGGCGTGCGCGGCGGCGACGGAGATGACCGGCTCCGCCCCGAACGCGTCGTGGATCTTGCGCAGGAGCGGTTCCGAACGCGCCGCCGCGGCGGCCACGTCGTCCGCGCCCGGGCGCAGCCGGTCGATCTCCGCGCTGGTCAGGTCGGTGGTCGGCACGCCCAGCAGGTCCTCCAGCACGTCCCGGGACGCCGCGACGGCCGCTCCGGCGAGCGCGTCGAGGTCGACGTCGGCGCCGCTGCGGGCCGCCGTGAGCACCGCGCGCAGCCACGTGTTCCCCGACTTCGGATACGAGGCCAGCCAGAGAATCCCCGTCACGGGAACGCTTCTTCGACCTTCGCGGCGAGCGCCGTCGGGTGGAGGTCGTGCAGTCGGCCGCTGAACCGCAGCACGCGCGCCGCACCGGCGACCGACGCCGCCCACGTGTGCCGGGCCGGCTTTCCGAGCAGCGGCGCCACGAGCCGGCGGTGCCACTCGCGTCCGTGCAGTTCGGCGGAACGCTCCTCCGCACCGTCCACAGTGGTCAGTCGGACCGGCCCGGGTTCGGTGCCCGGCAGGAGCACCACGGCGCGCAGCGGCACCGCGGACGGCTCCGGTCCGAGCCGGTACGCGCGCTTCGCCAGCGCCGGCCGCACGACCCGGCCGACCGTCGACGGGATGTCCAGGGCGTCGGCCATGTCGGGCCAGAGCTGCACCTCGTCGTCGGTGCGGCGCAGCAGCGGCGGGTCGCCGGTGACCAGCGCGACCCGATCCGCGAGAACGCCGTGCCCGCGCAGGGCGAGTGCGGCGGTGAGCGCCGACGTGCCGCCGGCGGCGGGCCCGCAGATGACGACGCCCGCGCCGTTCAGCGCGACGGCCGCGCCGCGCAGCGTCGGCACGCCGCCCAGCAGCCACCGGGCGGTGCCGGCCACGCCGAGGAAGCAGCGCACGTCGGCGTCGGTGGCGCGGCGTTCGGGGCGAACGTCGATCGGCCCCCGTGCGCGGGCCATGAAGCGGCCGACGGACGGGATCCGGCACAGCACCCGGTCGGCCGTCGCGGTCACGACACCGGTGCTGGCCACCGGGTCGGGGAGTCGTTCGGGCACCGGGGCCAGTCGCCAGGCGGGCGGCCAGGCCAGATCCACGACACCTCCTTGGAACGGACAAATTAGATCTTAATGCGAATATCCTCACGTCATGCGCGTACATCATCTGATGGGAGCCGAGGTGCGGCCGGGCCGCGCGGGCGGCGGTCCGCGGCGGCCGACGTTCGAGTGGACGGCGCCGGACGGCACGCGGCTGTGCGCCGACGCGTCGGTCGCGCGCTTCGACGTCGCGGGGGTCGCGCGGTTTCTGGTCGAGGAGGGCGCGCGGATCACCGTCGAGGCCTACCCGGGCGGTGACCCGTTCGCGCTCCGGAGCCTTCTCCATGGAACGGTGGTGGCCCTGCTGCTGGGGCAGCGACGGGAGTTCGCGCTGCACGCCTCGACCGTCCGGGCACACGGGCGGGGCATCGCCGTGACGGGCGACAGCGGTGCCGGCAAGTCCACGACGGTGTTGGCGCTGCGGGCGGCCGGCCACGAGCTGGTGACCGACGACGTGTCACCGGTTTCCGCCGCGGGTGTGGTGACGCCGTTCGGCCGCGCCCTGCACGTGTGGCCGGAGACCGCCGCCGCGCTCGGAGTCGACGTGTCCGACGCCGAACCGGTGTGCGAGAGCGATGCGAAGTACTCGTTGCCCGTCGGGCCGGCCGCGCCGGTGCGCCTCGACTCGGTGGTCTGGCTGCGGCGCGACCCGGGGGCGGACGAGGTGCGCTACGCCCGGCCGGATCGGCTGGAGGCGGTGAACCTGTTGCTGCGCAACGCCTATCGGTTCCCGATGCTGATGAAGCTGTGGCCGTCGGAGGTATTCGCCTGGGCGGCCGACCTCGCCGGGCGGGTCGACACCGCCGTGCTGACCCGCCCGGCGGCCACCTGGTCCGTCGACCGGGTGGCCGCGCTGATCGGAGACGTACGGGCGACCCCCGTCGGCTGACGAAACCCGTCAGCTGAACATCGGCATCATCATCATGGGGCCGTCCGGCATGACTCCCGCGCCGGCGGCGGTCTCCTCGATGACCAGCCGGCGCAGCTCCGGCGGGCTCCAACCGGCGCGCGCCGGTGCTTCCGCGGGGTGTCCGGTCTCGGTGGGCGGCTGACACTCAGGCATGTGAAGTCCTTTCTCAATGATCAGACGAACGGAAGATTACGGGCTTTTGGCCTGGAATGTTCCTCGAACCAGCGGATGTACCGGGAGGCGAGCAGCGCCCGTAGCAGCCCGCCCCGGTGGATCGGGGACGGCTCGCTGCCCGGCCACTCCGCGAGGGTGCCGGCGATCGCGTCGAGGTCGACGAGGCCGCTCACCAGCGGGTTCTCGCGCGCCGCCGCGACCTCGGTCAGGAGTTCGGGGCGCGCGTCGGCGATCCGGTCGGACCAGTCCGCCACCTGGATCCCGCGGCCGCGCGCGAGCCGGATCGAGTCCGGCAGGAGACCCGCCGTCGCCGCCCGGCACACCGCCCGGGTCTGTCCGGCGGAGCGTCGCAGCCACGCCGGCTGCGCGCAGGCCGCCTCGACCACCCGCAGGTCAAGCGTGGGATCGGAGACGCACAGGCCCCACCGCGCCTCCTCGGCCGCCGCGAACTCCGCCTGCGCCGCGAGCGCATCGAGGACCACCGGCGATGCGAACCACGCGAAATCGGCCGTCGCGCCGAGGCGTTCGTCGGTGATGAGGTGTCGCCGCTCCGGCCGGAGCCAGCCGTCGGCGCGGAGCGCCGCCGAGGTCCACGCCGCCTGCCGGCGCTTCCGGACGGCCGCCGGCACCAGTTCGGCCAGCAGCGGGCCGCGCAGGACGGAGCGCAGTGGGATGCCCCGGACCCGGGACCAGTGCGCCGCCTCGCGGGCGGCGGTACGCCAGCGGCCCCGTCGCACGAGCGCGGCGAGCCAGCCCGGTTCATCCGGGGAGAAGAAGAAGTTGCCGCCCCCGCCGTGCAGCAGAACGCGCACGCCGTCCGCGGCCGCCCGCGCGTGGAACGCCCGCGTCCACGTCACGTTGAGCACGTTGTGCGCGGGCGTGCCTCCGGCCGCGAACGACTCCTCGTGCCCGTCCAGCAACGGAATCCCGCGACTGTCCATGAAGGACGGTCGGAGGTGGGGATGCCGGGCGGCCAGGTCGCGCACCAGTTCGCTCTCGTCGACCACGGTGTTGCCGACGGCCGGCACGTTCCAGTCGGGCGCCGGCACCGACGTGTAGGTGCGCACGATCCCGTGGGCCGCCGCGAGAGCCGCCACCGAACCGCTGTCCAGCCCGCCGCTCAGGAGCACCCCGACGGGGCCCCGTTCCGCCCGGTCCGCGACGGCCGCCGCCAACGCCTCGCGCAGGGCCTGCGCGTGGTCGCGCCCCGGCCCCGTCGCGTCGAGTGCCGGCCGCCAGTAGCGCCGGGTGTGCACACCCGAGCCGTCCACCCAGAGCGCCGTCGCGGGCGGGACCGGCCGTACGCCGGCCACCCAGGTGCGTTCGGGCTCGAACGTCGCGTACAGGAACGCGGCGACGCGCACCTCGTCCACTGTGGACCCGACGGCGTCCCATCCGGTGAGCGCGAACGCCGTCGACGCGAAGACCAGCTCCCGCGGAGTCCGGTACACGTGCAGCGGCCGGATGCCGAGCCGGTCCCGGGCGATGAACACCCCACCGCGACGCGCGTCGGCGACGGCGAACGCGAACCCGCCGCGCAGGTGTGCGACGCACTCCGGCCCCCAGCGTCGGTACGCCGCGCACACGAACGTCGCGTCGGGCGCGTCCGCCGGCAGCCCGAGCACACCGGCGAGCCCGCGGCGGTCCTCCAGTACGGCGTCCGCGACGACCGCCAGGTCGCCGTCCACAGTGGACAGTGGCGCGGTGCCGACGGCGCCCAGCGCGGCGCCGAGCCGCCCCGGTCGGCCGGACCAGGGATCTCCCGTATCGGGGCCGAGCGGCGCGATGATCTCCCGCAGCCCGGCCAGCTCCCTGGCGCCGAGCGGCCGCCCGTCCAGTCCGACGGCGCCGTAGACGCCGCTCACGGGGCTGTCCTTTTTGTCACCTTATGAGGGTAGGTGGTTATTCGTCCTCGCGGGCGTCGTCGAGAACGGCCGAGATGTGCGTCTGGATTCGCTGCGCCGTCGCCGGGTCCGGATCCAGGAACCGCAGGCCGATCTCCACCTGATTGCGCTTCAGTTCCAGGTGCATGACCTGCGCCTGAAGCGTGATGACCTGGTCGCCGAGCTGCAGGTCGAGGTCCACCGACTCGCCCCGGGTCACCTGCGTCTGCGGCTCGGCGCGGCACCGCAGCCCGCCCGAGCTCAGGTCCACCAGGTGCGCCGGCTGGGTGCCCGTGGCGCCACCCCGGGAACGCATCAGCACCATGCCGGCCGCGCCGATCCGCTCCGCCTGGCGGCGTTCCAGCTGCTCGGCGACGCCCGACAGCTCCCGGATGCGCGAGATCGTCGTCGTCACCTGGCGGTTCAGCTGCTCCACCACCTCGTGCTGATCGGCGGCCACGTTCCGCAGCACCTCGGTCGCGTCGTCGATCCCGCCGATGCCGCTCACCATCGCCGCGATCGTGTCCGACATGACACCGGCGTCGTGCTCCAGGGAGGCGATCGTCGCCGTGATCTGCTCGGTCGACTCGGCCGTCGTGTCGGCCAGGTCCTTCACCTCGTTCGCGACGACGGCGAACCCGCGCCCGGCACTGCCCGCCCGCGCCGCCTCGATGGTGGCGTTCAGCGCCAGGAGCTTGGTCTGGTTGGCGATGCCGGTGATCATCTCGGCCATCGTGCCGACCCGCCGCAGGCTCTCCTCCAGCGCGGCCAGCACCGGTGCCGTGTCGCGCGAACGGGCCACCACCGTGCCGGTCGCCTCGTTCGCCGTCGAGACCCGCTCGTCGATCACCGAGGCGGCCGAACGCACCCGTTCCACCTGGCCGGCGACGTTCTGCAGCTCGGCCGCGATCGCCGTCGTCGACTCGTCGATCAGCTTCTGCGCGCGCTCGCGCAGCTTCCGTTCGGCCTGCCGCTGATGCAGGAACGACGCGTGCAGGTTGTCCTCGCGCACCTTGCGGGCATCACCGAGCTGCGACTCCTGCTCGTGCAGCCGGTCCCGGGCCGCGGCGAGCGCCCGGCCGATGTCGCCCAGTTCGTCGCGGCCGCCCGGCAGGGGGCGGGTGGTCAGGTCGCCCTCGGCGATCGCGGTGACCGCGGCGAGCGTCGTGCGCACGTCGGTGCGGGTGCGCCACATCACCGCCGCCGCGAACCACCCGGCGAGCAGCAGCCCCGCGCAGGTGAGCGTCAGCGTGACCAACCGCTGGCCGGAGAGCCGGTCGTCGCGCACCGACAGCAGCTCGGTCAGCACGTCGGTGGCCGGCGGCACCGCCGCCCGAACGGCGTCCGCCACACCCGTCGGGTCGACCGCCTTCGGGGCGGACAGCGCCGCCGTGAGCGTGTCCGACAGCGCCTCCACCGCGTCGGCCGCCGCGAGCACCGCCTGCAGGCGTCCGGCCAGCCCGTCGAGCGCGGTGCTGGCGTCGGCGGTCGTCACGTCCGAGCGGAACGACCCCGCCGCCGACGCCAGTTCGCCGGCGTGCACCGCCTGCTCGGCGACCAGTTCGCCGCTGCCGGGCGCCGCCCGGGGTGCCGCCGCGCCGGCCGCCGCGATGAGCGCCTTCGGCAGCTGCACGATGTGCAGGTCCATGACGTAGAACGAGTCGAGGTCGGGATCCAGGATGAGCTGCGACGTGTTGCCGGCCTCGGTGATCAGGGCGCCGAGCGCGACGGCCGCCGCCAGCCGTTCGGCCGGGGTGCCGGTGCCGGCCGACCTGACAGCCTTCAGCTTCGTCTCGAGCATGAGTTCGGGGTGCTCGGCGACGGCCGCCGTGAGCGCCGCGAGGTCGGGAGCGCGCCCGCCGACGGTGTCCGACAGCGCCAGGAGCGCCTGCCGCACGACCACCGTGCCGGCCAGTTCGTTGCGGGCGAAATCGACCTGGCCGCCGATGACGTTCGTGTAGGAGATCGTCGCGCCGATGCCCGGGATCAGCAGCACGACGATCAGGACCGCGAGCCGGGCGCTGGTCCGGAGCCGGTCCACCACGACGGGGATCGGACCCAACCACCAGGGACGCATGTTCGTCCGATCGGCCGACGCGGGGGCCGTTCAAGGTTTTCGTCCGGTTTCAGTGGGTAAAACGGATCCGGCGCGTTGTGGTTGCCGGGGGGACCTGGGCGCGCTACTCTCAGCGCAACACGCCCCCTGCGGTAGCCGGCAGATCCACTGCCCCCCAGGAGAGTTGCGCCCTCCACCGTCGACTCGGGATCAGCCCCGCGCGGTGGACAAGTTCCGACGTGTACCGGCGGCCGGCCCCTCGTAATCGGCTGCGAGGCACGTCCATTCCCATACGGAGTAACCATGACTGATACCGACGTCTGGGTGGCACCCCGCGCGCGCCGCCGCTCGGCCAACCATCGGCCGGACAGCCGCCGCGCCCGCCGCACCGCCACGTCGGACCGGTCGGAGCAGACCACGGGCGGCGCCCCCGCCGGCCCCGAGGTCCTGACCGAGGTCTCCGGCATCCTCGATGTCCGGGACGGCCAGACCCACGCATTCCTGCGCGTCGACGGCTACACGCCGTCGCCCGAGGACGTGTACGTCCCGATGGCGCTGGTCAAGAAGCACGGCCTGCGCCGCGGCGACCTGCTCGCGGGCGTCGCCCGCGAACTGCCCGACACCGGTTCCACCAAGGACAGGGGCAACCCGCTCGTGCGGGTCGACACCGTCAACGGCCTCGACCCCGAGACCGCCAAGCGGCGCCCCGAGTTCTACAAACTCACCGCGCTCTATCCGCAGGAACGCTTCCGGCTGGAGCACGGTTCGACCGATCCGACCCCCCGCGTGATCGACCTCGTGATGCCCATCGGCAAGGGGCAGCGCGCGCTGATCGTCTCGCCCCCGAAGGCCGGCAAGACGATGGTGCTGCAGGCGATCGCCAACGCCATCAGCAAGAACAACCCCGAGGCCCACCTCATGGTCGTGCTCGTCGACGAGCGGCCGGAGGAGGTGACCGACATGCAGCGCTCGGTCCAGGGCGAGGTGATCGCCTCGACGTTCGACCGGCGGCCGGAGGACCACACCACCGCTGCCGAACTCGCCATCGAACGCGCCCGCCGGCTCGTCGAGCAGGGCCGCGACGTAGTCGTTCTCCTCGACTCCATCACCCGGCTCGGCCGGGCGTACAACCTCATCCAGCCCGGCGGCGGCCGGACGCTCAGCGGCGGTGTCGACACCAACGCGCTCTACCCGCCGAAGCGCCTGCTCGGCTCCGCGCGCAACATCGAGAACGGCGGCTCGCTGACGATCATCGCGACCGCGCTGGTGGAGACCGGTTCCCAGATGGACACCGTGATCTTCGAGGAGTTCAAGGGCACCGGCAACGCCGAGCTGAAGCTCGATCGCAAGATCGCCGACAAGCGCGTCTTCCCCGCGATCGACCTCGACTCCTCCAGCACGCGCAAGGAGGAGATCCTGCTCGCGCCCGACGAACTGGCCGTGGTGCACAAGCTGCGCCGCGCGCTCGGCACGGTCGACAACCAGGGAGCCATCGAACGCCTCCTCGACCAGCTCAAGCGCACCCAGAGCAACGCCGAGCTGCTCATGCTCATCGCCCGGGCCGGCAACCAGCCCCGCTAGGAGCCAGCTGGCCGGCACCGGCCCCGCTGATCACAGCACCGCCGCCGCGATCAGCAACACCGCCAGCACCAGCACGCCCACGGTGACCGCCGCCGGACCCCAGCCGTCGCGGGGCAACTGACCCGCACGGATGGCCCTGCGCGTCGCCCGATGCCGGACGTATCCGACCCCGGCCGTCACGGCGCCGAGCACCAGCAGCGCCACCCCGATCGCCGGCAGACCGCGCCGGTCGGGCACAAGGTGCAGCAGCGCCGCTCGCCGGCCTGCAGGGCGAGCCCCGTGCGCAGCCACGCCAGGAGGGTGCGTTCGTTGGCGAGCAGAAACCTGACGTCTACGTCCTGGTCCACGCCGACAGCGTGCTACAGCCGTTCGATCGTCAGGGCGGCCACCCCCGCCTGCGCCTCGACGGCGTAGCGGTCGGTCGCGGCGTCCCAACCGTCCGGCGTGAGGACCGTGCCGGCGGCAGTTCCACCGCGTGCGGCGCCGTCGACCGTGACACTTCCCGCGCCGCCGTCCACCGACACCCGCACCGGAACGTCGGCCGGCGGCCGCACCACCCAGCGGTTCGCGCCACCGGACATGCGCACCGGCACGGTGCCGTGCGGCCTCGGCAGCGACAGCTCGATGCTGGCCGCCCCGCCGACCAGGTCGACGCCGCCGACCCGACCCGTCGCGAGGTCGAGCACCTCGTCGGTGACGCCGCCGACCATGCGCAGGTGCCAGGTGACGGCCCGGGACAGCGCGACGCTGACCGTGGACGGGCCGTTGGCGCCGGTCGACAGCAGGTGCACCTGGACGCTGTCCCGTTCGCCGGTCACGTACGGCGTGTGCGAACCGCCCTCCGGTGTCTCGACGCGGTACAGCAACCCGGGCAGGTCGGCGGTGCGCACGGTCACCGCGGTGGCGCCGGTGAGCAGTTCGAACGTCGCCTCCGACGGGCCGCCGCCGAGCGGCGCCGAGACGATCCGGTCCGGGCGGCGGGCCGATCCGCTCTCGGTGTGCGTGTCGAACAGGGCCGCGACCAGCACCAGTCCGATCACGACCAGCAGCGCGATCCCGCCTCCGGTGAGCCAGGTCTGCAGCCGGGACGGCGCGGGCGGGACATCGACGGACATGCCGGCCTCCTACCCAGGAACACCCGAGCCTAAAGGGGCCCCACGACGGCGTACAACCGGCGCGCCTCGTTGATCAGGCGGTTGTGCCGCGGCCGGCCGGCCAACTCGGCCAGGCCCGGGATGACGTCGCCCGGCTGGGCGCCGGAGGTTCCCGCGGCGGTGGCGGCCAGCGTCACGAACCCGGCCAGCGCCCGCGGCGTCGGCACGGTGGTCAGCAGCGTCGGCAGCATCGCGCGCAGTACCGCCCACGCCACTCCGGGTGCGCCGCCCTGGGTCAGGTCGCTGAGCGCCGCCTCGACCCTGTTCGCCTTGAGAAGGCCACGAACGACCAGGTCGGCGAGGTCGGCGCCGAGCGCTTCCGCGTCGAGCGCACCCGTCGCCCGCAGCAGGAGCAGCGCGTCCGTCGCCGCGACCCGGTCCTGCGGCCACCGGGCGCCGAGCCCGTAGGCGAGAGCCAGCGTCAGCGCCGGCCCGACCGGTCCGGTGCACTCGGCGAGCAGCGGCAGCACGAGCAACGCACCCTTCAGGTCCTCGTCGGCGGTCGCCGCGACCCAGGGGAGCAGGTGCGCGGCGATCGTCTCCCGGTGCGCCGGGGCGACCGCCGGCCACAGCTGCACGTCGCCGAGGAACGACGACCCCTCGATCCGTTCCGGCGGCGTGACGGTGAGCAGGTCCGCCGGGCCGGGCGTACGCGGCGGCGTGATGCCGGACGACCGGGGCCGTTCGACCACGGGTGAGCGGAGCCCGACGAGCATCCGCGCGGTCGGCAGGCGGTCGTACTCCCAGTCGGCCCAGGGGCGGTCGGGGTACCGGCGTTCCCGGCGGGGGATCACGACGCGCGTGGGCTCCGCGTCGGGCAGGCCGCCGCCGTCCAGCCAGGCGGCCAGTTCCCGGCCGGCATCACTGTCCACAGTGGACCCGAGCGTGGCCCCGCGCGGCAGCCGCAGGAACGCCTGGCGCAGGTCGTAGCGCCACGGGTCCCAGCCCTCGCGGGCGGCCCGCGCCAGCCGCTCCCGCAGCGCCGCCGGGTCCAGCATCCCGTTGGCCGACGTGGGCGTCGAGACCAGCAGCGGCACCGGTGCGCGGCGCAGCCGGTGCGCCATCTCCAGCAGCCGCAGCACGACCAGCCGCTGCGGTACGGGACTCGACTCGGCGTCCAGGTCGCGCACCCGTTCCCAGTTGCGGAACCGGTTGGCCACCCACTCCTGGCGCCTGCCGTCGACCGCCGCGTCGAAGAGCGCGCCCAGGCAGGTGAGGGCGTGCGCCGCCGAGGGGCCCACCGCCCAGTGCTCCCGCACCGCGTCGAGGCGCTCGGCCAGGGCACGCGGGGAGTCGGTGTGAAAGCGGACCACGGCGTCGAGAAGTCGTTCGACCGAAAGATGGGTGACCGGCGCGAAGCCGAGGGCGACGATCTCCTCGGCCAGCTCGTCCACCGACGCGATCGGGGCCGGCGGCGCGTCGGACGGCGGAGCCGGCAGCGCGTCGACGACCGGCGGCGGCACCACCTCGCCCGGGCTCGCGACCAGGCGCGGCTTCGGCTCCGGCGACAGCTTGGCGATCAGCGCGCGAACCCGCTTCTGCAGCTCCACCGACGGATGGTCGAGCGCTATGGCGGCCGCTTCGCGGATCTCCGGGACCCGCTCCGGGTGCCGGCGGGTGAACCGGTCCAGCCACAGCACCTGCGCCCGCACCAGATTGCGTTCCGGCCGGCCGAGCACCGGGCGGCTGCTGCGCAGGAACAGGTCGGGGTCGAGCGGCCGGTGGGCGTCGGCGGCGCGCAGCCACCGCTGGACCCGGCCGGCGACCGGCGCCGTCGCCTCGACCAGGAGCCGGCAGAGATCCTCCGCGCGTTCGGCGACCTCGTCCGGCATCGGGTCCAGGGCGGTGAGCAGGGCCGCGACCGCGCGCGCCGCCGCCGGCCGGTCGCCGCGCAGCAGCCGGGCCACACCGCCGTCGAGGACCACGGCCCGTGCGATCCGCCCCTCGCCGACCAGTGCCACGATCGCCTGCCCGAACGCCATCGGCGTGCCCGTCGCACCGGCCGCCGGCGTCATCGCCTCGCCCAGCAGCCCGCACAGCCCGTCGACCTCGAACATCCGCGGCAGCAGCGGGTCCAGGCACGGGTCGGCGCGCAGCCGGTGAAGCGGCGGGCGAACGGCCGGGTGATGCGGCAGGGCGCAGGGGGTGACCAGGTTCTCCACCCAGCCGGTGACGAACGCGTCGTGCGTCGGCCACGCCGCGCCGCCGGCCTTGATCAGCGCGGCGGCGAGCGGCCAGCCGAACCGGGCCGTGCGCTGGTCGAGCCGATTGGCGAGGTTCAGCCCCACGTCGCCGAGCCACGCCGCACCCCGGTCCCGCGCGGCGCGGGTCATCAGCCCGGGGTCGACGGCCGGCAGCGCCTCGCGCAGCCCGCGGCGGGTCATCAGCTTCGCCACCGCCCGCGCGTCCGGCAGCACGGCGGCCGCGCAGACGGCCAGGCCGGCCGCCCGGTCGACGTCGTCGCGGTCCCGGCCGTCCGGGTGGAGCAGCGCCTCGTCCAGCTCGGCGGCGTAGCGCCGCAGGTCGGGCGCGACGGCGGCACGTTGCCGGGCGGTCAGGCCGCCGAGCCGGGTCGCGAGCGCGTCCACTCGCCCGTGCTTGAGCAGCAGTGCGATGTCTTCCCAGGCCAGTGGACCGGTGGTGCCGGCGGCCACCTTGCGGACGCGCTGCCGTTCGAGCAGTGCCGGATTAATTGCCACCGAGCGTCTCCCTCAGTCGTCGGGCCTCTACGGCCAGCCGGGTGCGTCCCGGCCGTCGGGTCACGTCGTCGAGCCCGGCGATCGTGCCGGCGACGGTGGTGTTGCGGGCGGCCGCGGTCGCCACGCACAGAAAGGCGCCCAGCGAGCGGGACGCCCGTTCGGCGGCGAACATCGGCGGCAGCGCGGCCCGCAGCACCGACCACGCCACCCCGGGCGCACCCGCCGCCACGATCCCGTCGAGCGCCTCGACCGCGCGGTTGCCCCGCACGAGTCCGGTCGCAACGAGCTCGCCGAGGTCCGCGCCGACCCGGTCGGCGTCGAGTGTTCCGGCCGCCGCGAGCAGGAGCAACGCCTCGGTCGCGGCCGTGCGGTCCGGGCCTCCCCGGGCCGCGAGCCCGTAGGCGAGCGCCAGCGGCAGCGCCGGGCCGGCCGGTCCCGTGCAGCCGGCGAGCAGCGGCAGGAGCGTTCCGGGGCCGCGTAGCCACGAGTCGGCCGTCGCGGCCACGCTCGGCAGCAGGTGCGCGGCGATCACCTCCCGCTGCCCGGGCAGGACCGCCGGCCACAGCGCCTCGTCGGGATGCGGCTCGCGCAGCCACACCGCCTCCGGCACGGGCACCGTGTACAGGTCGTCGGGGTCGCCGTCCGCGCGGACCCCGACGAGGATCCGGGCCGGAGGGAGCCGGTCGCGTACCCCGTCGCCCCACGCGTTCGGGTGCCAGGCCCGTCGCGGTACCACGATCCGGTCGAACGTGGGCCGTGGCGCCGCTCCTGCTTCAAGCCGGGCAGCCAGGCGCGCTCCCGCCGAGGTCGGCAGGGCGGCGGCCCGTCGGGCGAGCGCGTTCGTGGTGTCGTGCGGCAGCCGCAGCAAAGCCTGGGTCACGTCGTACGACCCCGGTCCCCAGTTGTGCCGGTCGGCGTGGACGAGCCGGTCGAGCAGCGCACCGGGGTCGAGCAGCCCGCCGGCGTGGGTGGGCGCGGCGACGATCGGCCGCAGGCGCTGCGCCATCTCGAGCACGCGGCCGAGGACGATGCGCTGCGGCGCGGGGGCGTCCCTCGGCACCGCTACCGTCCGCGGGCCCTCGACCAGCGCAGTGAGCACCACCGCCAGCGCGTCGACGGCGGTCACCGGCGGGCGGTCGCCGGGCCGGAAGTGCCGTTGCCGCAGCGCGCACACCGCCCGGATCAGGGCCACCCGCGCCTGCGCGTGCAGCCGGGGCAGGCCCTCCAGCACCCGTTCCAGCCGGAACGCCGTCACCGGCCCGGTCGCCAGCGCGGTCAGCTCCTCGACCAGTTCGTCGACGGAGGAGACCGGCGGCGGTGGCTCCTGCGCCGGCGGGAACGGCAACACGTCCCGCGGCGGCGTGCGGGGTGGGCGGGCGACGTGGAGTCCCTCGGCAACGGCCCGGGTGCGCTCGCGAACGGCCCCGCAGCGGTGCCGCGTCGCCGCCCCGAGCACCTCCCGCCACCTCCCGAGCAGCGCGGGTTCCCGGGCGGCGCGCTCGGCGATCCAGTCCAGCTGTGCCACGACCACCGCCTGCTCCGGCCGCCGCAGCACGTCCGGCCCGATCCGCAGGAGGAACTCCGGATCGATCAGCCCCGCCCCGTCGGAGGCGCGCAACGCCCGCTGCGCCACGACGGCCACCCCGGTGACCCCGTCGGCGAGCAGCCGCCCGAACGCCTCCGCCCGCGCGGCGACCTCGTGCGGCCGCGGTGCGAGGGCGTCGAGGAGTTCGTGGTAGGCGCGCAGCCGCCGCCCGCCGCGCCGCAGTCGGGCCACGCAGAGGTCGAGGAGTTCGCGCCGCTCGAGCCGACCTTCGGCAGCCAGTAACGTAAGTGCGTGCACGAAGGAGAGCGGGGTGTCCCGGCACGTAGACGGCTGACGCAGCGACAGGCGCAGCAGATCCCCGACCCCCGCCACCTCGAACATCCGGGGCAGGAACAGATCGAGCCGCGGATCGTCCCGCAGCCGGTCCAGCGGCAGCTCCGGCACCGCGTCCATCAGGTGGTGCAGCATCCAGCCGGTGACGAACCGGTCCCCGGTCGGCCACGGCGCGCCACCCGCCTCGATCAGCGCGGCCGACAGCCGCCAGGCGGCCCCGGTGTCGTCCGCGGCGGCCAGCATCGTGCCCACGGTGCACAGCCATCCCTTGCCCCGGGCGGCGGCCGCGCGCACCACCGGCTCCCGGTCGTCGACCTGGAACGCCAGGTGGAACGCGTCGAGCAGGAGCAGGCGGACCACCTCGCGGGGATCGTCGAGGCAGCCCACCGCGAGAACCGCCGCCGGGACGGCCGCGTCGTGTGGTCGTGCGCCCACGAGCAGTTCCTCCGCACGGCACTCGGCGTACCGGACGACGTCGGGAGCGAGCAGGGCCCGCCCCGCGGCGTCCAGGGTCGAGAGCCGGACGACGAGCCGGCCGATCTCGTGACGATCGATCAGCCGCATCGCGTCCGGCCACGCGAACGTTTTGACGGTGGCGGTCCGGGACATGTGGGGCAATGTAGCGCCGCCTCGCGGATTCCGTTGCCCCATAAGACTTCTAACGGGTTACGTCACCTGTGTGCCAGCGGCGGCGACCAATGCGACGCGGCCGGTGAGGCCGGTCTTGCGGTAGATGTTCTCCAGGTGCTTGCCGACGGTGCGCGGACTGATCAGCAACGTGCGGGCGATCCGCTGGTCCGTCGCGCCGGAGGAGAGGCACGTCACGACGTCGCGTTCCCGATCGGTCAGCCCGGCCCACGCGTCGTCGCCGAGTGCGCGGGTCGGCCGGAGCGCCGCGAGCCGCTGCCGCAGCCGAACGGCGTGCTGGACGTGCGGCAGCAGCATGCCGGCCAGGGCCCGGTCCCGATCGCTGAACCCGACCCGCGAACGGCTGAACACCACCAGCACGGTGCGCCCGTGCCGGACCCGCACGACGGCCACGAGCTGGTCCTCCACCCCGCGCGGGCGGAAGTAGTCGCGGTAGATGGCCAGCTCCCGGAACTCCCGCCGGGGCAGCAGGTCGGACACGGCGAACGTCTCCCCGCTGGCGGCCCGCCCGGCCGCGCACGCGGCTATCGGCGGATGCTGGGCGAGCAGGCGTAAATAGTGGCCGCGTGCCGGGCTTCGTTCGACGTATATCGGCTCGGCGTAGCAGGCGAGTTCGGTCATGTCGTCGAGCCGGTGCTCGTTGTAGGAGACCGTATCGCAGTCGAACATCCGACGCGCCGCGGCGAGCATCGGTCGTTCGAACGACTGATCCAGGTGGCGGTTCATGGCAGCTACGGTGTCGAGCACCCGGGTGAGGTCAGAGCTTCGCATCGGGAGGTTGTATCAGCGGTCCGTGACGGGTGCAGTCCAGTTGCTGACCTGGCATTTTGCCGTCTGATGAGGTTACCCTAACTGAGGTAAGGCTCAGCTTGCCGTCCAGTTTCAGGGAGTAACCGGTGTTCGTGTGCATCTGTGCGCGAGTGCGCGAGTGCGAGGTCCGGTCCGCCATCCGGCTCGGCGCCCGCGACGAGGAGTCCGTCGGCGACGCCTGCGGTGCCGGCACGGGCTGCGGCACCTGTCACGAACGGATCGGGGAGCTGATCTCCGAGGAGTCGACCGACACGCTCGCCCTGATCACCGGCTGAATCGCCCAAACACGTCGTAAGCTGCCCGGATGCAGGGCGACGAACGCACCATCGAGTTCCTCAACGAACAACTCACCGCGGAACTGACCGCCATCAACCAGTACTTCCTGCACGCCAAGATGCAGGAAAACTGGGGCTACACCAAGCTGGCCGCGCACACCCGGCACGAGTCCATCGACGAGATGCGCCACGCCGAGGTCCTGGTCGACCGCATCCTGTTCCTGGACGGGCTGCCCAACCTGCAGCGCCTGTTCCCGCTGCGCATCGGCGAGACCATCAAGGAACAGTTCGACAGCGACATGCTGATCGAGCAGGAGGCGGTGACCCGGCTGCGGGACGGCATCGTGCACATGCGCGGCGTCGGCGACATCACCTCCGCCAAGATCTTCGAGGACATCCTGGCCGATGAGGAACACCACATCGACTACCTCGAAACCCAGCTTCACCTGCTGGAGAAGCTCGGCGAGGCGCTCTACCTCCAGAACGTCACCGAGCACCCCAGCCCGGCGTAGGTGAAAGTGGTGCGGTGAGAATACTGGCTCCGCTGGTTGCCGCACTCTTGCTGCTCGCGGGCTGTACCTGGCCCCGGGACGCCGGCACGACGCTGGACGACGTCCGGGGCGGTGTCCTGCGCGTCGGGGTGACCGCCGCGCCGCCGTGGGTCACCGTCGCCGCGGACGGCACCGTCGCGGGCGCCGAGGCAGTTCTGGTCGAACGCCTCGCGGCCCGGCTCGGCGCCCGGATCGAGTGGTACCCCGGTTCGGAGTCGAGCCGGATGGCCGCGCTGGAGAAGCGCGTGCTCGACCTCGTCGTCGGCGGGCTCACCGCGGACGCGCCCTGGATCGAACAGGCCTCGCTGACCCGGCCCTACATCACGACCCGCCCGGTGGTGGCCGTTGCGGCCGGCGTGGCCGCCCCGAAGTCCCTCGACGGGCAGCGGGTGGCCGTACTCGCCGGCACGGCCGAGCTGGCCGAACTCCGCGACGAGGGCGCCGTCGTGGACCCGGTGCCCGCGTTGGACGCCGGGGCCGCACGCACCGAGCCGGTGCTCGTGGAGGAGTGGCAGTGTGCGCCGCTGGGCCTGCGCCCGACGAGGCACACGCTCGACAAGCGCGAACACGTCATGGCCGTGCCGCTCGGCGAGAACGCCTGGCAGGTCGAGGTGGAACGGTACCTGCTGGCGCTGCACCGGGCCGAGGTGCTGGAACTGCTGGCGGCGGCATCGTGAAGGTCTACGACACGTTCGAACTCCCGCCCGACAAGCGCCTCCTGCACAAGCGCGCCGTCCGGCTGGAATGGCTGACGATCCTCTTCTTCGCGTGCGCCGTGGCGCTGCTCGGTGTCACGCTCGGCCAGTCCCAGGCGATGAAGGCCGCGTGGATCGAGGACATGCTCGGCCTCGTGCCGCCGGTGGCGTTCCTGGTGGCGGCGCGTTACCGGACCCGCCCGCCGAACGACAACTTCCCCTACGGCTATCACCGTTCGGTCAGTGTGGCGTTTCTCGCCGCGTCGTTCGCCCTGCTGGTGCTGGGCGGATACGTCGTCTACGACTCGGTCGTGCGCCTCGTCAAAGCCGAACGCCCACCGATCGGCCTGATGGAGCTGTTCGGCTTCCAGTTCTGGCTGGGCTGGCTGATGATCGGCGCACTGCTGGTGACGATCCTGCCCGCGGTGCTGCTCGGCCGCGCCAAGCAACGCATCGCCCGGGAACTGCACGACAAGGTGCTGTTCGCCGACGCCGAGATGAACCGCGCCGACTGGCTCACCGCCGCGGCCGGCATCCTGGGGATCCTGGGCATCGGCGCGGGCCTCTGGTGGGCCGACGCCGTGGCCGCCGCCCTGATCGGCGTGGACATCGTGCGCGACGGCTTCCGCAGCACACGCGCCGCCGCCGCGAACCTCATGGACAACCGGCCCCGCGTGGTCGACGGGAAGTCGCCGCATCCCCTGCCGGACCGGCTTCTCGTCGCCGTTCGCGACCACGAGTGGATCGCCGACGCGTGGCTGCGCATCCGCGAGGAGGGCCACGTCTTCGCCGGCGAACTGGTGGTGGTGCCGGTCGAGGGGACCGATCGCCTGGTCGAACGCCTCGAGCGGCTGGGGGAGTGGGTGCGGGCGTTCGACTGGCGCATGCACGATCTGGTGGTCGCCCCGGTGACCCGAATCGACGCCGACCGTTCCGAGTAGCGGA
>NZ_BOPF01000053.1 GCF_016863615.1 Virgisporangium aliadipatigenens | reverse complement strand
TGCCGGCCCGCGCCGGCACGCTCGGACGCGAGCGGGGCGCCTTGGTCGGCGCGGCCAACGCCAGGAGCCTGGGCATCGTCAGGTAGAGCATGCATCCGCCCAGGTCACAACCGCCGCAGCCGTCACAGCCGTCGAAGCTGCTGCAGCCGTCGAAGGAGCTGCACCCGTCGGAGGCTCCCTCGATCACGGCCTCCGCCGCGTCGCCGGCGGCGCTGAGGTCCGTGGACCCGCCGCTCTCTTCCTCCCTACGCGGTGGCCCCGGCGGGAACCCCTCATAAGCCATGTACGACCAGTCCTCCCCGAAACCCGCCGTCAACGACGCGCTCATCTTCAACGGCAATACCGGCCGGTACCTTAGATGGTCAGGATGTCGACTCTCGCTGACCACTTACGCGCGCTGCCCGACGACGGGCTGGCGGCGCTCATCCGGCTGCGCCCGGATCTTGTGATACCACTGCCGAGCGATCTCTCGGCCCTGGCCGTTCGGGCACAGTCGCGGCTGTCGGTGGCGCGCGCGCTGGACGGGCTCGACCGCTTCACCGTGGAGGTCCTCGACGCGGTGCGCTACCTGCGGCCCGATCCGTCGCTCGACGCGGTGCTCGCGCTGACCGCTCAGGGCGGTGCCGGCCCGGCCCGGGTCCGGGCGGCGATCGACGAGCTGCGGGCGTTGGCGCTCGTGTACGGGTCCGATCACGCGCTGCACGTGGTCGGGACCGTCGACGAGGTGATGGCGTTGCCGGCGGGGCTCGGACGCACCGCCGCCGAACTGGACCCGGCCGCCGCCGAACTCGCCGCGGATCCCGCGAAGCTGCGCCGCACGGTGCTCGGCGCGCCGCCGGCCGCCCGTGCCGTGCTCGACCGGCTCGCCGCGGGGCCGCCACTCGGGGCCCTCGCCACGCCGCTCGCCGATGACTCACCGGTGCGCTACCTGCTCGAGCACCACCTGCTCGTGCGGGTCAGCGAGGACACCGTCGAACTGCCCCGCGAGATGGCGCTGGTGCTGCGCCGGGACGCGGGACCGCTGGGCCAGCTGCACCCCGACCCGCCGCCGCTGGCCGGGCCCGACGATGCGCGGGCGCAGGGCGGGATCGGGACGCGGGCGCTGCGGGAGGCGCAGAAGAAGGCCGACCGGGCCGGCGCCGGCCAGGCGCTCGAAGCCGTCCGCCAGACCGAGGCGCTGCTGGAGGCGCTGGCCGAGGAACCCGCGGCCGAACTGCGCACCGGCGGCCTAGGCGTTCGCGACCTGCGGCGGATCTCCCGGGCGACCGGCGTCGACGAGCCCACCGCCGCGCTCCTGCTGGAGGTGGCGCACGCGGCCGGGATCCTGGGCGACGACGAGACCGGGTTCCTGCCGAGCACGCTGTACGACGGCTGGCAGGTCGCCCCGCTGGCGATGCGCTGGCGGATGCTCGCGGCGGCGTGGTTCGGCATGCCGCGCAGTGCGGGGCTGGTGGGCCAGCGAGACGACAAGGACCGGCTGATCGCCGCGCTCTCCCCCGAGGTCGAACGCCTCGGCGCCCCCGCCGCCCGACGCGCGCTCTTCGACGTGCTGGCCGACCTGCCCGAGGGGATCGCGGCGACCGCCGAGGAACTCGCCGCCGTGCTGGCGTGGCGTTCGCCGCGGCGCCACGGGCGCAACCGGTCGCTGCCCGTCGCCGGAATCCTCGGCGAGGCGGCCGCGCTCGGGTTCACCGCGCTCGGCATGCTCACGTCCTACGCCCGGCCGCTGCTGGCGGAGCAGGCCGATCCGGACGAGGACCCGCTCGGCGTCAACGACACGGGCGCACCGGACGCCGCCGCCGTGCTCGACGCGTTGCTGCCGCCGCCGGTCGACGCGGTGCTGATCCAGGCCGACCTGTCGGTCGTGGTGCCGGGGCCGGCCGAACCCGCTCTCGCGGCCGAACTGGCACTCGTCGCCGACGCCGAGTCCGCGAACGCGCTGCGGATCACCACCACCTCGGTGCGGCGCGCCCTGGACGCCGGCTACTCGGCCACGGACCTGCACGCGCTGTTCGCCCGGCGGTCCCGCACACCGGTGCCGCAGGCGCTGACCTACCTGGTCGACGACGTCGCCCGGCGACACGGCGGGCTCCGGGCCGGAACGGCCGCCGCGTACCTGCGCAGCGAGGACGAGTCGCTGGTGGCGGAGGTGCAGGCGGACCGCCGGCTCGCCGCACTGGGGCTGCGCCGGCTGGCACCCACGGTGTTGATCACGGCTACGCCGCCCGCGCGGCTGCTGGAGGCGTTGCGGGCGGCCGGGTACGCACCGGTGCGCGAGGACGCGACGGGTGCGGCGGTGCTCGCCCGGCCCAAGGCGCGGCGCGCGCCGGCGCGGCCGGCGGTGACCGTTCGGCGGGAGGATCCGCTGGCCATGCCGCTGCTGAGTCCCGCTCGGCTGGGCGGGGTCGTGGAGCAGCTGCGCCGGGGTGACGCCGCCGCGCGTGCGGCCCGCCGGGCGCCGCTGTCCGTGCGCACCGCCACGCAGAACGGCACCAACGCGCACAACGACGCGATGGTGGTGCTGCAGCAGGCCGTTCGGGACCGGGCCCGGGTCTGGGTGGGCTACGTGGACGCGCACGGCTCGTCGATGTCGCGGCTGGTGCGGCCGGTGTCGATCGGCGGGGGTTACCTGCGTGCCGAGGACGAACGCACGGAGACGCAGCACACGTTCGCCCTGCACCGCATCACCGCCGCCGAACTGGAGACCACCTAACGGCGGGTCACGCCGGCGACGCTGATCAGCACCAGGAACGCCGTCGTGGCTCCCACGGTCTCCCCGACGGCCTCGACGAGCGGCTTGTCGCGCACGGTCATCGCGACCATGAACCACGCCGCCGCGCCGGTCAGGACGGCCAGCACTCCGGCGAACTGTCGCGGGCTGAGCCCGTTACCACCAGCAGCCATGACCCATTGTCGCCGACCGATTGCGCAGAGCCTATGGGTCATGTCCCTGATCTTCGGCCGAACGTCTTGACCGTGGTGCCGTTCTTCAGCAGGCCCCACAGCTGCACGGCGTCGGCGTGCAGCAGGTTGACGCAGCCGTGCGAGCCGTTGCCCATGTTGTGCAGGTAGGTCGTGGTCTCGTGGAAGCCGATGCCGTCGATGAAGTGCTGCCAGTACGGGAGCCACACCTTGTACGGCTTCGACCACTCCTTGACGTTCCGATAGTCAATCTTGAAGGTGCCCGCGGGCGTCGCGTAGCCCGAGAATCCCGTGCGCACGACGGTCGGGCCCATGATCACCTCGCCGTCGCGAACCACCCACATCGTCTGCTGCGACAGGTCCACGCACGCGGTCAGCCCACCGCCGGCGGCACACTTGGCGCGCTCCGCCGGGGTCAGGCTGGCGGCGATGCGCCGCGAGACGTCGGCCGTCGTCGGCCCCGCGCGGCCGTTGGGCGGACTGATCCCGAAGCGTTTCTGGAACTTCACGATCGCCGCGCAGTCCGCCGCCGACTGCACCCCGTCGACGGTGACCGGCCCGTAGCCGCCGATCGCGTCGAGCGCGGTCTCGACCTCGCGCTGCTTCTCCCCGGTGGGGCAGCCCTGCGGCGACGGCGACGACTTCGGCGGTGAGACGGTCGGGGCGACCGAGGGCGGCGCCGACGAAACCGCGGGAGGCGGCGGCTCCGGCGACGCCTCCGTGGGCTCCGGGGACGACGGCGCGGGTGCGGCAGCGACGGGCCGGTTCCCCGCCGACCCGTCGCCTTCCCCGCCTGCGCAGGCCCCAGCGCCCAGCAGGACGACGAGCAGAACGCCTACCCCGAGGTTGATGCGTGTAGGCACCATGGCGTCCCCCCGCCCGTCGTTACTCCCATAGACGCCCCAAGGTGACCTTCGGGTTGCGCACGGCGCGGATATTGTTGGTCGGTGACCGACGGCCCCCTGATCGTTCAGTCCGACAAGACTCTCCTGCTGGAGATCGACCATCCGGACGCGTCCGCCTGCCGCATGGCGATCGCGCCGTTCGCCGAGCTCGAGCGCTCGCCCGAGCACGTCCACACCTACCGGCTCACCCCGTTGGGCCTGTGGAACGCCCGCGCCGCCGGCCACGACGCCGAGAGCGTGGTCGACGCGCTGCTGCGCTTCTCGCGCTACCCGGTGCCGCACGCGCTGCTGGTCGACGTGGCCGAGACGATGGACCGCTACGGGCGCCTCCAGCTGGTGAACGACCCCGCGCACGGCCTCGTCCTCAAGGCGCTCGACCGGGTCGTGCTGATCGAGGTGGCCAAGTCGAAGAAGCTCGCCGGGATGCTCGGCGCGAAGCTCGACGACGACACGATCGCCGTGCACGCCTCCGAACGCGGCCGCCTCAAGCAGGCGCTGCTCAAGCTCGGCTGGCCCGCCGAGGATCTCGCCGGCTACGTCGACGGCGAGGCGCACGCCATCGACCTGGCCGAGGACGGCTGGAAGCTGCGTTCGTACCAGCAGGAGGCGGTCGACGGGTTCTGGGCCGGCGGCTCGGGTGTGGTGGTGCTCCCGTGCGGCGCCGGCAAGACGCTGGTGGGTGCCGCCGCGATGGCCACCGCCAAGGCGACCACGCTGATCCTGGTCACCAACACCGTCGCCGGCCGGCAGTGGAAGCGCGAGCTGGTCGCCCGCACCAGCCTCACCGAGGACGAGGTCGGCGAGTACTCGGGCGAACGCAAGGAGATCCGGCCGGTCACGATCGCCACGTACCAGGTGTTGACCACCCGGCGCGGTGGCGTCTTCCCGCACCTCGACCTGTTCGGGGCGCGCGACTGGGGCCTGATCATCTACGACGAGGTGCACCTGCTGCCGGCGCCGATCTTCCGGTTCACCGCCGACCTGCAGGCGCGGCGGCGGCTGGGCCTGACGGCGACGCTGGTCCGGGAGGACGGCCGCGAGGGCGACGTCTTCTCGCTGATCGGCCCGAAGCGGTACGACGCCCCGTGGAAGGACATCGAGTCGCAGGGCTGGATCGCCCCGGCCGAGTGCGTCGAGGTGCGGGTCACGCTCACCGACGAGGAGCGCATGCGCTACGCCGTCGCCGAGCCGGAGGAACGCTACCGGGTGGCGGCCACCGCGAGGACGAAGCTCCCGGTGGTGCGGGCCCTCGTCGAGCGGCACATCGGCGACCAGGTGCTGGTGATCGGCGGCTACATCGACCAGTTGCACCAGCTCGGGGAGTATCTCGACGCGCCGATCGTGCAGGGGTCGACGACCAACAAGGAGCGCGAACGCCTCTTCGACGCGTTCCGCTCCGGGGAGCTGAAGACGCTCGTCATCTCCAAGGTGGGAAACTTCTCGATCGACCTGCCCGAGGCGGCGGTGGCGATCCAGGTGTCCGGGTCGTTCGGCTCGCGGCAGGAGGAGGCGCAGCGGCTCGGCCGGGTGCTGCGGCCGAAGGCCGACGGTCGGCAGGCGCACTTCTACACCGTGGTCGCCCGCGACACGATCGACACCGAGTACGCCGCGCACCGGCAGCGGTTCCTCGCCGAACAGGGCTACGCGTACACGATCATCGACGCGGACGACGTGCACAGCGGCTGAGGCGTTCCCCCGGATCTACAGGTACATCCCGGTCGGCTCCGGCTCGGTCTCCACGGCGACCGGGTCGGTGCCGTCGCGCAGGGCGTACAGCTCGGCGAGCGTGGCACCGAGCGGGCCCACGCCCCGGTGCGGGCCACCCAGCCAGTCCTGGGCCTGCGTGGGGCCGAGGCGGTCCAGGTGGACCTGGCCGAGGCAGCGGCCGGGCCGGGTGACGGCGGGGTGCAGTTTGGCGACGTCCTCGTTGGTGGTGATCGCCACGAGCACGTCGCGGCCCTGGCCGAGCATGCCGTCGGTGACGTTCAGCAGGCGGGAGAGCGCCTGACCGGACGAGCGCTTGGCGTCGCCCATGATCAGCTCGTCGCAGTCCTCGAGCAGCAGCAGTCGCCAGCGGCGGCGTTTGCCCTCCTCGGGGTCGTCCTCGTCGCCCAGGGCCGCCTCGGCGAGGTAGCCCGGCGTGTTGAACAGCCGTTCCGGGTCGAGCACGCAGTCGAACTGGCACCACGCGCGCCACTCCCAGGCGAGCGTGCGCAGGAGCGTGGTCTTGCCGGTGCCGGGCGGCCCGTGCAGCAGCAGGATGCGGCCGGCGATGCGTTCCCCGTCGAACGCCGCCAACCGGTCGAGCGCCGCGACCGCCTCGTGCGAGTAGTTGCGGCGGATCGCCTGCCACGGCTGGGCGGTGATGCGGCGTTCGCGGCGGCTCGGGCGATCCCCGCCCTGCCAGAACCCGACCGGCACGGACACGTCGTCGAGCGGCCGCGGCTTGGCGGCGTCCTTCGTGGACTCGGCGAGCACCCGTTCGACGATCTCCGGGTCGGTCGACGTGGCCGTGAGGTACGCGTCCCCGCTCTTCCACCGGCGAACGAGCAGTGTCCACCCCGGACCCTCGTACATGTCGGTGCGGGTGCCGTTGGAGAGGGCCACCGAGCGGATCGGGGCCGCGCCGGGCGGGTGCAGCGGGGCGTCGGGCCGCGCGTCACCGACCCGGGCCTCCCGCGCGAACGGCTGCTCGCCCTCGATGAAGCGGTGCAGGATCAGGAGGTCGAGGGCGTCCTCCGGATCATGGCTCGGCTCCAGCCGGTACGCGAAGGAAGCCGGAATGTTCACCCAACGAGAATGGTCCAGGAACCCCTGCCGCACAACGGCTTTCAGCCGGTCAACCCGTCCAGTGCGGCGAGCGCGTCGTCGACCACGTCGCGCAGGTCCCCCGGCCCGTCGTCGCCGACCCAGCCCAGGGCGCCCGCCGTCATCGCGCCGATGAGCGCACCGGCCTGGGCGCGCACCCGCGGATCGGTGGCCGGGACGCCCTGCCGCCGCCCGAGCGGCTCGGCGAGAACGTCCACGCTGGCCATGATGTTGTCGATCGCGCGCGCCCGGGCGGACGGGACGGACACGATCATCCTCAGCCGGACCTTGATCGAGGCCAGCTGCTCCTCCGGCATGTTGCCGAACACGTCGCGCATCGCCTTGCGCACGGCCGCGACCGTGGGCATGTCCGGCGGGGCGGCGAGCAGCGCGGCGGTCAGCAGCGGGTCGTGGTCGTCCTGGATGAGCAGGTCCTCCTTGGTGGGGAAGTACCGGAAGAAGGTCGCCGGCGAGATCTCCGCCGCCGCCGCGATCTGCTCGATGGTGGTCGCGTCGTAGCCCTGCTCGGTGAAGAGCCGCAGCGCGTGCTCCTGGATCGCCGCCCGAGTGCGCTGCTTCTTCAACTCCCGCAGTCCCGCCACGGCTCCCATCGTGCTACCTCGGTGCGGCGACGGCCTCCTCGGGTCGTTCCGCGTCGCGCATCCATCGCGCCGTGCCGGCGGCGCCGAGCGCGCACACCGCCGCGCAGGCGACCAGCACCGCGGCCATCGCACCGGCGTAGTCGTCCCGGATCTCCGCGGCCAGCGTCGCGTCGCCGTTCGCCAGCGCCTCGGCCATCGCCCGGGTCACCCCTTCCTTCCGATGGAACGTCACCGAGCTGAGGCTGCCCAGCAGGGCCACGCCGAGCGCGGCGCCCACCTGGCGCATGGCCAGCGTGAGGGCGGCCCCGGAGCCGCTGCGCTCGGGCGGGAGTTCGCCCATGACGGCGTCGAGCGCGGGGGCCGTCGTCAGCCCCACACCGGCCCCGGCGACGGCGAGCCATCCCGCCACGAACCCGTATCCGCTGCCGGCCCGGGTCAGTGCGCCGACGGCGAGTCCGGCGGCGAGCAGCAGCAGGCCGGCCGTCATCGGCAGGCGGGCGCCGGTTCGGGCCGCCACGCGTTCGCCCGTCTTGGCGCCGATCATGAGACCTGCCATCATCGGCAGCAGCCGCACACCGGCCGCCAACGCGTCGTGCCCGCGCACCGCCTGCAGGTACAGCGGCACCACGAACAGCAGCCCGAACATCGCGAACGCGGCGACCGTCGCCGCCGTCGAGCCCCACACGAAGCGTGGCCGGCCGAACAGGGACAGGTCGATGAGGGGCGCGCGCTGACGCCGTTCCCACGAGAGAAAAGCGACCAGGAGCAGAACGCCGAGCGGGCCCGCGACCAGGACCCGCGCGGACGTCCAGCCGGCGGCCGGGGCGGCGATGACCGCGTAGACCAGGAGCACCAGCCCGCCGGTGGACAGCAGCCCGCCGACCAGGTCGACCGGCCGCGGCCGAGGGTCGCGCGACTGCGGCACGAGCACCGCGACGGCGATGAGCGCGACCGCCACCACCGGAACGTTCACCAGGAACACCGACCCCCACCAGAAGTGCCGCAGCAGGTAGCCGCCGACGATCGGCCCCAACGGCACCCCGGCGCCCAACCCGATCGCCATGAACGCCACCGCCCTCGGCCGCTCGTCGGCGGGGAAGATCCGGGTCACGACGGCGGTGATCGTCGGCGTGAGAACGGCCGCCCCGACGCCCATCAGGCAGCGCGCGGCGATCACGGTGGCCGCACTGCCGGCGAGGCTCGCCACGACCGACGCGGCACCGAAGAGTCCCAGCCCCACCACCAGGAACGTCTTGCGCCCGTAGCGGTCGGCGAGGGCGCCGGCGGGCAGGAGCAGACCGGCGAAGACGAGCACGTAGGCGTCGATGATCCATTGAAGGTCGTCGGTGTCGGCATGGAGCGCGGCGGCGAGCGGGTCGAGGGCGACGTTGAGGATCGTCGCGTCGAAGCCGATGGTCAGCAGGCTCAGCATCAGCGCGCCGAGCGCCCACCAACGGCGCTTCATGAGAGCAACCATAATTTGATAGTAACTCTCACTAGCTACCGACAGTCAACCCCGACCGGGACACACGGAACGGACGGCAGCGCCTAAACTTCCCGACGCGCCTCGGATTTCGCTTCGATCCACCTCCTGGACCCTCACCCAAGCGGAGGGGTGAGGGTCACCCCTCGTAGGGAGGAGGTGAAGTGGATGTCAGGCGTGACCGGCCCGCGTTCTACAGAGGCCGGCATCGACATCGACTCACGACGCGGCGGATCTTCGTCGCCGTCCTGGCGGCGAAGATCGCCGGGTCAATCGTGATCGAGTCGGTGAAAAAACTGTGGCTCCACTGAGCGCTAACTCGGTAGAGCCACAAACATAGAACGGCACGATCCCCGTGACTGGTTCCGCTACCACAAGCGGGGGTCGTGTCTAAACGGGGATCATCATACCGTCTTATGCCCGGGTGGTCAGCTCCGCGGCGACGAGTTCGGCGATCTGGGCCGTGTTGAGCGCCGACCCCTTGCGCAGGTTGTCCCCCACGACGAAGAAGTCCAACGCCCGCGGATCGTCGATCGAGCGCCGCAGCCGCCCCACCCACGCCGGATCCGTCCCCACCGCGTCGATCGGCATCGGAAACTCCCCCGACTGCGGCTCGTCCACCAGGATCACGCCCGGCGCGTGCCGCAGCACCTCCCGCGCGTCCTCGCAGTCGACCTCGGTCCCGAAGACGGCGTGCACGGCGACCGAGTGACCCGTGACGACCGGCACCCGCACGCACGTGGCCGAGATCTTCAGGTCCGGCAGGCCGAGGATCTTCCGGGTCTCGTTGCGGACCTTCAGCTCCTCGGAGGACCATCCGGCGTCGCGCAGCGATCCGGCCCACGGCACCACGTTGAGCGCCAGCGGCGCCGGGAACGGCCCCAGGTCGTCGCCGATCGCCTGCCGCACGTTGCCCGAACGCGAGCCGAGCGTGCGATCGCCGGCGACCCGCTGCAACTGGTCGAGCAGCGCGTCGACACCGGCCTTGCCCGCGCCGGAGACGGACTGGTACGAGGCGATGACGAGCTCCTTGAGCCCGTACTCGTGGTGCAGCGGGGCGATGGCCACGATCATCGCGAGCGTGGTGCAGTTGGCGTTCGCGATGATGCCGCGTGGGCGGTTGCGCACCTGCTCCGGGTTGATCTCCGGGACGACCAGGGGCACGTCGCGATCCATCCGGAACGCGCCCGAGTTGTCGACGGCGATCGCCCCGTGCTGCACGGCGATCGGCGCCCACTCGGCCGACACCTCGTCCGGCACGTCGAACATGGCGACGTCGACGCCGTCGAAGACGTCCGGTGCCAGTTCGAGAACGGGAAGCTCCGCACCCCGCACGAACAGCGTCCGGCCGACGGACCGCTTCGAGGCGACCACCCGAATCTCGCCCCAGACGTTGCGCCGGGACGAGAGCAACTCGCACATGACCGTGCCGACCGCCCCGGTCGCCCCCACGACCGCGAGCGTGGGTTGATCCCCCACTACCGAATCTCCGTCCTATCGACCGGTACCCGCGTAGACCACGGCCTCCTCGTCACCCCCGAGTTCGAAGGCATCGTGCACCGCGCGGACCGCCGCGTCCAGATCGGTGTCGCGGCAGACCACCGAGACCCGGATCTCCGAAGTGGAGATCATTTCGATGTTGAGGCCGGCCTGACCGAGTGCCGCGAAGAACTTCGCCGCCACGCCCGGGTGGGAGCGCATACCGGCTCCGATCAGGGAAACCTTGCCGATGTGGTCGTCGTACAGCAGCGTCTTGAACTTGATCAGATCGGACGCCTTGTTGAGCGCGGCCATCGCCGTGGGACCGTCCGCCTTCGGCAATGTGAACGAGATGTCCGTTCGCCCGGTTCCCTCGGTAGAGACATTCTGAACGATCATGTCGAGGTTGATCTCGGCGCCGGCGACGGTCTGGAAGATCTGCGCGGCGATCCCCGGCTCGTCGGGCACACCGACGATGGTGATCTTCGCTTCGCTCCGGTCGTGCGCGACGCCGGTGATGAGTGCCTGTTCCAACGCAAGATCCTCCATCGCTCCGGTGACCATCGTGCCGGGCTTCTGCGAGTACGACGAGCGCACGTGGATCGGGATCCTCGACCGCCGGGCGTACTCGACGCACCGCAGCATGAGCACCTTGGCCCCGCAGGCGGCCATTTCGAGCATTTCCTCGTAGGTGACCTGATCGATCTTGCGTGCGTTGGGGACGATACGCGGATCCGCCGTGAACACGCCGTCGACGTCGGTGTAGATCTCGCACACGTCGGCCTTGAGCGCGGCCGCGAGCGCCACCGCGGTGGTGTCCGAACCGCCCCGCCCGAGTGTGGTGATGTCCTTGGTGTCCTGGGAGACGCCCTGGAACCCGGCGACGATCGCGATCGCGCCCTCGTCGAGCGCACCGCGCAGCCGACCCGGCGTCACGTCGATGATCCGGGCGCGCCCGTGCGCCGACGTGGTGAGCACGCCCGCCTGCGAACCCGTGTACGAGCGCGCCTCGAAGCCGAGGTTGGTGATCGCCATGGCGAGCAGCGCCATCGAGATGCGCTCGCCGGCGGTCAGCAACATGTCCAGCTCCCGACCGGGCGGAACGGGACTGACCTGCGACGCCAGGTCGAGCAGCTCGTCCGTGGTGTCCCCCATCGCGGAGACCACCACCACGACCTCGTGGCCCGCCTTGCGCGCGGCGACGATCCGCTCGGCGACGCGTTTGATCCGCTCCGCGTCGGCGACGGAAGACCCGCCGTACTTCTGGACGATGATGGCCACGAAACCTCCCGGAACTGCGACGACCTCCCGCAAACCCACGACGACCGCCCGGATCGCGGCACCGAGCGTACCGGCGGCTGGGACGGCTCGGGAGTGGCGATCCCACGATCCGGCAGTGGCCTGGCTGACAATGGGGCGGTGAACGCCCGTCTCGTCCGAATTGCATCGTGCATCTCGGTGGCCCTCTGCGGTGCCGCCATGACGGGCTGTACGCCGGACGCGGCACCCGCGGCATCGACGAGTCCCTCGCCGTCGTCGGCGACGGGCAGCGCGGAGCCGCACGCCGACCTCGCCCGCCGGGCCGCCTCGGCCAAGGACCGCCGGTACGTGGCGAGCTATACCTGGACCGGCACCGGCGGCAAGCGCGCGGTGGCCGTGACGAAGGCGGGCGACGGTTCGTGGCGGATCGACCTGCCGCCGGGCGTGTACACCAACCAGGGCGCGGTCTCCGTCGTGGGGCGCCCGGAGGGCGTCTACCAGTGCGGCGGTTCGGGTTGCGTGCGCGCCGCGCGGACGCCCGGTGCCGTGCCGTCGGGGAGCGATCCGCAGGTGCATCACGCGTTCACGGACTGGCTGGATGTGCTGACCGACCGGCACGCGGCCGTGCAGGTGGTGACCGCGGGGCTGGAGGGCGCCTCCGGCGTCTGCTTCACCGTCGAACCCACCACCGTGGCCGTGGCGCCGCCGATCACCGGGGCGACCCTCTGCTTCGACGACTCGGGGCTGCTGACCGGCGTGAAGTCGAAGTTCGGGACGTTGTTGCTGGCCGGGCCGGCGGGCGAGGCTCCCGGGACGGTGTCGCTGCCGGGGCCGCTGACCGGCGGGCAGCCGTTCGTCACGGCGCCCGTTCCGGTGGCCAGCGGGCAGGGCGGCGGGGGCCGTACCACGCCGCGCAACCCCCCGGGTACCACCCGTCGGTGATCTCGCGTAGGCTCGGTCCGTCATGAATCGGCAGGCACTCCTTCTTGTCCGCCGCGGCGAGGCCCCATCCGGCCGGCACCTCGCCGCGGGGATGTCGCGCGCCGCCTGAGCAGTACCGCCCGCGCGCACCGCTGGTCACCCTCCTTCTTCACCTTTCATGACCTCAGGAGTCTGACCACCATGACCGATGCCGCCGTATCCGCCGATCCCATCGCCCGGCAAAACCCGTCCGCGATGCCGTTCGGGCGCTACAAGCCCTACTCCGACGCGTTCCAGGTAGCGCTGCCGGACCGGCAGTGGCCCGCGCGCCACATCGAGAAAGCCCCCCGCTGGTGCGCCGTCGACCTGCGCGACGGCAACCAGGCGTTGATCGACCCGATGTCCGTCGAGCGCAAGCGGCGGATGTTCCAGCTGCTGGTGCAGATGGGCTACAAGGAGATCGAGGTCGGTTTCCCGGCCGCGAGCCAGACCGACTTCGACTTCGTCCGGACGCTGATCGAGCAGGACATGATCCCGGACGACGTGACCATCCAGGTCCTGACCCAGTGCCGGGACCATCTGATCGAACGGACCTTCGAGTCGCTGCGCGGCGCCTCCCGCGCGATCGTGCACTTCTACAACTCGACGTCGGTCCTGCAGCGCCGGGTGGTCTTCGGGCTGGACCGCGCCGGCATCACCGACATCGCCACCAGCGCCGCGCGGACCGCCGTCAAGTACGCCGAGGCGATCACGCCGGACACCGACATCTTCTACGAGTACTCGCCGGAGTCGTACACGGGCACCGAGCTGGAGTACGCGCTGGAGATCTGCTCGGCCGTCATCGACGTCATCGACCCGACCGTCGACCGGCCGCTGATCCTCAACCTGCCGGCGACCGTCGAGATGGCGACCCCCAACGTGTACGCCGACTCGATCGAGTGGATGCACCGCCACCTGCCCCGGCGCCCGTCGGTGGTGCTGTCGCTGCACCCGCACAACGACCGCGGTACCGGGGTGGCCGCCGCCGAGCTGGGGCTGCTGGCCGGAGCCGACCGGATCGAGGGTTGTCTTTTCGGGAACGGCGAACGCACCGGCAACGTCGACCTGGTGACGCTGGGGCTCAACCTGTTCAGCCAGGGCATCGACCCGCAGATCGACTTCAGCCGGATCGACGAGATCAAGCGCACCGTCGAGTACTGCAACCAGCTGCCCGTCCACGAACGCCACCCGTACGCCGGCGACCTGGTGTACACGGCGTTCTCCGGCTCCCACCAGGACGCCATCAACAAGGGGTTCGACGCGCTGCAGAAGGACGCCGACGCGGCGGGTGTGCCGGTCGAGCGGTTCGAGTGGGGGGTGCCGTACCTGCCGATCGACCCGAAGGACGTGGGCCGCAGCTACGAGGCGGTCATCCGGGTCAACTCGCAGTCCGGCAAGGGCGGCGTCGCGTACATCATGAAGACGGAGCACCAGCTCGACCTGCCGCGCCGGCTGCAGATCGAGTTCTCCCAGGTGGTGCAGCGGGTGACGGACGGCGAGGGTGGCGAGGTGCCGCCGGAGAAGATGTGGCAGGTCTTCGCCGACGAGTACCTGGCCGAACGCCGCATCGGCCTGCGCGGGTTCACCGCGAACACCGGCCCGGGCGGGGTGGAGCTCAGCGCCGACGTGGTGGTCGACGGCGAGCTGCGCACGCTCAAGGGTTCGGGCAACGGGCCGATCGACGCGTTCGTGCAGGCGCTGTCGACGGTCGGCGTGGAGGTGCGGGTGCTCGACTACGCCGAGCACGCCCTGACCGCCGGTGAGAACGCGCGGGCGGCCGCGTACGTCGAATGTTCGGTGGGTGGCGAGACCCGCTGGGGTGTCGGCGTCGACGAGAACATCGTCACCGCGTCGCTGCGGGCCATCGCCAGCGCCGTCAACCGCTCGGACGCGCCCATTTCGGAGTGATCTTCGACGCGGTCCCGGCGACATCCCGCGTGGATGTTTCCGGGACCGCGCTTCTGGGCTCATGGTTACGGTATGCGTCCCCTTGGATTACTCCTCGCGCTCACGCTGTTGCTCACGGGCTGCGAGGTTCCCCCGCCTTCCACCGACGGCACGGCCGCACCCGCTGCACCTGCGGGCGCGAGCGGCGAGCTCGACTCATTGGCCGTCGCCGCGGAGGGCTCGATGGCGGGCTATTCGCGGGAGAAGTTCCCGCACTGGATCAGCCAGGGCGATGGCTGCGACACCCGGGACACCGTCCTGAAGCGGGACGGCAAGGACGTCAAGACCACCCAGGACTGCAAGATCACGTCGGGCTCCTGGTACAGCGTGTACGACAAGAAGTCGTTCACGGATCCCGGGGATCTCGACATCGACCACACGGTGCCGCTCGCGGCGGCCTGGCGTTCCGGGGCCAAGCAGTGGACCGACGAGAAGCGCTCGGAGTTCGCCAACGATCTGACCCGGCCACAGCTCATCGCGGTTAGCGCGTCGTCGAACCGGGCAAAGGGCGACCAGACCCCCGCGCAGTGGAAGCCGACGAACACCGCCTACCACTGCGAGTACGCGCAGCGCTGGATCGCCGTGAAGGCGTTCTGGAAACTGAGCGTCACGGAGAAGGAGAAATCCGTCCTCCAGGAGATGCTGGGAACATGCCGAAAGCAGAGCTCGTAACAGACGTGACCGCCGGTCCCGGCGGGGTGATGACGGACGAGGTGGGCGTCATCACCGGCGTTCTCACGCTGCGGACCGAACTGAACAACGGCAGCGCCCTCCTCCGCGTGCAGTACAAGGACGCGGAGGAGTGGTACACGATCACCGGCAGCAAGGTGCCGCTGAAGAATCCGGCGGACCTCGACGCGCTGCACCGCGTGGCGGTGGCGCTGATCAACCGGCCGGAAGAGGAGTAGCGGCCAGGGCGTCCCGTGCCCGGGCCAGCCGCTTTCGCGACGTGTGGATCGACGTGGCCACGGTGATCAGCGGCAACGCCCACATGAGGCCGATCAGGAAGACGGTCGCGCCGCTGCCGAACTCCAGCAGCAGGCCGACCACCGCCGGCACCATCCACCCGAAGCAGCTGATCCAGAACGCGGCCGTCACGATGCGCATCGCCGCAGCGAGCCGGTCCGGTCGGCCGGGGTCGCGCAGCGCGCCGTGCCCCAGCCAGAGGGCGACGGCGTTGAGCGCGGAGGGAACGAGGCCGGCGAGGCACCCGGCCAGCAGCAGCCAGAGGATGTCGTCGGGTCCCACGGCGTAGGTCCAGGCGCAGAAGCCCAGGAAGCCCAGGAACGCCACGGGGAACACCAGCGCCCCGAACCGGTGCAGGGCGAGTGTGCTTCGGATCGCGGCGACATCTGCGTTCATGACGGCCGATGTTAGCCAGGATCATCCACAGCCGGGGCCGCCGCCGTTCTCCTCGGTGTGCCGCTCGAACGCCGCCCTGAGCAGGCCACGGAGCTGGGTCTCCTCGTCGGCGGTGAGCCGCGACAGGACGGGCGCGTCGTCGACGAGGCGGCGGCGCAGTTCGGTCCGCAGGCGGCGGCCCTCTGTCGTCAGGACGAGCTGCTTGACGCGCCGGTCCCGGGGGTCCGGCTCGCGCGTGACGAGCCCGCGGCTCTCCAGCCCGTCGGCGATGCCGGTGACGTGGGACTTGTCGCAGTGCAGGGTGGCGGCGAGATCGCGCATCGCGGCCGGCTGGTCGAGGTTGAACAGGGCGCGCGCGTGCAGTGCCGAGACGCCGAGTTCGCCGGCGACGGTGTTGAAGTTGGTCGACAGGGCGTGCGAGAGCCCCATGAGCAGGTCGATCGTCTCCTGCCGGCCGTTCGAACGGGTCACCGGTCCATGGTAACGACGGTTGACCTACTCAACCTTCTCCGCTTATGGTTGCCTCGCCAAATCGTTTACTAGCTCAACGATCGGGGGAGTAAACCATGTCTACCGACACGCGGACGCGCACCTCACCTGTGCTGAACATCGGCCTCTGGCTGCTGCAGGTACTCCTGGCCGCCGGGTTCACCATGAGCGGCATCAGCAAGCTCGTGGGTATCGAGAAGAGCGTGCAGATCTTCGAGGAGATCGGCATCGGCCAGTGGTTCCGCTACGTGGTCGGCGCGCTGGAACTGGCGGGCGCCATCGGGCTGCTCGTCCCCCGCCTCGCGGGCCTGGCGGCACTCGGCCTCGTCGGGGTGATGTCGGGCGCGGTCATCACCGACGCCTTCATCCTCGACGACGGCGATCCGACCCCCGCACTGGTCCTGCTCGTGCTGGCCGCGATCGTCGCCTGGGGCCGGCGGGACCGCACGCGCGCACTGCTTCGCGGGCGGTCCGCCGAATAGAGAACTAGATGATCGAGGTGGGCTCCGACGGCGGGGCCACCTCGGTCGGCGTCTCCGCCTCCTGATGCACCAGCTCGGCCTTCACCTCGTGCGGCCGCAGCTTGCCGGTCGCGATGTCCTCCGCCCAGTGGCACGCCACCCGGTGGTCGGACCCCGTCTCCAGCCCCTCGACCGTGATCTGACGCAGGACCGGCCGCTCGTCGGCACACCTCGTCGGCTGCGCCCACGGGCACCGCGTGTGGAACCGGCACCCCTTCGGCGGATTGGCCGGCGAGGGCAGGTCGCCGGCGAGCAGAATCCGTTCCCGCTGATCCTCGACATCGGGGTCGGGGACCGGAACGGCCGACATCAACGCCCGTGTGTACGGATGCAGCGGAGCGGCGTAGATGTCGTCGCTCGGCGCCTCCTCGACCAGCGCACCCAGGTACATCACGCCGACGACGTCGGAGATGTGCCGCACCACCGCGAGGTCGTGGGCGATCACCAGGTACGTGAGGTTGAGCTGGTCCTGGAGTTCCTCCAGAAGGTTGATCACCTGGGCCTGGATCGAGACGTCCAGGGCCGAGACCGGCTCGTCCGCGACGATCAGGTCCGGGCCGAGGACCAGCGCCCGCGCGATGCCGATGCGCTGGCGCTGACCGCCGGAGAACTCGTGCGGGTAGCGCGACAGCGCCCACCGCGGCAGGCCCACGGCGTCGAGCGTCTCGGCGACCTTCTTGCGCCGCTCACCCCGGTCGGCGCCGATGCCGTGCGCGGCCAGGCCCTCGATCAGGATCGACTCGACGTTCTGCCGGGGGTCCAGGCTCGACAGCGGGTCCTGGAAGATCATCTGCATGCGGCGGCGCATCGACCGCAGCTTGCCCGGCGCGAGCTTCGTCAGCTCCTGCCCGTCGAACTCCACGCTCCCGCCCGTCGGCGGCGTGAGCTGCAACAACGCCCGGCCGAGCGTGGACTTGCCGCAGCCGGACTCGCCCACCAGGCCGTAGGTCCGTCCGCGCGGGATCGACAGGTCCACCCCGTCGACCGCCTTCACGTGGCCGATGACCTTGTCGAAGATGACGCCCTTCTTGATCGGGAAGTGCACCTTGAGGTCCTTGACCTCCACCAGCGGCGACGCCGGCGTCCCGTCCTTGGCGAGGCTCGTCATTTGGCCGTCTCCGCTTCCATCACCGGGTTGACGCAGCGGTACCCGTGCTGCGCCGCCGTCCACACCAACTCCGGCGGCCCGTCGACGCACCTGTCGACCCGGTTGAAGCAGCGCGGCGCGAACGCGCACCCCTCCGCCCAGGGCAGCACGTCCCGCACCGAACCGGTGATCGGCCGCAGCTTCTCCCCCTTCGGCGCGTCCAGGCGCGGGATCGAGCCGAGCAGGCCGACCGTGTAGGGGTGGTGCCGCTGCGCGAACAGCACCCGCCGCGGCGCCGACTCGACCCGCCGACCCGCGTACAACACGTTGATCGACTTGCACATCCCGGCGACGACGCCCAGGTCGTGGGTGATCATCAGCAGCGCGGTGCCGGAGTCGCGGACGAGGTCCTTCAGCAGTTCCAGGATCTGGGCCTGGATCGTCACGTCGAGCGCCGTGGTCGGTTCGTCCGCGATCAGCAGGCGCGGCGCGCAGGCCACCGCCATGGCGATCAACGCGCGCTGGCGCATCCCGCCCGACAGCTGGTGCGGATACTCCTTGAGCCGCCGCGTCGGGTCCGGGATGCCGACCCGTTCCAGCAGGTGCGCGGCCTCCTTCTTCGCCGCCTCACCCTTCATCCCCCGGTGCCGGGTGAGCACCTCCGTGACCTGCAGCCCGATCGGCACGACCGGGTTCAGGGACGACAGCGGATCCTGGAAGATCATCGCGACGTCGCGGCCCCGGATGTCGCGGAGCGTGCGCTCGTCCGTCTGCAGCAGGTTCATTCCGTCGAACGTCGCCTGCCCGCTGACGCGGACCCCGCGTTTCGGCAGCAATCCCATGATCGCCAGCGACGTCACACTCTTGCCGCAGCCGGACTCCCCGACCAGGCCCACCACTTCGCCCGCGTCCACGTCGAACGACACCCCGTCGACGGCGCGGACCTCCCGCTCACCCTTGCGGGCGAACACCACGGACAGGTCCTTGACCTCAAGCAACGCCATGTGTACTTCCCCTCACTTGCGCAGCTTGGGATCGAGGGCCTCACGCATCGCCTCGCCCAGCAGGGTGAAGCCGAGCGCGGTGATGATGATCCCGACCGCCGGGTAGATCGCCAGGCCCGGCCGCACGTCCAGGAAACCCTGCGCGTCGGCGAGCATGACGCCCCACTCCGGCGCCGCCGAGTCGGGATTGCCCAGCCCCAGGAACGACAGGCCGGCCGCCTCGATGATCGCCGTGGCGAGCGTGAGCGTGGCCTGCACCAGCACCGGGGCCAGCGAGTTCGGCAGCAGGTGCGACAGCGCGATCTTGTTGCGCTTCACCCCGAGCGCGGTCGCCGCGAGCACGTAGTCGCTGGACGACTGCGCGATCATCGAACCGCGCAGCAGCCGCGCGAAGACCGGCACCGACACCATGCCGACGGCGATCATCACCGACAGCAGGCTCCGGCCCAGGATCGCCACGATGCTCACCGCCAGCAGCAGGCTCGGCATCGCCAGCAGGATGTCCACGGTCCGCATGAGGAACCCGTCCAGCCGCCGGCCCCACTTGCCGCCCAGCCCGTACGACGCACCGGCGAGGCCGCCGACCAGCGAACCGACCGCCAGCCCGAAGAACGTCGCGACGACACCCACCCACAGCGTCTGCCGCGCGCCCACGATCATCCGGCTGAACTCGTCGCGCCCCTGGTGGTCGTAACCCAGCCAGTGCTCCCCGGAGATCCCCGGGATGATGCCCTGGCCGGAACGCACCTCGCCGTTGTCCACGCCGATCGGTTCGACCGGGTCGTGCGGCACGAGGAACGGCCCGAAGAGCGCGATCAGCACGAACAGCCCGAGGATGATCGCACCCGCGATCGCCGCCGGATTGCGCCGCAGCCGCTTGAACGCCTCCCGCAGCAGGCTCTGACCCGACTCCTCGGGCGCACCGGCCAGTTCGCCGAGGCGGTCGATCTTCTCTTTCTTGCGTCCGGTGAGGGTCATCGCACACGCACCCGCGGGTCGATCAACGAGTACGAGAGGTCAACCAGCAGGTTCACCAGCACGTATATGACAGCCACGATCATGATGAAGCCCATCAGGACGGGATAGTCGCGGCGGTCGATCGCCTCCACGATGAACGCGCCGATGCCGCTGAACGCGAAGACCGTCTCCGTCAGCACCGCGCCCGACAGCAGGCTGCCCGTGAGCAGGCCGATGGTGGTGGCGACGGGGAGCATGGCGTTCCGCAGAATGTGCCGACTGCGGACCGTCTGCTCGGTCAGCCCCTTGGCCTCGGCGGTCCTGACGTAGTCCTCCTGAACGACCTCGAGCACGCTGGCCCGGGTGATCCGCACGATGGACGCCAGCGGGATGCTCGCCAGCACGATGCCCGGCAGGATCAGATGCATGATGGCGTCGGCCGCGGCGTCCCACTCGCGGGTCAACAGCCCGTCCAGGACGAAGAACCCGGTCACCCGCGTCGCGTCGATCGTCACGTCCTGCCGGCCCGTCGTGGGGAACCAGCCGAAGTTGACGGCCAGCACCTCCTTGACGATGTAGCCCAGGAAGAAGACCGGGATGCAGATGCCGAGCAGCGCGCCACCGACCGAGAGCTGGTCGATCCAGGTGCCGCGCCGCCGCGCCGCGATGTAACCGAGGGGGATACCGATCCCGACGGCGATGATCAGCGCGGTGATCGTCAGCTCGACGGTGCCGGGGAAGCGTTCGAGGAACTCCGTGGTGACCGGGCGCTTGGTGCCGATCGACGTACCGAGGTCGCCGGAGAGCACGCGCTTCATGAACCGGCCGTACTGCACCCAGATCGGCTGGTCGAGGCCCATCTCCTCGCGGATGCGGGCACGGAGTTCGGGGGTGCTGCGCTCGCCGAGAATCGCGGTCTCGGGGCCGCCGGGAAGGCGGTGCAGCCAGACGAAGAGGAGAAGCGAGAGGCCGAACAGCGTGGGAATGAGCTGTAGGAGCCGCCGCACGATGAAGCGGAACATGGCCGCCTTCTTGATTGGTCATGTCCCACGACTGCCGGCCTCCGCTTGTGACGGAAGCCGGCAGTCGCAGGAATGGTGTGAGGGGGCGCCTTACTTGACTTCGGCCGTGACGAACCGCTCGTCGGTCAGCGGGCTCGCCTTGATGCCCGAGACGCTCTTGTTGAACACGAGCGACGGAGGTCCGTGAGCGATCGGGACACCCGGGAGGAAGTCCATGACCTGCTTGTTGATCTCCTTGTACTGAGCCGTCCGCTTGGTGGCGTCGGGCTCGGAGTCGGCCTTCTTGAAGGCCTCGAAGAGAGTCGGGTTGTTGAAGCCCCACTCGTCCTTCTGCCGGTCGAAGAAGGTGCCGATGAAGTTGTAGGCGTCACCGTAGTCACCGGTCCAGCCGAGCAGGTGCAGGTCGTGGTCCGCACCGGTCTGCACGGCGTTGAGGTAGTCCGGGTTCCACTTCAGCGGAACGGCCTCGGTGGTGATGCCGGCCTTGGTGAGGTCGGCGGCGATCAGCTCGTAGATGTCCTTCGGCGCCGGCATGTACGGCCGGGTCACCTCGGTCGGGTAGTGGAACTTGAGCTTCAGGTTGGTCACGCCCGCCTCGGCCAGCAGCTGCTTGGCCTTCTCGGTGCTGTACTCGTACTTGGTGACCCCGTCGTTGTAGCCCTCCAGGCCCGGAGGCTGGAAGTTGATCGCCACCGAGGAGCCGTCCGGGTACTTGGCCTTGACGATCGCCTCGCGGTTGATGGCGTGGGCGATGGCCTGGCGCACCTTCACGTTGCTGGTGGCCGCCTTGCCCGGACCCGACTGGTTGATCGCCAGGTACAGAACGTTGAACGCCGGCCGCGGCAGGATGTTGAAGCCGTCGGACTTGAGGCCCGGGATGTCGGCCGGGTCGACCAGGTCGTAGCCCTGGATCTCACCGTTCTTCAGCGCCTGCTTACGGGCGTTGACGTCGGAGATGGTCTTGAAGATGAGCTTCTTGACCTTCGCCTTTTCGCCGTAGTAGGCGTCGTTGCGCTCAAGCTCGACCGACTTGTTGGCGGTGTCCCACTTGACGAACTTGAACGGGCCGGTGCCGACCGGGTGTCCCGTCGCGTACTCGGGGTAGGTGACGCTGTCGGCGGTGCCGCCCAGACCGTCCGCGTTGTACTTCTTCAGCGCCTCGGGGCTGGAGATCGAGAACGCCGGAAGCATCAGCGCCGCCGGGAACTTGCTCGTCACCCGGGAGATCGTGATGACCGCGGTGCCGGCGTCCGGCGCCGAGCAGGACTTGAACAGGCTCTCCGGGAGCTTGTCCGACTCGTTCTTGGCGAAGCCGCCGAAGATGTCCTGCCAGTAGGCCGTCACGTCGGGGCTCTGCATGAGGCCCTTCGCGTTGTACCAGCGGTTGAAGTTGACGCAGACCGCCTCGCCGTTGAAGTCCGTACCGTCGTGGAACTTCACGCCCTTGCGGAGCTTGAACGTCCAGACCAGACCGGCGGCGTCAGAACTCCAGCTCTCGGCCAGGCCGGCGACCGGCTTGGTGCCGCCCTCCTCCGACCGCACGAGCCCTTCGTACATCTGACGCAACACACGGAACGTCTCGCCGTCACTGGCGAACGTCGGGTCGAGGACCTTCGCGTCGCCCGCCGCCCCGAAGACGAGAGTCTTGTCCGATCCACTGCCCGAGTCGTCGCGGTCGCTCTCTGCGCAACCCGCTACGACAAGGCTGGCAACCGCGGCGACCGCGAAAGCGGCCCTCAGCCTTGGTGCACGCATAAGGTTTCACCTCTGCCCTGAAGTGATGACTGTGGTCACCGATTGGGGGCACCTTAATCGGCGTTATACCTGCCGGTGAACGGGGACCGGCAGGCTTGGTATCGGATCGTGTCCTTACATCGCGGGCGTGTCGGTGAGGGCGCCCGACCTCCCGAGATCCGTCTACCGTCCCAACCAGTGAACACCACGGAGCGTGGTGTTCGGCGCGCACTTAAAGATCAACCAGAGTGCCCGGATCAAGCTGAATAGTGATGAGATCGTCGGCTTTCGGGCCGACCGCCACAGGTAGGTCGGCGACGGTCCCGGCGGCCGCCTCGACCGTCCGCCACCCATCCCCGTCCGCCACCCGCACCACCACGAGCGGTAGTGGCCCCTTGTACTTCCGGGTCGGCTTGAGCTCCACCCGCCAGTAGCACGGAATGCCCGCGTCGCCGTAGAGCGCCGGCTTGAGCGTCCGATCCATCAGGGTGCTCGACGGCGAGACCACCTCGACGGTGGTGTACACCATATCGAGCGGCACGGGCCCGCCCAGGTCGCCTGCATACCTGCCGATCACCGCGAGATCAGGAATCGGCCCGTCCTCGTCGCTCACCCGCACAGCGACTCCCGGCACAGAGAGTGCTCCCAGTGGCTCCACGATTGGCCCCAGAAGCCGATCAAGCTTACTGATCGCGATCTGATGCATCGTTGCCGGCGCCGGTGACACGTGGAGAGCTCCCCCGAAGACCTCGTAGCGGCGCCCGTCGTCGGGCATCGCAAACAGGTCGTCGACGGTGTAGGTCTCGCGCTTTTGCAGAAGCAACGCAGCTTCCGACATCGGATCACCTCCTTGACGGGAGCTCATGCTTTCACCATCCCAGACACCTCACGGTCCCGTCGTGGGGCGGAGGGAACCCTCCGCTTTCATATGGCGCGAAGTTATAGAACTCTGCGCCCCTCGAACGCCCGCCCGAGCGTCACCTCATCGGCGTATTCGAGGTCGCCACCGACGGGCAACCCGCTGGCCAGCCGCGTCACCCGCAACCCCATCGGCTTGACCAGCAACGCCAGGTAGGTGGCCGTCGCCTCGCCCTCGGTGTTGGGATCGGTGGCCAGGATCAGCTCCTTGACCTCCCCCGACGACAGCCGCGCCATCAGTTCACGGATCTTGAGGTTGTCCGGCCCGACGCCTTCGAGCGGATTGATCGCCCCGCCGAGCACGTGGTACCGCCCCCGGAACTCGCCGGTCTTCTCGATCGCGACGACGTCCTTCGGCTCCTCGACCACGCAGATCGCCTCGTCGTGGCGGCGCGGATCGCGGCAGATGCGGCACTGCTCGCTCTCGGCGACGTTGAAGCACGTGGTACAGAACCGGACCAGGTCCTTGACCCGGTGCAGCGCCGCCGCCAGCCGCTTCACGTCCGTCGGGTCCGCCGCCAGCACGTGGAACGCGATCCGCTGCGCGCTCTTCGGCCCGACGCCCGGCAGCCGGCCCAGCTCGTCGATCAGATCCTGGATGGCTCCCTCGTACACCGCTGCCTTACATTCCGGGGAGGCCGAGTCCGCCGAGTCCGGCGGTCAACGGGCCCATCTTCTGCTCGGTGAGCTTGCGCATGTTTTCCGACGCGGCCGTGAACGCCGCCGTGATCAGGTCCTCGAGCGTCTCCACGTCGGCCGGGTCGACGGCCTTCGGGTCGATCGACACGCCCAGGATCTCGCCGCTGCCGCTGAGCGTGATCGTCACGAGGCCGCCACCGGCGGTGCCGCTGACCTGAGCGCTGGCCAGCTCGGCCTGGGCGTTGGCGAGCTGCTGCTGCATCTGCTGCGCCTGCTGAAGCATCTGTTGCAGGTTGGGCGTTCCGCCTTGCACCAGGGCACTCCTTCGTCGGGGGCTGTCGCCACTGTCTTCGATGGCCGTTTCGCAGCCTAGTCGCCGCCCACGGGGATCGTCCGTGCCGACACTCTCAGTCGATGCGTTCGGCGCCGAGGTGCTCGCGGAGCAGGCGCATCGCCGTTTCCTCGCTGGTCTCGCGCGGCGCGGCCGAGCCGTCCTCGTCGTCGAGCGGCTCGTCGCCGGGATCGAAGCCGGGGTAGCGCGGGTCCGGTCCGGCGGCACCGTCGTACTCGGGGTCGTAGGGCGGTTCCTCGTCCCAGGTCTGTGCCGGGGGCGCCTCCGGCTGGCGGACGGTCGCCGTCCGCGCACCGACGGACGAGCGGGCCGCCGCCGCAGCCGCTCTTGCCGCCTCCGCCGCGCCGGACACCCGCCGGGCCTGTTTCGCGGGAACGCCCTTGTCGGGAACCGCCTTCACCGGAGCCGCCGGCCGGGCTGGAGCTGCTGGCCTTGCCGGAGCCGCGGTCGAGGCCGCCACCGCTGTGGGCTCGGCAGCCGGTGCGGTCGCCGGCGCGGAACGCCCGCCGGGCACCGCGGCAGCCGGCCAGTCCTCCTCGACGGCCGGCGCGGGTGCTGCCGCCTGCACGGACCGGCCCCCCGGAACGGCCGCCGCCGGCCACCCGTCGTCCCCCACCGGCGCGGAATGTCCCGCACCGTTGCCTTGGGCCGCACCGAGGCCGGAACTCGGCGTGTTGCCGGCGCCCGAGACGGCCCCGTAACCCGATGCCGAAGCGCCTCCGACGCCCGGAGCCGTCGCGGCGTGATCGCCCGCGGCCGCCGCGTGACCGGCACCCTGGGCAGCGTTGTGGCCCGGATCCGGCACGTGGCCGGCGCCTGACGACGGGGCGGTGTAGTAGCCCGAAGTCGGCGGCTGGCCGGCGCCGTCCGAAATGGCGGCTGCGTGGTGGCCCGATGCGGGCGCGTGGCCGGCGCCCGGGGCCGGAGCGGTGTAGTGGCCCGAAGCCGGTGTCTGGCGGGCGCCCGAGACGGAGGGGGCATGCTGGCCCGAATCCGGGGCGTGGCCGGTGCCCAGACCCGGGACCGCACCGTAGCCGCCTGACGCCGACGCGCCGGCGGCGGTCGGGGCCTGGGCCGTGCCGTGGTCCGAAGACGGCGCGCCACCGGGTGTCCACGTCGGCGCGCCGCCGTTGCCCGGGCCCGCCGGGCTACCGCCGGCCGGACCGAGTTGCCCGCCGGCCGTCGACGTGCCGCCCACGTAAGGCGATCCGCCCGGGTGCGACGCACCGCTTGGGTGCGACGCACCGCCCGGATATGGCGCGGCGCTTGGGTGTGGCGCAGCGCCCGGGTGTGCTGCGGCCGCCTGCGGGGCCGGCGAGGGATACGGGGCGGCGGAAGCGTGGGGTGCCGGGCCGGAGGGCGGTGCCGTCTGGACCGGGGTGGCCGACGCCCACGGGTCGGGTGGGGCCGTTCGGTCGGTGGGCTGGGCTGCTGGTGCCGGCGCGGGCGACGACGGGGGGCGCTGTTGGCGCACGGGTCCCGACGCGCCGCTGTCACCACCGGACGCACCGCCGACCTCGCAGCGGATCTGCCACGTGCCGCCGACGAGTTGGGCCACCGCGTCGGAGAGCGCCTTGGTGTTGTTGGCCAGCATCGTCGCGTGCACCTGGTGCTGGAACAGCAGGACCAGCGTGTTGCCGTCGACGTCACGCACGGTCGCCTCGCGCACCACGGCCCAGGCGCGCTGGCTGCTGCGCCGCACCGAGATGAGCACCTCGTCCCAGACCCGCCGGATGGCCGCCGCGTCGAGCGAGCCGGGTGCGGCGGGAGCCGCCGGAGCCGACGCGTATTCGGGCTGCCGCTCGGGTGCCGAACCCGGCTGCGCCGGCGGTCGCGCGACAGCCTGCGGGGCGCTCGCCTGGGGCGGGGCGACTGCCTGCGGCGGGGCGGTTGCCGGCAAGGGGGCGCTCGCCTGGGGCACAGCGCTCGGTGGTGGTGCGGCGGCCGGAGGCGCGGCGGGTGGTGCGCTCTGCGGCGGGGCGCTCACCTGGGGTGCTGCCTCGGGCGCGCGGGCGGGTGTCTGACGGGGAGCCGCTGCGGGCTCTGGGCGTTCCCCCGGAAAATCGGAGGCGGTAAGGCGGCGCTCCAGACGCTCAAGGCGCTGGAGCAACGCCCCGGTCGAGTCGTCGGCACCCGGCAGCAACATGCGGGCGCTGATCAGCTCCAACAACAACCGGGGCGCGGTCGTGCCGCGCATCTCGGTGAGTCCGTCGTGAACGAGGCCGGCGGCGCGGGTCAACGTCGCGGCGCCGATGCGGCTCGCCTGGGACGTCATGCGTTCGAGCTGGTCCTGCGGGAAGTCGAGCAGCCCCTTGGCCACGGCGTCGGGCACCTGCTGGAGGACGATCAGGTCGCGGAACCGCTCCAGAAGATCACTGGCGAACCGGCGCGGATCATGCCCCGCCTCCATCACCCGGTCGATCGCCCCGTACATGGCCGCGCCGTCGGTCGCCGCGAGCGCGTCGCACATCTCGTCGAGCAGCCCCGCGTCGGTGACCCCCAGCAGAGCGATCGCCCGTGCGTAACTGACCCCGTCCGGACCCGCCCCGGCGATGAGCTGGTCCAACACCGACAGCGAGTCCCGGGCGCTACCCCCGCCGGCCCGCACCACCAGCGGGAACACGGCCGGGTCGACCTTCACTCCCTCGGTGGCGCACAGCTGCTCCAGGTAGGGCCGCAGCACCCCCGGCGGGATCAGCCGGAACGGGTAGTGGTGCGTCCGCGACTTGATCGTGCCGAGCACCTTCTCCGGCTCGGTCGTCGCGAACACGAACTTGACGTACTCCGGCGGCTCCTCGACCAGCTTGAGCAGCGCGTTGAACCCGGCGGACGAGACCATGTGCGCCTCGTCGATGACGTACACCTTGAAGCGGCTGGAGACGGGTGCGAAGAACGCGCGTTCGCGCAGCTCACGGGCGTCGTCGACGCCACCGTGACTGGCCGCGTCGATCTCGATGACGTCGATCGACCCGGAACCGTCGGGCGCCAGCGCGACACAGCTGTCACACACGCCGCACGGCTCGGGCGTCGGGCCCTTCTCGCAGTTGAGCGAACGGGCGAGGATCCGCGCGCTCGACGTCTTGCCGCAGCCGCGTGGACCGGAGAAGAGGTAGGCATGGTTGAGCCGGCCCGAACGAAGCGCCTGAGCCAGCGGCTCCGTCACATGCTCCTGGCCGATGACCTCGGCAAATGTGCGCGGCCGGTATTTGCGGTAGAGCGCCAGCGCCACCTCGTACCCCCTCCCCTGCACGCCGGGCACTACCGTACCGCCCGGGTCCGACAGGAACACGAAGCGCCTGGGAGTCGTCCAGGTGTCATCCGTGGGTGGGTACGCAGCAGGTACCGAAAGAAAAAGGCCTCTCGTGCACCCGTCAGAGCCCGCGTACCCTTGCTGCCTTCCGGCCCTGGGGGGGTTTGCGGGATACACGCCGCACGAGAGGTGATTGGAAGTCTACCCCGTGCGCGGGAGCGGACGGCGATGGGTATCCTCTTCGACGGAGGATTCGCCTAGAGGCCTAGGGCGCACGCTTGGAAAGCGTGTTGGGTTCACACCCTCACGAGTTCGAATCTCGTATCCTCCGCACCGCCTGACCAGGCACAACGCCCGGACGGTCCACCTCGGACCGGCCGGGCGTCACTTTGTGGTCTCAGGCGGCCTGCGACTCAGCGGCCCGGCGCACGCCGGGCCCGGATCAGGTCCTGGAACGCCGCGATGGTCGCCGCCGACCCGATCCCCTCCCTGGACTCACCGGCGAGGTCGTGATCGAGAAGCCGAAGCGCACGCCGTAGCAGCACGACGCCGGCGGCCACCAGCGCGGCAGCGATCCCGACGAGCAGTGCGAAGCCCAGGTCCGAGCCGAGGTTCAGCGGCACCAGAGCGCAAGGCAGGATGGCGAACCCACCGGCGTACAGCCGGGCCGCCCTCAGAAAGCCCGGATACCCGGGTGCCTTACGCACCAGGTCAGTCTGCGATCGCGGCCCGTCCCCGGTAGTCACAGCCTCTGAGCCTTCCCCAGGCACGACCGCTCCGTTCCGATTTCCCCGGATCGGCCTTTGCACGTAGTAGGCAAAGCAACCGTCCCAGTACGGGGACGTTCGCATCTGGTCGCCGGACATCCTGCTGCCTGCTCAATGCGCCGGTCGACCGCGCCGTTCCGCATGGGATTCGCTCCATCGACCGCACAGCAGCCGGCCCTGCAATAGCATCGACAACAACCGATTGACGTGATCGAGAGGATCGCCGATGAGAACGCCCTCCCGAGGACGACGCAGACTGATCGCCGCGGCATGCGGCGTCGCACTCGCTGCCGCCGGCGGCCTGTTGCCCGGCATCAGCCCTGCCTCCGCAGCCACCCCCGGCCGATCCGTCGTATCGACGGCCACAGTGACGGAGATCTACATCGGGACCGTCTACAACCTCTCCGCGACGTTCCAGGTGAAGGTGCCGTGCGCCGGTACCTACACCATCGCGTACGAGATCCTGAACGGTTGGGCCTACTACAGCAGCTACTTCAACGGGTGGACGACGCCGCTCGGCTACGCCGGAGGCGGCCCCGGCCAGCGCTACTACAGCGGGAGCGACGTGGTCCTGACGGCCGGCGTCCACGAGGTTCGGATCGTCGGTCCGGAGGGGCGCGGCGACGCCAAGGTCTTCCTCGTCGCCTCGTCGACGCGGCCGGCCTGACGAGCCGCCCGAACGTACGGCGCCCGGCGGCCCACTCGCAGCCGCCGGGCGCCGCGGCGATCCCGCCGTCGTCGGGCGGACTGCCCGTGCCGCGCCGGTGGACGTCACCACTTTTGTCATCTCGGCTCGGCCGCCGGTTGACCCTGGGATGTGGCTCGTGCAGCGAACGGACTCGACGGTGCCGTGGTGAATCTGCTGCCTGACGAGCCCCGCCTCGGTTTCGGCCGTAGCCGGCACGGCGGCCCCGGCGTCGCCCGCACGGTCGCGCTCCAGCGCGCCGGAGGCGGTCTCGTGAAGGCGTTGGACGCCGACGACGCGTTGATTCCCGACGTCCTCGCGCGGCATCCGGACCATGCCGAAGGCCGCTGACCTGTTTCCGGTGGGCTCTACCAGGGGATGGGACGGGGACGAGCCTTTCGGAGAGATCGCTGACGGGTGAGGAGATGTTCGAGGCGTGGGTGTCGACCGCCGGCCGCCCTGGCGCTGGGCCGGTGGAATGGCTCTCCCGGTGTCGGATACGGACATGCCGCTCGCCGCGGGCGTCGTCAGCCCGGGGCATCGCATCGCCGGGACCGGCCTTCTGTATCGCGAATGACCGGCCCGGCCATCACTCAGCCGGTCCGCTGACCGGGCGCGGGCCTCGCGTTGCGGGACACACACAGGGGGATGATGTGAGCACCAACGGGGTTCCTACACCGACCGACGACGAACACCGGCGTCCGGACGGGCTCGACGACGCCACCGTCGACGCGCTGGGAAAGATAAGCAAGGCCCTGGAGACCATCGAACGGGCGCGCGGGCACCTGTACGCATGGCACCAGCTCACCGGCACCGCGGATTTCGAACTGGACGCCGCCGTCGAACTGCTGCGCCAGGCCGGGCACAAGGAATGGGCCGAGCGGATCGAACGCGAACTCATCGGCCGCAACGTGCTCGAAGGGCGGTGGACGTTCCAGGTGATGGAGGAGTACGACGACGGCTACTACAGCGCATTCCGCCACACCGAGAACGCCGTCCGCGACGACCTCGCCGGCGGGCGACGCCACCTGTTCGAGGCGGAACTCAAAATGAAGCGGCGCACCGAGGGGCAGCCCGGGCACGAGATCGGGCCGACTTAGTCCATTCGGGCAATCGATCCCCTTTAAAGGCTTTCATGAATGCGCTCGGCAGAATCGGCCGCCGCTGCATTCATAGCGCCATGGGCATGAATCTTCGGGGGCCCGTACCGGTCGCCGCGCTCTTCGCCGTTCTCACGGCCACCAGAGGCTGGACATCGTCGCGGTCGAGATCAATCCGGTCGGCGTCGATGAGACGCGACGGCGCCTGACGGCCGACCGTGCCGCCCGGCGGGTGGCATCAATCCGGGACTCGGCGACCTTGAGCGGGTGCTCAAATCGATGTACCTTCGTGTTGAGCACCCGCTCAAAAGCGCCCTGGAGCAGGAGGAATGCCATGACGATCACAGGTGACGTGGAAACCCGGTCCGGATCGCAGTCGGCGCTGGCGTGTCGACTCTCCGTCGCCGCCCTGGGGATGGGTGTCGTCGGCGGTGTCGCGACCGCGGCCCTGGCCCTGAGCTTCGGGGCGACCGGAGTCTCGCCCGTCGCGCGGATCCTCGTGACCGGTCTGCCCCTCGTGCTGCTGGTCCTGATCGGCCGGCGGCTGGCCGCGGACACGGTGGCGTCCGACAGATGGCTGGGCGGAACGGCGGTGGTGGGCGTTGTCGTGACCGCGCTCGTCCAGGCGTGGCCCGAGCTCGGTGCGTTCGACGACGACCCGCTCTCCAGCAGTGTCGCCACCCTGGGGATCATGTTCTACGGCGGCCTGTTCGGGCTGGCCGTGTCGCTCGTCGCGATCGTGGTGGGCGTTCCGGTGATCCTGCTGCTGCGCGGCTCGCGGATCCGGCTGAGCCTCACGGCGACGCACGTGGTGATGACCGCGGTCGCGATGGCCGTGGCCGCGCCGTTCGTCTACTGGGTCACCGACGCCATGAACGCCGGCATCGTCACCGGCATGTCCACCACGCTCGTCGGCGCCGGCGCGGCGATCGTCGGGCAGTGGTGCCTCATGGACCGTCCGGCGTGACGCCGGTACAAAAAGTTCTACCGGTGCCGTAGAACGAGGCCCACTGCGCTCATGCCACCGCTCCCGTGTACTGGCGGACATGGACATGACAATGCCGTTCCGGAAAATCTCGCTGGTGGTGGCGTGCGCCGTAATGGGCGCGGCGGCAGTAGTCCCGACCTCGGCGGTCGCCGCGTCGCCGGAGGTGCCGATATTCGCTTTCGACGACTGCCCCGCGATTCCCGCCGGCGCCGACCCGACCAGGTGGCGGTGCGAGGAAATGCACGCCTCGGGAACGATTCGGCTGGGCACCGTCACCGTTCCGATCGCTCTCAAAACCACGCACGCCGAGGGTCGCCTGCCGGACGATCCGCAGACCCGATTCATTTTCGGCGCCCTGCGCGCGGATCCGGTACGCATTCCGGGCCGGTCGGCAATCACGGTCGCGCCCGAATACGCCGGCCATATCGATTTCGTCGCCGGGCCGCCGATGGCCGAAATCCTGCATCTGCGGTACCGGGTGCGCGGCCGACACGTCGCTGGCAACTGCGCCATCGGCACCACGACAGATCCCATCGTCGTCGTGGGAGAAATCGTCGGGGAGCGGGTGCCCGTTCAGGAGGAGCCGCTGGTGCTGCGGTTCGCGGTGGTGGACGACGATTTGGCGGTGCCGGTGTCGTACGGGTGCGGGGCGTTCGGTGGGCTCGTCGACCGTCGGTTCGGGTTGCCGTCCGATGGGGAGTTGGCGTTGACGGTGTATTTCTCCGTCAGAACCTACGACCGGACAGGTGCGAAGCGGCACGAGCGCCCGTGAGACCAGACGCCACAACGCCCGGCCTGTCCGCGTGGACCTGCCGGGCGTTTGACCTGCTCAGTGGCGGTGGTGAAGGGATTTGAACCCTTGGAGGGCTTGCACCCTCACACGCTTTCGAGGCGTGCTCCTTAGGCCGCTCGGACACACCACCGGCGAGTACATTACCGGAACGCTCCCCGGCCTCGCCGCACCCCCTCCCCCTGGCAGGATCGAACCCATGAGCACGCATATCGGCGCGGCGCCCGGTGAGATCGCTCCTCGCGTTCTTCTGCCCGGCGACCCGCTACGGGCGAAGTGGATCGCCGAGACGTTCCTGACCGACGCGAAGTGTTACAACAACGTGCGGGGCATGCTCGGGTACACGGGTACGTACCAGGGCGTTCCGGTGTCGGTGCAGGGGACGGGTATGGGCATGCCGTCCGCGTCGATCTACACGCACGAGCTGATCAACGACTACGGCGTCCAGACGCTGGTGCGCGTCGGCACGTGCGGGGCGCTGGGCACCACGTTGAAGCTGCGGGACGTCATCGCCGCCAGCGGGTCGTGCACCGATTCGAACATGAACCGGATCCGCTTCGACGGGCTGATCGACTACGCGCCGGTGGCGGACTTCGGGCTGCTGCGCGCCGCGGTGGACACGGCCGAGGCGCGGTCGATCCCGGTCACCGTGGGGCCGATTCTCGCGGCCGACTTCTTCTACACGGATCGTCCCGATCTCTACGACCGCCTCGCGGATTACGGCGTGCTGGCCGTCGAGATGGAGTCCGCGGCGCTCTACACGATCGCGGCGCGGTTCAGGGCGAAGGCGTTGACGCTGCTGACGGTCAGCGATCAGATCACGACCGGGGAGAAGACGACCTCGCAGGAGCGTCAGGAGACGTTCGCCCAGATGGTCGAGGTCGCGCTCGACACCGTGGTCAAAGCCGGGTAGGGAGCAGCAGAACACCCCGTCCCGGGCGTCCCTGGTGCGAGGGGAGGTCCGGTGGATCCGAGTGAGAGTTTCGCCGAGTATGCCCGGGCGCGGGCGCCGAGCCTGGTCAGGTTCGGCTACGTCCTGACCGGCAACCAGCATGACGCCGACGATCTGGCGCAGGAAGCGCTGATCCGGCTGGGTGCCGCGTGGGAACGGGTGCGTCAGAAGGGCGACCCGGAGGGGTACGTCCGCACGATCATGGTGCGGCTGCACATCAGTTGGTGGCGGCGCCGGCGGCGGGAACGGCTGGTCGGCGCCGTTCCCGAGCGGGGATACGACGACGGCGGGCTGGCCGACGTCGACAGTCGCGGCGGCCTCTGGCAGGCCCTGCGCGGGCTGGCACCGCGGCAGCGGGCCGTCCTGGTGCTGCGTTATTACGAGCGTCTCTCCGACGAACAGGTCGCGGCCGTACTCGGCATATCGCGTGGGACCGTGCGCAGCACCGCGTTCCGGGCACTGGAGCGACTTCGTTCAGACCTCGGTGGAACGGGGTCAGCAGCCCGCTCTCTCCTGTCCCGGAGGTCGTCGTGAACACCGCTCTCGAAGAGGAACTCGCCCAGGCCATCCAGGAGGCCGGCGGGGCGGCCCGGGCGCCGCTTCCCCAGTTCTACACGGAAATAGAGCGCGGGATCGCGCGACGCCGCAGGATCAGGCGGATCCGGGCCGGGACGGCGGTCGCTCTTGTCATGGCTCTCGGAGTGGGTGCGGTGCCCCTGATCAAACGGCCCGCGCCCGAGCTCCGGCCGCCGCCGGTGGTGGTGGCCGCGCCGCTGCCCCCGACGGACGCCGCGCGACTGCCCGACTTCACGAACCCGCGCTCACCGGCGGAGATCTGGCCGGAGGCGGTGCGGCGGCTGCCGAGGCAGACGCCGGACGGGCACGGCTACACGCCGCTGGTGTGGCTGCCGGACGGCCGGCTCCTGATCCGGGATCAGCCCGGCAACCCGGCGTCCCGCTTCGTGGCCTGGGACGTGACGAACGGGGCGCGGACGCCGCTCAGTCCGGCCCTCGGCCCGGGCAGCGTGACGCTGCTGGGCGTGGTCGCCGGACGGGTGGTGTGGAGCACGGGTTCCATCGGCGTGCAGCTGCGGAACCCCACGGTCATGGCTTCGAAGCTGGACGGCTCCGGGACGGCTCCGGTCGCCGAGCTGACGGCGCCGGCGGGCGAACGGGTCAGCCTCGTGACGATCGCCGGCGAGTCCGTGGTGTGGGGCACTTCGAAGGGCGGCATGTTCACGTGGGAGGGCCAGTTCACCGGGCTGTGGCGGGTGCCGCTGACCGGCGGGACGGCCGAACGGGTGCCGGACGGCAACGGGTTCATCCCGTCGTGGCGCCTGCCCGGCGTCGTGAACACCACGCACTACGGAGGCGACGGGCCGCCCGACGGCACCGTGTGGGACCTGGTGTCGGGTCGGAAGGTGCGCTACACCCGCAGCCCGCAGCTGTCGCGCATGGCGTGCGGCACGGTGGAGTGGTGCGGCGGTTCGAGCACCGACGGTCACGCGGCGGTCCAGCGCATCGACGGTTCGGGTGTCGTCGTGCTGCCCGCGACCGGTGTCGTCACGCCGCTGATGGGTGGCCGGTTCGCGGAGGTGGTGTTCTTCCGGCCGCTCGCCGGCAGCCGTTCGAACGAAGTGGAGATCACGTCGGCGGCGTTGTGGGACGTCACGACGGGGAAGGTCGCCAACCGGATGATGGCCCGTGACGACGCGGGCCAGCCGCTGCCGCTCGTCGAGTCCGCGCCGAACCTGCTGCTCATGTCCTGGCAGGAGGGAGACGAGATTCTGCTGCTCGATCTGGCGCGGGTGGCTTAGCTCACTCAAAAACTAACGACCGGTCGGTCGCAATTGCGGGTACGGTGACCCGCATGGCTCCTTCCGACCCGCCGAGGCCCCGGGCACAGGCCCGGGGCCTTCGCGCACGCGAGGCGATCCTGCGCACCTCGATGACGATCGCCACCGTCGACGGGCTCGACGGGCTCTCCCTCAGCCAGCTCGCCGGGCGGCTCGGCGTCAGCAAGGCCGGGCTCTTCGCGCACTTCACCAGCAAGGAAGAGCTGCAACTGGCGACCGTGGAGTACGCCGTCACGCGGTTCCAGGAGAAGGTCGTCGCCCCGGTGCTCGCCGAGCCGGACCGGATGCTGCGCCTGTGGCGCGCGCACGAGGTGCACCAGGCGTGGAGCGTCGACGCCGAGGAGCAGCCCGGCGGGTGCTTCTTCACCAACGCCCAATTCGAGTTCGACATGAGACCGGGGCCGGTGCGCGACCGTCTGATCCGGGTTCTCGAGGAGTGGCTTCTTTTTCTGGAACGCCTCGCGGCAGCCGCCCCGCTCAAACCCGACGTGGAGCCGCGGCAGCTCGCGTTCACGCTCAACACGTTCGCCATCGCGTCGGTGCACCAGGCCCGCCTGGGCGACGCCGACGAGGTGAACGCCCGCTCCCGACGGGCCGCCCTGGACCTGCTGCGCAACGCGGCCGTCGACCCCACCGTGCTTCCCGAGGAGTGACCGTGCTGACCGAACCCGTGGAGATCCACTTCGACGACCTCGACCCGCAGGGGGTCGTGCACAATTCCCGCTACGCCCTTTTCATCGAACGCGTTCTCGGCGCCTTCTGGCGGCGGCACGGGTTCAGCTTCCGCGACGGCCGGCCGACGAAGCCTGACGTGTTCCACGTGGTGGCCGAGTTCGGGGTGCGGTACCTGGCACCGATTCCGGGCACCGGCACCGTTCACGTGCACCTGTGGCTGGAACACCTCGGCGGGTCCAGTGCGCGCTACGGGTTCCGGGTGTCCTCTGTGGACGGTTCCGTCACGCACGCCGAGGGGCACCGCGTGAACATCCGGGTCGACCAGTCGACGCGACGGCCCACGCCGTGGAGCGACGAGAGCCGCGCGGTCGCCTCGCTACTGCTCCCCGAGGGCGCCGCCGCGGGGGCCGTCCTCCCGGAAAAAGTCGCGTAGCAGCAAGGCGCACTCCGCCTCGAGCACGCCGCCGTAGACCTCCGGGCGGTGAAAGCTGCGGCGGTCGCGCACCACGTCCCAGAGCGAACCGACCGCACCGGTCTTCGGCTCCCACGCACCGAAGACGAGCGTGTCGATGCGGGCCAGCACCAGCGCCCCGGCACACATCGTGCACGGTTCCAGGGTGACGACCAGGGTGCAGCCGTCGAGCCGCCACGACCGTCGTTTCCTCGCGGCGGCGCGCAGCACCAGCACTTCCGCGTGGGCGGTGGGGTCGTGCGTGGCCTCGCGCTCGTTGCGGGCGGCTGCCAGTTCGGCACCGTCGGGCCCGTAGAGCACGGCCCCCACCGGGACGTCGTCGGGCGCGTCCACGCTCGTGGCCGCCTCTAGTGCGCGGCGCATCCAGCGTTCGTGGCGCTCCCGGCGTTCCGTCACGCGTCGCGCAGCTCCTCCACCTCGTCGCCGCAGCCGATCAACTGGCACACCTCGGCGATCACGTCAGCCGGAAGCATGCCCTCCCGCCCGCACAGGCTCAACAGCCGGGGTGCCGGAACGCCGAGATCGGTCAGCAGATCGGGATCCCCGACCGGGTCGGCGTCGGTGGCGACCGGCGTGTCCTCCTCCTGCTCCACTGTGGACGGTTCCTCGTCGGTGTCGTCCACGGCGACCGCGGCCGGTTCGGCGGTGGGTTCCTCGGCGTCGCTCAGCAGCAACGCCCCCAGACGTGACTCCGCGATGAACGCCGAGTCGGAACCGAAGACCCGCAGGTCCTCGCCCTCGTCGAGGCGCAGGATCGCGAGAAAGGTGTCGTCGGCCTCCACGAACAGCACCGACAGCGGGCTGTCCGGATCGGCGTCGCGCAGGCGGTCGGCGACGTCCTCCAGATCGGCGGCGCCGGTCAGGTCGAGTTCGGTGGCGGTCCAACCTTCGCGGTCACGGACCACGGCAGCGGCAAAGTGCGACACGGGATCCCCCGGGCGTTTTGTCATGTTCGGCGCTTCATTATGGGGATCCACACCCGCATGGAACGCGGGTAACGCGCCGAAGGCCCGTCAGGCTTAACCCGGCAGGGCCAAAGCCGCACCGGTGGTGCGACGGAGGAACGCGCTCAGCCGGCGAGGCGGCGTCGCGTGGCGATCAACTCGCGCAGCCGGTCGGCCTGCAGCCGGCGGGGAATCGCCCGCTCCCGCACCGCTTTCGCGCCGGCCAACTCCGCGATGATCGCGAGTCGCTTGCGGCGGCGGTCCGGGTCCAACCGTTCCAGCCTGAGAGCCATGTCGCCGAGGGTGAAGGAAGATCCGGGCATCCGTCAAGTCCCCGCGGACCCGGGAAATATGCCGATCACACTGGGGAAATCCGTGATCACCACAAAAGCCACTGACCGTCGCTCCACCGCATCGCCACGAGGAACCCGGCCACGCCCAGCCCGAACCCCGTCGCGATGGCCGCCCCCACGGCCACCCCCCGATCGCCGAACTTCGTCAGCACGGCCAGCACCGGCCAGGCGAGCACCGCCGCGATGATCGTCCACCACGCGTACGAGCGGGCCGAACTGCCCAGCAGACCGAAGATCGCCATCCACAGCGTGCCCGCGAGCAGGCCGACCGAGAAGCGGCCCGCCCGCACCGGGAACGGCTCCCGATAGGTGGGGCGCTGCGGGCCGCTCGGGAACAGGCCCGACGGCGGGCGCTGGGAGTGGGCCTGCTTGGCCGGGTCCCACGCCTCGGGTGCGTCGGACCTGCCCATCGGCCGGGTCGGGCCCGGGCGCGCCGGTGGAGGGCCTCCGGGGAGACCGATGCGCTGGTGCCCCGGCGCCGGCACCGCCGGGAACGCGGCGGTCGCACCGGGGGGAGGCGGGGAACCGGGGACGCGCCACTGTCCGGTGTGGACATTGGCCGGAGGATGTGCACCGGTCGGCTGTTGGTGTGCGGGGCCGCCGGCGGGATGCTGGCCGCCGGCCGGAACTGGACCCGTGGCCTGGCGGGGGCCGCCACGCGGAGCCGGACCGGGGCCGCCGGGTGGAATCGGGCCCGTGGCCGGGTGAGCGCCGGGGCCGCCGCGCGGAATCGGGCCCGTGGCCGGGTGAGCGCCCGGGCCGCCGGGTGGAATCGGTCCGGTGGTCGGATGGGCGCCGGGGCCGCCGCGCGGAATCGGGCCTGTGTGCGGATGGGCGCCCGGGCCGCCGGGAGGCAGCGGGCCCGCAGGCGGGGGAGCTCCGTGGCCGCCGGGAGGGACCGGGCCGCCCGGCGGGCGGGGACCCGTCGAGGGCATCGGGCCGGAGTAGGCGCCGCTCGTCGGGACGGGACCGGTGTAGGCGCCCGTCATCGGGTTGGGGCCGGTGTGGGCGCCGGAGGTCGGGATCGGGCCGGTCTGGGAGCCCGGCGGGTAGGGCGGATGCCCGGGAGCGCCGGGGTGGCGACCGGGGGCCGGCGGGCGGCCGGGACCGGCGGGGCCTGCGACGGTGGGAAACGCACCGGTCCGGCCGCCGGGAGCGGGCCTCGACTGCGGGCTGCCGGGCGGCGACGGGACGCGGGACGGGCCGCCGGGACCGGCATAGTGCGCGGGTGGCGGGGGCAGCGCGCCGGGTGGGACGGACGGTCCCCGTGGCGGGGTGAAGCTCGCCGCCTGGCCGGGTGGCACGGGCCGGCCCGCCGGTCCCGGGGCCGGGTGCTGCGGGCCGCCCGGCAGCGGCGCTGGGCGCTGAGGGCCGCCTGGGGGAGCCACCGGGCCGGGGCGGGCGCCGGGCCGGCGCAGGCCGGGGTGGCTGAGCGACGGGGGGAAGGGGCCGACCCGCTCGGGCTCGGCGTCGCCGGTGGGCCCGGCCGGCGAGGTCGGCGAGGTCGGCGAGGTCGGCGACGCAGGATCCGCGAGCGACGCAGATGCGGCGGGTAGGACGGGCCGCCCGGCCGGCGGGGCCGGCGACGCAGGAGCGGCGGGTGCCTCTGCGGCCGAGGCCGGCGAGGCAGATTCCCCGGCGGAGGAGTCCTGCGCGACAGGACCGGCAGCCGCTGCTGCGGGCGACACCGACCCGGCGGGCGGGACGGGCCGCCCGGCGGACGACTCCGGCACGGCGGGAGCGACGGACGACGCGGCCGGCTCCACGGCAGAGGAAGCCGGCGACGCAGGATCCGTGGACGACGCGGCGGGGGGGACGGGCTGCGCGGCCGAGGATGCGGACGACGCGGGACCGCTGGACGCCGCCAGAGGTGCCGGCTCGGCGGGCGACGCAGATGTGGAGGGCGAAGCGGCGGAGGAGCCCGATCCGGTCGGGGCCGACTCCGCACCGCTGGCGGAGTCCGACGACTCAGTGGGCTGCGCCGGTGAGGTCGCGGGGCCGGAGTCGGGCGGCTGCCACCCGGCCGCGCCCGGTTCGCCGTCCGGCCGGTGAGGCCGTGTCACACCCGTACCGTCCACCAGGCGAAGCCTATCTCGCGTTGCGCACGAATCGGGCGCACGGCCCGCAAGCCGTGTGCCCGATCGATCCGTGCACGTTCGTGGAGCGCGACGGCGGTTCAGTCGGTGAAGACCGCGAAGCGCTGCTGGCCCCGGCCGTCCACCGTGGTGAACTCCCCACCGGCGACGATCGCGTCGGCGGCCGGGGCGGCGGCCATGGCGAGCACGCCGCGGACGCCGTTGCCGTTCGGGGCCCAGGGGAGCAGTTTGCCGTCCACGCTGACCGCGGCGAACTTGATCCGCCGGACCGCGCCGTCGAGGCAGACGCCGTGGTCGCCGTTCCGGGAGGTGCGGCAGACGTTGTCGAAGTGGCCGCCGAAGTAGACGGCATCGCCGAGCACGGTGATCGCCTGCAGGTCGCCGTCGGTGGTGACGGCCCAGTTCGCGCGGCCGTTCGTGGAGTACGAGAGACCCTTGCCGCCCCGGCCGCCGAGTGCGGCGTAGACGCGGTTCTCGGTGACGGCCACGGAGTAGACCTCGGCGTCGGGTTGGGGACGGAACCCCAGGTCGACGGCGCCCGTGTCGGGCTTGACCGCGATGAGGCGGCCGGTGGAGCTGATGTCGTTCGTGCGGTGGAAGCCGCCGCCGAGGTAGACGCGGTTGGCGGTGACGGCGATCGAGTTGACGATGTCGTCGGTGCGCGGCGCCCAACTCGACAGTTGCCCCGTGGCCAGGGAGAACGCCGCCAGGTTGCGCCGGTTGGCGGAGTTCACGGTGGTGAAGAGGCCGCCCATGTACAGCCGGCCGTGCCCGACGGCCAGCGTGCGCGGGGAACCGCCGGAGATCTTGTGCGAGACGGGGTCGAGCGCGGCCGTGGTGCCGTTGAGTCTGGCCAGGCTGTCGCGGTTCTGCCCGTTGACGTACTGGAAGTCGCCGGCGATCCAGACGTTGTCGCCGTCGACGGCGATGGCGCGCACGGCGCGGTCGGCGGTGGGCGCCCAGCCGAGCAGGGCACCGGTGTTCACGTCGAGCGCGGCGAGGCTTCTGCGCGGTACGGACTTACCCCGGACCAGCGCCGCGGTGAACGTTCCCCCGACATAAACGATGTTGCCCTTGGTGGCGACGGCATGGACCGTCCCGTTGAACGTCGGCGTGGCGACCGGGTCGGCGGAAACCTCGGCGCTCGCCGGCGTGGCGGTGACCATGGCGAGGACGGCGGCGGCGATCAGACCGGACACCACGGCCAGACGCGCTTTAGTTCGTCGTGTGAGCACGTGGGGTACGTTACCCCCACAAATCACCCTTTTAGGACACTCTGGGCGAGATGCGCTGTTCGGCCAGGCGCGTCGGCCGGACGGCCGATGTGACACAGTTCTGGCGTGAACGGCGCGGAACCCCTCGACATCGCGGTCATCGGCCTCGGGCTGATCGGCGGTTCGGCGCTGCGGGCGCTCGCCGCCGCGGGACACCGGGTGCTCGGGTACGACGCCGACCCGACCACGCGCGCGACCGCCCGCACCGCCGCCGCCCGGGCCCCGCAGGGGGCGCGCTGGCAGGTCACGGGCACCGTCGCCGACGCGGTCTCCCCCGCCGACGTGGTGCTGCTCGCGGTCCCGCTCCCGGCCGTGGAGGCGATTTTCGGCGAACTGGCGACCTCCGGCTACAGCGGCCTCGTCACCGACGTCACCTCGGTCAAACAGCCCGTTCGGGAACTGGCCGCCAAGACGCTGCACGCCGCGGGCCAGTCCCTCGCCGGCTTCGTCGGGGGGCATCCGATGGCCGGCCGCGAACGCTCCGGGTTCGGCGCCTCCGAGGCGGAACTCTTCGACGGCTGCGCCTGGGTGCTGTGCCTGGAGGAGGGCACCGGGCTCGACGACTGGCTACGGCTGGCGGCGCTGTTCACGGCGATCGGGGCGCGGGTGGTGCCGACGACGGCCGACGAGCACGACCGCGCGGTGGCTGCCGTCTCGCACGTGCCGCACCTGCTGGCCGCTTCGCTTGCCGGCCACGCCGCGAACGACCCCCTCGCGCTCACGCTCGGCGCCGGCTCGTTCCGGGACGGAACCCGGGTGGCGGCGAGCCGGCCCGGGCTCGTGGCGGCCATGTGCGGCGGCAACGCCGAGGCGGCCCGGCACACGCTCGACGCGGTCATCGCCGACCTGCAGGCCGCCCGCGCGGCGCTGGACGGCCCGGATCCGATCGCCGCGCTGGAACCCTGGCTGACCCCCGGCTACACGGCACGTTCGCGGTGGCCGGTGACGCCCGGCACGCCGGAGCCGATGCGGGCCGACCCGTCGGCGCTGCGCGCGTTGGGGCGCGCCGGCGGCTGGGTGACGACGGTCGACGCCGCCCGCCGGACGGTGGTGGCGGTCCGCCCGGCCTGAGGCGCCGGGCACGCGGCCGGCGCGCGGACGGACGTCGGCGCCGCCGGCACGCCGATCTTGCAGTTGTGGTGGGCGCATATCACCCGCAGGTCGGACATGCCGGGCGCCACAACTGCAAGATCGGCGCGGGCCTACTATGGGCGGATCACTCTGGACTCGGTGACGATTGCCGTCACCAGCGACGCGGGCGTCACGTCGAAGGCGGGGTTCGCCGCGGGAAGGTCGCCGGCCACCTCGGCCGCGCCGCGCTCCTCGATCTCCACGTCCGCGCCGCTCGGCGTCTCCTCGTCCACTGTGGACTCGGGCGCCACCACGATGAACGGGATCCCCGCCGCCCGTGCGCCGAGCGCGTGGGAGTAGGTGCCGATCTTGTTGATCACGTCGTGGTTGGCGCAGATGCGGTCGGCCCCCAGGATCACCGCGTCGACCTCGCCCCGCGCCATGAGGAACGGTCCCGCGCCGTCGACCGCCACCCGGTAGGGCACGCCGGCGCGACGCAGTTCCCAGGCGGTGAGGCGGGCGCCCTGCAACAGCGGCCGGGTCTCGCTGGCGATGACACCCGCGAGCTGCTGCCGTTCGGCCAGCTCGAGCACCACCCCGAGCGCCGTGCCGATCTCGACCGCCGCGAGCGCACCGGTGTTGCAGTGGGTCAGCAGCTTCGGGCGTTCTCCGCACAGCTCGCGAACCAGGTCGGCGCCGCGCTTCGCCATCGCCACCGAGCTGGCGATCTCCTCGTCGCGGATCCGTTCGGCCTCGGCGAGCACCGCGTCGAACCCCTCGGGCACCCGCGCGGCGGCCCGACGCACGCCACGGGCCAGGTTCACCGCGGTGGGGCGGGCCGTGGCGACGGCCTCGATCGCCCGCGTGGGGTCGGGCTGCGTGGACACCGCGAGCGCCACGCCGAACGCACCCGCCACCCCGAGCGCCGGCGCGCCGCGCACCGCCAGGCGCCGCACGGCGTCGATGAGTTCGTCCACTGTGGACAGGCGCAGCACGGTGGTCTCCCCCGGCAGCGCGGTCTGATCGATGATCTCGATGACACCGTCGACCCAGTCGATCGTTCGCATGCCGGCCACGGTACTGCCCGCTAGCGTGTGCGCATGGCTCCGCGTGATCCGATCGCCGACCTGAACCGCATCGCGTTCCTCCTGGAACGGGCGCACGAGGCGACCTACCGCGTCCGGGCGTTCCGCGGCGCGGCGGCGACCCTCGGGAAGCTGGCGCCGGACGACCTCGCGGCGCGCGCGGCGGCCGGCACCATCGGTGACCTGCCCGGCGTCGGCGCGGTGACGGCGAAGTGCATCGCCGAGTCGCTCGCCGGCGAGGAGCCGGTCTACCTGCGCCGCCTGGAGTCGACGGCCGGCACCGACCTCGACGAGGCGACCGCGGCGCTGCGGGCGGCGCTCAAGGGCGACTGCCACAGCCATTCGGACTGGTCCGACGGCGGCTCCCCGATCGAGGAGATGGTGGCCGCCGCGATCGAACTGGGCCACGAGTACCTCGTGCTCACCGACCACTCCCCGCGGCTGACCGTGGCGCGTGGGCTGGACGCCGACCGGCTGCGCCGGCAGCTCGACGTCGTCGCGGCGATCAACGAGGGCCTGCGCGCGCTGGACAACCCGTTCCGGCTGCTGAGCGGCATCGAGGTGGACATCCTCGCCGACGGTTCGCTGGACCAGACCGACGAACTGCTCGAACGGCTGGACGTCGTGGTCGGCTCCGTCCACAGTGGACTGAAGGACGACTCCCCCACGATGACCCGCCGCATGGTCAACGCCCTGGGCAACCCGCACCTGGACATCCTCGGCCACTGCACGGGGCGGTTGCTGCCGCGTTCCTCCCAGCCGACGGCGAAGGAAGGCGAGGAGGAGTCGAAGGGCGGGAGGGGCGGCGAACGCGGCCGGCGGGGCGGCGGCAAGGGGCGGGCCGAGAGCACGTTCGACGCGGACGCGGTGTTCGCCGCCGCCGCGCGGCACGACAAGGCGGTCGAGATCAACAGCCGCCCCGAGCGGCTCGACCCGCCCAAGCGGCTGCTGCGCCGTGCGCTCGAAGCGGGCTGCAGGTTCTCCATCGACACCGACGCGCACGCGCCGGGTCAGCTCGACTGGCAGCGCTTCGGCTGCGAACGGGCGGTGGCCTGCGGCGTCCCGGCCGAGCGCATCGTCAACACCTGGTCCGCCGACGACCTGCTGGCGTGGACAGCGGCGCATCGATCGGGCGGGAAAAATCGAAAGATCATCCGCGAGCCGTAACGCGTCACCCGGGAGGCGTGAAACACCCTTTGGGCGACCCGCCCGACGGATGCTTTTCGACTCGCGGATCCCGGCACATACCGTATGGTCGCGATCGTGGGAGAAATCGATGAGATCGCCGACCGGTACGTCGACGAATGGGCTGCACTGGAACCGATCGGCGCGACATTCGTGGGCATCGCCGGGTACGACGACCGGCTGACCGACTTCTCCCCGGAGGGCTACGCCGCCCGCGCCGAGCACGACCGCCGCACGCTCGCCCGCATCGACGCCGTGCGCCCCGTCGACGAGCGTGAACGCGTCGCGCAGGAAGCCATGCAGGAGCGGCTCGGCCTCGCCCTCGCGATGTACGACGCGGGCGAGACCGAGAGCGAGCTGAACGTCATCGCCAGCCCGCTGCACTCCGTGCGCAGCATCTTCGACCTCATGCCGACCGACGGCACGCAGGCCGCCGCCGACATCGCCGCGCGGCTGGCCGGCGCACCCGGCGCGCTGGACGCCTGGCGGGTGACGCTGCGCCGCGCCGCCGAAGGCGGCCACGTGGTGGCCCGCACGCAGATGGTCGAGGTCGCCAACCAGTGCGACATCTGGGTCGACCGCGAGCGGGACAACTTCTTCCACGCCCTCGTGGACCGGGTCAAGCGGGCCAACCCGGGGCTGCCCGCGGCGCTCGTCGCCGACCTGGACCGGGGCGCCGACGCCGCGCGGGAGGCGACCGCCGGGATCGCCACGTTCCTGCGGCGGGACATGGCGCCGCTCGGCAAGGAAAATCAGGCCGCCGGGCTGGAGCGCTACCGGCTCAACTCGCAGTACTTCCTGGGCGCGAAGGTCGACTTCGACGAGGCCTACGCGTGGGCGTTCGAGGAGCTGGCGCGCCTGGAGGCGGAGATGCGCACCGTCTCGGACAAGATCGTCCCGGGCGGCACCATCGACGAGGCCGTCACGGCGCTCGACGCCGACCCGGCGCGCACGATCCACGGCAAGGAGGCGTTCCGGGACTGGATGCAGGCCCTCGCCGAGCAGGCCATGGCCGAGCTCAACGGCACCCACTTCGACATCCCGGAGCAGGTGCGCCGGATCGAGGCGTGCATCGCGCCCACCTCCGACGGGGCGATCTACTACACCGGGCCGAGCGAGGACTTCAGCCGCCCGGGTCGGATGTGGTGGGCGGTGCCGGAGGGCATCGACGAGTTCTCCACGTGGCGCGAGGTCACGACCGTGTACCACGAGGGCGTTCCCGGGCACCACCTGCAGATCGGGCAGACGGCGGTGCGCGCGGAGCTGCTCAACCGCTGGCAGCGGCTGCTGTGCTGGGTCTCCGGGCACGGCGAGGGCTGGGCGCTCTACGCCGAACGCCTCATGGACGAGCTGGGCTACCTCGCCGACCCCGGCGACCGGCTGGGAATGCTGGACGGGCAGGCGTTCCGGGCGGCGCGGGTGATCGTCGACCTCGGCATGCACCTGGAGCTGAAGGTGCCGGCCGACAACCCGTTCGGGTTCCACCCCGGGGAGATCTGGACGCCGGAGCTGGGTTGGGAGTTCATGCGGGCGCACTGCCGGGTGCCGGACGAGAACCTGCGCTTCGAGCTGTTCCGCTACCTGGGTTGGCCGGGGCAGGCGCCGGCGTACAAGCTGGGCGAGCGGATCTGGCTGCAGGCGCGGGACGAGGCGAAGGTCCGTAAGGCGGGCGAGTTCGACCTGAAGGCGTTCCACCGGGATGCCCTCAACCTCGGGTCGCTCGGCCTGGACGTCCTCCAGGCCGCCGTCGCCCGCCTCTAGAAGGTCTGGAACGGGACCAGCGCGTCGGCGGGTGAGTCGAGGTCGGTGCCGTCGGCGATGTCGTCGCAGGGCACGTGACGCACGAGCCGGGGGTGTCGGCGCAGGTACCCCCGGGCGCCCTCGTCGCCGTGCGCCTCGGCGATGATCGGCCCCCAGTGATCGCGCCCGAGCAGCACGGGATGGCCCGGCTCGCCGCCGTACGTGGCCGACACCAGCGCCTGCGGGCACTCGAACGCCGCGATCCGCCGCACCGCCTCGATGGTGATCCCCGGCGTGTCGACCAGCATGACGACCACCGCCTCCGCGGCCGTCGGGATCAACGCCTCCAGGCCGGCCCGCAGCGAGGAGGCCACGCCGCTGGTCCACTGTTGGTTGACGACGACCAGCGCCTCGCCCAGGTAGGCGCGGCGGACGACCTTCTCGGCGGCGGCGCCGAGCACCACGACCTGCGGCCGGCACTCGTCCAGCGTCTCCAGCGCGGTCTCGACCAGTAGCCGGCCGTCGCGTTCGACCAGGGCCTTGGGCGTGCCGTACCGGGTGCCCCCGCCCGCCGCGAGGAGCAGCCCCGCCGCCATGCCGTCCATGAGTTTCACGCTACCGATGGACGCCGCGCGCCGCCTCAGAACCAGCGGAACGATTCCGGAGCGGCCTTCGCCGGTGGTTTCCGGGGCGCGGGGGTGGGGGCGGGCGGCTGCGCGATTCGGCCCAGGATGTCGTCCAGGTCGGCGGCGGCGGTCCCGTCGACCGCGCCGCCAGGGGTCGCGTACACGAGCGGATCGGCCGCGATGAGCACCGTCGCCGGCCCGAACTCCCCGTGCTCGTCGCCGGCGTCGGCCAGCCCCCAGATGGGTTCGACGACCTGGCCGAGCAGCACCTCCAGGTGCTCCGGATCGGGTGCGGCGGCGCCCGGCAGCTGGCGCGGCGACAGGAACACCGAACGCAGGTGCAGCCGCCGCCCGTCCCGAGCCGCGGTCACCACGGGCAGGCGCACCCCGTCGTGGGTGCGTTCGGCGGCGAGGTGCCACCAGCGGCGCCGGCCGCCGTGGTGCGCGACGACGTAGATGAACACCTCGTCCGGCGGCTGTTCCCGCGGCGGGTGCAGGCCGCGCAGCAGCGGTTCCGGGTCGGGCACCTGCGCGGCGACGCGGCGGGCCACCGGGTGCAGTTCGGCCGAGCCGCTGACCAGCGCCGCGAGGAGGCCGGCGGTCGGGCCGTCGTGCGCGGCGACGCGGCTCAGCACGGTCAGCATCCGGTGCCGTTGGCCGTCCAAGGCGGCCGCCGCGACGGCGTTCAGCTGCCGGGCGTCCACGAGCGGGTCGGGGCCGCGCAGGGCGGCGCCGACCAGTTCCTCGGCGAAGCGCTCCGGGGTCAGCGGCTGCCAGTAGGCCCCGTCCGGCGACGGGTACAGCTCGTGCAGCCAGGTCGAGACCTTCTCGCGCAGCGTCCGGTCGGCCGGCATCATCCGCAGGGCGGCCAGCAGCCGCCGGGCCTCGTCGGCGTCCTGCGCCCCGCACAGCGCGGCGGCGCACACCGCCTGCAGGCGGGCCCGGTCACCCAGTTTGACGCCGTGCCGGGTGGCCGTGTCCCGCCAGTACTCGACCTCGTGGGAGAGCAGCCGGGCGGCCCAGCTCTGGCCCTCCGCGGTCGGGCGCACCGCGTCCAGCAGCCGGGTCGCGACCGCGGTCTGCACCGTCAGCGCGTGTGCGTACCGGGGATCCGCGAGGTCGTCGGGGTCGGGCAGGAGCATCGCGACCTCCGGCAGGCGTTCCGCTCCGGGTACGCCGTGCCGTGCGAAGACCCGGTGGAACGCGTCCGCGAGCTGCCACGCCACCTGCCGGTACGCCGCGGCGCGCAGGTCCGGTTCGGGGTCCAGCGGGCCGAGGGAGATCACGTGCGCGTCGCGCACCCGGGGGTCCTGCCCCGGGTCCCGCCACCAGCCGCCGGCCGAACGGGCCAGCAGCAGCACCCGCACCCCCGCGTCGGTGCCGCCGGTGATGTCGCGCAGGAGGTCGGCCAGTTCGGCCGGGGCGCACATGTCCGCGTTGTCGACGACGAGCAGCACGGATGCGGCGGGTTCGGCGAGTGCGGCCTGGGCGGCGGGGCCGAGCGCCGGGGGCGTTCGCAGGAAGCCGCCGACCCAGCCGGCGGAGAGCTGGTCGGCCAGCAGCTTGGCGGCGAGCCGCGTCTTGCCCTGCCCGGTCGGCCCGTGGATCAACGCGACGCGTACGCCACCGCCGCGGCACCACAGGTCGAGCGCGCCGAGTTCGGCCTCGCGGCCGTAGAACTCGACGGATGCCGCGGACGCGCTCAGCAGCGCGGCGGGCGACGGGGGCGGCGCTACGGGCTCCCGCAGGGCGGGGTCGAGCTCGACCGCGGTGGTGTGCGGGCCGGCGATGACCCGTTCGACGGCGGCGACGAAGTCCGGGACGCGCAGCAGCCGCCACACCGGTTCGGCCGCGAACCGGTCGGCCCGCCGGTCGGGCAGTTCGGCGACGACGAGCGCGAGCAGGTGCTGCGCGTCGGGCATCCGCGGGTCGGCGCAGATCACCGGGCTGCCGGGCGACCAGTCGGGCCGCGCTCCCCCGGGCCCACGGGCGTCCGCGCCCGGCCCGGCGAGCGTCACCTGATGCCGCGCCGAGGTCACGCTTCCCCGGCGGGAACGCCCGGGCAGTGCGGCCGCCGAGATGAGCGCCGGGACGGAGCCGCCGCCCCTGGTGCCGGGCAGCCCGAGCACGGAGGCACCGATCTCGCCGGTGCGCCGCAGGATCCGCCCGAACGGCAGGGGCGTAACGCCGCCCGGCGGTGGCTCCCACCGTTCGACCGGAATCTCCAGGAGCGCGGCGTCGAGCCCGCGCGCGGAACCGTCCCACGCGACGGACGCCGGCTGCTCGTCGGCCTGCAACGGGTCGGTGGCGCCGGACAGGCGCACCCACACCGGCCCCTCGCGGACCACGTGGGCGGCCGTCAGGATCAGCCGCTCGGCGACGAGAACGCCGGTGCCACGGGCGCCGTTGTTCCCGGCGGACACCTCCACCACACGATCCGTCAGCCGTCCGGCCACGCAGCCTCCCATTCGCTCCGTAGTCGAGTACTCACCATGGTCGCTGGAACGCGGCCGCGGCAAAACCCCGGATCGTCGGATTGCGTCCCCGTGGACGAACGTCGAGGGGTCCGACCGTGACGGTCGGACCCCTCGCTGCATCGACACCGCGTTTACGACTCGAACTGTCCGCGCCGGCGCTTGCGGAACGCGAACCAGACCAGGAACGCACCCACCGCGATCGCGGCGGCGCCACCGATCACCTCGGTGCCGACCCGCGGGTTGAGGCCGGTCACGGCGAGCTGCGCGCTCGAGGTGGTGGTAGCGGCGGCCGCGACGACCGTCACGGTCTCCGTGAGAACGGCACCCGACTGCGCGCCGGACGCCTTCAGGATGGCGGTACCCACCTGTTCCAGGTCCAGCATCACGGAGAAGCTGCCGTTGCCGTCGGCCTGCACCGAGGTGATGTAGTCCCGGGGCACGGGGAGGCCTGCGACGACGAACGCCCCGTTCGCGTGTTCCTTGAGCCCGGCGGTCGTCGACGTGAAGGTGACGTCGATGGCGATTTCCTCGAACGGCCAGAAGCCGGTGCCGCTGAACTCGATCTGACCCCCGGCGGCGACAGCCGGCTTGTCCACATTGGTCTGCGGCGTGTTGTCGGGGTAGGGGTTGGTGCTCGGGTCGGTGCTCGGCCCGACGCTCGTGTCGGTGCTGGGATCGGCGCTGGGCGCGGCACCGGCCGGTGCGGCGATGAACAGCGCGGTCGCGGCGGTGGCGAGAACAAGTAGTAGCCGATGTACCCGCAAGGCTCCCCCTCAGGCATCTCGGGACGATTTGCCCGATTTGTGGTTGGTGAATTTGCCGAAGATGAGGCTATTACGCACTCGCGCACTTGTCCGTATTTTTCACATTTACTGCCGCTTTTTCGACGGTTGGTGTAAGACGGAGCGTCGGTGTCCGCCAGCGTGCCGCCTCAGGCAGAGGCGCGGTGAGCAAGGTGATTTCGAGCGCTCTGGCCCCTCCCGCCGGCACGTCGACCAGCATCCGCCCGACCATCCGGTTCTGCTCCGTGCCGCTGCTGACCCGGATCGGCTGGCCGTCGAGGGTCACCGACTCCAAGGCCCCGCCGGTCGGGCTGAACGCGGACACGATCGTGCGGGCCGTGTACGGGTTGCCGGCCAGCCCGAGGCCCAGCACCGACGCGGGCAGGCCGGAGGTCGGCGCCTCGGAGGAGAGCTCGAAGAAGAGCGTGAGCCGCATCCGGCGGTCCGGCCGGCACTCGTAGCCGACCTCGGCGCGCTGGCGCAGGTAGTAGCCGAGCTTGGCGCCGCTGCCGTCGTTCAGGAACAGCCCGATCGTGGGCCGGTCGCCGTCGCGGGGCGGCAGGGCACCCTCCAGCGCCGTGCCGGCGATCAGGCTCTGCTCCTCCGGGCGCGCGCTCCAGATCAGGATGCGGCGTTCGGCGGTGGCCTGGCGCAGCGCCGCGACGAGGGCGGCCGGGGACGCGGCACCGCCGGCCAGCGCGGTGAACGCCGCCCGCGCCGCGGCACCGAAGTACCTGTTCTGGGCGTCGTCATCGTCGCCGAACACCCGGTACGCATCCGACAGCAGGGTCCGCACCGCCGTGTCCGCGGTGAGCGCCGGCCCGCCCGGCACCTCCACCGGCCCGGTCGCGCGGAGCAGGTAGCCGAGCACCACCGGATCGGTGACCAGCACACCGTCGACCGTGGTACCGGTGCGCAGGCGGAACATCTCCCGCAGGGTGTTCGCCGCGTAGGGGAAGTACGGCGTCAGGTTGACGTTCGCCGGGTAGACGGCGAGCTTGTCGGAGTAGAGGGCGCGCATGTTCGGCGCGACCGGCACGACCGGCGCCTCGAACGGAGGCAGCACGACCGCGGTGGAACCCTGGCTCGTCAACTCCATCCGGCCGGCATCCGCCCGCAGCACCACGAAGGAGCCGGGCATTCCGCCGGTCGCCCGCACCTCGGCGGGGTTCTGGAACATCGCGAGGTAGGTACGCGGCCCGTCGGCGCCGAGCATGCCCGGCAGCAGGCCGGTCAGCGTGACGGCCGCCGCGGTGATCCCCGCGGCCTTGTCGAGCCCGTCGCGCAGCCGGGTCACCGCGTCGCGCACCTGCGGGCGAAGCCCGGCCGGGTCGAGTGTCACCACCCGGTCGCGTGCGCGGCGGACCGCGGCGTCGGCCCGCGCCACGTGCGGCGCGGCGGCCCTCAGCCGGTCCACGTCGATCCGGCCGTCGCCGGCCAGAAGCGTCTCCGGGCGCAGCTCACCGGCCGCCTCCAGCAGCGCGGCCAGCCCGTCGTCGGCCAGGTCGTCAAGCGTGGCGGCGATCGTCCGGACGGTCGACGCGTCGTGACCGACCCACGGGAACCTCCCCGCCAGGCGCCACGTGGGGTCGTCGGCGCCCGCGCGCGCGGCGTTCGTGTGCCGCCGCAGCTCGTTCAGGGTGTTCCGGGCCTGCGCGGCGTCGCCGGTCTGCAACTGGAGCTGAAGCGCCGGGACGAGCTGAGCCGCCGCGAGCAGGTGGGTACGCGTGTCGCGCACCTGGACGGCCAGCCACAGCACCGGGGTTCCGGCGAGGAGAAGGAGACCGACGAGGAGGAGCGCGACGCTGCGCAGCCGCCGCCGGCGCCGCTCGCGGTGGGGTCGGGACTCAGGGGCGCCCCCGCCGCCTTCGGCGTCTATCGCATCGTCCAATCGGTCGATCACTCACATAAAGTAGCAATTCAGACACAGTCCGTGCGCGAAAGTGCCGGGACGGCTATCGCCACGGCGACGGCGATGCGTTCCGTGTGTGCGATGGAGAGTCGCACCGCGCCGTTCCACGGCACCCGCACGACCGGGGCACCACCGGCGGCCACGCCGATCTCGACGTCGCGCAGCGACACCCGGACGAACGGGTCCAGCGCCTTGACGGTCGCCTCCTTGGCACACCATCGGCCCGCGTAGCTCTCGGCCGGCCGCCCCATCGAGCGGCAGTGCGCGTGCTCCGCCTCGGTGAACAGGCCGCGTGGCGGGTCCGCCCACCGGTCCACCTCCTCGACGTCCACGCCCACCCCGAACCCGTCCGGGGCGGGCAGGCCCGTGAGCAGGGCCAGGGCGTCAGCCAGCATCGGGGAACATCACCCGGGAGCGGGCCGGGTTTCCGACCGCGAGCGCGCCGGCCGGCACGTCCCGCAGCACCACGGATCCCGCGCTCACCTTCGCGCCCGTGCCGACCCGCCGGCCCGGCGTCACGGTCGCGTGTGTGCCGAGGAACGCGGCCGCGCCGATCGACGCGTGGCCGTTCACGGCGGCGAAGGGCGAGAGCACCGCGTGTTCACCGACCGTCGCGTCGTGCCCCACGCTGGCGTGGATGTTGACGACGGCGTTCGCCGCCAGGTGTGCACCGGAGCCGACGAACGCGAACGGGCAGACCACGCAGCCCGGTTCGAGCCGGGCGCCGGCGGCCACGTAGGCGCGCGGGTGCACCAGTGTGCCCAACACTCCGCCGCGCCCGATGACGGCGGCGGCGAGTTTGTGCCGCAACGCCGGATCCCCCACCGCGACGATGAACCGCGTCGCCGGCGTGATGTCGACGGCGTCCACGGGTCCCAGCACACCCACCGGCAGCGTGAACCCGTCCAGCGCCCGCGGCTCGTCGTCGGCGAAGCCGGCCACCGGCCAACCGAGATCGGCGGCGTACGCGCACACCTCGCGGCCGAACCCACCGGCCCCGACGATCACGATCGGGTTCATCCGGGCAGCACCTCCGCCGTCGAGACGGTGACCCGCCTGGTGAACGCCTGCAACAGGTCGTGCCCGTCCCACACCCGCTGGAAGGTGAGCGCCTGGCCGAGCGGCACTATCCGGTCCACGCCGCGGCCGTTCAACGCACGCACGAGGCCGGTCAGCTCCGCCCCGGTGAACCCGTGGTGCACGATCGTCTGGTCGCGACGTTCGATGTGCGGCACGAGGTCGTTCAGTGCGTCCAGGCGCAGTTCGTGGAAGACGCCGCCACCGCAGTGCTCGCGGCGCGGCTGCCCGAACCGCTCCACCGTCAGCACCGCCAGGGCGTTGTCGTACCAGCGGCACGCCGACACAGGTTGGTCGAGCACCGCTCCGTAGACGTAGCCGAGTTTGCTGACCGCGAGCGAACCGTCGACCGGGTAGCCGCCCGCGCCGACCAGTGTCGCCAGCCGGCCGAAGAAGTCCTCCGAGGCCAGTGCCGCCTCGGCGCGGCTGCCCACCCAGACCACGAGGCGCGGCGAGGAGCAGGCCCGCTGGTCGAACATGTACGCGTCGGCCCGGAACCGCGAGACCAGCGCGTCGCGGTCCGGTGCGGCAAGGTACGCCGGTGCCCGCATCACGGCGAGCGAGAACCGGTCCGGAAACGTCAGCTCGGTCGCGTGCGGCGGCAGCGGACTGCGCCGGATGGTGTCCACAGTGGAGTCGCCGCCCCAGATGACCCGCAGGTCGCACGCCGCGGACAGCGCCGCCGTCCAGGTGTCGTCGTGGCCGTACCGCACGATGCGCAGCGCGTCGCGCACGCCGTCGAAGCCCTCGTCCAGCAACTCCCGCAGCAGCCCGACGATCAGTTCGGTGTGGCCGCCGGCGCGGTCCGACAGGCGCACGACGTTGCGGTTGCCGACCAGTGCCGACATCAGCCAGGAGTACACGAAAATGGTGTCCACATTGGACGGTGGAACGTGGAAGACGGTACCGCGCGGCACCAGCAGGCAACCGTCGTTCTCGAGCGCCGCGAAATCGGCCGCGAGCCGGCGGATCTCACCGGGCCGGGTCCAGTACGCCAGCGCCTGCAGTTCCGGGACCCGCCCGCCGGCCCGGCCGAGCCGCCGCGACAGCGCGCCCGCGAACTCCACCGTCTCCGCGTCGAACGGCCGTCCCGTGGGCGTCGCCCGCATCCACGCGGCCGTCCCGTCGGGTCCCGCCTGCGGCTCGGCGAGGACGGCCGGGGCGGTCATGCCGCCGCGCCCGTGTTGACGGCGTGCGTGTCGCCGCAGCCGCGCAGTTCGACCCTGGGCAGACGACCCACGACCGACAGCCGCGTGCCGCCCCAGCCGGTCGCCGGGTCGCCTGCGTCGTGCACCACGCCCAGGTCCTCGGTCAGGATGGCGTGTCCCGGGTAGCTCGTCGGCAACGCGCTGACCACCTCGAGGACGCCGACCGTGCCGTTCGGGGCGGGCTCCCAGGTGACCGGGTCACGCACGAGGACGTCCGCGAAGTTCGGCGCGTGCAGGTAGCCGTCGTCGCCCTCCAGGAAGACGCTGCCGACCTGCTCCACCATGCCGTAGAAGTTGTGTACGCGGGTCAGCCCGAAGCGTTCGCGCAGGACCCGCTTGAACGTCGGGTTGTCGACCGCCTGCGCCTGGAGCGCCTTCCACCCTCCACTGTGGACAAGCACTCCCCGGGAGAGATCCGCCTGGGCGCCCAGTTCCGTCACCAGGTGCCGCCACACCATGTACGTGAAGCCGAACATCAGGAACGGGCGGTCGCCGAAGCGTTCCAGGAAGCGCCGTATCGCGGTGACGTCGACCCGCATGTCGGTGTCGAGCGCGTAGGTGTGGTGACGACCGAGCGCGGCCATGCCGAGCACACCGGCGCCGCGCGCGCTCATCTGCCGCCGGTCGCCCACCACGGCGGGACTGTCCACGATGAGCATGGGCAACCGGTCGGGGCCGAGCACCGTCGCCATGATGGCCACGAGTGCCTGCGCCTGGCGTTGCGCGGTGGCCCGGTCCAACACGATGCGGCTCACCCGCTGGCCGGTGGTGCCGCTGGAGGTCATGGTCTTGAAGACCTCCGACTCCGGGACGCTCAGCAGCCGGTGCGTCTTGAAGACCGACACCGGCAGCCACGGCACGCCGGCGATGCCGGTCCCCCGCGCCGAACCGAAGATCGTGAGCAGGCGGCGGTACTCGGGGCAGTGCGCCCGGTGGTGTTCGGTGAGCCGGTCGAGTTCGGCGCGCAGGAGAAGTTCCTTCTCGGCCTGCGGCAGGCCGTACTGCGGAAGGTCCAGGAGGTTCACGACGCCGCCTGTTCGGCCAGCCGGCGGTAGTCGGTCTTGCCGCTGGCCAGCACCGGCAGGGTGTCGACGTGCACGAAACGCAGGGCCCGGGGTGGCAGCCGCAGCGTGCTGGCGAGGCTGCGCCGCGCGTCGGCGAACCGGGTCGGGTCGCCCCACGCGCAGAAGAGCGTCAGCTCGTCCGGCAGGGCGTTCACGGCGGCGACCGGTCCGTGCCCGTGCAGCAGCCCCTCGACCTCGTCCAGGTTGAGCCGCGTGCCGAACAGCTTGCCGATGCGGCGGGTCCGGCCGGTGACGTACAGGTAGCCCTCGTCGTCGAGGTGGCCGAGGTCGCCGGTGTCGATCGTGTCGCCCTGCACGTCGCCGAGGCTCAGGTCGGCGCGTTCGTGCGCGTAGCCGAGCATGACGTTCGGGCCGGTGTAGTGGACGGCGCCGGGTCGGCCCGCGGGCAGCGGCAGCCCGTCCGGGCCGCGCACGGTCAGCGTGCCGCCGGGCAGGGCCGGCCCCACCGAGCCGGGCTTGTCGGGCAGGCGTTCCGGGGGGAGGCAGGTCATCCGCGGCGACGTCTCGGTCTGCCCGTACATGACGTAGAACCGGCCACCGACGCGGGCGGCGAAGTCGTTGACGAGATCGGCGGAGAGTCGGCCGCCGGCCTGGGTCAGCGCGCGTAGTGCCGGCTGGTCGGTGAAGTCGAACCGCAGTCGGTGCAGGATCTCGTAGGTGGCCGGCACCCCGCCGAAGAAGGTGACGCCGTGCCGGCGGACCGTCGCCCAGAAGTCCGGGGAGAGCACGTCGGGCGGCGTGAGCAGGACGCTACCGCCGGACCACAGGTGGGAGTGCAGCACCGACATGCCGTAGCTGTAGTGCAGCGGCAGGCTGGAGACCGCGCGATCGGCCCGGGTCAGGCCGAGCGAGGCGGCGATGGCGGCCGCGTTGGACGCGATGTTCTCCCGGGAGAGCCGCACGAACTTGGGGCTGCCGGTGCTGCCGGAGGTGGTGAGCAGCACGGCGAGGTCCGGGTGCGGCGGCTCGCCCTGGGCGGTGGAGCGCGCGAGCCCGTCGCCCGCGGCGTGGTACCCGTCCGGCGGTGGCGTGCCCGGCGGATGCACCACGACCTCCGGCCGGTACCGCGCGAGCAGCGGCCCGAGCGGCGCGGAACCGTCCAGGAGCGCTACCGCGTGCCCGTTCTCGATCGCGGCGAGGTAGTGGACGGCGGTGTGCACGCTCGGGTCGGCGAACACGAAGACCAGACACCGCCGGCTGCCCAGAACCGGTGCGAGCCGCTCGACCCGTGCGGCGAGCGCGGCGTGCGTCAGGACCGCGCCGTCGACGCCGTCGATCAGCGCCGGCTCCAGATCGTCGAAGCGCACCAGGAGGGACATCAGATCCGCATCCCTCCGTCGACGCCGAGCACCTGCCCGGTGATGTAGGCGGCCAGGTCGCCGGCGAGGAACAGCACGGCGTTCGCCACCTGTTCGGGTGTGCCGACGCGGCCCATACCGATCCCGTCGACGAGTTCCCGGTAGCGCTCCGGCGGGATGCCGCGGGTCATGTCGGTGTCGATGAGGCCGGGCGCCACGGCGTTCACGCGGATGCCGTGCGGGGCCAGTTCCTTCGCGGCGGAACGGGTCAGGCCGACGACCGCGGCCTTCGCCGAGCCGTACACGGCCTGTCCGACGTTGCCGTGGGTGCCGATGATCGAGGTGAGGTTGACGATCGCGCCCCCGCCGTGGCGCCGCATGAGGCGGGCCGCCGCCTGAAGGTGGTGCAGCGGGCCGAACGTGTTGACCCGCAGCACCCGTTCGACCAGGTCGTCGGAGATCATCCCGATGAGGGCGTCCTCGAGGATCCCGGCGTTGTTGACCAGGATGTCCAGGCGCCGGTGGGTGCCGAAGATCCGGCGGTAGGCCTCCCGGATCTGTTCCGGGTCCGCGGCGTCACAGGCGAGAGCATCCGCGGGAACGCAATGTGCCTCGGTCAGCTCGGCGGCGCGGGCCTTGGCTGCTTCGGCGTCCGCTCGGGAGTTCACGATCACCGTGGCACCGTGAGCGGCGAGCGCACGCGCGGTGCACCAGCCGATCCCCCGGGTCGAACCGGTGACGAGCGCGACCCGGCCGTCGAGACGCAGGCCGGTCACGCGGCCACGCCGTGCTTGGACAGGATGTCGCGGGCGGCCGCGAAGCTGCTCATACCGAGCACGTCGGCGGTGTCGAGCATGACGCCGAACGCCTCCTCGATCTCACCGACGAGTTGCATGTGCGCGACTGAGTCCCATTCGGGGACCTTCCGGTACGCCAGGGCGGACCAGTCCACCTCGGCGGGAAGGCCGAGCGTTTCAGAGAAGACTGTCTGAAGCTTGTCCACTGCCATGCATATGAGGATATATCGGACAAGACTAGTTCTACCGGGCGTTGCCCAGGAACTCCGTCATGGTCGCCGCGCCCGGTGCGACCACGCCCTTCCGGCGTACCACCGCCACGGCGGTCTCGACGAGCACCCGCAGGTCCAGCCGCAGCGACCGGTGATCGACGTACCAGACGTCGAGGGCGAACTTCTCCTCCCAGGAGAGCGCGTTGCGCCCACGCGCCTGCGCCAGGCCGGTGACCCCGGGGCGCACCTCGTGCCGGCGGGCCTGCTCCGGCGAGTAGCGCTCGAGGTAGGACATCAGCAACGGGCGTGGCCCGACCAGGCTCATGTCGCCGCGCAGGACGTTCCACATGGTCGGCAGCTCGTCGAGACTGGTGGCGCGCAGGAACCGGCCGAGCCGGGTGAGCCGTTCGCCGTCCGCTCCCGGACCGGTGCGCATGGTGCGGAACTTGACCAGTTCGAACGGGCGGCCGTCCCGCCCGGGGCGCACCTGCCGGAACAGCACCGGCCGGCCCATCCGCAGCCGGATCACCGCGGCCACGCCCACCTGCACCGGAGCGCTCAACACCAGCACCGACGCGGCACCGACGACGTCGATCAGCCGTTTCCCGTAGTCGTATCCCATCGGAGCCCCCTAGTCCGATTTGCCACGGTAGCTCCATATATGAAGCTATTATTGGGCAATTCGGAAATAAGGAGCTAGTGAACGTGGATCGCTCCCGGTGCCACCCCGGTCTCGAACCGGGTCACCAGCACGTCCACCACGCCGTCGAGCACCTTGGCGCACTCCCGGAACGCCTCGATCGGCGAGTTCAGCGGGTCCTTGAGATCGTCCGCGTCGGTCGATCCCTGCTGCCGCGAACGGGCCACCACGATCTCGTCCATCAGTGCCGGCAGCCGCCGCAGCGGCGCGGCGACGGCCGGAAGTCGTTCCGGGGCAACCGCTTCGGCCAGCCGGGCGAACTGCCGCATCGTGAACGTCCGGCGCAGCGTGCTCGGCGCGATCGTGACGCAGTGCGCCCGCTGGGCGCGGGTGGCCGTCAGCACCAGGTCGGCGGCGGCCAGCAGGCCCGGCGTCGCGAGGCGCGTGGCGAACCGCTCCGGGTCGATGCCGCGTTCGCGCAGCACCGCGGCGCTGTGCTCGTGCATGGCCCGCCCGGGCGTCGCATGCGTGCCGGCGCTGAAGATCTCGGCCGCTCCCGCGCCCAGCCGCGCGGCGAACGCGTCCCGCGCGAGGCGTTCGGCCAGCGGCGACCGGCACACATTGGCGTGGCAGACCAGCAGCAGACGTAACGGACGCTCTTCCATTTGCCGCTCCCCCCGCTCGAAAAATGTATAAACCGGATCGTACCGGTCAAGGAGACAACAGAGATGGCCACGATGCACCTGTCGGCACCGAGCGTGGGTCCGCTCGAACGCGAGTACCTGCTGCGCGCGTTCGACTCGGGGTGGATCGCGCCGGTCGGCCCCGACCTCGACGCGTTCGAGCGGGAGCTGGCCGCCACCACCGGCGTGCGCGAGGCGGTCGCGGTCGCCTCCGGCACCGCCGCCCTCCATCTGGCGCTGGAACTGGTGGGCGCCACGGCCGGCCGTTCGGTGCTGGTGCAGAGCCTCACCTTCGTCGCGACGGCCAACGCCGTGCGCTACACCGGCGCGACGCCGGTCTTCGTCGACAGCCATCCCGACACGTGGACCATGGATCCCGAACTCGTCGCCGACTACCTGGCCCGGCATCGGGAGGACCCGCCCGCGGCCGTGGTGCCGGTGGACATCTTCGGCCAGTGCGCCGACTACGACGCCCTGCGCGAGGTGTGCGGGGCGCACGGCGTGCCGATCGTGCAGGACGCCGCGGAGGCGCTGGGGGCGTTCCACCGGGGGCAGCCGGCCGGGGCGCAGGGCGAGCTGGGCGTGCTGTCGTTCAACGGAAACAAGATCATCACCACGGGCGGCGGCGGGGCGCTCCTGACCGACGACCCGCGGCGGGCGGCCCGGGCCCGGCACCTCGCGACCCAGGCCCGCGAACCGGCACCGCACTACGAGCACACCGAGGTCGGCTACAACTACCGGCTCGGCAACCTGCCCGCCGCGCTCGGCCGGGCCCAGCTCGCCCGGCTCCCCGAGATCGTGGCGCGCAAGCGCGCGATCCGGGCCCAGTACGCGGCGTTCTTCAGCCAGGTGCCCGGCGTCGACCTGATGCCCGAGGCGGCCTACGGCACCGGCAACGCCTGGCTCACCGTCGTCACCATCGACCCGGTGCGCTGCGGCTCCACCGCCGAGGAACTCCGCATGGCCCTTGCCACGCACGGGATCGAGGCGCGCGCGGTGTGGAAACCCATGCACCTGCAACCGGTCTACGCCGCCGCGCCCGCGCTCGACCGCGGCGTGGCCGCCCGGCTGTTCCGGCAGGGGCTGTGCCTGCCGAGCGGCGCCGGGCTCAGTGAGGCCGACGTCGATTACGTGATCGAGGTGGTGGCCGGTGCGCTCAGCCGCCGTGCCCGCCAACTCGCCGACCTGTAGGGGGCCCAATGAAATCCGACATGCACGGACGGCGGTTCCTCATCACCGGGGGGACCGGGTCGTTCGGACGCACGATGGCGCGGCGGCTGCTCGCGCTCGGCGCCGCGGAGGTGCGCGTTCTCAGCCGCGACGAGGCAAAGCAGGACGCCATGCGCCAGGAACTGCGCGACGAGCGGATCCGCTACCACCTCGGCGACGTGCGCGACTACGACTCGGTGGTGCGGGCCAGCCGGGACGTCGAGTACGTGTTCCACGCGGCGGCGCTCAAGCAGGTGCCCTCGTGCGAGTTCTTTCCCGTGGAGGCCGTGCGCACCAACGTTCTCGGCAGCAGCAACGTCATCAACGCGGCCGAGCGCGCCGGCGTGAAGACCGTCGTCGTGCTCAGCACCGACAAGGCCGTCCGGCCGGTGAACGCCATGGGCATGAGCAAGGCGCTGATGGAGAAGGTCGCCCGTTCGCACGCGCGGAACCACCCCGGCAGCCGCACCACCGTCTGCGGCGTGCGCTACGGCAACGTCATGTACTCCCGCGGTTCGGTCATCCCGCTCTTCATCGACCAGCTGCGCGAGGGACGGCCGCTGACCGTCACCGACCCGGGGATGACCCGCTTCATGATGTCGCTCGCCGACTCGGTGCAGCTGGTCGAGCACGCCTTCGCGCACGGCCGGCCCGGGGACCTGTTCATCCGCAAGGCGCCCGCGTGCACCATCGGGGACCTCGCGGTGGCCCTGTGCAACCTGTTCGGGATCACCCTGGAACTGGAGGTGATCGGCATCCGGCACGGCGAGAAGTTCTCCGAGACGCTCGCCACCGCCGAGGAACTGGCGCACGCCGACGACTTCGGCGAGTACTTCCGCGTGCCGGTCGACACCCGGGACCTCAACTACGCGCTCTTCTTCGACCAGGGCGATCCGAAGGTGGCCCGCACCGACGACTTCGACTCGGCGAGCGCGCCACGGCTGAGCGTTCCCGAGATAGAGGCCCTGCTGCGCACGCTGCCCGAGGTCCAGGCGGAATTGACCCGCTCCCTGGTGGGTGTGGGATGAGCGGGGAGCAACTGAGCGGGGCACAGCGGTGAACGGGTGGGCGATCACCGGGGGCAGTGGGTTCCTCGGGTGGCACACGCGGGTCCTGGCGCGGGCGTTGGGCTGGCCGGAGCCGGTCGTGCTGCAGCGCGCCGACCTCGTGGACCCGGACCGGCTGGCGGCGCTGCTCACCGGCGTCGACCTGGTGGTCCACGTCGCGGGCGTCAACCGCGGCGACCCGACCGAGGTGGCCGCCGGCAACATGACGCTCGGCTCGTGGCTCGCCGCCGGCATCGAACGCGTCCCCGGCCCGCCGCCGGACGTGGTCTACGCCAACTCGGTGCAGGCCGACAACGGCACGCCGTACGGGGACGCGAAGGCGTTCGCCGCCGCCACGCTGGCGAAGACGACCACGCGCATCGGAGCCGGGTTCCGGGACGTCCGGCTGCCGAACCTCTTCGGGGAGCACGGGAAGCCCTTCTACAACTCGGTCGTGGCGACGTTCTGCCGGGTGTACGCCGAGGGTGGACAGCCGTCGGTCGGCGAGGACCGCAAGCTGGAGCTGTTGCACGCCACGGATGCCGCTTCCCTGCTGCTCGGCACATCCTCCACTGTGGAGAGTCGCCGGATGCACGTCGGCGAGCTGGCCGAACGGATCGGCCGCTTCGCCGCCGTGTACGCCGGCGGCGAGATGCCGGTGCTGCTGGACCGGTTCGACGTGCGGCTGTTCAACACGTTCCGGTCGCACCTGCCGGTGGTGCCGCGGCCGCTGCCCACGCACGCCGACGCGCGCGGTGAACTCGTCGAGACCGTCAAGGCGCACGGCGGGCCGGGGCAGTCGTTCTGCTCGTCGACGGTGCCGGGTGCGACCCGCGGGCAGCACTACCACCTGCACAAGATCGAACGTTTCGTGGTGGTCAGCGGCGAGGCCGAGATCCGGCTGCGGCGGGTGCTGCACGACGACGTGGTCACCCTGCGGGTCAGCGGGCGCGAGCCGGTCGCCGTGGACATGCCGGCGCTGTGGGCCCACAGCATCACCAACGTCGGCGGAGCCGACCTCATCACGCTGTTCTGGGCGAACGAGGTCTTCGATCCGGCCAGGCCGGATACCTACAGGGAGATCGTATGAGCGCGTTG
>NZ_BOPF01000052.1 GCF_016863615.1 Virgisporangium aliadipatigenens | reverse complement strand
CCCCCCAGCCGAGACAGTCCCGGTGGCGCAGGCAGGAGAAACAGCGGGCAAGGTGGTGAAGGCTGAACCCCCGGTCACGAATGCCATCGGGGATGCCTGAGAAGAGTCGGCCGCCTCTCGGCCGGCTGGCGATGCCACGCTGAAGAACGCCCTGCGTAGGAGAGTTCTTCGCGAGCGACCGGCGCTGCGAAGCCATCACCGCACCGTTCTGCCCACTCTGTTCAGATCGCCTGAGGGGTGACGTCAGTCGTTGTCAGGTGGGGGAAGGGTCGGTAGTTGGGCTACGGTCTTGGCTGCGACCGGGTGTATCGGGACGTCGATGGATATCTCGATGGTTGCCCCTTCGGCGGGCGCGATCTGGATGAGGCGGCCGCCGAGGCGGCGCGTCACGAGCCGGGCGTCGGACCACCGGTCGCCTGGTCGGTTCCAACACGGCGTTTGCAAGCCGCAGAAGCGGATCTTTGATGCTTTGCTGTCCAGCAGTTCTACGCTGACGATGCCGCCTGGGCCGGACATGTCGATGTGCAAGCCTTGCACCCCGTAGCGCATGCCGCTCGGCGCATATCCCGGGATGTCGGGCAGTGCAAGGGTGACGTCGTAGTTCGCGACGTCCCACGTGCGCCATCGCTGCTGCGAGCCGCGTTCCAGCACTGTCACCAGGGTTGTGGTGAGTAGCAGGACTACCACTGCGGAGGCGATGGTGATGCGCCCGGTTCGCGGAGACGTCAACGCTCCTGCGAGGGCGTAGACGGCGGCGACGACGAAGGTCCATGCAGCGAAGCGGTCAGGGCCGCCGGCTGCGTCACCGTTCACCGTCGCGGCGAGCAGCGCGGTGAGGGCTGGCCCCCCGATAACTGCGGCGAGAAGCATGGCTGCGAGTAGCCGGGCCGATTTGGCGACAGCAGCCACGACCGGAGCAACGACCAGCCCACCGCAGCCGACCCATGCCACCGACTGCAGGAGGTTGCTGTTGAGGAGATAGCCGGCGGCTTGCGGGCTGTAGGCGTGCTGTAGTGCCCCGGCGACGATGGCGCCGACCGCGATCCCAGTACCGGCCGACCACGCAAGGTGCGCTCGCGGTGTGGCGGCCTGCTGTGAAGAGGGCTGCGCCTCGACGGAAGCGGTGAGGTCGTCGCCGCGTCCGTCGGCGGCTGTCGCAGGCTCTTTCGGTTGTTCCATTTGGATCGTCTCTGACTTCCGTCCCAGGGCCCGTCACTTGAATCTGAGATAGGGAGTTTGGTTGTCACCCCAGCTCGAAGCGTCCCGCTGCTTCCCGGCGTTGATCGCCTGGACAATGTTTGCTGCGGCGAGCCTACGTGGTTCCGACTGATCCCGTAGATAGAAGTCTCGGGAGTAGCCCGTGGTGCGCTGCCCGATTTGCCATCCGACCCTGTTATTGTGCATGTCCTTTCTCGATTCTTGGGATCCCCAGTCCGGGATTTGGTCGTCGCCCCTGTTGCTGGCTTTCCATGTCCCTATCTCGTGTGCTGCACCTAGTAGCAGCGCGGCGTCCTCGCTGACACCGGCCTGGGCGACGAGCGCGAACCAGTACGCATGCTTGAAGGCGTTCCATTCTGCCTTCTGTGATTCTTCGTCGAACGGGTTCTCTCGCTCAGCTCGCTTCTTCGCCTGTCCGGCCACTTGGCACCAGTAAAAATATGTAACGCACCATGCCTGTTCTTCGGGGCCGGCGTCTTGCATGGCGACAGCTGACATCGCGACGCAGTTGACGCTGGTGCCGCACAACTTTTCGGCGTCTTCGGTCATTTTCTTGACGCGCTTTTCGAGGTCGCGTTCCTCGTCAGTCAGCCACCGGGAGCACGGGTTTGACGATCCCCTCTTGTTTGAGCACTTGGGATAGTCTTCATCGTCTGCTGGCTTCACGTAGGTGGAGAAGTAGCCACCCTTTTTGATGAACGAGTCCTGTTCGTTGACCGAGGCAGGGCCTTTCGTGTGGCCGGGGCAGAAGTCGCCTTCTTCGCGTGCATAGCAGGCGGCGAGGCCGCTCGGGTCGAACTGAGTGATGGGGGTATGGCTGGCATATGCGTAGGGGTTGAACGTTCGTGGGTCCGAAAGGTTGATGATCGGGTCGGGGCTAATGAAGACGCCGAGTTCCGGGTCGTATTCGCGGGCGCCGACGTCGACGAGTTTGGTGGATTTGTTGTCTTGTTTGCCGAGGAAGCCGCGGCTGGTGGGCCAGGCGGTGGCGCCGGAGCGGTCGGCGCCGTAGGGGGTGTAGAGCCGTTTGGTGACCTGGCCGGTGGCGGCGTTGACGGCGATGCTGGCGCTGCCCTGGTGGTCGTTGGCGAGCCAGGTGAGTCCGGCCGGGGTGCGCACGGCGACGGCGGTTTTTCCGTGGTTGTAGGTGCGGGTGCAGGAGACGGTGCCGCCTGCGAGTTTGAACTCTTGGCCGGCGGCGTAGAGGGTGGTCGCGCCGGGCTCGCGGCGGATCAGCAGGTTGCCGTTGGCGTCGTAGAGGTGACGGGTCTCTTCGTTGCCGGTGCTCTTTTGGACAACGGCTCGGGAGAACTGGTTTTCGCTGTTGAAGGTGAAGTCGGTGGTGACGCCGTTGACGGTGCGCAGGTCGCTGTTTCCGGCGGCGTCGTAGGTGAAGGCGTCGTCGCCGGGGTTGGTGCCGGTGCGGGTCACCTTCGTTGCCGCGTGCGGGCGGGCGGTGCCGGCGGCGGGGTAGGTGTAGGTGCGGCTGGTGGAGACGGTGGCGCTGAGCCGGCGGGTATCGGTGCTGCGTCGGCCGGCGGTGTCGAAGGCCCAGCTGTCCCAGTACGGCTGTTTGCCGCTGGTGGCGATCTTCGTCGTGGTGGGGCCGGTGGCGCAGGCGTCGACGGCGGTCCAGGCGTCGGTGAGGCGGTGTTGAGCGTCGTAGCCGAAGCACTGTGACTGGTTGTCGGTGGTGTCGGTGATCGCCGTGACGTCGTTCGTGGCGTTGTAGGTGTAGCTGTCGCTTTGGACGGTTTGCCATGTCGTCGGGGCGGTGGGGGAGGGGACCTTGCTGACGACGGTGGCGAGGTTTCCGGTGGCCGGGTCGTAGGTGTAGTCGCGGGTCATGCGTCCCAGACCGGTGCCGCTGCCGTAGGCCCGGCCGGAGATTTCCCCGAGGCGTGTGTAGGAGGTCGATGCGACGTAGGTCTGTGACCCGGTGAGGGAGTTGGCGTTGCCGAGGCCGTCGTAGCCGTAGGTGAGTGTCTCGGCCGGCAGGCCGCCTGCCGCGGGGACGCTGATGGTGGCCGTGGCGCCGGTGTTGGCGTTGTAGGTGTACGACAATCGGTAGGTGCCGGACAGGGCTCCTTCGCCGATCGGCACAGTCCATGTCTGTTCGGTCGGCTGGTAGTTGTCGTTGAATCCGGTGACGGCGGTGACGTACTGGCCGCCGTTGTCGTAGCGGGTCGATGATGTCTGTTGGCCCTTGGCGATGGTGTCGTAGGTGAACGACGCCAGGCGGGTGCCCGAGGTGACCTCGCCGGCCCATTTGTTGGTGACGCGGCCGAGCGCGTCGTACTCGAATGAGTTCTTCTGTCCACGTGCGTCGGTGGTCGACACGGTGTCGCCGGCCGCGTTGTAGGTCGTGGTGGACGTGCCGGTGTTCGGGTCGGTGGTCGATGTGCGGTGGCCCTGCAGGTCGTAGCCGTAACGGGTGATGTTCCCGGCCGGATCGGTGATCGTGATCAGGTTCCCCGCGCGGTCGTAGGCGTACGTGGTCGACTGGGGAGTGCCGGTGGACTGCGCGTTGGCGTACACGTACAGGTTCACGGTGCGGCCCTGGGCGTCAATGTCGGTGCGCGTCGCGCCGCCGACCGGGGGAACTGTGGTGGTCCGTTCGCCGGCGTAGGCCAACGTCGTCTGCGACTTCATGGTGTTGAGCGACCACACCTGTTGTGCTGTCGGCCGGGACAGGATGTCGTAGACAGTGCGGCTTTGCCGGGCGACATCGACATCGTTGAACGCGACCAAGGTTCCTGTCGCGGCGCCGGTGGCGTGGAACGTCGACTGCTTGACCGTAAGGCCGCGGCTGTCGTAAGCGGTGTCGTTCACGATCCGCCCCCCGTATGCCGGCGGTGCGGGCGCCTGGGTCTGGCGGGTGCGGAACCGGCCGTCGAACAGTTCGACCCTCGCGATCTGCGTTCCGGTAGGGCTCAGCGTCGTTGTCGTCACGGTGTTGGGGCCGTCGTTTCGCACCGTGTAGGCGTAGCCGACATTCGGCAGCGAGCTTGTCGATCGTCCGGGACGCCACACGTTGGTGAGCCTTCCCAACGGGTCATAGGCGAGGTTGGTGACCTTGTTGTTGACGTCCGTTTCGTGGGTGATGAGCCCTCGATGTCCGTCGAAATTCTTGCTTGTCGTGTGACTCAATGGGTTGGTGACCTGAACCCGCAGCAGCGGCGCGTTGGTGTTCGGCGTGTACACGGTCGATGTGGTCTTGCCGCGAGCGTCTTTCGTGGACGTGATCCGGCCGAGCGCGTCGAATCCACTCTCGGTCGTGGCCCACACGTCCGGCCCGGATGACACGAGGTTCTCGGTCTTGGTCGCCAGGCCCCGCACAGGTGCGGCGCCCAACGTGGTGCTGGAGTCGTAGAAGTAGCGGACCTCTGCCAGACGGGCGTCGCCTGCTGCGCAGGTCGAGCCGGCCCGCGTCGTGATCTGCGACGGGAAGCTCATCATGTAGGTGCTGCCGCCGCGGGCGTAGGCGGTGTTGGTGCAGGAGTCGTCGTTAGGGTCAGCAGTGTCGCCGAAGTTCTTCACCTGCGACGGCAACCCGTAGTAGTCGCTGTCGGTGTCCGTGCTGGTGACCCGCCACGTTCCGTCCGCGCGCAGCGTGTACGCGGATGACACGTCTTGAGTGACGACGTTCATCTGCCGGTCGCCGTCGGGCCAGGGCGCGTCGTAGACACCGATCTCGAGGGCGTGATACCCGGTGACCGTTTTCGATTCGGCGATCGTGGCGGAGTTGTACTGGAGCTCTTCGAGGACCCGGCCGGCCAACGGCTCCCGGTCGACGCTGGTACCGGTCGACGAGATCGCGGTGACGTTGCGGGTGTAGTCACCGGCATCGGTACGGTCACCGTTCAGCCCACGGTAGACATGCTGGACCGTCTTGGAACGGGGTACGGAGGGGTCGCCGTGGTAGGTCCGCACGGTGGAGTAGCCGACCCAGTTCGACCAGGTGCGTTTCGCGATCGGTGCCATGTCGGCCTTGTCGTGCGCCCACAGCACGTTCGTGGAGGAGGCCTCGGTCGAGTACTCGTATTCGGTCGTCTCCGGCGGGCTCCCGCCGACGAGGTCGCGGTCGGTGACTTTTCGGACGACGTACTTGTGGAACCAGCCCCAGCCGGTCGAGGTGCCGACGGTTGTCATCTGGGGGTAGCAGCGCCGAAAGTTGTTGTCCGGATCGATCTGCCCGGCGTCCAGCAGCGCCTTGGTGCAGTCCGTGCCGAGGTACTCGACCTCGACCTCACGACCGGTGCCGGTCTTGATGATCCACATCCGCCAGTGGTACATCGCCGGTACCCCGTTGGATGACGTTGAGTCGACCCTGTTCTGCAGCGGCCGTGCCTCGAACCGCATCGCCGGCTCGCTCATGCCGGTGACGCCGTCGGCGGCGTAGCCGGTGTGCGTGATCGAACGCAGGTACAGCGTCGGCCCGGAGCCGCCGCCAGCGTCGGGGAACTCATACGACAGGTCCCACTTGTCGACGTTGCGGTACTGCCCGGCCGCGGCGTTCCACGCCTGCGTGGTGACGGCATTGAGCCGAAACGGGGTGAAGAATGTCGGCGACAGCAGCTGTGGGCACGACGTGGCGGAGCAGTACTGGTCCCAGGGGACGTCGCGCCAGGTGCTGCTGGCATCGATCCGGTTGAACCACGAGTTCTGTACCCGGTACGGCGCCGGAGCGCTCATTTCCTGCCCGGCGCGCATGCCGTAGTCGATGTGATCGAGGGTCGTGGTCAGGTCGTAGTCCGCGGCGACCTGGTTAACGTTACGGCCGTACTTTCCGGTGTACTTCGAGTAGTGGTACATCATCGAGTTGCCCGACGGGTCCACGACGTAGTCGAGGTTCCACCGGTACGCCTGGTTGCACCACGAGTCCTTGTACTGGCCGTTCCAGTGCGCGTAGCACTCCTCGCCGGGGTCGTCGCCGAAGACCGGCACGAACGCCGCCGAGTTCGTGTTGATCGTGTCCGCCGGTTCGTAGCGCTGCCACCGGCCGAAGAAGTACTGCATGCCGTCCGGGGTGGTGACCTTCCACCAGTACTTCGGCGTGGTAGTCGCCGCGATCCAGCCGCCGAAGACCCGCTCCACCGACCAGCCCTCCGAGTCGACGACGCGATACTGGCCATCCCACTGACTGCGCACGATCGTCACGGACTTGCCGTTGAGGACCAGTTGGGCGATCTTGTCTGAATCGGACCAGCACAGGTCACCGGCGCCGACGTAATAGTCATCGCGGCACGACTTGAACGTCCGCTCGATGTAGCCGGGATTCCAGTCCCAACCCCGCCCCACCCACGACGCCTGGTTGTTCGTGCTCTCCGACAGCCCGTCCACCGACTGCGAGGAGTAGTTCAACTCCACCGTCGGCGACGGGCCGGCCAGCGGCTTCGGCACCGACATCGGATACGACCAGCTGAACCCGCCGCTGGCCGAGCCTGCCGCCCACGAGTACGACGGCGCCAACGACGTCGACGTGTAGGACCCGGCCGACGACGAGGATGTGGCCGCCAACGCGAACACCGTCTCGCCGGAAACAGCTTTCGCCTCCACGCTCGGATCCACGGCCGAAGGCGACCCGTCCGGGCGCGCCTTCGGCTGCGCCAACGACGGCGCCGTCTCCGCGACGTCGACCACCGGTGCCGAGACCACTCCGGAGGCCTCGACGTTCACCGCACCCGGAACCCTGGTCTGGACCTGGCACTCCCGCACCTGAGGAGTAGTCAGCACGCACGCCGGCATAGACACCAGCGTCAGCCGCTGCCCGAAGTTGCCCCCATAAAGGTCAGCGAACGCGGTGTAGTCCACGTTCAGGCCCACCACGCCCTTGCCGACCTTTCCATCGGCACGTGAGGCGGTGAAGATCACTCCGCGGACACCGGCACGTTCCGCCACCGCCGGCGCGGCGACCTCCACCCGTACTGACGCGGGCGGCGTCACACCGGCCAACGCGCGCTGCTGCTCAGCCGCAGTCCGCGGTTCGCCGGACTCACCGGGCGCATCCGCGGCCGCCGACACCCGCACCGGCAGACCACCCGCCACCGCCGCGCTCGACGTTCCCGGCGCCACCGCCCGCGCCGCAGCCCAACTACCGCCATCAACGCCGATTACCGCCGCACCGCCGGCCGGCAACGTCGCCCGCCGCGCCGGGTGATACTTCGGATCGTCCATCAACGACGGAGTTTCTGGCTGCGCCTTCAGCTGCGAGCCTGGAACAGACTGGCCACCTGCACCCGGCGTCGGATCGCCAGGAGCCGCCATGACGATCTCCGGAACCGAGAGCACGCCCGCAGCCACGGACAGCACCAGAATCCACAAAGGCATCCGGGCCCGCTTGTGAGCGGTCCAGGGCAGCGATAGACGACGCGGCATGCAGCACTCCAGGTGTCCCCGTCAGGCAGTAGCCGCCAGATCTTGCTCGTGCGCCGAACGGCCAGGCCAGACCCGAACCTGTGCAACCTTTCAGCGATCCGCCTCTGCCCAAGCCGCGTCAAACATGCGTCTCCACCACCTCACCACCAAGAGTGAAATGCCCGAAATCGGCCACCTGTTATCAGGCGACGAGTCGCGCGCATGAGTCGCCCGCACGATACGAATCGGCCGGTCAGAGGCGGTGAGCACGCAATCCGGCCCGCGGACGGCTCGGGCGAGGAGGTCACGGAACGGAATAGAGCGAAGTTCGGGCTCCGGGGCAAACGCGGCAGAAGATCAATGGCCCGCCGGTGGACAGTCGCCCGGGCGCGGCGCTGGTGGACCTCGCCCACAAAGTAGACCCGCCCACCTGATGCACGAACCACCACCAGTAGACGGGGCGCTGCACCCGCGACAAGCAGAACAAGCCACTGCGCCGACGCGGATCCGACGACAGCTCCACACCCGCCCGCCACCGTCCCGTCGCTCATCCAGTCGACCGGGCCGGGCAAGCGGACAGGCGTGGTAACGGTCGAAGCCGGCATCACGATCACGGTCGGCGATCCTCGCCGGGCTGGCCGCCGCTTTCGGTGAGTGACGGCAACCCGATCCACCACCCTTGTAAGCGACCTGCGTCGATATCATTGCCCCTCGTCACGTGGCCTGCCGAGGTCTCGCACCTGCCTGGGAGGTGCGAGCCTCACTTCCACCGAGGGACAGACCGAGTGCGGATACCGCGCCAGTCGGCGAAACACCAACGACCGCACGACCCCGCACTCCTAGAGGATTCTGAAGGGCCGCCGAGTGAGTCAACCGCCGCCCTACGACCCGCAGCACTACCAATACCCACCCGGCGCGCCAACGGCCGGTCCAGGCTCCTGGCCGCAGCCGTACCCGCAGCAGCGGCCGCAACCTGGTATGCCGCAACGACCACGCTGGAATTCGACCACGCTCGCCGTCGCTGCGGGCATGGCCGTCCTGTTGATCGTGGCCATCGGCTTCGTCGTAGTCGCGGCGATGTCCGACAACGAGCGCCCGCCGAACAAGGCCGATCCCCTTGATGAGGCCCGCGCGCTCGACCCGTGCTTGGTCGGCAACTGGAAACAGGAAGAGTGGCACGCCGACGTCGACGTCGGCGCCCTCACGCAACGACCGGACATCGGAACCGTGTGGATGAGCGGCAACGGACGGTTCTGGACCATCTTCCCCAGCGGCACCGCGATGGACGGCAACATCGTCGTTAACTACCACGGCACCAGCGCCGACGGCCGCACCATCCGACTCAGCTACAGCGGTTCCGCCCGGTACAAGATGACCACCACCAACAACAAGATCAACCTGGCCGGTCTCGACAGCACCGTCGACCTGACCATCTACGTCAACGACACCGAGATCCACTCACGGCAGCTATCCGCCGAGAACCGCGACAACATCCCCTACAGCTGCCGCGGAGACACCTGGGAAGTCACCGGGCCCGGCCCCAACGACCGGGCCCGATACACGCGCCAGTAGCGACCCACACGCACTCGCCCCGTCGCCGGCGAAGTGGGTGGATGGGGGAGTGGTGCCCCCGCGCCGAGTGAATGCGGGCGTGGATGCCCCGGCGCGGGGGAGTGCGCCCATTGTAGAACCGCCGACATGCAGGACCTTCTTCATGCCGGGCCGCGCCGCAGGATTCGGCACGGCCGGCCCTTCCGGCGAGCTTGCGGCAATGCCGCCGTCACTACAGTGGCGCCTATGAGCGTGGAGGGCGGCCGGGCGAGCGTGTGGACGATCCACGGCGAGCGGGTCATCGACGACAGTCGACGGGCTGTGCTCAGCGTCGCTGATGTGGAGTTACCCGACGGTGTGCGGTTCGAGCAGTACGTCCTGCGGGTGCCGCCGGCCGCGATGGTCGCGGTCCTCGACGACAACGAGCGGGTGCTGATGATCTGGCGCCATCGCTTCATCGCCCAACGCTGGGTGTGGGAACTTCCCGGCGGCTACCTCGATCCCGACGAGGATCCGATGGCGTGCGCAGCCCGAGAAGTCGAGGAAGAAACCGGCTGGCGACCACAGCACATGCAACACCTCGTGGCCTTCCAACCGATGATCGGCACCATCGACCAGCACAACGTCGTCTACCTCGCCCGCGGCGCCACGTACGTCGGTTCCACGCCGGACATCAACGAGGCCACCCGGATCGGCTGGATCCCGCTGTCTGACGTGCGACAGCACATGGCCGACGGCTCGATCATCGGTGCCGGATCGGCATGCGGCCTGCTGGCCCTGCTGGTGCTGAAATCGGAAGGCGAACTCTAGGCATCATGCAGCGCCGGCGATCGCCTGCTCGGTGAGGGCCCCTCACGGAATGCCAACATGCTTGACCAGTTGATCTGCTAGGTCGGCGAGGTAGCTACAGTTCGGTGCGAAGCGCAACCCCTGCAGTGGCGTCTGCGGCCCTGCAAAGCCCGCTCTGTGCATCCCTTGTCCCGCAGGGCGCCCGGGTCAGTGTTCAGGAAGCGGCGACAGGCCGGAACCGGTGAGGGTGTAGGCGGCCCAGTGGACCGGGTGGGCGTAGTCGATCTCGGCGTTGCGCAGCGCCGACCGTTTGGCAGCGAGACGCTGACGTGCGTGGGCGTCGAGGATCTCAGAGTTGGCTTGCCGGCTCGCGCGGTCGATCAGCTGGTAGAGGTCAGATCGCGAGGCTCCCCGTAGCGCGCGCTGCGCGTTGCGGAGAGCGCGCGGTGGGTTGGTGTTTCGCAGTTGCGCGTAGAACCGGTCCACGAGTAGGGAGGCCGGCTCGTCGGCGATCGCCCATTGTGTACTGAGCACGGTTGCCGCGCCGGCGAAGAGGAAGCCGCTGGCGATGCCGAGGTATTCGTCGGCTGGGTTCTGGTGGTCGCTCATGGCGGTTTCGCATCCTGACAGGGCAATGTCGGCGCCGGCGGGGACCGGCACCCGCCCGTCGAAGAGGTTGCCGAGGGTTAGTGCCCCGTCGGCGAGCTCGATGCGCGATTCCAGGGGATCGTCGCGGCGGTATCCGGCGTGTCCGGCGTAGTGGCACGGGTTGGCGTCTGCTGCGGCTCGAATCCACCGGTCGGTGGTAGCTCGACTGCCGGCAAGGATCCGGTTCGCGGCTGGGGCCGGTCGGACGGCAAGCGCGTCGAGGCGGGCCATCGGCAGGTCCCTTGTGGGATCGAGGAGGACCAGTGGACGTCTCGGGACGGTGGTGTCTGTGGCGTCGGCCCGCTGCCGGCAGATGTCAAGCAGGGTGAGGCTCGGCGTGTAGGACACGTCGAACCGGTCGCTGACGTAGCGGCGGCGGCGGCCGCGACGGTCGTACCAGGCGCTGACTGGCAGTAGGTGTAATGCGCGGTGCGGGACGATGAGGAGTTTGGTGATGCCGTGCACCTTGAGCCACGGGGTCAGCGGGCGGAACAGAGCGCCGTACAGCCAGCGCAGGCAGTCGTCTGTCGTGCGCTTCCAGGAGTGTTCGTCCGTTGCGCGGCGGCCGTAGGCGTGCATCCAGCCTGCCGGGCCGAAGATCCGCTGTTCGAGGTCCAGGCTTGTCACTTCCGGCACGGTGAATACCGTCGGCGCGGCCCAGCCCGTGGTGCGGGGTAAGGGGCTGTTGTTCAGGTCGGCGCCTTCGGCGATTGCGTAGATGACCGTTCCGCTGCGGGTGAGCGCGAACTCCACCACGGCTGTTCCCGGTGCGCGCAGGAGTAGCCGTGCGGCCTCTGCAGTTCCGACCGTTTCGCCGCGGGCGATTCGGATCGCGTACTGCCAGCGGGGGTGCTGGCGCGTTTCGAGGGCGGTAGTCGCCGTCGGGTGGGGTGTGATGTGGCCCGCGGCACCGGCCGATGTGCCGGGCGTCGCTGCGGTGAAGAATGGCCCCGCCGCGGCGAACGGACTGCCGGCAGGATTTGGTTCCAAAGAGGTTCGCGCCGTGCGGGCGGAGTGCTGAAGTGAGTCGGCGTCGGTGCGGGCCTCGCGTGCGGTTCGAGGGCCGCGCGTCCATACCGCCGTACGGCCGGTGACGAAGGCGGTCGCCTCGTGCAGCGCGGTGGCGAGGTTTTCGGCCACGGCCGACCGGCCGGTGACGAAGTCGCGTTCCCAGCCGCGGAACTCCCGCAGCGTCCAGCCGGGTGCCGGGGTGCTCACATCGTCCGACCATGGTGGCGGCCCAGCGGCGGCGGTCACCCTTGAGAGGGCCGCAGCCGCGTCGCGGCAGCGCTGCACCGCTGACTGACTGCCGTCCCGGTCACCGTTGTCCACGACGGCGCGCAACTCGGTGAGAGCATCGTCCAGATCGCCGACAGCGTCGCGGACCTCGTTCGCCGAGGAGGAGCGGTATCCGCCGGAATGCAGCAGGGCGGCGACTGTCCATATGTCCCGGACCATGATGATCGGGGGTGGTGGATCCCGGTCGATGGTTCGGCCGAGCGCGTCCGTGAGTGCTGCGAGTCCTGCCGGGAGAGTCTCATCTGGCGTGGCGGGCGGGTCGAGGGTGACGTCCACGATCTCCGACCCGGCGATGTCGGCGTCGCCGGACGGTGCACTCGTCCCGCCATTAAACAGGGGTCTGCGTTGCCCGCTCTCCCGCCAAAACTCCTCAGATGTCCGGGTCAATGCCGCGTCCGGGCGGCTGTGCCGCCGTGCGATCAGGTCGCCGAGGTATCTCGTCTTGGCCTTCTCCAAGGTGTCGAGAGCACATGCGGCGCGGCCGAGTCGTAGTCGACACAGCATGGCCTGCTCGTAGAGGTGGGCTTTGCCGGCGAAGAAGTGACGGTCGTTGGGGGCACCCAGCAGGCGGGCCCACATCCGGTCGATGACCCGCTCTGCGGCGGCGTACGAGCCCTCCGCCGCCCGCCACTGCTGTGCTGTGGCGAATAGGTCGCCGACTGCCATGTGGGCGCGCCAGACGACCTCGGGCGCGTCTGCGGTGACGGCGTCGGCTGCGGCCTGAAACCAGAACGCGCGCGCCGTGTCCCCCTCGCCGCGGTCTGCGGCACGTTGTGCGGCCAGCATGCACAGCACGATTGCGGCCTCACGATGTCGACCGCCGTGCCCGAGCCGGGTCAACGCGTTGAGCACCTGGTCCGCGCCGTACGGGGGATGAACCAACCTGGCCGCGATGGCTTTGATCACCCGCGCCGCCCCGGCATCGTCGGACGGGCTCGCGGTAAGGCCGGTGCGGATGACCGAGGCCAGATACGGTCCGGTCGCCGTCAACACCTCGGAGTCCGGCCAGACGGACTCCAGCGGACCGGACGGCAGGGTGGCCAGCGTCGCATGCCACGCATGGCGAGCTACCTGGTCGTTCGGGTCGCCGATGGCCGCGACGAGGGCCGGCAGCGTGCCGGGATCGGCGCGCGCGGCAAGCGCAGCGGCGGCGTCGGCCCGCACCGCGGGCTCTCGGTCCTCCAGCAGGGCGCACAGCTCCTCCACCATGACCGGGTCGGTTCGGCGCACGAGTAGTCGTGCCGCTGCCCGCACGGCGGCGCGGTGACGACGGCCGAGGGCACAGCGGATCATGTCGGTCAGCCGCGCGGCCTCCATACGCAGTAGGACGTCTTGGGCGTGCGGCTCGTCGGGGCCTGCCTGCAGAAGGGCCTCATGGGCGCTGTCGCTGCCGATCCGCTCCAAAGCTTGGACCGCGGCAGCGGCGACGGTCGGCCGCTGCCGCACGAGCTGGGCGAGGTGCGGTACCGCCGCGTCCAAGCGCCGTGTCCCGACCCGCGACACCGCAGCGTTGCTGGTGCTGTCGTCGGTGTCGTACATCGACAGGATATCCGCGTCGGTGAGCCTCACCACCCTGACCGTGGTGCCTTGCCTGACCGCGACGAACGTCCCTCCGGTCGCGACAGCGATTCGAAGAGCGTCGACCTTGCCGACATGCCAGGATCCGCCCCACGGCATCGACCCGTCGACTGACAGATGGCGGAAGTCGACCGACCCGGAAGTGCGGCCCCACCCCTTGAAGGCTATGCAGTTGCCGCCCACCACTGCACGCATCCCGGACTCGCCGGCCCGGCCTTGGCGAGGCTCCCCGCCCGTCGCGTCGGCCGACCAGAGCGCATCCGCCAACGGGTCGATCGCGTGCCGGCCGTCGGCACTGATGAGGGCCATCGCGCCGGGTCGCGGGTTGTCGATCGTCAACAGTGGACGGCGTGCCACCCGTCCACCGCCCGGCCCCGACTCGAGCGGGTACGTCGAAATCCGGCCGTGCCAGTCGTGCTCGTCCGCCCGCCACCACACCGCGATGCAGCCAGTCATGCAGCGAAGCTCGCGCACCTCGGGAAAATGTGCCAGTGCCACGACGGGACCGGCTGGGTCACCGGGGCGGGACACGACCGTCCACACCAGACCGTCGGTGTGCCCAGCCGCAACGACGGAGCCGTCAGGCAACCATTCGGCATCGGCAAGTCCCGCCATAGCCAGGGTACCGGCCGGAACGGCAGCGGGTTGAGAGGCGTCGATGCCGTACAGGTGCAGACGGTTCGACCCGTCCGACGATGCCGCGGCTGTGAGGATCTCGCGGCCGTCGGAAGAGAGCGCAGCCTTGATGACTGTGCCGGACTGCTCGACCGTCGCGCACAGCGAACCAGAAAAGTTCACGACATACGCCGAAAAATGTGCCCCCGGAGTCCGGGCCAGTGCCAGCTCGGCATCGGGCGAGATCCCTATGATCTCGTCCGTCGAACCGATCAAATCGAAGGTCGTCACCGGAGTGAGCAAATCGGGTGACATACCAGCCTCCGTTCTGTTCCTGCCCGTACAGTGCCAGGTAATTCGGCTCCTCACCCATCGATTCGCCACTGGAAGGTGTCAGGTGACCGACGATTCCGCGCCGGTTCAGCTCAGCCCGAACAACGTTGCGTTCTGCGGATCGACTGTGTGGCGGGGGGACGAATCATCGCTAGTGGGCACGGACTCCACGAAGGAGTACGCCACGTTCGTGAAGGACCTACTTGAGGCCGAAGAGAAACGTGGCACGGGTATGGAGACCCGTGCGCTCGCGGTTGTCACCAGTTCCGGAACGCTCGTCACACTCATGTTGGCGCTGGCGGCACTGGCTACCCGGGTGTTGCAATTTCGGGTGCCGGACCATGCGCTTGGCCTCGCCGGGCTGGCAACCGCCAGTTTCGTCGTCGCCGGAATCCTCGCGGCGCTGGTGAACGCGACCTGGCCAGCCTGGGGACCCGGGCCCGACTGCCTGCGGACCGAGCTATGGGACAGGTGGGGCAAACCGACCGACGACCCGCAGGCGAAGGTGACGGCGACCCGGCTCGCACTCTGGAAATCGGCGCACAAGCTCACACAACGGAAAGCGAAACTTGTGTTTGCTGCGGCGATCTCGCAGGTCGTCGGCGTCTTTGCGGTTGCCGCCGCGGTCGTGGTCGTGTTGTTCGCCGACTAGTGCTCCCACAGGAGATCCGTTCTATGGCTTGGTGAGGGCTTGGCGGCGTCGGCGGTAGATGGACCAGGTGATGGCGTCGGTGTGGCGTCGGGTCAGTTCGATGATCAGGGCGGGGAACAGTCGGCGGAGTTCGTGGCCGGTGATCGCGGTCAGACCGTCCGGGACACCTGCCGTGTTGCTGGTGCTGAGTGTTGCTGCGCATTGAGGAACGCGCGCGCGGCGAACACGAAGGTGTCCAGCGGTGCGATGCCTTCCAGCGGCGCACTGATGCTGGCCGGGGCCGAGGCCGGACTGGTTTACTTGGAACGATTCCTTGATGCTCCAGCGTCGGCGGGCGACCGCGACCAAGTGGTGCAGCGGCACCGGCCGCGGTGCCCGGCACCGGTAAGACGCCAGTTCGCCCATTGTGCGGTTGCAGTGGACCAGCATCCAGTGGTGGCCGCGGCGTGGGTCGAGGAATCGGGTTAGCCCGACGAATGCTTAGCCCTAGCAACGGAATCCGGCGCGGCGGGTCGGGGCTGGCAACTGCTGAACGGATCGGCACCGCCCGCCGATCCCGGTGAGCGCCGCGGTGTCCACCGGGTCGGGTTCACCGCGGTCCGGGTCCATCAGACGGGTGACACTGCACGAGCGAACAGTCAACCATCCGATGGCGACATCGAACCCACTCATGCTGTGGTGGGAGAGCACGCCGAGATTTCCCGGGACCGACGGAGGTGCGGGGGAGTGGACGAGGGCATCCAGGCCATCGGAGGCGACGGGATCACCGCCCGCTTCGTGCGGGACGCAACGGGCACGCCGGCGACTGTGAGCCTTTACGTCGATTGCGACGGCGGCGAGGACAGCAACGACAAGTTCCGGACGCAGTGGGATGTCGCGTCGGTCGCGGTCACGCTCAGCGGGACCACGGTGACCGCCACCCCGCCGGCGGTGCAGACCGCCTACGGCGGCGGGCGGTACACCGCGGCCCTGCCGGTCGGCACGACCGTCGGCGGCATCGCCGGAAGGGTGGTGCTGCACGGGTTCGTGACCACCGAGGACACCCAGAGCGAGGATCCACCGCCGCCCGAAACCCGTCCGTGGACGAAGGATCAGGCCTTCCAGGTGGTGGTTGAGTCGGACACCGTGGGGCCGGCCATCACCGCCGAAGCAGAGCCGGTGACCAGTACAGAGGCCCGGCAGACTGTTCGGTTCACCGCGACCGACTCGAACGGGGTGCGATCGGCGTCGTGGGAACTACCCGGCCGGGTGGCGGTCCCAGTGCCGGTGCAGGCCGACGGGCGGTTCGAGGCCGACGTCGATTGGCGGGCGAGCACGGGCGCCGGCCGGGGTGTGGTGTGCCCCGCCGAGTTTGTGATCCGGGTCCGGGCACGGGATCACGCCGCCCCGGTCGGCAATGAGGGTGTGCTAGACGTGGCGCTGCGCGACCGGGTGGCGCCGACCGTCGTGATCCGGTCGATCTCGGACGGGGACGAGTTTCCCAACGACGGCGACGGCGCCTCCGTGCCACTGGCCGGCACCGCTGAGGACTATTGGAGCGGCGTGACCGAGATCCAGTATGCGCTGGACCGCAACCCGTGGATGAGTCTGCCGTGGGACGGTATGGCCGTACCCGTGCGGGAGTTTTTCGCCTCGGTGCGGATCAAGGACTTCGGCCGGCACCGCCTGGAGGTGCGCGCCCGGGACGCTGCGGGCGTGTGGTTGGCCCCGCCTGCGGCCGTGGAGTTCGAGGTTGCGACGCCGGTCGAGACCTCCACCGCATATGACCCCCTGTCCGCCACGGCATATCTGGCCGACCTGCTCGGATTCGCCGGGCGGTCGGTGAAGGTGCCGCGCAACCAGCGGGCCGAACTGTCCGCCGCGGCTGAGCGCCGGTTGGTCGCGGTAGAGATCGGCCGGCTGTTCCACCGTTCGCCCACCACCCTCGTGTCCACGCCAGGCGCGGGTGTCGTGGAGATCTCCCCGGTCCGCGCGGTGGTCGAAACCTTCCGCACCGTTCTCGACCCGGTCCGTCGGGATCTGGTGGCGCATTGGCGGTTCACGGAGGGCGGCGGACCGCAGGCCGCGGATGGCACGGGCAACGGCTTCACCGCGCGGGCCGTTCCCGGCGCGGCACCGACCTGGGTGCCCGGGCCAACCGGCAGTACCGCGCTGCGCCTCGACGGCGAGCGCGATGAGCTGGCCGTGTCCGAGGCGGGGGCGCTCACCATGTCGAGCGCCGTCTCGATTGCCGCCTGGCTACGCCCGGAGAACGCAGCCGGCGCCGCTCCGGCCGTCATCCTGGCGAAGGAGTTCGAGTACGGGATCGGCCGTACCCCGGACGGCTTCCTCGCCGTGATTCTGGCGAACACATCCCCGGGCTGGCAGTGGCTCACCACCGGGGTCAGGCTGGACCCCGACCGCTGGACACACGCCTGCGTGGTGTACGACCGGGGCACCCTGCTCGCGTACGCCCACGGCCGGCTCGTCTTCCGTCACGCCGGTGGTGGCGAGCTGGGCAGCACATCGCCCAAGGTGCAGGACGTCCGGATCGGTGGCGGCCAGGCGTCCAGTATCCGGTACCGCGGTGCACTGGGCGACCTTCGGGTGTACCGCGGTGCTCTGGAGCCCGCGGCGGTTCGGATGCTCGCCGAGCCCGGGGTCGGCCCGCTCGCGTTCTGGCCGATGACCCACGCGACCGGCGAGGAGTCTCCGGACGAGGTGACCGGCCGGCCGCTGCTGCGCGGCACCGCGGAGTGGGCTGCCGAACCGGACGGCCGGGCATTGTCGCTCGCCCCGGGCAGGCAGGCCCGCATCGAGGACGTCGCCGGGCTGGTCATTGGCACCGGCGACTTCACCGTGAACGCCTGGATCCGGCTCGGTCAGCCGGCCGACGCGACCACCCCGCGCCGGACGGTGCTGCGCCGCAGCGACGGGGCGGGGCCGCCCACTCCAGAACTGACCCTGGTCCAGGGCCGCGACGCGCTGCGGTTCACGGTGGCGACCACCACCGGCGAGCTTGTGGGCCCGGAGCCGGTGCCGCTGGTGCCCGGCCGATGGACGCACGTGGCCGCGATGCGCAGCGGTTCCCTGTTGATCATCTACGTCGACGGGCGGCGCGTCGGCGAGCGGGAGGCCACCGGCCGCGTCCGGTTCAACAGCGGCCCGATCACCATCGGGGACGGCGACGCCGGTCCCGCCTTCACCGGCTTGCTGACTGGGTTAGAGATCCACGACCGGGCCCTCGCCGCCGCGGAGGTGGCTAGCCGGGCGGCCCGAGTGGACAGGGCCAGCGCGGCGTACCTGCGTACCGTCTACCGGATCCTGCTCGACCTGAACGGCGTGTCCTTCGACGAGCTGCGCCTGATCCGCTCGGTCGCCGATAGGCCGGTCCGCGAACGGCTGGCCGGGCGGCTCGGACTGCGACTGCGCGCCGGCCGGCCGGACGAACTGGACGACCTGCTGTGCCAGGGCCCCGTCACGGAGGGCTGGCTGGAGACCACCTTCGGCCTGCCGGACACCGCCCGGGAACCGGGGACACAGGCACCGCCGATCCGGCTCGTCCAGTGGCGGCGTGCGACGCTGCGCGCACTCTGGCAGGAACAGGACGCCGCGCCGGCGCGGCTGCGGGAACCGCTGCTGGATCCGGCGCTGGTCACCGCGGGCGAGCTTCCCGGCCAGGACGACCTGCGGCGGGTGCTCAGCGAACGGAGCGCCGAACTGCGGGCATACGCGGACGACGCGCACGCCGAACGCCGGGCGCAACCCGATCGTGCGGTGGCCTTCGCCGCGCTCGTCGACGGTGCCGGCATCGGCACCGCCCGGCTTGCCGAGTTGGCCGCCCGGCGCGCCGCAGGCGAGCCGATCGCCGACGACCTGGCCGGGCTCGATCTGCAGTACGGCGAGTTCGCCCGGCTACTGGTGATCCGTGACCTGGCCGCGGCCGCGCTCACCGACGACGAGGACTGGTCCGATCTGGTCGATGTGCTGGTGGCGGTACGGCGACGGCGGCGACTCGCCGGTTGGAAGGCAGCCGAGCTGACGATGATCGGCGGCCGTCCGCTGATCCTGGCGCCGGAGACGTTCGCGCTGCGCGAACGCCCGCCGGATGACTTCGCCGACCGGAGCCTGCGATCCCGGCGCAGCGACATGGAAGACCGTCTGGCGACGCGCGTAGGGCAGGATCAGGCGATCGCGGCGGCGAACACGGCGACCTGCCGCGACGCCGAGGCGGCACCCCTGTCCGTCCTGCGGGACGCGCTGCTGCCCGCCGTGGCCGCCACGCTCGGGCTTCCGGGGACCGCGAATGCGGTGTCCGAGGCACTGCTCGCGGACATCGGCGCCACCGCGGGCGCGCCGGTGGTCAGCCGGGCGATGTCGGGCGTGGAGCTGGTCGGCGGGCTGCTGTTCGCCCTGCGCACGCGGCAGCTAAACGACCTGCACCCGGCGGCCCGCTGGTCGATCCCGGAGCCGGCGGCCTTTGACGCCGACTGGCTGTGGATGAGCTCATTCGAGGCGTGGCGCGCGGCGATGCTGGCCTTCTTCTACCCCGAGTCAATGCTATATCCGGCATTCCGGCCCGGCGGGAACCGGCCGGCGAGCAGGTCGGCGGCATTCGAGGCGGCGATGGCCCAGCTTCGGCGGCGCGACGGTACGCCGGCGACGCGGGTCGAGTGGGCAATCCAGAAATTCACCATGATGCGCGCGAAAGGCGCGGACCCGATCCCGAACGACTACGCCCCGTCTCCCGCCTCCGCCGGCCAGCACCGAGAGCTCAACAACGCATTGGACCCACAGCAGGCCATCCCGGCCGTGGTCCAGGAGGTGCTGTACTTCGTTCCGCTGCTGGTCGCGGTGCAGTACTGGCGATGGGGGCTGTACCCGTACGCGCTGGACTGGTTCCGGCTGGTCTACGACGACACCGCGGCGGTCGGCGAGCGGGTCGTCTACGCCGGCCTGCGCAGGGAGCGCAACGACGCGCCGGCGCTGTCCAGGCCGGACGACTGGCTGCGCAGCCTCGACCCGCACACACTGGCCACCTTCCGCGCGGGTGGCAACCCGTACACCCGGTTCACCCTGATGGCACTCGCACAGTGTCTGTTAGATCTCGCTGACAGCGAGTTCACGAAGTCGACCACGGACGCGGTCGCCCGGGCCCGTTCGCTGTACCTGAGCGCGGACGGGTTGCTAGCTGATCCGGACCTGCAGCAGCCGCCGGCGGCACCGAACCGGCTGCTGGCCGAGAACCCCCTGCTTGTGTTGCTGCGCCTGCGCTCCACCAACCAGCTGCTTAAGCTGCGGCAGGGCCGCAACATTGCGGGCATGATGCGGCCCTCCGACGAGGAGCAGGCCGCGGGTACGCAGCCGGTCTTCGACGCGAACGGGACGCCCGTCCCTCCGGCGCGGCCGAAGCTTCCACCGACCGGCTACCGGTACGCGGTGCTGATCGACCGGGTGCGCCGCCTTGTGGCTCTCGCAGCCCAGGTCGAAAACGCCTACCTGGGGGCGCTGGAGCGGCAGGACATGGAGACGTACCGGGCCGTGGACGCCGGCCGGCACATCGCTTTGGCCGAACAGGGCGTGCAGCTACAGCGCCTGCGGCTCACCGAGGCAGGCGACGCCCAGGAACTGGCCCGGCGCAGGCAGCGGCGCTCGCAGATCCAGCAGGAGACCTACCAGGACTGGATCGACGGCGGACCCAGCTCGTACGAGAACACAGTGCTGGCGGCGTACATCGGGGGAGGCCTGTCTCGGATCGCTGCGATCGGGCTGGGAGCCGCTGCCGCGATCGCAGCCCAGAGCGTCAGCATCGCCACGGCGTCAGCTGGGTCGATGGGCGCGGCAGGGGCCGCCGCGGCGGTGCCGATGGGGGTGTACACCGGCACCACCATCGCGGGGGCGTTCGCGAACGCGGTGGCCGCCGAAGCCGACACCGTCGCGCAGGTCGCCGCCCTGCAGGCCGGCTGGGAACGGCGCGAGGACGAGTGGCGGCTCGAGAAGAACCTCGCCGACCAGGACTTCCTCATCGGCGACCAGGAGCGCAGGCTCTCCGACAACGCGTACGCCATCGCGGAGCAGGAACTTGCCACCGCAGCGCTGCAGAACGAGCACCAGAAGGCGATCGCGGAGTACCTGGCCACCAAGTTCCTCAACGCCGAACTGTACGAGTGGATGAGCGGTGTCCTGGGCGACGTCTACGCCACACTGCTGCAACAGGCCACCACGATGGCACTGCTGGCACAGCAGCAACTCGGGTTCGAACGCCAGGCGCAGCCGCCGGTCTTCATCAAGGACGACTACTGGGTCGCCCCGATCGAGGACGGCTCAAGCGGGGCGGCGCCCGACCGGCGAGGGCTCACCGGCTCGGCCCGGCTGCTGCAGGACGTCGAACGGTTGGACGAGTACGCGTTCCTGAACAACCGGCGCAAGCTCAACCTCAGCCATACGCTCTCACTGGCCAGCCTCGTCCCGTTCGAGTTCCAGCGCTTCCGGACCACCGGCGAGCTGCCCTTCAACACGCCGATGCGGCTGTTTGACCGGGTCTTCCCGGGCCACTACCTGCGGCTGATCCGCCAGGTGCGGGTGTCGCTGGTCGCGCTGGTGCCGCCGCAGCAGGGAATCCGCGCCACGCTCACCGCCTCGGGTGTGTCCCGCGTGGTGGTGAAGGGCGAGAGCTTCGCCACGGTGACGGTCCGTCGTGACCCGGAGCAGGTGGCATTGACTGGCTTGATCGCCGCGTCCGGGGTGTTCGAGCTGGACACTCAGGCGGAGATGCTGCTGCCGTTTGAGTCGATGGGGATCGACACGGCGTGGGTGTTTCAGCTGCCCCGGCCGGCCAACCCGATCGACTACGACATGGTCGCCGACGTCCTCGTCACCATTGACTACACCGCGCTGAGTGACCCCGACCTGCGCCGGCAGGTGATCGAGGAGATCGGCGACGTCGCCTCCGCCGACCGAGCCTACAGTCTGCGCTCGGATTTTCCGGACGGCTGGTTCGCGCTACACGACACCGCCCCGGGCGCGCGGCCGGTCGTCGAGTTCACCACACTGCGCTCGGACTTCCCGCGCTGCCTCGACGATCTGCGGCTGGCGCACGTGGTGCTATATCTGGTGCCCGGCACAGAGGAACCGAACGAGGCCGACGTGTTCGACCTGCGGTTGACGCCGGAGCGTGGTGCGGCGGCCGGAGGTCCGGCCCGGACCACGCCCGACGGCGTGATCAGCACCCGACGTGCCAATGGGACTGCGTGGCTCGGCCTACAGGGGACCGCTCCGGTGGGGGACTGGCGGATCGAGTTCGAGCCTGCGCTTGCCGGCCGGCTCGCCGACGGCTCGGTCACCGACATCTTGCTGGTGCTTAGCTTCGCCGGCCGTACGCCGCCGTGGCCGGCCTGGTGAGCAGCAATGACCGGCATCAGTACCCCCCGCGGCGGTGGTGCGCTGAGCGGAATCGGCGAGACGTTCCAGCCCGGCCTGCACACCGGCACCGGCACGCTGAAGGTTCCCCTGCCGCTGCCGCCCGGACGGGGGACGGTTGCGCCCTCCCTGTCCCTTACCTACTCCTCGGCCGCCGGTAACGGTCCGTGGGGGCTGGGCTGGACGCTGGACGTGCCGCGGATCGCGCGGCGCACCGACCGGGAGGTGCCCCGATACGTCGACACCGACGTGTTCGTCCTGTCCGGCGCGGAGGAACTGGTCCCGGTGCCACTCGGCCCCGCGGTGGAGCATCCGGTGCCGGACGGCGCGATGGCGGCCCGGTACCGTCCGGGCACCGAGTTGGCATACGCCCGGATTCTGCACGTCACCGGTCCCGGCAACGACTACTGGGACGTCTGGACCGGCGACGGGCTGCGCAACCGGTATGGCACCGCTCGGCCGCCGGATGTGCCGCCCGGCTGGGTGGACCCGGCCACCGTCCGCACGCCGGCCGGCGAGATCTTCGCGTGGCTGCTCAGCGGCACCACCGATTCGCTGGGCAACCGGATCGCCTACACCTACCGCGGCGACAGCGGCGCGCAGCGTTACCTGTCCACGGTGGCCTACGCCGACCACGGCGACCCGGCCAATCCGGAGTTCGTGGTCACCGTCTCTGTCCTCTACCAGGATCGGCCGGACCCATTCAGTGAGCGCCGCCCCGGCTTCGAGCTGCGCACCACCCTGCGCGCGGAAAGAATTGAGATCACCACGGCCGGCGTGTCCACCGTCGTCGAGCTGAAATACGCGGCGGGTGATCTCTCGCAGCTGGCCTCAGTGCGGGTGGTCGGTCACGACGCGGTAACTGGTGACCGCCAGGCGTTACCCCCGCTGACCTTCGACTACCGAGCGTGGCAGCCTACTGAGCGGCGTTACCTTCCGCTGAGTGGCACGCTGCCGCCGCGGCCGTTGGGCTCCGGCACGGAACTGGTGGACCTCTTCGGCGACGCACTTCCCTCCGTGGTCGAACTGGAAACCGGCCGATACTGGCGTAACCGCGGCGACGGGTCGTTCGACTTGCCGCGCACGCTGCGTTCGGCGCCGGCCGGGGCGCGATTTGGTGCCCCGGGCGTGCTGCTCACCGACTTCAACGCGGACGGCCGGCCGGAGGTGGCGGTCACCGTGGCTGGCCGCACGACGGTGTGGCCGGTAGCCGCCCCGGCGGACGGCGAGCCGGCCGGCTTCGCGCCGCCGGGCCGGGCGGTTGCCGCGCCGGCCGCCGGCTACGGCGTCGCTCAGATCCGCCTCGCCGATCTCGACGGCGACCGCGTCCCCGATCTGCTGTTCGGTGGCGCCACCCCGCTGGTCGCCACCGGTGACGGGCACGGCGGCTACGACCGGCCGCGGCCGCTGCGGGACCCACCGCCCGTGCTCGCGGACCTATCGCGCCCACAGGTGCACCTGACCGACATGACCGGCGACGGGCTCACCGACCTGGTGGAGGTGCGCGACGGCACCGTCCGCTACTGGCCCGGGCTGGGCCGGCAACGCTTCGGACCGATGGTGACCATGACCGGCCCGCCACGGTTGCCGGCCGGCTACGACCCGCGGCGGCTGCTGTTAGGCGACGTCACCGGCGACGGCGCCGCGGACGCGCTCTACGTCGGCGACGGCTCGGTGACCGTGTGGCTCAACCGGTGCGGTAACGGCTTTGCCCCACCGGTGGAGATCCGCGGCACGCCTCAGGTTGACGGCCGAGCTGTGGTGCGGCTGGCCGACCTGTTTGGGACAGGTATCGGCGGCCTGCTCTGGTCCGGCCTCGGCGCCCGCGGAGGCTGGGCCTTCCTGGATCTAACCGGCGGAGTCAAGCCGTACCTGCTCACCCGGGTCGATAACCACTGTGGGGCGAGCACGGAGCTGACGTGGACTACCTCCACGGCGCACGCCGTGCGGGACCGCACCGCAGGTCGGCCGTGGCGCACCACGTTGCCATTCCCGGTGCATGTGCTCGCCGCGGCCCGGTCTGTCGACTGGTTCTCGGGCACGGTGCTCCGCAGCGGCTTCGACTATCACGACGGGTTGTGGGATCCGGGTCGGCGGGAGTTTCGCGGCTTCGGCCGGGTCGAACGCCGCGACCTGCCGGGCACGCTGGACGCCCCGGCCACCGCGACAGCGGTGGAGGAACTGGACCCGCTCGTGCTCCCCGCGTCGTTGCCGGCCGACTTCGACGCGGCGGCACACGGCAACCTGCTGGCGAACTGGAGCTTCGACGAGCGGGGACCGGGACCGGTGGTGCTCACCACGACGCCCGACCGGCCGCACGACGAGATCGCATCGGCCGCGCCGGGATGGCGGGCGAGCAACGCGACCGCGGCCACCACCCGCACCGCGCTGGTCCCGTCCGCGCTGCCGCAGGGGCGGGGCGGCTCGATGGTCCGGGTGGCCACCGACGGCGAAGGCTGCGGCCTGGTCCAGGCGGTGCCCGGCCGGGCCGCGGTGGAGGTGTCGGCGTGGGTTCGCGTGATCCGCGGGACGGTCCGGCTGGACGTCGGTGGCCAAGCCGCGGTAGCGCTGGACCGCACCGGGCGGTGGCACCTGCTGCGCGGCGCCGGGGACGGCGCGGTCTCGCTGCTTGCCGGGGCGGGCGGGGCCGAGTTCGAGGTGGACCACACGTGGGCGCGTAGGCCTGACCTGCCAGCCGATCCGGGCGAGTCGCCACCCACACGCACGGTCACCTGGTTCCACCTCGGCGCGGCTGCGGAGTACGGTCCCGACGACTTCTGGCCCGGCGATCCGCCGCTGACCGCCCCGGTCGATCGGTCCCAGCTGCCGTCCACGTTGCCTCAGGCCGTTCGCGACACGGCGCTGCGGGCAACGCGCGGCCGGGTGGTCCGCACCGAGTTGTACGCCGAAGACATGCCCGACCGACCGTACGAGGTGCACGACATTGCGCTGCAGGTCGTGCCGGTGCTCGACGGCCGCGAGCTGGATGACGCCTCATGGCGGGGCTCCCCGGTCTTCACAGTGCGCGAGATGCTTAGCCGCGGGGCGATGTGGGACCGCGGAACCGAGCCGATGCACCGGCTGACCGCCACCGGCGGCTATGACGAGTACGGCCGTCCCACGGTCGCCGTCGAGGCCGGCGTCCCACGCGGCCGGGATCCGCGTTCACCCGGCAGCCCGTGCCTGGCCACGGTGATCCGCACCGGCTATGCCACCCGGGACGACGCAGTCCTGTACCGCCTGGACCGGGTCAGTCGGCGGGCCCGGCACGAGGCAGTGGACCCCGGAACCGGTGCGGTGACGGCGTTCGCGGCGACCCCGGTCGAGGGCGAGTTGCTCGACCTCCGGCTGACCTACTACGACGGCTCGGCCTTCACCGGCCTTGGGCTCGGCGAGCTGGGCGAGCACGCCCTGCCAACGCGCTCCGAGCAGCTGGTCCTGACGCCGGAACGGCTGGCTCACGTCACCGGTGCCGACCCGGCACCGCCGTACCTCGCCCTGCATGGCGCCGCACCACCCGCGGTGTGGCCGGCCGAGTACCCGGACGCCTTTCGTGACCTGGTCACCGGCGCACCGTCGGCCCGCGGGGCCAGACTCGGCTACGTCTGGCACGACGGGGACGCTGAGGTGCCGGCCGGCTACTACACCGCGGACAGCCGTCTCGAATACGACGTGCATGCACCCGTTGCTGGGCGGCCCCCGCGGGGGATGGTGCGGGTGAGCCGCGACCCGTTCGGCGGGGACATCCGCACCGAGTACGACGACCGGCAGCTACTGCCAGTGGCTGTGGTCGACCCGGTCGGCTTGCGCACCGAGGCGGTGTACGACCAGCGCGTGCTGAAGCCAGCGATCGTGATCGACCCGAACGGCAACCGCACCACCGCGGGGTACACGCCACTCGGGCTGACCGCCTGGATTAGCCACACGGGCCCGCCGGGCGCGGCTGCCGGCGACCTCCCTGGCCGGCCCGGGCAGGTCTTTCACTACGACCTGACCGCCTGGGACGACGCCCGCGAACCGCTCGGTGTCACCACAGTGCGGCGCGTCGAGCACGCGTGGACCCTGATCGCTGCGGAGGAGGCCCGACGGGAGAACGCGGGCGAGCCGCCAATAACTCCGGCCGACATCGACGCGATGTTCGGCCCCGACGAGGCGACCGACCATCCGGAGCGCTTCCTGCAGGTCGTCGACTTCACCGACGGCTTCGGTCGCCCATTGCAGACCCGCACGCAGGCGGGCGATCTAGCTGTTACCGACAACGGCCTGAGCTCGGCGCCGGGCGCGGCCGAGCGGATTATCGTCGCCGATCCGCCGGTGCCCGACGCCGTGGTGGTCAGCGGTTGGCAACGGTACGACCACCACGGCCGACCGATCGTTGTGTACGAACCGTTCAGCGACAGCGGCTGGCGATACCTCCCGCCGGCCGCCGACCGGCTCGCCGGGCTAGCCGCCGAGCGGCAGCACTTCGACGCCCGCGGCCGGAAGACCGTCACGGTCGCGGCGGACGGAAGCCGGACCCGGCTCGTATACGGCATACCGGCCGACCCGGCCGAGCCGTGGGCGGCCGCGCCGTCGCCGTGGGAGGTCTGGGCCTACGACGCCGAGGACGAGGCGGGGCGCACCCATGCCACCCTGTCGCCCAGCACCGCCGGGCACTGGGACACGCCCGGGTCGATCGAACTCGACGCGCTGGGCCGCACCGTCCGCGACATCCGCCGCGGGCCCACGGAAAAGTCGGTCACGACATTCAGCTACGACGCCTCCGGAAACCTCGTGGCGGTGACCGATCCGCTCGGGCGGATCGCCGCGACGACCGTCCACGACCTGGCGGGCCGGCCCTGGACGCGCTGGCGGATCGATTCCGGTGGCACCCGGACCGTCCTCGATCCGGCCGGCGGCGCCGTCGAGGACCGCGACGCCAAGGGCGCCATCGTCCTGACCGGGTTCGACGCCGCGCACCGGGCGGTCCGGCGGTGGGCCGCGGACCATCCCGACGAGCGGCCGACCCTGCGCGAGGTCACCGAGTACGGCACCGACACCGCAGAACCCGGATCCCGGGGCCGAGTCGTCGTGGCCTACGACGAGGCGGGCCGCGTCACCACGGAGGGACACGACCTCGACGGCAATCCGCTGCGAGCCGTCCGCCGGCTGCTGCGCGCGGACATCGACAGCCCAGTCGACTGGGAACCGCTCGATCAGGCCGCGGCGCTGCTGGCGGACGAGGTGTACGAGATGGACGCGCGCTACGACGCGCTCGGCCGGCGCAGCGAACTGGTTGCTCCCCGCGACGTCACGGGCTCACGCGCGGTCATCGAGTTCGCCTACGACCGTGGTGGCGGCATCACCCGGGTAACGGTCGACGGAGTCGCGCACCTGCGCGATATCGCCTACGACGCGCATGGCCGCCGCAGCGTGGCGCTGCTCGGCAACGGTGTGCTGCTGCGCTTCGGCTACGACCCTCGCACGCGCCGGCTGCGCCGGCTGCGCGCCGAGTCCGTCACCACCGAGGCCGGCACGTGGACCTGCGACGGCCCGGTGCTCCAGGACCTCACCCACCGGTACGACCTGAACGGCAACCTGGTCGTCCTCGCCGACCGCACGCCGGGCTGCGGCGTGCCACCGGGCGACCTCGACGCCCTCGACCGGGTCTTCGACTACGACGCGTTCGATCGGCTGGTAGCGGCCGACGGCCGCGAGACCGACACGGTTCCGGCGCCGCCGTGGTTGGACGTGCCGCGCGGCGACGACGTCACTCGCACCCGCCGTTACCAGGAGACCTACCGCTACGACGACGCCGGCAACCTGATCGAACTACGGCATGCGGCGACCGGCGGCGGATACACCCGGGTCTTCGCCACCGGGGACGGCAACCGGCTGGCCTCGCTCACCGATGGTGGCACGACGATCCCGTACCGGCACGACGACTGCGGCAACCTACTCGCCGAGGCCGACAACCGGTTCCTGGAATGGGATTACGCCGACCGTCTGGTCGCCTTCCGCGACCAGACCGAAGATGCGGAGCCGACGGTGTCCGCCCGCTACCGCTACGACGGCACCGGAAAGCGGGTCGTCAAGGTGGTGCGGCGCAGCAGCGGGCCGGACCTGGTCACCGTCTACGTGGGCCCGTTCGAGCGACTGGTCCGCGGGGACACCGTCGTGGACGAGATCCGGCTGACCGACGCCGGTGCGGCCCTGGCCACCATCCGGCGGGGGGACGCGTTACCCGACGACCCGATGAGCGCACACCCGGTCACGTACCAGCTCGGTGACCATCTCTCGAGCGTCGCCGCCACCCTGTCCGGGGACGGGACGCTGCTCGCTCGCGAAGAGTACCTGCCGTACGGGGAGACGGCGTTCGGCAGCTACCGGCGCAAGCGCTACCGCTATACCGCCACGGAACGCGACGAGGAGTCCGGGTTCGCCTACCACGATGCGCGGTACTACGCACCCTGGCTGGGCCGGTGGACCGCGGTTGACCCGGCCCCACGCACGGACGGGACCGGCGCCTACAACTACGCCGCGGGCAACCCGCTACGACTGGTCGATCGCGACGGACGGCAGGAGAAACCGGCCCAGCCGGGCCCAGACACGGCCAACGTCAAGCCGCGCGGCGACATCCGGGTCAACGCGGCTGTCGGCGCGGAACAGGCAACACGGCAACAAGCCTTGATCACGAGTAAGGGAACCAACGTGGTCGCGAGGGAGGTGCCGATACCCGAAGGGAGACTCGACGCGGTCACCTCCCGGCTCGGCAGGGGTCTACGCGCCCTCGAACAGAAGTCACTGACCGCCTGGAAGAAGGGCGGCCACTACGTGGATGAACTCGGGAAACTCCGGTCTGAGAACGTCGACGCCATGATCAGGAAGGCCGTCGAGCAGGTGCAGCGGCATATGAAAGGGCTCGAAAAGCTGCGCGTCGAAAACCCCGACCTGGTGCTGCCCACCAGAGAGAACATCCTGATCACGGTGCGCGGGCCGAAGGCGGTCGTGGCCGGGGTGATGGCCCGGGCGAAGGTCATCGCGGCGGAGACCGGGATCGGCATCGGGGTCATCGCGGAGCCACCCCGGATTAAGGCCCCGCGCGGGTTCGCGTCCGTGCCGGGCGTAGTAGCCACGCCGCTGCTCATCTATGGCATCTACTCGACCGGCAGCAACATGGTGGCGGCGTACGAAGAAGGGCAGCGCACCGGTTCATCGCTGCCGGTCGTCGAACAGGCGGCCCGAGAAACCGGCGGATGGGTCGGCGGCTTCGTTGGCGGCTTCATGCTCGGCGCGGCACTGGGCATCGAAACCGGCCCTGGCGCCCTCGTTACCGGACTGATCGGCGGTTTCGTCGGCGGGACGGCCGGCTACATGGGCGCCGACATCGGCATCGACCAGCTACACAAAACGGCCGACGCCCTGCGCCAGGGCATCGAGACTTTCGTCCTGCCTGTCCCCGGGCCGCGGATCGGCCCATGGGGCGGATGGTGAGGCATTGGCCGCCGGGTCCCAGACGGTCGTTGCGGATAGCGCGGCCGCCCGTTCGTTGCAAAGACTCGACCGGCTCGGGTCGGCCGAGGTGGTAGCCCTGCACGAGGCGGCAGCCCATTCCGGCCAGCAGCACGAGCTGTGCCTCATCGTCTCCCTCGACCACCACCCGCAGGCCGAGCGTATTTCGAGCTGGACCACCTGCCCTTGCCAACGAGGCTTGTCGGCCTGCCACCGAACGGCGGATTCCAGATGAAGCCAACACACGCTCTTCAAGCCACCGGCCTTGAATGCGAGGTCCGGTTGGACGACCGACGCCAGTCTGAGACAGTGTACGAGCCGCGGCCTACGTGCGTGCTTGCGTTTCAGTCGAGCTGGGCGATGCCACGGCACCGGGATGTCATCTTTAGGTAGAGTTGGCTGGTCCGCTGGTCGCGTAACGAAAGACGCACGATAATCGCACTTATCGAGGCACCCGTGATATCAGCGCCGTCCTGTTCCTGCCCAGACGACACGCCAGCGCCGAATGCAATATGACCAAATTAGATCCCGTCGGGAACAATTAGTTCAGTTAATCTCAAAGCGCTGAAGTCGCTAACGCCGCAACTCCATCCGATATCGACAATGCTGCTGCAAACTTGCGAAGCGTCTTCAGCCAAGAGTGCTCCGTCTCGTATCTCTGCGGCAAGAAGCGTGGGGTAAGTGGCGATTGGAATTCCTCTGCTGTGCGCGACAAACAAAGCGGCCCGGTCGTTCGACAGGAAAATCCCGCCCGCGTTGTGGGCAGCCAGAATGCCTTGAATTTCGCCTGAGTGGCCGTAAGGTTTCGGCCGATAGTCCCGTCCCCGGGACTTAGCCAAACGTTCCTCCGCGAGTTCGATCTCTCTTCGAACTGCCCGCCGAGCGTTCAATTGGCTATTGTCTTCAATTCGGTTGATAAACACTGCACGCCGGCCAAGGATCTTTTCTGCGGACCCTCGTAGATGGCCGTTGTTGCTCCGGCGATGCTTTGCCAGCTCGTCGATCACCGCAGGGGGAATGCATAGTCGAGGATTGAGGCGCTTGTACAGCATGCCTAACCCGTATTGCTTGTCAACGAAGCCTGCACAGAGTAAGACGTCGCAGTCGCCGACAACTGCTGGCGACGCAATGCTCGTGACAAGCTGCACGTGGTCAACCTAGGCTAGTTTCGGGACAAGAAGCTCGACCATCTCGCCCTGATCGACGTCCTCCTTCTTCCCCCACGCTGCATCTGCATACGCGGGCCAGCCATCGGGCACAAGCCTCTCCGCACTAGAGCGTTCGACCGGCGGCTCGGTCTCCTGATAATCGCGATTAATGCACACGATGGGGTCGAACATGTCGAGTGGTACGGCAAGTGAAGTTCTAGAGCAAATGGCGTCCCCAATTTCGCGTGGTTCGTCAAGATCTTCCGGCCCTACTAGGTCACCAATGAGATGGTGAATACCCGCACGCCAGAAACGCACGCCCTGGAGGCCGCGGAGTGGTCCGTCATAGAGACAGGTGCGCAGCGAGTCTGCAACGCTTGAATCCTCGCCCAGAATCCTAAGCAGACTCGAGCCAGTAATTCCCAGTAGCGTGGCTGTGCGATTTACACTTAACAAGAACGTGGGAAACGGCAAAATCCGCTGAGCAAGCCACCGGACCCAAGCCAGGCCATGCTGACTCGTAGATGCGACCTCGATCGGAGGCCGGCATTGGAGCGCTTGGCGAATCGCGAGGGATTCCCAGTCACGTGACGGCACTGATAGCCAACGAAGACCAGTTTCACGCGCAGTGCGAGACGACCAGGCCGAGGGATATGAGAAAAGTGCCTTCGCGAGGGTTGCGACCTGACCTAATGGATCCGTGTCGGACTGATCAAGCGAAACGACTTGTTCCTGCTGTTTAGCGACAACCCACTCAAGATCATGAGCAGCAGCCACCAACGGCTGGCGAACCCCTCGGGGAAGACCAACGGTCAGCTCATCCAATTGTCCGGTGCGCAAGGTGATACCGATGGGCTGCCGTCCCCGGCGAAGGGGTTTGCTAGCTGACCGAAGCACGGCCGCCAACGCCAAGCCGTCTTGGGGAACCGTCGAAATCGGAAGATTCGGTGACAGCGGAGTGAGGTCGTCGCCATAGGTTTCATGGCGAAGATCGAAATACTCGTCAACGGCCAGCAGGGTGGCTGTCTCGAGGTGATGTGCGGCAACCTCGAGCGGGTGAAGCCAGCTGGCTGACACGTCAAAGGCCTCTAAGCCATCTACCGCTGCCAGCTGTGGATCGTCGTCTACGAGGTAGACAACGGGTTGATCATTTCGATCAAATGGATCAAGCACCCGCGCCTCCCTCCTGGCGCACGTACTCTACTGCACCGTGCGGAACCTTGGTGTATCACGTCGGTTGATCACGTGGAGGCCGAGGGCGGGGATCAGGAAGTACTACCTCGACCGATGTCTGAAATCCGTCAGAAGGGTCGACAAATTGGGCAGTGCCGTTGTAGTCCGCGAGAAGGCTCCGCACGATAGGTAGGCCAAGGCCCATGCCTTGCCCAAGAACTGCGTCGATCTCGACCGTCGTCGATTCGAAGGGCCGGAAGAATCGCTCTCTGTCGGCTGTGGCGACGGCCAAACCCGAATTTTCTACAACCAAATGGAGCGACGCACGCTCGTCTAGCCAGGCGCGCACCAGGATCTTTCCACCGATGCCTGCAAACTTTACGGCGTTGGTAAGGAGGTTGGTCAGAACGATCGCGAGCTCGGCAGGAAAGATTGGGGGAGATTTTGTTAAGTGATCCACTGTAATGGTAACGATCTGTTGTCGTCGACCAATACGCGACTGAAGTAGGCGAAGGGCCGATTCGATGCGGTCTCGCACTACTAGGCGCTGTCGCCGGCGCCTTGCGTCAGGACCAATGACATCACTTAGATAGCTTGCTTGGCGCGTAAGTGCCTGCACGAGTTCGTCGGATGTTCCCAGGATGCGCCGCAGCCCTCGCAGTTGCTCAGGCGTGTATGGGCCAGCGTCCATAAGCCGTTCGACAGATCGGCGCATCGCTTGAGCCTGTGACAAGAGGCCATTAACCTCATGGACGAATGCCGCGTATTGTGTTCCTAGTCCGGCAAGGGTTCGGAGCATCACATGCTCGTCGCGGACATCCTCTATCTGATGCCGTACAAGATCAAGGGCCTGCACCACACGACCGAGATTCTTTGATGACTCGTCTGTCTGTGAGGCCCTAGCGTCCGAAAACGCCTGAACCGCATTACTTAAGACTTCTTCCAGGCTAGCGATTCCAGAAGACGGTGAAACTGCCTGGGGTGCTTTTACCGCCGGTGAACTGGTCGATCCGGTAGATGCTGGCGTCGTAGATAAGTCCTGCCGGTCAGACCCAGTTTCTTGATTCGAAGTGTTACCATTTTCGTCTATTCTTCGAGCGGGCTCCTGTTCAGAGGATGCACTCTTGCGGCGCTCGGTATGCTTTTCAGAATCCGTGATTCGACGATCTAAAGCTGCGCGTGTCCTGACGCAGAGGTCAACGCCGGATCGGACCATAGACCGAAGATTTTCAAAGTAAGAGTCCGGAAGAAAACCTTCGCGATTGACTAGCGCTTGAAGGTGCGGTGCTCGGCCTTCAGTCAAGAAGACCGCTCCGTAGTATGCGCGATTGCCGAGCTGAAAGAAGCCTTCGTTGTCGACCGGGGAGAGCTCTGAGTCCTCTACATCGACTTGGTACTCACGGCGCCTCTTAACGTAGTCCCGGTCGAGAAGAAGCCAGTCATCACCGGCGGAACCATAAGGCAGCACGCGGAATCCCTCAAGAAATACGCGGATGCCGGATTCGTGTCGGGAGAAGTTGGCGAGGGGCGCCCTGCTACGAGCCGGGCCCAGCGTCCCCTCTGTAACCATAATCCGTGCTTGAAAAAAGGGCCCCCGCTTTGGATCGGGATGGGTCCCGGAGAAACGATAGGTCCGAATCCACGACGGTTCCGCTCGCTTGGAGAGCTTCTCGAACGTTCGCCTTGTTGGGGAGACTCCGTAGTTGACGCCTTTAGAAGTGCTGTCTATCTCGATAATCCAGTCGGCTCTGTGTGCCATTGTCAACCAGAGTTCGTCGCCGCTCTCGAAATCACCGGTCAACTCAAGGAAGAACCCTGGATCGTCTGGTCCATGTTCGCGGATGATCGGTTCCGCGAACAGAAGCGGATCGCGAATCACTTCTGCCGGAAGCCTGCCAATTAGAACCTCAGGCGGTCGACAGCGCCGGATCTCTGAAAGAAACGGACCTAGCCGTGACTGCGGCCAACTGTCGCGCAGGCCCGTCAAGGTGAGGCTAGTTCCTCTCGGTGCGTCCTCCGTGACCTCGACGCGGCGAGCGATTAGCGTGTCCCCGAGAGACCCAAGATCCTCGTGCTCATGCTCCATGCGATCCCAGTCGAGCCTGGCATGGACGCCAACCACCTCATCGATATTATCGCGATCGGGAAGGTCGCGAGGAAGACTGTCAATTATCAAAGAGCTCGCAAGTTTATGAGCTGAGAGCCTGCCGATACCTTTCGCCCCGGTAAAACGTCTACCGAAGCGGCGCGAAAGTCGGTTATTCTCTTTGTCACGACCTGCGATTCTCAGGAATGCGTCGCGGAACCTCGCGAACGTCATTCCATTCCCATCATCGGAAATTAGGATGTAGCCTGAAGGGTCGTGCAGCGCCTCGCCGTGTACAGTCACGCGACGAGCGTCGGCGTCGTACGAGTTCTTGATCAGCTCGAGCAGAGCGGTAGATTCTCGGCCGACTAGAAGCGCACCAAGCTCACGCAACAAGTGCGTATCGACTGTAAACGAGAGTTGCTCTGGAACAGCGGCTGTCATGCGTTGCCCGCTCCTTCCCTGTTCACACATGTCGACACAGTCACACACAGCGTACCTGCCGGTGCTGCTGTAGCCCTCAGGGAAGTCCTCTCCGTGCGGCGGATCTCTGTCCGGCTGCGATGCCGGGGGAGGAGGTCTGCCGGCGTCGCGGCAGGGCTTCGACTGCTGGCAGGCGGCTGTGATCCCTGGGCAAAGGCAACGCCTGATATTGAAAATGACTTGCGATGCTGTCCGGGAAGATGTAGCAGCTTTAAGGCTCCTAGTTCGAGCTCGACTAGACGTCGCTGTGATGCTTCCGTGCCGCCCTCCTTGGAGCCTCCTGCTTAGGTGCACTACCGATCCAGAAGGTAAGTTTGTGCACGTTGTGCATGATTCTATTGTCGCGCCATTTTAGGCGTAGTCCGCATAGAGTGTTGGTGGAGATGGCCGCTGCGCTATTGACGACGATGCGAAAATTCTTTTCCCATTGGGCCCCAGAATGTCTGGTGCGGCGATTTTTTCGATGGCGGACCAGCAATCCCTGATGTCGCATAGATGACGCAGATGGAAACCGGCCGCTTCGCCCTCATCTACGATCTTTCTAACCTCGGGATGGCCACCTTTACTATCGTCAATCGTCAAGAGCCAGCAGCGGGCGCCGGAGTCCGCAAGCCTAGGGTGCTCACTAGCGTCTAGGAGTCTGCTGGTTGCGTCCCTTAGCTGGCCACAGAGGTTGAATGGTCGGGTTGAGCGATGGGTGTCCGGTGTGTCGGCGTGACATCGGTCGATCGGGGTCGGCAGGCCGGTGGGATGAAACATCCCGACGGTGGCGGCTTGGACGAATCTCGGCTGGCCCGGCTCGCCGAGGCGCTCGATGAGGGCCCGGCGGTGCACGGGTTCGGTGACGATCAACGCTGGACCTTTGCCAGGATGTCGGATCTGATCGCGCGGAGTTCCACGTCCGGTACACGCTGCGCTGGGACCGCGAACATCATGTACCGCCTCGGCTGGTCGGTGCAGGTGCCGAAACATCGCGCGGTCGAGCGTGACGAGCAGGCCGTCTGACCGGCTACCGACCCGGACGCCGCTCCCGGTTGATCTACCGCACGATGGCGCGCACCGCAACCGCAAGGGCGAACGACGCTCCTTCAGCGAATGCGACTACATCGCCCTGATCGACGCCGCACACCAAAACTCGCCGGGCAGATCTTGCTGGTCTGGGACAACTTGAACACCCACATCAGCGCCGCGATGCGGCAGATGATCGACGCCAGACTGGCTGCAGGTCATCCCACTCCCCGCCTACGCCCCGGACCTGAAACCCGACCGAAGGCGTCTGGTCGCAGCTCAAAGGCAGCATCGGCACCTCGCCGTCACCGGCATCAACCACCTCCAGGCGATCGTCAAGCACCGGCTCAAGAGCATCCAGTACCGCATCGACCTCCTCGACGGGTTCCCCGCCCACGCCGGCCTCACCCTCGAACCCCGACACAAACCTGACCATTCAAGCCTTGTGGCTTCGCTGAACTGAACCGGCCACGTCGTCACCCCATCAGTAGGTTCGCAACAGTCCAAGGAACCATGACCTGCTTGAGTGCACCTGGCTCCAACTTCACAAGGCCGTCACCATGGTGACTTCTCGCGGCCACTCGCATCGCATCCTGCCCGGAGTCGCTCCGTAGCCAAGACGCAAGAGCACCGATTTCCTCAGTGATCCCGCCAGAACGGCGCCTATTGAGGCGGAGACCATAGAGAGTGTTGGTGGGTGTTGCGCCCACGGTGTTTACGACGACCCGAAATGTTTCCTTCCCCATTGGGCCGATCAGAATGTCGGGTACGGAGATCTTCTCAACAATGTACCAAGGATCGCGGGTCCGACAGAGATAGCCCTTGTGGTAGCCTTGAACCTCGCCTTCGGCAATTAATTCCTCAATGCGTGCATTCTTCGCCATGTCTTCATTTAGATTGAGGAGCCAACACCGCCCGCTACGACCGCTGAGGTCTGCATGGGCGGCCCTATTGAGTTCGTCCCCAGGCAGGTCGCGCAGCCGGCTGATGGCGGGGATGCAGGATCCAATTGGCAAGGCATCCGCTTCTACTTTTGTTCGCAGAAAGAAAGCGTTTGCTCCAGTAGCAACTCCGCGTCGGACGACCGCAAGTACCCCGAGGGGCACAGGCTCCGCTCCGCGTATAGCGCGAATGGCGGTACTCGGAGAAGCGAGCAGCTTGCGTGGGCTGAAGCTCGGCGGCGTGACACCTTCGCGTTGAACCTCGCTTGGAGTGGGTTCAATGAAACCGGACTCCAGATCGCCTGCCACACGAAAGATTTTTAGCGGCTGCTTTCGTTTTCGTTCGGGTCCTACGTAGATAATCATTGCCGCTACTTGAGCGTTCGGAAAGACGTTCAAATCGTTCGAAAAGAGGTGAAGCTCGGTTGGTCGCCTAGCGTTCATCCAAATTCGCTGCCTAACCGACTTTGCATAGTGTGCCTCTAGCCAGTTCGCGGGCAATAACAAGCACAGCGAATCTTCCGGGCCGAGTGCTGCCAAAGAAGCAGCCAGAAAATACGTAGAGAGGCCTGATCGTGCGCCCGGCGATAGGTCCCCCGAAGCGGCCCGAGCGGAAGCCTTCTCGGCAGCAGTCAACTGCTGGTGCCTCGTATATGGAGGATTCCCGAGCAATAGGCGCGGCCCATGCAAATTGGGCCACCTGAAGGTGAGCCATTCCAGGAAATCCTCATGTCGAACCCTAAGCCGCGAGTTGCTGCCGATCCCGGATCCAGGCATCTTCAGATCGGGTCGAGAGGCAAGCAGGCCAAGCGTGACCAGGTTGACGTCTACGGCATGGATTTCGCAGTTCCTCCACCATCTCAACGCTGCGACCGTGAATGCGCCAACCCCAGCCCCCGGATCAGCGACGATACGCGGTGGATGCGGTGCCCGCTTGACGATTCCGCGGACATAGTTCAAGACTGGGGTTGGAGTAAAGAAGGTACCAAGCCGGCGGCGCCTAGGGCCGGAGACGATCCGCTCGTACACCAGTGCCAACGGATCGATTCCATCATCGATATCTTTGCAAAGCGCCTCAACCAACTCATGCGGCGGTTCCGGAGCATCAGCCAACCAGCGCTGTACTGCCAGTGGAAAGGTATCCAGTGCAGATGATCCACCCGAACGGCGGACAAGTGCCGCCGCGACGCCACCAAGCGCAGCAAGCTGCTGCCGCTCGCGATGATTAGGGCCAACGACCGCACTTTGCGCAATGGGTTCCAGCTTTTGCGCTCTGCACCAGCGAGCGACCTCCGAAACCGAAGGCGGCCAGATGCGCAAGTTCCTCTCGGACGGTATAGTGATGGGGTCCGCCTGAGGTGGAGTGACGCGACGATCGGCTGCTCGGGGTGGCACGGCTTGTCTTCCTTAAAGGTAGGTGTAGTCGATTCTGCTAATTACGCGGCCTGCGCGAATATCCCACGGCCGGAGTTTCGATCATGGGTTCGGCCACCGAATTATATGGGGTCCGGCAAGCCAGGAAACAATGTAGATATGGGCAGCGTGACTAATGCTTCGGTCCACCTACCATTTCGGTCCTGAGGCAAATACGGGGCTAATGTGCCAGCTTTGCACCATCCGACCACATTAGGGCTTGAACCGACCTGGCAACACACCAAAGACCATTCGGGGCAGCGTCGACCCACCTCAAACTCGTTTCGGGTCAAAAAGAATCTGACGAATGGGCGACTCGATGTGCTTTGACCCTTCACTTCAAGTCGCCGGGAAGCGCCGCCGATAACAGGCGCTAATATATCGAAGCCGAGTGAATCTGAAATCAGGCTCACACGCTGCGTTTTTGCCGCTAGATCGCTCCGTCCAAGAGAGTCCAACTCTCGACGGCAGACATCTAGCACGAAATCTTCTGCGGCGGCCCCAATCTCTGCGCGTTGGTCGGGATCTGTAAGGGGAGCCGACGGAGCGTCGGGATTGACCTCGTGGTCTGGAGTGCCGGCAAAGACGGCCAAGCAGACCGCTAGAATCTCTACCGCATCACGATCTTCGAATGCGCGGAGACGCACAAGCTGATCTGTTGGACGGATCCGCCGGTCAACCCTAAGAATCAGATTCGCATGTAGGAGAGCAGCTTCAGCCTCTCGAAGGGTGGCAGGTGAATACATACCGTCTGTTGCCGCCGTGAGGTACGCACGCTCGACTGCTGTTTCGTCGCTCCCGTCGGGATGCAAGACTCTGGCGACGTAAAGCGCCGCCAGCAATTGGTAATTCGTGAAAAGACTAACGTTCATCTGTCGCCACGTCGCCAGTAGGCGCTTCTCCGAGGTGACGAAGAATATCTTCAAGGTCGTCAGGATCATCGACGAGTTCGCCGAAGTCATCATCGTCCGGAAGTGCCATCTGGACCAATCCAGGATCGGACAACATGCGAGACAATCGTCGGGTCTTTTCTTCGACGCGCCGGTTCACCCGCTCATCGATAGTCCCCTCTGCTACAAGTAGAGTAACGTTTGTCACGACGTTTGGCGGAAGCCCGAGTCGATGAATCCGGTCAAGTGATTGAAGGTATTGGCCCGCATTGAACGTGCGGTCTAGATAGATAGCATTGTGGCAGACACGATGCAGGCTGACACCTTCCGACATGGCTGCCGGGTTCGCCAGCAATACCATACACCGCGGGTCATTTCGGAAGCGGTCCAATTCGCGCTCGCGCGTGCGGACGCCTGGCTGTGCATCCTCGTCGCTTGATACTGCGCCGTAAATGATGGCCGGATAGAGGGCGGCGAGTTGAGCTTCCAACGTCAGCAAGTTGTCAGGGAAGTTGGACCAGACTAGAGTCTTTTCGCCTCTATTAACATTGTCTCTCACAATAGCGCACGCTCTCTGCACCTTTGCCGGCACCTCGTGATCGGAATACGAGTCAACAAGAGCCGCCAGCCGGCTTCCGGAAGGAATCGCGAGCGGTGGGTAGCGATAGCTCTGCGTCTGGTCGGTCCCGCGGGACAAAAGCCTCGGGCTCGACGCGGCCTGAAGCAAATACATCGACACCTCTCCCATCTGGGAGAACATGGCACTGTCGCGCCGGTCAAGGTCAAACATTCCAGCGTAACGGCTAAGCATTGCGTCATAAATATTCTGTTGAAGAGGGCCCATCGCCACGCGCACCGGCCGAATCAATACTGTTGGCAACTCCAACTCACGCTTGTTGGTTCGGACAAAGATCGGTCGGATCGCATCAGCAATTGCCGCCATCGCGTTTAGCGGCGGATCCTGCTGAAGCGCCTGCCGAGGAAGTCGAGACGATACGCGGCCCCCGGGCCAAAGAATATCGATAAGAGACCTCAAATCCCGGGGATGATTCGGGGCCGGAGTTCCAGTAAGAATGTCTCTGCGTTCTGCAAGCGGTGCCAGGTCAAGTAGCGCTCTTCCCCATCCGCCAGTCGCCCCACGCTTCGCGCGATGAGCCTCATCGATAACGAGATGGACAGATTGCTGGCTCATCCAATCTGAAAGGCGATCGACGGCCGTAGGCAGACGCTGGTAATTGATCAGAACGATGTCGGTTCGGGGTACGGCACCGCCTCGCCACCGAGCGATGGTCAAGGGCGGATCGACAATGTGGGTTGCTTCCTCCTCCCATGCGCCGAAAGCGGAGAGGGGAGCCACAACGAGCATGCGTTGGATTCGGCCCACACTGCGGGCGATTAGGTGAAGGGCCAGCGTAACTGTAGTCTTGCCAGCGCCGGGTACGGAGAAATTGGCTCCGTGAGAGAGAGAGGCCAACTTTGCGAGGTCCCGTTGCTGGAAGGGCCGAAGGTCACGGGTTAGACGATGAGTGAGCGGCCCTTCAGGCAGCGTCCCTGTTGACATTTGGTCTACAGACACCACGACTTCCGAAGCGCTACCGGAAAGGGAGTTGAGGGCTCGCTCGTCATCCAATTTGGTCCGGGAAAGGAGCTGTCGAACCGCCGGATCTGGCTCCAGCCGTATCCGGTGACGCGAAAGGATGCCTTTCAGGCCGCCTCGGCGTGCCAACAGAGTTTCTGGTCGCACCTTCATGGGTTGAGTCGGCCGAGGCTGCTCTTCGGCCAGCAGCAGCCCGACCTCCATCCACTGGTCATCCGTTACCGCGTATCGCGTCACCACGATCCTTACAGGACTGCCGGCAAGCGTCATGGTCAGCCGCGGATTCCCCTGCGCCGTCGTCATGCCGGAAGCTCGGTCTGCTCAAAATTTGTATCGTCATGGCGTTGGTTCAACTTCGCCAGGATTTCGGCCGCTAGTTCAGCGAGCTGCTGTGCCCGGCTGGCTGTCGGTTTGAGGTGGGAGGCAAACTCTGGATCTGCTATCACCTCGGCCAACGCTTCATCCGCATTCTTGAGGGCTGTACGTGCTCGATCCAGCTCGGTAATGGGACGCGTTAGTCGCCCCCCAGCCTGGCGGCGTCGCTTTACTGAGTCGAGAGCAGCTTCAACTCCGCGACCGACGGCATCCAGTGCCTCGGTGCCGGATATCGACGTACCGTTGGGTAGCGATATTAGGTCATCCCCGACGTTATTCGCCGCTACAACGAGATTGAGAATTGCGTCGACTTGCTCAGATCCGGGAGCCGGCTCAGTTTCATCGTCGATGAGTAAATCGAGACCAAGATCGGCTTCGAAATCTGCCTCTTTATCTGATTGTTCTGAGGCGCCATTCGTGTTTGCGGACTTGGGCGAGGCTTCGGTTGTGTCGAGAATGGAGCGGAGGTCATCATGCTCCTGGATCGACTCTAGTACCCCGTCGCGTTCCACCCAATCCTCGACAGCGAAACGAAGTTTGTGAACTGAACTAGCGCGAGAGAAGTAGGCGATCAGCCACCGCTTTATGTGCATGTCTCCAGAGCGCGGACTCTCCCCATCTACGCTCTTGACCTCCCGCAGCAACTCTGACCAATTCTGGCGTCGATCAACAGCAGAGTCGAAGGCGGTCAGTGGAAGCGGATTGACGGTCAGAGCGCGGGCGCGGTGCATGAGGTTGAGAATTTCTCTCGCTTCTTTGACCTCTTTCCCCTTCTTGCGAAGCTTGCGTGCGATTTGCTCGTCTGAGAAGCCTTCGTTGAAGAGTCTTTGGATCATCATTAGCTCGCTGACCAGCCTGTACTCGTCCTTGAGTTCGACCTGCTGTTGAAGGACCATCTCCAACTCGAGCAGCTCGGGGTCAGTGATTCCATTGGGCAGGACCGCAACACGAAGTGTGCTGGTTGGACCGGTTCCCTCCCGCTCAAGTTCCCTTAGGAGTACGCACCTTGTATTCGCATTAATAAGCTTTCCCTCCCGGGTGATTACGCCCGGCTGGGTCTGCCCGCCTTCTGCCAGCAGATTTGCTTTGAGCTCTTCGGCTTTGCGGTGGGCGGCCCGCACGAGCTCTGCGACCACCTCTTGCGCCTCGGCCGACTCGGGGTCTGCCGCCACAAGGTCACGCTGGGGATGTTCTGCGAGTTGAGGAGCAATACGGAAGCTATCCGCGTTCAGGATTGGCACGTTCAAGGGCACTTCGATGACCGGCAGAATTTCGGAGTTTCGCAGCGGAAGACGGACCGTCTCCGGGCTTACACGCTCCTTATGATCCGTAAGTGCCCGGTGAATGTACTGCTTCCGACTACTCTCGGTCACGAAACACTCCAGACGATGAGGTAGATACCCTACGGGGAGTGGCGCGCCATCGGCCGCACCGCTGACATTCTGCACTGCACCCCTGACATAACTAGGCTTCGGCCGTCCGTGATCCTCCGGTGCTGCCGCGTTCGGCTGGCTGAGCTGGGTGTGAGGACGAGTTGCCTCCACGCTCTTACCACGAGTCGGTTGGCGGTATACGGCACCCATCGGGTCGTTGCCAGCGTCGTGCGGTCGGGTAGGCGCGCGGCTGCTTCGTAGGCGCGTCCGCTGTGAACGCGGCCCACTGTCCCGATTTGTGCTGCGGCTGACCTGGCCCGGCTCCGCTCACGCCATTCACTCGCTCCACTGACGTGCCAGCTGGCACCAGCGCCAACTGAGCGGAGGAAGGAACCTATCAAGTCCAGTATCAGTTGGGCGCCGTGGTGATGGGATACTGCGATCGATCGCGCCTGTAGCACCTCTGGGGCTCGGATGCGGGCGGCCCCGACCCTCCCCTGGACCCGCCGCGACACACGAGGTCGCAGGCCCGAACACGGCACCGAATCCAGTACCGACACCTATGGCGCTCCAAGCATGAGGATCCCATGGAAGCGTGGTCCGAAGTTGAGGAGTGTCCTCACAAACGCATCGTCGCCGGCATCCGCGCCATACGGAACAGTCGGGGATGCTCAGGGGTCCGTGCCTCTTGCCTTGCGGAGATCTAGATCACCTGGTCGACCTGCAGATGATCATCATGGCGCCCGTCAGCGCCAGCGGATTCGATGTCCGCTGCCGTCGGCGGAATCGCTCTGGGCTGGATCGGCCCTCTCTGGAGGATCGATGCATCGCTACGCTGCGTAGCTGCATTCCTGGCCGGAGAACCAAGCCGGACCTTCGGAGAGGCTGCTGCGTCTTGTCTGTGTCGGTTCGGTAGAACGAGGTGGTGGACTACGCGGGCGCGTTGAACGCGCGGCAGGTGGTGGTGCTGTCGTGGATCGCTGATGGCTGCCCGGAGGGAGTGGTGTCTGGGTACTCCTACAAGGCGACCGCTGTTGCGTTGCAGGGCCGCCGGCTCGTGGCGATTTCGAAGCGGGGCGGGGTGTGGTCAGCGACGGTGACTGATGCCGGCCGCTTCTACCTCGCGCATGGCCGCATGCCTGAGCGGCCCACCTGGAAACGCGCCGGCCGTCAAGATCGTCGCACTGTGGTGGCGTCCGGCAGTAAGCCGAAGCGGGACAGCAGTGCCGCACCGGGCGGGGACAGGCTCGGCACACCAGGGGATGCGGCGGTCGTCGAGACTGCGGGTTCGAATCCTGATGCCGATGATGACTCGTCGGCACGCACGAAGGCGGCCGCCAAGGGCCATCGGCGTGGTCCGGTGGAGCAGATGCTGGCCGACCTGGTCGATGGCGGCGGGGTCCTGCTCGTTGATCAGCCGCTGTATGTGGCTGGCCGGCCGAGCACCCCGGACTTTGAGCAGTTGGTGTTGTCAGCGAATCGGTACGGCAAGGTCCCGGCTGGCAAGCGTCTGGTCACCTCGCACGCCGCCGGCCGGAAACTGGAGATCCGGCTCGAGGATGCGATCATCGGGACCGATGTTGTTCGTCGTGCGGTGCCGGTGCCGCAGCGGGTGTCGCGGTATCACCCGGTGGCGGTGTTGTTTCGCGACCGCAGCGAACGCCATGAGATCTCCAAGCCGGTGGTGTCGCGGGCGGTGCGGCTGGTTCATGCGCTGGTCGTCGAGGCGGAGAGGCGTGGTCACGAGGTTGGGCTGGCTCCTGATCCGGTGCCGTACGGCGGCTACAGCAGCGGCCGGCGGTGGAGCGGCACTAACGACGGGCACATCACGGTAACCATCGGCGGGCATGCGCAGGCGGTGCGGGTCATCGAGGTGGGGATGCCGTCCCGCAGGCATTGGGAGCAGCAGAACTATCTAGGTCGCGGTTCGTACTCCGCGAGCAACACCGGAACGGGTGTCCTGCGGTTTGAGCTGACCGGCTACGGCGGGCGGGAGGGAAGAACCTGCCGATGGGCGGACGGCAAACGCACGACGTTGGAGGACAAGCTGCCGGACGTACTTGCCGAGATAGAGACCCGTGCGGCGGAAGACGCGCACCGAGCCCGGCAACGGCAAGAGGCTGAGGCGGAAGCGCAACGGCGGCTCGAGCGGGCGCAGCGGCGAGAGGCGCAGAAGCGGCTGGAGAAACACCGCGCCGAGGTGTTGCATGACCAGGTGAAGCGGTGGGAACGCGCGGCCCGTACCCGCGCCTACGTGGCCGCGATGCGCACCGAGATCGAGACCCGCGCCGCCGCCCTCGACACGGGCAACGGCGGCGGCGAGGTCGCGCGGGCGTGGGAGTGGCTGGCATGGGCCGAGCAACATGTCGACGACATCGATCCGTTGACCCAGCCGCTGGCACTGCCTGCCGAAGTCCCGGGCCAGTAGGGATGGTCGCTGCACGGTTCCGCGATAGTTACCGGCCGGTTTATGACCGTGTGCTGCGGCCGAGGACGCGAAGTCGACGGAACGAGCGTGCGCGGCGGGGTTGCCGCCGGTCCGGCGCCTTCCTGTGGGCTCTCAGCGGACCGTCTCCGGGGCGGCGGAAGGGGATGCTATCCGCCTGGGGTCACGTGGGCGCAGACGCCGCGCGGTCGGTAACCGCCAGGGATGTCGGCGCCGACGGTGTCCCAGAACGCCGGCGAGCCGTCGATGTGGCCTCCGAGGGTGTGCCAGGACAGGCCGGGATGCTCAGCGCGGAGCGCTGCTAGCGCGGCAGCGGCGAGGCCGCGGCGCTGAAATCGGGGAAGGGTGTAGGGCTGCTCCACCGAGCCAAGGCGACAGGCCATGCAGGTCTGGTAGTCGACCTCGGCCACGGGCTCTTCTCCGCCCTTCAGGTACGCCGATCGGCTTCGCCACCCCCGGCGTTCCGGAGACGGTCTGTCCTGCCAAGGCGCACCCGCGACCGCGGGTACAGCCGGATGGTGTGCGTCCGGCGTTTCGTGGCTGAGTCGACGAACCAGGCTTCGCCACCACGGAAGCGGTTCGGCTGCCTGGACCTCCACGCCGCTGTGCGCGACCTCAGCACGACGCGCGATCAGATCCCGTACTGCCTCGGCGCATGCGCCGTCGATCGGCATCGGGGTGTTGTTGTCGGCCATTACCGGCAGCAAAAGTCGCTGAACTCGGTAGGTCGGCTCCGCATCGCCCTTGGCGTACATAGGCGGCGGTCGGTGTCACGGACGCATCTATTCACGGGGCCACGGTATGTCACGGGGCCGGTGTGTGCGGAGGCCGAACCTCTTGGCGGTCCCGCCGACATCCCGTGCCTTGCTGCGACGGCGGCGCCCAGGCGAGGGCGCTTGATCAACGCCGACGCGGATCTACGGTTTTGAGGCGGCGCGCCAGTCGTCTTTGGTAGCGCGGAGGGCGGCCTCGATGTGTTCGCACGGGCGTCGAGGTGTGTACTGGAGGGATACGCGGGTTCTGACGTGTTGCCAGAATGCGCGGGCGTCGTGGAGTTGGCGGCTGGTGATCCACGTGAAGTCGGGCGCGAAGTGCCGTGAACGGTCGAGCATCCAGGAGGCGTAACCCCGTCGCTTCCACACCTCACTGGTGTGGATCTTGAAGATGGTGCCGAGACGGCACAGGTCGCAGATCCGGTAGTTCAGGCGTCCGACATGCTCGGGTCGCGGATCCCACGCAGATGCAGGCATGTAGGTCAGCAGTGTGATGTCTCGTCGGCCGAGCGGGCTACGAGGGATCGTGTGCCGGGCGAACACCTCACGATCCACACGTTCGTCGCCGGTTCGGTACCGCATCAACAGGTGGCGCAGGGCGAGGCGCATCGGGAACTTCTCGTGTTCGTCTCGACCCACGGCGTCACCGTACCGGCCGGGTATGACATCCCGTCGATGCGGGATTACCGGTTGGCGGCGCTCGGGCGTCGGACGAGGACGAGCCGTTCGGCGCGTAGGTCGACGCGGGTGGCTGTCCAGCCGGCGTCCTGGATCGCGCGGGCGACGGCGCTGCCGTCGTAGGACGACCAGTGCGCCGGGTGCCGGCGGCACGACCCCGGCAGCGGCATGCCGATCACCTTCTCGATGTCGGCGAAGCTCGTGGGTAGCTCGGTGCCGGGCTGGCCGCACAGCCACTCCCACAGGGCACGGAACTTCCCGACGTGCCGGCCACTGTCGATGCCGGCAGTGGCCGTCCGTGTCGCAGCGGCGACCTGCGGTGCCACTGCCGGCGTCGGGCGTTGTCCGGTGAGGAGTTGGTGGACGTCCTCTTCGGACCAGACGAGTACCTGTGGGCCGGGACGGTCGACCAGGGCCTGCGCGAACCGGCGGGTCGCTTCCACCTCGTCGCCGTCGCCGAGCAGGACGAGGACGCCGACTGCGGCGCCGAGGTCATACAGGTTGAGGTAGTCGCCTTTGAGGTGCTTGCGGGTGCGCCACGATGACTCGATCTCGAACCCGACCACCGGCCGCGGATCGCCGATGCCGGGCAATACCCCAAGGGTCGGCAGCAGCCACACGAGGTCTAGCCGGCCGCCCGGTACCGGGTACTCCGGCTGGACGACGAAACGAGTTCGGCGCCTTTGGCTGCCAGCGCTGCCACGACCCGGCGCCCGCGTTCCGTCGGCGTTTCCTCGAGTGCCGCGTCCGGCGGCGTGCTCGCGGCCGGAGCAGCGGTCGGCGGGCTGAGGTGGTGGATGCGCACGGTGTAGGAAGGCTGGTTGGGGGCCCGTTCGCCGTATTCGATGTGGCGGATCTGTCGGTCGTCGCGATAGAGCGCGACAGCGGCGAGTTCACCCAGGTGTGCTACGTCGAGGTTGCGTCCGACGATCTTGTCCTGCAGGACATCGCTGATACCGCCGAGGTAGTTCGTCGCGTCGGCTGGCGGCTGTCCGGGCCCGCGAACGACAAGGTCGAGACTGACATCAGCGTCGGTCGTCACCCAGCCGCAGATCGTGGCGGCGTGTTCAGCGGCCTGCAGCAGAGCTCGGACGCGGGTGGCCTGAGAACTGCCGGCGGCGAGCAGCGACGTGGCTTCGTTCTTCGTCGGTGGCCATCCGTCAACATGGAAGCTGATTCCGGAAGGTGATGTTGTCACCGGAGACCTCGACCTTTGCCGTGCGCACGATGGGGGACGGCAGCAGTATGAGCCACGTCCCGCGCTACGCGGCGGGCCGCGAAGCGGACTGAACGAGCGTTCCTCTTCTCGTTGACCGATCGATCACGGTGCGGGAGACGAACACCGCGTTCCCGCGCCCATAGGGGCTGCGGTGTCGTCGAACGGCGTGCCGATGGCCGGCACGGGCCGCAGATGTGACTGCGCGGACCATCGCGCCGCTCCGCCAACGGTGGCAGGTTCGGGTCGTGGGATTCCGACTGCCTGAAGCGCTGCAGAAGCCTGACGACACGCCGGCGATCGACCTCCTCCTGCGCTACTACGGCCGCCCGTACCTGAGCGCCGGCTGTGCCACGGGCGCGTACTTCGACACGTGGACGGCCGAGTCGGACCCGACCCGGTTCACCGCCGAGGACCTCGTCGCGGTCACGTTCCTGTCCGTGCAGGTACCACCGATGGCGGCCCTGCGCCTGTTACGCGACCGGTCCGAGGAGTTCACGGTGATGCTCGCCGCGCTCGGTCCTGACCGCGACCTCGCCCACGAAGCGGAGCCGCTCGCCGATGACTGGGCCGGGTGGACCCTGATGCGGGAGCTGAAGACGCTGCCAGGGGTCGGCACCACCATCGCCTCCAAGCTGCTCGCCTGCAAACGACCCAAGCTGCGCCCCATCTGGGACACCGTGGTCACTGCCGTCACCGACACGGCAGCGAGGCAGTGGGAACCGCTGCGCATCGCGTTGCGCGCCGACAACCATGCGCTGCACCACCGACTGTCGCGCCTGCGCGACCTGGCCGGCCTGCCGGAGTCTGTCACCGTGCTGCGAGTGCTCGACGTCATCGCATGGCGGGAAGGAAAAGACCGCCGTCTGGCATAGCCGCCATGTCGGCCAGTGGGCAAAGTCGAGCTGGACGGACCTTTGTCATGGTCGGGCTGTCCGGCTCCTGCTAGAACTGCTTGATGCCCTCCTCAAACACCGCCGAGATCGTCGCCGCTGTGCGTGCACAGTTCGGCCCGGACTTCGCTGCGGCCCGGCTCGCCGCCGAGGAGCAAGTACGAACGTTCCTCGACGCGCACCTGGGCTCGATGGACGCCGAACAAATCATCGCCTTCGGCCGGTTGATCAATTGCCACGGGAAAGCAGGGCGGGAGAGGTACGACCGATTCACGCCGGGCTTCACCGGTGCGATCATGACCAGGCTCGGCAGCGACCCCAACACCTTCAACGACATGGTGGCCCGGCTCTGGCGCGAGCCCATCCCCGACGCCCTGGCGACGCTCGGGAAAATCTATGCCGACCGCTCAAGCTTCCCCCATGCAGGGTCTTCGCTGCCCAGTTTCCTGCTCTACCTACGCGATCCCGACAGGTTCGGCATCTGCATCAACGCCACGATGCTCGGACTTGCCCACGAGACCGACACCAGGTACAACGCGAAGAGCGGCCCAGCTTACGAGAAGTTCTGCGCCGACCTACGCGCGTGGCGTCAGCAGCACGGTGTGGCGCCGCAAGAGGCCGACGCGATCCTCACCGCGGTCATGCGCGCCGACCGGCCATCCACGGAGGATGAACTGCCACCCAAGGCCAGCGTCGAAGAGGTCGCCGAAGGCTGCTTCCTCGACGTCGAGCAGGTGGACCAGTGGGTTGAGGCGCTCACCACCGGAATGCGCCAGGGTGTCTTCCACGGACCCCCAGGTACCGGCAAGACCCACGTCGCAGAGCTGCTCGCCCGGCACTTGGCCACCTCACCCGCTCACGTAGAACTCACCCAGTTCCACCCGGCGTACTCCTACGAGGACTTCATCGAAGGGCTACGGCCGCAGACGAGTGACGGCGGACTGCAGTATGAGGTGCGACCCGGGATCTTCACGCGGCTCTGTGAAAGGGCACAGCAAGCACCGAACGAAACGTTCGTCATGATCATCGATGAGATGAACAGGGGCGATCTTGCGGCGGTCTTCGGCGAACTGCTGTACCTGCTGGAGTACCGCGGCAAAGAGGTGACCCTGCCGTATTCACAGCACCGAGTCTCCGTACCCCCGAACGTCTTCCTGCTCGGCACGATGAACACCGCCGATCGCAGCCTCGCAGTCCTCGACTTCGCCCTACGGCGGCGATTCAACGCCTTCCCGCTACCGCCCGACGAGCGCGTACTCGAACGCTGGACCAAAGGCCGGGCGGACAGCAATGCCGAACTCGCCCTGAGCCTGTTCCGGCTGATCCGGGACCGGGTCGGCACTGACGCGCCGGTCAGCCCCGGACACTCCTATTGGATGACCGAAGCCCTCGACGCGGCCGCCGCCGAACGGATCTGGGACTACCAACTCCGCCCCTACCTGGCCGAATACTGGTTCGAGCAACCGACCGAACTGGAGCGGCTGGACGCCGATGTGCGGACCCTCATCGCGGAACTGACCTGACATGCTGCAGCTGGTCGAGTACCGGACGCAGCCCGTGGAACTCACCGCAATCGAGGCGGCAGAGTTGGCCCGGATGACCGTCGGGTCACAGGACCGCGACGGCCGGCCCCGGGTGATCGAGCGGCTCACGCCGACCGCGACGCCCGGCTCGTACGACATCCAGCCCGGCCCCTACGTCGGCAGATTTCAACTGAGCAGCGGTCGAGTGATCGAGGTGGCCGGCAGATTCCCGTTCCAGGACCTGGCAACTCTGCTGGGACTGGGCCACAGCACCGCCCTGCTCCACGACGCCGCGGCGGCGGGTGGCGCGGGGCGAAGCCTGGTGGACCTGATCGCGCTCGCGTTCGTCCGGGAGGCTGAACGGATCTGCGGTCAGGGACTGGCGAAGGCGTACCAACGGCGCGCGTTCACGCGGCCGCCGTATCCGGGCGTGCCATCGGCGACCGTGCACCTCAAGGTGCATGCGGGACGTCCTGACCGGTTGGCCACCGCCGCCAACCGGCTCACCACGGACATTCCGGCGAATCAACTGGTGGCGACCGCACACCGTCGGCTGAACGCACTCGTCTACTTGGATGAACGCCTCGGCGCACGAGTCCGCGCCCTGGACCCGGTCTTTCGCGGCATCACAAGCCTGCCCGGCCGGCCGCCACCCAGTCCCGGACCCGTTCGTTACCGGGACATCGAGCAGCTGGCCCGGCTGATTCTGGACCACCACAGCACACTGCCCACCGGTGCCGGTGTGACCGGCGTGAGCGTCCTGTTCGACATGTCCCGCATCTGGGAGGACTACGTAGGCCGCTGGCTCCGTCGCCGCTCGCCCGGTGTCACCGTGACCGCCCAACAGTCCATCCCACTCACCGACACCGGCGGCAAACGCACAGGCATCGCCGACTTCGTCCTACACCAGGACGGCAGCCCGATCGCTGTCTATGACGCCAAATACCGACCGTGGCAGTCCTGGCCGAGCACCGACGAGATCTACCAACTCTTCACCTACGCCCAACGGCTCGGCGTCCACACAGCAGCACTCGTCTACCCAGCGGCCGAAAGCCACCACACCACGACCACCGTCGGCCCAGTGACCATCGAATGCTGGGCCGTACAGGTCGAGGAGATCGCTGAACGACAGAGGATTCGACCATCTCCTACCTTCGGTGCATGACGGGGACGTCGTTCAGCAAGGTGCACTGATCTGCCGAATAGAGCGCGTCCGATCTTGCGTGGGGCCGCGTCCTCTGCATGATCGACTAGGATCGCACCGAACATACCGACTGATCACATCTGGCAGCCCACGGCGCCTACTCGGTCACCCACGCCGCATCTGAGCCCGCCGTCCAGATGCGGCGGTGAGACGATGTACATCGCCAAGCGCAGCACCAAGTATTACCAGCATCACCGAGCCCATCTGCCCGCGCGTTTCGCGCAGAACGTGGCGTACGCAAATGGCTATGCACGTCAGTGCCATCGGTGCGTTCTACGATAAGGCGTCAGATGCGCCGGCAGCCTAACCTACCGCGACAACGGTCTATGGCCACGCGTCGCAGGGCGCTCCGGCGGCTCGGATCCCGGTCCGATGTCCGGCCTGCACGGCCGGCCTCCTCGAAGAGACGCGCTCGCGGCTCGCTTTGATCGCGTGCGTAAGGATCGGGGAGCGCATCCTCCGACCGTCGTTTCGGCTCGACATTCGGCTGAAACGACGTGATCGACAGTCACCCTGCTGCTACGGCTAAGGATAATGACACCGGAACGAGGAGGTGTCCTCTTGGTCGAGGCCGTGATGGACGTGGTGGTGGTGATCCCCGGGATCACCGGCTCGACCCTGGTCCAGCGGCGAGGCGATCGACTGGTGCCGGTTTGGGCCCCCAGCGCTGGCGCCGTGGTCAACGCGGTGCGCAGCCTTGGCGGCAGTGTCCGCGGGCTGCGCCTTGACCGGACACCCGACGACGGCCCGGCGGACGACGGCATCGAGCCGGCCGGGCTGGTGCCCGACCTGCACGTAATCCCGGGCGTCTGGACCGCGAACCTCGGCTACAGCGCGATCATGTCGTGGCTGTCGAGCACGTTCCACGTCTTCGAGTACGACCCTAAGGTGCCCCTCGCCGACCAGCATCCCGTCCCGAACCTCGTGCGGTTCCCGTACGACTGGCGGCTCTCCAACCGCTACAACGCACTTCGGCTGCAGCAGACCGTCGAGCCGGTGCTGCGAGCCTGGCAGGCGCAGGGCGAACCGTACCGACAAGCCCGCCTGGTTCTCGTCTGCCACTCGATGGGCGGCCTGATCGCCCGCTGGTATGCCGAGCAGCTCGGTGGGGCCGAACAAGTCCGCGCAATCGTCACGGTCGGCACCCCGCACCGTGGGTCGCTCAACGCGCTCGACAGCATTGTCAACGGAGTCCGCAAGGGCATCGGGCCACTGGCGCTCGACCTCACAGCCGCGGTGCGCAGCTTCCCATCCATGTACGAGCTGCTGCCCGCGTTCCAGTGTGTGGCCGACAGCGACGGGCTGATCGCCCCACATCAGGCAACGCTGCCGAACCTCGACGCGCAGCGGGCCCGTTGGGCGCGTGAACAGTTCCACGACCGGCTGCACCGCAATCCAACGCAGGATACGGCCGGGTACAACCTGCACACGATCGTCGGCATCCGGCAGCCCACCCGTGCCACGGCCGTCCTCGACGGCCAACGGCTGAGCTTCAGCGACCTGATCGATGGCGACGATCTCGGCGGCGACGGCACTGTCTCCCGGCTCGCGGCCACCCCGCCGGGCGTACAGCTCGACGGGCCCACCGTCCACGGCGTCAGCGAGCAGCACGGATTCCTGCAGCACCACAAGCACACGTTCGAGCAGCTGTACACCGCGTTGACCGGCGCGAAACGCGTCTACCTTGACGGTGCCGCCAACGCCGCTCGGCTTGGCGTCCGGGTCGATGCCCTGCACCTCACCGACGAGCCGATCACCGTCGCGGTGACCTCGTCCACCGACGCTGTGCGCCTCCGGGCGACTTTGACCGACGAGGCCGGCCGGCCCGTGGCGTCGGCGCTGCTCAAGCGGGAGGACCGGGCCCGGTTTACCGCGTCGTTCGCTCCGCCGCCCGAGGGCGGATACCGCATCACGGTCGACCGCGACGGGCCGAGCGCCAACCCGGTCCGGCCGGTCAACGCGGCGACGCTCGTCTGGGACGCCGACAAAATGGACCCGGAGGCGGGCCGTGACGGCTAGCTTCACCGTCGAGCCACCGCCGCTCACGGTCGTGGGCGTCGCCATCGGCACGTACGAGTACGCCGAACTGTACGAGCCGCTGGCGAAGACGGTCGCCTTGGTCCAGGAGGTAGCCGGACGGCTATCGAACGAGTCAAGCGTCATCTCGGACCCGTGTGGCGACGACGTCCGTAGGGCCCTCGACAAGGCGCTTCCGGACGGCGGCCTCACGGGGCGCGGCCTGATCGTCGTGTGGTCCGGGCACGGGGCCAACGTGCAGAACGAGCTGCGGTTCGTCACCCGCGACACAAAGGAGCCGACCCAGAACGGCACCTATCCGCCGAGCGCACTGGCGGAGCTGGCGGTGAACTCCGGGGCCGAGCAGATCCTGCTGATCGTCGACACCTGCTACGCCGGGGCTGGCCTAGTGCCGGTCCTGTCGATGGCCGACCGGATGACTGACGCGGCGGGGCAGACGCCGTCGATCTGGTTCGGGGTGCTCGCCGCGACCGTCAGCTACACCGAGGCGGTCGAAGGCGCGCTGCTCAGCCACGTGCGTGACCTATTCCGGCAGAGCGCACCGAATGCCTGCGCTGCTGTGTGGAGCCCGCACAACCGGTACTTGCGGGGCGACGAGGTGTTGTGGGGCCTTGTCGAGGCGTGGGGGACGGGCGGCAACCAGCGGCCGCACCAGGCCACGAAGGGGCACGCCCGGCCGCTGCTGGAGAATCCGCGGTACTCGCCCGGGGGCGAGTTCCTCGTCGCGCACCTGCTGGCGGCGTCTCGCGGCGCCGACCCGGGCGAGGAGGCGTGGTACTTCAGCGGCCGGCGCGGCGTCCTGCGGCAGCTTGTGGACCGGATGGCCGTACGACAGCCCGGCCTCGTCGTCGTCACCGGCCCCGCCGGCTGCGGCAAGTCGGCTGTGCTGGGCCGGATCGCTGCCCTGTCCGACCGGGCGGAGCGGCGCAGGATCATCGAGCACGCCCCGCTGGCCGCAGCCGATCCCGACCCCGGCGAACACGCCGTCGACGCAACGGTCAACCTGCGCAACAAGGCGCCGCAGGAGGTCATCGTCGAGCTGGCCGGGCGGCTCGGGTCCGGCAACGCGCAGACCATCTACGCGCTTATGGACTGGGCCGTCCAGCAGCGAACCCCGCCGGTCCTGGTCGTCGACGGGCTCGACGAGGCCGGCGGGCAGGCCCGGCTCATCGCGGCGGACATCATCCGGCTCAGCGAGGTCTGCTGCATCCTGGTGGCGACGCGGCCGTTCGAGTCCGGCGCGGCGCTGGCCGCCCAGGAGGAGTCGCTGCCTCAGCTGCTTGCCGCGCCGAGCACCCTCGTGGTCGACTTGGGCGAGACCGGCCGCGCCGAAATCAAGACCGATATCGAGGAGTACGTCGGTCGGCGGCTGGCCCTGCTGCAGCTCACCGCCGGGCAGTTGGCCGCGGCGGTCGAGCGCATCACGGGCGTTGCCGTCGACGACGCGGAGGGCGGCGCGTTCCTGTTGGCCCGAGCGCTGACCACCCACGTGCAGGGCGCCCCGCTGGACATCGACCGGCTGTCCAACTCGATTGAGGAGGCTTTCGACCGCGACCTTGCGCAGTGGCCCGAGCTGACCCGCGACGGCGTCCCGATCCCGGGCGCGGCCCGCCACCTGCTTTACGCGCTCGCCTTCGCGGCCGGCGGCGGCCTGCCGGCCCGCGACGTGTGGCCGACGGTCGCCACGGCCCTGCGCGATGACGGCTTCGAGTTCGGCGAGGCGGACGTTTACACGCTGCTCGGGTCGCTTGGCGACTCGTACGGCAGGTACGTGATGTCGTCGAGCGAAGGCGAGCAGGCGGTGTACCGGCTGTACCACCGCCGCCTCGTTGACCACCTGCGTGGCAAGATCGGGATCGGCGACGAGCGCCTCGTCCGGGTGTTCGCGGCGCTCAAGACGCTCGCCGAGCGGCAGCTGCGGGAAGGCCAGTAATGGCGATGATGAACCCCTATCTGGAGCGCCACCTCGCCGAGCACGCCGGACGCGCCGGACGCGTGGGGCTTGACGGCCTACGCGAACTCGCGGCCGTGCATCCCCCGCTCAACGACCGGCTCGCCGAGGCGCTCGAGTCTGCCGCCCTGCAGTATCGCCTGGCCGGCCAGCTTGAGGACGCTGTCGAGACCGGCCGCGAGGCGGTGCGGGTCCTTCGGGACGACCCGCGCGACCCGTCCCGCTCCAGCCTGTTACTGCCGGCGCTGGAGAACCTGGCCGCCGCATACGCCGCGCTGGGCGATGACGACCGGACCGAGGCCACGCTGATTGAGCTCGATGAGGTCCGCGCCCGGCTGTCAGCCCGCCGGGCCGAGGACACGTCCCAGCCGCGCAGCCTCGCCGAGGACATGACGTGGATGGGATCTCGCCGGACGCCGGCCGAGATCCGGCGGCTGCAGCGGCGGGTGAGCCAGCGCGAGCGGCTCGCCCACGTCAACCGGGTGCACCTGCCCGAGCTGGCCGCAGCGCTGGCCGAGCTAAGTGAAGCGCTTGCGGCGGCCGACGAGCCCGAGGGCGCCAAGGCGATCGCGATGCAGCTCGTCGCCGTCAGCTCCGAGATCGCACACATTGATCCGGCCCAAGGTCCCGCACACGCCGGTGCGCTGATGACGCTGGCTCGCCGGCAGATCGAGGCGGGCGATAACGAGCATGCGGCCCGGTCGGCGCGTCAGGCCGCCGAGCTGTACCAGGCACCGTTCGACAACCGCGGCATGGCCGCGGCGGCCAACGTCGAAGGTCAGGCCCTGCGTAACTTGGGACGCGTCTCCGAGGCATCCCGGGCGATGCAGCGCGGGGTGGAGCTGCTTCGCGGCGAGGGTGAGGCGAGCACGGCCGAGGCCCGCCTCCAGTTGGCACTGGCGCTGCAGGACCTCGCGACGCTACAGACGCTCACCGGCCTCCGATCCGGAGCGATTCGCCCGATCGCGGAGGCGGTCAGCCTGTTGGAGGGCCTCGTCGCGGACGACCCGTCGACCCGCTACCGGTTGGCCGGAGCGCTCGTCACTGAGGCGCAGGCGCTCGCCGACGTCGGGCGGCACGGCGAGGCGCGGGCCGCGTGCGAGCGAGCGGTGGCCGAGGCCCGGTCGGCCGACCATCGACCGGTTCTGGCCGACGCCCTCACCACGTTGAGCTCGATCCTGGAGGCCCAGGGTCTGGTCGCTGCTGCCCTGGTCGCGGCCGAGGAGGCAGTCGCGACGCTTCGGCCGCTTGCCGATCGGCCGGAGCGACAGTTGACGCTAGCGTCGGCCCTCAACAACCTCGGTTCCCTGTACCGGCGGGACGGACACCGCGACACCGTCCTGGTCGCGGAGGAGGCCGTGGCACTGGCCCGCGCCGTCTCCGCGACCCGGGCCGACGCCGCCGCTCTGTTGACGACGTCCCTTATCAACGTCGCTGACGCGTACCTCGCCGCGGGCGACCCTGTCAGAGCTGCGGAAACAAGCGAGGAGAGCATCGCGCTGGCTGGTCAGTTGGACTCCAGGCCGCACGTCGCGGCCGGCCTGGCCATCAGCATCGCCGCGTACCGGCAGCTGGGGCGGTGGGCGGACGCGGTGGCGTCGGCACGGCAGTCCGTGAACATCTACCGGGATCTGACCGCGACAAACCCGGCCGTCTACGAGCCGGACCTCGGCCAGTCGCTCATCGCGCTGAGCGCAACGCTGCTGGCCACCGGCAGCTACCACGAGGCCCTAGCGGCTGCGCGGGAGGGCGCCGACATATACCGGCGGCTGGCCGAAGTGGACCCGGACCGTCACCGGCCTGCGCTTGCGTCGGCGCTCGAGGACGTGTCACGCATCGAGCAGCAGATCGGCGACATCGGTGCGGCCGTCGATGCCATGAGCCAGGCGATAGACATATACCGGCCGCTGGATCGCCATCGGTTTGCCCTGGCTCGGTCGCTGCACGACTGCGCCCTCCTACTGGCCGGCGTCGGCCTGCTCGAGCGGGCGCGCCCGTACATCGACGAGGCTGACGACGCCGTCCGCCGACTCCTCAACGAGCCCCGCGCCGACGACGAGGTCGCCACCCTCGCCGAATACACCGCCGACATCGCCCACATTCGCGGCAACCACGACGAGGCGTTGCGCATCCACCGCGAGATCGTGTTGCCGGTGTACGAGCGGATTGGCGATACCCGCGCCACCGCTATCACCTGGGACCGCATCGCGAACATCGCCTACCAGCGCGGGGATTACGACGAAGCTGCCGCCCTCCGCCAGCAAAGCCTCGACGTCTACGACCGCCTCGGCGACCTTGGCAGCATCGCCATCGCCACCTGGGGTCTCGTCCAAATCGACCTCGCCCGCAACGACTACCAAGCCGCCGCGTCCCGACTCATCACGGCCTACCAGATCGTTGCCCAACTTCAACAACCCGAGGGTATCGCCATCATCGGCTATACCCTCGGCCAACTCCTCCTCGCCGTCGGCCACAAAGACGCGACCAACGTTCTCAACGCCAGCGCCGAGGCCGCCACCAATATCGGCATGACCGACCTCCTCCACGCCATCAACAACCTCCGCAGCCAACACAATCAAGACACAGAAACCGACTCCAGTTCGAGCTGAGTGACCCCACGATCAGGTGCGTGACGTGCTGGCGATCAACGTTGGTGGTGACGCACCGTCGGACATGACTGACTTCGATTCTTCTGAGCCTGCTGTTCCGTCCTCCGCGGTTCTCGTTCTACGCGCGGCAGTTGCCGCCTACCTAGGCCGATATCGGGGCCAGACCCGGCTTCACACCGAGTCCGATCTGCGGATCTATCTGCGCTGGTGCACCGACCACGGCATCGACGTCATGGCCGCGGTCCGGGTCGATATCGAGCGGTACGTGCGGTGGCTGCAAGACGTCCGCCGGTTCCAACCCTCGACGGTGTCCCGACGGTTGTCGGTCGTGGTCGGCTTCTACCGCGTCTGCGTCATCGACGCGCTGCTGCCGAACTCGCCGGCCGCCTACGTCCGGCGGCCGCCTGTGCCGGCCGAGTCGCCGACGCTCGGCTTGGGACATCTGCAGTTCGAGGCGCTGATCACCGCAGCACGGCTGTCGGGCAACTCGAACGACTTCGCCCTCGTAGCACTGCTCGGCCTACTCGGGTTACGGATCTTCGAAGCCTGCGGCGCCAGCATCGAGGACCTCGGTGAGGAACACGGTCACCGCGTTCTTCGCGTGCGAGGCAAGGGCGGGAAAGTCGTCCTCGTCCCGTTGCCGCCCGCGGTCGGCAGGGCGATCGACCGGGCATGTGACGATCGGACCGGCGGCCCGATTCTGCGCAACAGCCTCGGCCGCCGGATGGACCGGCACGCCGCCAGCCGCCGGCTCGGGCACCTCGCCGCCACCGCGGGCATCCGCATGCCGCGAATGCACCCGCACATGCCGCGCCACACCTTCGTCACGACCATGCTCGATGCCGGCGTCAGCCTCCGCGACGTCCAGATCGCCGCCCGCCACGCCGACCCACGCACCACGATGCGCTACGACCGTGCTCGCAAGATCCTCGACCGCCACCCCAACTACATCCTCGCCGCCTACATGGCATCCGGAACGTAACGACCCGTACGGCTCTGCCGATGAGAAGACGTTTGGCCCCGCGGCGACATTATGAGAGTGCAGCAGCCTCGTCCAGTGCTTGCTAAGTCGCCAGGGCTTACGCTTCATAGATGGACATTGGCCCTGGCGGCGACCCCGCCGATCAAAGCCCAAGTGCCGTGTACGAGCTGGTCCAGAAGTGGAATCAGCGCCTGACGGAATCCCTTAGCGACGCTCGTACGAAGCTAATTCACCGTGGCAGTAAAGGTGATGTCAACGAAATCGCATTCCGGAACTTCCTTCGAGAGTATCTCCCGCGCAGATATCGAGTCGGCGAAGGTGAAGTGATCGACTTTCGTGGGCGTCGTTCCAAGCAAACTGACGTGGCAGTGGTGGACGACGACCAGCCCTTTCCGATGGACGACGGCCCTCAAATGATGATCATAGAAGCGGTCGCGGCCAGCGGGGAAGTCAAGACTACTTTAACGGCCAGCGAACTCGAAGATTGTATCGAAAAAGGGCGCGCCTTTAAGGCACTCGAGCCAGTTCTAGGCAAAGCCGTGATGTTGGCACACCCAGAAAGACGTGGAGTTCCGAACTCCGACATCACGCGATTCTACCGTAGACGGCCGTTCTTCGTCTTCGCGTACGAAGGGGTGATGGCTCCAAGGACCCTCCTCGAAGGGCTCGCCGGAGGAGAGCAGGATGGCGAGGTTCCACCCATCGATGCCGTATTCATTCTCGACCGCGGATTCGCGCTTAATCTATGGGATGGTAACGGTTCGTTTAGCTATCTCGACACTGTCAGCAATGAGATGAAAACCGGATGGATATTCGGTAGTCGTCCCGAATTGAGCCTGCCGTGGCTGCTGTTCTGGCTTCACGGAGCGATGCCTCAGTTTTCGGTCCGATCCTCGCCTATGCTGCCCTATCTCCTGCCGGGCATCCAGTGGACTGAGACGAACCCTCCCGGTAGCGGGAACGTTTGAGAGCCGGATGAGGTCTTGGGCTCCCGATTATTACCGGCACTCGATCGGACCCTACGATCTACGATCATCCGGCAACCGCATCGCCCGCAAGCTGCCACACCAGGGGGAGCCGTGCCCATCATCAACGTCCCGCTCGACGTGCCGGAGGATATCTTCGTAGGTCTAGAGACCGGTGAACTCACCCGCTACGGAGGGGTGGTGCGTGACGCTGCGGGCGCGATCGTGAAGCACCTCCAGGACGGGCTGTTCCCGGAGGACGCGGCAGGTAAGGCCGCTGGCGGAAAGGGTTCCCGGATCGTCGTGGCCAGCCTTGCGGTGGCAGCGGTGACAGCGGCTGGCGTCGCGGTTTACAAGGTAGTGGCCAGCCGGAAGCAGAGTGCTGAGGTGCCGGAGTGTGTCCGCAAGTTCACCGTCTCGCTGGGCGCTTACCTGGACGCGGCACGCGCTGGGACTCTCGGTGCCGATGACGTCGAACTACTGATCGCGGATCTCGACGCGGTCGGAGCGGAATCCGACAGTGGCCGGATCGTCGTCGACTTCACCGTCGACCGGTGGCAGGAGCTAACCCGCTTGGTAGCCGAACACACTCGGAAACTCGCCATGGCGAACAACATCGGGACGAACGACCTCCACGAACTGTCCCACTCTGCCGGAGATAACGTGATCGTCGACCTACGCCGCCACCTTGAAGGTCAGGGGAGAATCTTCAAGAACGTCGCCTGAGTCAGCCCCGCCTCAACTCTGCGGCGGCTCTCCCGCAGGAGCCCCCTCACGCTGCGTGCAAACGCTCATGAAGCCAAGCTAAGCGTGGATGCGCGGATCTGCCGATGGGTGGATGCATGTATGGATGATCGTTGCTGTCGACGGCCAATCAGGCCCGATATTATCTACGGCATGGAAACTTCCGAGGCGATTACCTCGTTGGTTAATATCGCCGCCCTATTCTTTGTTGGCGCGCAGGTTCTTCTTGCCCGACGCGCCATTAGAAATACGACGGCAGCGCAGCAGGATGAATGGTCACGGCTGCGCAAGCAGGCAACAATCGACGCATCCATTTCGACTGCACAGTACCGTGAGTCTTTGAAGGCCGACCTTCCCTGGAACGACCGTGATCCGGGAGAGGTTGCAGAATTTCTGCGGGCAGCGGCTGGTGACCCCGAAAAGCTAGCACCGGTCCGGCAGTACCTAAATCATCTGGAAGACGTTGCTGTCGGCGTCAAGCAAAAGGTTCTGGACATCGATACGTTAAGCATGCTTTCTGGAAGCCGGATCGTCGATACGGTTGACAATTACGCGTCCCACATCGAGAACGTCCGCAAGCAACTCAAGCGGCCACAAATCTACATAGAACTCGAAGAGCTTGCCAATAGACTTAGAACACTTAACTAAGTGACCCATCGGATCCGAGACCACTCGGATCCGCCGCGATACGCCCGGCTACCAGCCTCAAAGAAGGTACCTAGAACAAAATTTTCAGCCGGCGAGGCCGCAGAAAGTTCTGTGCGGCCGACAATGACCCATCATGCGGCGTGATGCACGTTCGGGACCGTCGACGAGCACTTCTTATCGCTAGCCGCTATATGCCCGCAGGCAAAAGGCTACGAGGCAGTCGGCTACAGGTATGACCGCACGAGCCAGGTCACCTTTCCTCGGTTGGTGATGCATGCCAACAACGCATGAGCCGAGTCGACACGGCAACCCGTAGACCCAGGGGCTAGCCAAGCCGCGCTGCCTCAATTTTCCGCTAGCAGGGTTACGGCACTACGCGAACATTTCGAGCCTCAAGGCCCTTGCGCCCTTCGGCAATCTGCAGCTCAACCCTCTGGCCTTCACTTAACGCTCCTCCTGGCGTCTCGTCGATGGCGGTTTGGTGAACGAATATTTCAACAGAGATAAACCCGTAGCCCTTTTGTTCGTTGAACCATCGGACTGTACCTGTCGTGCGGGGTGCACCTGTCGAGGCTTGGACATTCCGATTCGACGATGCTTGCCTACTCTGGGCTCGCTCGCCTCGTCGAAGCTCTAACTCTTCCCGAAGTGGCCGCAACTGTGAGTAGTTGTGCTGGATCGCTTCGAAAAGAGAATCGTCGCCTTGCTGGTCGGTTGGATCAAGTCGTCGCCGCTTTGCTTCGAAATGGCGGATGCCTTTCTCCCAAGCTTTTATCTCCTCAAATAGTTCTCGCTCGGAATGGTGTCTGTACGGTCGTTCCGGTTCGGACAAGTCGCCCTCCTTAAGTTTTTCCGTCAAACCGCAACGGCCGGTGTCTCCCGAGCGATTAAGTCGAGCATACCCTGGGGCGGTAATTCGACCTCGGGCCGACGATTGTATGTCATCTGGGATCAAAAGTCGGCGGCTGATTGCCACTACCATCGCATACCAAGCACGTTCCCGATCCACTGCATGCCCCGCACTGGCTGTCGTAAGCTGGCGGCTCGTTACGAATAGTGCCATCACCGCCGCAGTGACGACACTTACCGCTACCCCCGCAGTCCTCGCACTTTTCTGCCATGTCGCACCTTCCTTCGCCGCGAGTTTAGTGGTGCATTGTCCGGGACCACACATCGATATTGCACCTACGCCACCCGAGTTTAACTCGCACAAAATTCTTAAGGGACCAATCGGACTTAGTTATCGCACGCTCAACGAAAACCGCCTCCGAGTTGAGTGTCTCAGAGAGATGTTGACGGCGTCCTCAGCAGAACGGGCTACAGCAAGAGACGAAATCCCTCAAGCTCGACCCGATCATCGGCGCATTCGCAGCAGCAACAGTCTTCGACGAAGGCGGCCTGTTCCGATAGCCACCTTTGCCAGCAAAGCAGACACCGCTGGCGGCAGCCGCACGAATCCCCGGACTCAGCAACCGTGAAAGGTGCGAACACGAGCCACCACTGATCACCTGCGCGCTCATGCCGCCGTGCGTGCGTCGTGGCGGTCGTCGCTTGTCACGGCCGGCGGCCGGCACCTCCGCCGTCCTGCATCCTGACTTGCCGATCACGGCATATTCGAGGAGTCGTATGTCGACGGTCG
>NZ_BOPF01000051.1 GCF_016863615.1 Virgisporangium aliadipatigenens | reverse complement strand
CCCCCCCCCCCCCCCCGAATGGGGTATTGCTGGCCTCCGCCCGGCACAACGGTGGTGTCGGGCGGGGCTGTAGGGCCAGAAGATGACACCTGGGCCTAGGGTCAGAAGTGCGACCGGTGTGGTTTACCTCAGGTGAACGGGCCGATCTCATGCCGGCATGGTCGAACGCGATGGGCGTAGATGCCGGCGCGCGATCCGCCGAACGGCCCGTATCCGATGTCCACCTATCGCTGCCCGGATGTCCGGATTCGCACTATGTGATGACGAGTCGATCTCGCAGCTAATCCGAACATCCCCTGTAAAACACGCGTCACCAGCAGCAACATAGATCCCCTGTGGGCAGGCATCCCCAATCGGAGGAGACCCAAGGAGACTCATATGCGCTACGCGAAACGGCCGAGCTTTCGCGCAGTCACCACCATCGCGGCGGTCGTCGCTGCCGTCGTCGCGATCGAGGTAGGGGCACTCCTCGCCCTGGACCTGGCCCACTTCATCGTGGACGTCCTCGACCTCACCATCACCGTCGGGCTCGTCGGCGTCGTCGCCTGGCTCACCGCCGGCAACGCCACAGCGAACGCTCAGCGTCAGGCCGAGAGCGGCGAGCGCAGGCAGATCGTCCGCCAGCTCGCCCGGCTCCGCGTAGATGACCGGGACACCGACGTCTACGACAGCGCCCTGCTGCGCGAGGTGCGAGCGATCGGGCCACGGGTCGAAGCCGGAATCGCCGAGGCGGCGAAGGCCAGCTACAACCGCGGCTATCTCGACGGCCTCGGCAAGGAACCGCCGACCCCGCCCGGGCGCCGGCTCCACGCCGTCGACTGAGGCGCGACCCGGTATGGGTAGCCCCTTTACCTCTTTGCAGAGGTCACCAAACCGGTGCTTACTGTCGGCATCCGGTCCTGACGGAAGGTTGTCATTGGTCGATAGGCTCCGCCGGTGTGAGGAACCGGTCGGACGGTAGCCCGGAGACCGAGGCCGTCGGTCCGGAGGCGGAGCAGACCACGGCCGCGCCGGCCGGACGCGGCGCGGCCGAAGCAGCCCCGGAGGGCGCGCAGGGCGCCTACGCCAGCGGCGGCAACGCCGCCGTGACGGCGGTGCTCGCGAGGCCGGACGAGAAGCCTGCCGCCGGGGCGCCACTGGTCGGCGACATGAGCATGCTGGCGGGAAACGCCGCCACGGCACGCCTCGCCGCCGACCGGTCGACCGCTGACGGCGGTAGCGCCACGAGCGGCCCCGGCCCGCTCGCCACTGCGGGCCCGACGTCGCTGGCCGGTCCCGTGTCGCCGGCCGGTCCGATGAGCGCGCCGGTGGCGATCCCCAGCCTGAGCGCGCCCGCGCCGCCGGCGGCGATGAGCGTCGCGCCCGTCACCGCCGGCCCGGTGGCCGCGCCGCCGACCGTCGAGGCCGTGACGGCGACCCCGGCCGAGGTGGCCGGCATGGTCGAACCGACCGTCGCCCGCCTCCAGACGAAGATCCAGCAGGCCGCCGCGGCGGCCCGGACGTCGGTGACCGACGCGTACGACCTGCAGATCGCGGGCGTGCGGACCACGGCGGACGGGGCCGCCCTGGCGATCACCACCGCGGCCGGCGAGGAGAAGGCGGCGTTCGACGCGCAGGTGCAGGCCGATCGGCAGCGGCTCGCCGACGCGCACCGAATCGCCGTCGAACAGGCGCAGACCTGGATCGCCGGCCTCAAGCAGGAGCTTGCCGCCGCGGCCGAGGCCGAATCCGCCAGGGCCGCAGGCGAGAGCCAGCAACGCGCCGGCGCGGTGCAGGCCGACGCGCAGAACGCCTCGACCGCCGACGATCCCGACCTGGCCGGCGCCCAGCGGAAGGTGGCCGGCGACATCGGTGCCGACACGGCCGGCGCGATGCGGCAGGACGGCGCGCAGCTCGCCGGGCGGGTGCGCACCCAGGCGGCCGACCACGCCGCGGTCAACTACGACGGCCCGCTGGCCGAGCACATCGCCGCCCTCGACGCGGCCGTGGCGCCGGCCGTTCAGCTCATCGACGAGTTGCATCCGCAGGTGAACGCCCTCCTCGACAGCCAGGCCGCCGACGCCGTCACCGCCGTGCAGGCCCTCGGTGCACAGACGATCGCCAGCCTCGAACAGCAGCGCGGCACCGCACTCGCCGAGGTCGACGCCTGGGAGTCGCAGGCCACGGCCACCGCTCAGGAGGCCGGCGGGCAGGCCGGGCAGGCGCTCATGTCGTTCGACCAGGAGGTGCGGGAGGAAAGTCCGGACGCCGTGGAGGGCGCGCTCGGGCCGATCGGCGACGAGCTCACCGCGCGCCTCGACGAACTCGTCCAGGCGCACCGCGGGATCGCCGACACCACCGGCAACCAGGTGCGGCAGGGACTGGTCGCGGGCGGCGACACGGCGGCGCAGGAGATCCGCGACGCGGCCGGCCGGGTCCGGCAGCAGCTCGGGGAGGGCATCACCGAGGCCGAGGGGCGCATCACCGATGCGAGCCGGCAGTTCGTGACGGCCACCGGCGACGCGCACGGGCCGGCGATGCGGCAGCTCGGCGCCACGGTCGACGCGGGCCTAACCGCACAGGACGACCTCGCCGGCCAGGCCCGCGCGCAGACCGCCGACGCGAGCGGGAAGGTCGCCGACGAGCACGCCCGGCTCAAGGAGGAAGAGCGGCGCAAGGCCGAGGCCGAAGAGGAAAAGTCCTGGTGGGACCGGGTCACCGACTGGGCGGCCGAGCTGTACGCCAGCGTCCGCAAGTGGTTCAAGGAGACCTTCGGCGACTTCTGGGGCGGGCTGCTGTTCGGGATCCTGTCCGGGCTGGCGATGGTGGCCGTCGGCCTGCTCCTCGGCGGCCTGGTGATCCTCATCGCGAAGGTCAGCGCCATCGCCGCCCTGGTGACGGCCGTGGTGCTGCTGCTCGCCGGCATCGGGCTCGGGATCCACGCGCGGTTCCAGCAGTTCTACGCGGACAACCCGGGGCAGTCGGCCGGGTTCTGGAAGGGGCTGGGCCTGGTCGGGCTCGGTATCGCCGACCTCACCGGCATCCCGTTCATCGTCGAGGGCGTGGTGGGGCAGCGGGCGTTCGGCAAGGAGATGGACGCCTTCGAGTCGAGCGAACGGATCGGCCAGGGCGTCGTCTTCCTGTTCACCGTTCTCTTCACCGCCAAGAAACTGATCAAGGGAAAGGCCGCTCCGGAGGAGGTCGGCCCGGTCGCGGGTGCCGAAGAGGCCGCGCTCGCGGCGGCGAAGCGCGGGCAGGCCGTCGAGGCCGCCGCGAGCCGGCTGGGCGTCGAGGGCGCCGAGCAGCTCGACGCGCTCGGGGTGGCGTACGACGTGGCGAAGGAGTTCAGCGCGCCGTTCATCGTCGACGTGGCGAACAAGATGCTGCCGCTGATCAAGGCCGACGCCGCCGAGGGGGCCGTGATCGTCTTCGTCGGCCGCGACGGCCACTCGCTCGCCGTGGCGACCCAGGCGCTCGACCCGCAGTTCTTCGCCAGCAGTTGCCGGGAGGTCGTGCTCTCCCGCGCCGTCGTCGAGTCGGCCGTGCTGGACCTGGAACAGAACGCCGGCAAGGCTTTTCCCGAGATCGCCGACTTCCGTCAGGCGGCCGGCAAGGTCGATCCCGCCGACATCCCCGGTGCCCGCCAGACCCTGGCGAACTACCTGTCGGAGAACGGCCTGCCCATCGGCGAGGAGGGCCGCCCCATCGTGCTGGTCGACACCAGTTTCAAGGGCACCGTGCAGGAACTCCTGGCGGCCGTCTTCCCGGAGAACCGCTGGAAGGGCTATCTCGCGTTCTTCGGCGAGTCCTCGACGGATCCGCACCCCGGCTCGAAGCAGGGGATGGTGCTGCACCTGGAGGCGCACGAGAGCAACGGCGGCCGGCCGGTGTCGGAGATGCCGGCCGACCCGGGGCGCACCTTCCAGAACAAGGACGCCGTGGCCACCATCGAGGAGACGCTGCACGGCACCGACAGCAGCCCGAAGGGGTTCAAGGACGGCAAGCCGTTCCAGGTGCCGCAGTCGGAGGAGGGCGGCGATCCGCTCAAGGGGTTCGTGCCGCAGCGGGTGGCGCCGGAGTACGCGGATCCGAAGATGCGCGAAGCGGTCAAGGACGTCAACCTGCAGGCCGTCAAGGACGAGGCGGAACGCATCGCCGCCCTGCGCGACGCCGGCGGCGACTGGGAGAAGGAGTTGGCCGACGGCGCGAACCGCTTCACCGAGCAGGTGCGCAAGTGGGCGGGGCGCGAGGAGGACGTCGATCCGCAGTTCGCGCGGGTGATGGACTCGTTCGTGCGGCGCGGTGACAAGGACGCGGTGGGCACGCTGGCGAAGGCGCTGGGCAGGTCGAGCCTGTCGGAGGCCGAGAAGTCGGCGATCTGGTACGAATACGATGCCCTGCCGACCGTCAAGGCGCGGGAGGCGTTCGCGGCGGCCAAGGCGGAGGAGCTCAGATGAGCGTGCGAGCGGCGCCGCGGCGGCCGGAAGGAGGTCGCCGCCTTCAGGCGGCGCCGAGCGCTGAGCGGGGGGCACTGTGACTTCTTCCGAGGAGCTGAACGCCGAACGCGACGCCCTCATCGCGCGCTACCGGGCGCTCGGCATGACCGCGCAGGCCGACGCGCTGGAGCGCGGCGCACCGATGCGGCCGCCCCTGGTGCGCGCCCCGATGATCATCGACACGGACGTCGGCGGCGACCCGGACGACGCCGTGGCCCTCGTGGCGGCGGCCGCCCTCGTCCCGGAACTGCGCCTCGTGCTCACCTCCGACGAGCACGGCGGCGAACGGGCCCGCTTCGCGCGGCACCTGCTGGACCTGGCCGGCCGCCCGGACGTGTCCGTCGTCGCCGGCCGCGAGGTCAGCCCGCGCACGCCGTACTGGCACGCCGACGGGCTGGTCCCTGCTTCCGTCGGGGCGCAGCCCACGGATGTGATCGCGGCGGTCGGGGCGGTGTGCGCCGAGGCCGTCGGCCCGGTCCGCTGGGTCGGCATGGGCCCGCTGTCCAACCTCGCCGACGTGCTGGCCGCCCGGCCCGAGTTGGCGGAGCGGTTCGCGCTGACCCAGATGGGCGGCGCCCTCAACTATCGCGACCCTTCGCGGGCCCAACACAACTTCCGGCTCGACGTGGCGGCCGTGCGCGCCGTGCTGCCGGCGGTGCCGCGCCCGCGCCTGGTGACGTCCGACGTGACGTTCCGGCCCGAGATGGCGCTGACGAGGGAGTCCCCGGAGTACGCGCTGCTGGTCCGTCCGGGGGCGCCGGCCTGGGCGCCCTTTCTCGTCGCTCATCTCGAACGGTGGTACGCCGACGCGCACCCGGCCTCCATGCAGCACGACGCGCTGACCCTGGCCGAGGCGATGCAGCTCCCGTTCGTTCAATCGAGTCTGCTGGACGTGGTGATCGACGAAAAGGGACGGACGGGCCTGGAAGGGGACGGCCTGCCCGTGAAGTGCTTCCTGAGCCGGCGCGCCGACTACCCCGCCTTCCGGCGCTGGCTGGAAAAGGCTCTGTCGTAGATCCGCTATTGCTGAACCGCTTCGCCGACGGCAGCGTGTCCACCGGGCAGAACCCCAGGTGAGGAGCGCTGTCATGACCGGTCTGAGCCAGCCGATGAGTCCACCCGCGGCGCGACCGATCGCCCCGCCCGTCATGCTCGCGCGGGCCGCGCTGTGGGCCGCCGTCGGGTTCCATCTGCTCGTGGTGGAGGTGATGTTCGCGCTCTACGGCACCGGCAAGAACGGCATCCTGACGGCCGCGAAGTTCTTCGGGCTGCACGCCGCCCTGCTGATGATGCTGCAACTGACCCTCATCGCGCGCATTCCCTGGTTGGACCGCCGCATCGGCATGGACCGCCTGACGGCCTGGCACCGCTGGATCGGGTTCTCGCTGCTGTGGACGGTGGTGCTGCACGGCAGCTTCGTGGTGCTCGGCTACTCCGCCCTGGACGACGCGGCGCCGTGGACGACCTTCTTCGCGCTGGCGGCGGTGCCGGCCGGGCTGCTGGGGATCTGCGCGGCGGCGATCATCGTGGGGATCGCTTCCGTCTCGTTCCGGTTCCTGCGCCGACGGCTCTCGTACGAGGTGTGGCACGGGATCCACATGTGCGTGTATCTCGCGCTGCTGCTCGGGATGGTGCACCAGTTCCTGGAGGGGACGACGTTCTCCTCGCCGGTGGCGACGCTCTACTGGTGGGCTCTGTGGGCGCTGGTCCTCGGCGCACTCGTCGGCGGGCGGGTGATCCTTCCCTTGTGGCGCAACCACTATCACCAGTTCCGGGTGGCGGCCGTGGTGCCCGAGTCGGACGACGTCGTCTCGGTGCACGTCACCGGGCGGCACCTGGACAGGCTGCCGGCGCGGGCGGGCCAGTTCATGATCTGGCGCTTCCCCGGGCACAACCGCTGGTGGCAGGCCAACCCGTTCTCCCTGTCGGCGGCACCGAACGGCCGCTCGCTGCGCCTGACCGCGAAGGCCGTCGGCAGCACGAGCGCCGGGCTGCGGCACCTGCCGGTCGGCACGCGGGTCTTCGCCGAGGGGCCGTACGGCGCGTTCACCTCCATCCACCAGACGAAGCCGGCCCGGCTGCTGATCGCGGGCGGCGTCGGGATCACGCCGGTGCGTTCGCTGCTGGAGGAGTCGTACGTGCCGACCGTGGTGCTGTACCGGGTGCCGGACCTGCGCGACGCCGTGCTGCTCGCCGAGTTGGAGGCGCTGGCCCGCGAACGCAACGCCCTACTGCGCGTGCTCCCGGGGCGCACGGGGCCGGGCAACGCGCCGTTCGAGCCGCAGGGGCTGTACGCGCTGGTGCCGGACATCCAGCACCGCGACGTGTACGTGTGCGGCCCGCCCCGGATGACCGAGGCGGTCGTAAAGTCCCTCAAGGCGCTCGGCGTCCCCGGTATCCAGATCCACGCGGAACGCTTCGCCCTGGCCTGAGCCCGCCGATCTTGCAGTTGTGGTGCCCGACTTGCCCACCCCGCGCATCCTTTGTCGCAGCCACAACTGCAAGATCACCGCGGGATCCCCACCCTGCGTCCACATCCGGCGGCTAGCGTCGGAGTACATGCCGCTCACGTTTCCGTCGCATCAGGCCGCCGTTCTTCCGCTGAAGCTGCGGTGGCCGCACCGGTTCGACGGGGTGGCGCTGTACGTGGGAGCGGCCGCGCCGGACCTGATCTACCCGTTCGACGGGATCCCGTGGACGATCCGGACGCACACGGTGGCGTCGCTGTTCTGGTGGAGCCTGCCGGTCACGTTCGTCGTCGCCGCGCTGCTGCGTCGGGCCGCCCCGGCGGTCGCCGCGCACCTGCCGATCTCACCGGACTGGGCCGTCATCAGGCACAGCGGCCACCCGTGGTGGGTCACCGCGTACTCGGCCGTGCTCGGCGCGGCCACGCACCTGTTCTGGGACTTCCTCACGCACACCGACGGCTGGCTCAACGCGATCCTCGGTTTCGACTGGTACGAGCGGATGCCGCTCGCCTGGTACTACGTGTCGGACCTGCCGAGTTCGGCGCTCGGCGGGCTGGCCGTGGTGGCGGGGTTCGTCCACATCGGACGGAGTCGGCTGCTGGTGCGCTGGCACGGGGAGCCGCCCGCGCTGCCGCCGCGCGAGCCGCGCCGGTTCTGGACGGCGTTCGCGATCGTCGCGGTGCCCGTGTGGATCGCCACACCGCTGCTGCCCCACCACAACAACTACGGCGCCCTCGGCACCCGGATCATCGCGGCGATCGTATTGGGGCTCACGGCCGGAGCGGTCGCCGTTGCGGTGAAGCAGCGGCAGTATGAAGACCATGGAGTATCGGGTCGAACGCGACACCATGGGTGAGGTCAAGGTTCCGGCACACGCGCTGTACCGGGCCCAGACGCAACGGGCGGTGGAAAACTTCCCGATCTCCGGCCAGCGGCTCGAACGCGCGCACATCCGCGCACTCGCGCAGATCAAGGCCGCCGCCGCGGCCGTCAACGCCGAGCTCGGTGTGCTGGAGCACGCGCAGGCCGACGCGATCGTCGCGGCCGCCGCGGAGGTGGCCGACGGCCGGCACGACGAGCACTTCCCGGTGGACGTCTTCCAGACCGGCTCCGGCACCAGTTCGAACATGAACACCAACGAGGTGCTGGCGACGCTGGCGACCCGCAAGCTCGGCGCGCCCGTCCACCCGAACGACCACGTCAACGCCTCGCAGTCCTCCAACGACGTCTTCCCCTCGTCGGTGCACCTGGCGGCGACGGCGGCCGTCACGCACGACCTGATCCCCGCGCTCGAACACCTCGCCGAGGCGCTGAAGGCGAAGTCCGACGAGTTCGCCACGGTCGTGAAGTCCGGCCGCACGCACCTGATGGACGCGACGCCGGTGACGCTGGGCCAGGAGTTCGCCGGCTACGCGGCCCAGGTGCGCTACGGGGTCGAGCGGCTCCAGTCGATCCTGCCGCGCCTCGCCGAACTGCCCCTGGGCGGCACGGCCGTCGGCACGGGCATCAACACGCCGCACGGGTTCCCCCAGCTGGTCATCGAACGGCTCGCGGCCGAGACCGGCCTCCCGGTGAGTGAGGCCCGCGACCATTTCGAGGCGCAGGGCGCCCGGGACGCGCTGGTGGAGGCGTCGGGGCAGCTCCGGGTGATCGCCGTCGGGCTCTACAAGATCGTCAACGACATCCGCTGGATGGGCTCCGGGCCGCGGGCCGGCCTGCGCGAGCTGCGCATCCCCGACCTCCAGCCGGGTTCGTCGATCATGCCGGGCAAGGTCAACCCGGTGATCCCGGAGGCGGTGCGCCAGGTGGTCGCGCAGGTGATCGGCAACGACGCCGCCGTCGCGTTCGCCGGGTCGCAGGGCGACTTCGAGCTCAACGTGATGATCCCGGTGATGGCGTCCAATCTCCTCGGTTCGATCCGGCTGCTCTCCGCCGTCGGCCGCCTGCTCGCCGACCGCTGCATAAAGGATCTCTCGGCGAACGTCGACCAGCTCCGCGAGTACGCCGAGAGTTCGCCCTCGATCGTCACCCCGCTCAACCGCTACCTCGGCTACGACGAGGCGGCCGCGATCGCCAAACAGTCCCTCGCCGAGGGCAAGACGATCCGTCAGGTGGTCCTCGAACGCGGCCACGTCGCATCGGGGAAGCTCACCGAGGCGCAGTTGGATGACGCGCTGGACGTGCTCAAAATGACATATCCATAACCGGTAACCTGGATCGGTGAGCCTACGCCTGTATGACACTGCGACCAGATCGGTGCGCGACTTCACGCCGCGCGTTCCCGGCAAGGTCTCGGTCTACCTGTGTGGGGTCACCGTGCAGGCCGGCCCGCATATCGGCCATCTCCGGTCGGGGGTGAATTACGACGTCCTGCGGCGTTGGCTGCTGCGCAGCGGCTACGACGTGACGTTCGTCCGCAACATCACCGACATCGACGACAAGGTGATCGAGAAGGCCACCGACAAGGGCCTGCCCTACTGGGCGCTCGCGTACGCCAACGAGAAGCTGCTCGACGACGACTACACCGCGCTCGGGGTCATGGCGCCGACCTACGAGCCGCGCGCCACCGGCGTGATCCCCGAGATCATCGAACTGATCCGGAAGCTGATCGACAAGGGGCACGCCTACCCGTCGACGGACGGCTGCGGCGACGTGTACTTCGACGTGCGTTCGCACGCGGAGTACGGCGCGCTGACCGGCCAGAAGGTCGAGGACATGGAGGCCGCGCCCGACGCGCCACTGCGCGGCAAGCGCGATCCCCGCGACTTCGCGCTGTGGAAGGGTGCCAAGGCCGACGAGCCGGCCGATGCGCAGTGGCCCTCGCCGTGGGGTCCGGGGCGGCCCGGCTGGCACATCGAGTGCTCCGCCATGTGCTGGCGCTACCTCGGCGACGAGTTCGACATCCACGGCGGTGGGCTGGACCTGCGCTTCCCGCACCACGAGAACGAGATCGCCCAGTCGCGCGCGGCGGGGCTGCCGTTCGCCCGGTACTGGGTGCACCACGCGCTGCTCAATCTCGGCGACTCCAAGATGAGCAAGTCCCTGGGCAACGTCATCGACCTCGCGGCGCTGGTGCAGGCCGGCATCCGCCCGGTGGAGCTGCGCTACTACCTCGCGTCGCCGCACTACCGTTCGACGATCGACTACTCGGACGAGGCGCTGCGCGAGGCGGCCACCGGCTACCAGCGCATCGAGGGCTTCGTGACGCGGGCCGCCGAAAACGTCGGCGCCGTGGAGCCGGGCGAGCTGCCGGACGAGTTCGTGGCGGCGATGGATGACGACCTCAACACCTCGCGCGCCCTCGCGGTGGTGCACGACACCGTGCGCCACGGCAACGCGGCCCTGACCGCGGGCGACGACGACGCCGTGCGCACCGCCCTGGCGGCCGTGCGGGCCATGACGGCTATTCTCGGGACCGACCCGCTGGATCCCCAGTGGACGGCCGGGTCTCGGTCGGCCCTGGTGCCGGTGGTCGATGCGCTGGTCAAGCTCGCGCTGGAGCAGCGGCAGGCGGCACGTGCCCGTAAGGACTGGGCGGCTGCCGATGCCGTTCGGGACCAGCTGCGTGCGGCCGGCGTCGACGTGGAAGACACTCCCTCCGGACCTAGGTGGTCAGTCAATGCCAGGTAACTCCCAGCGCCGCAATCGGCGGACCACGTCCAAGAAGGGAGCCACGATGGGGTCGGGCGGCAAGGGCCGCCAGTCGCTCGAAGGGCGCGGCAAGACCCTGCCGGCTTCGGACCGGCCGTGGCACAAGGCGTACGAGGGCGAGGACCTGCCCCAGCGCACCCAGTGGAAGCAGGAGAAGGAGCGGCGCGCCGCCGCCGCCGAGGGCCGTGCGCCCAAGGCGGGCGGGTACGTGCCGGGGAAGACCTCGGACGGGAAGCCGTTCAAGAAGAGCGCCGCCGTCAAGAACACCGGTGGCAAGGCGCGTGCCGGTGCCAACCGGGCGGTCGGCCGTGGCGGGCCGGCCCGACCCCGGGGCGGTCCCCGCGTGGCGCCCGGGCGGCGTTCGATCCCGTCGAAGGACTCCCCGGAGCTGCTCGTCGGGCGCAATCCCGTGGTGGAGGCGCTGCGCGCGCACGTTCCGGTGACGGCGCTGTACGTGGCGCAGGGCATCGAGGTCGACGAACGCGTCAACGAGGCGATCCGCACCGCCGGCGACCGCGGCATCGCGATCCTGGAGGTGAGCCGCAACGAGCTGGACCGGCTCACCGGCGGGGTGCTGCACCAGGGGATCGGCGTGCAGGTGCCGCCGTTCGCCTACGAGTCGTTCGAGGACATGGTGGCGGCGTCGCTCGAAACGCCGTTCCCCCTGCTGGTGGCTCTTGATGGCGTGACCGATCCGCGCAACCTCGGCGCGGTCCTGCGCTCGGCGGCGGCCTTCGGGGCACAGGGCATCTTCGTGCCGGAACGCCGCGCCGCGACGGTGACGGCGTCGGCGTGGCGCACCAGCGCCGGCGCGGCGGCCCGGATCCCCGTGGCGCAGGTGGTCAACCTGACCCGCGCGATCCGGCAGGCGCAGCAGGCGGGCTTCGTCGTGGCGGGCCTCGACGCCGACGCCGAGATGTCGATCTACGACCTGGAAGTGGCGGACGGGCCGCTGATCGTGGTGGTCGGCTCGGAGGGGCGCGGGCTGTCGCGCCTGGTCGGAGAGGCCTGTGACCTGAAGGTCGGCATCCCGATGGTCTCCGACATCGAGTCGCTGAACGCCTCCGTCGCGGCGGCGGTCACGCTCGCCGAGGTGGCCCGCAGACGCAACGCATGACATGAAAAAGGGGCCGGGAAACCGGCCCCTTTTCCGTCGGTACGTCAGCCGAGACGGAGACCCGTCGCCGCGTTGAACGCGTGGTGGCTGTCCGGCCGCGGCCGCACGTGCACGACCTCGCCGAGCTGCGGCACCTTGCGCGGGTCGGCCCGAACGGTGAACCGCTCGTCCTGGCCCTCCAGCGCGACCGTGCCGTAGACGAACGCGTCCGAGCCCAGCTCCTCGACCAGGTCGACGGTGATCGGCATGCCCTTGTCGAGCCCGCCCACGATCTCGGTGTCCTCGGGGCGGAACCCGATGGTCACGCGGCCGTTGCCGCCGTCGGCCTGGGCGGCGGCGACCTGGTCGCGGGTGAGCGGCAGCAGCATGTCGACGAACTTCGCGCCCTGGTCGGTGAGGCCGACGGTCTTGATGTTCATGGCGGGGGAGCCCATGAACCCGGCGACGAAGACGTTGGCCGGCCGGTCGTAGAGCGCGCGCGGCGTGTCGACCTGCTGCAGGTGCCCGTCGAGCAGAACGGCCACCCGGTGGCCCATCGTCATGGCCTCGACCTGGTCGTGGGTCACGTAGACGGTGGTGACGCCGAGCTTGGCCTGCATCGTCGCGATCTGCGAACGGGTCTGGACCCGCAGCTTGGCGTCGAGGTTGGACAGCGGCTCGTCCATGAGGAACACCTGCGGGTGACGCACGATGGCGCGGCCCATGGCGACACGCTGGCGCTGACCGCCGGAGAGCGCCTTCGGCTTGCGGCTGAGGTACTCCTCCAGCTGCAGCATCTTGGCGGCTTCCTTGACCCGCGCCTCGATCTCGCTCTTCGGCGTCTTGCGCAGCTTCAGCGCGAACGCCATGTTGTCGTAGACCGACATGTGCGGGTAGAGCGCGTAGTTCTGGAAGACCATCGCGATGTCGCGCGCCTTCGGCGGCAGGTGGGTGACGTCGTTCTGGTTGATGAAGATGTTGCCGCTGTTGACGTCCTCGAGCCCGGCGAGCATCCGGAGGCTGGTGGACTTGCCGCAACCCGACGGGCCGACGAGGACGAGGAACTCGCCGTCGCCGATCTCCAGGTCGAGGGCGTCGACCGCGGGGGTCTTGGCGCCCGGGTAGACCCGGGTGGCTTTCGCGTACGTGACCGTAGCCATGGTGGTGCGACTCTCCTTCACCGGCAGGAACGTGCCGGACGATCCGAGTAAAGGCGGGTCCTGGCAGACAGAAGCCCGCCACGGTCCTGACACCGTAGCGGGCTTCTCATGTTTCGGGGAAGCCTCAGACAGTTACGCCGTAGTCACCCGCGACCCCGGCGAGACCCGAGGCGTAGCCCTGGCCGACCGCGCGGAACTTCCACTCGGCGCCGTTGCGGTACAGCTCGCCGAAGACGAGAGCGGTCTCGGTCGAGTAGTCCTCGGAGAGGTCGTACCGGGCGAGCTCGTTGTTGTCGGCCTGGTTGATGACCCGGATGTATGCGTTGCGGACCTGGCCGAACGCCTGCTTGCGGGTGTCCGCGTCGTAGATGGAGGCGAGGAACACCACCTTGTCGACGTCGGGGCCGAGGCCCGCGAGGTTGACCTTGATGGTCTCGTCGTCGCCCTCGCCGACCCCGGTGCGGTTGTCGCCGGCGTGCTCGACCGCGCCGTCCGGGGACTTCAGGTTGTTGAAGAAGATGAAGTGCTGGTCGGAGACGGCTTTGCCGCTGGCACCGAGCACGATCGCGCTGGCGTCGAGGTCGAAGTCTTCACCGGTCGTCGTGCGGACGTCCCACCCGAGACCGAGGGCCACGGCGGTGAGCCCCGGGGCCTCCTTGCTCAGGTTGACGTTACCGCCCTTGGTGAGGCGTACGGCCACTGGAACATCCTCCTGTCGGGATTTGCTGCTCGGGGCCAGGCTAGCCCCCATCAGCCACCCTCGGCGGGAATCGGCAGGTACCCGAATCGCGGAAGACGTGGTGAGGTTAACCTAACCTGTCCGTTCGCCCGGAGGTGTCGATGGCCGCCGAACCCGTTCACGCGCCCGACCGGTCCGAGAGCCTCGCCGCTCTGCTGGGTGGTCGCCGCGGGGCCGTGGACGCCACGCTGCCCGCGGTGGCGTTCGGGCTGGGGTGGGTGCTGTGGGGGCTCGCCCAGCCCGGCGAGCCGGCCATCGTCGCCGGCAGCGTGGCCGCGCTGGTCGTCGGTGCGGCCGTGGCCGCCTGGCGGTGGCGCCGGGGTGCGACGCCGCGGGCGGTCGTTCTGGGATTGGCGGCCGTCGCCGTGGGCGCGTTGATCGCGATCCGCACCGGCCGCGCCTCCGACTTCTTCCTTCTCCAGCTCCTGTCGAACGCCGCCAGCGCGGCCGCCTGGGCGGTGAGCATCCTGTTCCGCTGGCCCCTGCTCGGAGTGGTGGTCGGCGGGCTGCTCGGGCAGAAGTTCCGCTGGCGGCGGGATCCCGCGCTGCTGCGCGCCTACCGGTGGGCGAGCTGGGTCTGGGTGGGGCAGTACCTGGTGCGGGTGGCGGTGTTCGCGCCGCTGTGGTTGGCCGACCGGGCGCTGGCGCTGACGGTGGCGCGGGTGGCGCTGGCCTGGCCGCTGGTGGCCGCGTGCCTGGCGGTGAGCTGGTGGGTCTTCAAGCGCACCCTCCCCGCGGACCACCCCGGGATCCGCCACCCGCAGGTCTGATCCGCGGGCCTGATCCGTGGCTCAGGCCGCCTGGGGGATGAAGCCGCCCAGGTCGTGGAAGACGGCGGAGTTGTGCCGGAACGCGGCCCGCGCCTCGCCGATCACCTCGGCGCGCTGGGCGTCGGAGAGCGGCGCCTCGTCGAGCAGTCCGCGGTAGCGGGCCTTGAAGTGCGGCTTGTGCGGGATGCCGTCGAAGACGTAGAACGACGCCGCGCCGCCGAGCCCGGCCCGTTCGAGCATGCGCATGACGATCTGCCCGCCGGACAGGTCGCCGAGGTAGCGCACGTAGTGGTGCGCGATGAACCGGTGCGGCGCCTCGACGGTGGCCTCGATCGCGGCGACGTACTCCGCGGTGGCCGGCAGCACCGGCAGCGTGGCCCAGTCCGCCCCGTGCGCCGCGTGCAGGTCGACGACCAGGGCCGGCAGCCGGCGCAGCTCGTCGATGACGAACGGTCCCGCGACCGCGTCGTCGCGCAGCGCGTCGGAGGCGGACTCCAGGGCCTCGTAGATCGCGTGGTGCTGGCGGACCAGCATCGCGAACCCGGCCCGGTCGACCTGCCCGCGCGCGAGCGCGTCTGCGTACGGAGTGGTCTCGGCGTGCCGGTGCTCGGACCGGGTCTGCTCACGCAGGATCGCCGAGAACGCGGGCACGGGGTCCCCTGCAACAGTGCCGTCGCCGGTCACAAGCGCCTCCCAAGATTCAGGTAAGGCAATCCTAAGTTAAACGACCGGCCGAGGGAACGCCCCGATGATCGCATCTTCCGTACTTCAGTACGGACCCGTCGACCAAGCTGCGCAGATACCGTCAGAACAGCGGAAACGTTCGATCATCGGTCGGCGCAGCCGGTACCGTGTCGATCTTCTTTCGAGATGTGGGGAGGGTGACCGTGATCACTACAACCTCCCGGCTCGTCGTACGTCCCTGGACAGACCACCCGATCGACCTCGCCCGGCTCGCCGACCTCTACGCCCGACCGGAGGTCGTCAAGTTCCTCGGCGCCCTGCGCGAACCCCCGGAGGACCTCGTCGCCCAGTGGGACGAACGGATGGCGGCCGATCCACGGCAGGTCGTCGCCGCCTACGAGTCCACCGCGACCGGGGTCGTTGCCGGAACGGTGCTGTTCAAGCCCCTGCCCGGGGACCACCGGTTCGAGATCGGCTGGCACCAGCACCCCGACTCGTGGCATCACGGCTACGCCACCGAGGCCGCGCACGCCGTCATCGAACGCGGCTTCCGCCTGGGTGTACCGGAGGTCTTCGCGGTGGTCCGCGGTGACAACGTGCGCTCGATGGCGGTCTGCCGGCGGCTCGGCATGCGCTACCTCGGCCCGACCCGCCGCTACTACGACAACCAACTCGAACTGTTCCACCTCGTGGCACCCCGTGCGGCGACGCAGGGGGAAACTGAGCGGCAGGGTGGTCCGCGGGGCGCGTAGGATCAGCGGGGCGTTCTTCGCCGCCGTGGCGCAATTGGCAGCGCACCCGACTTGTAATCGGGCGGTTGGGGGTTCGAGTCCCCCCGGCGGCTCCACCCTCCCGGCCGGTGCTGATCTCGGCATCCTTACTGCGAAATGGACACAGTTTCGGTGTCGGTGCGATGCTTTATGCTATAGGCGCCTTGCCGGGGGCAGGAATCAATGGTTGCGCGGCCTGGCACCGTTGCGTCCCATTGGAAATAGGGGGTAAGTGTGGCGGGCGGCCTTGATCCCATGTTTCAGCGGCGACGGCTACGGACGGAGCTGCGCAAAGCGCGTGAGGCGGCCAACCTGACGCAAAAAGAAGTTGCCCCGGCGATGGACTGGTCATTGTCCAAGCTGATCAGGATCGAGACCGGCGCGGTCACGATTTCGATCAACGACCTGAAGGTGTTGCTGCAGCTCTACCGGGTCAGCGACCCGGAGCGGGTGCAGATGCTGGTGGACATGGCCCGCGCCGCGCGGGAGCCGGCCTGGTGGAGTTCCTACCGCGAGGCCACGACGCCGGAGTTCCTGGCGTTTCTCGGCTATGAGTCTTCGGCCGCCATCATCCGCAACTTCGAGCCGCTGCTCGTGCCCGGTCTGCTGCAGACCGAGGAGTACGCCCGCGCCACGATCATCGAGACCCTGCCGCCGGTGGCGCAGCCCGAGGCGACGCTGATAACGCAGGTGGACAAGCTGGTCGAGCTGCGCATGGAGCGCCAGGACCGGATCGCCCAGCATCCGAATCCACCGAAGCTGTTCTTCGCGCTGGACGAGGCGGTCATCCACCGCTGGGTCGGCGGGCCCGACGTCATGCGCCGCCAGCTCCGACGGCTCAAGGAGGCGCTGGCCGATCCGACGCTGACGGTCTGGATCGTGCCCTTCTCGGCCGGGCTCTATCAGCGGCAGCGCACCGCCTATCTGCTCTTCGAGTTCCCGGCGGACGAGGACGACGACGTGTTGTACCTCGAACGCACCGGGGACGACATGGTCATCCGGGACGACCTCAACGAGACGGCCATCTACCTCGAGGCGTTCTGGCGGATAGAGCAGGTGGCGCTGAAGAACGAGGCCGCTCTGGAGCTGGTCGACGGAGCGCTGGAGCGATTGTCGGCGGGTGATGCGCCGCCACGACCGGTACTCGACGAAAAGGTGCCGCGCTCGCCGGCACGACGTCTGTCGGAATCGGAGACGGCGACACCGTAGGATCGAGTAATAAGGCCGGCGCGTGCCGGCCTTATTCTTCGGCTATCTACTCGGCCGGCTTTCGGGAGAATTCTCCGGCCCCGGCCGCGCGGACGAAAGAGATCCACTGGGCGGGCGTGAAATCGAGGATGCCGCCGTCTTTGTCCTTAGAGTCGCGCACCAGGACGGTATCGTCCGAGAAAGCAATCTCGATACAATTGGAAGACGCGCTGTAAGAACTCTTCCGCCAATTCAGACCAGGTCGAACCACGGTGTTCACCTTCTTTTCTGAAGCTCCGGTCGTTTACGGAGCGTAGTGGGCTGTCGCCCGCCCTGGACGAGGATCGCGGAAGTTATATCACCTGTCCGTCCGGCACGAGCACCCGCCGAGCCGGAATCCGGCGGACCCAAATCCGTCGTCGGACTGGATAAATGAAAGGTGTCGTCGGCACACCTGGCAGATTGCACACGGCCGCGGCGCGCGTTGCAGAATGCGCGTCACCGACCTGCCTGCCACCGGTCGGCTCAGCCACACAATGCCGTCCGGCCGGAGCGGTTCCGACCGCTACCGTTCAGGAGGCCAGCGGCGGCAGGACACCATCCGGTACGGCTACGCGCGGGTAGCGAACGCGAGGATCGCCAAGTCGTGGGATGCGGGCTATCGTGGCGACACCGTTCGCGGCGTCGAGAGGCAGCCTGCCACGTCTCCGGTCCGCAGCACGCGAAATGACACTTGGCATCCCGCTACCGCGAATGCATACTGAACTCGGGATTTTGGTCCGCTGCCCCCTGTTGACGGGCAGCACCCGTCCAGCGGCAACTGGGCGTTCGCCGGACTGTCCAAACAATCTTTGCGGATTATTGCGGACAGTCCGGCATTTTTCGATCTCCTGAACGCCACTTAAGTCTGGGCCTCGCCGTGACCTTCCGGCACACTGATTCCTAACGAATTCCGTCCCGTTCGGGTCGCTGTTCGTGGCTCGGCGCTGCGATTGGAGGTCGTGAAGATCAAAAGTCGCCTGAGTCCGGGAAGGTCGACCGACGGTATTTCGGTCGCGGACTCGAGTTACACCCGTCATCGATGGTCGTTGCCGCGACGTTGATGATATTGAATTACTTCATGCGGCGGGCTCTGCCGATCTTCATGAGGTAGCGGATCATTCCCGGTGTCTCCGTGACACGCCAGTCCGAGAATTGTGCTCAGGGCTGGGGATCGACCCGGTCGGGCGACATGAACGTTCAACGAGATCGCGTGCGCGATCGCGATCGGGCAGGCGATCATCCTGCCCCGAGGAGAATGTCATGTCGACACGAGTGTGTTTCGGCCGGGGAGACCCGCGCCGCCGCCGCGGGGCTGTCGTCCGCTCGGGCGCCGGCCGACCCGATCCGCCTCCGGTGCCCGTGCGGCGCGGCGGCGTTCTGCCCGTCGTCACCGCCGACGAACTGGGTGCGCTGCTCGACGACACGCGCGCCGAGAGCATGTTCCGGGACGATCATCCGTTCCGGATCTACCTGCACTACGAGGCCCGGGCGCGGGCGATCCGCCAGTTCGCGCCGCTGCTGGTGCCCGACCTGTTGCGCACCCAGCGGTACCGCGACGCGATCCTCCCCGAACTGGGCGAGGACGAGCTCGAGATCTTCCGCCGCGAGGCGACCGGCGCCGTCGCGCTGCCGGCGATGTCGTTCGTGTTGGACGAGGCCGTGGTGCGACGCACCGTCGGCGACGCGGGTGTGATGCGCGAGCAGTTGGACCGGCTCGAGGCGTTTGCCCGGGACACGGGGTTGTCGATCCGGGTGGTGCCGTTCAGCTCGGGGACGTACCGGCACATGGGGGAGTCGTTCACGCTGCTCGACTTCGCCGAGCCGGGCGCGCCGCCGATGGTGTACGTGCACGGCCTCGACGGCTGTTTCATCACCGCGGAGCCGCGGCTGGTGGCTTCCTACAGCCGGGCCTTCGATTCGCTCGAACTGATCGCTTCCCCCTTTTCCGACCTCGGCTCTGTGTACGCGGACATTTTCCGCGTGACCGAGGCCGGCTGATACTGAGGAGTTTGTCGTGGACTCACGCAACGAGCAGATCACCGACGACTACGAGCTTGCCCGCACCTATCAGCGTCAGGCCGAGGAGTTCCGCGATCAGTGGATGGCGGGCCGGGCCCGGGAAATCGAGTACGTGATCGGTCGCGCCCGCGAGGGGGATCCGCGGTTCAAGCGGATGTCGGAGCGCGAATTGCAGGCGACCGGCCGCATGCGCTGGTCGAAGTCGGGTCGGGCGCGCAAGCTCGCCGGGCTCGACGAGGAGTACAGCCGCCTCGCGAAGATCCACTTGGCCTTCGCCGAGTTCCAACTGTTAAGAGCGAGAAACTAGGACGACGTAAGAGCGCGGCCCGCACCGGGATTCCGGTGCGGGCCGCGCCCTGTGTGGGTTCTGCGGTGGAACGGCTAAAGCGTGGCGGCCGCCGCGGCAATGGCCGACGTGAACGCCGAAACCTCGGTGTACACGCCCGGGTAGTTGCGACGGGCGCAGCCGTAGCCCCAGCTCACGATGCCGACCTGGACCCAGGCGCCGGCCGAGTTCTTCTTGACCATCGGGCCGCCGGAGTCGCCCTGGCAGGTGTCGACGCCGCCGGCCATGTACCCGGCGCAGATCTCGGCGTAGGGCACGACCTCGCCGTTGTACGAGGAGCTCCCGTTGCAGGTGGTGTCGTCGACGAACGGCACGGTCGCCTTCATCAGGTACCGCTGCTGCCCGCCGCCCTCACGGGTGGCACCCCAGCCCATGATCGTGAACGTGCCGGAGTTGTCGGCGGAGGACGCCGGCGGGATGGTCGGAAGGTTGATCGGGGAGGCGATCTTGATGAGGGCCCAGTCCTCGGCGCCGGTGGAGTTGTAACGCGGGTTCTCGTAGACCTTGGTCGAGCGGACCGTGATCCGGGTACTGCTCTGGAGGTCCACCGCGCCCGCGGTGACGGTGATCGAGGTGTTGGTCCCCGAGCCGGGCACGCAGTGCGCGGCGGTCAGGATGATCGTGGACGTGTAGAGCGAACCGCCGCAGCCCATGGAGAGTCGGACGATCCACGGGAACTCGCCCTGTGCGGCGCGCGTGCCGCCCACGACGTCCGGGGTGTTGTCGGCGGCGCTCGCCGCGGTCGGTGCACCCGCGAGCGTGCCCGCGACGGCGACGAACACCATGGCGCTCCCGAGTACGCGGGCAGCGAACCGGTGTAGGCCCATCTGAAGCTCCTCCCCTGGTGACCGGCCTGGTTGCCGGCCTCCCAATCGTTGGAGCGAACGATAAGCGTCGATGATAGGTAGTGGAATACCTAGGAGAGCAGAATTTTCAGATCAGAAACAAGGCATTTGCAGCGGCGAATGTAATCCCTTTCCGCTACCCGCTGCGTACCGGCCGCCACCCGTGCGGGACGCTGATGGGGTTACCCGAACCGGCGGACGTTCGTTACGCCGGGGAGTCGCACGATGCAGAGAGGCCGATCAACGTGGTGGTACTCGACAGGTCCGAGGACGCCGCCTTCGCGGCCCGCGTCGCCGTGCACGCCGGCGCGGCGCTGCTCGCCCTCAGGGCCGAACGGGGCTTCGCCGACCAGGCCGCGCTGCGTGCCGAAGGCGATCGCCGTTCCCACGAACTGCTGGTGGCGGAGCTGGCCCGGCACCGACCCGGGGACGCCGTCCTGTCCGAGGAGGGGAAGGACGACCCGATCCGGCTGACGGCCGAACGGGTATGGATCGTGGATCCGCTCGACGGCACCCGCGAGTACGCGGAGGAGGGACGCGCGGACTGGGCGGTGCACGTGGCGCTCTGGACCCGGGGCAAGGGGCTGACGGCGGGCGCGATCGCGCTGCCGGCGCAGGGGCTCGGCCTCGACAGCGGCCGGCCGCCGGCGGTCCCGGAGCGTTCGGACGCACCCGTGCGGTTGGCCGCCAGCCGGACCCGACCGCCGGCGTTCCTGCGCGGACTGACCGAACGGCTCGGCGGCGTCGAGGTGCCGATGGGTTCGGCCGGGGCGAAGATCGCGGCGGTGATCTCCGGCGAGGTCGACGCGTACGTGCACGCGGGCGGCCAGTACGAGTGGGACTCGGCGGCGCCGGTGGCCGTCGCGGTGGCCGCCGGGCTGCACTGTTCGCGGGTGGACGGGTCGCCGCTGGAGTACAACCGGGCCGATCCGCGGCTGCCCGACCTGGTGGTGTGCCGTCCCGAACTGGCCGAGCCCATCCTCTCCCACCTGCGCGAGGCCGGGGTCGGCAAAGACGAGTGACCCCACCGAAGTAATTGAATCTAGCTTTTCTATAAATCCGGTAGGTATTGTGGCCGGATGGACGACCTCGTGATCACCCTCGCCGGACTGGCCGTCGGCTGCGTGGTCGGGATGACCGGCATGGGCGGCGGTGCCCTGATGACCCCGATCCTGGTGCTCTTCTTCGGGATCCCGCCGCTCGCCGCCGTCTCCAGCGACCTCGTGGTGAGCGCGGTCATGAAGCCGGTCGGCGCGGGCGTGCACCTCAGGCGCGGGACGGTGCACCGTTCGCTCGTGGGCTGGCTCTGTCTGGGCAGCGTGCCCGCGGCCTTCGGCGGGGTGCTGATCGCGCGGGCGCTCGGCGACGGCGAGGGCGTTCAGGAGGTCATCAAGCTCGCGCTCGGTGCCGCGCTGCTCCTGGCGGCCGCCGGCATGGTGGTCAAGGCGGCGATGTCGGGCCGCCGGCCGACGTCCGCGACGCCGCTGACCGTCCGGCCGCTGCCGACCGTGCTGGTGGGCGTTCTCGGCGGCATCGTGGTCGGGATGACCTCCGTCGGGTCCGGCTCGCTGATCATCATCGCGCTGCTGCTGCTCTACCCGGCGCTCAAGGCCAACGACCTCGTCGGCACCGACCTGGTGCAGGCCGTTCCGCTGGTGGTGTCGGCCGCCGTCGCGCACCTGATCTTCGGCGACTTCCAGCTCGACCTGACGCTCGCCCTGCTGCTCGGCGCGCTGCCCGGGGTCTACCTCGGCGCGCAGCTCTCCTCGCGGATGCCGGCCGGCCTGGTCCGCCGCGCGCTCGTGCTGGTCCTGCTGATGAGCGCGCTCAAGCTCCTCGGCGCCGGCAATGTCCTGCTCGTCGCGGCGATGGGCGCGACGATCGTCCTGGGCACCGTGATCCCCGCGCTCCTGCGCCGGCGCCGGATCGATGAGGCGGAACGCCCGGAGCCCCGCGAACCCGCCGTCTCGGGGGTGTGATCGAGGGGCGGGTGTATGGCACGCTACGCGGCGTGCTGAGCGACTTTTTCTCGCGGCTGTTCGACGTGCAGGCCGAGCCACCCGAGTGGGTGATCATCGGGACAGCGCTGCTCGCTTTCGCACTCGTCGGCTTCCATCCGGTATGGCGCCGCACCCGGCACGTCGTCACGATCGTCCACGAGGGCGGGCACGCCGCCGTGGCGTTGCTGAGCGGGCGGCGGCTGCAGGGGATCCGGCTGCACTCGGACACCTCCGGGCTGACCGTCTCGGCGGGCCGGCCGACCGGGCTCGGCATGGTGCTGACGCTCCTCGCCGGCTACCCGGCCGCGTCGCTGGTCGGGGCGCTGGGGGCGTTCGTGCTGACGACCGGCCGGATCACGCTGATGCTGGGCGTCGTCCTGGTGCTGCTGCCGCTGATGCTCATCATGATCCGCAATCTCTTCGGCGTGGTCTCCATCGTGACGACCTGGGCGCTGGTCTTCGCGGTCGCCTGGTTCACCGAGCCGGACGTGCAGAGCGCGTTCGCCTACCTGGCGGTGTGGTTCCTGCTGATCGGCGGGGTGCGACCGGTGTTCGAGCTGAACCGCCAGCGGCGCCGCGGGCGCATGCCGTACTCCGACGCCGACCAGATCGGCCGCCTGACGCGGGTGCATCCGATGGCGTGGGTCGGCACGTTCCTGTCGATCACCGTGCTGTGCCTCGTGGCCGGCGGCTGGCTGCTCGCCCGCTGGCTCCTGCCGGAGTGATCGTCCGGTAACCGGCGGGTTACTCTCGCGTTTCGCACCCCGGTCACCTGGGCAGATCCCCAAGCGGGAGGTGACCAGAGTGACAGATGTTGCCCATGACCGGACGGTGAAGAGCACAGTCCCGTACCGGATCGACCGGCTCCCCTGGACCCGGTTCCACTGGCTCGTCGTCCTCGCGCTCGGCACGGCGTGGGTGTTGGACGGGCTCGAGATCCAGATGGCGGCCACCATCGGCTCGGTTCTGGAGGACAAGGAAACCCTCAACCTGACGACCACTCAGGTGGGGATGACCGCATCGGTGTACCTGCTCGGTGAGGTCATCGGTGCGCTGTGGTTCGGCCGGCTCGCCGACCGCCTGGGACGGCGGAAGCTGTTCCTCTACACGCTGGGGCTGTACCTGCTCTTCAACGGCCTGTCGGGCTTCGCCTGGGACTTCTGGTCGTTCCTCGCCCTGCGCTTCGTCGCCGGCATGGGGATCGGCGGCGAGTACGCGGCCGTCAACTCCGCCATCGACGAACTGATCCCCGCCCGGTACCGCGGCCGCGTCGACATCGCCGTCAACGGGTCGTACTGGTTCGGAGCCGCGATCGGTGCCGCCGCGCAGCTGCTGCTGCTCAATCCGGACATCCTGCCGAAGGACATCGGTTGGCGGATCAGCCTGCTCGTGGGGCCGTTCATCGGTCTGGCGATCTGGCAGCTGCGCAAGCACATCCCGGAGAGCCCGCGCTGGCTGCTGACGCACGGTCAGCCCGAGGAGGCGGCGCGGATCGTCGACGAGATGGAGAAGGGCGTTCCGCCGGAGCAGCTGCCGAAGCTGGAGCCGCACCACGAGATCGAGGTCCGGCCGGCGCCGCCGGTGACGTACCGCCAGATCGCCCGGGTGATGCTGAAGCAGTACCGCACCCGGTCGATCCTGGGCTTCACGATGATGGTGACCCAGTCGTTCCTCTACAACGCCATCTTCTTCACGTACGCGCTGGTCCTGGCGAACTTCTTCGGCGTCGAGGACAAGAACATCGCGTACTACTTCTTCCCGTTCGCGATCGGGAACTTCCTCGGCGCGGTGGTGCTGGGGCCGTTCTTCGACACGTGGGGCCGGCGGCCGATGATCGCCGGAACGTACATCGGGTCGGCGGTGCTGCTGGCGATCAGCGGCTACCTCTTCTACATCGACGCGCTGACGGCCGTCACGCAGACGATCCTGTGGTGCATCATCTTCTTCTTCGCCTCGGCGGGCGCGTCGAGCGCATACCTCACGGTCAGTGAGATCTTCCCGCTGGAACTGCGTTCGCAGGCGATCGCGTTCTTCTTCGCCATCTCGCAGTTCTTCGGCGGCGTGATCGCTCCGACGGTGTTCGGGTCGCTGGTCGGGGAGGGCGAGGATCGTGGGCCGCTGTTCTACGGCTACCTCTTCGGGGCCGCTCTCATGGCGGTCGGCGGGATCGTCGCCGCGGTGATCGGGGTCAACGCGGAGCGCAAGTCCCTGGAGGACATCGCGTCCCCGCTGTCGATGGTCGGGCGGTCGGCCGAGCCGCCGCCGCAACACGAGGTGGTCGTTCCCCGCTAATAGCAGTAAAAATCCGGACACAAGATCCCGGGTTCCCTCGACGAGGGGACCCGGGATCGATGTTTGTGCGTACCCCTAGCAGGTCTGACACCGTCGTCGCCGGCAGTTTTTGCAGTGTTTGTGCAACAATGCGACCGTTACTCTTCGTGGCCTGTCCAAAAAGGCGAGTTTCGCTCGTTCTTGCAGGCGCTAGCTTGGGAGTCGCCTGCGCCCACCGCCCCACAGCTGCCTTGAGCAGCAACAACTCAGAGTTAGGGTCACGCCCCATGACCGGCCGTCACCGAAACACCACCCGCCCCGGGTCCGGTTTGCGCATCGTCGCAACGACCGTTGTGGTGATCGTGGCGTTGGCGGGAGGGGCGTACGCCTACCGGTCGTTCGCGTCCGACAACACCGGCGGCACCTGTGCCGACCCGGTCAAGCTCGCGGTCGCCGCGAGTCCCGACCTGGCGCCGGCGGTCAAGACGGCCGTCGCCGAGTGGGTGCGCAGCGGCGTGGAGGTCAGCGGGCGGTGCATCGCGGTCGATGTCGCCGCCCAGGAGTCGGCCGACGTGGCCGGTGCGCTGGCCGCCAAGACCGGTGCCGCGGTCGCCGGCCTCGCCGGCAACGGGCAGGTGCGCGTTCCCGACGTGTGGATGCCGGACTCGTCGCTCTGGCTCCAGCGCCTGGTCGCGACCGGCCAGCAGATCGTGCCGTCGACCGGCCAGTCCATCGCGCAGAGCCCGGTGGTGCTCGCGATGCCGGCGCCGACCGCGGCCAACCTCGGCTACCCCGGCACGCCCGTGGCGTGGACCGACATCGTCAAGAAGATGACCAGCGGCACCGGGCTGCGGGCCGGCATCGTGGACCCCGCGCGGGACGCGGCAGGACTGTCGGGGCTGGTGGCGTTCGGCGTGGCGGCCCAGACCGTCGGCGGCGCCGCCCAGGGGCAGCAGCTCGCCGCGGCCACGCTGCGCGGCCTGGTCACCGGCCGGTCGAGCGTGCGCGACGACCTCTACCAGCGCTTCCCCAAGGGACCCGAGGCCTCCGCGCTCGCCTCGGGGCTCGCCGCCGCGCCGCTGTCCGAGCAGGCCGTGTTCCTCTACAACGCCAAGAGCCCGGCCGTGCCGCTGACGGCCGTGTACGCCGAGCCGGCGCCGGCGCCGCTGGACTACCCGTTCGTCGCGATGCCCAGCATCGATCCGCTGAAGGCGTCGGCCGCCGACCAGCTGCGCATCATGCTCGGCACCGCCGGGTTCAAGGACCGGCTCGCCGGCGTGGGGCTGCGGGCCGCCGACGGCAGCACCGGCAAGGGGTTCCCGTCGACCGCGGGTGCGCCGCAGGGCGGTGGGCAGGGCGCGGCCGCCCCGCAGCTGGCCGTCGTGGAGAAGCTGCTGGCGAGCTGGAACGCCATGACCGCCCCGGCCCGCACGCTGACGCTGATCGACGTCTCCGGTTCGATGCTGCGGCCGGTGCCGACCGCCGGCAACGCCACCCGGATGGCCGTGACCGTGGAGGCCTCCAAGCGCGGCCTCCAGCTGTTCGACGACTCCTGGGTCAACGGCCTGTGGATCTTCTCCACCGAGCTGGACGGCACCAAGGACTACCGCGAACTGGTCCCGATCGGCCCGGTCGCCTCCAACCGCGGTCAGCTCGTCGCCGCGCTGGACGGCCTGAAGCCGAAGGAGAACGGCGACACCGGCATGTACGACTCGATCTTCGCCGCGTACCAGGCCCTGCAGAACGGCTGGACCGAGGGGATGGTCAACACGCTCATCCTGCTGACCGACGGCGAGAACGACGACAAGAACGGCCTCAACCGCGAGCAGCTGCTCGGTGAGCTCGGCAAGGTGAAGGATCCGAAGCGGCCGATCCGGGTGCTGATCATCACGATCGGCCCGGACGTCTCGCCGACCAACCTGAAGCCCATCACCGACCTGACGGGCGGCGGCGTGTTCGCGGCGCCGGACCCGGCGAAGATCGGCGAGATCTTCCTGCAGGCGATCACGACGCGCACCTGAGCCGAAGGCTAGTGGAAACCATCGGACATGAGACACGCGTCCGGGACTTACGCCTCATCCGCTGGGTACCGTTGGTGATCTACGGTTTCCGTAGACCGGTTGACCGGCATGGCGCGCCTGGGGGGCACGCCATGCCGCCACCGGTCTGACCTATTTACAGGCGCAGCCGCACGACCTGCGGGTCGTGGTCGCTGTCCTGGTCCCGGTACTCCGCGTTCAGGTGCACGACGTCGTAGTCGAACCCGCGCAGGAACAGCGGCACCGAGATGAAGATGTGGTCGAGCACCTGCGAGTTGCCGTCGAACACGTACGTGTAGCGCTCGGCCGGCGGCAGCCAGCGCGGCAGGTCCTGCAGGTACTGGTCACCGACGAGGATGTCGGCCGTCTCGGAGAACTCGAAGTCGTTGATGTCGCCGAGGACCACGATGCTCGCCAGCGGGTTGATGTTGCGGATCTGGTCGACGAACCCGCGCACCACCGTCGCCTGCTGGTGCCGCTGCACCTCGCTGGATCGGGCCGGCGGCTGGTAGCGGCCGAACAGCGGCTGGTCGCCGCCCTTGGAGTTGAAGTGGTTGGCGATGACGAAGACCGGCTTGCCCTTGTAGGAGAACTCGCCCGCCAGCGGCTTGCGCGAGTTGGCGAACGCGGCGTTCTGCGGGTCGATGCGCCCCGGCGAGGCGGTCAGCGCCGGCCGCAGGAATCCGGCCCGCCGCACGGACGTCGCCGTGGTGGCGTCGCCGCCCGGACGGTCCACAAAGGACACTCCCCGGTCGGTGCGGAACAGGAAGGCGACCCGGATGTTGCCGCCGGGTTCGCCGCCGTCGGCGCCGTTCGTGGGGTCGATCTGGCGGTACTGGTAGCGGGGGCCGCCCGCGCGCACGATCGCCTCGATGAGCAGCGCGTACGTGCGGTCGGCGGCGACCGTGCCGTCGTTCGTGGCGCCGTTGTTGTCCTGGACCTCCTCCAGGGTCAGGATGTCCGGCGACGACAGGCCGGTCACGATGCCCGCCGCGAGCCGGTCGAACTTCGGCTGCGGGTCGCCCGGGTCGAGGTTCTCGACGTTGTACGTCGCGATGGCCAGTTCGCCGTGGCGCTGGGCGCGGGTGGTCTCCCGTGGTGCGCTGCGGTCCAGGACGGCCGGCGTCGCGAGCGCGAACAGCTTGAAGTTGCCGAACGAGTAGTCGAGCACGCCGTCGACGTTGCCCGGCAGCACGTCGCCGGTGTCGGCCTGCGCGGCGCTCGCGAGGGTGTCGTCGAGGATGACCCGTTCGGCGTTGGCGTCGGCGTAGGTGTAGCGCACGCCGCCGCGCGCGGTGCGCGGGGTGCCCGCGCCGCCCGGCAGCACGGACAGTTCGCCGAACGAGTTCGTCGGGCCGGTCGCCACCGCGTCCGTGACGCGCAGCAGCATGCCCTCCAGCGACTCGTAGAAGTCGAGCGCGTTGGCGGCCGGGTCGAAGACGGTCGACGCCTCGACGTCGCCCGGTGCGTCGGTGCGCACCGGAACGGGGGCCTGCCGCCCGCCGGGGCCGAGCAGCGTCGGCGCGGGCACGGCGACGCCACGCTCCACAGTGGACACCCGCGGCTTGGTCAGCTCGGTCAGGGTCAGGTTCTCCGCGTCGTCGCCGGGGCGGTACTCGGCGACCGTGCCGATCACGTTGACCCGGTCGCCGACCGCGACACCCGGACGCGCGGAGGTGAAGACGTACAGGCCCTCGCTGGTGGCCGGGTCGGTGTCCGGCTCCGCGTCCTGGAACCAGAAGCCGCTCGCGCCGACCGCCGTGACGACGCCGGGCACGTCGGTGACGACCTGGCCGGTGAGCGGGGAGCGGTGCGCCGTGCCCTGGATCTCGCGGATGCGCTTCGGGTTGGGCTCCGGCTCCGGGTCGGGATCGGTGCCGCCGCCGGAGCTGCGCGGGTTGGGTGCGCCGGCGGTGAAGTCCGCGCCGTTGTTGTCGGTGTCGGGGCCGCCGCCGCGCAGGGCCGCCGTCGTGTTGGACAGGCCCGCTGCGGGCGTTCCCTCAAAGTCGTTTGCGGCACCGTAACCGACGAAATCCTTGGCGGACGCCGAACCGGTGACCGGGGTGGTCGAGGTCGCGAGGGCGACCTTGCCCGAGGCGGCCGACATGGCGATCGAGCCGGTGGCGTCCGGGGTCGGCAGCGGCGTCGTGCCGCCCGCGCCGGCCGCCTCCTGCACGAGGTAGTGCCCGCCCGGCGGGATGCTGCCGGTCAGCGGGGTGACCTGCCAGGAGGTGCCGCTCGCCGAGGCGTACTGCACGCTCCAGCCGGTCACCGTGACGGCGGCGGTGCCGCGGTTGTGCAGCTCGATGAAGTCGTTGGTGAAGGTGGCGCCGCTGTTGCCGCCGCCGCCGTACACCTGGCTGATGACCACGTCCGGGGAGGCCGCCGACGCGGGGTGCGCGGCGGTCAGGCTCGCCGCGACGGTCCCGGCCGCGGCGAGGATGGCTAATTTTCGGGAACGCATTCCGCGTGCCTATCAGCCGTGGAACACCCGGGTCGAGGCATGTCGGGTGAACGCAAGGGGTCAGATTCCCGGCTCGGGACGCTATCCGAATCGTGTTCGGGTCGCTGTCCCGGCGGGTAACGGATCGCCATGCGGATCGTCGTGACCGGGGCGAGCGGGAACATGGGCACCGCGCTGCTGCGCAGGCTGGCCGGAGTACCGGAGATCGGCGAGGTGGTGGGGGTGGCCCGGCGGCTGCCGCCGGCGTCCTCGCCGTACGACCGGGTCTCCTGGGTCAGGTGCGACGTGGGAGACCCGTCGGCGGTGCGCACGTTGACGGAGGCGTTCCGTGGGGCTGATGCGGTGGTGCACCTCGCCTGGCAGATCCAGCCGTCGCAGCGGCCGGGAATGCTGCACCGTTCCAACGTGCGCGGCTCCCGGCACGTCGTCGACGCCGTCGTCGCGGCGGGCGTTCCGGCGCTGGTCGTGGCCTCCTCGGTCGGTGCGTACGACCCGGGGCCGAAGGACCGCTTCGTGGACGAGAGCTGGCCGACCGGCGGGGTGCCCGGCTCGCTGTACAGCGTGCAGAAGGGGCTGGTCGAACGCCTCCTCGACGACGTCGAGCGGGACCGGCCGGAACTGCGCGTGGTGCGCGTCCGGCCCGGCCTGATCTTCCAGCACGACGCCGGTGCGCAGATCGCGCGCTACTTCCTGGGGCCGTTCGTGCCGGTGTCGCTGCTGTCCCGGCGATGGGTGCCGGTGCTGCCGCTGCCGAAGCGGTTCCGGGTGCAGTGCGTGCACGCCGCCGACGCCGCCGAGGCGTACACCCGGGCGGTGCTGTCGCCGGACGCGCGGGGGGCGTTCAACCTGGCCGTCGGGCCGGTCCTCGACCCGGGGTCGATGGCGCGGCTGCTGCACGGGAGGGCCGTCGCGGTGCCGGAGTGGCTGCTGACGCTCGCCGCGGGGGCGACCTGGCTCACCCGCCTCCAGCCGACCGACCCGGGGTGGCTGTGGCTGGCGCGTTCGGCGCCGCTGATGGACTCCACCCGCGCCCGCGTCGAACTCGGCTGGTACCCGCAGTACGACGCGTTGACGGCGCTGACCGACCTCGTCGACGGGATGGCGGCGGGTGCCGGCACGGGCAGTCCCGCGCTGCGCCCCCGCGAACCGTTGCACACAGCGATCGCCACCCACCTTCCGGGTCACGGCACCTACTACTGACCTGGACCTATGGCGGATGCGAGCTGACCCATCGTCCACTTTGGACCGGCTCACACGGCCTGGTAGTGGACTTTCATAGCCCGTAGCGTGGCTGGTCGATGCGGTATCGGTCGATGCCGCCATCCACTTGATCCGTTTCGGGAGAACGCTGTGCCAGCACACAGAGCCGGTTTATTGCTCACCGTCGCAGCAGCGGTCGTCAGTCTTACAAACGGGGGGATCGCGGCGGCGGGGCCGGTGCGCGACGGGGTCCGGGAAACCGGGCCGACGCTCGCCGAGGCGCCGCAGGCCGTCCAGGACAGATACATCGTCGTTCTGCGGGACGCGAAGGTCGCGGCGGGCCAGGTCGACGCCGCGGCGAACCGGCTCGGCTCGCGTGTCGGCGCGCGCGTCGGACACCGGTACAACAAGACCATCCGCGGCTTCTCCGCGACGATGGACGCCGCCGCGGCCCGACGGCTGGCGGCCGAGCCCGACGTGGCACGCGTCGAGCCCGTCGTGACGTACAAGCAGACCGACACGCAGACCAGTCCGACGTGGGGCCTGGACCGCATCGACGAGTACTCGTTGCCGCTCAACCGCGGCTACACCTACCCGGGCAAGGCCGACGGCGTGCACGTCTACGTGGTCGACTCCGGGATCCGGGCCGCGCACTCGGAGGTGCGGGGGCGGGTCGCGGGCGGTGTGGACCTGGTCGAGAACGACGGAAACCCCGACGACTGCGAGGGCCACGGCACGCACGTGGCGGGCACCATCGGCGGCACCACGTACGGCGTGGCCAAGGGCGTGACCCTGCACTCCGTGCGGGTGCTGGACTGTCAGGGCCTGGGCACCACCGACGACATCCTCGCCGGTGTCGAGTGGGTCACCGCCAACGCCGTCCGGCCGTCGGTGGTCAACATGAGCCTGAGCGGACCGGCCGGCACCGTCGGTTCGATCGCGGTCGACACGGCGATCACGGCGGCGATCCTGACCGGGCTGACGTTCACCGTCGCGGCCGGCAACGACGAGGCCGACGCGTGCAACTACAGCCCGGGCGACGTGCCGGGGGCGATCACGGTCGGCGCCACCGACACGATCGACTATGTGGCGGCGTTCTCCAACTACGGGAGCTGCGTCGACATCTTCGCGCCGGGCGTGGACATCGCGTCCGCGTACTACACGGGCGGCGCGGTGAGTCGCAGCGGCACGTCGATGGCGGCGCCGCACGTCGCCGGGGCCGCCGCTCTTCTCCTGGCGGGCAACCCGCTGCTCAGCCCGGCCCAGATCGCGTCGCAGCTGCGACAGGACTCGGCGGCGGCCGTGCACAACCGGCGCGGTTCGCCGAACGCCCTGCTGCAACTGCCCGACGCCAGCAACGAGGGCGCGTCGCTGAGCCTGATCGCACGGATCAACGCGCGGTTCGTCTCCGCGGCCGACAGCACGGGCGTCATGTACGCCAACAACGTGGCGCCGGGCCGGACGGAGACGTTCGAGCGGGTGGAGCTGGGCAACGACACGTTCGCGCTGCGGGTCACCGGCACCGGGATGTTCGTCTCCCTCGGCACCGACAGCAAGCTCGTGGCGGTCTCGAACGACCAGGCGCGGGCCGAGAAGTTCACCCTCGTGCCGGTCGCCGATCTCGGCTTCGGGCTGCGCGCCTCGAACGGCTCCTACGTCGCCGCGGACAACGCGGGCGCCGGTGCCCTGGTGGCCAACCGCGCGTCGGTGGGCGAGTGGGAGACGTTCGAGAAGCAGGCGCCGAACGTCGTGATCAGCCTGAAGTCGTTGGTCAACAGCTCCTACGTGACGGCCGAGAACGGCGGCGCGAGCCCACTGATCGCCAACCGGCCGACCGCCGGCGAGTGGGAGAGCTTCGACCTGGTCGAGACGGCCGACGGCTACGTGGGGCTGCGTTCGCACGCCAACGGGCTCTACGTGACGGCGGAGAACGGCGGCGCCGGCTCGATGATCGCGAACCGGGTGGCGATCGGCCCGTGGGAGAAGTTCCGCTTCTACCCGACGGGGGCCGGTACGGTGGCGATCCTCGCGCTCGCGAACAGCAAGTACGTGACGGCGGAGAACGCCGGCAAGTCGCCGCTGGTGCCGCGGGCGGCCAAGCCCGGCGACTGGGAGTTGTTCGCCCGGACGACCACGATCGTCTGACCCGACCACGCGGTTTCGCAAAAGCGGCGGCCCCGGACAGGAATTCTGTCCGGGGCCGCCGCACACCATCAGCGAAGTAGATCGGCCGGGCCGGGAACGTTCCACGGCTTGCTGTCGGCGCGCACGACCTTGGGGCCGTTCGGGCTGGGCTTGGCGCGGTGCTTGGCGGCGCCGGAGTTGCGCAGCATCGAGTCGACCATCGGGAGCGAACCGGTCTGCACCGGGCCGCTCTCCGGCAGGGCGTGCCTCGGCACGTACCGCTCGGCCGCGGAGTTCATCGTGTGCTCGCCGAGCGGGATCGGTGGGGTGTTCGGCAACGTGTTGACGTTCCCCCGAACGGGAAGGCGCCCGGCGGTGAGATCGTCCACCAGCGGCACGGTGGGAGTCTGACCCGGCGTGACGCCCACCGGGAGCGACTCGTCCCGGGCGGGCGCCTCGAAGGTCGTGGCCGAACCGACCATGTCCAGCGCGGTCTCGGCCCACCGGGAGGCGGTGTCGTCGAAGGCGAACTGCGTGCCGGGGAACGCCTTCGCGTCCTCCGTGGCGGGCAGCGGCCGCGGCGACGGGCGGCGGGTCGACTCGCCGACGAGCGGCAGGCCGGCGGTCGGCAGGGCGCCCGTGGTGGGGATGCCGGTCGCGAACGGGTCCATCGGCGGGAGGCCGTTGCCGTCGAGCGGCGTGCCGAGGCTGTTGCCGTCGGGCAGCTGCGGCGGGGCGCCGACGAGGGTGCGCGCGGGGTCGGCCTCGGCGGACTCGACGGGCAGGCCGGTCGGGATCATCGGCGCGACGTTCGGCGGCTTGCCACCGGCGAAGACGGCCCGCGGCTTGCCGGACGCGTCGGGCGCGTGCAGCGCGGCACCGAGTTCGCCGTTGTTGCGGGTCTGCTGGACGGGTGCCCGTCCGGCGAACGACCCGGCGGTGGTCTGCTGCCCGGGCGTGTCGACGGAGACGCCGGCGCCGGAGATGCCGCCGCCCATGCCGAGGTTGTTCGTCGGGTCGAAGAACTCCTCGACCAGCCCGTGGAGCGGCTGCGAACCCTGCGTCGTGGCGTCGTCGGCCTGGGCGGCACCCGCTCCGAGCAGCAGCATCCCGCCGGCGATGCCGACGGTCCCGACCGCCCGGCGAACCCACTTGTTCATGTCAGTTCCATCCGTCGTCCCGTTCCTCCCGGGCCTGTGCGTTCCGGCCCGAAAAGCAAAGTTTCAGCGCATCCATGTCATGAACGACCGAATCGGGCAAATCGTTCTGGCGGGTGCGCACGGGCGGTGGGAACTCCCCACGATCGATACCATCGCGGTAATGGCGCGCGACTCGTGGCTTGCCCGCCGGCTCCGCGCCGGTGGACCGCCCCACCGGATCGTGCGCCCGCGTTCCGCCGCCGAGGAGGCGGAGGACGACGCGCCGGTGCCGATCGCCGGGCATCTGGTCGTCTGCGGCGACGAGCCGCTCGCGCACCGCCTCGTCGAGGAACTGGTCACCCGCTACCGGCGGCACGTGACGGTGATCCTGCCGAGCCGGCGGCGCAACCACGGCCCGCAGATCGCCCGCCTGCCCAACGTGCGCATCGTCGAGGCGGACCGGCTGGACGTGGAGGCGTTCCGGCGGGCGCGGGTGGCGGGCGCCGAGTCCGTGGCGTTCGTGGGGCAGGACGACGTGGGCAACATCCACGCGGCGCTGCAGGCGCAGGAGCTCAACCCGCGCGTGCACCTCGTGATCCGGATGTTCAACCTGAGCCTGGGGCTGGGCATCCGCAACCTCTTCCGGGACTGCTCGGTCATCTCCGACGCGGCGATGGCGGCGCCGGCGTTCGTGGCGGCCGCGCTCGGCGAGGTGGCCCCGGTGCATGTGCGCCGGCCGGGGCGCACGCTGTTCGTGGCCGATCCGGCGGACGTTCCCCCGGACCGGGTGATCTGTGCGCTGTCCTCGCACGAGGGCGGCCGCACGGTGCTGCTGCCGCGCGATCCGGCCGGTGCCGATCTGGTGCTGGCGATGGCGGAGGGCCGCGACGGGTACGTCGAGCACCTGGCCACCCCGGACGTTCCGGGCCGGTTCCGGCGGTGGTTGCGGCGCCAGCGGGCCAACCCGTTCCGGGCGGTCCGGGTGCTCTTTGCCCGCAAGTTGGCCCTCGTCGCGGTCGGCCTGGTCGCGGTTCTCTTCGTGGGAACGGGGATTCTGACGTCGGTCAACCACCTGCCCTGGTACGACGCGGCATACGTGACGCTGCTGACCGCACTCGGCGGGGCGGAGCCCGACACGGCGGCCTCGACGGTCGTGAAGATCACGCAGACCGTGCTGACCGTGGTGAGCATCGCGCTCATCCCGGTGCTCACCGGTGCCGTCGTCGAGGCGGTGGTCAACGCCCGGCTCGCCATCGCGTTGGGCCGGCTGCGCGAGCCGATGTCCGGGCACGTGGTCGTCGTCGGCCTGGGCAACGTCGGCACGCGCGTCATCCGCGACCTGCACACCCGTGGCGTGCCGGTGGTGGCGATCGACCGCGTGGGCACCGCCCGGGGTGCGCAGTTGGCGCGTTCGCTGGACATCCCGGTGGTGGTCGGCGACGCCAGTCGTGCGGAGACGCTGCGGGCGGCGTCCGTGCAGTCGGCCCGCGCGCTCGTCGTGCTCTCCACCGACGACGTGGTCAACCTGGAGGCGGCGATCACCGGCCGGGAGCTGAATCCCGCGGTGCGGGTGGTGCTGCGGCTCTTCGACGGGGACTTCGCCGACCGGGTCGAACGGGCGTTCTCGATCGACGTGTCGCGCAGCGTGTCGTACCTGGCGGCGCCCTCGTTCGCGGCGGCGATGCTGCGCCGGGAGGTGATCGGCGCGATCCCGGTGGACCGACGGGTGCTGCTGATCGCCGAGATCCCCGTCTGCCGGGAGTCCACTGTGGACGGTGGAACGGTGGCGACCGTGCACGACCTGGGCGGCGTTCGCGTCATCGCGGTCAAGAACGGGCTGCACCAGCAGTGGTCGCCGGCGCTGTCGACGGTCCTCTCGGCGGGTGAGGAACTCGTCGTCGTGGCTACCCGGGACGGGCTCGGCCGAGTGGTGGAGGCCACCACGTAACCCGGAGCGACTCGTTATGCCTCCCGTGTCCGGACTTGTCGGAAGGTGGGGCGGTATGCGGCGAACGGTGGGACTCCTGGCTGCGGTGTGCGCGACGGTCGCCGCGACCGGTGTGGCACTGGCGGACAGCCAGCCGACCGCCAGGAGCGTGGCCGCGCCGGTTGTCCGTTCGGGACCGCGGGTCGGCACCGTGGAGAGCGTCACCGGCCTCATCGAACGCCAGGGAAAACTGGTCGGCGGCAAGAAGGAGCTGACCTACTCCTACCCCGGCGCCTCCTACGTGAAGGTGCACTTCAGCAAGTGGGCCCTGCGGGAGGGGGACCGCGTCACGGTCTCCGACCCGAGCGGCGCGGAGTCGTACACGTACACGGTCCCGGAGTCCCTGAACGACAGCTGGGCCATGTCGATCACCGGTGACACGGCGGTCGTGCGCCTCGAACAGGGTTCGTACGACCCGTTGGGCCTGCGCACCCGCCTGGCCGGGCTCGGCATCGGCGTCGACAAGGTGGCGCGCGGCTTCCCGACCGAACAGATCGGCGAGGACGCCGCACCGCGGAACCCGCACCGCAGCGGCCGCGAGGAGAGCATCTGCCGCGGCGGCGACGAGAAGCGCAACGCCGTCTGCTACAAGGCGGCGAACCCGGTCGCCTACAAGCGCGCGCAGGCCGTCCCGCGGATGCTCATCGACGGCGTGGAACTGTGCACCGCCTGGCGGTGGGGCCCGAACAACCGCCTGATGACCAACAACCACTGCATCTCGAACAGCTACGAGGTGCGCCACAGCGAGATCTGGTTCGGCTACGAGTGCGGCACCTGCGGGGGTTCCGACACCGGCCGTTCCACGAAGGTCTACGGCGACCGGCTCATCGCGGTCGACCAGACGCTCGACTACGCGCTCTTCTCGGTGACCGGCTTCGAGGCGATCCAGCGCTTCGGCTACCTGGAGATGGACCCGAACCCGGCCCGTGCCGGCCAGGAGCTGTACATCCCGCAGCACCCGCGCGGCCTGCCCACGATGATCGCGACGGCCGACCCGGGGGAGCGCAACGGCAACTGCGCCGTCGACAACCCCTCGTACTACGGCTACGCGGCCAACACCGACATCTCGTACTACTGCGACACCGAGGGTGGCTCGTCGGGTTCCCCGGTGATCTCGGCCAGCTCGCACAAGGTCGTGGCGCTGCACCACTTCGGCGGCTGCCCGAACTCCGGCGTGCGGATGGATTTGATCTACGACGAGGTGGGGCGGCTACTCTGACCGGCGTGCGCCGGCGAACAGACGTACTGCTGGGGCTCCTGCTCGCGGCGCTGACGGCAGCGCTCGCGGCGGGGGCCCTGCTTTCTGTGGACATCGCGGTGCGGGACTGGGTGGACAGCCACCGGCCGCCGGTCCTTTACTGGACGGCCCGCGTCCTCAATTATCTGGGCCAGGGCTGGCTGCTTCAGCTCATGTCGCTGGCCGCCGCGCTGTGGCTGGTGCGGCGGGAGCGCTCGATCCGGCCGCTGTTGCCGGTGGCCGCGGCCTACGTCTCGCTGGTGGCGCTGGTGGGTCCGGTCAAGGTGCTGACCGACCGGGTGGCGCCGCATCACGAGTCGGGCGCGGCGGAGTTCTTCACCGGCGGCATGTCGTATCCCTCGGGCCACGTGGCGAACTCGATCGTCTGGTACGGCGTGCTCGCCCTGCTGCTCGGCGGCGTGCTGAGTCCGGCGGCGCGGCGCTGGTTGCGGATCCTGCCGCCGGTGGTCGTTCTCGTGATCACCACCTATCTCGGCTTCCACTGGCTGACCGACTCGATCGCCGGCCTCTTCGCGGGACTCCTGCTCGACCGCGTGCTGCGCCGCATCGACTGGAACCGCCTGTGGCTTCCCCCGCCGGTGCGAAAGTGGTCTCACGACGTGCCGGAACTCGCACCGGAGCGGAGCGCGGGACCCGGTTTGCGCTAGTGTTCCGCGCAATACCGCGCATCAGATCTGCGCGGAACGGGCGGAGGTCGACGTGGACCGCTACGCGCGCTGGAACGCGCTGCTGGAACTCCTCACCGACAACGGTCGGGTGACCGTCGAGGAGGTGGCCGAGCGGCTGCACGTCTCGCAGGCCACCATCCGGCGCGACTTCGACCAGCTCGCGCAGCAGCAGATGATCACCCGCACGCGCGGCGGCGCCGTGGCGAACGGCGTCTCCTACGACCTGCCGCTGCGCTACAAGACCGCCAAGCACTCCGTCGAGAAGCAGCGCATCGGTGTCGCCGCCGCCGCACTCGTCGCCCCCGGCATGGTCGTCGGCCTGAACGGCGGCACCACGACCACGGAGGTGGCCCGCGCGCTGGCGGTGCGGCCCGAGCTGACCGGCGGACTCGACGACGCCCACCTGACCGTCGTCACGAACGCCCTCAACATCGCCAACGAGCTTCTCGTGCGTTCCCGGATGAAGATCGTGGTCACCGGCGGGGTGGTGCGGCCGCAGTCGTTCGAGCTGGTGGGTCCGCTCGGCGGCGGCATCCTGCGCGACGTCACGCTCGACCTGGCGCTCCTCGGTGCCGACGCCATCGACGTGCGGCTCGGCGCCGCCGCGCACCACGAGGGCGAGGCCTCCATGAACGCCCTCATGGTCGCCCGCGCCCGCCGGGTCGTGATCATCGCCGACAGTTCGAAGCTGGGCGGGCACGCCTTCGCCCGCATGTGCTCCATCGAGCAGGTCGACACGCTCATCACGGACAGCGGCGCGTCGGCCGAACGGGTCGCCGAGTTCGAAGCGGCCGGCGTCACCGTCATTTGTGCCTAGATTTGGATGCTTCTATTGTGGGCGTTCAGACATCCGTTCGAATTCTTCGAGGTGGCCGGTGACCCGCCCCGCTGACCAGGCGTCCACCGGCGCGGTGCCCGAGGCGCGCGCCACGACCGACGACGACTTCGAGCCCGCGCGGGAGGCGAAGCCGGAGCCCGAGCCGGCGGCGCTCGACGAGCGGGCCAGGGAGATCCTGGCGTTCGAACGCCGCTGGTGGCGGCACGCCGGGGCCAAGGAGCAGGCCATCCGGGACCGGTTCCAGCTGTCGGCGACGCGCTACTACGCGCTGCTCAACACCCTGCTCGACGACCCCCGCGCCCTCGCCCACGACCCGACGCTGGTCGCCCGCCTGCGCCGCCTGCGCGCCTCCAGAACCCGCCGCCCCTGACCCGTATGCAATCCGCTGCACTTCGGTGGCGGCAACCGTTCGGCTTATCTGCGCGCGACCTTCAAGGTCATGGAGTCCCTGCGGCGGGCCGAGCGCCTTCGTGAGCTGCAGGCGGCCAACCACCACCGGCTCGCCGAGCGTGGGATCCCGGCCGATGAGCTGCCAGCGCTGATCCGAGAGGCGTACAAGGGCCGATCGGCGTGACCCTGCGTTCCGGTGCTGCGGGCGCGGGAGTTCACGGCCAGGGACGATGCGATGCGGCGGCACCGGCTGCGCCGGCGCTCGTGACGGGCCAGGCGACCTCGGTGCCCTCGGGCGAGACGTACACCTCCTCGGCCGGCCCCGCCAGGTCGTGCCCGTGCGCGGCCACCCAGCGACCCAGCCCGCGATACGCCCGTTCGACGGTGTCGTAGCGGCCGTGGTGCAGCGTGGCCGCCAGCACGGCCGCCGGTAGGCGCCCCGGAGCCGTGCGGCCCGCCCGGCGCACCGGTCGCGGCACCGGCACGAACAGTTCCACGGTCAGCGTGGGGTCGTCGAGTCCGTCGCTCAGGAAGCGGCTGCCCGCCGGGCCCGCCGGTTCGATCTCCTGCTCGTCGAGCGTGTGGAAGAGGTCGGCGAAGCCGTCCTCGGAGGCGCCGGCGAGATCGCGCAGCGAGGCGTTCACGATCAGGCGGGCGGTGTGCTGGGGCGGGCGCCGGCGCAGGTACACGGTGTCCTCCTGGAGGAACGTGCGCAGCGATCCCGAGATCTCCCCGAGGCGTGCGGCGCGGGCGGCGACCCGGGCGAGGTGGCGTTCCATGGTGTCGCGGGCCTGCTCGGGTGTGTCGGCGGCCAGCATGTCGGCGATCTCCGGCAGCGGCACCTCCAGCTCGCGCAGCCGCCTGATGAGGCCGGCGCGCGGGAACTGCTCCACCGAGTACCGGCCCTCCGCCACGGGACTGAGCAGGCCCATCCGGTCGTAGGTGCGCAGTGCGCCCACGGACAGCCGGGTCGCCCGGGCGAACACCCCGACGGGCACCCCTTTGAAGATCACGCTGGAGTGTCTCCGGGGATCCCGGTCCGCCGTGTCGGGTGGACGGCCGTTCTCAGGATGATCACAGAGTGGTCGACATACGGTTGACGCCATGGCCCTGCCTCGTCTCCGGCTGCCCAGACGCCGGTTGATCCCGATCGGTGTGGTATCCGCCCTGGTCATCGCGTTGGTCGTGATTGTGGTGTGGCCGTCGTCCGACAGCTACACCACGCAGGAGCAGCGGATCACCGTCCGTACCGGTCCGGCCGGCGACCAGAGCGTGACCCTGGACGCGACGTTGTACCTGCCCAAGGAGGAGCGGCCCGTGCCGGCCGTGCTCCTCGCCCATGGTTTCGGGGGAACGAAGCGGAGCGTCGACACCGACGCCCGCGAGCTCGCGGAGCTGGGCTACGCGGTGCTCACGTGGACGGCGCAGGGCTTCGGACGTTCCACCGGGGAAATCCATCTGAACTCCCCGGACTGGGAGGTCAAGGACGCACAGGGACTGATCGACTGGCTGGCCGCGCGGCCGGAGGTCCGCAAGACCGGGGCGAACGACCCGGTCGTCGCGGCCGTCGGCGGCTCCTACGGCGGTGCGCTCTCCCTGCTGCTGGCCGGCGTCGACCAGCGGGTGGACGCGATCGTCCCCATGATCACCTGGAACGACCTGGCCAACGCCTTCCTGCCGGAGGCGACCGGACGCGGCCCCGAGAACGGCGTCTTCAAGCGCCAATGGGCGGGCCTCTTCTTCGGCTCCGGCTCGGCGGCCCTGGGCGCCGGTGGCGACCTGAGCGCTCTCCTCGGCGGCGGCGGCCCCGGCCCGGAGAGCGGCGCAGACCCGCAGGCGAACCCGCAGTGCGGCCGCTTCGCCGCCGACGTCTGCGCGGCCTACCTCGACGTGGCCACCACCGGCAAGGCGTCGCCGGAGACGATCGCGCTGCTGCGCCGTTCCTCGCCGGCCTCGGTCGCCGGCACCATCAAGGCGCCGACGCTGCTGATCCAGGGAGAGGCCGACTCCCTGTTCCCGCTGTCGGAGGGGGACGCCAACGCGCGGGCCATCGCCGCCAACGGCACACCCGTGCGGGTCGCCTGGTTCACCGGCGGGCACGACGGCGGCGAGGGCCCCGGCAGCGATCAGGACCGGCTGAAGTTCCTCACCGCGCAGTGGCTCGACCACTACCTGAAGAAGAACGGCGACGCGCCCTCGCGCGACTTCGTCTACTCGCGCACCACCGGCCTCGACGCCACCAACCGCGATCTCGTCGCCTCGGGCTACAGCGTCAAGGACTATCCCGGCGTCGCGGGCCGCTCCTCCACCGCGGTGGAGGTCCAGGGCCGCCCGACCGCCGTCGCCAACCCTCCCTCGGGAACGCCCGGAGCCCTCAGCACCCTCCCCGGCGGCCTGTCCTCATTCGTCGGCGGTGCCGGCCTCGACGTGCCGGGGCAGTTCGCGCGGTACGTGTCTGCGCCGTTCGAGTCCACTGTGGACGTTGTCGGCGCACCGACGGTGAAGGTGCGGGCGGCGTCGCCGACCGGTGAGGCGGTGCTCTTCGTCAAGCTGTACGCCATCGGGAACGGCGGCACGAGCAGCCTTCCCGGGGGGCAGGTGGCGCCGATCCGGCTGACCGGGCTGCCGGCCACGCTGGATCAGGCGACGCCGGTGACGGTGACGCTGCCGGCGATCGTGCACCAGTTCGAGCGGGGGCACCGGCTGGCGATCGCACTGTCCACATCGGACCAGGCGTTCGCGTCGCCGGTGCAGCCGGCCGTGTACCAGGTGGCCGTCGAGGGCCCGGTGACGCTGCCGAGCGTCGCGGGCACCCCGATCGCCGACCCGAACCTGATCTGGTGGTACCTGCTCGGCGGGCTGCTCGCCGCGATCCTGCTGGGCCTGGTGATCGCGATCGTCGTCGCGCGGCTGCGCGGCCGGCGGCGGGACCGTTCGGTCAACGCCGAACACGCCGACACCCCGCTGGTGGTGCGCGGCCTGCGCAAGGAGTACGCGGACTTCGTGGCCGTCGAGTCGGTCAGCTTCACCGTCAACCGGGGACAGGTGGTGGGCCTCCTCGGCCCGAACGGCGCCGGCAAGACCACCTCGCTGCGCGTCCTGATGGGGCTCACCCGCGCGACGGCCGGCGAGATCCTCGTCTTCGGCCACCGGCTCGAACCGGGCGCGCCGGTGCTCTCCCGCCTCGGCGCCCTGGTGGAGGGACCCGGGTTCCTGCCGCACCTGACCGGCATCGCCAACCTGCGGCTGTACTGGAAGTCGACCGGCCGTCCCGAGGCGGACGCGGACTTCGAGCAGGCGCTGGAGATCGCCGGCCTCGGCGGCGCCGTGAACCGGCGGGTGCGGACGTACAGCCACGGCATGCGTCAGCGGCTCGCCATCGCCCAGGCCATGCTCGGCATGCCGGAGCTGCTCGTGCTGGACGAACCGACGGACGGCCTGGATCCGCCGCAGATCGCGGAGATGCGGCAGGTGCTGCGCCGCTACGCCACCGACGGGCGGGCGGTGCTGGTCTCCAGTCACCTGCTGGCCGAGGTGGAGCAGACCTGCACCGACGTGGTGGTGATGAACAAGGGGAAGATCGTGGCGTCCGGCAAGGTGGCGGAGATCGTCGGCGACTCGCCGACCGTCCAGTTGGAAGTGTCCGATGTGGACACTGCCACGGCGGTGCTCACGGATCTCGGGGTCCGCTCCGTGACGCCGTCGGAGGGCGGCCTCGTCGTGGACGTCAACGGCACGCCGCGCCAGGAGGTCGTGGCGGCGCTGGTGCGGGCCGGCGTGGGCGTCGACCGCGTGGTGCCGCGGCGGCGGCTGGAGGACGCGTTCCTCTCTCTGGTGGGCGGCGACACGAAGGCGAGCGGTGAACGATGAGCGCGCAACCGATGAGCGTCGTTTCTGAGGCGGCGGTCGGCTACAAGCCCGGCCGCACGCTGTCCGTCTGGACCGAGGTGCGGCGGCAGGCGGCGCGCCGGCGCACGCAGTTCGCGCTGGGGTTCATGGTGCTGCTGCCGCTGATCGTGCTGGGCGCCTTCGCCTGGAACCCGGGCGGCGGGGACGGCGACGGCGACGGGGACGGCAACGGCGGGTTCAGCGCGCTGGTCGACGTCGCCACGAGCGGCGGCCCGAACTTCGCCCTGTTCACCATCTTCGTCTCGGCCGGTTTCCTGCTCGTCGTCGTGGTGGCGCTCTTCTGCGGCGACGCCGTCGCCAGCGAGGCGAGCTGGGGGAGCCTGCGCTACCTGCTGGCGGTGCCGGTGCCGCGTTCGCGGCTGTTGGCCGTGAAGCTGACCGTGGCGCTGCTCTACACCGCCGCGGCGATGCTGCTCCTGCTCGGGACGGCGCTGCTGGCCGGCACGCTGGCGTACGGCTGGGATCCGTTGCAGGCGCCGGTCGGCGGCACGCTCTCGGCCGGCGCGGGCGTGGGACGCCTGCTGCTGGTGCTCGGCTACCTGTTCGCGATGATGCTCGTCGTCGGCGCGCTGGCGTTCTTCCTGTCGGTGTCGACGGATGCCCCGCTGGGCGCGGTCGGCGGCGCGGTCCTGCTCTACATCGTGTCGAGCATCCTGGACCAGATCGACGCGCTGGGCGGGATCCGCGACCTGCTGCCCAGCCACTTCAACGACGCGTGGCTGGGCCTGCTGTCGACGCCGATGCAGACCGCCGACGTGGCGCGCGGTCTGGTCTCCGCCGTCGTCTACACCACGCTCCTGCTGGTGCTGTCGTGGTGGCGCTTCCTGCGCAAGGACGTCGTGTCGTAGGGGCTCAACGCGGCAGCCACCCGCCGACCAGTTCCGCGGAACGCTCCCACAGGCCGCGGGCCAGGTCGGCGTCGAACGCCTGCGGGTTGTTCGGCCGGTCGGCCTTGTGCTTGTAGTAGTAGGCGCCGGATTGCCAGTCGGTGCCGGGCGTACCCGCGGCGAGCCAGACGAGTTGCGAGGCGCCCTGCTCCGGCGTGGAGAACAGCAGCCGCCGCACCCCGGGGATCGACGCGACGAACAGAACGGCGCGGATGACCGGCTTGGTCGCCTCCGACGCGAAGTTCGTCAGGACGTTGCCGGGGTAGAACGAGGCCGCCGACAGGCCGCTGTCGTGGTAGCGCCGGTGCAGTTCGGTGGTGAACAGGATGTTCTCCAGCTTCGAGGCGCCGTAGGCGTGCACCGCGTCGAAGTGGCGGTCGTGGTCGAGATCGTCGAGATCGATGGTCTTGGTGAACCGCACCGTGCTCGAGGTCTGGATCACCGAGGCCCGGGACGCGACGAGCGTGTCCAGCAGCAGCCGGGTGAGCAGGTACGGCGCCAGGTGATTGACCTGGAACGTCTTCTCGAAACCGTCGACGGTGGTGACCCGCGGGCCGAACATGCCGCCGGCGTTGTTGGCGAGCACGTCGATGCGCGGATACGCCGCCCGCAGCTTGCCGGCGAGCTCCGCGACCTCGTCGAGGCGGGTGAAGTCCGCGACGTAGCCGTCGACGCCCAGCTTCGCGCGGACGGCCTCCAGCCGCTGCGCCGATCGGCCGACGACCACGACGGTGTGCCCGTCGCCGTGCAGCCGCGTCGCGGCGGCGGTGCCGATGCCGCTGCTCGCCCCGGTGACGACGATGACCTTCTGCGCGCCCAACCCACACCTCCATATATGGAACTGAGTCCCACTTTAGAAACTCAGTCTCAGAAGAGTGAATCTGGGACCGAAACACTGGTGAACGCCCCAGCCGGTCCCGGAGGGCCGCGGGCTTAGTACCGTGGCGCGGTGACAGCAGGGGCCGGCGGCGGTGCGCGGACGCGCGCGCGTCAAGCCGTGCGGGCCCAGGTCGCCGCGATGGCCGTGGACCTCTTCCTCGAACGCGGCTTCGAGGAGACGACGGTGGAGGACATCTGCGCGCGGGCGGAGATCTCGCGCAGCACGTTCTTCCGGTACTTCCCGTCGAAGGAGGACACGCTCTTCGAGCGGACGGCCGACACCGGCCGCGCCTGGCTCGACGCGCTCGTCGCCCGGCCGGCCGGCGAGCAGCCCTGGGCCGCCCTGCGCGGTTCGCTCGACCCGCGCATCGAGCAGCTCGCCGCCGGCGGTGAGAACGTCAAGCGCCTCATGCGTTTGATCGTCGCGACTCCCGCCCTGGCGGCGCGCCATCGCGAGAAGAACGCCTACTGGCAGGAGTTGCTCCGGCCCGAGGTGGCCCGTCGCCTCGGCGCCGAACCCGGCGACACCGCCGATCCGCGCGCCGACGCGATGATCGCCGCCGCGCTCGGTTGCCTGGACGCGGCACTGAAGGCCTGGGCGTCGAGCGATCGGGCGGCGGAGTTGCCGGTGCTCCTGGATCGCGCGATGTCGGTGGTCGACTGACAGCCCGGCTTTACACCGGCTGGAGCGGAGTGTGCGGGCCCGCCGGGAGTTCGACCGAAATGACGTCCCCGGGGCGGACCACGCCGGGGGTCCGCACGACGCTCATGATGCCGGCCTTGCGGATGACCGAACCGTCGTCCGCGCGTCCCACCACGTGGGCGAGGAGTCCGTTCTGGAACGCCTCGATCTGCAGGCACGGGTTGCGCAGCCCGGTGACCTCGACGACGGCCTCGTCGCCCAGGCGCAGCAGGGTGCCGGTCGGCAGGCCGAGCAGGTCGATCCCGCGGGTGGTGACGTTTTCCCCGAGGTCGCCCGGATCGACGGCGAACCCGGCGGCGGCCAACTCGTCGTGCAGCTCCGCGTGGATCAGGTGCACCTGGCGGAGGTTGGGCTGGGAGGGATCCCGCGCGACCCGCGAACGGTGCTTGACGGTGACGCCCGAGTGGACGTCCCCCTCGACGCCGAGCCCCTCCTTGAGGGTGATCGACTCCTGGGCCGGCTTGGTGAACGTGTACTCCCCGCTGCGGTGCACTGCCGCCACTGTCCCCATGCGAAGGAGTCTAGAAAACGCACGACGGGGACGTCCCTGCCCGGACGTCCCCGTGTGCGCATCTCAACGATGCCGTTCGATCATCGGTTCAGATCAGGCGCCACCGTTGTTGAACAGTGGCGGTGTCATCAGGGCCCGGCACGGAAGCGACGCCCCGCACCGGCAGATCCGACGGAACCGGCTCCACGACCACTGTGGACGGTGCCGCTGCGCGAGTGCGAGTGCGAAAGCCTCCAGATAAGCGCGATCGTGCATCGCGCGCGCCTCCCCCCGTGAGGGGCTCGTGGCGGTTTGCCCGCCCTGCCCGTCGTTCCATGGTCGCCAAGGTCCACGAGAAAGGCAATATTGCACATCGAGCGATCGGCATTTCTGATGACATTGATCATCGATCTATTGCCGCCCGCGAGAGGGGGTGTTACAAAACGAACGCCGGACGCGCCCGATGTGTAAGGAGACCGGCATGACGACGGACGCCGGTTCGACCGTTCCGCGCCGGCAACTGGGGCGCTATCTACGGCACCTGCGCGAGGAAGCACACATCACGGTCAAGGCCGCCGCCGACGCGCTGGAGTGGTCCACGCCGAAGATCTGGCGCATCGAGAGCGGCATGGTGTCCATGCGCGCGCTCGACGTCGAGGCCATGTGCAGGTTCTACGGCGCGGCGCCGGACATCACCGAGGCGCTGATGGGCCTGGCGAAGGAGACCAAGGCCAAGGGCTGGTGGCACTCCTACGGCGACGCCATCCCGGGCTGGTTCGAGCTGTACGTCGGGCTGGAGAGCGCCGCGAGCCGGCTGCGCCTGTACGAGCCGGAGCTGGTCCCCGGGATCCTGCAGACGCGCGAGTACGCGACCGAGGTGTACCGCGTGGCCCAGCCGGACATGCCGGCCGTCGAGATCGAACGCGGCGTCGCCGTTCGGATCGGACGGCAGGCGTTGCTGAAACGTTCACTGCCCGCGCCGCCCCGGCTCGAGGTGGTGCTCAACGAAGTGGTGCTGCGGCGTGCGATCCCCTGCGGCATGGCCGAGCAGTTGCAGCACCTGTGTTCCATGGGCGCCCTGCCCAACGTGTCGATCCGGGTCCTGCCGATCGACGGTGGACTGCACCGCGCCGCGATGGTCGGTGGGCCGTTCATCATCCTCGACTTCCCCGCCAACGGGGAGGGTCGGCAATCGGAGCCGTCCACGGTGTACAGCGATGGCCTCACCGGCGCGCTGTACCTCGACAAGCCGGCCGAGGTAGCCGCGTTCAACAGCGTCTGGGAGTCGACGGTCACCGCGTCCCTCGACGAACAGGCGTCTGCCGACCTGATAGCCGAGATCGCAAGGGGGTACCGCAAGTGACTGACCTGTCCCGCGCCGTGTGGCGCAAGAGCAGCCGGAGCAACGGGGGTGGAGCCTGCGTGGAGGTTGCCGACAACCTCCCGGGCGTGGTTGCCGTGCGCGACTCGAAGGACCCGTCGGGTCCGGCCCTCACGTTCTCCCCGGAGGCGTGGCGGGACTTCGTGTGCGGGGTGACGGCCGGAGACCTGAGCCCCAGCTGATTCGGGACCGCTGCCCGGCCGAGGGGCGCGGTCTCGCCGGGAGCTGACCGGGTGCAGGGAACGCACCCGGTCAGCATCTAGAAGTACGCAGCGGGCCGGCTAGCCGGCAAATCTGATGGGTGGTCGGTCCGGCCAGGTGATCTCGTGGGTCACCGGCGTCACCACCCCTTCCTTCCGTTGGAACTGCGTGAGCGTCGCGCCTTCGGCACGCCCACCGGGCACCCGGTTGAGCACGGTGTGCAGGATCGTCGCGGCCATCCGGCCGAGTGCGGCGGTGTCCTGGTGGCCGTGGGTGCGTTCGCCGAGGTCCACCTGTGCGATGGAGTCGATCCCGTGCGCCCGCCAGGTGTCGATGAGGATGCCCGTCTCGACCCCGTAGCCGGCGGCGAACGGCAGCCATTCCAGCAGGCTGCGCCGGCCCGCGTACTCGCCGGCGAGCGGCTGCACGACGCCGGCCAGTTCGGGGAAGTGGGCGTTGAGCAGAGGGCGCGCCGCCAACTCGGTCACCCGCCCACCACCAGCCGCCGACACGTCGAGCAGCGGCCGGTCGTAGAACGCCTTCACCAGCCGCACGCCCGGGTCGGTCAGCAGCGGCCCGAGGAGCCCGGTGACGAAGTGCGGCTGGAAGTCGGTCAGGTCGGCGTCGACGTACACGAGGATGTCGCCGCGCGTCACGAGGAGGGACTTCCAGAGCACCTCGCCCTTGCCGGGCCGGCTGCCGAGCTCCGGCAGGATGTCGTCGCGGTGGTAGACGGCGGCGCCGGCGGCCGCGGCGACGGCGGCGGTGTCGTCCACCGAACCGGAGTCGACCACCACCACCTCGTCCACGAGGCCGGTGTCGGCGCCGAGCTTCACCACCGACGAGACGATCTCCCCGACGGTCGGCTCCTCGTCGAGCGCCGGCAGGACGACGCTCACGGTCGTGTCGCGCTTCGCCGCGACCAGGCGCTCCACCGGCCAGTCGGACCAGCGTGAGGTGCGCCGGTCGTACCAGGCAGCGGCCCCCGGATGCATGAGATCGACTGTAACGTGGCCCACCCCCTGAGATCTCCGGTCTGGCTGAGCCCGGCGATTGGGTAGGCTTGCCGACACAACTGAATACCTCATCCAGAGGGGCTGAGGGATACGGCCCGTTGACGCCCCGGCAACCCCCGCGCATCGATCCTCACTGTCGAGGCCCGCGCGGCAGGTGCCAACTCCGTCCCGGTGCACGGTTCGTGCCCGGGGAAGATGAGAGAGAGGCCTCAATGACCGTCTTCGGCGACTCCCCGGCTCGTAACCTTGTGTGCCGCGGCTGTGGCACCAAGTATCCGCTCGCCGCGCAGCACGCGTGTTACGAGTGTTTCGGCCCCCTTGAGGTCGGTTACGACGCGGACGCTCTCGCGCGCGTCACCCGCGAGCAGATCGCCGCCGGCCCCAAGAGCATCTGGCGCTACGCCGGCCTGCTGCCGGTCGGTGCCGACGCGTCGGCCCGGGTGACGCTCGACCCCGGGTTCACGCCGCTGGTGCGCGCCGACGGCCTCGCCGCCGCGATCGGGGTGCGCGGGCCGCTGTACGTGAAGGACGACTCGGCCAACCCGACGCACTCGTTCAAGGACCGCGTGGTGTCGGTGGCGCTGACCGCCGCCCGGGCACTGGGCTTCCAGCGGTACGCCTGCGCGTCGACAGGCAACCTGGCCAACTCCGTCGCCGCGCACGCCGCCCGCGCCGGAGTCCCCTCGATGGTGTTCATCCCGTCCGACCTGGAGCCGGGCAAGGTCGTCATGACGGCCGTGTACGACGGGGACCTGGTGGCCGTCGAGGGCTCCTACGACGACGTCAACCGGCTCTGCTCCGAGCTGACCGAGACGGACGAGTTCGAGAAGACGGCGTTCGTCAACGTGAACATCCGGCCGTACTACGCCGAGGGCTCCAAGACCCTGGGCTACGAGGTCGCCGAGCAGCTCGGCTGGCGCATCCCCGAGCAGGTCGTCATCCCGATGGCCTCGGGCGAGCTGCTGACCAAGGTGGACAAGGCGTTCCAGGAACTGATCGAGGCCGGTCTGGTCGAGCCGCCGGCGAACGGCTGGAAGGTCTTCGGTGCGCAGTCGGCCGGCTGCAACCCGATCGCGACCGCGCTGCACAAGGGCACCGATGAGATCGTTCCGGTGAAGCCGACCGGCATCGCGAAGTCGCTCAACATCGGCGACCCGGCGGCGGGCCTGTACGCGCTGGAGGCGGTGCGGCGCAGCGGCGGCTGGATGGACTACGCGGACGACGGCGAGATCGTCGACGCGATCCGGCTGCTCGCCCGCACGACGGGCATCTTCGCGGAGACCGCCGGCGGTACGACCACCGCGGTGCTGCGCAAGCTGGTCGCCTCGGGCAAGCTCGACCCGGACGCGGAGACCGTCGTGTTCAACACCGGCGACGGGCTCAAGACGATCGATGCGGTGTCGGGGCTCGTCGGGCCGACCTACCGGGTGCGCCCCTCGCTCAAGGCCGTCCGCGAAGCCGGCTTGATCGACTAGTACTTCCCTACCTGGCTGAATTTTCAGGTTGGATAACTCTCCGGGATCGGGGCCGTCCGTCCGGGTGTCGAATTGCCGGCATGTTCCCGCTGGTGGTCACCCGTTCGGCCGGCCCGGCTGACCGAATGGTGGAACCTACCGCTGCGGTCGGTAATTGGGTTGCGTCCGACGGTGCGCATTCACCCTTCCGGTGGGCTTGACGGTGTGACATACAACGCGCAGGATGCCTTCTGCGGGAGGACGTATCGCCGCCAGGCCACCCCTGGGAGGCCGGCGACAGACGGCGCCGGAGGCGTTGTGCGAGCGTCCTCTCGACCAATTTCCGGCACCTTCGTGTCCAGCGGCGTGTCGCGGAAAATCGGTGGCCGGGTCCCCGGGACAGGTCGACCCTCGACGGTATGGCCATCGAGACGCGTTCCCCCACCATCACGCCGGTCGACGGCGCCGATCAACTCCTGCGCGAGGGCTACTTCGCGGTCATGCAGGCCGTCGGCGCACACGATCATCCAGACTTCCCACCACCGTGCAGAAAACGCTACGACCTGTCGTTCACCATGCCGAGACCCGGCATGCGCGTCCTGCGGTACGTGGCGCTCGACGCCGGCACCGTGATCGGCCGGCTGCAGCTCGTCCTGCACACGCTCGACAACACCGACTCCGCCGAGATGGAGATCGACGTGCTGCCGGAGTACCGGCGACGCGGGATCGGGCGGTCGCTGTACCGGTTCGGGGTCGACGTGGTCCGCGCGGAGGGCCGGCACCGGATCTTCGCGATGGCCGCGGTGGGCCTGCCGGGTCGGCCGCGGGACGAGGCCGGTGCGCGGTTCGGCGCCGCGATGGGCATGACGAACGGCCTGGACGACGTCCGGCGCCGGCTCGACGTGTCGACCCTCGACCACGCCGCGCTCGACGCCCTGGCCGAGCAGGCCCGCGCCAAGGCACAGGGCTACTCGCTGCTGCGCTGGCACCGCACCCCCGAGGAGTACGTCGACGACATCGCCTACCTGGAGAGCCGGCTCTCCACCGACGCGCCGCTGGGCGACCTCGTCTGGGAGCCCGAGAACATCGACGGCGAACGGGTCCGCGCCGTCGAGGAGTTCCACAAGGTGCTGGGGCTGCGGAAGTTCTCGACCGTGGCGCGGCACGACGCGACCGGGCGCATCGTGGCATGGACGGTCGTCTTCCAGGACCCGTTGGGCGACCTGCACGCGGGGCAGGGGATCACGCTCGTGCTGCCGGAGCACCGGGGCCACCGCCTCGGCGCCCTGGTGAAGGTGGAGAACCTGCGCTTCGCGCTGGAGGGGCTGCCCGGCGTCCGGTACATCGACACGTGGAACGCCGCGTCCAACTCGTACATGATCGCCATCAACGAGGCGATGGGCTTCCGACCCGTCGACGGCTGGCAGAACCTGCAGGCCGAGGTCTAGGTCCTAGTCCCGGGTCACGTCCTCGTGGCAGGCAAGGAAGATCGATATGGGCCGGCCGTCCGGTGTGGGCGGCCGGTCGGCGTACTCGTCGAGGACGGCGGCCAGGCGCTTGCGCAGTTCCGCATACTCGTCATCGGTGAGGCGCAGGCCGAGCCGCGTCAACGACATGTCGTCGGCATTCACGTAGCGCGCCTCGTCGAGGAACGCCTCGATCATCGCCGCGCCGCCGCCCGACGGCCGGGCGCTCGCATCCATCCGCCACGACTTGCGGGTGGCGAGGTACGGGACCTCGCGGGCGCCCCGCGTGCCGCGCCGCTCGGGCTGCGGCGCGAGGAACCCGGTCGCCACGAGCGTGCGCACATGGTGCAGGACGGTGGCCGGGTTGGCGTCGAGCTTGCGCGCCAGCTCCTTGTTGGTCATCGGCCGGTCCAGGCACAGGCGCAGGACGCGCAGCCGGAACGCCGAGGCGAGCGCCTTCGCCTCGGCCTCGGTGGGGGTGATCCCGCGTGGGCGTTTCGGATGCATGACACCCAACAGGCTAACTGGTTGACTTTTCCCAATCACTCCGCCACGCTCGTCCCGTGACGGCGCGGATGAGAATCGACCTCGGGCTGCTGAGGCATCACGACTTCCGGCAGCTCTTCGCCGCCGACACGATCAGCCAGCTCGGCACGCAGGTGACCATCCTGGCGCTGCCGCTGGTCGCCATCGTCGCGCTGGACGCCACGCCGTTCGAGGTGGGGTTGCTGGCCGCCGCCGAGACGGTGGCGTTCCTCGTCGTCGGGCTGCCGGCCGGCGCCTGGGTCGACCGGATGCGCCGCCGCAACGTCCTGATGGCCGGCGACGTCGCCCGGGCGCTGCTGCTCGGGTCCGTTCCGGCGGCGTGGTGGGCCGACGTGCTGGCCATGCCGCAGCTGTACATCGTGGCGGTGCTGGTAGGCGTCTCCACCGTATTTTTCGACGTGGCGTACCAGAGCTATCTGCCGCATCTCGTCGGCCGCGAACATCTCGTCGAGGGAAACGCCAAGCTCCAAGCGGTGCAGGGCGTGAGTCAGATCGGTGGGCCCACCGCGGCCGGACTGCTCATTCAGGCGTTGACCGCACCGGTGGCGGTCGCCGTCGATGCCGCCAGTTTTCTGCTGTCCGCCGTGTTCGTGCAGCGTATCCGCAAACGTGAGGACAAGCCCGAACGAGCACCCGACGCACATCTCGGACGGGAGATCGCCGAGGGCCTACGTTTCGTGCTGCGCAATCGGATTCTGCGCGCCATCGCAATGTGCACCGGCAGTTCCAATCTCATGAACAACATAGCTTTTCCCATGCTGTTGGTGCTGCTCGCCGACGAATTGAAGCTTTCGGCCGGCGTCATCGGTGTTTTCCTGTCCATGGGGGCGATCGGGGGACTGGTCGGCGCGTTCGTGGCACGCAAAGTAGCGGGACTGCTCGGCGAGGGGCCGACGATCTGGATCTCGATGGCGGTCACGTCGCCGCTCGCTCTGCTGCAACCTCTCATCGAGCCCGGCTGGTTGCTGTGGGCCGCCGCGGTGGGCGGCATGCTGTACATGTTCGGGGTCGTCGTCTACAACGTCGTGCAGGTCAGCTTCAGGCAGGGGCTGACGCCGGAACGCCTGCTGGGCCGGATGAACGCCACCATGCGGTTCCTGGTCTGGGGCACGATCCCGCTGGGCGCGGTGATCGGCGGCGTGCTCGGTGAGGTGTTCTCCGTGCGCACCGCGCTGTGGGTCGGCGCCGTCGGCGGATGCCTGACGTTCCTGCCCGTGTTCCTGTCGCCGTTGCGCACCATGCGGCGACTGCCGACCCACCAGGAACCTTCTTCGCAGGTCGCATGAACATCAATGTCTCATCGTGACATGCGGTGTTGTATCTGGTGGCGATGCGGGCCCGTACGGAACGCGCATTTGAACGGCGTCGTGTCCGTTTCAGGGGAGTGCGGCGGTGGGTCGCCTCGTGTAGCGTGCGTCTCGGCGCTGCGACGTGTGGCGTCGGGTGTCCGGCCTAATCGCGTCGGCGCCAGCACCATTGAAGTGAGGAAGTGCACCGTGGCACAGGGCACCGTCAAGTGGTTCAACAGCGAGAAGGGCTACGGCTTCATCGCGGTCGACGGAGGGCCGGACGTCTTCGTCCACTTCTCCGCGATCGAGATGGATGGCTACAAGCTCCTTGAAGACGGACAGCGCGTGGAATTCGAAATCGCGCAGGGCCAGAAGGGCCCCCAGGCGGAAAAGGTCCGCGTCATCCCCTGACTCATACCTCGCACCACTGACGGGGCACCGCACCTCCCAGCCGACGGAGGCCGGTGCCCCGCGTGCGTTCCGGGCCCCGGGGCGTCACGCATCTCTCTCGGGCGCGACCGTGCCGACCCCCGGTCGTTTCCCGTGGCCTGCTCCCGCTGCGCCGTGCGGCGGTCGACGCCGCCCCTGAGGGCTGACGGCCACCTCCCGGTCACCTCCGTTCTGCTTGCACTCGCTACGGCAGAGTGCTAAACAGGTGTTGGCACTCACGCATGTAGAGTGCCAAAGGTCGGTGCGGAAGGGTCTCCGGCCGGTGGGCTTCCATCGGTAACGGGACCGGTCGTCGCGGGCTGTCCGCACCCGACCGGCGGGTCGCCTCCTAGGTGGCCCGGCGCAGGTGCGTACGCAGGCGGTGCACGTGCGGTCCCTCCCGGGCCGTGACGGGCCGCGAACGTCCAGGAGGACAACGCCGAATGGCCAAGATTATCGCGTTCGACGAGGAAGCGCGCCGCGGTCTTGAGCGGGGCATGAACGTCCTCGCCGACGCCGTCAAGGTGACGCTGGGCCCGAAGGGCCGCAACGTCGTGCTCGAGAAGAAGTGGGGCGCGCCCACCATCACCAACGATGGTGTGAGCATCGCCAAGGAGATCGAGCTCGAGGAGCCGTACGAGAAGATCGGCGCCGAGCTGGTCAAGGAAGTTGCCAAGAAGACTGACGACGTGGCCGGTGACGGCACCACGACGGCGACCGTTCTGGCGCAGGCGCTGGTGCGCGAGGGTCTTCGCAACGTGGCCGCCGGTGCCAACCCGATGGCCCTGAAGCGCGGCATCGAGGCGGCCGTCGCCGCCGTGGCCGAGCACCTCGCGCAGCTGTCGAAGGAGGTCGAGACCAAGGAGCAGATCGCCTCCGTGGCCGCGATCTCCGCCGCCGACCCAACCGTCGGCGAGATCATCGCCGAGGCGATGGACAAGGTCGGCAAGGAAGGCGTCATCACCGTCGAGGAGAGCAACACCTTCGGGCTCGAGCTCGAGCTGACCGAGGGTATGCGCTTCGACAAGGGCTACATCTCGCCGTACTTCATGACCGACCCCGAGCGCATGGAGGCGGTCCTCGAGGACCCCTACATCCTCATCGTCGACTCGAAGATCTCCGCGGTGAAGGACCTGCTCCCGATCCTGGAGAAGGTCATGCAGAGCGGCAAGCCGCTGCTGATCATCGCCGAGGACGTCGAGGGCGAGGCCCTGGCCACCCTGATCGTCAACAAGATCCGTGGCACCTTCAAGTCGGTTGCCGTCAAGGCCCCCGGCTTCGGCGACCGCCGCAAGGCGATGCTCGGTGACATCGGCATCCTCACCGGTGGCGAGCCGGTCAGCGAGACGCTCGGCATCAAGGTCGAGAACGTCACGCTCGACATGCTCGGCCGGGCCCGCAAGGTCCAGGTCACCAAGGACGAGACGACCATCGTCGACGGTGCCGGTAACGACGAGCAGATCAAGGGCCGGGTCGCGCAGATCCGCGCCGAGATCGAGAAGAGCGACTCGGACTACGACCGGGAGAAGCTCCAGGAGCGCCTGGCCAAGCTGGCCGGCGGTGTCGCCGTCGTCAAGATCGGTGCCGCCACCGAGGTCGAGCTCAAGGAGCGCAAGCACCGCATCGAGGACGCCGTGCGCGCCGCTCGTGCCGGTGTCGAAGAGGGCATGGTTCCCGGCGGCGGTGTCGCGCTGGTGCAGGCCGGCAAGAACGCCTTCGAGAAGCTGGACCTCCAGGGCGACGAGGCCACCGGTGCCAACATCGTCAAGGTCGCGCTCGACGCCCCGCTGCGGCAGATCGCCGTCAACGCGGGCCTCGAGGGTGGCGTCATCGTCGAGAAGGTGCGCAACCTCGAGCCGGGCAAGGGCCTCAACGCGGCCACCGGGGAGTACGTCGACATGCTGGCTGCCGGCATCATCGACCCGACCAAGGTGACCCGTTCGGCGCTGCAGAACGCCGCGTCGATCGCCGCGCTGTTCCTCACCACGGAGGCCGTGGTGGCGGACAAGCCGGAGAAGGAGAAGGCTCCGGCCGCCCCCGGCGGCGGCGGGGACATGGACTTCTGAGTCCGGTCTGACACAACCGAAGGGGCGGGCCCGGTGGGCCCGCCCCTTCGTCCTTTCCAAACCTTGGTTGACGACCGGGTTCCTAGCGGGACTTGTTGCTCCGCTTCTGCGCCATCGACGTGGGCGTGTCGGTGCGACCCGTGGTGGTGCCCGACCGGGTTGCCGTCTGTGTCGACGTGCGGGAATCTGTCATCCGGCCGGTGGGATCCTGGCTTCCCTGCTGACCCAGGGAGGCGTCCGTCCCGATGGAGCCGGATTCGGTCATCATGGCGTCGCCGTGGGCGGCGGCGCTCGACGAGATGGTGTCGTCCTCGGAGAATTCGCTCGATGGATTCCGCGCCATCCGGTACCCCTCTCTCTAGAGACTCTTTCACGGTAGAACGCCGGACGGGCTTACCGGGGCAAAATCGACGAAAAGGGTTCACGATACGGTGGCCGGATGACGGTGCCTGTGATCGACGGACACAACGACCTCCCGTGGCGCATGCGCAGCCGGGGCCTGCTCGACGCCGACGTGACGACCGACCTGTCCGGATCCGGGATGCACACCGACGTACCACGACTGCGCGCGGGCGGGGTCGGTGCGCAGTTCTGGTCGGTGTACGTGCCGTGCGAGTACAGCGGGGCGGAGGCCGTTCGGGCCACCCTGGAGCAGATCGACATCGTGCACCGGCTGGTCGAACGCCATCCGGCGGAGTTCGCGCTGGCGACCACGGCCGACGAGGTCGAGAGTGCGCGGGCGCAGGGGCGGATCGCCTCGCTCATCGGGGCCGAGGGCGGGCACAGCATCGGCGACTCGCTCGGCGCGCTGCGTTCGTTGTACCGGCTGGGTGTGCGGTACATGACGCTCACGCACAACAAGAACACCGCCTGGGCCGACAGCGCCACGGACGAGCCGGGCGTGGGCGGGCTGAACGCGTTCGGGCGGGACGTGGTGCGCGAGATGAACCGCCTCGGCATGATCGCCGACCTGTCGCACGTGGCGCCGAGCACCATGCACGCCGTGCTGGACGTGTCGGCGGCACCGGCGTTCTTCTCGCACTCGTCGGCGCTGGCCCTCTGCGGCCACGTGCGCAACGTGCCGGACGACGTGCTGGCCCGGGTGCGCGCCACACAGGGCGTGGTGATGGTGGCGTTCGTGCCCGCGTTCCTGACCGAACCGTGCCGGGAGTGGTGGCAGCGCTTCGTCGAGGCCGAGGCGTCGTTCGAGGGGCACGACGACTACACGGCGCAGGAGGTGTGGCTGCGCGACAACCCGCAACCGCCGTGCGGGGTGTCGGACGTGGCCGACCACGTGGAACACGTCCGCGAGGTGGCGGGTGTGGACTGCGTGGGACTCGGCAGCGACTTCGACGGGATCGTCTCGACGCCGGACGGGCTGACCGACGTCTCCACCTACCCGCTGCTCTTCGACGAACTGCGCAGCCGCGGATGGTCCACTGTGGAGCTTCGGAAACTGGGCTGGGACAACACGTTGCGCGTCCTGCGCGCCACCGAGGACGTCGCTACCCCGTAGCGGCGCGCACGGCCGCGTAGGCGTCGACCAGTCCGGCGCCGATGACGTACCGCTGGCCGCCGCACTCCTCGTTGCGTGAACGGTACGTGGGCGTCGCCGGCCGGGCCGTGTCGCGCAGGATCGCGGTGGTGCGGGCGATGTCGCCGATCAGCGCCGGGTTGGCCGACCACATCAGCGCCACCACGCCGGCCACGTGCGGCGCCGCCATCGACGTGCCGTCGAGCGTGGCGTACGTGCCGCCGGGCATGGCCGACAGGACGCCCTGGCCCGGGGCGACCACGTCGGGCGCGCGCCGGCTCGGGCCGTCGCCCCGGCTGGAGAAGGTGGCCAGCCGCGACTGCCGGTCGACCGCGCCGACGTCCAGTGCCTCCGGCGACACGGCCGGTTCGTCGTCGATGCTGCCGCAGCGGGGTCCCGCGTTGCCGGCCGCCGAGACGAAGTAGACGCCGGCCGTCGTCAGGGCGGTGACGGCCGGCCGGATGACGGTGTTGTCGCAGCCCTCGATGCTCGGGCAGCCCCAGGAGTTGGTGAGGATGTGCGGGGCGCGTTCGGGGCGGCCGTCGCGCAACGGGTCGCCGCCGTGCGGGAACGGCGCCAGCATGAACTGCAGGCACTGCAGGTAATAGGCGGGGTTGCCCATGTTGCGGTCGAGGTTGACGCAGCCGACCCACTGCGCCTGAGGCGCCACACCGATGCCGCCGTCGCCGACGGCCGTGCCGAGCGTGTGCGTGCCGTGTCCATTGTGGTCGGTCGGCGTGGTGGTGCCGTTCCACGGGTCGTACCAGGAGTCGTCGCCGCCCCGGAACCTGTTGGCCAGCAAGGGATGCCGGCCGTCCACACCGGAGTCCGAGGTGCCGACCGTGATGCCCGCGCCCTGTGCGCCCGTCTCGGCCCAGGCGCGGTCGGCGCCGACGAGCTGGATGTTCCACTGTGGACCGACGGGGGCGGTGGTGGTGCCGCGTTCGGTGCCGGGCGGCCGCGGGAGGGGGCGCAGCCGCGGGCTGTTCAGGACCTTCCGCACCCCGGGCTGCCGGTCGAGCCACGCGCGGACCGCCGGGCCGCCGTCGACCTCCAGGCCGTTGGTGAGGTAGAACGGCGTGAAGCCGACCCGCAGCCCCCGCAAACCCTTACGCAGCGCGGCCTGCGACGAGTCGGCCGTCGCGACGAGGCGGCGGTACGTCTCGCGCAGGCGTTCGGCGCGGTCCGGGATCGCGGCCACCCCGGACAGGTCGGCCGTCGCGGACATCACCACGAAGAGGCGTTCGCCGTGGAAGCCCGGGCGCCCCGGCCCCACGTACAGCGTCCCGAACGCCACCGCCGTCACGAGCAGCACCAGATACACCACCGGGCGGGGCGGCGGGGCCAGCCGGCCGTAGGTGGCGCCGAACCCGGCGTCGACCAGCAGCGCGATGCCGAGCGCGAGCGCCGCCCCGAGCAGGGTCCAGAGGAGTTCGGTGCCACCGAGCAGCAGCGACACCTCCTCCGGGTCGAGGAACGCCAACGGGCCGGCCGCCGCCAACCCGATGAGCAGCCCCGACCCGGGGCGCAGCGCCGCCACGCCGAACGCCAGCAGCGGCAACACCGCCAGCAGCACCAGCGCGACGGCCGGCAGCCCCGTCGACCCGGCGAGGGCGGCCACCACCGGGATCCCGGCCAGGCCGGTCAGCAGCACCCGCCGCGGCCACGAACCGTCCATCCGCACGCGGTGCTGGAGCACGGTCGCGAGCCGGCCGACCGCCAGCGCCGCGAGGAACGCCGCCACCGTCTCGGTGGGCCCACCCAGCGCACCGAGCCACGCCCAGGGGAGCAGCATCGCCAGCCCACCCGCGAGCGCCGGTGCCCGTCGCCAGGGCCGATCCGCGAGCCGTGTGCCCCGACGCAGGTAGCGACTGGTGACGGCGGCCAGCAGCGCCAGTTCGACCAGATAGAACTCGTGGTACGGAACGGGGGTGAGGCGGGGGAGCGCGAGGACGGCGGACGCCCCGAGGGCGAGGACCCACGCCCGGTTGAACGGCCGCACCGACCCGTGGCCGCGCCAACCGAGCAGCGCGGACGGGATCACCGCGAGCACCGTCGCGACCAGCGTCGCCGCCACCGCCCACCCGCCGGAGGCGTGGTCGCCGTCGGTCACCGCGAAGTACTGGTCCGCGAGGTAGCCGACGACGGGACCGGCGGCCGCGAGTGCGGTTGCCCACACGCCGGCCAGGACGGTCACCACGATCTGCCAGGTGGGGGGACGCTCGGCGGCCATACGGAAGAACGTACGCACCCCGCGCACCGGGTTACCGTGGGGGCGTGCGTGATCCAGACCGGTCGCGGTACGCGGCGAGCGAGTTGTCCCCGGCCCGCCGGGCCGCCGACCTCGAACGGCTGAGGACCGAGAAGTTCGACGTGGTGATCATCGGCGGTGGGGTGACCGGTGCCGGAGCCGCCGTCGACGCCGCGGCGCGCGGGCTGTCCGTGGCGCTCGTGGAGGCCCGGGACCTGGCCATCGGCACCTCCAGCCGGTCCTCGAAGCTGATCCACGGCGGGCTGCGCTACCTGGAACAGCTGGAGTTCGGGCTGGTCCACGAGGCGCTCAAGGAGCGCGGGCTGCTCGCCACCAAGCTGGCCCCGCACCTCGTTCGGCCGGTGCCGATCCTGGTGCCGCTGCTCAAGCAGTCCGTGCCGCGGCGGATCTTCCACCGGGCCTACTACGGGCTGGGGGTGGCCGTGTACGACGCGTTCGCCTCGGTGACCGGCCAGCGCGGGATGCCGCTGCACCGGCACCTGTCGCGCACCGCCGCACGGCGGCTCTTCCCGTCGCTGCGCGAGGACGCCGTCGCCGGCGCCATCCGCTACTACGACGGCCAGGTCGACGACGCCCGGCTCGTCGTGACGCTCGCCCGCACCGCGGCCTCGATGGGTGCATGTGTACTCACGGGGGCGCCGGCCGTCGCGCTAATCCGCGACGCCCGGGAGGTCACGGGCGTTCGGGTCCGCGCCGGTCAGGAGATCATCGACGTCGCCGCCCGCACGGTGATCGCGGCCACGGGCGTCTGGAGCGACTCGGTCTCGGCCCTTCTGGGGGAACCCGCTGAGCACCTCGGACTGCGCGTCCGCGCCTCCAAGGGGGTACACCTGGTGGTGCCGCGCTCCGCGATCAGCGGGGAGGCGGGGCTGATCCTGCGGACGCCGTCGTCGGTGCTGTTCGTGATCCCCTGGGGCGGCCACTGGATCATCGGCACCACCGACACCGACTGGAAACTCGACCGCGACGAACCGGTCGCCACCGCGCGCGACGTCGAGTACCTGCTCGAACAGCTCGCACCCGTGCTCGACCGGCCGCTCACCATGGCCGACATCGAGGGCGTGTACGCCGGGCTGCGCCCGCTGCTGGCCGTCGAGGCGCGCACCCGGCGCGCCCCGCACACGGTCGACGAGACCACCTCCGCGCTGTCGCGCACGCACGCCGTCGTCGAACCGATGCTCGGCCTCATGCTCGTCGCCGGCGGCAAGTACACGACGTACCGCGTGATGGCCGCCGACGTGGTCGACCGCGCGGCCCGGCGGCTCGGTTCGGTGCCGGCCTCGCCCACCGCCGAACTGCCGCTGCTCGGCGCCGACGGCTACCACGCGCAGTGGAACCAGCGTGCCGAGCTGGCCCGTCGCCACGGGGTGCCGGTCGGCGTCGTCGAACACCTGCTGGAGCGCTACGGCACGCTGACGCCGGCCGTGCTGGGGCTGATCGACTCCGATCCGGCCTTGGGCCGCCCGCTGGCCGGCGCTCCGGAGTACCTCGCGGCCGAGGTGGTGTACGCCGTGACGGCCGAGGGCGCGCGGCACCTGGACGACGTGCTGTACCGCCGGTTGCGCGTGGCGATCGAGACCACCCACCGCGGCGTGGACTCCGCCGCCCACGCGGCATCGCTGATGGCCGGCCCGCTGGGCTGGTCCGACGCGGAGCGGGACGCCCAGGTCCAGTCGTATCTGGCCCGGATCGAGGGCGAACGCAGGTCCCAGAAGATGCCCGACGACGAGTCAGCGGTCGCGGTCCGCCCGTGATCCTCATCGACCGGCCCACCTGGCCGGGGCCGCACGGGATGGACTGGTCGCATCTGGTGAGCGATACGGCGTTCGCGGAGCTGCACGCGTTCGCCGAGGCGCTCGGGGCGCCGCGGCGGGCGTTCGAACGGGATCACTACGACGTGCCGGCGCACCGGTTTCCCGTCGCCGTCTGGCTCGGGGCGGTCGTGGTGCCCTCGCGGGAGATCGTGCGGGTGCTGACCGCCGCCGGGCTGCGGCGGCCAGCGGGGCGGAACGCCTAGTTCTGCTGGGTGACGACCAGGGTCACCTTCTCGTCGGTGACCTCGGAGACGCGGATGTTGAGATTGCCGGCGCTGGTGCCCTCACCGTCGCTGACCGGGATCTGCACCTGGTTGCCGCCGACCTCGACGGTGACGGTGCCGTTGCTGACGGAGACGAGCTTCACGGTGACACCGAGCACGGAGACGTCGGCGTCCACGCCCCGGTTGAGCGTGACGGTGCACTGGCTGGTGCCGCACGACACGTCGCCCGCCTCGGAGCTGCACCCGGCCACCAGGCCGAGGGCGAGGAACGCGGTCATCAGGGCCACGACGATTCGACGCATCATGGCGCCCAGTCTAGGGAGCGGGCTCCATGAGTGAGGTGAGCTCACGATCCAGATTGGCGCGAGCACGGGAGTCCCAGGCGGCCCGGTCGGGAACGGCGCGGTACAGCGTCGGCAGGTCGCGCAGCTGTCGCAGGACCGCCGAGCGGCCGGCCCGGAACAGTTCGTCGGGCACGTGGGCGTACTCCCGGCGCACGGCCGCCGCGTAGGCGTCGTACTCCTGCGGCGTACCGGCCAGGACGGCCAGGTCGGCGTCGCAGAGCAGGCGGCCGTTGCGGTCTTCTGCCGTGGGGGCGTGCCCCGCGGTGAGCCGGACCAGGCGGACCACCTCGTCGACGTTGTCCGCACCGAGGGAGGCGAGCGTGGCGGCGGCCAGCTGTGCGCTGGCGCCCTCGTTGTCCGCGCCGCGCGGGTCGTAGACGGCGTCGTGGTACCAGGCCGCCAGGCGCACCGCGCCGGGGTCGTCGGCGAGGTCGGCGTGCGCGTCGACCACCCGCAGCACGGCGAGCAGGTGGGTGCGCGTGTGGTACTGCCGGTGCGGCTCGCCCCAGCGGAGCCAGAGGTCCTCGCCGACCGCCTGTGCCGCCGGGGTCCGAAGCTCCGGCGGCAGTGCGGCGACGAACGCTACCGAAGTGATCCGGCCACCAGCTCGGCGATCTGCACGGCGTTGAGCGCCGCGCCCTTGCGCAGGTTGTCGCTCGAGCAGAAGAACGAGAGCCCGTGCTCGACGGTCTCGTCGACGCGGATGCGCCCGACCAGGGTCGGGTCGGTGCCGGCGGCGGCGAGCGGGGTCGGCACGTCGGTGAGCACCACGCCGGGGGCGTCGGCGAGCAGCTCGGTGGCGCGGGCCGGGCTGATCGGCCGGGCGAACCGCGCGTGCACCTGGAGCGAGTGGCCGGTGAAGACGGGGACGCGCACGCAGGTGCCGGAGACCTTCAGGTCCGGGATCTCCAGGATCTTGCGGCTCTCGTTGCGGAGCTTCTGCTCCTCGTCGGTCTCGCCGAGCCCGTCGTCGACGATCGAGCCGGCGAGCGGCAGCACGTTGAACGCGATCGGCGCCACGTACTTGCGCGGCGCGGGGAACTCGACGGCCCGGCCGTCGTGGGTCAGCTCGGTGGCGCGGTCGGCCACCTTCTTGACCTGCTCGTCCAGCTCGGCGACGCCGTCGAGGCCGGATCCGGAGACCGCCTGGTAGGTGGCGACGACCAGGCTGACCAGCTGCGCCTCGTCGTGCAGCGGGCGCAGCACCGGCATCGCGGCCATGGTGGTGCAGTTGGGGTTGGCGATGATGCCCTTGGGCCGGTGTGCGGCGGCGTGCGGGTTGACCTCGGAGACGACCAGCGGCACGTCGGGGTCCATCCGCCAGCCGGAGGAGTTGTCGATGACGACCGCACCGGCCTCGGCGACGCGCGGCGCGAGCGCCAGCGAACTGGTCTTGCCGGCGGAGAAGAGGGCGATGTCGAGCCCGGCGAAGTCCGCGGTGGCCGCGTCCTCGACGGTGATCTCGGTGCCCTTCCACGGCAGCGTGCGGCCGGCCGACCGCGCGGAGGCGAAGAGACGGAGCTGGTCCACGGGGAAGTCGCGCTCGGCCAGGATGCGGCGCATCACGCCGCCCACCTGCCCGGTCGCCCCAACGATGCCGATGCGCATGGTCAGCAACGTTACCCGGTGACCCCTTGACGACTCTAGCTAATAGCATTAGCTTTACGGCTATGACTACTAGCTACGGCGTTACGCAGTATCTCCAGCGCGGCGAGGGCCGGATCGCTTATGACGTTCGGGGGGAGGGCCCGCTGGTCGTGTGCGTGCCGGGGGTCGCGGAGCTGCGTTCCGCGTTCCGGTACACCGTGCCGGCGCTGGTCGAGGCGGGCTACCGGGTGGCCACCACGGATCTGCGGGGCCACGGTGAGAGCGACGACTCGTTCAGCGCCTTCGACAATCTGGCGATCGCCGCGGACCTGCTCGCGCTCGTCGACCATCTCGGTGGGCCGGCGCTGATCGTGGGCAACTCGATGGGGGCCAGCGCCGCCGTGTGCGCCGCCGCGGAGGAGCCGTCGAAGATCGCCGGGCTCGCGCTGCTCGGGCCGTTCGTGCGGGACGGGAACAGGTTCCTGGCGCTGCTCACCCGGGTGCTGCTGCGCAAGCCGTGGGGGCCGGCTTTCTGGGGCGCCTACTACCCGAAGTTCTACCCGGGGCGGCGGCCGGCCGACTACGACACGTACGTCGCCGACATGAAGGCCGCGTGGAAGCGGGGCAGTCACTGGCAGTCGTTCACGCGGATGACGCGCACGAGCCACGGGGCGGCCACCGTTCGGCTCGGCAAGGTCACCGCGCCTACGCTGGTGGTCATGGGCAGCAAGGACCCGGACTGGTCGGACCCGGCCGCGGAGGCTGCGTTCGTGCGGGACTCGCTGCGGGGCGACCTGCTGATGGTGCCGGAGAGCGGGCACTACCCCATGGCCGACAATCCCGAGGTGGTCAATCCGGCGCTCGTCACGTTCGCGGCCCGGGTGTACCCGCGTGCCTAGGGCGGGGCTGACCCCGGCGCTGGTGGTGGACGAGGCCGCCCGGCTCGCCGACGAGGTCGGGCTGGAGCAGGTCACCCTCGCCACCCTCGCCAAGCGGCTCGGGGTCGCCCTGCCCAGCCTG
>NZ_BOPF01000050.1 GCF_016863615.1 Virgisporangium aliadipatigenens | reverse complement strand
AAGGACTTGCCGCAAACGTGAATTCCGCTCAGAACGACTGATGGTAACGCCGTTCCACGACCTACTAAGACGGGCAGGCGGACCCGTCAGGTTGCAACGGAGAACGAACTGCCGCCGGCGTGGGACACCACGTTCAGTCCCGGCGTGACGAGGTGCGCGTAGCCCCGCCCGAGCACCGTGGCCGTGCCGTCGGGGGACCAGGAGACGGCCGTGTGCTCGTCGAGCGCGATCCCGTGCGGCACCCGGCCCTCCCGGACCGCCGCCATCAGCCGGGTCAGGTTGCCCCACTGGGTGGCGTGCACGTCGATCGTGGTCGGCACCAGGCCCAGGCCGTCGCGCACGGTCAGTTCGTCGAGGTCCTCGGCGGAGTCCTCGGGGCAGATCTCGAACCCGCCCGAGCGCCAGCCGCCGACCAGCGCCGCGGAGGCGGCGATCGCGGCACCGGCCGAGAATCCGGCGTACACGCGGCCGTCGAGCCAGGTCCGCAGTTCCGCCGCCACGGGCACGATCGCGTCCGCGTAGGCCGGGGTCAGGCCGCCGCCGATGAAGAGCGCGTCCGCGTCGCCCAGGGCCGCGACGTCCAGCGTGCCGCCGGGCGGGACGAGCACCGGCACCGACCCGGCGGCGCCCACCGCGGCGATCCACCGTTCGAGGCCGTCGGCGACGGAGTCGACGACCACGAACGCCACCGTCGCCGAGGGCGGCAGCGCGGCCAGGAACGGGTCGTACACCTCGCGGTAGACCGACGCGTCGCGGCCCCCGCCGTACAGAAAGATCATGCCGCCAAGCAGATCATGCCGCCAACAGCTGGTGCGCCGCGAACTCCCGGTACAGCGGGCTCGTCGAGAGAAGTTCGTCGTGGCGGCCGACCGCCACCACGCCGCCGTCGTCGAAGACCACGATCTGGTCCGCGCTGACGACCGTGGAGAGCCGGTGCGCCACGATCAGGAGCGTCCGGTCGGCCGCGACGGCGTCGATCGCCGCGTGCAGGGCGGCCTCGTTGCGCGCGTCGAGGTTGGACGTCGGCTCGTCCAGCAGCAGGATCGGCGGCCCGGCCAGGAGGGTGCGGGCGATCGCGAGGCGCTGGCGTTCGCCGCCGGACAGCAGCACACCGCCCTCGCCCACCTGAGCGTCGAGGCCGAGCGGTGTCCGTTCGACCAGATCGGAGAGATTGACGGCCTCGAGGACCGCGCGGAGCTCGGCCTCGGCGGCGGCCGGAACGGTCAGCAGCAGGTTGTCCCGCAACGTCCCGGCGAGCACCGGCGCCTCCTGCTCGACGTAGCCGAGCGTGCCGCGCAGCTCTTCGCGCGGGATGGCCCGCACGTCGACGCCGCCGACCAGGACGGCGCCGCCGGTGACGTCGTAGAAGCGCTCGATCAGCGAGAGCGTGGTCGACTTGCCGCAGCCGGACGGGCCGACGAGGGCGGTGCGGGTGCCGTAGGGCACGGCGAAGCTGACGCCGCGCAGCACCTCCCGTCCGGGGTCGGCCGCGTAGGCGAAGCGCACGTCGCGGAACTCCACCGCCGGCGCACCGGCGACCGGGAACGACGCGGTGCCCTCGTCCGGCTCCAGCGGCAGATCCAGCACCTCCTGCATCCGCCCGAGCGCGGCGAGGCCGGTCTGGATCTGGGTGTACGCCCGCAGCGCCCCGCCGAGCGGCATCACCAGGAAGAACAGGAACAGCACGAACGCCACCAGGTCGCCCACGCTCAGCGTCCCGTCCGCGACCCGGGCCCCGCCCACGCCCAGCACCAGCAGGAACGCCCCCTGCACGGCCGCCACTCCGGCCGGCCCGACGAGGGCCTCGAGGCGCGCGGTGCGGATGCCGGCGTCGTACGCCGCCGACGCCGCCGCGGCGACGGCGGCCGTCTCGCGTTCCTCGGCGCGGCTGGCGCGGATGGTGCGGGCGGCGGTGAGGGCGCGTTCGACGGTGGAGGTCATCTCGCCGAGGCGTTCCTGGGCGGCGCGGGCCGCCGGGCGCACCCGCCGGGCGAAGGTGACCCCGACGCCGAGCCCGACGGCCAGCCCGATGAGCGTGACCCCGAACAGCAGCGGGTCGAGAACGATCATCGCGACGGCCGCGCCGGTCACCATGACCACGCCGGAGACGCTGTCCAGGATGCCGGAGGTGATCACGGCGCGGAGCAGGGTGGTGTCGGCGCCGACCCGGGAGAGCAGGTCGCCGGTGCGGCGGGTGTCGTACTCGGCGATCGGCAGCCGTAGCAGGTGCCCGGCGAGGCGGGTGCGGGCGTCGCGGACCAGGCCCTCGCCGGCGCGCTGGAGGATGAAGTCGCGGGTCGCGCCGATCGCCGCCACGGCCGCCAGCAGGGCGACGAGCGCCGCCACGTGCCGGGCCACCGGCTGGCCGGCGCCGATGGTGTCGAGGACCCGGCGGGTGAGCAGCGGCTGCAGGAGGGTGCCTCCCGCGGAGACGAGCGAGAGGGTGCCGACGGTGACGAGGGCGGCGCGGTGCGGTCGGACGTACGGCAGCAGGGCGCGCAGCCCGACGCTCTCCATCGCCCGACCGTAGCGCGGTCTCTTTTTCCGGGATACGTCCGCTCAGCGACGTCTCAGTTACGGGCGCAGGCCGCTCAGGACGACGGTGCGCAGGCGGCGCGCCCGTTCGCCGCGCTCGTCGGGCCCCAGCGCGGAGAGGTATCCGATGAGCAGCACGACGTCGCGCGCGTCGACGTCGTCGCGGACCGTCCCGGCGGCGCGGCCGGCGTCCAGCAGGAGGTCGAGCGCCTCGGCGATGCGGTGCCGGCTGTGTGCGCTCACCTCGGCGCGCATGGCCGTCTCGACGGCGGCGAAGACGCCCTGCTTGACCCAGGCGTACTCCTCGACGCGGGCGAGCCAGCGCTCCAGCGCCTCGGCGGGCGGCAGGTCGCGGACGAGTTCGGCGGCGGCGTCGCACATCTCGTCGACGTCGCGGCGGTAGACCTCCAGCAGGAGCGCCTCGCGGGTCGGGAAATGGCGGTAGAGCGTGCCCTGGCCGACGCCGGCGGCCTTGGCGATCTCGTTGAGCCGGATCTCGCCGACGCCGGCGGCGCGGCCGGCGACCTCCCGGGCCACCGCCAGGATGCGGGCGCGGTTCTCGGCGGCGTCCGCGCGTGCGGGCATGGCACACCTTCCGGTTGGCGTAAGCGGACACGTGTCCGGTAGTGTCGGGGGACAAGCGGACACGTGTCCGTTCTCTCTGGGGAGGTTATGTCATGGCCACAGTCGTCGCCATCACCGGGGCCAGCAGCGGCATCGGCGCGGCCACCGCCCGCGAACTGGCCGCCCGCGGCGCCGACGTCGTGCTCGGTGCGCGGCGCACCGAGCGGCTCGACGAACTCGCCGAGGAGATCCGCGCCAAGGGCGGGCGGGCGAGCGTCCGCGCTGTCGACGTCACATCCCGGGCCGACGTGGACGGGCTGGTCGCCGCGGCGGTCGAGGAGTTCGGGCGGCTGGACGTGCTGGTCGGCAATGCCGGCATCAGCCGCATCGGGCCCGTCGCGCAGCTCGACGTCGAGGGCTGGCAGGCCATGATCGACGTGAACGTGCGCGGCGTCCTGCACGGCATCGCCGCGGCCCTGCCCGTCTTCGAACGACAGCGGCGCGGCCACTTCGTCACCACCGTCTCGACGGCCGGCATCAAGATCACGCCCACGATGGCCGTCTACGGCGGCACCAAGAACGCGGTGCGCACCATCCTCGAAGGGCTGCGCCAGGAATCCACCGCCGGCTGGCTGCGCACCACCTCCGTCTCGCCCGGCTACGTGCGCACCGAACTCGCCGACAGCATCGGCGATCCCGTGCTGCGCGCGGAGATCCAGCGGAACATGAACGAGTTCGCCATCGCGCCCGAAGCGGTGGCCCGCGCCATCGCCTTCGCGATCGAGCAGCCCGACGACGTCGAGATCGGCGACATCACCATCCGCCCGACCACGCAGGACTGAGGCCTGTCCGGCTCCGCACTTGCCGTAACGTCGCCGGAATGGATCCGGTTCTGGCCGAATTGGCCGACGCGCACGGGGTTGCCACCTGGTTCGAGAACTCCCGGCGGGAGCGTCAGGAGATCGCGCCGGACGTCGTCCGGTCGGTGCTCGGCCTGCTCGACGTCGACGCGTCCACGCCCTCCGCCGCCGCGGCGGCCCTGGCGGAGCAGAAGCGCCGGCCGGCGACCGGGACGCTGATCCTGCGGGAGGGGCAGCCCGCGCCGGCCGGCGGTGCGGTGACGCTGGAGGACGGTTCGGCGCACACCGGTGGGCCTTTGCCGCTGGGTTACCACACGCTGGTCGAGGGCGACGTCGCCCGGGCGCTGATCGTCACGCCGGCCGCGTTGCCGGCGCCGCCGCGCGCGTGGGGCTGGATGGTGCAGCTGTACGCGCTGCACTCCGCCAGTTCGTGGGGGATGGGGGACTTCGCCGACCTGGCCGAGGTGGTGCGGCGGGCCGCTGACGACGGGGCCGGCTTCGTGCTGCTGAACCCGTTGCACGCGCCCGTTCCGGGAGAGCACGTGCCGGCGTCGCCGTACTCCCCGTCGAGCCGCCGCTTCGTGAATCCGTTGTACCTGCGGGTGGCGGAGATCGAGGGGTACGCCGCGGCGAAGTCCACTGTGGACGGTCTGCGCCCGGCGCGCACCGGCGACCTGATCGACTACGACGGCGTGTGGGCCGCCAAGCGCGCCGCCCTGGAACGGTTGGCGCCCAAGGAGTTCGCTTTCGACGACCCGGCCCTGCGGGACTACGCCACCTACGCGGCACTCGCCGAACGGCACGGCTCCGACTGGCGCCGCTGGCCCGAGGAACTGCGCCGGCCGGACAGTCCCGCCGTCGCGCGGGCGCGCGAAGAGCTGACGGAACTGGTGGCGTTCCACGGCTGGTTGCAAAGCTGCGCGGAAGAGCAACTGGAACGCGCGGACCGGGCGGCCGCGGACATGGGGATCGGGATCGTCCACGACCTCGCCGTCGGGATCGACCCGGGCGGCGCGGACGGCTGGCTGTTGCAGGACCATCTCGCGCAGGGGGTGCGGATCGGCGCGCCGCCGGACGCCTTCAACCAGCTCGGCCAGGACTGGGGCCTCGCCGCGTGGCGCCCGGACCGGCTCGACGCCGCCGGCTACGCGCCGTACCGGGACCTGCTGCGTTCGCTCTTCGCGCACGCCAAGGGGCTGCGCGTCGACCACGTCGCCGGGCTGTGGCGGCTGTGGTGGGTGCCGCCGGGCGGCTCCGCCCTGGACGGGACGTACGTGCGCTACGACCCGGCCGCCATGGTGGGGATCCTCGCCCTGGAGGCGCGGCGAGCCGGCGCCGTCGTGGTCGGCGAGGACCTCGGCACCGTGCCGCCCTACGTCACCGAGGGTCTGGGGGAACGGAACATGCTCGGCTGCTCCGTCCTGTGGTTCACCCGGGAGGCGGCGGACTGGGACACGTTCCTGCCGTCGGCCAAGTGGCCGGTGAACTCCCTCGCCACGGTCTCCACCCACGACCTGCCCACGGCGCCCGGCTTCCTGACCGGTGAGCACGTGCGGGTCCGGGACGAGCTCGGTGTGCTGGCCCGGCCGGCGGCCGAGGAGGCGGCCGAGGCCCGCAAGGACCGCGACGCGCTGGTCGAACTTCTTGTGACGGAAGGGTTCCTGGTCGACGCCGACGCACCCGACGAGGAGATCGTGGTGGCGATGCACGGCTTCCTCGCGGCGACGCCGAGCCGGCTGGTGGCGATCGCGCCGTACGACGTCATCGGCGAGGTGCGCCAGCCGAACCTCCCCGGCACCGTGGACGAGTACCCGAACTGGCGCATCCCGCTGCCGGTGTCGCTGGACGCGCTCTTCGACGATCCGCGGGTGCGCAGGGTGGTGTCAGTCCTGCGCGAGTCGCGCTGACCCGGCCGGGCGGGCGCGGACGTGGATGCGTTCGCCCTGCGGCCCGAAGATGCTGAGCAGCTCCAGCGGCCCCGGCCCCGGATTGCCGAACCAGTGCGGCGTGCGGGTGTCGAACTCCGCCGCCTCGCCCTCGCCCAGGATCAGGTCGTGCGGGCCCAACCGCATGCGCAGCCGTCCCGCCAGGACGTACAGCCACTCGTATCCCTCGTGGCTCTGCTGTTCCTCCGTGTCCGGCGTGCCCGGCGGGTAGAGCAGTTTGTAGGCGCGCATCCCACCCGGCCGCTTCGTCAGCGGCAGGTAGGTGACGCCCGCCCGCACCATGGGCCTGGTGTGCACGCGCGGATCGTCGCAGTTCGGGGCGCCGACCAGTTCGTCCAGCGGCACCTGGTGCACCCGCGCCAGCGGCAGCAGCAGTTCCAGCGTCGGCTTGCGGCCACCGGACTCCAGTCGGGACAGCGTGCTGATGCTGATGCCGGTCTCCGTCGAGAGCTGCGCGAGCGTCACCCCGCGCCGCCGGCGCAGGGCCCGCAGGCGGGTACCGACCCCGCCGAGAACGTCCCGGGTCTCCACGCCTCATTTGCCGTCCCGGCAACTTCTTTGTCAAGCCGGCGGCGGTTTCCGCACGCTTACCGCATGAGCGCACTCTCGGAACACTGGGAAGGTCACTACAGCGGCACCGGACGCCACTGGACCGGCCGGCCGAACCCGCTCCTCGTCTCGACGGTCTCGGACCTCCCGCCCGGCCGGGCGCTCGACCTGGGCTGCGGCGAGGGCGGCGACGCCGTGTGGCTGGCGCGGCAGGGCTGGGACGTGACGGCCGTGGACGTCTCCGCCAACGCCCTGGAGCGCACCCGCGCGCTCGCCTCGTCCGCCGGAGTGCTCGTGCGCACGTCGCGGCACGACCTGAGTTCGTCGTTCCCGGCGGGGGAGTTCGAACTGGTGTCGGCGCAGTACTTCCACTCGCCGGTGGAGTTTCCCCGGGAGGCCGCGCTGCGCCGGGCGGCGTCGGCGGTCGTGCCCGGGGGATTGCTGCTCATCGTCGACCACGGTGCCGCGCCGCCCTGGTCGCCGTACGCCCACGACGGCACCTACTTCCCGACCCCGGCCGAGACGCTGGCCGCCCTGGCGCTGGATCCCGCGGCCTGGTCGGTCGAGCGCGTCGAGGCGCTCGAACGCGAGACGACCGGCCCCGGGGGAATGACGGGCACGCTCGTCGACAACATCATCGCCGTAATGCGAAACCCGGAGTAACCGCTCCGCTTGACTCGGATGCGTGAGCTCGGCGACACCGCGGAGGCGGTCACGCCGATGCGGCTGGCGATCGGTTCGCGCACAGCGCTGCTCCGCGAACGCGCGGCGAGCCGGTTCCGCCGCCGACAGCCTTGATAGCGCCCGAGTAGCGGATCCCGTGGCACCGGGCAGGTGGATCGGCTCGAACACCTGCCCGGCGTTCCGGGATTCGCAAGGTGCTTCCGTTAGGGTCGTCACGTCGGACAACTGGTGCTGGAGGGACGATGCTCACCCGTCTGGAGGTCAACGGCTTCAAGAACCTGCTGGACCTCACGGTCGAGTTCGGTCCCTTCACCTGCATCGCCGGGGAGAACGGCACCGGCAAGTCCAACGTGTTCGACGCGATCCAGTTCCTGAGCCTCCTGGCCGACCTGCCGATGCTGGAGGCCGCTCAGCGAATGCGCGGCGTGCATGACGAGCGCACCGGCGATCCCCGAGACCTGTTCTGGAACGGCTACGCGGCCGCCGAGCGCCGGATGTCCTTCGCTGCCGAGATGATCGTGCCGCCGATCGTCACCGACGACCTCGGCCGGCAGGCGACACCTCGGGCGACGTTCCTGCGCTATGAGGTGGAGATCGGATACCTGCCGCCGGAGGGCGCCGAACGGCTCGGCCGGCTGTGGCTGGCCCGCGAGTCTCTGGTCGCCGCCGACCGTGGACGCATCCGGTTCCCGCGCCATACCGAGCGCCTTCTTGCGCGTCTGCTGTGGGGCCGCGACGATGACGTGTTCATCTCGTCCGCCGACACCGACTCCGGCCCGCGCATTCAACTGCACGGACCCCCCGGAATGGCGCCGACCGTCGTCGCGGGCGCACCGCCGTCGGCTGTCGTGCGTATCGCCAACAGCATCGAGAATCCGACGCTGCTCGCGGCCCGCCGCGAGTTGCAATCCTGGCGGCGACTCGCATTGGAGCCGACGGCACTGCGCACCGCCGATCGGTACACCGATCCCACCACAATGGGACCGGACGGTAGGCATCTCGCCGCGACCCTCTACCGGGTGGCGGCTATGTCCGGCGCCGAGGACCCCACCGCCGTCTACGCCAGGGTCGCCAATCGACTGGCCGAGTTGACCGGTGTTCCCGTGCGCACGATCGAGGTGATCGCCGACGACGTGCGCGAACTGCTGAGCGTGGAGCTGACGGAGACCTCGGGGATGCGCCTGCCCGCGCGGAGCCTGTCCGAAGGCAGCCTGCGGTTCCTGGCGTTGTGCGTGCTGTTGGAGGACCCGTCGACCGGCGGCCTCTTCTGTATGGAGGAGCCGGAAAACGGGATTCACCCGTCGAACCTTCCCGCCATGGTCGATCTCGTCCGGAGTCTTGCTGTTGATCCGACGGAGGCGCCGGGCGACGACAACCCCTTCCGCCAGGTCATCATCAACACCCACTCGCCCGGAGTGGTCCAACTGGTCGACCCTGCCGACCTCCTGTTCGCGACGCCGGGACGGGCCGTTTCGCCGGACGGCGCCATCTCTCGCTCCCTGGCGTTGCGACCGTTGACCGGGACGTGGCGCGAAGCGACTCCGGCCCAGGTCGATGGGATGACCAAGGCCGACATCCTGCCCTACCTGGCCAAGCAGCCGGGTGCGCGGCTCTCGCTCGGGCCCGATGCGGCATGACGCACCGGGTGCCCTTCCTCGGTGAAGGGACGAGTGATCTTGGCATTGTCACCCACATCCAGCGACTCGCGGAGCAATGCGAGCGGACGATCCGGATCACCGCGCCGGACGTAGAGATGCTGCCGTCGCCCGACCGCTCCGTCGCCGGGAAGCTCGCCTCGGTACGACACCTGGGCGCCGACTACGACCTGGTCGTCGTGCACCGGGACGCGGACAACGCGGGCAGGGACGCGCGGCTGCACGAGATCCGGTCCGCCATGGAGGCGGTCATGCCCGGTTCGGCGTGTGCCCCCGCCATTCCGGTGCGGATGACCGAGGCCTGGCTCGTGCTCGACGAGGCCCAGATCAGGTCAATGGCCAGTAACCCCGGAGGCAAGATGCCGCTGGACATCCCGACCTGGAAGGAAGCGGAGCGGATCGCCGATCCGAAGACGCTTCTCCGGGATCTACTCGTGACCGCCTCAGGCCTGACCGGAAGGCGCCGCAAAGATCTTGCCAACCGGTTCCCGCGGCTGCGGGCACTCCTCCTCGAACGGCTGGATCCGCAGGGGCCGGTCTGCCGGCTCTCCTCCTGGCAGAGGTTCGAGGAGGACGTCACGGCAGGGCTCGCCGCCCTGCCGTGATTCGCTACGGGCGGGCGTACTCCAGGATCGCGGCGGACTCCGGGGGGAGTTGGACGGCGTCGCGGTCCAGGATCAGCCCCTGCTCGGTCGTGAAGAGCACACCCTTCACGACGTCGTGGAGGTTGAGGCGCTGCTCGTGGGACGCCAGGTTGGCCACGACCACGAAGCGGCCCCGGCGCATCGCCAGGTGCTGGTCGCCGTGCCACACCTCGACCCGGTCCAGCCGGGGGTCCGACAGGTCGGCGTGGGCCTTGCGGAGCCGGATCAGGGTCCGGTAGGTCTCCAGGATCTCCCGGTGCGCGGCCTTGTCGCACTCCGACCAGTCCAGCTTCGAACGGTCGAACGTCGCCCGGTCCTGCGGGTCGGGCACGTCGCCCTCGGGCCAGCCGTGCGCGGCGAACTCGCGCCGCCGGCCGGTCGCGACGGCGGTTGCCAGTTCGGGCTCGGGGTGGCTGGTGAAGAACTGCCACGGTGTGCTCGCGGCCCACTCCTCGCCCATGTACAGCATCGGCGTGAACGGCGACGTCAGCAGCAGGGTCGCCCCGACGCGCAGCAGCCGCGGCGAGAGCGTCTCGGCCAGCCGGTCGCCGGTGGCGCGGTTGCCGATCTGGTCGTGGTTCTGCAGGTAGGCCACGAAGCGGTGGCCGGGCACGCGGCTGCGGTCGACCGCCCGGCCGTGGATCCGGTTGCGGAAGCTCGACCACGTGCCGGCGTGGAAGAACGCGCCGGTGAGCACGTCGCTGAGGCACTCCAGCGAGCCGAAGTCGCCGTAGTAGCCCTGGCGTTCGCCGGTGAGCAGGGCGTGCAGGGCGTGGTGCACGTCGTCGTCCCACTGGGCGTGCAGGCCCATGCCGCCGCCCTCGCGCGCCGTGATCAGGCGCGGGTCGTTGAGGTCCGACTCGGCGATCAGGGTCAGCGGGCGGTTGAGGTGCGTCGACAGGCTCTCGATCTCGGTGGCCAGTTCTTCCAGCAGGTGAACGGCGCGATGGTCGACCAGCGCGTGCACGGCGTCCAGGCGCAGCCCGTCGATGTGGTAGTCGCGCAGCCACATGCGGGCGTTGTCGATGATGTACTGCCGCACACCCTCGGACCACGGCCCGTCGAGGTTCATCGAACGGCCCCAGCTGTTGCTGCCCTCGGAGATGTACGGGGCGAACTGCGGCGCGTACGCACCCGAGGGGCCGAAGTGGTTGTACACCACGTCGAGCACCACGCCGAGGCCGCGCCGGTGGCACTCGTTGACGAACCGCTTCAGCCCGTCCGGCCCGCCGTACGCCTCGTGCGGGGCGTACCAGGCGACGCCGTCGTAGCCCCAGTTGTACTCGCCGTTGAACGACGCCACGGGCAGCAGTTCGACCATGTCGACGCCGAGGTCGACGAGGTGGTCGAGGCGCTGGGCGGCGGCGTCGAAGGTGCCCTCCGGCGTGAACGAGCCGACGTGCAGCTCGTACAGCACGCTCCCGGGAAGTTGCCGGCCGGAGAAGCCTTCGTCCGACCATTCGAACGAGGCGTGGTCGTACAGGCGACTCGCCCGATGCACCCCTTCAGGTTGCCAGAGCGACCGCGGATCAGGTAGCGCTCTGTCATCATCCGCCAGCAGAAAGGCATAGTCGGTACCGGGGCCGGCGTCCGGCACGTCGGCCGACCACCAGCCGTCCTCGGCCCGCGTCATCTCATGATCGACGGCACCCACACGTACCCGGACGCGCGGCTGCTCCGGGGCCCATACCGAGAAGATGCTCATTGTTTCCCGCCCAATATCGGGGCGGCGCTTTCGGTGCCGCCTTCCCTCGTCGCTCCGGTCGCTGCGCTTCCTGCGCTCCTCGGTCCAGGCGGCACCGCGCCGCCCCGATGTGTGCTCATTCCCTCACCAGTAGCGCGACGGGGTAGACGGACAGCAGATCACGGATGACGGGTTCGACACCGTCGACGGGCCGGCCGGTGAGCGCGTCGGTCCACCGTCCGGGTGGCAGTTCGACGGTGGTGTCGGCCCAGCCGCCGCGGGCGCGCAGGCCCACCGGCAGGCGGGTCGCCAGGGCCACTACGCCGCCGCGGTCGAACGCGACCAGATGCCGCGCCGCTTCCCCCGTGACCATGAGCGGCCGATACCCGGAAAGTTCCCGTTCACGCCTGATCCGCAGGGCGCGGCTCACCACGAGCAGCTTCGCCGCGCCGGTGGCGTCGACCGGTGGCAGCCATCCGCCGTCGAGGCGGCCGAGCAGTTCGCGGCGCGCGTGGAAGTCGACGGGGCGGCGGTTGTCCGGGTCGACGAGGGAGTTGTCCCACAGTTCGGTGCCCTGGTACACGTCCGGCACCCCGGGCATGAGCAGCTGGACGATCTTCTGTCCGAGGGAGTTCGACCAGCCGTGCGGCGTGATGGCGGCGACGAACGCGTCGATGTCGGACTTGAGCGGCCCGTACGCGGCGTCGACGGCGTCGTGCAGCGCCCCCTCGAACTCGGCGTTCGGGTCGGCCCAGCTCGTGTGCGTCGAGGCCTCCCGGGCGGCCTTCTCGATGTAGGCGTGCAGGCGTTCGGGCTCGATCGGCCAGGTGCCCGCGACGCTCTGCCAGAGCAGGTGGGCGTGTGCCGCGTCGGGGATCGGGGCGGCCGCGTGCCAGCGCCGGACGACGGCGGCCCAGTCCTCGGGGCGTTCGGAGAGCACCGCCAGGCGGGCCCGCACGTCCTCGCCGCGCTTGGTGTCGTGGGTGGAGAGCGTGGTCATCGTCTCCGGCCAGCGGGCCTGCCGGGTGACCTGCGCCGCGTGGAAGTCGGCCGGCGGGACGCCGAAGCGGGCCGGGTCGCCGCCGACCTCGTTGAGGGCGGTGAAGCGGGTCCACCGGTAGAACGCCGTGTCCTCCACGCCCTTGGCCATCACCGCGCCCGTGTACTGCTGGAAGCGGATCGCCAGCTCCGAGGTCTCGTCGCGCAGCCGGCGGCCGAGCGTGTCGAAGTCGAGGTCCGGCCGGCGCGCCCGGGCGGCCGAGAGCGCGGCCTCCAGGTGGCCGAAGCCGACCGGCAGGTACGACCGGTAGACGCCGAAAGCCGCGGCTGTCTCAGCGACGGCTGCCCGTTCGACCGGAACAGGCGAGAGGGCGACGAGCCGCGACAGCTCCGCGGCGAGTAGCTCGGTGGCGGCCGCGAACTTGGCGTCGTGGACCAGCCCGGGCCAGTCGACGGGCCCGGCGATGGAGGTGAACGCGGCCTCGGCGGACGGGTCGACGAAGAGCCCGCAGGCCTCGCCGAGCGCGTCGTAGCCGGTGGTGCCGGCGACCGGCCAGTCGGGCAGGTCCTCACCGGGCTCGAGGATCTTCTCCACCACGATCCACGCGCCGGGCGCGGCGGCCGCCAGGTCCCGCAGGTAGCCGCCGGGGTCGCGCAGGCCGTCCGGGTGGTCGACCCGGATGCCGTCCAGCTCGCCGGCGGCGTGCCAGCGCAGCAGCTCGCGGTGCGTCGCCTCGAAGACGTCCGGGTCCTCGACCCGCACGGCGGCCAGCTCGGCGATGGCGAAGAAGCGCCGGTAGTTGATCTCGGTGTTGCCGCGCCGCCAGTCGACCAACTCGTACTGCTGCCGCTCGTGCACCTCCTGCGGGGTGCCGCCGGCCGTGCCGGGGGAGATCGGGAAACGGTGGTCGTAGTAGCGCAGTTCGCCGTCGGCGACGGTCAGCTCCTCCAGCGCCGCCGCGTTCCCGAGCACCGGGATCAGCAGACGCCCGCGGGACCAGTCGATGTCGAACCAGTGCGCGTAGCGCGACTCCCGCCCGTGCGTGAGAACGTCCCACCAGGCGGGATTGGCGGCCGGGACGGCGACGCCCATGTGGTTGGGCACGATGTCGACGACCAGCCCCAACCCGTTGGCGCGCAACGCCTTCACCAGGGTGAGCCGGCCCTCCTCGCCGCCGATCTCCGGGTTTACCGAGGAGTGGTCGACGACGTCGTAGCCGTGCTGCGAACCGGGCGTCGCCGTCAGGAGCGGCGACGTGTAGAGCCGGGTGACACCGAGATCGCGGAGGTAGTCGACGACGCCCGCCGTCTCGGAGAGTGGGAACGACGGGCTGACCTGGATCCGGTAGGTGGAGTCCGCCATCAGACGGTCCGCTCCAGGAGGACGAGCGAACGCTCCGGCACGGTCAGCTTGTCGCCGGCCGTCAGCGCCGTCAGCTTCTCCTCCACGTCGGCCGTGTTGACCAACGACTGCCACTTCTGCCCGAACTCCGGCCCCGGCAGCACGAAGTTCGTCGGCTCCCAGTGCGCGTTGAACAGCAGCAGGAACGAGTCGTCGGATCTGCGTTCGCCCTGCGGGCCGCGCTCCCTGATGCCCTCGCCGTTGACGAACAGCGTCACCGAGTGCCCGAAGCCGTGGCCCCAGTCCTCCATCGTCATCTCCCGCCCGTCCGGTGTGAACCAACCCAGGTCCGGCAGCGACGCGCCCGACGAGCGGCGCACCGGCCGGCCGGTGAAGAACTTCCGCCGCCGGAACACCCGGTGCGCCGTGCGGATCGCCGCCACCCGGCGGGTGAACGCCAGCAGCTGCTCGTCGACGTTCTCCCAGTCCACCCACGCCAGCTCGTTGTCCTGGCAGTAGGCGTTGTTGTTGCCCTTCTGGGTGCGGCCCAGCTCGTCGCCGTGCCCGATCATCGGCACGCCCTGCGACAGCAGCAGCGTCGCCATCAGGTTGCGCCGCTGTCGCGCCCGCAGCGCCAGCACGTCCGGGTCATCGGTCGGCCCCTCGGCCCCGTGGTTCCACGAACGGTTGTGGCTGTCGCCGTCCCGGTTGTCCTCGCCGTTGGCCTCGTTGTGCTTGTCGTTGTACGAGACCAGGTCGTTGAGCGTGAAGCCGTCGTGGCAGGTGACGAAGTTGATGCTGGCGAACGGCCGCCGCCCGTCGTCCTGGTACAGGTCGGCGCTGCCGCAGATCCGGCTGGCGAACTCGGCCAGGGTCGAGGGCTGGGTGCGCCAGAAGTCGCGCACGGTGTCGCGGTACTTTCCGTTCCACTCCGTCCACTGTGGAGGGAAATTGCCGACCTGGTAGCCGCCCGGCCCGATGTCCCACGGTTCGGCGATCAGTTTCACCTGGTTGAGTACCGGATCCTGCTGCACCACCTCGAAGAAGACCGACAGGCGCGCCACCTCGTTGCCCTCGCGGGCCAGCGTCGGCGCCAGGTCGAAGCGGAACCCGTCGACGTGCATCTCCTGCACCCAGTAGCGCAGCGAGTCCATCACCAGCTGCAGGGTGTGCGGGCTGCGGACGTTCAGGCTGTTGCCGCAGCCGGTGTAGTCCGTGTAGTAGCGCGGGTCCTGGTCGTCGAGCCGGTAGTAGTGCGAGTTGTCGATGCCCTTGAAGCACAGCGTCGGCCCCAGGTGGTTGCCCTCGGCCGTGTGGTTGTAGACGACGTCGAGGATCACCTCGATCCCGGCCGAGTGCAGCGCCTTGACCATCGCGCGGAACTCCTGCACCTGCTGGCCGTGCCGGCCGGTGGCGGCGTAGCCGTGGTAGGGCGCGAAGTAGCCGATCGAGTTGTAGCCCCAGTAGTTCGACAGGCCCAGTTCGGTCAGGCGGTGGTCGTGCACGAAGTGGTGCACCGGCAGCAGTTCGATCGCCGTGACGCCGAGCGACTTGAGATGTTCGATGATCACCGGGTGGGCGATGCCGGCGTACGTGCCGCGCAGGTCGTCCGGGATCTCGGGGTGACGCATCGTGAGGCCCTTCACGTGGGCCTCGTAGACGATCGAGTTGTGGTACGCCACCCGCGGCGGCCGGTCGTTGCCCCAGTCGAAGTACGGGTTGACCACCACCGACTTGGGCAGGAACCGCGCCGAGTCGGTGGTCGACATGCGTTCCGGGTCGCCCCACTCGTAGCCGTACAGCGCGGGGTCCCAGGTGATGTCGCCGTCGATCGCCCGCGCGTAGGGGTCGATCAGCAGCTTGTGCGGGTTGCACCGCAGGCCGCGCGCCGGGTCGTAGGGGCCGTGCACCCGGTAGCCGTACCGCTGGCCGGGCTCGATGCCGGGCAGGTAGGCGTGGAAGACGAACGCGTCGACCTCGGGCAGGGGGATGCGGCGTTCGGCCCCGTCGGCGTCGAACAGACACAGCTCCACCGCGTCGGCAACCTCGGAGAAGACCGCGAAGTTGGTGCCCATCCCGTCGTAGATCGCGCCGAGGGGGTACCGGTGTCCGGGCCAGACCTGCATCGTGCGCTGTGCTCCTTAAGTTATGGACCGTGCGTGCGGGGTATTGCCCCGTGACACGTTGCGCTAATCAGACCACGGTAATGTGACGTTCGGCCGACAGTTGGTCGGCGCGGGGACATGGGGTGCGGTGATCCATGATGGTTGACGACGACTCCCTTCCCGCCCTCCGGTTCGGCCCGCAGGTGTGCGGTGCGCTGGATCACCCCGCCGGTGGGGGCAGCCGCGAGTGGCTGGTGGCCGACGGCACCGGCGGTTACGCCACGGGCACCGTCGCCGGCCTGCGCACCCGCCGCTACCACGGGCTGCTGGTCGTGGCCGGTCCGGACGGTTCGCGCACGATGGGCCTCACCGCGCTGGACGCCGCGCTGACGCTTTCCTCCGGCGCCGAGGTGAAACTCGCCACGCACGAGTGGGAGTCGGGCGCGCACGCGCCGGCCGGGCACCGCTATCTGGAGCGGTTCGAGCTGGTCGGCGGGCTGCCGCGGTGGCGCTGGCGGATCGGCGAGGTGGTCCTCGAGCGCGAGCTGGCGATGCTGCACGGTTCGCCGTCGCTGGCCGTGGTGCACCGGCTGGTGTCGGCGCCGAGCGCGGTGACGCTGTCGCTGACGGCCCTGGTCGCGTGGCGGCCGGCCGACGAGATCCGCCGCGCGGGCGACCCGCCACGGGTGACGCAGGTCGCCGACGGGGTCACCGTCGAGGACGCGTTCCGCCTCGCCGGGCCGGGCTGGCGTTCGCGCGGGGAGTGGTGGCAGGGGGCGTTCCTGCGCGAGGAGATGGCGCGCGGCCTGCCGGCGACCGAGGACCTCTGGTGCGCGGGCGGTTTCACCACGACGCTCGCGCCGGGCGAGGTGGCGGAGGTCTCGGCGTGGGCCGGTGACCTCTCCCGGCGCCCGCCGCGCGCCACGGTCGTGCTGGGCGTCGCCCGCCGCCGGGCCCGCGCGGTGGTCGCGGCCGCGAAGCCGACCGACCGGACCGACGCGCTGCTCGCGCTGGCCGCCGACCAGTTCGTCGTCAAGGGCCCCGACGTGATCGCGGGTTACCCGTGGCACGGGACGTGGACCCGCGACTCCATGGCCTCCTACGAGGGGCTTTTCCTGGGAACGGGCAGAGCGGTCGAGGGCGCCGCGTTGCTGCACCGGCAGGCGGGGAAGATCGCCGGCAGGCGGGTCGACGACGTGCTGGCGCCGGAGGAGGGCGTCGACGGGCCGCTCTGGTTCGTGCACGCGGTCGACCGGCACGTGCACGCCACCGGCGACACCCACCTGGCGTCGGAGCTGCTCGGCACGCTCGACGCGGTGATCGCCGGCTACGAGGGGCCCGAACACACGTTCCGCGCCGAGGTGGACCCGGCCGACAACCTGCTCGCCATCGGGCACGCCGACGCGGCCGCCACGTGGATGAACGCCCGCCGCGACGGCCTGCCGGTCACCCCGCGCGACGGCAAGCCCGTCGAGCTGAACGCCCTGTGGGTCAACGCCCTGTCGGCGGTGGCCCGCCTTCGGGAGCGCTGCGGCGCCGACGCCGCCGACCTGTGGAGCCGGCACGACCTGGCGCACCGCAGCTTCGGCAAGCGGTTCGGGGCGCCCACGGGTTGGCTGTACGACGTCGTCGACGCGCCGCCCGGGGCCTACCCGCTGGGCGGCGACGAGCATCACGACGACCCGGTGCTGCGCCCCAACCAGCTCTTCGCGTACGCGCTGCCCTACGCGCCGATCGACCCGGCAGAGCCGCGCGCGGTGCGGGCGGTCGGCGCGGCGCTGCTGACGTCGCTGGGGCTGCGCAGCCTGGCGCCGTCGGAGTACGGCTACCGCGGTTCGTACGGCGGGCCGGAGCCGGACCGCGACGAGGCGTACCACCAGGGCACCGTGTGGCCGCACCTGATCGGCGCCTACGTGGACGCCTGCCGCTCGGCGGGCCTGCCGAGCACCGGGCTGCTGACGGGCCTGGAGACGCACCTGGAGGAGTGGGGCCTGGGCTCGATCTCCGAGGTGGCCGACGGCGACGCCCCGCACCAGGCCGGCGGCTGCCCGTTCTCGGCCCGCTCGGTGGCCGAGCTGATCCGCGCCCGCGCCCGCCTGTCGCGTTAGTCCAGGCGCCAGCGTTGCGTGGGGGCGCCGGTGCAGTCCCACATCCGTAGCCAGGTGCCGGGCTCGGCGTCCTTCGTCGCCGGTTCCACGCAGCGGCCGGTGGACTTCTGCATCAGGGCGCTGTCCGGCGTCAGCGTGAACAGCTGCGCCTCGGCGCCGGTGCACTCCGCCAGCCGCAGGCCGCTGCCGAGCGCCGGACTGCCGGTCTCCAGGCAGCGGCCGAGCGCGCGCAGGGTCCCGTCGGTCGGCAGGGTCAGGCGCTGGCCCGGGCCGCCGGTGCAGTCCCACAGGCGCACGGGCGACTTCGTGTCCGGGGCGCCGCCGGGGATGTCGACGCAGCGGCCGGTGGACTGGTGCACCAGCTGTCGGCCGGGTACGGAGCCCGCCTGACCCGCCGTCGGCCCCGGATCCTTCCCGCCCATCAGCGGCACCACGAACGCCGCGAGCATGACCAGCGCCGCGAACCCGCCGACCAGCCGCCACCGGTGCTTGCGCAGCCGCGAGCGCAGCCACCAGCGGAACGTCCCGAGATCGAGCCCCTTGCGCCCACCGGCCGCGGCAGCCAGCCGGCGGGCCGCCTCCGCGCCGTCGATGCGCCGCCGCACGTCCTTGCGCAGCAGCCCGTCGAGCGCACCGGCCAGCGGGCCCGCGTTCGTGGCGGGGGCCGGCTCCTCCGTCGCGAGCGCCACCAGCGTGGCCATCGACGTCGACCGCCGGAACGGCGCCTGCCCCTCGACGGCCGCGTAGAGCGTGGCGCCCAACGACCACAGGTCGGCGGCCGGCCCGCCGATGCCCTCGGTGGCGCGTTCGGGGGCCACGTACTCCGGCGAACCGAGCACCACCCCGGTCTGCGTCATCGACGGGTCGTCGGCGTGCGCGGCGACCCCGAAGTCGGTGAGCACGACGCGGCCGTCCTGGCCGAGCAGGATGTTCGCCGGCTTGACGTCCCGGTGCGAGATCCCGACGTCGTGCGCGGCCCGCAGCGCCGCCAGCACGGCCACCCCGATCCGCGCCACCCGTCGCGGCGACAGCGTCCCCTCGGTGGCGATGATCTCGTCGAGCGACCGCGACGGCACGAACTCCATGACGATCCACGGCTCGCCGCCGTCGTGCACCACGTCGAAGATGCGCACCACGTTGGCCTGGTCGATGCGGGCGATGGCGCGCGCCTCGCGCATCGAACGTTCGCGCAGATCGTCGCGGGCCTCGTCGGTGAGGCCGGGCGGCGACAGCAGTTCCTTGACCGCGACGTCACGGCGCAGCGTCTCGTCGCGGCCGAGCCACACCCGGCCCATCCCGCCCTGGCCCAACTGGCGGACGAGGCGGTACCGGCCCGCGACGATGCGGGACGACGTATCGGTCACGGTCGGCTACGCTAGCCGACTTTCCCGGCGGTGGAATGGTCCGGTGTCGATCGCTAGTTCTTTTCGGCCGGTGTCAGCCGACCCGCCACTTCTGGTGATCGACTCCCGTGCAGTCCCAGGTGTGCAGCCAGGTGCCGTTGGCGCTGTCGCCGTTCTTCGGCTCCAGGCACTTTCCCGTGCGAACGCTGGTCAGCGAGCCGCCCACGGTCATTGCGAAGCGCTGGAGGTCGCTACCGGTGCAGTCGGCGATGTGGAAGGCGCTGCCGGTGGCGGTCGAGTCGAGTTCCAGGCAGCGGCCGAGCACCCGCAGCGTCCCGTCGCCCGGCAGCGTGAACGCCTCGCCGGTGCCGCCGAAGCAGTCCCAGACGTGGATCTGCGACGTGGTGTTGCGGTCGGCGCCGGGCAGGTCGATGCACTTGCCGGTGCCGACGTTGCGGATCGGCTTGTCCGTCGCGATCGGCGTCAGCGGCGCGGCCGCGCTGGAGCGCGCGGCGCTCGGCGACCCGGCCCGCGACGGGGTGGCGCTCGCGGCGGCGCCGCGCGACGGCGACTGGCCGGCCGTGGGAACGGGCGACGGGATGACCGCCGCCGACGGGAACGCGCCACCGGCCCCGCCCGGCCGGGGCGGCGCCTTGCGGCTGTCGGCCGCCGACGGCTCACCGGAGCGGGTCAGCAGCAGCGGAACGGCCACCGCCAACGCGAGCACCGGCACCGCCAGCAGCGCCGCGACGGCCGCGCGCCGGGGCCTGCGCACGCCGGTGGCCGCCACGGTCGACGGCGGCGGGTCGCGCGGGTCGTCCGGGGCGGCCCAGGTGGGGCTGGCGGCCGCCGCGCGCACGGCGTCGGTGTCGCCCCACGCGCGGCCGAGGTCCGAGTCGGCCCGCCCGCCGGCGGCCGTGCCGACCACGGGATGGGACCAGGTGTCGCCGTCGTACCCGGGCCCACCGGCACCGCCGGCCGGACCGCTGCCCGGGGCGGACGGGCCCGCGTCGCCGGCCGCCGTGCCGCCGTCGGCGCCCGCCGGTCCCGGCGTTCCGGGAGCGGCCGGTGTGCGGGGCACGGCGACGGTGGCCGTCGCGCCGGAGGAGACCGGGCCGAGCGCCGTCACCCACCACGGCGGGCCGTCCACTGTGGACCGTCCGCCGGGGACGGTCGCGGCGGCCGCGCGGAGCAGGCGTTCGGTCTCGTCGGGGCCGACCCGGTCGCGGGGATCCTTGCGCAGCAAGCCTTCCAGCGCGGCCGTCAGGACACCGGCCTGCTTCGGCGGCGGCGGGCGTTCGGTGGCGAGGGCGGTGAGCGTGGCGACGCCGGTCGACCGCTCGTACGGCGGCCGGCCCTCCACGGCGGCGTACAGCGTGGCGCCGAGGGACCACAGGTCGGCGGCCGGACCGATCATGCCGTCGGTGGCGCGTTCCGGTGCCAGGTACTGCGGGGAGCCCATCACGATGCCGGTGACGGTGATCGACGTGTCCTCCGCGGCGAGCGCGACCCCGAAGTCGGTGAGCACGACCCGGCCGTCGTCGGCGAGCAGGATGTTCGCCGGCTTGACGTCCCGGTGCAGGATCCCCGCCCGGTGCGCGGCCCGCAGCGCGGCCAGGACCCCGAGGCCGATCCGCGCGGCGCGCGCCGGGGCGACCGGGCCGTGCGCGTTCAGCACGTCCTGGAGGGAACGCGACGGGATCAGCTCCATCACGATCCACGGCTGCCCGCCGTCGTGCACCACGTCGAAGAGGCGCACCACGTTGGCCTGATCGATGCGGGCGATGGCACGCGCCTCCCGCAGGGCGCGCTCCCGCAGGTCGTCGCGGTCCCGTTCGGTGGCGGCCGGGGGCAGCACCAGCTCCTTGACGGCGACGTCGCGCAGCAGCAACTCGTCGACGGCCCGCCACACCCGGCCCATGCCACCCTGGCCGAGCGGCAGCACGAGACGGTAGCGGCCGGCGAGGACCTGGGGCGGCGTGTCGGACACGGTGCGGAACGGTAACCGAGTCACGCTCACGAACAGGTCACGGTGCACGGCCGCAAACACGACAGTCGGCCTGATCACAGCACCTGGGAACGGTTCGTGACCGCACCCGTGTGAGCCGTGACGAAGGCGACGAACGGCCGACGGCACCGGCCTCCCGCGGGCGCCGCGCGAGTCGCCGCCCCGGTTCCGGCGACGGCGGTGCCGCGCCGATACCGGCGACCGGACGGATCCGGGGCCCGCCGAACTTTCTAGGTGTTTCCCGAGCGTCCGTGCACGCCGGGACGGCACGCGCGGCGGAGCGGTCCCGGTCGACCGACGGTGGCGTGAAACAGTTCGGGCCCTCCCGCGCGTTCCCGGCGTGACGACGGAAGGGGACGGCATGGACGACGGGTTCGAGGCGTTCGTGCGGGCGCGCCTGCCGGCACTGGTGCGCTACGGCACCGTGCTGGCGGGCAACCCGCACGACGGCGCCGACCTCGCGCAGGAGGCGCTGGTCCGGGTGAACGGCCGGTGGGCGCGGATCAGCGGCGGCGATCCGGAGGCGTACGTGCGGCGCACCATGGCCCGGCTGCACGTCAGCTTCTGGCGCCGGGTCCGTCGCGAACGCCTCTCCGGCACACCACCCGAGACGGGCTACCTCGACGACGGGATCGCCCGGGCCGACGGCGACGTCGGGCTGGCGCGGGCGCTGCGGGCGTTGCCGCCGAAGTACCGCGTGGTGCTGGTGCTGCGCTACTACGAGGACCGGTCGGACCCGGAGATCGCCGAACTGCTCGGCATCTCCCGCGCGACGGTGCGCACGCGGGCGGCCCGCGCGCTGGAACGCCTGCGCGCCGCCGACGTCCCGCACGACATCGCCCTGGCGGGGAGGCTCGCATGAGCACGGAACTCGACGTGCGGCTGCGGCGCACGATGGACGCCATCGCCGCTTCCGCGGAGCTGCCCGACCCGGAGGCGGTGCACCGCATCGGCGCGCTCGGCCGGCGTCGGCGGCGGGCGCGCACGGGTGGCGCGCTCGCGCTGGTGGCGGCGGCGGTCGCGGCCGCGGTGGCGATCTCGACGAGCGGCCTCGGCGGCGGGAACGGGCCGGACGAGGAGTCCGCCGAACTGCCGGCCGTGCCGCCGCCGGTGGTGGTGCAGGACCTGCGCACCGCGCAGGAGCTGTGGCCGGAGGCGGTGCTGCGACTCCCGGCGACGATTCCGGTCAACCGGGAGGGCACACCGGTCGGACGTGCCCCGGACGGCAGGTACGTGCTCCACACGGGCATCAAGGCTGGCGAGTCGCTGTACCCGGTGCTGTACGACCCGAGGACCCGCCGCGTCCAGGAAGTGATGCGCGCGGAGGCGCCGCCCGAGGGCTGGGACCGGGTTGTGGTCCAGCAGGCCGCCGCCGTCGTCGGTGGGCGGATCTGGTGGCAGCGCACCGCTTTGCGCGGCGGTCCCGAGGTGTTCGAACGCCGCACCGAGCTGTGGAGCGCGGCCATGGACGGCGGTCAGCGGACGCTGTGGGCCGTGTTCGCACCCGGCTCCGGGCTCGAGACGCCGGGACAGGTCTTCGGCACCGCCGACCGCCTCTACATCCAGCCGATGGGCGACGGGGACCGGCTCTACCGGCTCACCGCCCCGATGGCACCGCCCGAACCGGTGCCGACGACGGGAAGCTGGTGGCCGACCGGCGACGGCGCGTGGATGCAGGGTTACGAGCCGCCGTACCGGTTCCGGAACACGTTCTGGAACGTGGCGACCGGCGAGACGGTCAGCAGCACCCGCGACGTCAAGGAGTGGAACTGCGATCGGGAGCTGTGCGTGCGCTACGAGGCGCGCGGCCTGGTCGCCACCGGGTTCGGCGCCGACGCGCCGGAGCTGGCCCACCTGCCGAACGCCGGCCCCCGGGCGCCCAGCGCGCAGTTCGAGGTGGTGCCCGGTGGCCGGTTCGTCTACGTCAACTGGGGTGAGCGCCAGCAGTACGTGTGGGACGTGCGGACGAACACCCTCGCCTCCATGCCGGAGTTCCCGCACCGGGGATTCCGCGGGTCCTACATGCTGCGCGCGGGGCGCGGCGAGAACCTCTGGCTGATCACCGCCCAGATCCCCTGAACAGGGTCGCGCCCCGGCCGAGCCTCCCCACGGCCGGGGCGCGACGTCCTGTTCCCCGTGCCTACTTCACGCTCGCCGCCCACCAGTAGGCGTAGGCGAGCTTCGCACCGGCCTGAACGGGCCGGCCGGAGGCCAGCAGGTGATCCGCCTCGGCGGTGGCCGTCACCGCACCGGCCGGCGCGCGGGTGCCGAGCCGCGCGAGTTCCGCCTGGGCGAGGCCGCGCAGGACGGAGACCACGGTGTCGACCCGTTCGTAGGTGCCGGCCGGCGTGGCACCGAGCAGCCCCACCGCCACCAGCGTGAACGTCTGCACCCCGGCCGCGTCGCGCACGGTCCCGTCGGCGTTCCACCGCCGCTGGTCCGCCGCCTGCTCCAGGGCCGCCGCGGCCGCCTTGGCCAGCGGGTCGCGGGCACCGGCGAGGTCGGCCTTCACGGCGAGGAGCCGTTCGCGCGGCGCGTCGGTGCGGATGCCCCAGCCGTACGGGAACTGCGGCTCGTACTTCGCGTCGCCGACGTTGATCGGCAGCTGGTCCTCGCTCTTCGGCCAGGTGACCGGCAGCCGCCCGGTGAACGGCTTCGCCCCGAACAACACGTCCGCCACGCCGGCGCCCTCGGAGCCGGGCAGCCACGAGGCCACGACGGCGTCCATCGCGTCGAGCTGGTCGCTGATCACGAGCGGCCGCCCGGAGACCACCAGGACGGCGCACGGCATCGCCGCGCACACCCGGTCGATCGCCGTGCGGTCGGCGGCCGACAGGCGCATCGTGTGCCCGTTGCCGACGTCGCCGACGCCCTCGGCGTAGGGCCGTTCGCCGACGACGACCACACCGACGTCGGATCCCGCGGTCGGCGCGGAGGCGTCCGCCGAGTGCGTGATCGTGGCGCCCGGTGCCACCTGACGCATGCCACCGAGGATCGTGGTGCCGCTGGTGATGTTCCCCGAGGAGCCCTGCCAGGAGATGGACCACCCACCGAGCTGGTTGCCGAGGTCGTCGCTGTTGCTGCCGGCGACGTAGACCTTGGCGTCCTTGCGCAGCGGCAGGACGTTGCCGGTGTTCTTCAGCAGCACCTGCGACTTCGCGGCCGCCTCGCGGGCCACGGCCCGGTGCTCGGCGCCGCCGACCTTCGACAGGTTGGTGCGGTCCGCGTACGGCTTCTCGAAGAGGCCGAGGCGGAACTTCTGCCGCAGGATCCGGCTCACCGCGTCGTCGATGCGCGACATCGGCACGCGGCCGGCGTCGACCTCGGCGCGCAGCGTCTGCTCGAAGACGGTGTACTGGGTCGGCACCATGATCATGTCGAGGCCGGCGTTGATCGAGGTGCGCACGTCCGAGGCGTAGTCCCCGGGCAGCTGGTCGATCGCCTGCCAGTCGCTGATGACGAACCCGTCGAAGCCCAACTGTCCCTTGAGGACGTTCGTGATGAGCTCGGCGTTGCCGTGCATCTTGACCGGACCCTTGTCGTCACCCGGGAAGTCCACGCTCGAGTACGAGGGCATCACCGTGCCGACGCCGCGGTCGATCGCGTCGGCGTACGGCGCGATGTGCACCGACCAGAGTTCCTCCGGCGTGACCCGCGTGACGCCCTGGTCGGTGGTGTACGAGCCGGTCGTCGAGGAACCGTAGGCCGTGCCGCCGTCGCCGACCCAGTGCTTCGCCGTCGCGAGCACCGTGTCGTTGCGGGTCAGGTCCTTGCCCTGCATGCCGGTGATCACAGTGTTGAGCTGGGCCACCAGGGCCGGGTCCTCGCTGTAGGACTCGTAGGAACGGCCCCAGCGTTCGTCCCGGCTCACGCACAGGCAGGGCGCGAAGTCCCACGGGACACCGGTCGCGCGCACCTCCGTGGCGGTCACCTTGCCGGTGCGTTCGACCAGGGCGGGGCTGCGCGTCGCGCCGAGGCCCACGTTGTGCGGCAGCAGCGTCGCGCCGATCACGTTGTTGTGCCCGTGCACCGCGTCGACCCCGTAGATGAACGGGATCTGCAGCCGCGTCTGCCGGGTGCGCAACTGGTACGCGTCGATCATGTCGGCCCACGCCTGCGGCGTGTTCGGGGTCGGGACCGAGCCGCCGCCCGACAGCAGGCTGCCGAGGTTGTAGGTGGCGATGTCGCTCTGCTTGCGCAGGGCGTTCCGCTCGGCCTGCGTCATCTGGCCGATCTTCTCGTCGAGGGTCATCCGACCGAGCAGGTCCCTGACCCGGGCGCTGATCGGCAGCGCCTTGTTCAGGTACGGCAGGCCGTGTGCGCGAATGACCACTGTGGACAGATCGGCCAACACCGCGGCGCGGTCGGAGCGCAGGCTGATCGGCACCGTCTCGGCCGTCTCCCCGTCCCGGTCCTTCTTCGTGAGAACGGGGAAGGTGCGCACCGTTCCCGACGCGGTGCCGGCCGGGAAGGCCAGTTCGCCGGAGGCGGCCTGGTAGTCCTTCTTCGGGTCGGCCGTGCCCGCACCGGTCGCGTAGCGAACCGTCACCGGCTCCGGCAGCGGCTCACCGCCCGGCGTCGTGAGCACCACCTTGACCGTGGCGGTCTGCCCCTCCTCGACCTCCACCACCGGCGGGGCCGTGTCGATCAGGGCCAGCGGCGGCAGCGGCGCGACGCCGTACACCTGCAACTCGTCCAGGTCGACCGCACCCGGCCGGCCCTGCGGGAAGGTGAACGCGTAGCCCCAGGCGCGGGTGAGCGTCAGCACGTGGTCGATGCCGCCCACCGGCTGGTAGTCGCCCCGGTAGGCGAACTGGCTGAACGGCAGCTCCACCAGGTGCCAGCCCTGCCAGTCGTCGGTGAACGAGACGTTCCACAGCTCGCTCGCCTCGCCGTTGGCGCCGCCGTCCTTCACCTCGAAGAAGATGCGCGGGCCGGAGCCGGGCGGCAGCGGTGCCAGGTTCTGCCCGTACCACCAGAAGCGGATGCCGGCGAAGCCGCTCCAGTCCTGCGGGTCGGTGTCGTAGGAGACGTTGTGGACAAGCCCGCCCCAGCCGCTGATGTTGTAGTCGGCGTGCAGGGTCTTGTTGCCCGCCGGCGCCCCGTCGCGCGGCTTGTCGGCGCGGATGCTCAGCGTCGGGTTGTCCGGCCCGTTGGAGCCGAACGTGAAGATGCCCGGCCCGGGCGCCGCCGTGAACGGCACCTCCCCGTCGAACGCGTCGATCGTGCGCACCTGCTGGTAGATCACGACCTCGTCGAGCACCACGGTGCCGTTGGCGCGGCTGATCCCGTAGCTCTGCACGGCGCTCAGGCTCAGTTCGCCGTCGGAGCGGGTGAAGTCCCGCCACGGCAGGCGCACCTGCCGCCACCCGGCCACCGAGTCGACGAACGCCGCGTTCCACGCCTCGCCGCCGGTCTCGGTGACGGTGACGGTGGTGCGTTCGCCGGTGCCGGTTCCCTTGAACCAGAACGCGATCCCGTCGTAGCCCGACCAGTCCTGGGCCGGCGACAGCGCGCGGGTGCCGGTCGTCAGCGAGACGGCCTTGTTGCCGGCGGCCGCACCCGGGCGGTCCGCCGCGTCCACCGGTGCGCCGCCGAGGCCGGCCGGCACGCCCGCCTCGAAGTCGTCGACGATCCGCTGCGGGCCGGAGAGCGGCGCCGCGTCGTCGTCGGTGACGCTGACCGTGATGCTGCCGCGCGGGATCCGCACGTCGGCCGGCGTGGGCTCGGTCAGCACCAGGTCGAACGACTCGGCGTTCTCGTGGAGGCCGTCGTCCACGCCCTTGAGCGTGATGGTCTGCTCGGTGCTTCCCGGCGGGAACGTCAGGACACCGCTCGCGGCCACGTAGTCCGTGCCGGCCGTCGCCGTACCGTCCACAGTGGAGTACTTCACGGTGACCGGGGCGTCGGATGCTTTGTTCAGGCGCACCGGCACCGTCCGCGTGCCGCCCTCGGGCAGGTCGGCGCCGGGCACCCCGAGCGTCACGGCCTGCTCGGTGAAGGTGCCGAAGACCTGGAGTTCGTAGAGCGAGTAGCCGTACGTGGTGACCCGGGCCAGGCCGGTCATGCGCACGTAGCGGGCCGTCCCGGTGAGGTTCTTGATCTCGTCGGTGCCGCCGTCGCCGGTGGCCGTCTCGTACACGGTGTTCCACGTGGTGCCGTCGAGGGAGAGGGCCACCTGGTAGGCGGTCGCGTAAGCCGGTTCCCACACGAGGGTCACACCGGAGACGGCGGCCGCGGCACCGAGATCGACGGTGAGGGACTGCGGATCGCTCCACGCACTCGACCAGCGGGTGGCCGGGTCGCCGTCGATCGCCCGGTCGGGTCCGAGGCCGGCGTTCTCGGCGGAGGTGGCGCTGGCGGTGCCGAACGGCGCCAGATTGGGGTCGGCGGCCTGCGCGGGCGCCGCGACGACGAGGATCGACGCGAGTACGGCTAACGCCGTCGCGATCCTGGTTCTCTTCATAGGTGGTCTGCCTTCTGATGGCGGCGGGGTGGCCGTCTGGCGGGACGGGCGTCGGCATCGAACTGCACAACTGTTGAGGAGGTTGCACCACGTCGCCGGGGAAATCAAGAGAGCGCTCTCTACGGCACCTGTCCATGCGGCGACGCGCGCCGACGTAGACTCACTCTCTGTCCTCAGAACCCCGCGTTACCTGGAGTCTCCTCACGTGACCGTGCAACCGATCCGCCTCTTCGGAGACCCGGTACTGCGTACTCCGGCCGAGCCCGTGGTCGACTTCGACAAGGAGTTGCGCCGCCTCGTCGCCGACCTCATCGAGACCATGGACGACGAGGGCGGTGCCGGCCTCGCCGCGCCGCAGATCGGCGTCGGCCTGCGCGTCTTCGCGTTCCACGTGGACGACGAGGTGGGCCACATCGTCAACCCGGTGCTGGAGTTCCCCGACGAGGAGGAGCAGGACGGGCCCGAGGGCTGCCTCTCCATCCCCGGCCTCTACTTCGACACCAAGCGCCGCCTGCACGTTGTGGCCAAGGGCGTCAACGAGTACGGCGACCCGATGCAGATCGTCGGCGACGGCATGCTCGCCCGGTGCGTGCAGCACGAGACCGACCACCTCGACGGTGTGCTGTTCATCCAGCGGCTGGACCCGGATGCCCGCAAGGCGGCCATGAAGGAGATCAAGGCCGCGCCGTGGTACGACACCGGCGCGCCGCCCGTGGTCAAGGTCAGCCCGCACGGGGGCCCGTTCGGGCTATGAAGCTGGTCTTCGCCGGTACCCCCGAGGTGGCCGTGCCCTCCCTGGACGCGATCGCCGCCGGCGGTCACGACATCGTCGCCGTGGTCACCCGCCCCGACGCGCCCTCGGGCCGCGGTCGGCGGCTCGTGCGCTCGCCCGTCGGTGCCTGGGCCGACGCCCACGGCGTCGAGGTGCTGACGCCCGACCGCCCCCGCTCGCCCGATTTTCTGGAACGCCTGCGCGAGATCGCGCCCGACTGCGTCCCCGTGGTCGCCTACGGCGCGCTGGTCCCGCAGGCGGCCCTGGACATCCCGCGCCACGGCTGGATCAACCTGCACTTCTCGTTGCTGCCCGCCTGGCGCGGCGCGGCACCGGTCCAGCACGCCGTGCTGCGCGGGGACGAGGTGACCGGCGCGAGCGTGTTCCAGCTCGAGGCGGGGCTCGACACCGGGCCGGTCTTCGGCACGCTCACCGACGAGATCCGGCCCACCGACACCTCCGGTGACCTGCTCGGCCGGCTCGCCGTCTCCGGCGCGCAGCTGCTCGTCCAGGTGCTGCACGCGATCGGGTCGGGACAGGCCCGCGCCGTGCCGCAGCCCGCCGACGGGGTCTCGCTGGCGCCCAAGATCACTCCCGAGGACGCGCGGGTGCGCTGGACCGAACCGGCGTTCGCCGTCGACCGGCGGATCCGGGCCTGCACGCCCGCGCCCGGCGCCTGGACCACGCTGCGCGGCGACCGGGTCAAGCTCGGGCCGGTCAAGCCGGTCCGCGTCGAGGGCATCGCACCCGGTGAGATCCGGGTCGAACGCGACGGGGTCATGGTCGGCACGGCCACGACCCCGGTGTCGCTGGGCGAGGTGCGGCCGGCCGGCAAGAAGGCGATGGCGGCCGTGGACTGGTTGCGAGGGCTGCGGCCCGAGGCCGGGGAGTGCTTCGAGTGAACCAGCACGAACGACGGGCGTCCGGCGCGGACAGCCCGCGCGACCGCACGCGCGGCGGTCGGGGCGGCGGCCGGCGTGGTGGTCGGGACGGCGGGCGCGGGCCGCGGCCGACGGTGGATCCGGCGCGGTGGGCGGCCTACGAGGCGGTCGGTGCCGTGCACCGCGACGACGCCTACGCCAATCTCGTTCTGCCGCGGATCCTGGCGCACTACGACGTGCACGGGCGGGACGCGGCCTTCACCACCGAACTGACCTACGGCACCCTGCGCCTGCTCGGCACCCTCGACGCGGTGATCGCCCATGCGGCCGAGCGGGCCGTCGACCGGATCGACCCGCCGGCGCGGGACGCCCTGCGGCTCGGCGCCTACCAGCTGCTGCGGATGCGGGTGCCGGCGCACGCGGCGGTCAGCACCACCGTCGACCTCGTGCGGGCCGTCGCGCCGGGCGCGGCCGGGTTCGCCAACGCGGTCCTGCGCAAGATCGGATCGCGGGACTGGGACGGCTGGACGGCCGCGCTGGCCCCGGCCGACGAGGTCGAACGCCTCGGCCTCGCGCACGCGCACCCGCCGTGGGTGGTGCGGGCGTTCGCGGAGGCGCTGGGGGAATCGCCGGTGGAGCCCGCGCTCGCCGCCGACAACGTCGCCGCGACCGTGCACCTGTGCGCGCGGCCGGGCCGGATCACCGCCGCCGCGCTCGCCGAACGCACCGGCGGCGAGGTCGGCCGCTACGGCCCGTTCGCGGTGTACCTGCCCTCGGGCGCGCCCGGCGAGGTGCCGGCGCTGGCGCAGGGGCTGGCGCACGTTCAGGACGAGGGGAGTCAACTGGTCGCGAACGCGCTGGTCGACGCGCCCCTCGACGGGCCGGACGAGCGGTGGCTGGACCTGTGTGCCGGCCCGGGCGGCAAGGCGGCCCTGCTCGGGGCGCTGGCGGCCGTTCGGGGTGCGCGCGTGACGGCCGTGGAGGTGGCGCCGCACCGGGCCGCCCTGGTGGAGAAGGCCACCCGGGGGCTGCCGGTCGAGGTGCGCGCCGACGACGGCCGCGAGATCGAGGGAACGTTCGACCGGGTGCTGGTCGACGCCCCGTGCACCGGCCTCGGCGCGCTGCGGCGGCGACCGGAGGCGCGGTGGCGGCGCCAGCCGTCGGACCTTCCGCCGCTGACCAAGCTGCAGCGCGAACTGCTCGGTGCCGCGCTGCGCGTGGTGCGCCCGGGCGGGCTGGTGGCGTACGTGACGTGCTCGCCGCACGTGGCCGAGACGCGGGTGACGGTCACCGAGACGTGCCGCCGCAGCGCGGTGGAGTGCGACTTCGTGGACGTTCGGCCGTACCTGCCGGCGGGGATGCCGGAACTCGGCGGCGGGCCGACCGTGCAGCTCTGGCCGCATCGGCACGGGACGGACGCCATGTTCGTGGCGTTGCTGAGGCGTAGCGCGCAGTAGTACCGCGGTACCACGGCGGCATCGACGATGACAACTGCGGTACGACGAAACTAGTGAGAATCGGGCCTAGCGTTCGGGCCATGACGAAACCTGACAGTTCACTGTGGAGGTTCGGGGTGGCCGCCGTGGCGCTGGCTACGGCGTTCGCTGTCGTCGCCGCCTGCGGGTCGGACGCCGATGACAGCGCCGCGCCCGCGGCGACCGGTTCGCACGGCGCGCACGCGGGCGGGTCGTCGGCGCCGCCGCAGCCGTTGCGCGCCGGTGAGCGGTTCGTCGACCTGAGGATGGCCGAGGCGTACACGCCCGCGCCGCCGGAGGGTGGCGGCACGGACGAGTACCGGTGCCAGGTGATCGATCCGGGCCTGAGCAAGGCGCAGTTCCTGACCGGGACCCAGTTCGTCCCGGAGAACGTGGCCATCGCGCACCACGCCATCGTGTTCGCGGTGCCGGCGAGCGAGGCGGCGAAGGTGCGCGCGCACGACGAGCAGACCCCCGGCCTCGGCTGGCAGTGCTTCGGCGAGACCGGCATCCCCGGCGGGGTGGACGCGGCGTGGGTGGACACCTGGACGCCCGGCGTCACGGAGACCCTGCTCAACCAGGACGCCGGCTACAAGCTGGAGCCGGGCAGCCTGCTGATTCTCCAGATCCACTACAACCTGCTCGCGACGGACGGCAAGCCGGCCGGCTCGGACCGTTCGACGGTGCGGCTGCGGCTGACCGAGGGCACGCCGCAGACCCGCGAACTCGTCACCTGGCCGATCAACGCGCCGACCGAGCTGCCCTGCGCCGCCGACGAGTCGGGCCCGCTCTGCGACCGGGGAACCTCGATCGCGGACGTGGCGAAGCGGTTCGGGCCGGAGGTCGGCGGCGCCGCGGACCAGCAGCTCAAGGAGTGCGGGCACGCCGCGCCGAAGCCGGGCGAGACCCAGTCCTGCGACCACGAGGTGCCGGCGCCGATGACGCTCTTCGCGGGCTTCGGGCACATGCACCTGCTCGGGCGGGCCATGAAGGTCGAGCTCAACCCGGGCACGCCGAACGCCAGGGTGGTGCTGGACGTGCCGGAGTTCGACTTCGACAACCAGCGGCTGGTGGCGCTGCCGGCGCCGGTGGACATCGGCCCGGGGGACACGCTGCGGGTGACGTGCACGCACGACGCGGGACTGCGCAAGCGGCTGCCGCAGCTCCGCAAGCTGCCGCCGCGCTACGTGGTCTGGGGCGACGGCACCAGCGACGAGATGTGCCTCGGCATCATGACCGTCAGCCGTAGGTCCTGACGACGTAACGCGGACCCGGCAGCGGAGTCTTCACGGCAGGGCGCGCAGCCGCCCTGCCGTGAAGCGGAGCGGTCCCCGCGGGAGCGGCGGTAGTAGTCCGACGGACCGTGGCGATGAAAGCACTGAAAGCTCTGGATCTACACCGGCCGGGTGAGACGAAGGTCGTAGGCGATGATGACGGCCTGGATGCGGTCGCGTGCGCCGATCTTGGCGAGGACCCGCCCGACGTGCGTCTTGACCGTCGACTCCGACAGCGTGAACCGCTGCGCGATCTCCCCGTTGGTGAGCCCGTGGCCGATGGCGACCAGGATCTCGTGCTCGCGCTCGGTCAGCGAGTCCAGCCGGGGGTCCTGCGCGGGCGGGCCGCAGTCGTCGTCGAGCCGATCGGCGAACGCGTCGAGCAGCCGCCGGGTCAGCGCCGGCGCGATGACGGCGTCCCCGGCCGCGACGGCCCGGATGCCGGCGAGCAGCTCCTCCGGCCGGGCGTCCTTGAGCAGGAAGCCGCTCGCCCCGGCCCGGATCGCGGCGACCGCGTACCGGTCCACGTCGAACGTCGTCAGCACCAGGATCCGCGAACGCCCACCGGCGGCGATGATCCGTCGGGTGGCCTCGATGCCGTCGACGCCCGGCATGCGGATGTCCATCAGCACCACGTCGGGATGCAGTTCGGTGGCGCGCCGGACGGCGTCGGCACCGTTCTCGGCCTCGCCGACGATCTCGGTGTCCGGGGTGCTTTCCAGCAGCATGCGGAACCCGAAGCGCTGCAGCGGCTGGTCGTCCACCACGAGCACGGTGATCATGAGTGACTGCCCTTCAGGAGCGCGTGGACCGCCCAGCCGCCGTCGGGTGCGGGGCCGGCGGTGACGGAGCCGCCGTAGAGCGCGGCGCGTTCGGCCATCCCGGCGAGTCCGTGGCCGGCGTCCCCGGTCGCCTTCGCCGGCCCGACCGGGACGGTGTTGCGGACGACGATGCGCAGGTCGCAGGCGTCGGCCTCCAGGGTCAGCACGACGTCGGTGTGCGGGCCGGCGTGCTTGAGGGCGTTCGTCAGCGCCTCCTGCACGATCCGGTACGCGGCCAGTTGCACGCCGAGGTCCAGCCGGTCCGGCCGGCCGCTCGGGCGGTACGTGACGGTGGGGCCGGCGACGCGGAACCGTTCGCAGAGCGCCTCGATGTCGGCGATGCGCGGCTGCGGGCTGAGATCGGGCGGGTCCACGTCCTCGCGCAGGACCGCGAGCGCGCGCCGCAGTTCGGCCAGGGCCCGCCGGCCGGTGTCGCCGATGAGCAGGTGGGCCTCCTTGCCCTTCTCCGGGGAACGGTCGATGGCGTACGCGCCGCCGTCGGCCAGCGTGATGATCACCGAGAGGCTGTGCCCGACGATGTCGTGCAGCTCGCGGGCTACCCGCTCCCGTTCGGTCGCGGCGGCGAGGCGGCTGCGCTGGTCGCGTTCGACCGCCAGCCGGGCGGCCCGGTCGTGCAGCGCCACCAGCTGCGCCCGGCGGATCCGCAGCGCCAGCCCGAGCGCGGCGGCCGCGACGGTCGAGGTGACCAGCACGGACAGCGCGTCCCAGAACGAGATCAGCAGCGCGGCCCGCCACGTGGCGAGGCTCACGACGGTGACCAGCGTGACCGCCACCCACACCAGCCGCGCCGGCCGCTCGTGCAGCACCACGCTGAACAGCGCGACGAGCACCGCGTTGTCGGCCTGCAACAGGATGCCGAAGCTGAAGTGCGCCGCGAAGACGGCGGTGACGACGTAGAACACCGCCGCCGGTGCGCGCCGCCACCACCACAGCGGGACCACCAGCGCCAGCTGGATCAGCAGTAGGGTCGGCGGGTGCAGGGCGGCCACCCGTTCGTCCAGCACACCCGGGTGGTGCGCGCTGATCCCGCCGAGGTCGCGCACGCAGAAGACGACGTACACGACGAGAACGACCAGGGTGTCCGCGACCCACGGGCGGGCGCCGTCGACGCGGCGCAGCGCCTCCAGTGCCCCGATCACCCATCGATCATCGCGCATCGCGTGTGCGGGTTGTGATACCGCGGTGCCGTTCGGTGTGCGTCGGCGTGGTACCGCGGTACTACCCGGTGTGGCCGGCCCCGGCCCGCCCAAGGTCTTCTTAAAAGAGCCCTAGGTTTGCGACATGCCGTCGGTGCTGTCATGCGCGCGGGGTCGGTTCGTAGACTGATCGCGTGAGTGGACCGTCGCTGATCGTTGCCCCGAGTATCCTCGCCGCCGACTTCGCCCGGCTGGCCGACGCCGCCCGCGCGGTGGAGGGTGCCGCCGACTGGCTGCACGTCGACGTGATGGACAACCACTTCGTGCCCAACCTGACCATCGGGCTGCCGGTGGTGAAGAGCCTGCGGCAGGCCACCACGCTGCCGTTCGACTGTCACCTGATGATCGAGCGGCCGGACCACTGGGCGACGGGCTACGCGGAGGCGGGCGCCTACAACGTGACGTTCCACGTGGAGGCCGCCGAGGATCCGGTGCGGCTGGCGAAGGACCTGCGCGCCGCGGGGTCGCGGGCCGGGCTGGCGATCGACCGGGACACGCCGGTGGAGCCCTACCTGGAGCTGCTGCCGCACTTCGACACGTTGCTGATCATGACGATCAAGGCCGGGTTCGGCGGCCAGGAGTTCATGCCCGAACTGCTGGAGAAGGTGCGCACGGCGCGCCGCGCCGCCGGCGGCGGCCATCTGGAGCTGCGGATCGAGGTCGACGGTGGGATCGCCGACGACACCGTGGCGGCGGCGGCCGAGGCCGGGGCGGACGCGTTCGTGGCGGGCACCGCGGTCTACGGCGCGGACGACCCGGCCGAGGCGGTCCGCCGCATCCGCCGGATCGCCACCGACGCGGTCGGGGAGCCGGCCGATGGGTGAGCACGCGGCGGGGCGGCGCGTGCCGTCTGGAGTGAGGAGCGCAGGGAGCGCGGCGACCGGAGTGACGAGGGAAGACGGCGCATCGGGCGCCGCTCCGCCGCTTGTGCGGGTTGCGCTGACTGAGTCCGTGGTCCGCGCGGCGTTCGGGCGGGGGCCGCGATGACCGAGGTGAAGGAGAAGCTGCTCGTCGTCGACGACGACGTGGACATCGCGCGGTTCATCGAGGTCAACCTGCGCCTGCAGGGCTACGAGGTGCTGCTGGCCCACGACGGCGAGAGCGCGTTGCACCTCATCGACGAGCATCAGCCGTCGCTGGCGATCGTCGACTGGATGATGCCGAAGATCGACGGGCTGGAGCTGACCCGGCGGGTGCGGGCCAACCCGATCACGACCGCGATGCCGATCATCCTGCTGACGGCGCGGGAGTTCACCGTCGACAAGGTGCTGGGGCTCAACGCGGGTGCCGACGACTACCTGGTGAAGCCGTTCGACACGCTGGAACTCGTCGCGCGGGTGCGTTCGACGCTGCGCCGCAACCAGGAGAATCGCGAGGTGTCGCCGCTGACCGGCCTGCCCGGCAACAACCGGATCTTCCGGGAGATCGCCGACCGGGTGCGCAGCGGCGCGGCGTACGCCGTTCTGTACATGGACATCGACCGCTTCAAGAGCGTCAACGACCGGTACGGCTTCGGGCGCGGGGACGAGTTCATCGTGGCGCTGGCGAAGTCGCTGCACCGGGCGATCGTGGCGGTGGGGGAGCCGCCGGCGTTCATCGGGCACATCGGCGGCGACGACTTCGTGGCGATCTGCACGCCGGAGCAGGTGCGTCCGCTGACCGAGAAGGCGATCGTGGACTTCGAGGCGTCTGCCGACAACCTGTACGACCCGGAGGACGCCGCGCGCGGGTACCTGAAGCTGGCCAGCCGCAACGGCGAGGAGCAGATCGCCAACCTGGTGACGCTGTCGGTGGGGGTGGCGCTGTCGATGACGCGGCTGTACGCGGATCCGCGCGAGGTGGTGGCGGTCGCCTCCGACATGAAGACGGTGGCGAAGAAGAACCCGGGCTCGTTCGTGGCGTTCGAGCGGCGGGGCAAGATCTGACCGCGTGTGATCGACGTCTCGGGTCCGCGCAACGGTGCTGTGTCAGACTCGGAAGGTCATACCCACCACGCGCGTTGGCGGGGTTCGGTGAAATTCCGAACCGGCGGTGATCCGGCCCGATGGCCGGTAAGCCCGCGACCCGGCCGAATCCATCGGCCGGTGGACCCGGTGAGATTCCGGGGCCGACGGTTAAAGTCCGGATGGGAGGCAGCGCGCGGGCAGGCGGAGCCGTCGGCGCGTTGCTGCGCCCCCCGGCACCGCCCCTGTCCGGCACCTCTCGTCAGCCCGCTCGCGCGTTGCCACGCGAACCGGAGGCTGACGTGTTCACCGGCATCGTCGAAGAACTCGGCACCGTCATCGACATCTCCGCCGAACGCCTGTCCCTGCGCGGCCCGCTGGTCACGAAGGACGCGGCGCACGGCGACTCGATCAGCGTCAACGGCGTCTGCCTGACCGTGGTGACCGTCGAGGAAGACGTGTTCACGGTCGACGTGATGGAGGAGACCTGGAAGCGTTCGTCGCTCGGGGTGCTGCGCCCCGGTGACCGGGTCAACCTCGAACGCGCCGCGACCCTCGCCACCCGCCTCGGCGGCCACCTCGTGCAGGGGCACGTGGACGGCGTCGGCACGGTCGAGTCGCGCACCCCGGGGGAGACCTGGGAGGTGGTGCGCCTCACCGTCCCGGCCGCGCTGACCCGTTACCTGGTCGAGAAGGGCTCGATCACGGTCGACGGCATCTCGTTGACGGTGGTGGAGGTGGGGCCGGACTGGTTCACGGTGAGCCTGATCCCGACCACCCTCGAGCTGACCACGCTCGGCCGCAAGGCCCCCGGCGACCCGGTGAACCTCGAGGTCGACGTGATCGCCAAGTACGTCGAGAAGCTGGTGGGCGGCCGGTCATGACCGACTTCGACGAGATCGAGAAGGCCGTCGCGGACATCGCCGCCGGCAGGGCCGTGATCGTGGTCGACGACGCCGACCGGGAGAACGAGGGCGATCTGATCTTCGCGGCGGAGCACGCCACGCCGGAACTGCTGGCGTTCATGGTGCGGCACACGTCGGGGTTCGTCTGCGTGCCGATGCCCGAGTCGGTGGCCGACCGGCTGGACCTGCCGCCGATGTACCACACCAACCAGGACAAGCGCGGGACCGCCTACACCGTGACCGTGGACGCCCGTTCCGGGGTGTCGACGGGGATCTCCGCGACCGACCGGGCGCACACGATCCGGCTGCTCGCCGACCCGGCCGCGGGCGCGGCGGACTTCTCCCGCCCCGGGCACGTGGTGCCGTTGCGGGCGCGCTGCGGAGGTGTGCTGCGCCGGCCCGGGCACACCGAGGCCGCCGTCGACCTGGCCACCCTCGCCGGACTGCGTCCCGTGGGGGTGCTGTGCGAGCTGGTCCGCGACGACGGCGAGATGATGCGCGTACCGGACATGCTGGCGTTCGCCCGGGAGAACGGGCTCGCCATGGTCTCGATCGCCGACCTGATCGCGTACCGGCGGCGGACCGAGAAGCAGGTCGAACGCGCCGCGGAGGCCCGCATCCCGACCGACTACGGCGTCTTCACCGCGGTCGGCTACCGCACCGCGCACGAGGGCGCCGACAACGTCGCGCTGGTCTACGGCGACCTCGGCGACGGCGAGGACGTGCTGGTCCGGGTCCACTCCGAGTGCCTGACCGGCGACGTCTTCGGCTCGCTGCGCTGCGACTGCGGCCCGCAGCTGCAGGCGGCGCTGAAGCGGGTGGCGGCGGAGGGCCGCGGCGTCGTGCTGTACGTGCGCGGGCACGAGGGCCGGGGGATCGGCCTGCTGCACAAGCTCCAGGCGTACCAGCTGCAGGACGAGGGGCGCGACACCGTCGACGCCAACCTGGACCTGGGCCTGCCGGCGGACGCCCGCGACTACGGCACGGGCGCGCAGATCCTCGCCGACCTGGGGATCCGGACGATGCGGCTGTTGACGAACAACCCGGCCAAGCGGGCCGGTCTGGAAGGATACGGACTGCGGGTGACCGGCCGGGAGGCCATGCCCGTGCGGGCGCACCCGGAAAACGTGCGGTACCTGCGGACCAAACGGGACCGCATGGGACACCTGCTCGACGAGTTGGATCAGATCGCGGAAGGGCTGGCCTGATGGCGGGTTTGGGGGCACCGGACACCGCTCCGGTGGACGCGGCGGGGTTGACGCTGGGGGTCGTCTCCACGACCTGGCACGCGGAGCTGGTCGACCAGATGCACGAGCGGGCGCTCGCGGCGGCGAAGGAGAGCGGGGTCACGCACGTGATCGACGTGCGCGTCGCCGGCGCGGTCGAGCTGCCGGTGGTGGCGCAGGCGCTGGCCCGCCGGTGCGACGCGGTGGTGGCGCTCGGCGTGGTGATCCGTGGGGACACGGCGCACTTCGACTACGTGTGCAAGTCGGTGACCGAGGGGCTGACCCGGGTGGCGCTGGACGAGTCGACGCCGGTCGCGCACGGGGTGCTGACCGTGGACACGGTCGCCCAGGCGCGTGATCGCGCCGGGCTCCCGGACTCCGCCGAGGACAAGGGCTTCTCCGCGACCGCGGCCGCGCTGGGCGCCGCATTGGCACTGAAGGCCGTCCGCCGCGGCTGATCGGATCTGGACGCGCGTCCGCTCATGAAGGTCATCGGGCGAGTTGACCTACGTGAGCGACCGCGCGTCAAGATCGGGTCAGGGCGTCCAAGGGGGCCGGTTGGCCGTAGCGGTAGCCCTGGCCCAGGTCGCAGCCGAGGTCGGACAGGATCCTCGCCTGCTCGGGGGTTTCCACGCCCTCGGCGACGATCGTGATGCCGAGGGCGCGGCAGATCGCGATCACGGAGCGGCAGACCGCCTCGGCGCGTTGCGGGTCGCCGTCGACGGTGGTGATCGCGCGGTCGAGCTTCACGATGTCGACCGGCAGCGCGTGCAACTGGGCGAGGGCGTTGAAGCCGGTCCCGAAGTCGTCGAGGGCCAGCCGGACCCCGCGCCGCCGCAGTCGCCGGCCGGCAGCGGCCGCCGCGGTCAGGTCCGGGATGCGGCTCGTCTCGGTGATCTCCAGCACCAGCTTGGTCGGGTCGAGCCCGTGGCGGCGCAGCGCGGACTCGACCGCGGCTTCCAGTTCTGGGGTGGCGAGGCGGCCCGCGGAGACGTTCACGTGCACGTCGGGGGCGGCGCCGAAGCGTTCGGCCAGGGCCGCGGCGTCGGCGCAGGCGCGGTCGAGCACGAAGTCGTCGAGGCGGGCGACCAGGCCTGCGCGTTCGGCCACGGCGACGAAGACGTCGGGTGCGACCACCCCGGCGACCGGGTGCCGCCAGCGGGCGAGCGCCTCGACGGCGGCCACCGTCCCGTCGCCGAGCCGCACGATCGGCTGGTAGTACACGTCGAACCCCTCGCCGGCCGGGTCGCCCTGCAGCCCCGCGGCGAGCAGGTCCGGCAGGTCGGGCAGGTCCAACCCGTCGGTGTCGTCGGTGCGGTAGCGCACCAGCACACCCTTGCCGCGCCGCTTGCCGGCGTACATGGCCGCGTCGGCGTGGCGCAGCAGCGCGTCGGCGTCGAGGTCGCCCGAGCCGTCCGGCACCACCACCCCGACGCTGGCGCCGACGGTGACGGAGTGGCCGTCGATCCGGAACGGCCGGTGCAGCGCGGCGAGGATGCGTTCGCCGACCCGTTCGGGGGAGACGACGCGGTCGTCGCTGGGGTCGGCCGGCCCGTCGAGCAGCACGGCGAACTCGTCCCCGCCGAGCCGGGCCACCGCGTCGATCGCGCGCACGCAGGAGCGGAGGCGTTCCCCGACGGCGCCCAGCAGGCGGTCCCCGGCGGCGTGGCCCAGGCTGTCGTTGATCAGCTTGAAGTCGTCGAGGTCGACGAAGAGAAGTGCGACCGGCGAACCGTCGCGGCGGTGCCGTTCGACGGCTCGGGTGAGCCGCCGGCGCAGGAGTTCGCGGTTGGCGAGGCCGGTCAGCGGGTCGTGGTAGGCGCGGAACGCCAGTTCGGCCCGGTCGGCCGAGGTGATCAGCCAGCGTCCGGCGAGGATGACGACGAGGGCCCACCCGAGGACGGCCTCGCCGCCGGTGACCGGTACGCCGGATGCCACCCGCCAGGCGACGTGCCCCGCCGCCGCCACGGCCGGCAGGCATCCGGCGACGACCAGGCCGGGCCGGTACCGGCTGGGGATCTCGCGCGTCGCCCGGGCCCACTGCGGTTCGGGCCGGGTCGCCACCAGCGCCAGGAACAGCGGCCCGGCCACATGCCCTGCCGTGGCCAGCGGCGGGACGATGTCGGCGGCCGCGATCGCGGTGAGCCCGAGCCCCAGCGGGATGAGCACCGGCCGCCCGGGTGCCGCGCGCAGCAGCACCAGAACGGCCGCCAGCACGCCCGCCGCCGCGATGAGCAGCCGGGTCCCGGACCGGTCGCCGAAGGCTCCGAGGTACGGCCAGGCCAGCGCGGTGAGCGCCATGGTCGCCATGAGCCCGTCGAGCAGCGGCACCAGGCGCGACACCGGGCCGCTGCGCCCGGGCGGGTCGGCGCTCAGCACCAGCACGGCGGCGGCGGCCAGCAGCGGGGCGAGCAGCCCGGCCGCGTCGGCGGCCTCCGGTGCCAGCGGGCGCAGCAGGTGCCCGGCGGTCCACGCGGCGGCGGCCGTCCCCAGGAACCCCCGCCAGGTGCGGGCCGTCCCGGTGTGCCGCCGGGTCACCCAGGAGAGTGCGGCGAGCGCCACGACAGCGGCGATCAACTGCGCCACGTCGCCGATCGGCTGCGCCGCGTCACCACCGGCGACCCCGGTGGCGATCACCACGATCAGCGCGGCGATCAGGGGTAACGCGAGCCAGCGGTACAGCCGGGAGGTAGCCATCTCCTCGTGCCCAAACGTGCGGGTGACAGGTCGCGCCACGGTACCCCGACCCGTGCGACGCGAATAGGACAAGGTCAGGGCGCATCAGGTGATGTATGCGACGGGTGAAAGAATGCCGTCCCGTGAAGACGTTCGACGAGTTGTTCGACGAGCTTTCCGCGAAGGCGGCCGCGCGTACCCCGGGATCGGGGACGGTGGCGGCGCTGGAGCGGGGGGTCCATGCCATCGGCAAGAAGGTGGTCGAGGAGGCCGCCGAGTCGTGGATGGCCGCGGAGCATGAGGGTCCGGAGCGCACCGCCGAGGAGATCTCCCAACTGCTCTACCAGGTCCAGGTGCTGATGCTGGCCACCGGACTGAAGCTCGACGACGTGTACCGCCACCTCTGAGAACGGGTTCCCCCACATGCTTCGTATCGCCGTGCCCAACAAGGGCACCCTCTCCGGTCCGGCGGCCCAGATGCTGCGCGAGGCCGGGTACCGCCAGCGCCCCTCCGACCGCGATCTCGTGTGCGTCGACGCCGACAACGACGTCGAGTTCTTCTACCTGCGCCCGCGGGACATCGCGACGTACGTCGGCTCGGGTGATCTGGATCTCGGCATCACCGGCCGGGACCTGCTGATCGACGCGGACTCCGGCGCGTCGGAGATCCTGGACCTCGGCTTCGGCGGGGCGACGTTCCGCTTCGCCGCCGTCCCGGGCACACCGGAGGACCCGCAGGGCCTCGCCGGGCGGCGGATCGCCACCTCGTACGCGACGGTGGTCCGCAAGCACCTGGCCGACCTGGGCGTGACGGCCGACGTGATCCGCCTCGACGGCGCCGTCGAGAACGCCATCCGACTGGGCGTGGCCGACGTCATCGCCGACGTCGTGGAGACCGGGTCCACGCTGCGCCAGGTGGGCCTGGTGACGGTCGGCGAGCCGATCCTGCGTTCGTCCGCGCTGCTGATCGGGCGCTCCGCGGAGCAGCCGGCGATCACCCAGCTGGTTCGGCGGCTGCAGGGTGTGCTGGTCGCGCGCAGGTACGTGATGCTCGCCTACGACGTGCCGTCGGAACGGCTGCCGGAGGCGGTGGCGCTGACGCCGGGCATCGAGTCGCCGACGGTGGCACCGCTGCACCGGGAGGGCTGGCTGGCCGTGCAGGCCATGGTGCTGCGCGCCGACGTGCACCGGGTCATGGACGAGCTGTACGACGTGGGCGCGCGGGCCATCCTCGTGACGGACATCGCGGCGAGCAGGCTCTAATGGACACCATGACGTCGGCGCCCTCGCAAGTAGCACCTGTTGTCGCCCGGCCGCGCAGGATCAGGCTCCTGGTCTTCGTGTTCGCGCCGATCATCGTGGTGGTGTTCACGCTGATCTCGTTCAGCCTGCACGGGACCATCAACGACCAGGGCGCCGTCTTCGAGACCGCGGACCACTGGGCGATGATCATCCTGGGGGTGGTCGTCGCGCTGGTCAGCCTGATCTTCGCCCGGCCCAGCGTGCGCGCCGACGCCGAGGGCATCCGGGTGCAGAACCTGCTCGGTTCCTACGACGTGCCGTGGTCGATCGTGCGCGCGGTCAAGTTCAACCGGGGCTCCTCCTGGGCGATGCTGGACCTGCACGACGACGACGTGCTGGCGGTGCTGGCGGTGCAGGCCGCCGACAAGGAGTACGCGGTCGACGTGGTCCGCCGGCTGCGGGCCCTCCACGCGGCGGCTCAGCAGAAGCGTCCGGAGGAACCGACGGCGCCGGAGACAGTGGCACAGCCCTCGCCCGCTGACGCGGAGTAGCACGTGGTAACCTTGGTCGTCGACCACACCCGTTTCATCTCTTCGAGGTAAATCGGGTGCGCAAAGCGGAGCGTCCCGCTCCCACCCGAGCCACCCCTGAGGTAGCCGGGTCCGGTCAACCGCTCGGCTGAGGCCGGGTGGTAGGCGTGTCCTTCACGGGTGCGCCGCGACGACCGGTCGAGCGGGCCCTGGGCACATCACGTGTCAGGGCCTCTTCGTTTTGTGCTGTGGCCGCCTCGCGTGGACAGTCCACGCGAGGGTGCGCAACGATTCGAGGAGGCCCCATCAGCGTCGAGCCACGCGTCAACGAACAGATTCGGGCGCGCGAAGTGCGGCTGGTCGGCCCGGAGGGCGAGCAGGTGGGCATCGTTCCCCTGGAGCGTGCTCTTCAGCTGGCCGCCGATGTCGACCTGGATCTGGTCGAGGTTGCGCCCATGGCGCGTCCTCCGGTGTGCAAGCTCATGGACTACGGCAAGTTCAAGTACGAGAGCGCACTGAAGGCGCGTGAAGCGCGGCGTAACCAGCAGCAGACCGTCATCAAGGAGATGAAGCTCCGTCCCAAGATCGACTCGCACGACTACGAGACCAAGAAGGGTCACGTCGTGCGGTTCCTCAAGGCCGGTGACAAGGTCAAGGTCACGATCATGTTCCGTGGTCGTGAGCAGAGCCGGCCGGAGCTCGGGTTCCGGTTGCTGCGCCGGCTCTCCGAGGAGATCTCGGAACTCGGTTTCGTGGAAGCCGCTCCGAAGCAGGACGGTCGAAACATGATCATGGTGATCGCTCCGCACCGGGCCACGAAGGCCGCCGCGGTTGCCGCCAAGAGCGGCGAAGTGCAGGCCGATGCCCCGGAGGCGACCCCCGTCAGCGCGGGCGACCAGTAAACGAAGAGAGCGGTTTTCAATGCCGAAGATGAAGAGCCACACCGGCATGGGCAAGCGGGTGCGGGTCACGGGTAATGGCAAGATCGTGTCCGCGCAGTCGGGCAAGCGGCACCACATGGAGGTCAAGTCCTCCCGCCACGCCCGCCGGATCACCGGCTTGGTCGTGCTGACCAAGGCGGACACGAAGCGCATCAAGCGCCTGCTCGGGCGCTGACGCCGAGCTGCTGTACCAGGCCGCTCTAGCGCGCCATGGCCGAGCACTCGTGCGAGGGCACAGCGAGGCCAATTCCGAGTAGTGACCTGACCGGCCCCGGTGCGTGGGCCGGTCCTTGATGAGGAGTACGAACCGTGGCACGCGTGAAGCGGGCGGTCAACGCCCAGAAGAAGCGCCGTACCATCCTGGAGACCGCGAGTGGCTACCGCGGTCAGCGCTCGCGCCTTTACCGCAAGGCCAAGGAGCAGGTGCTGCACTCGATGCAGTACGCCTACCGTGACCGCCGTGACCGCAAGGGCGACTTCCGCCAGCTGTGGATCACCCGGATCAACGCGGCCGCTCGCGCCAACGGGCTCACCTACAACCGCCTGATCCAGGGCCTGCGCCTCGCCGGCATCGACGTGGACCGCAAGATCCTGGCCGATCTCGCCGTCAATGACGAGAAGGCGTTCGCCGGCATCGTGGCCGTGGCCGCGAAGGCCGTCGCCGACAACGGCACCGGTGCGACCGCTGCCTGAGACACCCGCACTGCGACCCGGGGCCGCACCGCTCACCCAGCGGTCACCCCGGGTCGTCGCTGCTCGGCGCCTGCAGCGGCGGCGCGAACGCGACGAGACCGGCCGCTTCCTCGTGGAGGGGCCGCAGGCGGTGCGCGAGGCGTCGGCCCACATCGAGGAGCTGTTCGCCACGCCGAAGGGCGTCGCCGCCCATCCCGAACTGACGGCCGGCGCCACATTGATCAACGACGCAGGCCTCGGTGCGCTCGCCGAGACGGTCAACCCGCAGGGCCTGGTCGCGGTGTGTCGCACCTTCGACGTGCCGCTCTTCGAGGCCCTGGCGAAGCGGCCGCGGCTGGTGGCCGTTCTGGCCGAGGTGCGCGATCCCGGCAACGCCGGCACCGTCCTGCGCACGGCCGACGCGGCGGGTGCGGGCGCCGTGATCTTCGCGGGCGACGCCGTGGATCCGTACAACGGCAAGGCGGTGCGCGCCTCGGCGGGCAGCCTGTTCCACGTCGACGTGGTGCGCGAGGAGGATCCGTTCCACGTGGTGAAGGCCTTGCGGGACAACGGTTTCACGGTGCTCGCGGCCGACGGCTACGGCTCCGTGTCGCTGTACGACGCGCCGCTTTCCGGGCCGACCGCGTGGCTGTTCGGGACCGAGGCGCACGGGCTGCCCCCCGAACTGGCCGACGCCGCCGACGCCCGCGTGCACGTGCCGCTCCACGGCCGCGCCGAGAGCCTTAACCTGGCTGCTGCCGCCGCGGTGTGCCTGTACGCTAGTGCGCGAGTGCTTTCTATCGAGGAGCGTTCCCTGTGATGGGTCATCTGTTTATGCAGCCCGCCGGTGTCGGCGGGCGGGCGAGCTGACCCCTCTTCCACCCCTCCTGAGCCACCGGCGGGCGACGGCACAGCCGCGCCTACACTTTCCGAGCGTTCCGGGCTGAGGAGATTTGTGATGAGCGACTACGACCCCAAACAGGTGGCGCTGCTCGACCAGACCGCCCTTGACGAGGCGGTGGCCGCGGCGGAGAAGGCGTTCACGGGTGCGGCCGACCTCGAGGGGCTGCAGGCGCTCAAGCCGCAGCACCTCGGCGACCGCTCGCCGGTGTCGCTGGCCCGCCGCGAGATCGGGGCGCTGCCGCCGGCCGCGAAGGCCGACGCCGGCAAGCGGGTCAACATCGCCCGCGCCGCGATCCAGGCCGCTTACGACGCCGCGCTGGTGACCCAGGAGGCGGAGCGCGAACGGCGCGTCCTGCTGGAGGAGACGGTCGACGTCACGCTGCCGACCGCGCGCCGGCCGCAGGGCGCCCGCCATCCGCTGACCACGCTGATGGAGCGGATCGGCAACCTGTTCATCGGTATGGGCTTCGAGGTCGCCGAGGGCCCCGAGGTCGAGCTGGAGTGGTTCAACTTCGACGCGCTCAACATCGCGGCCGACCATCCGGCGCGGTCCATGATGGACACGTTCTGGACCACGGCGCCGGGCCTGGTGCTGCGCACGCACACGTCGCCCGTTCAGGCGCGCACGATGCTGACGCGCAAGCCGCCGATCTACATCGTGGTCCCCGGCCGGGTGTACCGCACCGACGAGCTGGACGCCACGCACACGCCCGTGTTCCACCAGGTCGAGGGGCTCGTGGTGGACAAGGGCATCACGATGGCGCACCTCAAGGGGACGCTGGATCACTTCGCGCGGTCGATGTTCGGCGACGAGGCGCAGACCCGGCTGCGGCCGTCGTACTTCCCGTTCACGGAGCCGTCGGCCGAGGTGGACCTCTGGTTCCCGCAGGCGAAGGGCGGGCCGCGGTGGATCGAGTGGGGCGGCTGCGGCATGGTCAACCCGCGGGTACTGACGGCGTGCGGGATCGACCCGGACGTGTACTCCGGATTCGCGTTCGGCATGGGCATCGAGCGGACGCTGATGTTCCGCAACGACGCCACGGACATGCGCGACATGGTGGAAGGCGACGTGCGGTTCTCGCGCGCGTTCGGAATGGAGGGCTGAGGCAGTGAAGGTGTCCGTCGCGTGGCTGCGCGAGTACGTCGACCTGCCGGAGCTGTCCGCGCTCGAGCTGGAGCGGGCCCTCGTGAAGGTCGGGCTCGAGGTCGAGGGGATCAGCGACCTCGGGTCCACTGTGGAGGGTCCGCTCGTCGTCGGGCGGGTCGAGTCGTTCGAGCCGGTGCCGAAGGTCAAGAAGCCGATCCGCTACTGCCAGGTGGATGTCGGCGAGGCGCACGGCGGCGTGCGCGGGATCATCTGCGGCGCGCAGAACTTCGACCCCGGTGACCTCGTCGTCGTGGCGCTGCCCGGCGCCGTTCTCCCCGGCGGGTTCGAGATCGCCGCGCGCAAGACCTACGGGCAGATCTCCAACGGGATGATCTGCTCCGGGCGGGAGCTGGGCGTCAGCGACGACCATGCCGGGATCATCGTGCTGGAGCCGGGTACCGCCGAGCCGGGCACCGAGGCGCGGCCGCTGGTGGGCCTCGACGAGGTGCTGATCGAGCTGGCCATCACCCCGGACCGCGGCTACTGCTTCTCGGCGCGCGGCATCGCCCGGGAGCTGTCGCACTCGTTGGGGCTGCCGTTCCGGGATCCGGCGCTGTCGGTCGAGCCGACGCCGGGCACGCCCGAGCCGGCGTACCCGGTCGCCGTGGTGGATCCGCTGGGCTGCGACCGGTTCGCGGCGCGCGTCGTGCGCGGGATCGACCCGTCCGCGCGGGCTCCGGAGTGGATGCGCAAGCGGCTCGCCGTGGCCGGTGTCCGTTCCATCAATCTGGCCGTCGACATCACCAACTACCTGATGATGGAACTCGGCCAGCCGATGCACGCGTTCGACCTGAATCTGATCCGCGGACCGCTCGTCGTACGGCGGGCGAACGCCGGGGAGAAGCTGACCACGCTCGACGGCGTCGCACGCACGCTCGACCCCGAGGACATGGTGATCTGCGACGACACCGGGCCCATCTCGCTCGCGGCCGTGATGGGCGGCGAGACGAGCGAGGTCCAGCCGTCCACTGTGGACATCCTGTTCGAGGCGGCGCACTGGGACCCGGTGATGGTGGCCCGCACCGCGCGACGGCACAAGCTGCCGAGCGAGGCCTCCAAGCGCTGGGAACGCGGCGTCGACCGCGAACTCTGCCTGGTCGGCCTCGAGAAGGCGGTGCGGCTGCTGGTGCAGTACGGCGGCGGCACGCCCGGCACGGAGCTGCTCGACTTCGACACCCGGCCGACCCGCCGGCAGGTGCAGCTCGACGCGGCGCTGCCGTCCCGGGTGGCCGGCGTGGACTACTCGCGCGAGCGGGTGACCGAACTCCTCCAGGAGATCGGCGCCGACGTGGTGGCCGACGGCGACCGGCTGACGGTGACCCCGCCGACCTGGCGCCCCGACCTGACCGACCCGGCCGACCTGGTGGAGGAGGTGATCCGGCTCGACGGGTACGACAAGGTGCCGAGCGTGCTGCCGATCGCCCCGCCCGGTAACGGCTGGACGGCGACGCAGCGCCGCCGCACGAGCGTGGGCCGGGCCCTGGCCGAGGCCGGCTTCGTGGAGGTGCTGACGTACCCGTTCGTCGGTGAGTCCGCGCTGGACGCGCTCGGCATCCCGGCGGACGACCCGCGGCGCGCGCAGGTGCGGCTGGCCAACCCGATCTCCGAGGAGGAGCCGGCGCTGCGGACCACGCTGCTGCCGCCGCTGCTCGGGGCGCTGCGGCGCAACCTGGGCCGGGGGCACCGGGACGTGGCGCTCTACGAGATCGGTCCGGTGTTCCACCCGGGGAACGGGGCCACGCCGCCCGCGCTCGGGGTGGACCGGCGGCCGACCGACGAGGAGCTGGCGCTGGCGCAGGCGGTCGTTCCGGCGCAGCCGTGGCACGTGGCAGCGGTGCTCGCCGGTGACGCGGAGCCGGCCGGCTGGTGGGGCGCGGGGCGGCCGGTGTCCTGGGCCGACGCGGTCGACGCCGCGCGTCTGGTGGTGGAGACCGCCGGCGCGGAGCCGGTCGTGCGGGCCGGCACCAACCCGCCGTGGCACCCGGGCCGCTGCGCCGAGATCGTCGTCGGCGGCAAGGTCATCGGCCACGCCGGCGAACTGCACCCGGCCGTGTGCGCCGCCCTGGACCTGCCGCCGCGTACCTGCGCGACGGAACTGGTGCTGGACGACGTTCCGCTGCCGGGGATCGTGGTGACGCCGACCGTGTCGTCGTACCCGCCGGCGCTGATCGACGTGGCGTTGGTGGTCGACGCGGCCACCCCGGCGGCGGAGGTGCAGCGCGCGCTGACCGACGGCGCGGGCGAACTGCTGGAGGCGGTGCGGCTGTTCGACGTCTACACGGGTGCGCAGGTGGGGCAGGGGCGCAAGTCGCTCGCCTACAAGCTGACGTTCCGCGCGGGGGACCGGACGCTCACGGTCGACGAGGCGGTCGCGGCCCGCGACGCCGCGGTCACCGTGGCTAGGGAACGTCTGGGGGCCGCCCTGCGCGGCGCATGATCCGTACCGGGTCGTGCATATGATCATCGGCATGCCGGTGACCCGTATCGATGCTGACCTGCTCATCCCCGGCCGGGGCGACCCGATCCGGAACGGGACCGTCGTACTGGACGGGCCGGCGATCCGCTATGCCGGCCCGTCCGACGTCGCCCCGCCCACCCCGAACGCCACCGTGGTGCGCACCCCGGCGGTGCTCCCCGGCCTGTGGGACGCCCACACGCACCTGCTCGGCTTCCACATGTTCGACCTGGCGCAGCTGCCGCAGCTGCCGGTGGCGCTGCGGGCGGCGCGTTCGACGGCCGACCTGCGGGCCGCCCTGAACGCCGGGATCACCAGCATCCGGGAGCTGGGCGGCCTCGGTGTGCACCTGGCGCGGGCGGTGGAGGAGGGGGCGATCGAGGGCCCGGCGATCTACGCGGCCGGCGCGATCCTGTCCACCACCGGCGGTCACGCCGACGTCCACTCGATGCCGCTGGCCTGGATGGACGAGTACAGCGCGGCCGGTGCGGAGGTCCGGATCTGCGACGGGCCGGCCGAGTGCGCCAGGGCCGCCCGGGAGCAGCTGCGCCGCAACGCCAAGGTGATCAAGGTGTGCGCGTCGGGCGGCGTGCTGTCGGAGGTGGACCCGCTGGAGCACCAGCAGTTCACCGGGGCCGAGTTGCGCGCCGTCGTCGAGGTGGCCGGCATGGCCGAACGGATCGTCGCCGCGCACTGCCACGGCAAGCCGGGAATCATGGCCGCGCTGGAGGCCGGGGCGCGCACGATCGAGCACGGGACGTTCCTGGACGAGGAGAGCGCGGACGCGATGCGCGAGACCGGCGCCGTCCTCGTGACGACCCGCACCATCGTGCACGAAATTCTGGACTCCGGGGCAGCGCCCGCGTTCGCGCTGCCGAAATTGGAAGCGGTCGCCGACCGGCACGCCGCGGCGATTCAACTGGCCGTCGAACGCGGGGTCACCGTCGCGATGGGTAGCGACCTGGGCGTGAGCGGTGCGCACCGGCCGGCCGGATGGGGTCGCAACGGCCGCGAACTACCCCTGTTGTTGCGTTTGGGTTTCACCCCGTTACAAGTAATTGAAATGTCCACGGCAACCGGCCCGGAGACATTGGGACCGCAGGCACCGCGCTCCGGACAACTGCGGGAGGGCTTCGACGCGGACGTGATCACGGTGGATGGCGATCCGCTCACCGAATTGACGCTTCTGGCCGATCCCGCACGTATTACCGGCGTTTGGCGGGCGGGTCGACGCGTCAAGGTATGAATCTGTGCCTTTTGCCCGGTCGCATTTACGGCTGTACACCGGCAGACTCGTTCACGTGACCTCTACCCGGACCGATGCACCTGTCGGCCGTGGCGATCTGCTCGCACGCGCGGGCACCGAGCTCGCCGCGGGCGGCAGCGTGCTGCTCTGGGGACCGGCCGGCATCGGCAAGTCGACCATCCTCGGGGCGATCGGTGCCACCGGCACCGGAGGGCTGGTCCTGCGCGCCGCCGCGGCCCAGGCCGAGGCCGAGCTCCCCTATCTCGCGCTGGTGGACCTGTTCGACGGGATCCTGGACGACGACTCCGGGCCGGCGCTGCCGCCGCAGCTGCGCGCCGCGCTCGACGGGGCCCTGCTGCGCAGCGCCGTTCCGGCCACGCCGCAGGACCAGTTGGCGGTGCGGCTGGCCGTGCTGGAGCTGCTGCGCGGGCTCGCCGCGGAGCGGCCGGTCCTGCTCGTCCTCGACGACGTGCAGTGGATCGACGAGCCCAGCGCCGGGGTGCTGCGCTTCGTCGCGCGGCGGCTGGCCAACGTTCCCGTGCAGGTGATCGCCGCCGAACGGGTGAGCGACGGCGGCAGCCCGGCCCTCGCGGACCTGTGTCCCACGCCGTGCCGGGAGATCGCGGTCCCGCCGCTCGGCGAGGCGGACGTCTCCGACATCCTGCGCGCCCGCTACGGCGCCGCCGTGCCGCGCCACCGCCTCAGCCGGGTCTACGCGGCCAGCGGCGGCAACCCGATGTTCGCCGTCGAGCTGGGCCGTGCGCTGCAGGAGCGCGGCGAGATCTCGCCCACCGGCCCGCTGCCGGTGCCGGATCGGCTGCGTGGCCTGCTGGCGGCGCGGCTCGCGAAACTCTCACCGGCGGGGCGCCCGCCCCTGCTGATCGCCGCCGCGGCGGCCCGCCCCTCGCGGGAGCTGATCAGCCGCTGTGGTGCGGATCCCGGCGGCCTCGCCGACGCCGCGGCCGCCGGGGTGGTGACGGTCGCCGTCGACGGGGCGGTGCGCTTCGCGCATCCGCTGCTGCGCGAGATGGTCTACGCCGACGGTTCGCCGGCCGAGCTGGCCCACGCCCACGAGCGGCTCGCCGGCACGGTCACCGATCCGGTCGAACGCGCCCGGCACCTGGCCGCCGCCTCGACCGGCCCCGACGAGGAGCTCGCCGCCACCCTGGCGGCCGCGGCCGGCACCGCACGGTTGCGCGGCGCACCGGCGACCGCCGCCGACCTCGCGGCGCTGGCCGCCGACCGCACGCCCGCCGGCACCGGTGGGAGCGCCGCGACGGCCGCGGCCCGCCGGCTCTCCGCGGCGCAGTACGCCTACGCGGCCGGCGCCGTCGCCGAGGCGCACCGGTACGCCACCGCCGCCCTGACCGACGCCGCCGACCGGCGCACCCGCGTCGGTGCCCGGCTGCTGCTGATCGACCTGGCCGGGCAGGACATCTCCGGGATCATGCCGCTGCTGGACGCGGCGTTCGCCGACGCGCTGGACGAGCCGGACCTGCTCGCGCACGTGCGCATGTACCGGGCGATGAAGGCCTGGTACGACGCCGACACCGAGAGCACCCTGGCCGAGCTGAAGCGCGCCGAGGAGGTCGCCGAGCAGTGCGGCGACACCGAACGCCTGGTCGAGGTGCTCAGCTGGCGCGGCACCGTGCTGACCGACCCGGAGGGCGACGAGATGTCGATCCGGGCCGGTGAGATCGCGGCCCGCCTGCCGCTGTCCTACGAGACGGTGGTCGCCCGGCAGATGGCGGCGATGCGGCAGATGATGCGCGGCGACATCGCCGAGGCGGAACGCCGCATCGACGCGCTGTGCGAAGAGGTGCGCCAGTCGAGCATGGTCCGCGAACTGGCCCAGGTGCTGGTCTCGGCCGGCATCATCCTGTCCCGCGCGGGCCGCTGCGCCGACGCGCTCGTCGCCGGGCACACCTGCCTGCGGCTGTCGGCCGACGTCGAGGTCAGCCAGGGGCCGGCGCTACTGGTGGCCGCCACGGTGGAGATCCACGGCGGTTCGGTCGAGGCGGCGGCCGGCTACGCCGAACGCGGCCTGCAGGCCTGCCTCGCGGCGGGCGACGAGGACTGGCTGCGGTCGATGTCGGCGATCATGGGCGTGGTCCAGCACATGCGCGGCGACGCCACCGCCGCCGTCGCCTCGATGCGGCAGGCGCACGACCTGGAGCAGCGGCTGTCCCGGGTGGAGCCCGGCGCGGTGCTGTGGCACGCCGACTACGTCGAGGCGCTGGTGGCCACCGGCGCGCGGGCCGAGGCGGCGACCGTGCTCAACGACATCCGCGGGCACGCGCTGCGCCTGGACCGCACGCCGACGCTGCTGGGCCTGGACCGTGCGGAGGCGGTCCTGGTCGCGGCCACGCGGGAGGCCCGCGACGGGGTGGCCGCGCTGCGCGAGTCGATCGACCGGTGGGCGGATCACCCGTACCCGTTGGAGCTGGCCCGCGCCTGGCACACGCTCGGCATCCTCGAACGCCGCGCGCACCGCCGCGCCGCCGCCCGCGCCGCGCTGACCGAGGCGGTGCGCCGGTACCAGGCGATCGGGGCGGCCCCGTGGTTGGCGATCGCCGAGTCGGAGCTGCTGCGCCTGGACGGTGCCCGGGCGGCCGGCCTCTCCGACACCGAGCGCCGCATCGTCGAACTGGTCCGCGCCGGCGCCACCAACCGCGAGATCGCGCGCTCGCTGTTCCTGTCGATCAAGGCGGTCGAGGCCAACCTGACCCGGCTGTACCGGCGGCTCGGCGTGCGCAACAGGGCGCAGCTGGCCCGCATGCTCGATCAGACGCTCGGCGACTGACGGTTTCCCCCTTCCCTCTGACTTTCGGCCGATGCGTGGCGGTTTTCGCGCACCGGATCATTCGCACATGACGATGGTCGTTGCTCCGCCGCGAAGGATGTCGCAGCCGCTGGCCCTGGTGACCGGGCTCGCCGTCGGGGCGCTCACGCTCGGCCTGCAGGCCCTGCCGACGCCGGACGTCCGGGCCGTCGAGGCGGTCCTGGCGACGCTGAACAACTCCGGGGCGGCGTGGTCGTTCGCGGCGTTCGTGGCGTGTGCCGTGCTGCCGGTGCGCGGGTGGGCCGCCGCCCTCGCCGGAACGCTCGTGCTGCTCGGCGCCGATCTCGGCTACTACGCCTGCACGACGCTGTTCCTGCACGACGACGTCAGCGGTGCCGCGCTGAAGGGGCCGCTCGCGTGGGGCGTGGTGGCGCTGGTCGCCGGGCCGCTGTTCGGGGCGGCGGGGGCTACCTGGCGGCGGGGCGAACCGTGGTGGCGGCCGGTCGCGCTCGGCCTGCTCGGCGGGATCTTCGTCGCTCAGGCGCTGTACGACCTCGTGGTGCTGCGCTACGTGCCGGAGGCGGTGGTGTCGGTGGCGTTCGGGGTGGGCGCGGTGCTGCTGCTCGGCCGCACGTGGTCCGAACGCGGCCGGGCGTCGGTCGCCACGATCGCATGGACGGTGCTGATGTGCGTCGCGCTGGGCGGCGTGGTGCTGGTGACCGACGCGATCTTCCTGGGTCGATGAGTCGATGATCGGTACTTCTGGCACCGCGGTGACGTCTGTGAACGCCCCGGCGCCAAAGTACCCATCATGGAGCCTAGGCCGCGATCTTGGAGGCCACCTCCGTCGCGATCGCCGTCGCCTGGGCGGTCGTCAGCGGCGGGGCGGCGGAGACCGGTGGGAGGGTGGACGCGTTGCCGACCGACACGGTCAGCAGCCGGTCCCCGGGCGCCCCGACATTGATCTTGAACCCCTTCTCGGCGCCCAGGTCGTAGACGTAGGTGACGATCTTCACTCCGCCCGGGCCGGTGCTCTCGGTGCAACCGGCGAAGCCCGCGCAGGACAGCCCGAGCGTCGGCGTGCCGTTCTTCGGCGGCCCCTTGGGGGTCGGGATCGTCATCAGGCCCAGCGTCCCGTGCACCCGGCACCGCCCGCTTCAGCGCCCGGTCCAGCGCCTCGCTCAGCCGCTTCGCCGACGCCTCCGCGGCCTCGGTGGTGTCGCCGACCAGCCGGGACGTCGCATCCGGCGGCTGCGCCACCGGCGGCGCGGGTTCGCCCGTCGGGCCCGTTCCGGTGAGGACGAGTGCGCCGGAGACGGCCGCCGCGACCACGGCCGTCATCCCGTAGCCGGTGAGCCTGCCCGCACGATCGCCGGAACGTCCACAGTGGACGGCGGGGGCGTGCCGATCAGTTCGTCGAACAGTTGGTGGGACATGGTCTCCCGCCCTTCGTGGTCAGTGGGGGTTCGCGGCGGCCGCGGTGCGCAGCGCCTCCAGGCCGCGCGCGGACTGGGACTTGACGGTGCCGGGCGAGACGTCCAGGACCGCGGCGGTCTCCTCGGCCGAGTAGTCGTGGTAGTAGCGCAGCACCAGGACGGCCCGCTGCCGCTTGCCGAGCGAGCGCAGCAGGGCGGCCAGCGCGTCCCGGTCGGCGATCCGGTCGGGCGGCTGCCATCCCGGGTCGGGCAGCCGTTCGGCGCTGTGTTCGCGTCGCCAGCGCACCAGGCGGCGTTCGGAGAGCCAGGCGCGGGTGAGGATGGTCTGCGCGTAGGCGTCCGGGTTGCATGTCCGAGGGGCGGGTGGCTCAGGCCGGCAGCGGCCTCGCGAGCAGGACGCGGTGCGGGCGCTTCAGCCATTCGGCGGTGAGGGCCACGCCGGTGCGGCGTTCGATGAGGGCCAGCATCGCGCCCCGGGAGTCGCCGCCGCCACCCCGGGCCGTCGCGAGGAGCTGATCCAGGTCGGTGCTCAGCGCGTCGGGTGCCTCACCCCAGCGGCTCCCCGGCAGATTTCCGTCGAACGCCGTGAGCACCCGCCCGTCGACCGCGTAGCTGAAGCGCGAGGCGCCCTCGATGTTCCAGAACGCGCTGTGCACGAGCGCGTCGACGCTCAACGCCCGCAGGACCCGGGGATTGGCGCCCTGGTAGCCGTGGAACTCCACCATCGCCACGGCGGGTCCGACGGCGGCCAGCCGGAACGCGCGTTCGTGGCCGTCGCCGTAGACGAGCCGGTCGTCGTCGCCGTCGCCGAGCACGTGGTCGACCAGTACGGCCGGGTCGCCACCGAGGCGCCGCGCCACCTCGTCGACGTCGACGGGACGGCCGCCGGGCTGCACGACGGTCCAGCACAGGGCGTCGGTCGGGGCGGGGCCGGCGTCCAGCAGTTGCCGGTAACGTGCGGCGGTCTCGCTCGACATAATGCCGATCGTCGTGCCAGACCGATGGGTTTGGGGATCATTCGCCCGAATTGGCCGCGCGACCGCGTCGCGCACCCGCGAGGCCAAGCGTCTGGACGGGTGCGGTGCATCCTGATACGTTGGGCTGCATAATTATGAGGAGGGATGCATGGGACTCACCGTCAGCGTGGCGGGTGCCAGTGGCTACGCCGGCGGGGAGCTGCTCCGCCTGATCTCGGCTCATCCGCACCTTGACCTCGGCGCGGTCACCGCACACAGTCAGGCGGGCGCGCGGCTCGGTGACGTTCACCCGCAGCTCGTATCCATCGGTGACCGGGTCCTGACCTCGGCCGACCCCGCGGCCCTGGCCGAGTCGGACCTCGTCTTCCTGGCGCTGCCGCACGGACAGTCCGCGGCGCTCGCGGCCCAGCTGCCCGAGCGGGTCAAGGTGGTCGACCTGGGCGCCGACTTCCGGCTGCGGGACGCCTCCTCGTGGGAACGTTATTACGGCGGCCCGCACGCCGGCACCTGGACGTACGGCCTGCCGGAGCTGCCCGGGCAGCGCGCGGAGATCGCCGCGAGCGCGCGGGTCGCCGCCACCGGCTGCTACGCCGCCACGATCACGCTCGCCCTCGCCCCGCTGATCGCGGCCGGGGTCGCCGCGCCCACCGACGTCGTGGTGGTCGCCGCCTCCGGCACCTCCGGCGCGGGCAAGTCGCCCAAGACGCACCTGCTCGGCAGCGAGGTGATGGGCGACCTGTCGCCGTACAAGGTCGGCGCGCACCAGCACGTTCCGGAGATCAAGCAGGCGACCGGCGCGGTCTCGCTGTCGTTCACGCCGGTGCTGGCGCCGATGCCGCGCGGGATCCTGGCGACGGTGACCGCCGTGCCGCTGACCGACGCCGACCCGCGCGAGGTGCTGCGGGCCGCGTACGCGGACGAGCCGTTCGTACACGTGCTGCCGGAGGGGCGCTGGCCGCACACCGCCGCGACCGCCGGCTCCAACTCGTGCCACCTGCAGTCCACAGTGGACGTCGACAGTGGACGGATCATCGTGGTCTCCGCGCTGGACAACCTCGGCAAGGGCGCCGCCGCCCAGGCCGTGCAGTGCGCCAACCTGATGCTCGGCCTGCCCGAGACGGCGGGCCTTTCGGTGGACGGGGTGTCCCCATGAGCGTCACCGCGCCTGGCGGATTTCGGGCGTCGGGGGTTGCCGCGGGGCTCAAGGCGAGCGGTGGGCCCGACGTCGCCGTGGTCGTCAACGACGGGCCGCGCTTCGAGGCGGCCGGGGTGTTCACGTCCAACCGGGTGCACGCCGCACCGGTGAAGTGGAGCCGGCAGGTGCTCACCACCGGGCTGCTGAAGGCCGTCGTGCTCAACTCCGGCGGTGCCAACGCCTGCACCGGCCCGCTCGGCTTCCAGGACACGCACGCCACGGCCGAGCACACCGCGGCGGCCCTCGGCCTCGGCGCGATCGACGTGGCCGTCTGCTCGACCGGCCTCATCGGGGAAAGATTGCCGATGGACAAGCTCCTCCCCGGGGTCACCGACGCGGTCGGCAAGCTCGCCGCCGACGGCGGTGGCGACGCGGCACGGGCCATCATGACCACCGACACCGTGCCGAAGACCGCGGTGCTGCGCCGTGACGGGATCACCTACGGCGGGATGGCCAAGGGCGCGGGCATGCTGGCGCCCGGCCTCGCGACGATGCTGGTGGTGCTCACCACCGACGCCGTCGCCGCCTCGGCCGACCTGGACGCCGCGCTGCGCCACGCCTGCGCCTACACGTTCGACCGGCTCGACTCCGACGGCTGCATGTCCACCAACGACACGGTGCTGGTGCTCTCCTCCGGAGCCTCCGGCGTCACCCCCGGCCTGCCCGCGCTGACGCAGGCGCTGCGCGACCTGTGCGACGACCTCGCGCGGCAGTTGCTGAGCGACGCCGAGGGATCCACGAAGGACATCGCGATCACCGTGCGCGGGGCGGCCTCGGAGGCGGACGCCGTGACGGTGGGGCGTTCGGTGGCGCGCAGCAACCTCGTCAAGACGGCGTTCTTCGGCAACGACCCCAACTGGGGGCGGATCCTGTCGGCGATCGGCGTCACGGACGCGGCGTTCGACCCGGACGCGATCGACGTCGCCATCAACGGTGTGCCGATCTGTGTCGGGGGTGCCGCCGGCGCCGATCGGTCCACAGTGGACCTGAGCGCCCGCGCGGTGGACGTGAGCATCGACCTGCACGCCGGAACATCGGAGGCGACCATCCGCACCAACGACCTGTCGCTCGCCTACGTCCACGAGAACTCGGCCTACAGCACATGAGTACGAGCAGGGCGAGGGATCTGGGGATCGCGCTCGGCAAGGCCTCCACGCTCATCGAGGCGTTGCCGTGGCTGTCGCAGTTCCACGGGTCGACGTTCGTCATCAAGTACGGCGGCAACGCGATGATCGACGCGGAACTGCAGCGCGCCTTCGCGGCCGACATGGTGTTCCTGCGCATGGTCGGCATCAAGCCGGTCGTGGTGCACGGCGGCGGCCCGCAGATCTCGGCGATGCTGGGCCGGCTGGGCCTTGCGAGCGAGTTCCGGGGCGGGTTGCGGGTCACCACGCCGGAGGCCGCCGAGGTGGTCCGCATGGTGCTCGTGGGACAGGTCGGGCGGCAGCTCGTCGGCCTCGTCAACGAGCACGGCCCCTACGCCGTCGGCATGTCCGGCGAGGACGCCCGCCTGTTCACCGCCGTGCGCCGGCACGCGGTCGTCGACGGCGAACCGGTCGACATCGGCCAGGTCGGCGACGTCGCGCACGTCAACACCGCCGCCGTCGACGACCTCATCATGGCCGGCCGCATCCCGGTGATCTCCACCGTGGCGCCCGACGCCGACGGCGTGCTGCACAACCTCAACGCCGACACCGCCGCCGCGGCGCTGGCCGTCGCGCTAGGTGCCCGCAAGCTGATGGTGCTCACCGACGTCGAGGGCCTCTACTCGGACTGGCCCGACACCGGCAGCCTCATCTCCCGGCTCTCCGCCGCCGAGCTGGCCGAACTGCTGCCGACCCTCTCCGCCGGCATGGTGCCGAAGATGGAGGCCTGCTACCGCGCCGTCGTCGGGGGTGTGCCCGCCGCGCACGTCGTCGACGGCCGGGTACCGCACTCGATCCTGTTGGAAATCTTCACCTCGGAAGGCTTCGGAACGATGGTGACCCCCTCATGAGCGGACGCTTGCGGGAGCGAATCATGGAGCACTGGGCGCTTGGGTCTCATGGCGTCGGTGAGCGAAGCGAGGCGACGTCATGAGCCGTCTCGTGGAGCGCTGGACCGGCGCCGTCATGAACACGTACGGCCCGCCGTCGATCGGCCTGGTGCGCGGCCAGGGCGCGATCGTCACCGACGACACCGGACGCTCCTATGTGGACCTGGTCGGCGGCATCGCGGTCTCCGTTCTCGGGCACGCGCACCCGGCCGTCGTCAGCGCCGTCACGCGTCAGATCGCGACCCTCGGGCACGTCTCCAACCTCTACGCCAACGAGCCGGCCGCCGCACTCGCCGAGCGTCTGGTCCACCATGCCGGTCGCGACGGACGCGTCTTCTTCGCGAACTCCGGAGCCGAGGCCGTCGAGGCGGCGTTCAAGCTGTCGCGGCGCACGGGGCGCACCCATGTCGTCGCCACGCAGGGCGGCTTCCACGGGCGCACGATGGGCGCACTCGCCCTGACCGGGCAGCCCGCCAAGCAGGATCCGTTCCGGCCGCTGCCGGGCGAGGTGACCCACGTGCCCTACGGGGACGTCGACGCCCTCGCCGCGGCGGTCACCACGGAGACGGCGATGTTCATCGTCGAGCCGATCCAGGGCGAGAACGGCGTCGTCGTCCCGCCGCCCGGCTACCTCGCGGCGGCGCGGGAGATCACGGCGAAGGCCGGTGCCCTGCTCGTCCTCGACGAGGTGCAGACCGGCGTCGGCCGGACCGGGCACTGGTTCGCGCACCAGGCCGACGGGGTGGCGCCGGACGTCATCACCCTGGCGAAGGGGCTCGGCGGCGGGCTCCCGCTGGGCGCCTGCGTCGCGTTCGGGGCGGCGGCCACGCTCCTCGGGCCGGGCATGCACGCGTCGACCTTCGGCGGCAACCCGGTGTGCTGCGCGGCCGGGCTGGCCGTCCTTGACACGATCGAGAACGACAACCTGCTGCACCGCACCAAGCAGCTCGGCGAACGGCTGCGTGACGGCATCGAGGGGATCGGCACGCCGCTGGTGTCGCACGTTCGCGGGGCCGGGCTGCTGCTCGGCATCGTGCTGACCGCCGCGAAGTCGCCGGCGCTGGCCGCGGCGCTGCTCGACGCCGGCTACCTCGCCCAGGCCGTGCAGCCGGGCGTGCTGCGCATCGCGCCGCCGCTGGTGCTGACCGACGACCAGGCCGACGCGTTCGTGGACGCGTTCGCCGACGCCGCAGAAAGTGTGGACAAATGAGCGGACGCTTGCGGGAGCGAATCGTGGGGCACTGTGCCTTCGGGCCTCAGGGCGCCGGTGAGCGGAGCGAGGCGGCGGCATGAGCCTGCGGCACTTCCTGCGCGACGACGACCTCACCCCCGAGGAACAGAACGCCGTGCTCGACCTCGCGGCGGCGATGAAGACCGAACGGCTGCGCTGGCACCCGCTCGCCGGCCCTCGGGCCGTGGCCGTCATCTTCGAGAAGCCGTCGATGCGCACGCGCGTGTCGTTCGAGGCGGGCATCGCCGAACTGGGCGGCTATCCGCTCATCATCGACGCGCAGACCATGCACTTCGGCCGCGGCGAGACCGTGGCCGACGCCGCCCGGGTCCTGTCCGGCTACGTGAGCGCCATCGTGATCCGCTCCAACGCCGACGCCCGGGTGGCGGAGCTGGCCGAGTACGCGTCGGTGCCCGTGGTGAACGCCCTCACCGACGGCTTCCACCCCTGCCAGCTGCTCGCCGACCTGCTGACGATCCGCGAACGGCTCGGCGGCACGAAGGGGCGCACGCTGGCGTTCCTCGGCGACGCCGCGAACAACATGTCGCACTCGTACCTGCTCGCCGGCGCGACCGCCGGGATGCACGTGCGGGTGGCCGGGCCGGCCGGGTTCGCGCCCGACCCGGCCGTCGTGGCGGCGGCGGCCCGGATCGCGGAGACCACCGGCGGCTCGGTCCGGGTCGGCGAGGATCCGCACGCGGCGGTCGACGGCGCCGACGTCGTGGCCACCGACACGTGGACGTCGATGGGACAGGAGTCCGACGGGCTCGACCGGGTGGCGCCGTTCCGGCCGTTCCAGATAAATCAGGAACTGCTCGGACGGGCGGCGACGGACGCGATCGTCCTGCACTGCCTGCCGGCCCACCGGGGCGACGAGATCACCGACGAGGTGATGGACGGCCCGCAGAGCGTGGTGTGGGACGAGGCGGAAAATCGCCTGCACGCCCAGAAGGCGCTGCTCACCTGGCTGCTCGGCACCGGCCCGGCCAGCGGCGACCTGATCGCCCGATCCATCGTGGGGGAATTCCGATGAGCCGGTACCGATTCGGCGGGGAGTACTGATGACCAGCACCATGACGAAGGCGGCGCGGCACGCGCGCATCACCGAGCTGATCCGCGAGCGGGCGGTCCCCTCGCAGACCGTTCTCGCCGAACTCCTCGCCGCCGAGGGCATCAAGGTCAACCAGGCGACGCTCTCCCGCGACCTGGAGGAACTGCGGGCCCTGAAGCTGCGCGACGGCTATCTCATCCCGGAGGACAACTCCCCGCCGCTGCGCCCCGCCGAGGACGCGCCCAGCCGCCTCATCCGCCTGCTGCGCGAACTCCTCACCGGCGCCGACGCCAGCGGCAACCTCGTGGTGCTGCGCACCCCGCCCGGGGCGGCGCAGTTCCTGGCGAGCGCGCTGGACCGCTCGGGGCTGCCGGACGTGCTGGGCACGATAGCCGGCGACGACACGATCCTCGTGGTGGCCCGCGAGGGCACGACCGGCGCCGAACTGGCCGAGACGCTGACCGGCTGGTCCAAGAACGATGAGCCCGAGGCGCCTGTGGAAGGATCGGACGCGTGACTCAGACCGAACCGGACACCCCCACCCGCCTGTGGGGCGGCCGCTTCGCCGGCGGCCCGGCCGAGGCGCTGGCGCGGCTGTCCGTGAGCGTGCAGTTCGACTGGCGGCTGGCGCCGTACGACCTCGCGGCCTCCCGCGCGCACGCCCGGGTGCTGGCGCGCGCGGGGCTCCTCGACGCCGACGAGCTGGGCAGGATCCTGGCCGCGCTGGACGACCTCGAGTCGGCGTGCGCCGCCGGGGAGTTCCGGCCGTCGATCGACGACGAGGACGTGCACACCGCCCTGGAGCGGGGGCTGCTGGAGCGCCTCGGCACGCTCGGCGGCAAGCTGCGCGCGGGGCGTTCGCGCAACGACCAGATCGCCACCGACCTGCGGCTGTACCTGCGGGACCGGGCGCGCGGGATCGCCACCCGGCTGGTGGAGCTGACCGACGCGCTCGTCGAGCAGGCCGAACGCCACGTCGACACCCCCGCGCCCGGCTTCACCCACCTGCAGCCGGCGCAGCCGATCGCGTTCGGGCACCAATTGCTGGCCCACGTGCAGGCGCTGCTGCGGGACCTGGACCGGCTGCGCGACTGGGACAAGCGGGCCGCGGTGTCGCCGCTGGGCGCGGGTGCGCTCGCCGGTTCGTCGCTGCCGCTGGATCCGGCGCAGGTGGCCAAGGAGCTCGGGTTCGAGGCGCCGGCCGCCAACTCGATCGACGCCGTCGCCGACCGCGACTTCGCCGCGGAGTTCCTCTTCGTGGCGGCCCTCGTCGGGGTGCACCTGTCCCGCCTCGGCGAGGAGGTGGTGCTCTGGACGACGCCGCAGTTCGGCTGGGTGGAGCTGGACGACGCGTTCGCCACCGGTTCGTCGATCATGCCGCAGAAGAAGAACCCGGACATCGCCGAACTGGCGCGCGGCAAGTCGGGCCGCCTCATCGGCAACCTGACCGCCATCCTCACCATGCTCAAGGGGCTGCCGCTCGCCTACGACCGGGATCTCCAGGAGGACAAGGAGCCGGTCTTCGACGCCGTCGACACGCTCGACCTGGTACTGCCGGCGATGGCGGGCATGATCAGCACGATGACGGTGCGGGTGGACCGGATGGCCGCCGACGCGCCGCTCGGCTACACCCTCGCGACCGAGGTCGCCGAGTGGCTGGTGCGGCGCGGGGTGCCGTTCCGCGAGGCGCACGAGATCACCGGCCGGCTCGTGATGATCTGCGTCGCCCGGGACTGCGCGCTCGACGCCGTCTCCGACGAGGACCTCACCGAGGTCAGCCCGCACCTGACGCCGGAGGTGCGCGACGTGCTCTCCGTGCGCGGCGCGCTCGCCGCCCGGATCACGCCCGGTTCGACCGGCCCCGGTCCCGTCGCGGACCAGCTGGCCTCCGCGGGCGACCGGCTCCAGACGTGGCGGGAGTGGGCGGCCGAGCGGGTGGTGCCTCGCTGAGCAGCGAGGACCGCGGTCTCGCGGCATTGCTGTCCGGTGGGGCTCCCGAGGCGGCGCGCGGCCTCCTCGGGTGCCTGCTGTCCGCGGGCGGCGTCACGGTCCGCATCTCCGAGACAGAGGCCTACGCGGGAACGTCGGACGCGGCGTCGCACGCGTTCCGTGGACCGACCGCGCGCAACGAGGTGATGTTCGGGCCGCCCGGTCACGCGTACGTCTACTTCACGTACGGGATGCACTGGTGCATGAACGTCGTCTGCGGTCCGGACGGTCTCGCCGCCGCCGTGCTGCTGCGCGCGGGTGCGGTGGTGGACGGTCTCGCCGCCGCCCGTGCGCGTCGGGGTGCGGCGGTGCGGGAGCGGGATCTCGCGCGGGGGCCGGCGCGGTTGTGCGCCGCGCTGGGGATCGACCGTTCCGCGTACGGGGTGGACCTGTTGGATCCGGCGTCTGCCGTGCGGCTGCTGCCGGCGGTCGAGCCCGTGCCGGCGGAGTCCGTCCACAGTGGACCACGGGTGGGGGTTACCGGGGCTCATGACGTTCCATGGAGATATTGGATCGAGGGTGACCCGACGGTCAGCGCATACCGTCGGCACGTGCCGCGAGCGGCGAAAAGGCCGTAGCGGGCGGTAACCCGATGGACCCGTTTGCGAGAATCGACGGGTGACCGACGTTATCGAAGAGCTGCAGTGGCGCGAGGTGCTCGCGCTGTCCACCGATCTCGACGAGCTGCGCGCGGAGCTGGCACGCGGGCCGGTCACGTACTACTGCGGCTTCGACCCCACCGCGCCGAGCCTGCACATCGGCAATCTCGTGCAGATCCTGACGATGCGGCGCCTCCAACTGGCGGGCAACCTGCCGCTGGCCCTCGTCGGCGGCGCCACCGGCCTGATCGGTGACCCCCGCCCCGAGTCCGAACGCCAGTTGCAGGAGCGCGACGTCATCGCGGAGTGGGTCGGGCGCATCCGGCGGCAGATCGAGCCGTACCTCGACTTCACCGGCACGTACGCGGCCCGGATGGTCAACAACCTGGACTGGACGTCCCAGCTGTCGGCCATCGACTTCCTGCGCGACGTCGGCAAGTACTTCCGGGTCAACCGGATGCTCGCGAAGGACGCCGTGAGCGCCCGGCTCAACTCCGACGCCGGTATCAGTTACACCGAGTTCAGCTACCAGATCCTGCAGGGGTACGACTTCCTGGAGCTGTTCCGGCGCTACGGCTGCAAGCTCCAGACGGGCGGCTCCGACCAGTGGGGCAACCTGACCGCCGGCACCGAACTGATCCGCCGGGTCACCGGGGAGACGGCGCACCTCATCGCCACCCCGCTGATCACCGACGAACAGGGCAACAAGCTCGGCAAGTCCACCGGCGGCGGGGCCATGTGGCTCGACCCGACGATGACCAGCCCGTACGCGATGTACCAGTACTTCGTGAACGTCGGCGACGGCCAGGTCGGGTCGCTCCTGCGGACGTTCACGTTCCTGGAGCGGGAGGAGATCCTGGCCCTGGAGAAGGAGACGGCGGAGCGACCGCACCTGCGCCTGGGGCATCGCCGGTTGGCGGAGGAGATCACGCGATTCGTGCACGGCGAGGCGGAGACGGCAGCGGTGATCGCCGCGAGCGGGGCCCTGTTCGGTCGGGGTGAATTGGCCGGGCTTCCGGAGTCCACGCTGCATGCGGCCCTTTCGGAGGCCGGCCTCGTCGAGGCGCCACGGGACACGTCCGTCGCGGAGCTGTTCCGCCTCGCCGGTCTGGTCGCCGGCAGAGGGGAGGCCCGCCGGGTCGTCGCCGAGGGTGGCGCCTACGTCAACAATGAACGCGTCACCGACGCCGACGTGGCGGTGGCCACACCGTTGCACGGAAAGTACGTGGTGCTGCGCCGCGGCAAGCGCACGCTCGCCGGCGCGGTTTTGCTGCCGTAGGGCCTTTGACCTGCCGATTTGTGTCTGGGCCTCGGCGCACGTACTGTAGCCGAGGCTCAGCGAGCGGCGGACAGTTCTTAACTGGCCGTCAACGCTGGGAGAGCCTGATCGAAACAGCGGCGGGGTTGCAAGATCCCGAAGCGGTGGGGTAAGGTTCTAGACCGGCAGGAAAACGGACGAGGCGCGAGACACCAGTTGGCTCGCTGCGGACGTTCTGCCAAATCCCTCGGAATCACACTCACCGCCATTTAGGTGGCGGCGACGAATGATGCCCGAATGCTGATTGACCGGATCGACAAACGCCGATTTGGAAAGCAGCGGGGCGGGGGGTAAAGTAAGACAGGCAAGAGCGAGCAAGGCAAAAGCAAGAAACACACTGCGAAACACGGAAACGAAACAGTGTGGTAAGCTTGAAACGCCGCGAGAG
>NZ_BOPF01000049.1 GCF_016863615.1 Virgisporangium aliadipatigenens | reverse complement strand
CCGAAGGAGGCCGGCTCGCCCGGTCGAGGAGCCGCACCGGAGGGGGTGGTGGACTGCTCCGGGCGCTGAGACGCAAAGGGAGCGCCAGGAGCCGTAGACCTGCTGCCAGGCGCGGCGGCCAGCGCGCTATCCGACGCCGTACCGGGGCCGGCAGGCCCACTTCCGGCCGGCGTCGGTGCCGCACCGGGGCTGAAGGGCGCACTTCCGGCCGGCGACGGCATCACGACGGGCGGTGCCGCCCTGCCGGTGGCCGGGCCGCCGGTCGCGGAACCCGCCGTTCCGTTGCCGGACGGACCACCCGGCGCCCCGACCGGCGGCACAGCGGGCGGAGCGGCCGAAACGGGCGGACCGGCCTGCGGCGGCCGGAACGCGGGACGTTCGACCCCGCCGTTGCCCGACCCGGTAGCCCCGAACTCGGGAGAAGCCCCCGGCGCGGACCCGGCCCGTCCGGAAGCGGCCCCACTCGCCGGCTCACCGGCCGGCCCTCCCGAGGCAGCGGCCGGCGACCCGAACGACGGCGACCCGGCCACGGGCGGCGGCACGAACGGCGGCGGCACCCGAGGCGCGAACTGCGGCGGCCCCGAAGACCCGCCCGAAGTAGACCCGACCGGCAGCGGCCCAGGCCCGGGCGGCAGCGGCCCGGAAGGCGAAAGCCCCGGCCCGTCAGGAATCGACCCCGACCCCGGCGCCCCGGAAGGCAACGGCCCGGACGACGGCGGCCCGGAGAGCGAGGGCCCGGACGACGGCGGCCCGGAAAAGGATGGCCCGGACTGCGGTGCGGCCACGGGCGGCGCCACCGCACCCGGCGGCACGAACGGCGGCGGCCCGCCCCCGTCGGCATCATCGGAAGCCGAGCCCGGATAGGCCCTTCTTCCGGGTGGCGGCGGCGCGGCGGTCGGCTGGGCGGTGGGTGGTGCCGGTGTGCCGGCCGTGGGTTCGGTCCGCACGGTCCGGCCGTTGTGCGGCGGTCCGCCGATCTCCTCCGGCGGCCAGATCGTCTCTTCCGCCACCCGTCCTACCTCCCGCTTCCCGGTGCCCGAGCGTCCCCCGACGGCAGCATCGCAAGCCTCGCACACCGATGGGGAGACGTCACTTCGGCGCGAAGACTCCCCACGCCGCGCGTTCCATCCACCAGGTGCGCTTGCGGTTCAGCGTTCCGGCCACGCCGTCATCCAGGAACGGTAGTCCCTCACTGCGAGGAGTCACCGCAACAGCACGACCCGATGCCCGCCGGACCTCGACCTCGACTCTCTTACGGGTTTTCACGGCCAGAGCGACCGCGACGTTCAATTTCCCGTCGAACGGGCTGGGTTCCACCACCAGCGGCAGTCCGTCGAAGGTCGCGTAGCCGTCCGCGTTGGCCACGACGGCGGCGAGCAGCGCCTCCCGCCCGTCGGTCAGCACGGCGTCGTCCACGTTGATCGATGCGTGGAACGGCACCGCGCGCCCCGCCTCGTCGGCCCCGCCGAGCAGGGACCCGTCGAGGGTGAGCGAGCCTCCGTCGTTCCGCAGAAGATCGACCCGGCGCACGAACCCGCCGGCCACCGCGGCGGCCACCTCCTCCGGAGCCCGGGGCAGTCCGAGCCGGGAGGCGAGGTCGGGTGGCTCGATCGCGACCGGGAGGATCCCGACGGCCGGCAGGTCGGGGACCGTCCGGTCGGCGGGCAGGTCGTCGGGCCGCTTGCTCGGCGCCGGGGAGTGCTTGCGCATGAGCCGGCGCACGACGGCGCGCACCTGCCCGTCGCTGACGGCGGCGACCACCGTGCGGGCCTCACCGTCCGCGAGGGCGGCGTCGATTTCCGCGTCGGAACGGGCTGTCACCAGCTCCACCTCGCACCCGGCGGCACGCAGGGCGTCCCGGCAGGAGAGCACGGGAGTGCGGGGTCCTTCGCAGCCTTCGGCGAGGGACAGGATCACGACGCGGTGCACCGTTGTCATCCTCCTGGTGGGACGGTTGTAGCCTGTCACGGGCCCACCGGCCAGTGCGTGGGGCCAGTGGAGGCGAGGAACATGCCAGCGATCGTGCTCATCGGCGCACAGTGGGGCGACGAGGGCAAGGGCAAGGTTACCGACCTGCTCGGCGAGCGTGTGCAGTACGTCGTGCGGTATCAGGGCGGCAACAACGCGGGACACACCGTGATCACGCCGGACGGGGAGAAGTTCGCCCTGCACCTGATGCCGTCGGGCGTGCTCACGCCGGGCTGCGTACCGGTGATCGCCAACGGTGTCGTCGTGGACCCCAAGGTGCTGTTGAACGAGATCGAGGGCCTCGCCGAACGCGGTGTGGACACCTCGTCGCTGCTGCTGTCGACGGACGCGCACCTGATCATGCCGCACCACCGGGCGCTCGACCGCGTGGTGGAGCGCTACCTGGGTTCGGCGCGGATCGGGACGACGGGTCGCGGGATCGGGCCGGCGTACGGGGACAAGGTGGCGCGCATGGGTATCCGCGCGCAGGACCTCCTCGACACCGGCATCCTGCGCAAGAAGCTCGAACTGGTGCTGCGCGAGCGCAATCAGGTGCTCGTGAAGGTGTACAACCGCAAGGCGATCGACGCCGACGCCGTTGTCGAGGAGTACCTGGGCTACGCGACCCGGCTGCGGCCGTACATCGCGGACACGCGCACGGAGTTGGCGAAGGCGCTGGAGCGCGGCGACACCGTTCTGCTCGAGGGTGCGCAGGCGACGCTGCTGGACGTGGATCACGGGACGTATCCGTTCGTGACGTCGTCGAACCCGACCTCGGGTGGCGCGTGCGTCGGTTCGGGTATCCCGCCGACCCGGATCTCGCAGGTGATCGGCGTGATCAAGGCGTACACGACGCGCGTCGGTTCGGGGCCGTTCCCGACGGAGCTGTTCGACGACAACGGTGCGCACCTGCGCAAGGTCGGTCGTGAGTACGGCACGACGACCGGGCGCGAACGCCGCTGCGGCTGGTTCGACGCGGTGGTCGGCCGCTATGCGGTGCGGGTCAACGGGATCACCGACCTCGTCGTGACGAAGCTCGACATCCTGAGCGGCCTCGACCCGGTGCCGATCTGCGTGGGCTACGAGATCGACGGCGAACGGGTCGACGAGATGCCGATGACGCAGACGGCGTTCCACCACGCGAAGCCGATCTACGAGGAACTCCCCGGCTGGTGGGAGGACATCTCGAAGGCGCGGACGGAGGCGGACCTGCCGGCCAACGCGCGTCGCTACATCGAGCGCATCGAGGAGCTGTGCGGGGCACGCGTCAGCGTGGTCGGGGTCGGCCCCGGCCGCGAGGAGAACGTCATCCGCCACACGCTCATCTAGCGATCTCTCCGGAGCCGCGCACCACGAGGGTCGTCGGGACGACCTCGGTGCGCGGCTCCGCGCGGTCTCCGTCGATGCGGGAGAAGAGCAGCCTGGCCGCCGCCCGGCCGAGGGTCACCGGCTGCTGCGCCACGACGGTGAGGCCGGGATCCAGGGCGTCGGCGAGCGGCAGGTCGTCGAACCCGACGAGGGCCACCCGGTGCTGCAGCCCGAGCGCGCGCAGGGCCCGGACGGCGCCGGTGGTGATGAGGTTCTGCGCGGTGAAGAGGGCCGTCGGCGGGTCGTCGCCACGCAGCAGCGCGCAGGCGGCGTCGAAGGCCGCGGCGGAGCCTTCAAGATCCGTGCGGACGAGCGAAGGGTCAAGCCGGCCGGACGAGAGGTCTGTGCGGGCCGGCGAGGGGTCGGGCAGCGAACCGAGGTAGCCGCGGAGGCGTTCCGCTGCGGTGTGCAACGTCGATCGGTCGCCGAGAAAGCCGATCCGCCGGTGCCCGTGGGCGCGCAGGTGGGTCACGGCGGCGACGGCACCGCCGAAGTTGTCCGTGAGGACGGTGTCGGCGTCGGCGTAGCGGGGCGGCCGGTCGACGAAGACCGTCGGCACCCGCGCCGGCCCGGGTGAGCCGTCCGTCGGCACCACGACGAGCCCGTCGACCCGCCGTGCGGCGAGGGCGGTGGCCAGTTCGCGTTCCCGCGCCGGGTCCTCGTCGGAACTGGCGACCATGGTGACGGAGCCGCGTTCCCGCGCGATCTCCTCGACGCCCCGCGCGACGGCGGCGAAGAACGGGTTGCCGACGTCGGCGACGAGCAGGCCGATGCTGGCCGATGCCCGGTCGGTGCGGCGCAGCGTGCTGGCGGTGTGGTCGCGTTCGTAGCCGAGCAGGTCGATGGCGTCCTGGATGCGGCGCGCCAGGTCGGGCCGGCCGGGGTCGCCGTTGACGACGCGGGAGACGGTGCTGAGGCTGACGCCGGCGAGCGCCGCGACGTCCTTCATGGTCGGCCGTCGGGTGTCAGCGCTCATGGGCCCTCCTCGAAACGTTTTCAAGGGATCATAGCGCTACCCCTTGTGATGTTGAAGTTACTGGATTTACGGTAACTCGAAACGTTTCGAGTTTCCGCCCCGCCAGGCGGGGACCAGGAAGGACCCCCCATGAAACGGATCAAGTTCTCGCTGTCCCTCGTGGCCGTCATAGCCCTGCTGATGCTCGTGGCCGGCGTGGTCGCCGGGCGGGCCACCGGCGGCGGTGGTTCCGGCGGCGGAAGCGGCGACGGCGGACGTTCCGCCGGCAAGCGCATCGACGTGATCATCAAGGCGAGCGACTCGTCGTTCTGGCAGTCGATGCTCGCCGGCGCCAAGCAGGCCGGCGGCGACTTCGGCATCGAGGTGTCGCTGTTCGGCCCCACCTCCGAGACCGACGTCGGCCAGCAGGTGCAGCTGGTCGAAAACTCCATCTCCCGCGGCGTCGACGGCATCGTCCTCGCGTCCAACTCCTCCTCGGCGCTCAACAACGTCATCGAGCGCGCCCGCAAGGAGGGCATCAAGGTGATCGCCGTCGACACCCAGGTCACCACGCCCGTTGACGGGTTCATCGGGACGGACAACCTCAAGGCGGCCGAGCAGGCCGGGGCGAAGCTGTGCGAGCTGGCCAAGGCCTCCGGCCGGACCGCCGGCAACGTGCTGATCGAGTCCTCCGTCGCCGGCGTGCAGGTGCTCACCGACCGGGAGACCGGCTTCCGGGGCGGGCTCGCGGCGTGTCCCGACCTGAAGATCGTCGGCCCCCGGTTCAACAACAACGACATCAACCTCGCGGCGAGCCAGGTCAACGACGCGATCACCGCCGATCCCAACCTCGTGGCCGTCTTCGCCGCCAACAACACCAGCGGCGTCGGCGCGGCGCGTGGCATCAAGGACAACAACGCGGCCGACCGCATCCCGGTCGTCTCGTTCGACACCGATCCCCAGCAGGTGGCGGCGCTCGGCGACGGTTCGCTCGACGTGCTCGTGGTGCAGAACCCGTACTTCTTCGGCTACCAGGGCGTCGTCGTCGCTGGGATGGCCGCCGTGGGCTCGATCCCGCCGCGGAACATCGACCCGGGCGCCGTGCTCGCCGACAAGTCCAACATGGGCAACGAGGAGATCAAGACGCTGCTCACCCCGCCGACGGCAAAGGCCGACTGATGAGTCCCTACGTCGAACTGCGCAACGTCAGCAAGGCATTCGGTCCGGTGTGGGCGCTCACGGACGTTCACCTGGAGCTGTATCCGGGAGAGGTCAACTGCCTCGCGGGTGAGAACGGCGCCGGCAAGAGCACACTCATCAAGATCCTGACCGGAGCGCACCAGCGCGACGCCGGCGACTACCTGATCGACGGCCGGGAGGTCGGCAACCCCACGCCGGCACAGGCCCGACAGGCCGGCATCGGCGTCGTCTACCAGGAACTGAGCCTGCTCCCCGACCTGTCCGTGGCGGAAAACCTGCTGATGGGCCGGCTGCCCAACCGCCGGGGCATCACCCGCCCACGGGAGCTGCGCAGGCAGGCCACCGCCATGCTCGAACGCGTCGACCAGGGCCACCTCGACCCGGACACCCCGGTCGCCGAACTCTCCCTCGCGGTGCGGCAACTCGTCGAGATCGCCAAGGTGCTGGGCCAGAACCCTAAGGTGCTCATCTTCGACGAGCCCACCACCGCGCTGTCGGAGACGGAGACGGCCGCGCTCCTGGGGCGCATCAAGGGATTGCGCGACGACGGTCACGCGATCATGTACGTCAGCCACCACCTGGAGGAGATGTTCGAGATCGGGGACCGGGTGACGGTGCTGCGCGACGGGAAGTTCGCGGCGAGCGGCCCGATGCGCGACTACGACCACGACAGCCTCATCGCGACGATGGTCGGCCGGAAGATCGAGTCGCTGTACCCCGCGTCCAGCCGCACGATCGGCGAGCCGCGCCTGGTCGTCGAGGGCCTCCGTCCGGCCGGCGTCCACAGTGGACAGATCGACTTCACGGTGCGCCGCGGTGAGATCCTGGGCGTGGCCGGCCTGCTCGGATCCGGCCGCACCGAGCTGCTCAGGGCGATCTTCGGCGCGGACCCGATCGCGGCGGGCCGGATCGGCATCGACGGCGTCGAGGTGAAGCCCGGCAACCCGCGCACCGCGGTCCGTGCCGGTGTCGGGCTGCTCACCGAGGACCGCAAGCAGCTCGGCCTCATGCTCGAACTCGCCATCCGGGAGAACGCCTCCATCGCCCAGCTCCCGCAGATCTCCCGACTGTCCCTTGTGGACACCAAGGCGGAGCGGTCCACAGTGGACAGATACCTGGGCGGCCTGCGACTGCGCGCGAAGTCCTGGGAACAGCCCGTTTCCAGCCTCTCCGGCGGTAACCAGCAGAAGGTGCTGCTCGCGCGATGGCTCGCCACGCGGGCCAAGGTGCTGCTCTTCGACGAACCCACCAAGGGCGTCGACGTCGGCGCGAAGAGCGAGATCTACACGGTGATCGGGGACCTCGCCGCCGAGGGCCTGGCCGTCATCGTCGTCTCGTCGTACCTGCCGGAGGTGCTCGGCCTGGCCGACCGGGTGCTCGTCATGCGGGAGGGGCTCGTCGCCGGCGAACTCACCGCGTCGGAAGCCACCGAAGAGGCCGTTCTGCACCTGGCGAGCACGGGAGGAAGCAAGTGACCACGACCGCAGTGAAAGAGGAGCGCGTCATCACCTTCGGGGACGTGTTCGGGCGCGACGCCGGCGGGATCATCGTGCTGCTGGTGCTGTTCGGGGCGATGACGCTGCTGTCGGACCAGTTCCTGACCGGCGACAATCTGGCCAACCTGGCCCGTCAGGTCGCGATCTTCGGCATCATCGCGATCGGGCAGCTGCTGGTGATCCTGACGGCCGGCATCGACCTGTCCGTCGGTTCGGTGCTGGGGCTGTCCGGGTGCGTCACCGCCGAGCTGCTGGCCGGCGGGGTGCCGATCCCGGTCGCGATCCTCGGCGGGCTGGCCGTCGCGGTCATCGCCGGACTGATCAACGGGCTGCTGGTGGCGTTCGCCGGGCTGCCGCCGTTCATCGTGACGCTGGGCATGCTGGGCATCGCGCGCGGCGTGGTGCTGGTCTTCACGAACGCCTCCACGATCCAGCCGCTGCCCGACGCGTTCGGGGAGATCGCCAACGGGTCGCTGATCGGCGTGCCCAACCTGCTGTGGCTCTTCGCGGTCGTGGCGATCGTGACGGCGTTCGTGTTGCGGCGCACCGTCTTCGGCCGGTACATCTACGCGATCGGCTCCAACCCGGAGAGCGCCCGCCTCGCCGGTGTGCCCGTCAAGCGGGTGCTCGTGGCCGTGTACGCGATCGCGGGATTGTTGGCGGGAGTCGGCGGCGTGTTGTTTACGTCCCGCCTCAACGCGGGTATTCCGACGGCCGGCACCGGCTACGAGCTGAACGCCATCGCCGCCTGCGTCATCGGGGGCGCGAGCCTGTTCGGCGCCAAGGGCGGCGCGTTCGGGGCGGCGGCGGGGGCGTTGATCGTGGCGACCCTCAACAACGGCGGCAACCTGCTGGCCGTCAACGCCTTCTATCTCCAGATCATCATCGGCCTGTTGATCCTGGTCGCGGTCTCGTTCGACCAGTGGCAGGGCCGTCGATCCCGCTAGGAGAGCCAATGATCGTCGTGTGCGGGGAGGCACTGGTCGATCTGATCCGGTCCGCGGCGGGGGAGTCCTACCTGCCGCGGCCGGGCGGGAGTGCCGCCAACGTGGCCGCCGCGCTGGGCCGGCTGGGAGCGGACGTCACCCTGGTCGCCCGCATTTCCCAGGACCGTTTGGGGGAACTCCTCCGTGAGCACCTGCGCCGTTCCCTCGTCCGGCTGGAGCACGTGGTGGACGCCGACGAGCACACCACGCTGGCGATCGCCGACCTGCTGCCGGGCGGCGACGCGGCGTACACGTTCTACATCGACGGCTGTGCCGACGGGCGGTGGCGCGCGGACGAACTCCCCGCGGCCCTGCCCGACGGCGCGGCGCTGCACGTGAGCGGCTCGTTGGCGTTGGCCGTTCCCACGATGGGTGATGCTCTCGAGGGCCTGATCCGGCGCGAACGGCGACACCGCGTCATCTCCCTCGACCCCAATCCGAGGTCGACGATCTCCCCGGAGCCGGACTCCGTCCGGGCGCGGCTGTCGACGTGGCTGCCGCTCGCGGACATCGTGAAGATCGGCACCGCGGACCTGGAGTGGATCGCGCCCGGCCAGCCCTACGAACTGGTGGCCCGCCAGTGGCACCTGCGCGGCTGCGCGCTCGTGGTGGTCACGCGCGGCGGCAAGGGCGTGTACGCGCTCGGCCCCGACGGCCCGGTCGACCTTCCGGCGAACCCGGTCGAGCTGGTGGACACGGTCGGTGCCGGCGACGCCTTCATGGCCGGCCTGCTGGCGGCGCTGGACCGCGCCGAACTGCTCACCCGGGACCGCCTGTCCCGGCTCGGCACGCCCGACCTGTCGGAGTGCCTACGCTTCGCCCAGCGCGTGGCGGCCCACACCTGCGCCCGCCAGGGCGCCGAACCCCCCTGGCTCGAGGAGCTGCGCCCCTAGCCCTTGGCCCAGACCGCGATGTCGGGGGCGTCGCTGAAGACCGCGGCGATGCCCATCGCGTAGAAGCCGCGGTACATGCGGGCGGCCCGGGCCCAGCCGACCGGGTCGTCCGGGTGGGAGAGCGTCGCGGGCAGGTCCTCGTAGGGGCAGTCGGCGCCGAGCGTCCACAGGTGCACCTGCATCCCGCGGGTGCGCGCGTCGTCCACCAGCGCCGGCCCGCGCAGCCCACCGCTCGGCGCGCCGAGCAGGTCCCGGTGCACGCTCAACACCTTCGCGTACGTGGCGATCTCGTCCATCGCCGGCCCGTCGACCGGGTCCGACGGCAGCAGGTTGCGCGCCAGGCGCAGCCCCGGCAGCAGGTTGTGCAGGATCCGCAGGCTGTCCGCCTCGAACCCGGAGACGAAGACCGGGTCCTCCCGATCGGTCCAGCCCTGGGCGGTGAGCGCGGCGGCGAGGCGGTCCTCCATGGGGAGGCCGAGCTGGCGGTACCTGGCCGCGGACTTGAGTTCCAGGTAGAGGCCGACCGGGCGGGACTGGCGGTGCAGCAGCGCGACGATCTCCTCCAGCGTGGGGATCTGCTCCCCGCCGGTGCGCAGCGTCTTGATCTCGGCGAGCGTGAGCTGGTCGGCACTGGTGCGCCGGCCGAACTCGGGGCGGCTTTTGATGTCGGTGGTGACCGTCAGGTCCGGCTCGTGACGCGCCACGAGATGACCGTCGCGGGTGCTCACGAGGTCCGGTTCGATGTAGTCGGCGCCCTGGTCGATCGCCAGTTGGTAACCCGCCAGGGTGTGCTCGGGCCGGTACAGCGGCGCACCCCGGTGGCCGATCACCAGAACGGGGTACTTCGGCCGGGCCGCCACGGCGAGCGTGCTCGGGACGACCCGGGCGACGCTCTGCGCGGCCGAGGTCAGCCCGCTGACGCCCGACACGGCCACCGGCGCGAGCGCCGCCACGAGCACGAACGCCACCGCGAGCGCACACCATGCCGCGACGCGCCGTCCCCTGGGTCGGCCCACGGTCGGACGCTCACCGTACGATCTGTTCCCGTGCACGTACTCCTCATCGGTTCGGGCGGGCGTGAACACGCACTCGCGACCTCACTCGCCGCGGATCCGGCCGTTTCCGCACTGACCTGCGCGCCGGGGAATCCTGGCATGAGCGGCCTCACGCTCGCGTCGGGCGGCCCGGTCAGGCTCGCCGCCGTTCCCGCAGACGATATCGAGGGGCTGGCGGCGCTTGCCGTCGAGGGCCGGGCGGATCTGGTCATAGTGGGACCGGAGGTGCCGCTCGTCGCCGGGATCACCGACCTCGTGCGGGCCAAGGGCATCCCGGTCTTCGGGCCCACGAAGGCGGCGGCCGCGCTGGAGGGCTCGAAGGCGTTCGCCAAAGTGATCATGACGGCGGCGGGGGTGCCGACCGCGCGGTCGCGGGTGGCGACGGACGCCGAGGCGGTGGCGGCGGCGCTGGACGAGTTCGGCGCGCCGTACGTGGTGAAGGACGACGGGCTCGCCGCCGGCAAGGGCGTGGTGGTGACCGACGACCGCGCGGCGGCACTCGCCCACGCCGCCTCCTGCGAACGGGTCGTCGTCGAGGAGTACCTGTCGGGCCCCGAGGTGTCGCTGTTCGTGGTGACCGACGGGACGGCGGTGCGCCCGCTGGTGCCCGCGCAGGACTTCAAGCGGCTGAGGGACGGCGACGAGGGGCCCAACACCGGTGGGATGGGCGCCTACGCGCCACTGCCGTGGGCGCCGCCCGCGCTCGTCCCCGACGTGCTGCGGGACGTCGTCGAACCGACGCTCGCCGAGATGCGCAAGCGCGGCACCCCGTTCAGCGGCCTGCTCTACGTGGGGCTCGCGATCACGCCGGACGGCCCGCGGGTGATCGAGTTCAACTGCCGGTTCGGGGACCCGGAGACGCAGGTGGTGCTGGCCCTGCTGGAGACGCCGCTCGCCGGCCTGCTGCACGCCGCCGCCACCGGAACGCTCGCCGACCACCCGCCGCTGCTCTGGCGCGACGGGTCGGCGGTGACCGTGGTGGTGGCCTCGGCCGGCTACCCGGACAGTCCCCGCAAGGGCGACCCGATCCTCGGCGCCGACCGTGTGCCCGGGGTGCTGCACGCCGGGACCGCCCGCCGCGACGACGGCGCGCTCGTCTCGTCCGGCGGCCGGGTGCTCTGCTGCACGGCCACGGGCCCGGATCTCGCTTCCGCACGCCACGCCGCGTACGCCCTGGTCGACGGCGTCACGCTGCCCGGCGCCCAGGTCCGCCGCGACATCGCCGCCGCCGCGGCAATCGGGGCCTAGCTCCGGGAGAGGGAGCCGAGCACGCCGCCGGCGTGTTCCAGCGACGGGGCGCCGTGGCGTTCGTGCAGCCACCGCGCCGCCTGGAACGCCAGTTCCACGTACGCGTCGAAGACCAGGTCCACCTCGTCCGGCCCGTTGCTGCCCAGCGGGAGGTCCGGCACGTCCAGGATCAGGTAGGAACCCGGATCCCGGTCCTGTTCGAGCGTGCGGCGCACCAGGTTCTGCGCCGCCTCGACGAGGTCGACGTGCGGGTCCCCGCGCAGCGCGAACTGCTCCGTCACGTACGAGATCAGGCTGTCCGGCGCCCGGAGCAGCACGACGAGCGGCAGTTCCGGCCCCAACTGGCGGAACGCCTGCAGGATCGGCTTCGGCTGGTTGACCGACCACACGGTCTGCCGGGCCCGCCCGGTGGTGTCGTCGAACAGCCGCCGCGCGGCGCTGACCTGGGCGCGTTCGACCACGTCGGGGGCCGTGCCGGAGGCCAGCTCGAACTGCTCCGCCGCCAGGGCCCGCAGGTCCAGGTAACCCCAGTCAAGAAGATCGGCCAGCAGCGCGGCCACCTCCTGGCTACCCGCCCACGGGATGCCCACGACCACGATGCCCGGCGGAACGAGCAGGTTGGGCCGCAGCCCGCGGGGCCGGCTGGCGCACAGGTGCGGCACGGACAGCACCAGGTCGGGCCGCTTCGCCCAGTCCTGGCCGGCCACCCGCTCGGGCGGGAGCCAGGTGGCGGCGGTGCGCAGCATCGTGTCGATGATGAGGCGTTCGATCTCGGTGCGGTCGCGCTGGGTGTCCTCTGTGGACGGCCCCTCGACCCCGGCCGGATGGCAGCCGACCCGAACGGCGTACCGGGTGCGGTAGCGGCTGCCGCGTTCGCTGTTGCGCATCGTCACGCCCCAGCCGGCGGTGGCGTCGAGGAGGGCGCCGGCGACCTGTGCGCCGCCGCGCAGCCCGGCCGCCCGGGTGGCGCCCCGCAGCCAGCGCCGGGCCTCGCCGATCGCCTCGTTGAGCTTCTCCGTCGCCTCCAGGCGCAGCGGCGCGTCGGCCATCTCGGCGGGCAGCCAGTCGAGGAGTTCGAGCAGGTGAACGTGGCTGCGCCCGATGACGCGGGCGAGGTCGCGCATGACCCGCGGGGACGGTTCGACGTCCTGGTGCAGCCACGCCTGGAGCCGGCCGGGGGAGATGCCGACCTCTTTGGCGGCGGCGTTGATGGAGAGGCGACGCTCCGCGAGTGCCTGCAGTACCTCGCGGGCCCAGCGCTGGCGGGCCTCGATGGGTGTGGGGCCGGTCACCGCCCGAAGGCTAACGGAACTTGACGAAAATTTGAACCAACTGCAGAGAAACCTCAAGTCCAACTGAAAATCTTGAGATCTCACTGATTTTCTGTAGACAGCTATGTGGCTGACGGGAATACTTCCACCTGGAGGATCCCCTCCGAGTAGGCGAGAAGGGCGGTGCAGAGCCATGACCCAGACGTTCTACAACCACCGCGGACTTCGGATCACCGACCAGTGGGTGTCGGTCGACGGACGCCGCTACCCGCTCGCCGCGACCAGCGGCTTCCACACCACGACGGACCCGGTCAGCCGGGTCGGCATCGGCACGCTGCTGGCCGGCGGCGCGGTGCTCTTCATGGCGGTGGCCCTGAGCCCCGTCATGGCCCTTCCGACCGCGATCGGCCTGGCCGTCGTGGGTGGCGCGATCACCTTCGTCGGCGCGGTCGTCACGCGCTTCAGCCCGCGTCTGCGTCACCTCTGGCTGGGGAACGCGGTCGTGCTCAGCACCACCGACAGCACGGAGCTGGGCAAAGCGGCCCGGGCCCTGCGTCGGGCGCGGGAGCACCGCTACCTCATGGCCGCCTGACCCGGGAGCGGGGCGCCCCGCTCCCGGCCGTCAGCGGGCGACTCAACGGATGTAGTGCCCCGAGATCGCGCGCGACACGACGAGCCGCTGGATCTCGGACGTTCCCTCGAAAATGGTGTAGATCTTGGCGTCCCGGTACCAGCGCTCCACGGGATGGTCCCGGACGAACCCGGCGCCGCCGAGCAGCTGCACGGCCCGCGACGTCACGTCGACGGCCACCTCACCGGCCTTGAGCTTGCTCATCGAGCCCTGGCCGGCGTCGAACGGCTTGTTGTTGCGCCCCATCCACGCGGCCCGCCACACGAGCAGGCGCGCGGCGTCGATCTCCATGCGCATGTCGGCGAGCGTGAACGCGACGGCCTGGTTCTCGATGATCGGCCGCCCGAACTGCACCCGTTCCTTGGCGTAGTCCAGCGCGTACTCGTAGGCCGCCCGGGCCACGCCGATGGCCTGCGCGGCAACGGTCGGGCGCGTCATCTCGAACGTGCGCATCGCCGCGCTGGAGTTCGACCGCTCCTTGGCGCGGGCGCGGGCGAGCCGCTCGTCCAGCGCATCCTTGCCGCCGAGCACACACCGCCCCGGCACCCGAACCTCGTCCAGGAACACGTCGGCCGTGTGCGAGGCGCGCAGCCCGAGCTTGCGCAGCTTGCGACTGGCCTCCAGTCCCTTGGTGCCGGGCGGCACGATGAACGCCGCCTGCCCCCGGGTGCCGAGCGTTGGATCGACGGAGGCGGTCACCACGTGCACGTTGGCGATGCCGCCGTTGGTGGCGTACGCCTTCTGCCCGCTGAGCACCCACTCGTCGGTGGCCTCGTCGTACCGGGCGCGGGTCCGCATGGCGCCGACGTCGGAGCCGGCCTCCGGTTCGGTCGAACAGAACGCCGCCACGAGCGGCTCGTCGGCGGTGCCGAAGCACTGCGGGATCCACTCGAAGAGCTGATCCGGCGTGCCCGAACCGTAGATGGCGGCCACGGCGAGCGCGGTGCCCTGGATGGCCAGCCCGATGCCGGCGTCCCCCCAGAACAGCTCCTCGGTGGCCACGCACATCGACAGCCCGCTGGGATCGTTGGCCGTGTCCGCGAGGAACTCGAAGCCGTAGAGCCCGATCTTGGCGGCCTCCTGGATCACCGGCCAGGGGGTCTCCTCGCGCTCGTCCCACTCGGCGGCGGCCGGCCGCACGGTGCCCTCGGCGAAGCCGTGCACCCAGTCGCGCAGTTCTTCCTGCTCCTCGGAGAGCCCGAGCCAGAACTCCGACATGGCGGGTCAGGCCTTCGGGACGGCGAAGAGGTTCTGGACGTTCGCCGCGAGCGGCAGGTTCGTCGCTTTGATCTTCCCCGTCATGAACATCATCATCGGGTTGGCGTTGCCCGAGACGACCTTGACGAATTCGACCGGTCCGATGGTGATGGCCAGGTCCGGGTCCTCGACGGTGGGCGCGAGCGACGTCTCGCACTTGCCGTCGGCGACGCGCACCTCGTAGGTGTCGGGACCGTCCGCGCCACCGGCGATGACCCAGTGGATGACCGCTCTGGTGCTGCCGGCGCGATCCGGCCGGAACTGCTCGGGCATCCGGGTGAAGATGTTGTCGAGGATGGTCTTGCGATGCGGCCCGCTCAGGATCTGGGCCAGTTCGCGATCGGAGGTCTGCTTGACCAGCGCGGCGAACTGGGCGGGCGCGATATCGGCGTAGTCGTCGATGTTGCTGAGGTCGGGCATATCGAGCCTCCCGAATGAGTACCTACTAGTCCGTAAACTTACGCGCGAGTAAGTAGAGTAACAAGCATGTCGGTCGACCCCACGGTGAAGCGTCTTCCCCGCGCCGTTCGCGAGCAGCAGATGCTCGACGCGGCGGTGCGCGTCTTCTCCCGGCTGGGTTACCACGCGGCGTCGATGGACGAGATCGCGGAGACGGCCGGCATCTCCAAGCCCATGGTCTACGCGTACCTCGGCACCAAGGAGGAGCTCTTCATCGCCTGCCTGCACCGGGAGGGCGCGCGGCTCACCGAGGCGGTGTTCGCGGTGCTCTCCGACGACATGCCGCCCGAGCAGCAGCTGCGCCGGGCGATCGAGGAGTTCCTGCAGTTCGTCGTGAACCACCGGGACGGGTGGTCGGTGCTGCACCGGCAGGCGCGTGGGCAGGAGCCGTTCGCCGGGGAGATCGCGGAGATCCGGCGCAGCTGGATCGGCCACCTCACGACCGTGCTGGCGCGCATCACGCCCGACGTGCCGGACGTGACCCCGGGCGCCTACGCGCTCGCCGGTGCGGTGGAGTCGCTCGCGGACTGGATCGTGGAGTTCCCGGACAGGCATGTCGGGCGCGACCCGGATCTCACCGCGGCGCGCCTGACGGACCTCATCCTGAACGGCCTGCCGCGGCAGTAGCTCAGTTGAGCAGCACGCGCATCGCGGTCAGCATGGCCAGGACCAGGGCGGTGCCGATGAAGACGGTCACCTGGACGGCCGTGCGGCGATCGCGCGGCGCGTAGGCCAGGCCCGCGCCGACGATCGTGCCGACGAGCAGCCCGCCGATATGGCCGGCGATCGAGATGCCCGGGACCGCGAACGTCAGCACGAGGTTGATCACGATCACCGGCACCACGCTGGACGTGTCCCGCCCGAGCCGCTTCAACGTGATGAACAGCGCCGCGAAGAGCCCGAACACCGCACCCGAGGCTCCCGCCGTCAGGTTGTCCGGCTGGGTCAGCGCCGCCGCGACCGAACCGCCGAGCCCGGACAGCAGGTACAGCATCGCGAACCGCCACGGCCCGAGCTGCTCCTCGAGCACCCGCCCGAGCACCCACAGCGCCCACATGTTCATCAGCAGGTGCAGCGGCCCGTAATGGATGAACATGCTGGTCAGCAGCCGGTACACGGCACCGTTGTCGACGCCGGTGTAGTGCGCGGCCCCGGCGATCGCCTGGATGTACGTGTTGTTGCCCACCACCCAGATGTCCGGCCCGACGACCGAGCCGTAGTAGTGCAGCTCGCTCGCGCCGCTGAAGATCCCGCCGAACAGCGAACCGGCGCCCGACATCGCGGCGCCCACCAGCAGCACGATCACGTTGAGGGCGATGAGCGAGATCGTCACGTAGCCGGCCCGCCCCGCACGGCTCCCGCCGAACGCCGTGCGCGCCTGACGCTGCGTGCGCTGCCCCAGGGCGACACACTCCGGGCACTGGAACCCGACGGACGCCTCACGCATGCAGTCGGGGCAGATGTAACGGCCGCAGCGGGTACAGCTCACATACGTTTCGCGACCGGGGTGGCGGTAGCAAACCGGGACGGCGGGCGCGGTCATACCCAGAAGAGTACGTGGCGCGCCCACCGCCCCGGACGGCGGAAACTGTGAGTCAGCGGTGAATCTCGACCCGCTCGATGCGGATCTCGTCCACCGGCCGGTCGTTGCGGTCCGTCTGGGTGGTGGCGATGGTGTCGACCACCTTCTGCGAGTCGGGGTCGGTCACCTCGCCCCAGATGGTGTGCTTGCGGTTCAGGTGCGGCGTCGGCGTGACGGTGATGAAGAACTGCGAGCCGTTGGAGACGGGACGGCCGGTGTTGGCCATGCCCAGCAGGTACGGCCGGTCGAACTGCAGCTCCGGGTGGAACTCGTCCTCGAAGTCGTAGCCCGGCGTTCCGGTGCCGGTACCGGTCGGGTCGCCGGTCTGGATCATGAAGTTGGCGATGATGCGGTGGAACGGCACGCCGTCGTAGTACGGGCCCGAGCCGGGCGCGCCGGTACGCGGGTCCGTGTACTGCCTCGTGCCCTCGGCCAGCTCGATGAAGTTGCGCACGGTCTTCGGTGCGTGGTTGTCGAACAGTTCGAGCCGGATCGGTCCGACCGTGGTGTGCAGGGTCGCGAAGGTCACCGGGTACTCCCTCCTGTGGATTTTCCGCCGCCCACCGTAACCGACGGTGTACCTGAGCCACGTTCGCGGGCCACTGAAGAGATCCGCTCGTTTGGGCGACGACGAACCGGGCGAAAAGGCAGTATTGCGCGTAGCGGACGGCGCAGGTGTCGCCATCAGCCGGTGGGGTAAAGGCTTACGAGGCGTCCTGAGCTGGGGGGCCGCAACAGGGAGGTGGATTTGATGTTTGGACGGCGTCGCGCACAGGCGCACGGTCAGCTGGCGCGGGCCGAACTCGGCCAGGGCTTCGAGCACTTCCGCATGGCGGCCGCACACGCGGCCAGCGGAACGGCGGACTACGTCAGCCCCAAGGTCGCCACGGCCAAGAAGAAGGGCCGTAACGCCCGGAAGGCCACGGCCTCCACGTTCGGACCGATGGTGACGTCGGCCCGGGACGGCTCCCGGAACGTGGCTCGCACCGCCCGCAAGAGCGCAATCAAGGGCAAGGCGAAGCTGACAGGAAGGGAGCCTCAGGTGAGGCGCTGGCCAACGATTCTGGGTGGACTGCTCGCTGCCGGTGCGGCGATCGGCGCGACGGGAGCGATCATCGCCCGCCGCCGGGCCAACCGCAGCCAGTGGGAGGAGTACGGCACCACGCACACGACCTCCCGGAGCGACTCGATGATCGAGTCCGCCCGTTCCACGATGGAGTCCGGGAAGGACAAGGTGCAGTCGCTGGCCGAGTCCGCCAAGGAGCGGGCCTCCGACATGATGAGCAGCGGCTCGTCGCCGTCGCCCTCCTCGTCGCACTCGTCCTCCGGACACATGCCGTCCGGCCAGTCGAGTAGCACCGGCACGTCGAGCACGGGCAGCGGCTCGATCGGCTCGACCGGCGGCAGCTCGGAGTTCGGGTCGCGGGACGACATCTACGGGCGCGCCGGGAGCAGCTCCAACAACAGCCGCTCCTGAGACCGGCTCGCGGACGGGGACCGGGTTTCCGGTCCCCGTCCTCATCTAGAGCCATCCGGAACGTCTGAAGCCCCGGTACATGGTGATCGAGAAGCCCAGCATCACCGTCATGATCACGGGATAGCTGTAGCGCCACTGCAGTTCCGGCATGAAGGCGAAGTTCATCCCGTACACGCCGGCGAACGCCGTCCACACGGCCGCGATGCCCGCCCACGCCGCGATCTTGCGCATGTCGTTGTTCTGGTCGACGGTGACCTGGGCCAGGCGCGCCTGCAGGATCGAGTTCAGCGCCTCGTCGAAGTAGAGCACCTGCTCCACGGCACGGCCCAGATTGTCGTGCACGTCCCGGAAGTAGCGGCGGATCTCGTCCGGTACCTCCGCCGAGCGGCCCTCGACCAGGCCCGTGACCGGGCGCTGCAACGGTACGACCGCCCGCTTGACCTCCATCAGTTCCCGCTTGAGCTGGTAGATGCGCTGGATGCGGCCCTGGCTGTGGCGGGCGAAGGCGTGCTCCTCCACCTGCTGCACGTCGTCCTCCAGGGAGTTCACCACGTCGAGGAACCCGTCGACCACGAGGTCGTAGACGGCGTAGGCGACCGCCCAGGGCCCGTGCGTGATGAGATCCGAGCGCTGGTCCAACTGTGTGCGGATCTTGCCGAGCCGGCGGGCGTCGCCGTGGCGCACAGTGATCACGAAGTCCGGCCCGAGGAACATCATCAGGTCGCCGGTCTCGATCACCTGGCTGTACTCGGTCAGCTCCTCGTGTTCCACGTACCGGGCGGTGCGCAGCGTCATGAACGTCATCTCGCCGTAGCGCTCGACCTTCGGCCGCTGCAGCGACTTGACCGCGTCCTCGACCGCCAGTTCGTGCAGCCCGAACGTCTGCGCGATGCCGGCGAACTGCGCCGCGGTCGGCTCCTTCAGCCCGAGCCACACGAACCCGTTGTCGTGTTCGCGGGCGGCCGCCAGCGCGTCGGCGTAGTGCAGCCGGTCGGTCTGGCGCTCGCCGTTCAGGTACAGGCCGCAGTCCACGATCGCGTCCGCCTCGGCGGCGTCCGGATGCAGGCGGGGGCGTTCCACCGGGGTGGTGCCGAGCATCCGGCTGACCGCCCGCACCGGCGCCTTCCACGCCCGCGGCAACGTGCGCCCCTCATTACTCTCAGCCATAGCCCCCAACCTCCCTCGCAACACTCCGAGGGAAGGCTAGCCCGGGGCAGCGCAAGACCCCGCGTGGCGCCGCGACCCCCCGACACCCACGAGACGTGCCGCCGTCCTGGGCGGCGCGAAGCCCAATTCGCGAGATGCGAATTGCACAAAAAACGACACCGGGCGAGCCGTCCGCTGACTGGGTGGAGTGCGGACGGCCCACCCGGTGTCCTTGGGGGCGGGAGGTGACGTCTTCGGCGTTCTTGCGCCTGATTCGCAGTTTGATCTACCGCGCGCGCCTAAGGAACACCGGTGACGTCACGGTTTTGCCACGGTTACGGGCGCGTTACCGACGAATACGGTCAATGGCGGCGGCCAGACGGCGGACGCCCTCGTCGATCCGGTCGACAGTGACCGCCGAGAACGCCAGCCGCAGCGAGTGCTTCCCACCCTCCAGCAGGAAGTCGCTGCCCTTGACGACCGCGACGCCCAGCTCCTCGGCGGCCGGCGCGAGCAGGTCGACGTCCACGTCGTCCGGCAGGTCGATCCAGAGGAAGTAGCCGCCGTCCGGCTCGGTGAACCGCACGCCCGGGATGTGCTCCCGCAGCGACGCGGCGAGAACGCCGGCGCGTTCGGCCAGCGCGGCGTTGACCGTCGCGATGGAGCGGTCGATGTCCCCCACCACGCAGAACTGGTGCACGATGGCCTGCGCCGCCATGCTCGGCGAGATGTACAGGTTGGTCGCCCGCTTGGCGATGTCGGCGATCACGCCCTTCGAGCCCACCAGGTAGCCCACCCGGACGCCGGGGCAGACGGTCTTGGTGAACGAGCTGGCGTGCACCACCGTGTCGGCGGTGTCGGCCGAGAGCATCGTCGGGAGCTTGTCCCCGCGGAAGCGCACGTCCGCGTACGGGTCGTCCTCGAAGATCGTGAACCGGTACTCCGCGGCCAGCTCCAGCAGGGCGGCGCGGCGTTCGGCGCTCAGCGTGGCGCCGGCCGGGTTCTGGAAGTTGGGGATGATGTGCGCCAGCTTCGGCCGGACGCCGGACTCCAGCAGCTTGCGCAGCTCGGCGACGTCGATGCCCTCGGAGTCGAGCGTCACCTGGTGCACGTTCGCGCCGAGGTTGCGCAGGTTGAGCAGGGTCCGGTCGTACGTGGGCTTCTCCACCACCACGTCGTCGCCGGGGCGCACGAGGTACTCGAACAGCAGCGCGTCGGCCTGCAGCGAGCCGTTCGTCACCAGCACCTGCTCGACCGCCACGCCGTGCTTCTCCGCGATCCACTTCCGCAACGGCGGGTAGCCGACGGAGGTGCCGTACGCGGTGACCCCGGCCGGGTCGGTCTCGAAGGCGCGCACCGCCGCGGCCTTGAGGCCGTCGACGTCGATGATGTCCAGGCTGGGTGCGCCGCGGGCGAAGGAGATGGGCTGCTGCGGTGTCATGCCGAACAGCGTACGGGTGGCCGCGACGCGTTATACCAGCACCGCGAGGGCGTCCCGGATCCGTGGCGGGATGTCCACCTCCGGCGGGAGCCGCCCACTGACGGCCGCCACGAACTGCTCGTCCGGCAGCCGGCACTCCTCCTCGACGAGGCGGACGACCTGTGCGCCGCGGTCCGCCACGACGGAGACCTGCCCCGGTTGTGCGTTCTCCGTGACGGCCACGCGGGCGAAGCGCAACCGCCAGTCGAGCCGGTGTGACACCCGACTCTCCGGCACCGGCACGTCGGCGTCGTCGGCGTGGATGGCCCGCTCCGATGCCAGGTAGAACGCCTGCCGCCAGACGGGGTACTGCCCGACGGTGGTGTCCATCGTCTCCGTCGCCCGCGAACGCAGCGCGGCGTCGTTGCTCGCGACGAGGTCCCGCCACGCGGCGAGGAGGTCGGCGTGGGGCAGGGTGTCCCGTTGGGCGACGCCCCACGCGTTGAGGTCGTCGAGGCTGCCGCCGCCGGCGGCCCGGATCAGCTGCTGCACCTCGCCGCGCAGGCCGGCGCGCGTGTAGTCCTCGACGGCGGCGAGGTGGGCGAGCAGTGCCCGGCGGTCCCATCCGGCACACCTGGTGGGGGCGCGCCATCCGTCGGGCGGGAGCGCGGCGTAGAAGGCCTCGATCTGTCGGGCCTCCTCGGCCATCAGGTCGAACGGGTCCAGTCCGGCCAGATCGGGCTCGTCCACGGCGCCCCCTCAGTCGATCGCCCGGCGTGAGTCTTTCACGAGCGCGGCGGGCCGAGGAGGAGTTTGCGAAGAGGTCTGGGCTAAACCGTGGCGCCCTGCTGGACGTAGCTCTTGAGGATGTCGCGCACCGAGATGACACCCAGCACGTCGGTGCCGTCGAGCACCACCAGGTGCCGGAAGCCGCCGCGGACCATGGCGGCCGCCGCCTCCTCGAGGGTCCACGCGGGCGTCGCGTAGACCACGTCCCAGGTGATGTGGCCGGCGGTCCGTTCGCTGTCCGGGTCGAGGCCGGTGGCCAGTGCGTTGAGGATGTCCCGCTCGGTGATGATGCCGACGCCCTGACCGTCGGGGTCGTGAACGACCGCCGAACCCACCCGTCGACCGGCCATCAACTCAGCGGCCTGCCGCAGGGTGTGATCGGGGCCTACCTGGACAACGATCTTGCTCATGGCGTCCTGAACGCGCATGTCGCACCGCCCCTCATACCGACCGTGCAGACATCGTTACGTCCCTGCGCCGAAGACTCAAGACCTGTCCCCGGACCCGGCAATACTGGTGACCATGCGCTTTGTGCAGGGTTCGCCGCCGCCGTACGAGTTGACCTTCGATGACGTGTTCATGGTGCCGGCCCGTTCGGCGGTCGAGTCCCGCTACGACGTGGACCTGACCAGCCGGGACGGCACCGGCACCACGATCCCGCTGGTGGTGGCCAACATGACGGCCGTCGCCGGGCGGCGCATGGCCGAGACGGTCGCGCGGCGCGGCGGCATCGCCGTCATCCCGCAGGACATCCCGATCGACGTGGTGGCCGAGGTCGTCTCCTGGGTGAAGCGCCGCCACCTGGTGCACGACACGCCCATCACGTTGGGGCGCGGCGACACCGTGTCGGACGCGCTGGCGCTGCTGCCCAAGCGGGCCCACGGCGCGGTGGTCGTGGTCGACGACGGCCGTCCGGTGGGTGTGGTGACCGAGCGGGACTGCCACGACGTGGACCGGTTCACGCAGCTCGGCCAGGTGATGACGCACGACATGTTCACTCTTGCGGTGGACGTGACGCCGGAGGAGGCGTTCGACCGGCTGTCGGCGGCCCACCGGGTGTTGGCGCCCGTGGTCGACGAGGCCGGGCAGCTCGTGGGGATCCTGACCCGCAAGGCCGCCCTGCGCGCCACGCTCTACACCCCGGCCGTCGACGGCGACGGGCGCCTGCGGATCGCCGCCGCGATCGGGATCAACGGCGACGTGGCCGGCCGGGCGGACAAGCTGCTCGCGGCCGGGGTCGACGTGCTGGTGGTCGACACCGCGCACGGCCACCAGGAACGCATGGTCCGGGCGCTGCGGGCGGTGCGCGCGCTGCGGCCGGCCGTTCCGGTGGCGGCGGGCAACGTCGTGACGGCCGAGGGCGTGCGCGACCTGGTCGAGGCCGGTGCCGACATCGTGAAGGTGGGCGTGGGCCCCGGCGCGATGTGCACGACGCGGATGGCGACCGGGGTGGGCCGGCCGCAGTTCTCGGCGGTGCAGGAGTGCGCCACCCAGGCTCGTGAACTCGGCCGGCACGTCTGGGCCGACGGGGGTGTCCGGCACCCGCGCGACGTGGCGCTGGCGCTGGCCGCCGGTGCCTCGAACGTCATGGTCGGCTCGTGGCTGGCCGGCACGCACGAGTCGCCCGGCGACCCGCTGCGCGACCACGACGGGCGCATCTACAAGGAGAGCTTCGGCATGGCCTCGGCGCGTGCCGTGCACCGGCGCACCGCCGAGGACACCGCCTACGAACGGGCCCGCAAGGCGCTGTTCGAGGAGGGGATCTCCAGCGGGCGGATGTATCTCGACCCGAGACACCCGGGAGTGGAGGACATCATCGACACGATCGTGGCCGGGGTGCGCAGCGCCTGCACCTACGCCGGCGCCGCTGACCTGGACGAGTTCCACCGGCGGGCGGTCATCGGGGTGCAGAGCCGGGCCGGGTTCGACGAAGGGAAGCCACGTCCCGACGGGTGGTGAGTCTGCGGTCCGGCGGTATCCTGCGCAGGGGCCGGACCGTGAACTCGAAGGGACATCTTGGTGTCGTTGAATGTGGTGATCCTTGCCGCGGGCATGGGTACCAGGCTCGGGCGACCGCACCCGAAGCCGCTGACGCCGCTGTCCGACGGCCGGAGCATCCTGCGCCAGCAGCTCGATCACCTGCGTGACGAGTTCGGGTCCGAGGTGCACGTGACCGTCGTGGTCGGGTTCAAGATGGATCTGATCATGGAGGCCGCGGCCGCCGACGCCGCCTTCGTCTACAACGAGCTGTACGACCAGACGAACACCTCGAAGAGCCTGCTCAAGGCGTTGACCCTGGCCCCGCCCGGCGACGTCATGTGGCTCAACGGCGACGTCGTCTTCGTGCCCGGCCTGCTCGCGTCGCTGCGCGCGCACATGGCGGCGGGGCACACGTTCGTGGCGGTCAACACCGAGAGCGTCGCCGACGAGGAGATCAAGTACACGCTCGACGGCGACGGCTTCGTCAAGGACCTCTCCAAGCAGGTCGTCGGCGGGCTCGGCGAGGCCGTCGGGATCAACTTCCTGGCCGCCGCCGACCGCCCGGTCTTCATCCGGCACCTGGCCGCCTGCGAGGACCAGGACTATTTCGAACGGGGTCTGGAGACGGCCATCGCCGAGGACGGCCTGCGGGTGGCCGCGGTCGACATCAGCGAGTACGACTGCGTCGAGGTCGACTTCGAGCCCGACCTGGCCCGCGCCAACGCCCTCCATCACCGAGCCGTTTCATGAGTGCAGTGGACGCCGACCGCCTTCCGAGCGCCGCCGACTTCCTGGCGACCAACCGGGGCGGTGGGCTGTACACGATGGCCGTCAGCCAGCGGCTCGGCGCGTGGAGCGCGGTCTTCGCCCACCGGCGGGGCTACGCGCCGACCACGCTCACGCTTGGCAACCTGGTGCTCGGCCTGGCCGCGGCGGCGGTGGTGATCGCCGGCCAGGGTCGGGTCTCCTCGGTGCTCATCGGGCTGGTGGCCACCCTGTTGTGGCAGTTCGCCTACGCGCTCGACTGCGGGGACGGGCAGCTCGCCCGGGTCACCGGGCGCACCAGCGCCGCCGGTAAGCGGATCGACATCCTGTGCGACGTGGCGCTGCAGATCGCCCTCGTGGCGGCCGTCGCCACGGTGGCCGCGCGGCACACGCCCGAGCCGCCGGTGTGGCTGACGGCGGCGTTCGCGGGGACGTGGCTGGTCAACATCGTGACCTCGCTGCTCCAGCAGGGCGAGACCGCCCAGAGCCTGATCGCGAGCGGTTCACCGGTGATCCAGGTGATCAAACTGATCCGCGACTACGGGGCCGTGGTACTGGGGATCGGACTGGTCATCGCGTTCGTGCCGCAGTGGGCGATCTGGGGCATGGTCGCGTTTTCCCTGATCAACGGGGTCTTCCTGCTCGTGAGCATCGTCGCGACGGCGCAGGCGAGCAGCCGCACCACCTGAGCGTTCGCCCGGCGGTCAGCCGACATTGTTACCATCCCGGCCATGCTGGGGGCGAGGTTCAAGACGGCCCGGTGGGTCGGTGCGGGGCTCGCGGACCAGATCGTCATCGCGGTCGCCAACGCCGGCACCACCCTGCTCGGGGTGCTGCTGGTGCATCCGCGCGCGCGTGCCGACGACCTGCTGCTCGCGATCGCGATCGGGTACGCGGTGATCGGGCTCGGGCGGGCGTTCGTGGGTGAGGTGCTGCTGGCGGTCGCCGCCCGCGAGGGCGAGGAGCGGCGCCGGGAGCTGGTGCGCCACGGGCTCACCGCCGCCCTGACGATCGGCGCGGGCGCCGGGCTCCTGCTCGTGGGCGTCTGGGCGGTCTGGCCCCGCGGCTGGCGGATCGATCTCAGTGACCTCGTGTACCTGGCGGTGTTCCTGCCGGTGCTGCTGATGCACGACGCGGCCCGCTACACGTACCTGGCCGAACGCAAGCCGTCCTCGGCGCTGGTGATCAACGTGGCGTACGCGAGCACGCAGTTCGCCGCCATCGGGGTGTTGGCGGCGACCGGGCTGGTCGGCGGGCCGACGCTGATCATGGCGTGGGGGCTCGGCGCGTGTGCCGGCGTGGCGCTGTTCTGCGTGCGCACGCGGCACGTGCCGTGGGCCGGGCGGCCGCGGGTGTGGTTCCGGCAGACTCGGTTCCTGTCGGGCTGGTTCACGGCGACGGCCGTGATCGCCCAGGCGCACGGGCTCGCCACCAACTTCCTCATGGCGGGCCGGCTCACCCCGGGCGCGCTGGCCGGCTTCAAGCTGGCGCAGACGACGATGCTGCAGCCCGTTCAGAACGTGAACCAGGCGTTGATCAGCCTGCTCGTGCCGCGCATGTCACGGCTCTCCGGCGCAGCCGTGGTGCCGGCGCAGCGCACCTCCACGGAGAACGCCGCCGCGTCGGAGGACCCGTCGGCCGCCGTCGCCGTGGCGGATCCGAGCGCGACGCTGCGGCGGCAGGTGTTCCGGATGTCCGTGGCGTTCAGCGGGCTGGCGGTGCTCATGGTCGCCGTCGGTGCGCCGCTGGGGTCGTTCGTGCTGAGTCACGTGCACCGGTTCGCCGATGTGGCGCCGCTGGCCCTGCCGGTGCTGCTGCAGGGGGCGATCTACCTGGTGCAGGCGCCGTTCACGGCCGCGCTGCGCGGGATGCACCGGGCCAAGGCACATCTCGTCCAGTACGCGATCTACGCGAGCGCCAGCGTCGTGGGGCTGATCGTAGGGGCGGAGGCCGACGGGCTGACCGGCGCCGCGTGGGGCCTGGCGGTCGGCGCGGCGATCGGGTTGGTGGCGAGCGTCGCGCTCTACGCCAACGCGCTGCGCCACCTCGGAGACGCCGACGCCGAGACGTGGGTCACGGAGCCGGAGCCGGCGACGGAGCTGGTGTAGCGCCCGCCCGGAGCGCGCGTTCCGCCAGCAGGTACTGCGCGATCATCACCCCCAGGCCGAACGCCGACCCGAACGCCAGCCCCCACACCGCCGCCCGCAGGCCGCCCAGCCAGGCCCCGAGGACCAGGCCGGTCAGGCTCACCGCCGAGAAGATCAGGTACTGCACCAGCAGCGACTTCGGCCGGTGCATCCCGCGCAGCGCCGCCGTGAACGGCACCTGCAGCAGGTAGATCGTCGCCTGGATCGCGATCGGGACGGCCAGCGTCGCGGCGTCGACGTACTTCGGCAGCGCCAGTTCGAGGAACGGCCGCGCCGACAGGGCGGCGATCACGGCGATCACCACGCCGAGCGCGCCCAACCCGCCCGCCATCCGGAACGTCTGGCGGCGCAGTCCCTGGGCGTCACCGGCGGCCGCGAGTCGGGAGGCGCGCGGCACCAGCATGGAGTTCATGGCCGTCACGAGGTTCTGCACGGGCTGCAGCACACCGGTCTGGGCCAGGCGCAGGATGGCGAGCGCGACCGGGTCGAGGAAGTTCACGACGCTGGTGGCGATGACCAGCGTGTGCGTCTGCCCGACCAGCGCGGTGGCGGTGAACCACCCCGCGAGGTGCCGGGTCCGGGTGATCCAGCCGCGCGGGGTGCCGCGGAGCGGGTTGACGCGATCGCGCAGCAGCCACAGGCCCGCCGCCACCGACGCGCCGGTCCCCCACGCCAGCAGCAGGGTCGCGCCGCGTACCGCGTCCGCGACGACGAGGACCGCGATCAGCGCCGCCTGCGTGCCCACCCAGGTCGCGTCGATCACGAGGGCCCGTGCCGGCTTGCCGTCCGCGAGCGCCGTGTGCCGCCCGGTGTCCTGCAGCAGTATCAGTGGAACGGCCGGAGCGGCCCACACCAGGTCACGCAGGCTGTCGATGCCGGTGGCCCAGAGGCCCACCAGCACCAGGGACGCGAGAACGCCGTAGCAGAGCGCGGTGGCGGCGCCGTCGCGCACGAGGGTCCGGCGTTCCTCGCCGTCGAGCCGGGGCGCCAGCGTCAGCAGCACCTCGCAGACGAACGCCCGGCCCAGGCCGTTCGCGAAATAGGCGAAAACGACGGCGAACAGCATGATGCCCGCGGCCCGGCGGTCCAACAACGCCGCGGCCAGGATCGGGTTGGCCGCGTTGGCGAGGGCGATGACCGCCTGGTCGACCAGGCCGACGGAGAGCCGACGTTTCACGGGAAACTGGGTGCGGGCTCTGCGGGGGTGTCGTCCGGGGCCGCGGTCGCGGCGAGGAGCACGGCCGCCTCGGCGGCCAGGAGCAGGATCCACAGCGTGCCGCCGGTGCCGCCGAGCAGCCAGTCCGAGGTCATGATCGTCGGCAGCATCGAGATCGCCAGGATCGCGAGCCAGGCGGGTGCCGTCGGCGTGCTGACCTCCCGCCGGCGCAGCACCGCGGGTGCCTCGCGCAGCATCCGCCACACGCCGGCGTGGCGCAGCAGCAGGTAGAGCCCCACGAGGAACGCCGCCACGCCCAGCACGCCGCCCCGCCGCAGCGCGCCGACGGCCGCATTGTCGGTGGTGAGCTTGACGTCCTCGCCGCTGCTCTCGCGGTACACGGTCGCCCGGGAGTCGCGCGTGCTGCCGAACGCCTTCTCCACCACCGGGCCGTCCCGCCAGTCGGTGAAGACCTGCTTCCAGGTGTCGAGCCGGCCGCTGGTGACCCCGCCGCCGTCGTGGCGTTCCTGCATGAGGAAGCCGCCGGTGCCGCCGGAGACGGCGAAGATCAGCAGCAGCGCGATGAACGGCGTCGCCGCCGCGAGCCACGGACGCCGTTCGACCGCGAGATCGACGACCGGGCGGCGGGTCCGCCACCAGAGCAGCACGGCGTACACGACCGCGGCCGCGGCGGCGAAGATGAACGCGGTGCGCGAGTTGGTCAGGTAGATGAACCAGGCGCCGATCGCGACCGCCCCGACGCGCTGGACCTTTGAGAACGCGCCCGACGGGCCGATCCGGACGACGACGACGAGGGCGAGCATGCCGAGGGAGTTCGGGTGGTAGAGCAGCCACTCGCCGCCCCAGAAGCGGTGCTCCATGTTCTCGCCCCAGCCGGTCGACGGCACGGCGTGCAGGTCGTCGAACATCTCGCCGGAGCCGGCCATCGTCAGCGCCGCGATCGCGTACAGGAACGCGGCGACGATCCCGACCGTCAGGTCCCGGTCGCGGCGGGTGGAGGCCAGGACGGCGAGCACGGCCAGGGCGAAGACGCCCAGGTAGGCGACCCGCTGGGCGGCGATGCCGACCTTGAGCATGAGCAGCGCGCCGGCCACGCCGATGATCCAGTAGCCGATGCCGAGCCACACGCCGCCGATGCGGGGCAGCGTGCGCAGATCCCGCAGCCACGGCCAGGCGAGCACCATGAACACGATGCCCTCGGCCGCGAGGAAGCCCCACACGATCAGCTTGGTCTCGCTGAACGTCCAGCTCAGCACGCCCGCCCCGACGAAGAACCCGCCGGTGACCAGCCCCCGCCAGGTGATGCCCCGCAGCGAGAACGCCAGGGCCGCGATGCCGGCCGCGACGATCCCCGCGACCAGCGCCTCGAGGGACTCGAGCACATTGCCGGTCCGGTAGAACTCGACGGCCGACACCGCCACCGCGGCGATGATCGCGCCGGCTGCCAGGTTGGTCTTCATCGGGCCACACTTTCGTAGAGCGCCAGCAGTCGGGTGACGTTGACCTCGGGCGTGAACTCCGACTCGTACCGGCGCCGTGCGGCTTCCGCGCGGGACGGTGCCTCCTTCGCGGCGCGGGGCAACGCGTCGGCCAGTTCCGCCGGCGGCACGGCCCAGCCCGTATCGCCGATCACGAAAGGGATCCCGCCCAGGTCGGTGCCGAGCGTGGGCCGCCCGTGCGCGAGCCCCTCGATGATGCTGGTCGGCAGCACATCGGGCCAGATCGACGGAACGATCAGCGCGGCCGTGCGCCGCAGCGCCGCTTCCATCCCGGCCCGGTCGAGCTGTCCCAGGTAGACGACGTCGCCGCGGGCCGGTATCTCGCCGCGCAGCGGCCCGTCCCCGGCGATCCGCAGCGTGCCCAGGCTTCCCTCGGGATGGCTCAGCCACGCGTCGAGCAGCAGCCTGAGCCCCTTCTCCACGGTGAGGCGCCCCGCGAAGAGAAAACCGTCGCCCGGTGGGGTCGGCGGCCCGGGGTCGGGGACGCCGTTCGGCTTGACGGTGATGCGCTCCTGCGGCACCCCGAACTCCCGCAGGTGCGCCGCGATCGTCCCGGTCAGCGCGACATAGTGCGGAACGTCCAGCCAGGTGCGCCGGTGCACGCTCAGCGTCGTGGCCATGACCACGCTCTGCGCCTTCGAGCCGCGGTAGCACGAGTGCCGGACGGCCGGCGTCGGAAAGGCGCGGCCCTTGCAGTCCGTGCAGACGTGGCCGTCGCGGAAGTAGGTGCCGGCGACGCAGACCTGCCGGAAGTTGTGCACCGTGTGGACGACCGGGAGGCCGTGCCTGCGCGCCTCGGTGATCACCGCCGGGGAGATCAACGGGTACGGGTTGTGCAGGTGCAGGACGTCGGGCTTCTCCTGACGGATCAACCGGCGCAGCTCGCTCACGGCGCCCGGGTTCCGCATGGGGGAGAAGGGCAGCAGGGCCTTCTGCGCCTTCGGCAGCGAGCCGATGTCGTCCGACGAACGGATCAACGGCAGCACGGTGACGCCGGCCGCGGTGAGCTGGGCGATCTCCGCGTCGACGATGGTGTTCTCGCCGGACGGCTGCGCCGAGACGTACCGGTTGTGAGCGACCACGACCTTCATGACGCGCATGAGCCTAGCGGGGGCGCCTGTTGTTCCGGCTCCCGGCGACTCGATCCGGTTTTCGGCGACGTGATCCACAGCTGTGGATGGGCGCGGCCGGCCGTTGTCCACAGGGCCGCCCGCGCGGCGGAGGGGTCGTTCGTCCACAGGCTGTGGATAAGTCTGGGGGTTATCCACAATCGCTTGCACAAGCGTCTCCACAGGGGTAGACGGGGAGAGTGCCGGAGCTACCCGAGGTCGAAGCGCTCGCCGCGTTCCTGCGCGAACGCGCCGTCGGCCACACCATCGAGCGCATCGAGGTCTCGGCGATCAGTGCGCTGAAGACCTACGACCCGCCGGTGACGGCCGCGGCCGGGCTGGTCCTGACGGGCGCGTCGCGGCACGGGAAGTTCCTCGACATGCACCTCGGGGACGACCTGCATCTCGTCGTGCACCTCGCCCGCGCCGGTTGGCTGCACTACCGGGACGAGCTGAGCCGCACCCCGCTCAAGCCGGGGAAGGGGCCGATCGCGGTGCGGGTCCGGCTGGACGACGGGTCGGGCTTCGACCTCACCGAGGCCGGCACGCAGAAGAAGCTCGCGGCGTATCTGGTGCGGGACCCGCAGACCGTCCCGGGCGTGGCGAAGCTGGGGCCGGACGCGCTGGCGGCCGATCCGGAGACGTTCGCAGTACGGGTGCGCTCCCGGAAGGGCCAGATCAAGGGCGTGCTCACCGACCAGTCGATCCTGAGCGGGATCGGCAACGCGTACTCCGACGAGATCCTGCACGCCGCGAAGCTGTCGCCGTTCGCCATCAGCGACCGGCTCTCCGACGAGGTGATGGCCAGGCTGCACGCGGCCGTCCGGGAGACGTTGAGCAAGGCCGTGGCGAAGTCGGTCGGGCAGAAGGCGGCGACGCTCAAGTCCGAGAAGCGTTCGGGGCTGGCCGTGCACGCCCGCACCGGGCTGCCCTGTCCCGTCTGTGGTGACACCGTGCGGGAGGTGTCGTTCCACGACTCGAGCCTGCAGTACTGCCCGACGTGCCAGACGGGTGGCAAGCCGCTCGCGGATCGAAGGCTCTCCAGGCTGGTCCGCTAACCTGACCCGCGTGAATCCCCGCCGGGCCTTTCTCCTGGCGCTCGTCGGGTTCGTCCTGCTGGGGGCGGCGTGGGCGCTCGCCCTGCCGGTCAACGGCACGTACGACGAGAGCCGCCACATCATCCGTGGGTACGCCGTCGTGGACGGCCAGTGGCTGCCCGGGGGGCCGCACCGGCTGTCGTTCGACGTGCCCGGGTCGCTCCTGCCGGCCGATCCGGACTGCACGTGGAAGCCGAAGCCGCCGAAGCCGGCCAGCTGCCAGGGTCCTCAGGGCGATCCGGCGAAGGTCGCCACCGAGACGTACACCGCGCGGTACAGCCCGGTCTACTACCTGCCGGTCGGCATCCCGCTGAAGCTGTGGCCGGACCGCACCGGTGTGCTCGTCGCGCGGCTGGTGTCCGTTCTGCTGAACGCGCTGCTGCTGGCGGCGGCGGTGATGTTCGCGCTGCGGATCTCGACGCTCACGGCCGCCGGCGTGATGCTCGTGGCGACCCCGACCGTGGTGAACCTCGCCGGGTCGATCAATCCGAACGGGCTGGAGATCTCCGCGGGTGTGCTGCTGTTCGCCGCGGGGTTGTCGTATCTGCGGCACCGCACCGGGCTCCTGGCGGCCGGCGTGGCCGGTTTTCTCCTGATCACACTCCGGCACCTGGGGCCGTTGCTGTTCGCGATCGACCTGCTCGCACTCGCTGTCCTGGCGGGCCGGACGACGATCGCCGGTGAGCTGCGACGCAGGGACACCTGGGTGCGGTTCGGCCTGCCGGTGGGTATCGGGGCGGCCGTGGCGGGAGCGTGGGCGTTGGCGGCGCGGTCACCCGTGGGCGCGGGACCGGGTGCGCCCAGTGACGAGTCGGTGTTCGCCGGGTTGATCGACCATCGGTTGGCGTTCTACGTGAACCAGATCGTCGGCCAGTTCGGTTACGGGGAGACAACGATTTCGCCGGCGGCAATCCTGCTCTGGTATCTGCTGATCGGTGTGGTTCTGTGGCGGGTGATTGTGCGCGGCCCGGGGCCGGAACGCCTGGTCACAGTGGGTCTGGTGGGTGTCGGATTCGCCCTGCTGATCGCCCTGGAGTTCATTTTCGTGCCGGGCCACGGGTGGTTCTCACACGGTCGCTATGCGCTTCCTGTGCTGGTCGGGGCGGTGCTCGTGGGAGCCTCCGCGGGGTCCCGGATCCCTTGGCTGCCAACGGTTCTGGTGGCGGCGACCCTGCCCGTTCACCTGTACGCTCTCGCCCGGGTGATGACCAGGTTCCAGGTGGGCATCGCGCAAAGCTTTGCACCGTTCGGTGGGAGTTGGCTGCCGCCCGTGCCGCCGTTCCTACCGTTGGTGATCGTGCCGGTTGGAGTGTTGTTACTGACGGCGATTGTTTGGTCGCAGGGAATGCGCTCTACGTCGGACAAAAAGGGTATAAGCGTTCGACTCTCGACACGGAAAGTATTTACACACTAGGGTCGGCCAGTCGTCACCGTGATAGGTGGCGGGTCGTGTCACACTGGGGGCGCCGTGAACGGTCTGGTCGCCGTGGAGGCTCCCTGCCGCACGGGGGAGGATTCGTAGCAGTGACCACAAGCCTCCACCGGCCTGACACCTCATCCCGTCGGAGCAACAGAGTGCAACCGACTCTAGACAGCTTCGAGATCCTGCCCGACCGTCCGTTGCAGACCAACGGGGTGCCGCGCTCGGCCTGGAAGCGAACCCGCCGGACGCCCATGTGGCACCGGGTGTACGTCGTCGCGCTCGTGCTGCTCGACTTCCTCGGCGCGCTGTTCGCCGACCTCACGTCGATCACGCTCTTCGACAACAAGGCCGAGTCGGGCCTCAGTACCACCGAGCTGTTCCCGGTCATCGCGTACGTGCTGCTGCCGCTCGGCTGGGTGATAGTGCTGTGGGCGCACGGCTGCTACGACCGCCGCTACCTGGGCGTCGGCACCGACGAGTTCAAGCGGGCGCTCCGCGCGTCGTGGACGGTCGTCGCCGTGGTGGCGTTCATGGCGTTCGCGCAGAAGCGGGATCTGTCCCGTATGACCGTCGGTGTGGCGCTGCTCGGCGCGCTGACCTACATCCTGCTGCTGCGCTATCTCGCCCGTTCGATCCTGCACCTCACGCGGAACAAGACCGGGCTCGCCGTGCATCGCATGGTGCTGGTGGGCACCCTTCCCGAGACGCTCGAGGTGCACGCCGCGATCACCCGCAACCCCTCCTCCGGGCTCGTGCCCGTCGCGATCTCGCTGACCGAGGGCTATACCCGGCAGAACGGGCGGGGCGCACCCGTTCCCGTCTACGCCGGCCGGGAGATCGCGTCGCTGGTGAGCGAGCACAACGCCGACACGATCGCGGTCTGCGGCAACGCCGGTTCGCAGCCGGGCGAGCTGCGCCGGCTCGCGTGGCAGTTGGAGGGCACCGGCGTCGACCTCGTCGTGGCGCCGCAGCTGACCGACATCGCCGGCCCCCGGGTGCACATCCGCCCGGTCGAGGGCCTCCCCCTGCTCTACGTCGAAGAGCCCACGCTCTCGGGCGTCGGCTGGCTCGTGAAGAACGTTCTCGACCGGCTCGTCGCCTTCGTGGGGCTGATCGTCCTGCTGCCGGTCTTCCTGCTCATCGCGATCGCGATCCGGCTCAGCGACAAGGGGCCGGTCTTCTTCCGGCAGTCCCGCACCGGGCGCGAGGGTCAGATGTTCCGGGTCTGGAAGTTCCGGACCATGTACACCGATGCCGAGGACCGGCTCGCCGCGCTCGACGAGAGCAACGAGAGCGACGGCATGCTCTTCAAGATCCGCAACGACCCGCGGGTCTTCCCCTTCGGCAAGTTCCTCCGGGCCAGTTCCATGGATGAGCTGCCGCAGCTGATCAACGTGCTGATCGGCGAGATGTCCCTCGTGGGGCCGCGCCCGCTGCCGGCCGACGACGGCGACTTCCTCGGGGACGTTCGGCGGCGGCTGCTGGTGCGCCCCGGCATGACCGGCCTCTGGCAGGTCTCGGGTCGGTCGGACCTCTCCTGGGACGACGCCGTGCGGCTGGACCTGTACTACGTGGACAACTGGTCGCTGGTGCTGGACCTGCACATCCTCTGGCGGACCATCGGCGTGGTGCTGCGGAGCAAGGGCGCTTACTAGCCCGCGTTGCTAACTAGATGAAAGCGGGCACAACCACGCTGTGTATTGCGTGAGTGTTGCCGGCACGTGAGGATCAGGCGCGTGCGGGCCAACCTTTCTGCGGTGCTGGCGGTGGCGGCGTTACTCGCCGCACTCGTCGGCGCGGTGTACGTGGTGGTGGCGCGCCGTTCCCGCAGAGGCATCGCGACGGCCGCGCAACGGGCCACCTATGCCGTGCTGCACACCGCCGGGCTCGCCGCCGAGCCGCTGCGGGCGGGGCTCACCGAGGCTGCTGCCGCGAAGAGCGTTCGACACCTGCGGTCACTCAGCGGAGCCCCCGGCTTCGCCGTGGCGACCGGGCGGAAGCTGTTGGCGTTCGACGGAGAGGGACTGCACCACCGCGAACAGATCGTGACCGCGGCGGCCAAGGTGACCGCGACCGGAAGATCCACTGTCCTGGTCGACCGCGACCTGGCCTGCGACCGGATCGACTGCGAGATCCGCGGCGCCGTCGTCGTGCCGCTGCAGCCACCCGACGCGCCCTGCGTCGGCGCGGTGGCGGCGCTCTCCTCCGGGCCGGTCGCGCCCGGGCTCGTCCAGGCGACCATGGAGACCGCCGGATGGGTCTCCGCCCAGCTCGCCGTCGCCGAACTGGACACCTCCCGCGCCCGGCTCGCCCGGGCCGAGGTGCGGGCGCTGCGGGCCCAGATCAGCCCGCACTTCATCTACAACGCCCTCACGGCCATCGCGTCGTTCGTGCGGACCGATCCCGAACTCGCCCGCGAACTGATCGAGGAATTCGCCGAGTTCACCCGGTACTCGTTCCGGGCGCATGGTGAATTCACCACTCTTGCCGAGGAATTACGTTCCATCGACCGATATCTGACCATCGAACGGGCCCGTTTCGGGGAACGTCTCCAGGTGCGCCTCCAGATCGCTCCGGAGGTGCTGCCGGTCGGCCTGCCGTTCCTGTGCCTGCAGCCGCTGGTGGAGAACGCCGTCCGGCACGGCCTGTCCCGCAAGCCCGGCACGGGAATGGTGAGCATCAAGGCGAGCGACGCGGGGGCCGAGTGCCACCTGACCGTCGAGGACAACGGAGTGGGGATGGATCCGGCCGTGTTACTGCGCGGCGAGGCCGAAGAGGGGCACGACGCGGGACAGCACGTGGGGCTGTCCAATGTGGACGATCGTTTGCGGTCGGTGTTCGGAGAGACGTTCGGGCTGGTCGTCGAGACGGCGCCCGGTGCGGGGACGAAGGTCAGCATGCGCATTCCCAAGTTCCATCCCGCCGTACGGGTACACACATGAGCGCGCAGCGGGGCGGCGCGGCGACGAAGGAAGGCGGCGCCTTCAGCGCTGCCCCGATGCTGTGCGGGGACAGATGACGAGTGCTCCTCAGTTACGGGTGCTGGCGGTCGACGACGAGCCGCCGGCGCTGGACGAACTCGCCTACCTGCTGCGCGCCGACCCGCGCGTAGCGGTCGTGCACACCGCCAACGACCCCACCGAGGCGCTGCGGGTGCTCCGCGACACCGACATCGACGTGGTGTTCCTCGACATCCGCATGCCCGGCCTCGACGGCATGGAACTCGCCCGCCTGCTCGGGCGCTTCGCGCGGCCGCCGGCCGTGGTGTTCGTGACGGCGTACGACGACCGGGCCGCCGAGGCCTTCGACCTCGGCGTCGCCGACTACGTGCGCAAGCCGGTGCAGCGCGACCGGATCGCCGAGTCGCTGCGCCGCGTGCTGGCCGCGCGCCTCGTACCCCGGCAGGCCGACGCGTCCCGCCGCGACGACGAGCCGGCCATCCCGGTCGAACTCGCCGGAACGACGCGGCTGCTGCCCCGTTCGGCCGTGCACTGGGTGGAGGCACAGGGCGACTACGCGCGACTGCACACCGCCGACGGTTCGCATCTGGTGCGGGTGTCGCTGGCGACGCTCGCCGAACGGTGGGCCGACGCGGGATTCGTGCGCATCCACCGGTCGTTCCTGGTGCGGCTGAATCTCATCTCCGAGCTGCGGCTGACCGGTGGGGGATATGTGGTCAGCATCGACTCGCGGGAACTGCCCGTGTCGCGCCGGCACACCCGGGAGCTGAAGGACCGGCTCGTTCGGGCGGCGAAGCAGGACTGGCGGTAGCGGAAGAGACCTCTTTCGGTCACGCGCACGGAATCTTCACAGCGCACACCGAGGCTTTACACCGGTGCTCACTACGGTGCTTGGCATGAGCGGACGCTTGCGGGAGCGAATCGGCTGGCACTGCGCAGTCGTGCCTCATGGCGCCGCGGAGCGAAGCGGAGCGGTGACATGAGCGTGGGTGAGATCGGTGGGCAGCGGCGCAAGGTGCTCGTCGTCGAGGACGAGCGGGCGATCGCCGACGCGGTAGCCGCGCGGCTGCGCGCCGAGGGGTTCATCGTCGACACGGCCTACGACGGGTTGGCGGCGGTTACGACGTTCCGGGCGGCCCGGCCGGACCTGGTCGTGCTCGACATCATGCTGCCCGGGATCGACGGGCTGGAGGTGTGCCGCCGCATCCAGGCCGAACGCCCGGTGCCGGTGATCATGCTGACCGCCCGGGACGACGAGACCGACCTGCTCGTCGGGTTGGCCGTCGGCGCCGACGACTACCTCACCAAGCCGTTCTCCATGCGGGAACTGGCCGCCCGGGTGCACGCCGTCCTGCGCCGCATGGAGAAGCTCGCGCAGAGTGTGCCGGACGGGCCACCCCCGATCACCATCGGCGACCTGGAGATCAACCGGGCGGAACGCCGCATCCGCCGGGCCGGCGTCGAGGTGCACCTGACGCCGACCGAGTTCGACCTGCTCGTGCAGCTCGCCGCCCGGCCGCGCACCGTCCTGCCCCGCGAACGCCTCCTCGCCGACGTGTGGGGCTGGGCCGACGCGTCCGGCACGCGCACCGTCGACAGCCACATCAAGGCGCTGCGGCGCAAGCTCGGCCCCGACCTCATCCGGACGGTGCACGGGATCGGCTACGCACTGGAGGCACCGACATCATGAGTTTCTGGGACTCGCTGCCGCGGCCGCTGGATCCGGTGCGTTCGATCAAGCTGAAGCTGAGCATCCTGCTCGGGGTCTCCTGGGTGGCCGGGCTCGCCGTGTTCCGGTACTGGATCGGCTGGGTGCCGCCGTTCACGTCGATCACCGCCGTCGCGGTGGCGATCGCCATCGGGCAGGTGCTGGCGCACGGGATGACGTCACCGCTGCGCGAGATGACCGCCGCCGCACGGGCGATGGCGCGCGGGGACTACAGCCGGCGGGTGCGCGCCACGTCCCGCGACGAGGTGGGGCAGCTCGCGGTGGCGTTCAACAGCATGGCGGCCGAACTGGCGACGGCCGACCAGCAGCGCCGCGAGCTCATCGCCAACGTGTCCCACGAACTCCGGACGCCGATCACGGCGATCCAGGCCGTTCTCGAGAACGTGATGGACGGGGTCGCGGACCCGGACACCCTCAAGACGGCCCTGGCCAACACCGAACGCCTCGGTCGGCTCGTCACCGAACTGCTCGACCTGTCCCGCATCGACGCCGGCGTGCAGCCGCTGCACCGCGCCGAACTGCCGCTGCCCGACCTGCTCGACAGCGCCGTCGAGGAGTCGCGGGTCTCCGCCGCGGCCGCCGGGCGGGACGTACGCCTGCACGTCACCGCGCCCGACGAGACCGTCTACGCCGACCGCGAACGCCTCACCCAGGTGCTGGTCAACCTGCTGGACAACGCCGTGCGGCACAGCCCGGCCGGCGGGCGGGTCGACGTGCGGGCCTACACGAAGGCGCGGGACAGCGTCATCGAGGTGGCCGACGAGGGGCCCGGGATCCCGGTCGAGGAACGCCTGCGCGTGTTCGAACGCTTCACCCGTGGCCAGCGCGCCACCGGCGGTGGAACGGGGCTCGGCCTCGCCATCGCGTACTGGGTCGTCGAGCTGCACGGTGGCTCGATCGGCGTCGTCGACAGCGCCCGGGGCTGCGTGATCCGGGTGACGCTGCCGCCTGCTCCCCCTGCCCTTTGAGTACTCAATCCCTGAGAGGGGTTCTTCGTGGAACCGATCCAGGATCGTGTGTTTCTGCACAAGCGGGTGCCGCTCACGCGGGCCGCCCCTGAGTCGCCCGACTGGGTGCCGGCGCCGCCCGACTCGTGGGCGATGCTGTCGGCGCCGGTCAGCGGGGCGCCGGTGAGTGCGATGCCGGCGGCCGGGTCGGTCTCGGCGCCGCCGTACGCCGCGGGTGTGCCGACGTCTGCGGTGCCCGCGTCGGCGCCTCCCCTGCCGGGCGGGCCGGGGTGGGTGCGGGCGGTCGCGCCGTCCGGGGGTGTGGGGTCGGGCTCCGGATCGGATGGGGACCCGGCGCCGGACGGCGCGTCGCCCGCGGCTTCGACGACGGGCGTGGGGCCGTCGGCGGGCGGGGCCTCGTCGCTCGGGTTCGTGGCGCCGGACTCCGCGCCGGTGGAGTCTTCGGCGCCGGGCGCGGCATCGACCGGGGGTGCCGGTTCGTCCGCGCCCGCCGGGCAGCCCGCGGGCACTGCGGCCGGAGGCACGCCGTCTGGTCCCGGCCCGTCCGGCCCGTCCGGGACGGTGCGTCCCGCGTCCGCACCGGCCGGGCAGATCACCGCCGGCCCGACGCCGGTCGGTGCCGCGACAACCGCCGGGCCGGGCGGGGCAACGCCGCCCGCACCACCGGGCCCGCTCCCGCCGAAGTCCGGACCGGCTCGCCCCGGCTATCCGGCCCAGCCCGTCTCGGGCGGCATGCCGGCCTACCCCGGCCAGCCCGTCTCGGCCGGCACGCCCGCCTATCCCGGTCGCCCCGTGACGGCACCTCCCGCGCCGCCGAGGCTGATGATGCCGGCGGGGATCCGACCCGGTTTCCTGACGCGGCACTGGCCCGAACCGGCCGATCCGACCCCGACGGCGGTCGCCGGCGTGGGTCTGATCGGCGCGACCGCGGCGCTGTTCCTGCGGTTCCAGGCGGGGCCGAGTGTGGGCTGGCTGATCGTCGGGCTGGTGGCGGCCGCCTGTGTGCTGGCCAGCCGGCGGGCGGCCGTTCGGGCATCCGGCGAGAGTGGGTGGTCGCCGTCGCCGCGTGCGCTGTGGGCCGTCGCCGCCGTCGCTCTTCTTTCCGTGGGAACGGTGCGCGCGGCCGGCTGGCTGTTCGCGTTGTGCGTTCCGTTGGCGGTGGTGTGCGCGTCGGTGGCGGTGGCCGGTGGGCGCACCGCCCGCACGCTGCTCCTGACGGCGTTCAGCACGCCGTTCGCGGGATTCCGCGGCGCGCCGTGGTTCGTGCGGGGCGCCTCGCGGGAGATGGGGCGTTCGACCGGCTCGCACTCGCTGCGGATGGCCGCCGCCATCGGGGTCACGCTGGCGCTCGTGGTGGTCTTCGGCGGCCTGTTCGCGGCGGCCGACCCGGCGTTCGAGGCGCTCGTGGACAAGCTCGTGCCGGAGGTGGACCCGAGCGGGTTCTTCGGGGCGGGCTGGCGCTTCGTGATCTTCGCGTGGGGCGGACTGGGCGCGGTGTACCTGGCCAGCCGGCCACCGACGCTCGACGCCGTCGAACCCGGCGAACGCAAGCCGGTGCGCCGCGTCGAGTGGCTGCTGCCGGCCGTGGTGCTCGACGGGGTGTTCGTGACGTTCGTGGCGGTGCAGTTCGGTGCGTGGTTCGGGCGGGACGACTATGTGCGGCGCACCGCCGGGTTGACGTACGCCGAGTACGCGCGGCACGGGTTCTGGCAGCTGTCGGCCATCTCCGTGCTGACGCTCGTGGTACTGGCCGTCGCCGTGCGCAAGGCACCCCGGGAGAACCGCGGCGACCGCATCGCCATCCGCGCGGCGCTCGGCACGCTCACGGCGCTGTCGCTCGTCGTGGTCGGTTCGGCGCTGCTGCGCATGCACGTCTACGAGCAGGCGTACGGCCTGACCCGGCTGCGGCTGCTGGTCGCGGTCTGCGAGGTGGCCATCGGGATCGTGTTCGTGATGGTGCTCGTGGCCGGCATCCGGCTGAACGGTGCCTGGCTCCCGCGCGCCGTCCTGGGCACGGCGGTCGTCGCCCTGCTCTCGCTGGCGGCGCTCAACCCGGACCGCCTGATCGCCGACCGGAACATCGGCCGCTATCAGGCCCATCCGGAACGCCGGCTGGACATCTACTACCTGGGATCGCTGTCGGCCGACGCGGCGCCGGCGTTCGACCGGCTGCCGAAGGCGTACCGCGACTGCGTCCTGTCCGGCATCGAGCTGAGCCTGAGCCTCGAGCCCGACGCCTGGTACGAGTTCAACTTCGGGCGGGCCGAGGCGCGGCGGCTGGACCCGGCCGGCAACGCCGCGAACTGCTACAGCCTCAGGTGATTCAGGCGGCGCTACCGAGACTGCGCCCCAACCGTCCGAGCGCCTGGGTGGCGGCGTGCAGTGCCCTGTGCGCCGCCTCGAGGTCTACCGTGACTGCCGCGGTGAGGGCGGCGTTGCGAATGTAGGTGGACAGCGGTTGGTCGGCCGCGCGCGCGGCCGCGGCGATGTCGTCGAGTTCGCGTCGGCTGAACCGTACCGATACCACCGAACGGATCTCGGGGGCGTGCTCCACCGGCACCTCCGGGCCGTCGGGTTCCTGCCGGTGCTCGTAGAGGTCTTCGGCGATCGCCTCCATCTCGGCGACGCTGAGACCGGTCACTTCATCGATCTCCTGTGGCTTGTTCATGACCGCTCCCATGCTGTGATCGGATATGCCGATAGCTGATCGACGAAGTAGACGAAGCCACTGTCAGCTTTCGCCCCTCGTCCGTTACGCCGTGTGCGATGTGGGTGGCCGCACGCCCGCGCAGGTTCTTCCGGATCGTGGGGCCGTTGACGAAGACCTCCTCGATAGCGCTCGCCGTGTGCCCTGCGGAGGGGCATGCAACAGATCGGCCCCCTCGTGCGTCGGGAGATGGCGAGGGGGTGGCTGTGGAGGCGGACGGTTTCGAGACTTTCGTGCGGTCCCGTTCCGCCGCGCTGCTGCGCTACGGCTACGTCCTGAGCGGCAACGCCCATGACGCCGCCGACCTGACCCAGGAGGCGCTGGCCCGGCTGGGCGCCTCCTGGTCACGCGTGCGCCACAAGGCGGACCCCGAGAGTTACGTGCGAACGACCATGGCCCGCCTGCACATCAGCTGGTGGCGCCGGGCACGGCGGGAACGCATCGTGGACGACGTTCCCGAAAAGGGATATACGGATGCGGCGCTGGAGCGCGCCGACGGCGACGCGGGGCTGTGGCGCGCGCTCGGTCATCTGCCGCCGCGTCAGCGGGCGGTGCTCGTCCTGCGCTACTACGAGCAGCTCACGGACGAGGAGATCGGTGCGCTGCTCGGCGTCTCGCGGGTGACGGTGCGCAGCCAGGCGGCGCGCGGGCTGGACAAGTTGCGGCAGAACTGGATCCCGGTCGCGCGGGCGGCCCGGTCATGAACGCGGAGGACCCGGTGACGCGGGCGACGATGGACGACGAACTGGCGCGCACCCTCGGTGCGGCGGCCGAACTGGCTCCGGCTCCGGAGCCGGACTTCTACGCGGCGGTGCGCGACCGGCAGCGGCGCATCGTGCGGCGGCGCACGACGGCGACCGGGGTGTCGGCCGTGGCGGCGGTGCTGGTGCTGTCGGCGGCGGCGCTCGTCCTGCGGCCGTCCGGCGACGCGGCGTTCGACGCGCCGCCGGTCGCGAACGGCCCGGCGGCGAGCACTCCGGCCGACCGGCCGCCGCTGCCGGCCGAGCGGGCGAAGGAGGGGACCGTCGGGAACAAGCCCCTGAAGCTGCCGCCGAGTCTCGCCGGCGGGCAGCATTATCTGCCGGCCGGGACGATCAACGGCGTGGTGGTCGTTCAGCCGCTGGTCGGCAACGACCGCGGTGTGCCGATGCTGATCGACGCCGGCACGGCGGAGAAGCGGGCGACGCTCGGCGACGCCGACTCGGTGGAGAAGTTCGCCTACCAGCCGGTGGTGTGGGGCGGCGCCGGGATCGGCTGGTACGCGCACAACCGCTCCTTCGACGCGGAGCCGTACGCCCGGCTGTGGTACGCCCCGTACACCGACTTCGCCGCGGTGCAGGTGGCGGAGGTGCGGGGGGCGAAGGCGCTGATCACCGGGTTCGCGGTCGGCTCGCGTTACCTGTGGTGGAGCACCGAGTCGGGGGCGGTGTACCGGATGCCGTTGACCGCGGGTTCGGAGCCCGTCGAGGTGCCGGCGGCGCGCGGGGCCACGGTCGTCGGGCACGACTACGCGGTGCGCACCGCCGACGTGCAGAACGGCATCGCCGGCGGCACGCAGATCGTGGACCTCACCGGCACCGATCCGGACCGGCGGCTGCCGAGCGCGTTCGACAACGGGGCCGGGCCGCTGCGGTGCGGGCTGTGGCTGTGCGTGGCCAACGACGGTGCGAACGGTGCGCTCGCGAGCGACTACGAGGGCAAGCTGTATTCGCTGGGAGTTCCCCTGGAACAGGTGACGATCGTGTCGGGCGGCGTGATCGGCCGGGGGCCGGACGGCTGGCTGCTGTGGGACATCGGGGCCAACGCGTGGTTCCGCCTGTCGACCGGCGAGATCAAGGGCATGTGGAACCACCCGGAGCCGGGGAACCTGACCCGCCCGTACGTCTGGTGGACGGAGCCCGACGGTTCGCGCCGGCTCTGGGATCTGACAAAGGGCTGAACCGGGGATCTGACAAAGGGGTGGCCTCCTGCGAGGATGCCCGGCATGGCGGTCGAGCCCTCGCAGGATCCTCCCCAGCGGGTGCGGGTGGTGCTCGCCGACGCCGCGCGCGACCGGCGGGCCGGTCAGGTGCGTGCCGAGCTCCAGGAGCAGAGCGGCGTCGGTGAGGCGGTGCTGCGCGGCCTGATGCGCACCCAGTTGAGCCTGGCGCTGGGCATGGCGGCCGTGGTGGCGATCGGGCTGGGCGGGCTGCCGCTGCTGTTCGCGGTGGCGCCGTCGCTGGCGGCGGTGCGGCCGTTCGGGATCGCGCTGCCGTGGCTGCTGCTGGGCGTGCTGGCGTATCCGTTTCTCTTCGGGGTGGGCGCCACGTATGTGTGGCTGTCCGAGCGGACCGAGCACGAGTTCACGGAACTGGTGGACCGCAAACCATGACCCTGGCGGCGGTCGTGCTGGTGACGTTGGTGACCGTCGCCATCGGGGCATACGGGCTGCGCCTGGCGCGCACCACCTCCGACTTCCTGGTCGCGTCGAGGAGCGTGAGCCCGCGCTGGAACGCGGCGGCGATCTCCGGCGAGTACCTGTCGGCGGCGAGCTTCCTCGGCGTGGCCGGCCTGGTGCTGAAGAACGGCGTCGACGTGCTCTGGTACCCGGTCGGCTTCGCGGCCGGGTATCTGGCGCTGCTGCTGTTCGTGGCGGCGCCGCTGCGCCGGTCGGGGGCGTTCACGCTGCCGGATTTCTGCGAACTGCGGCTGGCCTCCCGGAAGCTGCGCAAGCTGGCGACGCTGTTCGTGATGTTCATCGGATGGCTGTACCTGGTGCCGCAGTTGCAGGGGGCGGGGCTGACCCTGGAGACGGTGACCGGTGCGCCCTACTGGCTGGGTGCCGTCGTCGTGGGCGGGGTGGTGACCGCGAACGTGGCGCTCGGCGGCATGCGGGCGATCACCTTCGTGCAGGCGTTCCAGTACTGGTTGAAGCTGACGGCGTTGGCGCTGCCGGTGATGTTCCTGCTGATGGCGTGGCAGTCGGACGGGCGGCCGGCGATCGCCGGGCACGACGCCCTGGACTGGCTGGTGCCGGGCAGCGAGAGCCTGTTCAGCACGTACTCGCTGATCCTGGCGACGTTCCTCGGGACGATGGGGCTGCCGCACGTGTTGGTGCGCTTCTACACCAACCCGGACGGGCAGGCGGCGCGCCGCACGACGCTCGTGGTGCTGGGCCTGGTGGGGCTCTTCTACCTGATGCCGACGCTGTACGGGGCGTTGGGCCGGGTGTACACGCCGGAACTGGCCGAGGGTGGGCGCACGGACACGGTGGTTTTGGTGCTGCCGGAGGCGATGCTCGGTGACGGGTTCGGCGCGCGGCTGTTGAGCGCGCTCGTGGCGGCCGGTGCGTTCGCGGCGTTCCTGTCGAGTTCCAGCGGGCTGTTGACGAGCGTGGCGGGCGTGCTGTCGACGGATGTGCTGGGTCGCGGTTCGGTGCGCGACTTCCGGCTGTCGAGCGTCGTGGCGGGGCTGGTGCCGATGGCGTTGGCGCTGCCGGTGTCGGCGCTGGACGTGTCGACGGTGGTGGGGTTGGCGTTCGCGGTGGCGGCGTCGAGTTTCTGTCCGCTGCTGGTGCTGGGGATCTGGTGGCGCGGGTTGACGGCGCCGGGCGCGGCGGCCGGGATCGTGACCGGTGGGGGCGCGGCGGTCTGCGCGGTGCTGTGGACGGTGTTGGCGGGCCCGCCGTCGGGGTGGGCGCAGCCGCTGGTGGCGCAGCCGGCGGCGTGGACGGTGCCGTTGTCGTTCCTGGTGATGGTGTTGGTGTCGCTGGCGACGCGGGACCGGGTGCCGGCGGGCGTCAACGGGATCATGCTCCGCCTGCACTCCCCAGATGCTCTCAGATTGTGACCGATAGATAACGATGAGTAGCTAATCCCATCGGATGACGCACGCTCTTGAGCATTCGCATACTTTCGGAACGTGACCGAATCCCCCGCGCTCGTGCTAAGAGGTCTGGTCAAGCGGTTCGACGGGGTGCTCGCGGTGGCCGGGGTCGATCTGGCCGTGCCGGCCGGTTCGTTCTACGGGCTGCTCGGGCCCAACGGTGCCGGTAAGACCACCACGCTCAGCATGGCCGTCGGGCTGCTGCGCCCCGACCAGGGCAGTGCGGAGGTGCTCGGTCGCGACGTGTGGCACGACCCGCTGGCCGCCAAGCGCGCGCTCGGCACGCTGCCCGACGGGGTACGGATGTTCGACCGGCTCACCGGGCCCGAGCTGCTGGAGTACACCGGCCTGCTGCGCGGGATGCCCCGCGACGTGGTCGCCGAACGCAGCCGCGACCTGCTCGACGTCCTCGACCTGGCCCGCGCCGGTCGCACGCTCGTCGTCGACTACTCGGCCGGCATGAAGAAGAAGATCGGCCTGGCCTGCGCGCTGCTGCACGCCCCGCGGATGCTGGTGCTGGACGAGCCGTTCGAGGCGGTCGATCCGGTGTCGGCGGCGCTGATCCGCGACATCCTGCACCGCTACGTCGGCGGCGGCGGCACGGTGATCTTCTCGAGCCACGTGATGGCCGTCGTCGAGAAGCTCTGCAGCCACGTCGCGATCATGGCCGAGGGCCGGATCCGCCGCGTCGGCACCGTCGAGGAGGTCTGCGCCGGCCGGCCGCTGGAGGACGTGTTCGTCGAGGTGGTCGGCGGCCGCACCGCCACGGGTGCGGAGCTGGCGTGGCTGTAGACGGATACGCCCTGCCCGGCACGGGGATGTTCGTCCGGCTGAAGCTGCGGCTGCTGCGCAACTCGTTCCGGGGCGGCGGGTGGAAGATCGCCGTCGCCGTACTCGGCATCCTGGGCGGCCTCTGGTTCTCGATCCTCGGGTTCGGATACTTCGCCGCCACGGCCGTCACCCGGGAACGCGAGGCGTTCGTGATGGCGGTGCTCGGCGGCAGTTTCCTGGTGCTCGGCTGGGTGCTCATGCCGTTGCTGGTCTTCGGGGTGGACGAGACGCTCGACCCGGCCCGGTTCGCGCTGCTGCCGCTGCCGCGCCGCGTGCTGGTGCCGGGCCTGACGGCCGCCGCGCTGGTCGGCGTTCCACCCCTGATGACCCTGTTCGCGACCCAGGGCCTGGTCCTCGCCGCCGCCGTCCGCGGCGGTCCGGGTGCGGCCCTCACCGCCTTTGTGGGAACGCTGTTGGCGCTCGCCCTGTGCGTAGCGGCCAGCCGTGCGGTCACCACCGCGCTGGCCACCGCCCTGCGCTCCCGCCGCACCAGGGACCGGGCGGTGCTCATCCTCGCCGTGCTGGCCGCCGGCCTGGGTCCCCTGCAACTGGCCGGTGCCTCGCTCGCGCAGTCACTCGGCTTCGCCCGCCTCGAACAGGTCGCCCAGGCGCTGGCCTGGACGCCGTTCGGGGCGCCGTACGCGATCGGTGCCGACGTGGCCGCCGGCGACTGGCCGGCCGCCGTGGCCCGGACCGGGATCACCGTGCTGGCCATCGGGCTGCTGCTGTTCTGGTGGGCGGTGCGGCTGCCGGGCGCCATGCTCGGCGGGGCGGGGGAGTCCGCCCGCAAGCCGCCGCCGGCCAAGGCGGCCGGTGGGCTGGTGCCACTGCCGCTGCGGTGGCTGCCGCGCGGCACGTTCGCCGGGCTGGTGGCCCGCGAGTGGCGGTACTGGGTGCGCGAGCCGCGCCGGCGTTCGAGCCTGACGGTGCTGGTGATGGTGGCCGTCGTGCTGCCGCTGGTACTGCGCATCAGCGGCGGCGGGCCGAGCCTGGCGATGGCGGTGGTCTTCTCCGGTTCGTACCTGGGTGCGGTGCTGGCCAACCAGTTCGGCTTCGACGGCTCCTCGTACGCCGCGAACGTCCTCGCGGGCGTCCCCGGCCGCACCGAGGTCGCCGCCCGGTTGACCGCCGTGGGGCTGCTCGTGCTGCCGCCGCTGCTGGTGTCGATCACGGTCATCGGCCTGCTGACGGGCGCGGCTGGGCAGGTCCTGTCCGCGCTCGGCGTGGCCGTGCTCGCCTACGGCGCCGCGAGCGCGATCGCGGTCATGCTCTCGGTCTTCCTGCCGTACGCGCTGCCGGAGAGCTCCAACCCGTTCGCCATGAGCGCCGGCACCGGCGGGATGCGCGGGCTCGCCTCGCTGGGCACAGTGGTGATCGGCGGTGCGTTGTCCGTTCCACTGCTGATGCTGAAACTGGCGGGTGCCCTGACGCTGCTCCTCGGCCTGGGGCTCGGCGGCGGCCTGCTCGTGGTGGGAACGGTGGTCGCCGGAGTCACCCTCGACGGACGCGCACCGGAGATCCTGCAGGCGGTCATCCCGCGGCGGTGACAATCAGGTCATGACGATCCACTCGACGGACCCCTTCGCCACGCCGGAGGGCGAACGCTCACCGGTGCGCCGCCTGCGCGGCCGGCTGCCGGCGGGGGTCACGCTGTGGACCGCGCCCGGTCCGGCCGGCCTGACCGTCTCCTCCACGCTCGTCGTCGACGGCGATCCGGCGCACCTGCTCGGACACCTCGACGACGAGAGCGACCTGTGGACGGCGATCGAGACGGCCGGCGTCTTCGCGGTCACCGTGCTCGAACGCGGCGACACCCAACTCGCCGACCGCTTCGCGGGCCTCATGCCGGCGCCGGGCGGCCTGTTCAAACAGGAGAACTGGCGGGAGACGCCCTACGGGCCGGTGCCGGCACGACCGGTGACCTGGGCGGGCTGCCGCCTCGCGGAGGCCCGCGCACTCGGCTGGGGCCTGCTGGTCGACGGCACCGTCGAGACGGTCGAGCCCGCCGCCCCCGGGGAGCCGCTGATCCACCACCGGGGCCGCTACCACGGCCTGCGCTGAACGGTGTGACCTGTCCCACTGGGCGCACACCTGCGTCCGCTCGGCGCACCGCCTGACCGGGACGGCTGAGGGGGTACGCACGGCTTTCCTACCGTGCGCAGGAAGTCAACCCCGCACCCCCTCACACCCGACAGGTGGTATCCATGGCTACCGACTCCGCCAATACGGTGGATCAACCGCAGGTGACCGGCCCACCCACCGCCGCCGACTACGTGGCGGTGGAGGCCAGCCCCGAGTTCGCCAAGCTGCGCAAGGCGCTGCGCGGCTTCGTCTTCCCGATGACCGCCGCCTTCTTCCTCTGGTACGCGCTCTACGTGATCCTCTCCGCGTACGCGCGCGGGTTCATGGACACCAAGATCGTGGGCCACATCAACGTCGCGCTGATCTTCGGGCTGCTGCAGTTCGTGTCGACGTTCGTCATCGCGTGGTTGTACTCCCGCTACGCCGACAAGAACCTCGACCCGACCGCTGACGCGATCCGCGCGAAGCTGGAGAACAAGGCATGAGCGCAAGAGACATCACGATCGTTCTCTTCCTGGTCTTCGTGGCGTTCACGCTCGGCATCACGATCTGGGCCAGCCGGCAGACCAAGGACGCCACGGACTTCTACGCCGGCGGCCGTTCGTTCTCCGGGTTCCAGAACGGCATGGCCATCGGCGGCGACTACATGTCGGCGGCGTCGTTCCTCGGTATCGCCGGCATCATCGCCCTGTACGGGTACGACGGCTTCCTGTACTCGATCGGGTTCCTCGTGGCGTGGCTGGTGGCGCTGCTGCTCGTCGCCGAACTCCTGCGCAACTCCGGCAAGTACACGATGGCCGACGTGCTGGCGTTCCGGATGAAGCAGAAGCCGGTCCGGACGGCCGCCGCGGTCTCCACGATCACCGTGTCGATCTTCTACCTGCTGGCCCAGATGGTGGGCGCCGGCGCGCTCGTGGCGCTGCTGCTGGGCATCAAGCCCGGGCAGACGTTCCTCGGGATGGACGCCGACACCGCCAAGATCGCCACCATCATCATGGTCGGCGCGCTGATGATCATCTACGTGACGATCGGCGGCATGAAGGGCACCACGTACGTCCAGATCGTCAAGGCGTTCCTGCTCATGACCGGCGCCGCGGTCATGACGATCATGGTCTTCGCGGCGTTCAAGTTCAACCTGTCGGACCTGCTCGGCGACGCCGCCGCGAAGTCCGGCAAGGGCGACGCCTTCCTCGAACCGGGCCAGCGCTACGGCGTCGAGAACCCGAAGGACGCGCTGGCGACCTTCTACAGCAAGATGGACCTGCTCTCGCTCGGCATCGCGCTGGTGCTCGGCACCGCCGGCCTGCCGCACATCCTGATCCGCTTCTACACCGTTCCCACCGCCAAGGCCGCCCGCAAGAGCGTGCTCTGGGCGATCGGCATCATCGGCACGTTCTACCTGATGACGCTGGCCCTCGGGTTCGGCGCCGCGGCGCTGGTGGGCGGCAAGAACATCACCGCCCTCGACAAGGCCGGCAACATCGCGGCCCCCGAGCTGGCGCGCGTCCTCGGCGAGCGCTACCTCGGTGGCGAGACCGGCGGCGCCATCATGCTCGCCGTGATCGCGGCCGTCGCGTTCGCCACCATCCTCGCGGTGGTCGCGGGCCTCACCCTCGCGTCGTCCTCGTCGCTCGCGCACGACTTCTACGCGAACGTCATCAAGGGCGGCCAGGCCTCCGAGCGTCAGGAGGTGCGGGTGGCCCGCATCTCGGCCCTGGTGATCGGCGCGGTCTCGATCGTGCTCGCCATCCGGGCGCAGACGCTGAACGTGGCGTTCCTCGTGGCGCTGGCCTTCGCGGTCGCCGCCTCGGGCAACCTGCCGGCGATCCTGTACTCGCTGTTCTGGAAGCGGTTCAACACGACGGGTGCCGTGTCGGCCATCTACGGCGGTCTGATCATGGCGGTCGTGCTGGTGTTCTTCAGCCCGGTCGTGTCGGGCAGCGCGACGGCGATGTTCCCGAAGTCGGACTGGCACTGGTTCCCGCTGTCGAACCCGGGCCTGATCTCCATCCCGTTCGGTTTCTTCTGCGGCTGGCTCGGAACGATCCTGTCGAAGACCCCGCCGGACGGCCCGGAGAAGTACGCCGAGCTGGAGGTCCGCTCCCTGACGGGCGCGGGCGCCCACTGACGTTCCACGCTGTATCGCAGGGCGCCCCTACCCGTCTCGTCGCAGGCGGGATGGGTAGGGTGCCCTCATGGCGATCGCAGAGCGCTACGGCGCGGGACACCGGATCCTCGTCACCGGCGGGGCCGGATTCGTCGGCTCGCACCTCGTCGATGCGCTGATCGCCCGCGGAGCGACCGTCGTGGCGGTCGACAACTTCGTCACCGGCAGCAAGGAAAACGTGGCGCACCTGGCCGGTGAGCCCCGGTTCACGCTCGTCGAGGCCGACGTCTCCGAGCCGCTGCCGGCACACCCCGCGCTCGCCGAACGCTTCGACGCGATCATGCACTTCGCGTCGCCGGCCAGCCCCACCGACTTCGTGCCGCTGGCGATCGACATCCTGCGGGTCGGCTCGCTCGGCACGCTCAACCTTCTCGAACGCGCCGCCGCCGACGGTGCGCGCTTCCTCATGGCCTCCACGTCGGAGGCGTACGGCGACCCGCTGGTGCACCCGCAGCCGGAGACCTACTTCGGCAACGTCAACCCGATCGGCGTGCGCAGCGTCTACGACGAGGCGAAGCGGTTCAGCGAGGCGGCCGTGATGGGCTACCGGCGCACCCGCGGCGTGGACACCGCCATCGTCCGTATTTTCAACTCGATCCTGGCCGACGAGAAGGTCCTCTACGACGACGGGCTCGAACTGCGCCACGAGACGGTGCAGGAGCTGGCCGACCGCATCGGCACCTCCGTGGAGTTGTTCGGGTACACGGTGCCGGCGTTCAACACGCACGGCGCGATGGCCCCGAGCGAGGCGTCGTTCCTGGTCGGGCACCCCACCGAGGCGCAGTGCTTCCGAGTCACCACCGGGTACGGCCGCAAGCTGGCGGTGACCGGCGACCACAGCGTGTTCCGGCGCGGTGCCGACGGCGAGCCCGAGGCGAAGCCGGTACGTGAACTCGCCGTCGGAGATCGGATCGCGATCGCCGGCCGACTCGACGTGATCGAACGCGAACGGAAGCTGGTCTCGCTCGTCGATCTGTACTCGGCTCCCGGCCATGACCGGTGGGCGGTCGCTGTCACCTGGCCCGGCCTCGGCGGCGAACTGCACGAGCGGCGCGACGAAGCGGTCGGTCTCATCACGGCCCGCTCCGGCCGCACACGTCAGTCGTCGTGGGGCACCCTGCACCGGTGGCGCGAGGACGAGTGCGTACCGCTGGCGGTCGTGCAGGAGTTGGGCATCAACGTTCCGGCCGAAGCACGGATGCGCCGTTACTCCTCGGGCGCCGGGGCCGCCCTGCCGGTCAACGTCGAGATCTCCGATCAGCTCCTGTGGCTGTTCGGCCTGTTCGTGGCCGAGGGTTGCCTGTTCGACGACCGTCCGAAGAGCAGCTTCATCAACATCAGCTGCGACGACGCGACGCTTGACATCGCCGAGCACATCATTCGGCGCGACCTCGGCCTGCACGTCGTTCGGGCGCCGGGGTCGGCCGATCGTGGTCCGGCGCTCTTCGTGCACAGCCACGTACTGGTGGACCTGTGGCGAGACCTCGGCCTCGGCGGGCCGGAGAAGGCGATCCCGGGCTGGATTTTGGGCCTGCCGCTGAGCCGGCTCAAGTGGTTCATCGAGGGATACCGGGTCGGCGACGGTGTGCACAGCGGCAAGAAGCTGGACGAGAAGGCTCGGCACGAGTTCTCGACGACATCCGAGCGGCTCAAGGACGATCTCGTGGTCGCACTTGCCCGGTTCGGTCTGGTGCCGTCGGTCGGGCGGTACACGTCGACGTTCCAGCAGCGGACCGGCGACCGCCGGTACCCGTTCTGGCGGTTGACGCTCTGTCACGTCTCGCCGTGGAGCCCGCTGGAGTGGGACGACGGGGTGGAACAGGAACTTCAGGCCCAGCGCTTCGGTGACCTGGTGTGGGCACCGATCACCGCAATCGAGCCGGTGGACGCGACACCGCTCGTCTACGACTTCGTCGTGCCCGGCAAGGAGAACTTCTGGGCCGGCACCGGTGTCATGGCACACAACACCTACGGCGAGCGCATGCGGCCCGACGACGGTAGGGCGATCCCCACCTTCGTCGACCAGGCGCTGCACGGGAAGCCGATCACCGTGCACGGCACCGGCAAGCAGACGCGTTCGATCACGTACGTCGGTGACCTGGTGCGCGGCATCCTGCTGCTGCTGGACTCCGGCCACCCGGGCCCGGTCAACTGCGGCACCGAGCACGAGATGACCATGCGTGAGCTGGCCGAACGCATCGTCAGGCTGACCGGCAGCTCCTCCGAGATCATCTACACGGAGCGTGGCGCCGACGACCCGGAGAAGCGCCGGCCGGACCTTACGCTCGCCCGTGAGCTGCTCGGATACGAGCCGCAGGTGGGTCCGGACGAGGGGCTCGGGCGGGCCATCGACTACTTCCGGGGTCGTCTCCCCGGTTAGTGCCGTCCGGATTCGCCGGACAGGCGCCGAACGGTTCTCGTTCGTACTCTTGTGACCATGTCCACGAGATCTGCTGAGGGCCGGGCCGCCGGCCGCGCCTCCGTCTCCGCCCAGCGCGGGAATTCGCAGCCGGCGTTCGGGGGCGGCCAGGTGCCGCCCGGGCGTTCCGGCCCCACCTACCGGGGTGGTCGTCCGCGGCCGCGCTGGGGTCGGATCTTCCTCGTCTCCGGCGTCGTGTTGCTGGTTCTGGCCCTGATCGGGGCCGGTGGGGCGTACACGTACTACCAGAACCTCAACAACGACGTGCGGCGCACCGACGCCTTCGCCGGGATCACGGGTGGCCGTCCGGCCAAGACCGTCGACGGTGCGCTCAACATCCTGATGCTGGGCAGCGACTCGCGTGACCCGGAGAACGCCGACAAGCCGGGCAACGCCCGCACGGACACGCTGATCGTGGCGCACATCCCGGCGAGCCACGACAAGGCGTACCTCATCTCCATGCCGCGTGACCTGTACGTGCCGATCCCGAAGGACCCGAAGTCCGGTCAGGGCGGTGGCAAGGCGAAGATCAACGCGGCGTTCGCGTGGGGCGGCATCCCGCTGGTGGTGCGCACCGTCGAGGGCTACACCGGCCTGCGGCTGGACCACGTGGTGCTGATCGACTTCGGCGGGTTCACGTCGGTCGTCGACGCGCTGGGCGGCGTGGACCTCAACATCGAGCAGGACGTGAAGTCGATCCACCAGCCGTTCCGGCAGTTCAAGAAGGGCGTCATGCACCTCGACGGCGCGGCCGCCCTGGACTACGCCCGGCAGCGCAAGCAGTTCCCCGAGGGCGACTTCGCGCGGATGCGCCACCAGCAGGAGTTGATGAAGGCGATCATGGACAAGGCAGTGAGCGGTGGCACACTGTCGAACCCGATGAAGCTCAACTCGTTCCTCAAGGCGGCCACCAAGGCCGTGACGGTGGACCAGGACCTGTCGCCGGTGGACCTCGCCCTGCAGTTCCGGAACATCCGCAGCCAGGACCTGACGTTCTCGGTCAGCCCGCACCAGGGGTCGAAGATCATTAATGGCGAGGACGTCGTGGTGCCGGACGAGACCAAGGCCAAGGGGCTCTACGAAGCGATCAAGAACGACAAGGCGGGCGAGTGGTTCGCCGCCAATCCGCCACCGGCGAAGTAGGTCAAAGTTACCGAATCGGGCAGTCGGCTGTTGAGTAAGGGGAACGGGGACTGCCCAGTTCGACGGTAGTTAGGTAACCTCGCGTTCAGGTCCGCGGTCGCGCGTCTCGTGCGCCGCGGACTTGATCCGTAAATTTCGGTGTCGGCGCATCGACTGTCCGCGGCTGAGTAGGAGATGGCATGTCGTATCCCCAGGCCCGGCGCGGTAACCCCGCCCCGGGCTCGGTAGCGACAGACCGCTCCGGTGGGGTCTACGGCACACAGCGTGACAGTTACGGAGAGCCGGCGGTGTCCTCCGGCCGGGGCGACATGGGTGACGACTGGCTGAGCGAGACGACCCGCCGGCGACAGGCCTCCCGCGCCCCCGGCGCCTCGACTCCCGGCCGCCCGGGTGCGCCCTACGCGGACGACGACTTCGAGGTGCTCAACTTCGACGAGCCGCGGCAGTCCGCCCGGGCCCGTTCCGGCGGGTCGGGCGAGCGTCCGCGTTCCGGCGGGCGTCCCCCGCGTGGCGGCGGCGACGGCCCCCGCAACGGCGGTCGCGGCGGACGGGGTCCCGGCTCCGGCGGTGCGCCCAAGAAGAAGCCGAAGCGGCGCGACCCGCTCTGGGCCCGGCTGCTGGTCATCGGCGGCGCGATGCTGATGGTGCTGAGCGGCGGCGTGATCGTCGGCGGCAAGGCGCTCATCGCGCAGCTGACCGGCGACGTCGAGGAGGCCCCGCTGCTCGGCGAGGCCGGTGTCTCCAACGCCAAGGCGCTGACCGGCCCGCTCAACATCCTCATGGTCGGCGTCGACGAACGCCCGACCAACACGACCGACCTGGTGCGGGCGGACTCGATCCTGATCCTGCACATCCCGGCGACGCACGACCGGGCCTACATCGCCTCCATCCCGCGCGACTCGTACGTCAACATCCCGGCGTACTCGAAGACGAAGTGGAAGGGCGGCAATGACAAGATCAACAGCGCCTTCGCCTACGGCTGGCAGAACGGCGGCGGCCGCCAGGGCGGCTTCGAGCTGCTCTCGCTGACCATCAGCCGCCTCTCCGGCCTGAAGTTCAACGCCGGCGCCATCGTCGACTTCAAGGGCTTCGAGAAGGTCGTGGACGCGCTCGGCGGCGTGGACATGTGCGTCGACTCGACCAAGCCGGTCAAGAGCGAGCACTGGGGCTTCGACAAGAACGGCAAGTACCTGTCGCCGCACCAGGGCGGCAAGCCGATGACGTACTACCCGGGCGAGTGTCGCCAGTTCGGCGGCTGGGAGGCGCTGGACTACGTCCGCCAGCGCAAGAGCCTGGAGGACGGTGACTACGGCCGCCAGCGCCACCAGCAGCAGTTCGTCAAGGCGCTCGCCAAGCGCGCCAAGGACCGGGAGCTCCAGAAGAACCCGCTGAAAGTGCTGGAGTTGGTGAAATCGATCGGCAGCGCGCTGACGGTCGACCTCAACGGCGCGAGCTTCGAGAGCTGGCTCTTCACGGTCAAGGGCGTCAGCGAGAACGACGTCGTCATGCTCAAGTCCAACGCCGGGAAGTTCAATCCGATCCGTTGCGGCAGCGAGGAGTGTGAGGGGCTCAGCGAGGACACCCAGGCCATGCTGAAGTCGCTCAAGTCGGACGAGATCGACGATTTCATCGCCACGCACCCGGACTTCGTCAGCAAGTAGGGCAGGGGTCCTCGCCCGGGCTGTCTATGGTGTAGCCCAGGGAGGCCGCCGGTGTCTGGACAGTCCGTCGGGGTAACGCCGCCACTCCCGCAGCCGACACCGCCGCCCCCGCGTCGCCGTGATCCGCTGTGGGCGTGGCTCGTCGTCGTGTTCGGTGTGCTGCTGGTCCTCTTCAGCGGTGCCGCGCTGGCCGGCGGTGCCGTGCTCAACAGCCGCTACGACGGCGCGGTCAACAAGGACGACCTGCTCGCCCCCGACGAGGAGCGGCAGAGCGAGATCGATCCCAACCGCCCGCTCAACATGCTGCTGGTCGGCGTCGACGAACGCCCCGGCAGCGACGAGCCGGCCCGTGGCGACTCCATCATCATGGTGCACATCCCGGCCGGCCATAAGCAGGCGTTCCTGGTGTCACTCCCACGGGACCTGATCGTCGAGATCCCCGCGTCGCCGCCCGGTCGCAAGCGGGCCACGCACGAGAAGCTCAACGGCGCGTTTCCCTACGGCGTGGAGAACTTCGGCGGGCTCGCCGGCGGGTTCCAGCTGCTGTCGCAGACCATCGAAAACCTGGTCGACATCAGGTTCGACGTCGCCGCGGTGATCAATTTTGAGGGGTTCCGGGCGGTGGTGCGGGAGTTGGGCGGCGTGCGCATGTGTCTCGACCACGACGTGCGCAGCGAACATCTCGGCACCGGGCCGGACGGGAAGTTCCTCGCGCCGGACGACGGCGGGAAGCCGTTCTTCTATCCGGCGGGGTGCCACGATCTCGGTGATCTCCAGGCGCTCGACGTCGTCCGGCAGCGCAAGAGCCTGCCCAACGGGGATTACGACCGGCAGCGCAATCAGCAGAAGTTCCTGAAAGCCGTCATGCAGAAGGCGACGAGCCAGGGAATTGTGTCGGACCCGAAGAAGCTCGACGCGATCATCCGCAAGGTGGGTGCCGCGTTGACGTTCGACAGCCAGGGAATCAGCCCCGCGGAGCTGGCATTTTCCCTACGAAACGTGCGGGACGACGATCTCGTCATGGTCCGGACGCCGGGCCACGGCGTCGGCGTCGGCGACAACTACCAGGGCGAGGAGCTGGACCCCATCGGCGCCGAATTGTTGTCGGCGCTCGGCAACGGCCAACTCGACACCTTCGTCGTTGCTCATCCTGAGCTGGTCAGTCCGGCTTGAGGCAACGTTATCCGGTGTGACCCGCGTCTAGATCTGCAGGACACCGGGGCGCAATGTCTGCCTCGTATAGTTGAGCGTCAGCCGCGGTTCGGCGTCGTCCGGACGGGTATTCCAAGGGCGTTCCGCAATGGGGAGGCGCTACGTCCAGGCTCGGGTACGACACGACAGGCATGCCGCAGACGGCTGCCGGTTCGCGGCTGCGCCGGATCCCGCGCCAGTTACGGCGCCGGCCCAAGCGGACCTACCCGGAGCTGCCGCGGAGCGGCGACGGTGCCGAGGGGGTGCGCCCCGGTGGCTCCACTCGACCGGTGTGGCGGCGCGCCGATGGGCGTTCCGTGCGCGTTCCTCTCCCGGGTCGGGACCCGATCTGGGCCCGGCTGCTGATCGTCCTCGGCGTGCTGCTGATGTTCGCCTCGGGCGGGGCGCTAGGTGCGGGCAAGGTGCTGGCCAACCGCTACGACGACAGCGTCAAGAAGGACACGCTGCTCGCCGACGACGCCCGTTCCGGGGCCGGCGTGGGGCTCAAGACCGATGAGGACATCCCCCGTACGAAGCTCACCGGCCCGCTCAACTTCCTGCTGATCGGCTCCGACGCCCGGGTCGACGACCCCGAGGGCGGGCAGCGGTCCGACTCGATCATCGTGGCGCACGTTCCGGTCACGATGGATCGCGTGTACCTGCTGTCGGTCCCGCGCGACCTGCGGGTGGAGATCCCGCCGTTCGAGAAGACCGGGTTCCGGGGCGGGCGCGACAAGATCAATGCGGCGTTCGACTACGGCGGGGGCGGCTCCGGCGGCGTGCAGCTGCTCTCGGCCACGCTGACCAACCTGATGGGAATCCGCTTCGACGGCGCGGCGATCGTCGACTTCGAGGGGTTCAAGGACGTCGTGCGGGTGCTCGGCGGCGTCGACATGTGCATCGACCACCGGGTGGTCTCCGAGCACATGGGCTTCGACGACGAGGGCAAGTTCCTGTCGCCGCACCGGGGCGGGCGCGCCGTGGTCTACGAGGCGGGGTGCCACCACTTCGACGACTGGGAGGCGCTGGACCTCGTCCGCCAGCGCTACAGCCTGCCGGACGGCGACTACGGCCGCCAGAAGAACCAGCAGCGCTTCCTGCGGGCGCTGCTCACGCAGGCGCAGAAGAAGGGCGTGCTGCAGAACCCGTTGAAGATGGACAGCATGATCCGCGCGGTGGCCGGCACGCTGACCGTCGACACCAACGGCTACTCGATCGCCGACCTGGTGTTCTCGCTGCGCGACATCCGGCCCGACTCGATCGTGGGGCTGCAGGTCCCGTCCGAGCCGGCGTGGATCGGCGGCACGTCGTACATCCTGCCGTTCCAGGAGGCGGAGGGGCTGTACAAGGCGCTGGTCGACGACACGCTCGAGGATTGGGCGGTCGCCAACCCGACCTGGTCCAACCGTCCGTAAGCTGGGCGTCGTGACCGTCCCCGCGGTGGGCCCCGCCCAGGTGCCCCAAGACGCTTTCCTGCTCGATGTCCGCGAGCCCGACGAGTGGGCCGCCGGCCGTGCGCCGGGCGCCGTCCACGTTCCCATGATGCAGATCCCGCAGCGCACCGCGGAGATCCCGACGGACCGCGAGGTGGTCGTGGTCTGCCGGGTCGGCGGGCGCTCCGGCCAGGTGGTGCACTACCTGCGTCAACAGGGCTTCGACAACGTCGTCAACCTCGACGGCGGCATGTACGCCTGGGCGGCCGCCGGCCGTCCGGTGGTCGACGGGGACGGCGGTGCCGGGACCGTCATCTGACCCGGAGCTGCCGGGATCCGGTGCGGCCCCGCTGGTGATCGCGCACCGCGGGGCTTCGGACGAGCTGCCCGAGCACACGCTCGAGGCCTATCTGCGCGCCATCGAGGACGGCGCCGACGGGGTCGAGTGCGACGTTCGGCTGTCCCGGGACGGGCACCTCGTGTGCGTGCACGACCGGCGGCTCAACCGCACCAGCAACGGCCGCGGCCTGGTCCGCCGGCGCACGCTCGCCGAACTGGAGCAGCTCGACTTCGGTTCGTGGCACGCGGCCGAACAGCCGGCCCCGGTGCTGACGCTGGAGACGCTGCTCGGTGCCGTTCGGGATGCGGGGCGGCCGCTGCGGCTGCTGGTGGAGACGAAGCATCCCACGCTCGGCGGGCGGCTGATCGAGCCCACGCTTGCCGAACTGCTGCGCAAGTTCGCGCTGGACCGTCCGGAGCCGGGCGACGCGGTGTCGGTGACGATGATGTCGTTCTCGCCGCTGGCACTGCAGCGCATGCGCGAACTGGCACCCGACGTCCCGCGGGTCTTCCTGATGGACCACCTGCCGCCCGGGGTGTATCCGCCGGCGGTCCTCCCGTACGGCGCCGCGGCCGGTGGGCCGGGGGTCTCGTTGCTGCGCGCCCGGCCGGCGATCGCGGAGCGGCTGCGGCGCAACGGCAACGAGGTGTACGTGTGGACCGTCAACGATCCGGCCGACGTCGATCTGTGTGTCCGGCTGGGAGTTCGGGCGATTATCACCGATAGGCCGGGATTTGTGCGCCGGCACCTCGCCGGTGGGCGGCGCACCGGGGATGACGGGAACGGGCCCGGCGCGGCAGACTCGGGTCCATGACCCCCGGAGATCCTCCGGCGTCCGGACTGCCGGCGCCGGATGTGCCACCCTTCGGCGAGGTGCCGCTGCTGCGCGGCCTCACCGATCTGATCTCCGGCACCACCAACGAGGGCGGGCTGGTCGGCCTGCAGCTTCTCGTCGAACTGGCCGCCGCCGCCACGGACGCCATCGGGGCGAGCTTCGTCGAGTACGGCCCGGACAGCGGGCGGGTGCTCGCCGCGTGCGGCTCGGCGCAGTTCATGCTCGGGCGGCCGATCGATCCGCAGTCGCCGGCCATCTCCGACGCCGTCGCCGCGTCCACCCCGGGGCGGGTCACGCTCGTCCAGCTCACGCCGGTGCTGCGGATGCTGCGCACCTCGGCCGTCGTCGGCGAGGTGGTGGTCGGTTCGATCCAGGTGTACCTGGGCGGCGGCGAGGGGGACCCGGTGCCCTCGGCCGCCGAGGCGTGGCTGACGCTCTTCGCCACCTGCGCGGCACAGCTGTACGTCAGCGAGAACGGCCTGCCCGCCGGGGAGAGCGGCGATCCGGTGCTCGACCCGGTGTCGCTGGCCATCGTGGTCGTCACGCCCGACGGCACCGTGCGCGCCTGGAACGGGCACGCCGAGCGGCTCACCGCCATGGCCGCCGGCGAGGTGGTCGGTCGGACGTTCCCGTTCCCGCTGCCGCGTTCGGGGCAGAGCACCGTGCACCGCCTCGCCAACGGCACCCTGGTGCGGATCCGGGCGACGCGGCTCGCCGGTACCCGTTCCCGCGTGCTCTATCTGCGGCCCGAGCCGGAGACGGACCCCCGCGACCCGTCCCGCGACGAGTCGCGGGATCTTTTCCTCGCCGTCGCCAGTCACGAGCTGCGGACACCCGTCACGGTCATCCGTGGTTACGCCGATACCCTGGTCGAACATTGGGACGCGCTCACGGAGCCCGACCGACGCGAAGCGGTGACGGTCCTGGGCCAGCGGGCCCGGGAGTTGGCGCGGCTGGTCGACCGGCTCCTCAGCGCGGCCAGCGACGCCGCCGGTGCGGTGAATGGCGCGGCACCCGTACCCTTCGATGTCATAGATGCGTTGCGAGAGGTGGAGCGCGACCTCGCACCGGAGATCCGGGCGGCGGTCGCACTCGACCTGCCGAGCGCCCTGCCGAAGGCGCTCGGCGACCGCGCCGGCATCCTCACCGTGGTGACCGAACTGGTGACCAATGCGTGTAAGTACTCGCCGGCTCGGGTAAGTGTCGACGTGACCGCCGGTGCGGACACGCAGACGGTGTGGTTCCGGGTGTCCGATCGGGGGGTCGGCATACCACCGGAGCACGTCGAGCGGGCGTTCGAGCGGTTCTGGCAATTGGAGAGCGGCGATCAGCGGAGCTTCGGCGGTGTCGGCCTCGGGCTGTACCTCGTTCGGCGCATCGTGGAACGCCAGAACGGGTGGGTGTCGTTGCGCCCACGCGATGGGGGAGGAACGGTGGCTGAGGTACGGCTGCCGCGAGCCGACGCGAGCCCCGGGGAGGTCTGACCCGTGTCGACAGCAGTCGTCGCATCCAAGGCGTGGTGCGTTGTGGTGCCGCACCAGCCGCGCGGTGCACGGGTGGCCCGGCGCCGACTGTCCACCGCGCTCGCGGGTTCGGTGAGCAGAGACCGCCTCGCCGACGCGATGGCGATCGCCGCCGAACTGGTCGGCAACGCGGTGCGGCACGCGGCGCCGCTGCCCGGTGGCGTGATCCGGGTGGCGTGGCGCCTGCTGACCGGCGGCGGCGTGCTGATCCGGGTCACCGACGGCGGTTCGGCGAAGTCCCCGCAGGTGCGCCCGCCGAGCATCGACGCCGTCGACGGGCGCGGGCTCGCCATCGTGTCCGCGCTGGCCACCAGCTGGGGCGTCGACCGCGACGGCCTCGGTCAGTGCGTCTGGGCCGAACTCAGTAGTTAGGCACGTTGTTAGAAATGTGCCGGTTGGTGCCTGTGAGCACCTAGGCTGGCCGGCATGGCAAAAAAGCCCCCCGCCAAGAGGTCGCCCCGCGAGAAGCGGGAAAAGGTCAAGGACATCTTCGTCGCGCGCCCGTTCGAGGGCCTGATCGACGAAACCGAGTGGGTGGCGCTGCGCGAGCTGGTGCCGGCCGCCTCGGCACCGCTGAAGCTGAGCCCGGAGCTGGCCGCGGAGGCCGGCGACCGTGCGGTCACGCTCGCCACGGTGCTGCCGATGGCCTGGCCCGCCATGCACCGCGCCGACGGGCACGTGTTCATCGGGCTGCAGCGGCACATCCAGTCCGGCGACGTCTCCCGGGACCTGGCCGCCGCGCTGATCGCCGCGCTGCAGACGAAGCCGGGCCAGCCGGTGGCCGTTCCGGCGCTGCCGGGGCCGGGTCCGCGGCTGCAGGACGTGCTCGCCGACGAGGGCCTCAAGGTCACGCTGCACGAGGGGTTCGACTTCTGGCTGGCGCCGGACGCCGCCGACGACCCCAACGTGAAGGCGTCGCTGGAACGGGCCAACGAGTCGATCTACCCGACCGTGCGCCTGTCCGCCGCGCCGTCGGCGTACTGGTGTCAGGTGCCGGACAAGGCACACGTGCGCTGGGTGCTGCCGGACAACGAGGACGCCGCCCTGGACGCGCTGGCCCGGCTCGCCGCGTCGGACGCGATCCGGCTCGGCGAGGGCACGAAGTTCGCCGGCATGTTCCGGGCGCACGGGCTGCTGGTGCCGGTGTGGGACCTGCCGCTCGGCCCGCCCGCGGCGGACTGGGACCAGCCGCTGGCGGAGTTCGCCAAGCGGTACAGCGAGGTGCTCGGCGCCGGTGAGTCGCTCACCGCCGCCGAACGCCGTGCGCGTCAGGGCCTGCTGGGCCGTCAGCTGACCCTGCGCTAAGCCGGCCTGCGCTAGGCCGGCCGCGACCGGGCGCCCGCCTACGCGATCGGCGCCCGGTCAACGGGGCAGGACATGCATCGGGGGCCGCCGCGGCCGGAGCCCAGTTCGGAACCGGGGATGCGGATCACCTCGATGCCGGCGCGCTCCAGTTGGGCGTTGGTCTCGACGTTGCGTTCGTAGGCGACGGCGAGCCGGGGCGCGATGGCGAGCGTGTTGTTGCCGTCGTCCCACTGCTCGCGTTCCGCGGTCACCGGGTCCAGGCCGGTGTCGATGATCCGCAGCGTGTCGATGCCCATGGCCTTGGCGGCCGCCGTGAGGAACGGCTCGGGGCCGCTGATCCGGGGCTCCCCGTCGGGGTCCTCGTCGGCCGACACCGTGTACGCCATCAGCGTGTCGGCGATGTTCGGGTACATGACCACGGCGTCGACGTCGACCATGGTGCAGACGGTGTCGAGATGCATGGTGGCCCGTTCCTGCGCGATCGGCACCGCCAGAACGGTGTGCGCCAGCCCTCTGGCGAAGCACCGGCGGGCCAGGCGTTCGGCGCCGGCGGCGCGGGTGCGTTCGCCCACGCCGACCGCGAGCACACCGGGCGCGAGGGCCAGGATGTCGCCGCCCTCCAGGTACTCCAGGTCGGGCCCGTAGAGGATCTCGATGCCGGCGAACCGGGGATGGTGCCGGTAGATGGCCCGCGTCAGCGTGGTCTCCCGGCGCCGCGCCGGCATGAACAGGCTGGTGACGGCCACCCGGTTGCCGATGCGCACCGCCGAGTCGCGGGTGAACAGCAGGTTGGGCAGCGGGTCGATGACGAAGTCGTGCCGGTCCATGAGCGCGTACACGAGGCCGGCGCCGGTGCGCAGTTCCTCGTGGGCGAGGCCGGCCATGAGAACGCCCGCGAGGCCGGTGGGCTCCAGGCCGGCGAGATGATCGCCGACCGCGGAGCGGAGCGAGTCGCCCAGACGCACATCCGACAGGACGGCGTCGGTCAGTTCGGCCCGGGCCTGTGGAATGGTGAGGACGTCGGTGAGCAACTCCGCCAGGTACAGGACCTCCACCCCGCGCCCACGCAGCGCGTCGGCGAAGGTGTCGTGCTCCTCCTGCGCACGTTGGACCCACGGAATGCCGTCAAAAAGGAGCGAATCGTTGTTCCGTGGCGTCAGCCGGGCCAGCTCCGCCCCGGGTCGATGCAGCACCACCGCCCCGAGCCGGCCAACCTCGGTGTCGACGCGAGAACCCAGACCCCCAGTCATAGGGGTCAGCGTAGTGCTGTCCGGATGCTCGCCATTTGCGAAAGCGTGCACTGGCTGAATGTGCAAATCGCCCGGATTGCTGGGTATCTGCCTTCGTGTATATGAGTGAGTTTCCACACGGAGCGCGCACGTCCGAATACGGTTACCCTTTCGGGGTTGGCGTCATCGGGCCTGCTCCGCGCCGATCTCGGGGGCGGTCCACCTGCCGCATGAACGACTCGTACTAACGGACAGCAACCAATGACCGACGGTCAGTTGTTTGGTACGATTTTGCGGTATCTGCGAAACCGGGCAGGAAGTGAATGAGGCATTCATCCCCTTCACAGGTCCTTATTCGCTTTGCAACACTGCCACTGTAGGCGCGTCGACACGTACGGTATTCAGACACACAACTGCACGTCGAGGCCGGAGGTGCGAAGTGACCGGACTTTTGCATTCCAGCGACAGCCCAGCGATCTTCCCCACGCCGCGCGCACAGAGCGGTCAGGACGACTACCTCGACCCGGCGCGACAGTCGCCGCGGGAGTGGATGCGGGCGCGTCGGGAGGCGCGGGAGCGTCGGCGTGATGCCGCGCGCCATCAGCGTGCTGCCCAGAGCCTCAACTCCCTCGGCCCGTCGTGGGAGGTCGTCGACCTGCAGCGGTTCGCCGGCACCGGACCCATGACGTTCCTCGCGATCGGCCCCGGTGGCGTCTTCGCCGTCACGGTGAAGGACCACGGCCGGACCAAGGTCGCGTTCGCCGGTGATGTCGTGCAGATCGACGGCCGCCGTCCCAAGTACGTGACCGAGGCGCGGGAAAACGCCCGCCTCGCGTCGACCGCGCTCTCCCGCGTCGCCGGGATCTCCGTGCCCGTGATGCCCGTGCTGGCGTTCGCCGGCAGCGGTGTGATCACGTTCTACGGCATGCCCAAGGGCTGCATCGTCAGCGCGTACCAGGAGCTCGGGCGCGTGCTCAACTCGCGGGGCAACCGGCTCGCCCAGCGCACCGTCAAGAAGCTCTTCGCTCTGGCCGATCACCCCGCCACGTGGTCCAACGCGGCGTTCGACCGGTACGACTGGAGCAAGGGCGAGTGAACGTCCTGTTTCCGGGACGTGGACGCTGTCATCGCAGGGCTGACCGAATCGGTGCCCTGACAAACAAGCACCGCCGCCGGTAACGTCGTGGCCGTGGTGGTAAAGGGCTCGCGTTACGGCGTGGCGGACAGCTCCGGGAGGCGTTGTGCCTCACGTTGAGTTGTCCCTCAGCGGACTGTCGGTCGATCGCGAGCGTCAACAGCCCGGCGGGGGTTCGCTCGACCCGTCCGTGCGCCGGTGGGCGGAGGCCGTCGCGACCGCCGTCGAGCCGAGCCTGGTGATCGACTCCCGGGCCCTCGTGGTCGCCATGTCGCCCTCCTGCGTGCGGCTGCTCGGCTTCAAGAAGGCACCCCTGGGCAAGAAGGCCACCGGCGGTGCCCTGCGCCTCATCGACTTCAGCACCGCCGCGGCCCCGCTCACCGACACCGAGGTCGCGAAGGTTCCGCCGCTGCTGTCGCTCTCCTCCGGGCGGCTGGCGCGGGGACTCATCCGGGTGGAGTGCCCCGACGGCGCCTGCACCCTCGACGCGGTGGCCACGCCCATCGGCGAGCAGTCCGATGTCGTCGGCTCCCTGACCTTCTTCAGTCCCGTGTAACCTCTCCCGCTGGGGAGTGGAGGTGTCATGGGGCGCCGTTCATCGATGATCATCGTCATGGTGCTGCTGCTTGCCGCCTCCGCGTGCGCCAGAGGCGAGGACAGCGCGGCGGCGCCGGTCGATCCCCCGTCGGAGACGGCCACCCCAGCGCCGGAGCTCGAGCTGCCGTCGGCCCCGGCGACGAGCGCGGTGCCGACGCGGCGGTCGACCGCCAGCGCGGTGCCCTCCGGGTTCAGCGAGATGACCGCCACGAGCTGCAACGGGCAGCCGACCGTCCAGCAGGTCGGTGCGCTGGTCAAGAACATCCTCAAGAACGTCACCCCGTCGGCGTCCAAGGGGCCGCTGTGCTCCGGCACGTGGCAGTTCACGGTGCTCACCGTTCCCGACGCCGAGCCGTTGCAGGTGGTGACCAGGGGACAGCCGACCTCGCTGGTGCTGGTGACCGCGGGGACCAACGTGTGCACGCCGGCCGTTCGGGGCGCGGCACCCCCGGGCATCCTGACCGCTACGGGCTGCTAATACCCTGGGGAAATGTCCGCCAGTTCGCCCACCCGATACGCCTACCTCGGCCCCGAGGGGACGTTCGCCGAGCAGGCGCTGATCACCATCCCGGCCGCCGAGCAGGGCGTTCGGATACCGGCGCGCAGTGTGCCCGAGGCCCTCGACGCCGTCCGGGACGGCTCCGTCGACGCCGCGCTCGTCCCCCTGGAGAACTCCATCGGCGGCCAGGTCGGCGTGACCCTGGACGAACTGGCGAGCGGCCACGAACTGGTGATCGTCCGGGAGGTCGTCATCCCGGTGCAGTTCGTGCTGGCGGCCGGCCCGGGGCTCACTCTCGGGGAGATCGACTCCGTGGTGGCGCACCCGCAGGCGTCGGCCCAGTGCCGCCGGTGGCTACGGGCACACCTGCCCGGGGCTGCCGTGATCGACGTGCTCTCCAACGGCGCGGCCGCTGCGGCGGTGGCCGCCGGCGAGAGCCCCGCCGCGATCTGCGCACCGATCGGCGCGGCCCGACACGGCCTGCCCGTGCTGGCGAAGGAGATCGCCGACCACCCCGACGCGGTGACCCGATTCGCCCTGGTGACCCGGCCGGGTCCACCGCCCGAGCCGACCGGCGACGACCTGACCACCCTCGCCGTCTACATCTCGCACGACGAGGTCGGGGCCCTGCTCGCCGTGCTGACCGAGCTGGCGGTGCGCGGCGTCAACCTGACCCGCATCGAGTCCCGCCCCACCGGCGAACGCCTCGGCCGCTACGCGTTCTTCCTCGACTGCACCGGCCACGTCGCCGAGGCAAGGGTCGGCGAGGCGCTCATGGGCCTGCGCCGCATCTGCGCCGACGTCCGCTTCCTGGGCTCCTACCCACGGGCGGCCCAGCCGGGCGAATCGCCGGTACCGCAGCCCGCCCGCACGACCGACGCCGACTTCGCCGCCGCCACCGCATGGCTGGAGAAGCTCCGCACGGGCAGGTAGAACTCCGCCCCCGGACCCGGCAAGCGGAGCCGGAGCGGCGGGGCGCGAAGCGGCCCCGCCGTGGAGCGCAGCGGGCTCGGCGGGAGC